>NZ_FNRR01000002.1:0-1129972 GCF_900107875.1 Paenibacillus sp. 276b | reverse complement strand
ATGAAAAAATATCGTTCCTATAAAGGAACAGTGGGTAACATTGCACCAAACGTACTGGATCGTAACTTTCAAGCAGAAAAACCAAATGAGAAATGGGTTACCGATATTACGGAATTTAAGTTGTTTGGAGAAAAGCTTTATTTATCACCTGTTCTGGACTTATTTAACGGTGAAATTATCACGTACACAGTAGGATCTCGCCCTACTTATTCATTAGTCTCCGACATGCTAAATAAAGCTTTTAAACGCTTATCCAACGAGGATGAGCTCCTCCTGCATTCGGATCAAGGCTGGCACTACCAGATGAAGCAGTATCAACATGCTTTGAAGGAACGGGCGATTATCCAGAGCATGTCACGCAAAGGAAATTGTTACGATAACGCAGTAATGGAGAACTTCTTTGGCATTATGAAGTCAGAATTTCTCTATCTTAATGAGTTTGAAAGTCTAGATGACTTCAAGCAAGAACTAGCACAATACATCGATTACTACAATCACAAACGCATTAAGTCAAAATTAAAAGGCATGAGCCCGGTACAATACCGAATTCATGCCATACAGGTTGCATAAAAATATTTGTCTAACTTTAAGGGGTCACTTCATTTACGGCACCCTGGTTTTTGTTTTTCAATTCAAGTCGGGTCAGGAATTTGTTTTTCTTCCCACGGCGCAGCACGACAAGTTCGTCAGATAGTTATGCATCTTGCCACTTAAAGACTCTGTGACTGTATAAAAGCAATCAAGTTGTCTCCTAATAAAAAAAGAACGGCATCTCTGCCGTTCTTTTTGATGGACTCTCAGGGACTCGAACCCTGGACCAATTGATTAAGAGTCAACTGCTCTACCAACTGAGCTAAGAGTCCATATGATGTTCTTGTATGGAGCCTAGGGGGATCGAACCCCTGACCTCATCGCTGCCAGCGATGCGCTCTCCCAGCTGAGCTAAGGCCCCAAATTATGAATGTAACAAGTTGTCCAACACTGCAATGCTCCGCAGGCGACTCCTATATCATATAAAATACAGCTTTTGCTGTCAACAACTTTTTCTTGAAGCTAAAGTGATTGGAGAAGAACAACCTTTTTACTGGAACACACAGATGGTAACCCCAGAATGCTCTTCCCCTTTTACCCGTTTCACTAATCCTCGTTGTTGTCTTTGGACAATAAAGATTTCAGTTCTTTCATGAACATATTGATGTCTTTGAATTGACGGTACACCGAAGCAAAGCGCACATAGGCTACTTCATCCACTGGAAACAGCTGTTCCATCAGCAGTTCGCCAATCTGACGGCTCTCTACTTCTGCATCGGCTGTATTTCGCAGAGACTTCTCTGCCTCAGATACCATCATTTCCAGTGTCTCCACAGAGACCGGACGTTTCTCACAAGCCCGAATCAGGCCACGGAGAATCTTGTCCCGGCTAAATTCCTCACGACTGCCATCTTTCTTGATGACGATCAGCGGTGTTTCTTCCACCATTTCAAAAGTTGTAAATCGACGGCTACATTGCTCACACTCACGACGACGACGAATCGATTTTGATTCATTGGCCGGCCTTGAATCAAGCACCTTTGTGCCCAGGTAGGCGCAATAAGGACATTTCAAATCAGATCACTTCCCACGTTTTACTTTTTACCAGAAATTGCCTGCATGCATTTAGTTATGAAAATCGTATTGCCGACACATAATACTTTTACCAACCGCGAGGAGGTGAACAGCAATGGCACAAAGCAATGGTAACTCCAACAACCTGGTGGTAACTAAAGCTTCCGCAGCTCTCGAACAACTGAAATATGAAGTTGCTCAAGAACTCGGAATCAGCATCCCACAAGACGGATACCAAGGTAACATGACTTCTTACGAGAACGGTTCGATCGGTGGATACATCACGAAGCGTCTGGTAACAATTGCAGAACAGCAATTGGCAGGTCAATACCAATAATATCTGCATCGTAATACGGTACACAGAGGAGCATGGAGCGGCCGGTGAACAACCGGCCTGCTCGGTGCTTCTACTTATTTTAGAGCATGAATCCAAAGTGTCTTAACTTAGAACGTATTATAGATCTTTACATATTGATTATAATAATAAATGACGCGTTGTACATAGTGCCGGGTTTCACCAAACGGAATATCTTTGACCGTCTCGAATGAACCGTCCCATACGCCATCCCTTAACCATGAGTTCACTTTACCTGGACCTGCATTGTAAGCAGCAATCATAGCCGCTTCATTCCCGTCAAATTGATCTGACAGATTACGTAGATACCAGGTGCCCAGCTGGATATTCCTTTCAGGCTCGTGCTTCAATTCTTCCAATGAGGTTCCCGGAATTTTGGCTTGCTCCATAATCCAGTTCGCGGTGTCAGGCATCAGCTGCATTAATCCGATGGCACCTCTCTTGGATTCCTTGCTTGTCTTAAAATTGGTCTCCACCTTGATGATGGAAGCGATGAGAAACGGATCAACCTCATAACTCTGAGACTGGGCCCGAATCTCTTCCTTATAATGAATCGGATAGAACCATGACATCCAATTGGTATTCAGGAACAGCACCAATACAAAAGACACAAACATCAACAACAGTACCCGTTTCTTACGCAGCAATCTCATATTAGGCCCTTACGATGCAAAAATGAAATGAGTTGCTGCTCCGTCTCTGACCACAAGCCGCTGTTATCGATAACCACGTCAGCACGCTGCTTCTTATCTTCAATATCCATCTGCACGTCTATACGGGCATCTGCCTGTTCTGCCGTCATTCCATCCCGGCTCATCAGTCGTTCTAGCTGCACTGACCTCGGAACGTAAACAACCATCACCTCTTCGAAGCCATCCTCCAGCCCTGACTCGTACAATAACGGAATATCCGATACGACCAGCTTGTCCGGATGTTCAAGCTCGTACAGAGCAGCGCGCTCGCGCATCTCCTTGCGGATCGCTGGATGTGTAATAGCCTCAAGTGCCTTACGTTCCTCTGGATTCTGAAAAACAATACTGCCAAGCTTTTTCCGATCCAGTGTTCCGTCCTCATTCAATATGGCTTGTCCGAACCGCTGAACAGCCGCAGCCAAAACGGGATGCCCGGGCAGCATTACTTCCCGGGCAATAACATCTGCATCAATGAGCAACGCTCCCTTACTGGCGAGAAAGGCGGACACGCTGCTTTTGCCTGTCGCGATCCCGCCGGTTAAGCCAATATTCATTATTTCACCTCACAACAACTTCATTATTCCCATAAACATTAATAAAAGCGCAGGTAACACAGATAATCTTCGCATCCACCGCAGAGCAGCAAAGCGCAACCCAACTTTCATGCCCAGTGACAGAAATGCCCCACTAAACAACGCAATAACTAATGCTGTCCACAAAGTCGGAAATCCCAATAATGCTGCCCCTAATCCTGCACCAAAAGCATCCAGAGAAAGGGCTATCCCCAGCCACATCGCTTCTTGGACGGATATACTGCCCGAGTTATCCATATCCGCCTTCGAGGGACTACGCAGGATCTGAATAACCACACCCAGCTTCCGCAGCTCAAGTGTAAAGACCATTCGTTCCAGAGATCCTCCAGAAGCAGATGGCTCAAGCTCCAGCGCGAGCACCTGATTCCTGCCCTTCGACTGAGCTTCTGGTGAGGCTTGCGTATTACTGCGGATTGTTCCTGCTCCTGTTCCCTCACCCACTCCATTGTCCGTTTCCAGCTGTTCCTTGCCCCGTTTTCGAATGAGTTGCAGCAACGACCATGCGCCAATACCGATCAGAATAACCGCTCCAACAATTGAAGCCACGTCCGGAGATACGACATGAGACAGAAGCACACCTACTTGCATCGATAATGCAATAACCAGACCCGAACAGATGGAAATGACGACAATGGATAACAGCGGAATTTTAGTTCTCCGCAGCCCATATGTAATCCCGACTCCAAAACCATCTAAACTAAGCGCCAAAGCAAGCGCCAGTAATGAAATAAAATGATGCAGCACCCCGGATTCCTCCCCTGTGCGGAACTCGTTCCAACTGGCGGCTGCCAGTATGGGTATACGCCCGCTTATTTCTGCCATATCAGTATATGGAGGGAGGAATCCAAGGGTGCTACAATTTGACGATTTCGTTCATGCTACCAAACCCATCAACGATTTAGAGCAGCGGTTGACAGTTTGGACAGTAATGCGTGCCCCTACCACCTACAACACTCTTCTCGATTAATGTGCCACACGTTGCACAAGGTTCAGACTTGCGTCCATATATTTTCAACTGATGCTGGAACATTCCCATCTCGCCCTGTCCATTGACATAGGACTTGATGGAGGAACCTCCTGCATTCACCGCATCCTGGAGCGTAACCACGATCGCTTCATGCAGCACGGTTAACTGGGCTTCGGTTAATGTCTTGGCAATGGTTTCTGGATGAATTCCAGCGCGGAACAAGGCCTCGTCCACATAAATATTCCCGATGCCGACCACATATGCCTGATTTAACAAGACGGCTTTAATTTTGGTCGTGCGTTTGCCAACAGCATCACGGAATGCAGCTACAGTAAACGCAGGATCAAGCGGCTCCAGCCCCAGTTTTAACAAAGGTTTGGATACCAGTTCCTCCCCTGCATTGAAGAGATGCATTGTACCGAATTGACGGACATCCTTGTAACGTAATTCTGTACCATCGGTAAAGTGAAAGATAACATGGGTATGCTTCTCCACTTCCTCATGCTGTTGGTATACCCCGTACCTGCCTTCCATCCGCAGATGGGAGACAAGCACCAGCCCGTCCAGCAAAATACGCAAAAACTTGCCTCTGCGCTCCACACCGATCACGGTATGTCCCTTAAGTTCCATTGCAAATGCATCTATGTCGTCCGGCCGCTGAATAATCCGCGGCAAGCTAACGGTAACGGAGTCAATGGTCTTGCCAACAATAAGTTGATTCAATGTTCTTCTGACTGTTTCGACTTCCGGTAATTCCGGCATGATGTTCTCACCTCCCCTATATTATAACGGAAGATGGCGCTCAGCGGGACCCCTTCTTGTGTCGAAAACAGTTGAAAAATATTTTGTAAAATAACGGAAAACCCGCTTGGGATCTATTATTTAGCCTCGTACCAGTTTTCTCCGTAGCTGACTTCCGCTTTTAGCGGCACTGACAGCTCCAATGCTTTTTCCATCACCGAAGGAACCAGCTCTTTCATCAGTTCCATTTCATCCGCAGGCACTTCGAATACAAGCTCATCGTGCACCTGTAATAGCATGCGGCTCTTCAGCTTGCGTTCACGCAGTGCTTCATCCATCTGTACCATGGCAAGCTTGATGATATCTGCCGCAGTTCCCTGGATCGGTGTATTCATTGCTGTCCGTTCAGCAAAGGAACGCAGGTTAAAGTTGCTTGCATTGATTTCTGGCAGATAACGACGGCGTTCCAACAACGTTTTGACATAACCATCCTGACGGGCTTCCTTCACAATATCATCCATATATCGACGCACACCCTGGAATACTTCAAAGTATTGATCAATGAACTGTGCTGCCTCTTTCCGCGTGATGTGCAGGTTCTGAGACAAACCGTAGTCGCTGATCCCGTATACGATACCAAAGTTAACCGCCTTGGCAGAACGACGCATGTCTCCATCCACCTCTTCTGGCTTCACGCCAAACACATCTGAGGCCGTCTTCGTATGGATATCCATGTCCTGGACAAAAGCTTCCTTCAGCCGCTCATCATCTGAAATATGTGCAAGGACGCGCAGTTCAATCTGCGAATAGTCTGCTGCCAAAATGGACCACCCTGGTTCGGAAGGAACAAATACCTTTCTGATTTTACGGCCTTCCTCCATCCGAATCGGAATGTTCTGCAAGTTCGGGAACTGGCTGCTAAGACGTCCAGTAGCCGCAATCGTCTGACGGTAAAACGTATGCACCTTGCCATCCTTATCTGAAATCTCTTTGAGCAGTCCTTCTACATATGTGGACTGCAACTTGGCAAGTTGACGATATTGCAGAATATGTTTGACTACATCATTATATGGAGCCAGCTTCTCCAATACTTCGGCATCCGTAGAGTATCCTGTCTTTGTTTTCTTCACCACAGGCAAACCGAGTTTATCAAATAAAATCTCACCCAGCTGTTTCGGTGAATTCAGATTGAATTCCGTACCGGAAAGCTTGTAGATTTCCGCCATCAACCTGCTTATATTTTCTTCGAACTCACTACCCAAAGCCTTCAAATCTGCCGTATTAGCCTTAATCCCCTGTTTCTCCATATCTGCAAGAATACGTGACAATGGCATCTCCAGTTCATGGAAAAGTGCGTTCATCTCATTACTCTCCAGTGCCTGCTCTTGGAGTGGAATAATGGCTGCTACTGCCGCCGCTTTACGACATAGAAAATCGCCCAATATATTCGCCTCAGGCACTCTGTATTTTGCACCTTTGCCCATAACCGAATCATCCTCCACGAGGGAAGGCAGACCATACTTCGTGGTCAGGCCGCTAATCGTCTGATTCGATTCAGTTGGATCAAGCAAATAGGCAGCCAATTGCACATCAAAGGACGCTCCAGCAAACTCAATGCCATGCGCATGCAGTGCCAGATCAACACGATGTAGATCATAACCACGCTTGGGTTGATCTGCATTGCCGAGCCATTCTCGTACTGGGGCAGCTGCATCTGACTGGAGCAATTCGGAAGACAGGAATGTATAGGTTTCGGCTGAACCAACAGCAAGTCCAATGAGTTTCGCCTGATGCGGGTTATCACCATGTGTCTCCACATGCAGCACATCAATGGATTCGAGTGAACTGAACAGTTCACTAATCGTTTCTTCTGTTGCAATGGAGGATTCCACTACGGCCGCCGGAACGGCTTCCTGTTCAGAAACTACACTTGCACGGAATGACAGGCGCTCTAGCAAAGACTTGAATTCGAGCTTGGCCAAAGCCGGACCTGCCAGTTCCTCTTTTAAGCCAGCAAACTGCATATCTTCCCAAGTTTGTTCCAATGGAACTTCACGGTGGATCGTGGCAAGCTGCTTGCTCATACGTGCATCTTCGGCGTGAGCCTCAATTTTTTCTTTCATTTTGCCCTTTAGCTCACCTGTGCCGTTAAGAACTTCCTCAACCGAACCGAACTGGTGCAGCAGCTTCAGAGCCGTTTTCTCTCCAACACCAGGAATGCCCGGAATATTGTCGGACGCATCGCCCATCAGACCTTTGAGGTCAATGATTTGCAGCGGGGTCAGACCATAGCGCTCCTTGATCTGAGCGGGATCGTATAGCTCAATCTCGGTTACCCCTTTGCGCGTAAGCCCGATATGCACATGTTCAGAGGCAAGCTGCAGCATATCTTTGTCACCTGACACAACGAGAACCTGTCTTCCGGCTTCATCCGCACGTTTCGTTAATGTTCCGATAATATCATCCGCTTCAAACCCTGCAAGCTCAAACTGGGCAATCCCGAAGCCCTGAAGCAGCTCTTTCAGCAGCGGAAATTGTTCCGACAACTCCGGCGGTGTTTTCTCCCGACCACCCTTATACTCCTGGTAACCTTCGTGTCGGAACGTAACTTTGCCTGCATCAAATGCCACCATCACATGTGTCGGTTTATGCTCTTCCAGCAAGCGCAGCAGCATCGTGGTGAAGCCGTACACCGCATTGGTGTGCAAGCCTTTCGAGTTAGTTAGCGGTGGCATTGCAAAAAACGCCCTGTAAATAATGCTATTTCCATCTATAAGAATAAACTTGTCCATTCCAGCACCTCGCGTATCGTATGGTCAATCCTTCAATCACATCTACTCTCATGATACCATACACACCTGTTACAACAAAAAAAATAGTCATCTTTATAGGCCATAATCTGGCCTGCAAAAAAAAGGAACTCCCTCCGCGGATTGCCTGTTCACAGGCCGCCCGAGAGAAAGTCCCTTCATTTCGCTACGAATAATACCCCAATTCCACTAAAAACGGTTACCTATTGATTCAAATCAGGGCGTTTTCCTGTTACCAGATACACCGTGCTCTCACCAATGTTTGTTGCGTGGTCACCAATCCGTTCGATATAACGTCCTACCAACATCAAGAGCATCGCTTGGGAAGCCTTATTTGGATGGTCTGTCATAAACGAGTAGAGGTCACTGATCATATGACTGTACAATTGGTCAACCTGATCATCGGTCTGAGCCATTTTGTAGGCCAGATCCGTATTTTCTTTCAGGAAGGATTCAATGGATTCCTCAATCATGGACTTCACGATTTCCGCCATTCTTGGAATATCCACAAGCGGTTTAATGAGCTCCTGCCCATCCATACGAAGGGTCACTTTGGCCACATCCAGCGCAAGGTCACCCATACGCTCCAAGTCACTTGAGATTTTGAAGGCAACAATAATGCGTCGCAAATCCTTCGCTACCGGCTGTTGTGTAATGATGAGCTTGGAACCCAATTCCATAATCTTGTCTTCCAAGGCATTCAGATTCGCATCATTCTTGATGATGACCTGAGCTTTCTCGGCATCCATCGTCTGTAAACTTTCAATAGCACCATCCAACGCTGTGCCAACATGCTCACCCATTTGCCGAAGCAGTGTGCGCAGTTCCTCAAGCTCCTGATCAAATTCTCTTCTGCGAATCATAGATTCCATGTCCTCCTTATCCATCATCTCCGGACACGCCGGGATCGTTCGAACTCAGCTAGCTTATCCGAACCGTCCGGATATATAATCCTCGGTTCTGGAATCTTGCGGTGTGGAGAACAATGTTTCTGTATCCGCTGCCTCCACCACTTCTCCGTTCAGGAAAAATACCGTACGACCCGATACACGAGCAGCTTGGTGCATGTTGTGGGTTACCATTACAATTGTGTATTTGTGGTGCAATTCCTTGACCAGTTCCTCAATTTTGAGCGTTGAGATTGGATCAAGTGCAGACGTTGCTTCATCCATCAACAGTACGTCAGGCTGCACGGCCAGAGCACGTGCAATACAGAGGCGCTGCTGTTGTCCACCAGAGAGACTGAGTGCCGATTTTTTGAGCACATCCTTTACTTCATCCCACAGTGCAGCATGAACAAGACTCTGCTCAACCAAACGATCCAGTTCGGCTTTTTGCGTCACCCCGTGAAGTCGTGGTCCGTAGGCCACGTTATCGTAGATCGATTTTGGAAAAGGGTTAGGCTGCTGAAATACCATTCCGACCCGCTTGCGCAGCGTCTCTACTTCAATCTCATTGCTATAAATGTCGGAACCGTCCAACATAACTTGTCCTTCCACACGTACGCCCGGAATCATGTCATTCATCCGATTCAATGTACGAAGCAAGGTCGATTTACCACAGCCCGACGGACCGATAAACGCGGTAACCGTCTTCTCCGGCAGGTCCATCGATATATTTTTAAGCGCGTGATGCGTATCATAGTATAAATTAAGTCCTTCAATGTGAATGAGGTCCTTCATGGATGTTCACTTCTCCTTCGCGGCAGGGACAACCAGATTCCCTTACGTAGACCGATGCCAATGATTGAACTTGGCTCTCGGTCATCTATAATATCCTACCCTCTCATTGTAAAAACAGTATCACTTTCATGTTAACGGAATGTAAAAAGAGACATCTTTCACACCCATGACCCTCCTATCCGATCATTGCGTATGAATGATGCCTATCCTACCGTCATTTAGTCATCCGCCTGGACCATATCTTCCAGTCTCTCCCGAATGTGCTCGGCCAATTCTCCAGCCGTTTTGCCTTCCTTCGCGATATCCTCTGCAATATGGGACATGCCTGCCACAGCCGTGTTCAGCTGTTTGAATGCAGCCCCTCCTTCGTTTACATGAACGGAGCTGCTGTCAATCTCTGCCGCGCTTGCTCTCACCAGTTCTACAGTCTGTCTGGTCAATCCTCCGATATCATCCAGTAAAGAGGACATATTTCCCGCAACCTCACGGGTCTGCTTGGCTAGTGCACGAATCTCACCAGCAACGACCTGGAAACCCCGTCCGTACTCCCCCGCATGTGCCGCTTCGATGGAAGCATTCATAGCGAGTAACCCACTTTGGTCAGCCAATGAACGAATGGAACGTGCCATCCCGGAACCCATGTCGATAGAGCTCAGCATGTCATCAGCGTGTTTCTGCTGACCCTCCATATGCTGATATACACGGTTATAGGAAGCATCAACCTGACTGAGACTGCTCGCTCCCCGTTCGGACAACTGCATGATCTGAGACGCTTCTACCCCAGCCTTTTGAGCAGCTTGAACCAGTTTGGTGACGGAGTCGTTGATTCTCGTTATTTCCTGTCTGCTCTGTGTAATAATATGTACACGTTCTTCCGAAGCCACATGCTGCAGTTTACGGGAAAGGGACATAACATCCCTCATCGTCAACACACCCAGCAATCGGTCTTCTTCCGTAACGATCAAACAATCGTAGAAATGTTGCTCACTGCGTGCAAGAGCGATGTCAATAATCGCGGTCGCTTCTGCATGCACATCGACAATAACAGGAGAAGAGTCCGCTGCGTGTACAACCGGCTTACGATAGAAAAGATCTGCCGCGAAGCGTCCATTCAACATTCGGTATAATGTCTCTCGCATCAACAAACCTAATGGCCGCATGTGATCATCACATAATACAATACACGGATATTCCTGATCCTGATTGAGCAGGCTTGCCGCTTCCCCGCAGGTAGTGTGAACGTCAACTACAGGTATTTGACGGCAATAGTCCCGTAATGAAATTACATTCTCTTTGGTGACCCCAATTTCATCTTCATCTTTTTGTTCTCCCATGGGAGCTACAACTTGTTCCTGTTGCGTATTTATCATTTCTTCGGGCTGGTCGGGCTTCACTTCGAGCAACATGGGCATAAATGCGCAATCTCCTTTACGTATGAGCTCCGTCCTGAGGTGGAATATATAGGTATAAAGTATCACTCAGACAGCTTCATCCTACTCCCTATACGTAAAGGAAAATAATTGTTTATGTTAACGGAATGTAAAAAAAACTCCCCGATCATTGTTAACTTGAATGATGGGGAGTTTTTCTTTTTACAACCAATTTATAACCTACACCGCGAATCGAATCAATATGAACCGATTCCGGGTCCAGCTCCAACTTTTTCCGCAATGAACTGACATGAACGTCCACCGTGCGCTGTCCTCCGATATAATCGAAGCCCCAGACCGCATTCATCAGATCATCCCGTGTAAGCACAACACCCGGCTTCTTGGCCAGATAAAGCAGTACCTCGAACTCCTTGGGACGAAGACTGATGGATTGTCCACCCAGTGTCACTTCATACTTCAAAGGATAAATCTCAAGCTCTCCCAGAATAATACGGGAACCGTCTTTATCCTCTGGTTGCGGCAAATCTTCACCGTTCGAATAACGTCTTAACACTGCATCTACGCGAGCAAGCAATTCGGATACACCAAATGGCTTCGTAATATAATCATCGGCACCTGATTTTAAGCCTTGTACAACTTCGGCTTCACCGTTTTTGGCTGTGAGAATAATGACCGGTGTGCTAACACCCTGAATTCGTAACTTATTCAGAATATCCAGACCGTTCATTCCAGGAAGCATCAGATCCAGCAGAATCAGATCAAACTCCTGGGACAACGCCCGATCATAACCTGAAGATCCGTGATCCTCAGCAATAACATCATAGCCCTCTTGTGTCAGGTTATACGTAAGCAATCTTGATAATGTTGGTTCATCTTCAATAACGAGCAAACGCTGCGCCATGATACCCCTTCTCTCTTATAGGTTGTCTGTTGCCACAACACTTTCATTATCATAGCACCTAATTGTTAACTCTGTGTAAAACAGCTCATTCCTTTTACATTTCACTTCCATTGCACTAGATTTCTTCATCCTGAATTAATGGAAGGATAACACGAAACGTAGTCCCCATGCCAAGTTCGCTCTCTACAGACAGTTTGCCATGGTGCAATTCTACCAGATGTTTCACAATTGAAAGTCCAAGTCCGGTGCCTCCCGAATTACGGGATCTGCCCTTGTCCACCCGATAGAAGCGTTCAAAAATCCGCGGCAAATCTTTCTTCGGAATACCAATTCCTGTGTCGGATACTGCAAATACAACTTCTTCTTCGTCCTCATTATGTTCAACCGACACTTGTAATTTTACCCGTCCGCCCTCAGGCGTGTAATTAATGCCGTTGGATAACAGATTAATAAAGATCTGCTTCATTTTATCCTCATCAGCTTCAATATACAATTCTTCGGGAACATTCATCTCCAGGCGAATCTCTTTCTTCTCCGCCACCTTGGACAAGGTACCCAGGACCATCTCGAAGAACGAATGCACATGCACAGGTGAACACTGCAGGGGAGCCCGTTTGGACTCAATTTTGGATAACTCCAGAATATCTCCGATTAATCGATTCAGTCTGTCACCTTCATCATAGATAATCTGCAGGAATGAACGCTCCGTCTCTTTGTCCTGTACCCCGCCGCTAAGAAGCGTTTCGGCAAAACCTTTGACCGCAGCCACCGGCGTTTTGAGTTCATGAGATACATTCGCGACGAATTCACTGCGCATTGATTCCAGCCTGCGGATTGCTGTTACATCCTGCAGAAGGAAGAGCATCCCCCGATAAGCGCCGTCATCTTCGGACATCGGTACTCCATCAATGCGAATTAATTTTTCGACTGGATTGAACACACTTACTTCTTCATGCATCGGTTCTCGCAATGCAACACTCTCTTCAATCGTGCGTGTCAGCTCATAATGCCGCTTCAATTCAATATATGGTTTGCCAGTAACCCGCTCTGCCTGAATGCCGAGCATACGCTCCGCTTCCCGGTTAACCAGTGCAATGGATTGACCTGCATCAATCATAATAATGCCGCCCGTCATGTTGGCAAGCACACTTTGCAGCAGCGCTTCATTATCCCTGATCGTCTTCAGTTGCATCTGAAGGCTGTCTGCCATTCCGTTAATGGCAAGTCCCAGTTGACCGATCTCATCATTACGAGTTACATCCACTCTAGCATCATAATCCAGCTTGGTGATCCGGTGAGCCACCTTCGTAATATGCTCAATGGGCGATGTCAGTCCCCGCGCAACCCGGTAACTTACCAGAGCCACAATCAGGAACAGAAGGCCCAAGGTGAAGAACATCAAAATCCAGCCCTGCTGAAGACCCTGATCAACAGCTTCAAGACTCATGGATAGTCGAATGTAACCATCAAATTTCCCACTGGGTAACTCGATCATGTCGCTTTGATCCGAATTCACAGGAAGTGCCACATACAGCATGTCCTGCCCTAATGTTGCACTATAACGAATCGACTGACCATAATTTTGCCCAACCGCTTCTTTAATCTCCTGACGGTTCAAGTGGTTGTCCATTGAATTGGGATCGCTCTCCGAGTCGCCAATGACCGTTCCGTCTTTATTGATAAAAGTTACCCGTGAATCCGTCAGTCGATCCAGCTCAACCGCACGTTCTGAGTAATATTTCTGTGTCTCTGCATTTTTTGGATTGGTTGCATCATGGAACGGGAACGTTGCTTTTAGCAAGTTGATCTCACGCACCATCGTTTGCTCCAATGCATTAATGTGAGTAGTCTTAAAAACTCTGCCCATCGTATACCCCGCCACAATGACGGAAATACCGATCAGCACCATCATAATGATGGCAAGGCGAATTCGGAACGGTCTCATCTATCTCTTCCTTTGTTATAAAATTAATAATTACATATCCATTTCTATTCGATCACCACGAGTGGTGGGTTGTGAAATGACAAGAAATTCTACGTCTGCTTCGCCCCGATTCTGCATCTGATGTGGCATGCCCGACGCAATTTCTATCCCTTCATGGAGTTCAAGCACAAACTCTTCCCCGTTAAGTTCCATACAAGCCTCACCGCTAAGAATAAAGAAAAACTGACGACTTATCGAATGGTAGTGCCGGGTTTCAGAAGTTCCTGCAGGCATACGTTCATGAATAATGCTCAGTGTTTCATCTTGAACGAGATGCCAACCATCGCACTGTCCACCCCATATATAGTGTGCCGCATTTTGTTTGCTAATCTTCATGTGACCGCCTCCGAAGCTTACTTGTCGGTCTATATCATATCACAGATAGCATGGAGACCCTGCCATTTTTGATTAACAGCACGCGGCGTCAGTTCTAGAACTATCTCCAGGCAAGCCTAATGATAAAGTATCATGGTTGCATCAACGCCGATCCCGACTTTTGTAAACTGGATCAAAATCATATCTCTTCCGCTATATGCTCATTAAAAAAAGACGTACCGACCAGTCATGCTGGTAACGATACGCCTTCGTTTGAAATACGTCGTCAATGGATTATCCGTTGACCACTTCGCCGCCATTAACGTGCATCACCTGACCGCTCACGTAGGAAGAATCATCCGAAGCGAGATACACGTAAGCTGGAGCCAGTTCATCCGGTTGACCTGGACGTTTCATTGGCTGAGTAGCACCAAATTCGCTCACCTTTTTCTCATCAAACGTGGATGGAATGAGAGGGGTCCAAATCGGCCCTGGAGCAACAGCATTCACACGAATTCCCTTCTCCACAACATTCATCGACAAGGAGCGTGTAAATGAAGTGATAGCTCCTTTCGTAGATGAATAATCAATTAACGTCGGATTTCCGCGATATGCGGTAATGGAGGTTGTATTAATGATTGTACTGCCTTTCTTAAGATGTGGCAGAGCAGCCTGTGTAATATAAAACATGCCAAAAATATTTGTGCGGAACGTACGCTCCAGCTGTTCTGGAGTAATATCCTCCAGCTGCTGCTGGGGATGCTGCTCCGCTGCATTATTCACGACAATATCCAGCTTGCCTAGTTGATCCACCGTCTGCTGCACGGATTTCTTGGCAAAGGCATTGTCACCAATGTCCCCGGGAATCAATATGCATTTGCGTCCTTCCTGTTCGACCTGACGCTTGGTCTCTTCCGCATCCTCATGCTCACTCAGGTATACAATCGCTACATCCGCGCCTTCCTTCGCATATGTAACGGCAACAGCACGTCCAATTCCACTGTCTCCACCCGTGATCAGAGCAACCTTATCTAACAATTTACCGGCTGCTTTATATTCAGGTTTCTCAAACTCTGGTTTGGGGTGCATCTCCGATTCGATACCCGGGCGCTGATCCTGATGTTGGGCAGGCATCGTCTTTTTGTTTTGTGTGTCGGTTGACATCTGGCATTTCTCCTCTCAAAATGGAATGTCCTGATTCAGATTCATTCTGTAGGATGGCATGAACAATACAGATTAATCCCTTTTCCAATGCTCATGCTCCAAAGTCACTGTCTCTTGCCTCGATACATACTTACCACTCGCTTTTGGCGGTTAAACAGAAAAATTCCCAATACTCTAATGGCTGTTTCTTTATCGTTTCTCACAGACATGCTGTCAACTGAGGCAAAGCCGCATTGAATTCGACCTATTATGCCAATCATTCGAAAATTTTATCGAAATTGAACGGATTCACCAACCAAATTGTATTCCTATGCCGTATGAGCTGATGTACAATGTACAGTATACAGATAAGCTTTAAATAAAATTAATCCAGTTTGGATGAAGCGATGTCATGCAGTCATGCTTCCCAACTAAGCAAATATTCTGATCTAATATGGAGACCAATCCCATGGAATCGCACATTAATTCTTATATAACACTTGTAGCAACTTCAGCTGTGCTGAATGTTTTTCTGTGTTTATATACTTATGTTAGAAGAGCAGAAATCCCCAGTTCGAAAATATTCATTCTCTATACAGCAGCTCTGTCGGTTTACACCTTCGGTTACGCGATTGAACTCGCCAGCAATACACTGGAGCAGATGAAATTCTGGACGGTCATCGAATACATTGGTATGCCTTTCTCCGCCTCTCTTGGGCTGATGCTCATGATGCAATACACGGGTAAAAAATTATCCAAAAAAGCTTCTGCTGCACTGTTTGTAATCCCTTCCATTACCTTGTTCATGGTGGCAACAAATGATTTTCATCATCTTTTCTATAAAAGAGTATGGTTAAGAGAAGACAGTTCCGTCCCTCTAATGGATATTGCTGTAGGGCAATGGTACGTTGTTCATGGTGCATTCACCTTTTCCTGTCTGTTATGTGCCTGCCTTATTCTCGTCGGACAATGGAAACATACCAAAAAGATGTATCGTCGTCAGTTACTCACATTGATCACTTCACAGCTTATTCCCATGGTAGCGGCCTTTGTGTATTTACTTGGTCTGACCCCGGGTGGTATGGATCCTGTTCCGGTTCTCATGTGCATTACATCCGCAATGTATATCTGGGCTATTCTATCCTCCCGTCTGTTAACCATCGTACCTATCGCCAAGGATAGTATCTTTGAGAGCATGCGTGAAGGCGTTATCGTGCTGGATAGTTCCAATCGTCTCGTCGACTATAATAAATCTCTGCGTGATATGCTGCCAGAGCTTGATTTCAGCATGGTAGGTCAACATCTGAACGATGTATGGCTGTCGCTTGCCGGTGAGACCTTTCCAGTGGAATATGGCCGAGAAGGTCTGCAAACCGATCTGTACTGGCAATTAAACGGAGAGACCGTCTGTTATCAGGTGAGAACCTCTTATGTGTATAACAAAGAAGGACAAGCCGTTGGCACACTGATTATGCTGATTGATATTACAGAGCAACGTTTCCTACAAGAACAATTGAAGCAACTGGCTTACTTCGATGGTCTCACCAAAATATATAACCGCACGCAGTTCCTGCTTAGAGGTCGAGAGATACTGAGTGAAGCCCAGCTTAATCTGCGGCCGACGGCCTTTATATTATTTGACATTGATCATTTCAAACGAATTAATGACACCTATGGACATGACGTTGGGGATCAGGCCATCATTCATGTGGTCTCTGTATGTAATCGTTATCTGAATTCGGAGATGTTGTTTGCACGTTATGGAGGAGAGGAGTTTGTTATCGCGGTACCCAATGCCTCCCTCCAAGACGGTGAGCAGCTTGCTGAGAAGTTACGCGTGGCTTTGTTGAATGACCCGCTGGAGGTACAAGGTACTCGTATTCCACTGACTTCAAGCTTCGGAGTGGCACAATATAATGGAGGGTCCGATTCTCTGGAATCCTTGCTGCGTGATGCCGATACGGCACTATATGAGTCCAAGCGTAACGGTCGTAACACCGTATTTGCCCACGCTGTAAGCTTGGGTTAACTAAATGTAGCGTTTAACTACGTGAGCCATATATGCCGTTATTTCAACACTAGCACCTTGATGGTTGTCAGACATCACCCCAGACGGAGCGAACAAAAATAGACAGCCTCTGGGCTGTCTATTTCAATACGGTTCAAAAACTTACTTTCTTATTCAGCTTGTCCCAACGTTTGAAGTGCAAACGCTTTAAGTTCAGCTCGCAAATAAAACTCGTTTCGCAGCTATTGTTAGATCACCTGGTTGTTCACCATCAGATACACCATAATGAGCAGGAATACGGCAAGCAATGTGCTGAACGTACGAATCTTACTTTGTTCTGCACTGACGTCACGATTGCTTTTCACAGCCTCTGCTGCCAAGCGTAACGGTTTACCCATAATGCCACCGATTGCTGCAATAGCCAGCAACAGAACCACTACCACACCCATCCACAGATAGGAATACTCACCCTTGGTCATTAAGTAACCACCCGTAAGAAGCTGAATTACAAGTCCGTACTGTGCGATACGGTTTAATGAACGGAGCGATGCAAATGCTCCCTCTTGAGCGGCAGCACTCAATGTACGGATTTTGCCCACAACGAATGGCAAGATCAGATAGAAGCCCATCGCCAGTGCTCCAATAATATGGAGCAAATACATAATCATTGTCAAAATGTCCATCCTCCTCAGAAATTTCAGTCAGTGTGCTATACATCACATCTCATTATACTGGGGAACTTATCCAAAGAAAAGAAAACCTCCGGATGATCCGAAGGTTTTCTGTCTGTTCCTGTCAAAAAGTTTTCAAACTTACAAGTTAACTACTGAAATGACGTTACGAACCGAATCCGCAGATTTGTTGAGTCCCGCTTTTTCTTCAGCAGTCAGTTCCAGTTCAAATATTTTCTCAATTCCGTTACCACCCAGAACGGTTGGCACACCAAGGAACAAGTCGTTGTAGCCATATTCCCCTTCAAGGTAAGCAATAACCGGAATGATTCGTTTTTTATCTTTCAAAATGGCTTCGGTCATTTGCACCAATGAAGCTGCTGGTGCATAATATGCGCTGCCGTTTCCGAGCAGGTTAACGATCTCACCCCCGCCAACACGTGTGCGTTGTACGATGGCTTCAATGCGCTCTGCCGAGATGAGGGTATCGATTGGAATACCGCCAACGCTGGAATAACGAACGAGTGGTACCATATCGTCTCCGTGGCCGCCAAGAACGAATCCACGGACGTCTTCAACCGATACATTCAGCTCTTGTGCAATGAATGTGCAATAACGTGCAGTATCCAGAACACCGGACTGGCCGATTACGCGGTTTTTAGGGAAACCAAGCGTCTGATAAGCTGCATATGTCATTGCATCTACCGGGTTGCTTAGAATAATGACGATGGAATCAGGGCAATATTTTTTCACATTTTCACAAACAGACTTCACGATTCCTGCATTCGTGTTGACCAGATCATCACGGCTCATACCTGGTTTACGGGCAATACCTGCCGTAATAATAACAATCTCCGAACCTGCAATATCCTCGTAGTTGGAAGTACCGACGATATTGCTGTCGAAGCCCTGAACAGGACTAGCTTCCCACATGTCGAGCGCTTTACCTTTAGTCGGGTTTTCCAATTGCGGAATATCAACCAGAATAACATCCCCGAGTTCTTTTTGGGCAAGCATCAAAGCCGTTGTAGCTCCGGTAAATCCGGCGCCGACTACTGTGATTTTTTTGCGCTGAATAGTCACGATTCACATCTCCCCTTACAGGTTTTTAATGATTTGATCAGCAAATTCAGAACATTTCACTTCAGTAGCGCCGTCCATCAGACGTGCAAAGTCATAAGTTACTGTTTTGTTGTTGATGGATGTTTCCATACCTTTGTAGATCAGGTTAGCCGCTTCTTGCCATCCCAGGTGCTCAAGCAACATTACGCCGGACAGAATAACGGAACCAGGGTTCACGACATCTTTGTCTGCATATTTAGGTGCAGTACCGTGAGTAGCTTCGAAGATAGCATGTCCTGTTACATAGTTGATGTTCGCTCCTGGAGCGATACCAATTCCGCCAACTTGTGCAGCCAGTGCATCGGACAGATAGTCACCGTTCAGGTTCAACGTTGCGATTACATCGAACTCACCTGGACGAGTCAATACTTGTTGCAGAGCGATATCGGCAATAGCATCTTTCACGATGATTTTGCCAGCATCTTCAGCTGCTTTTTGAGCTGCATTAGCTGCATCCGTACCGTCTTTTTCTTTAATGATATCGTATTGTGCCCAAGTGAACACTTTGTCAGCGAACTCGTCTTCTGCAACTTCATATCCCCAGTTTTTGAAGGCACCTTCTGTAAATTTCATGATATTACCTTTGTGTACCAATGTAACGCTCTTACGGTTGTGATCGATGGCATATTGTACTGCTGCACGTACCAAACGTTTGGAACCTTCGGAGGAAACTGGCTTGATACCAATACCGGAAGTTTCAGGGAAGCGGATTTTGTTTGCACCCATCTCCTGTTGCAGGAATTGGATTACTTTTTTCACTTCTTCTGAACCTTCTGCGTATTCAATACCCGCATAAATATCTTCCGTATTCTCACGGAAAATGACCATGTCTACCAACTCAGGACGTTTAACCGGAGAAGGTACACCATCGAAATAACGAACAGGACGCAAGCAAGTGTACAGATCCAGTTCTTGACGAAGCGCTACGTTCAGGGAACGAATTCCGCCACCAATTGGTGTAGTCAATGGTCCTTTGATCGCTACGATATACTCGCGAATAGCTTCAAGCGTATCGTTTGGCAGCCACTCCCCGTATGTATCGAATGCTTTTTGTCCAGCAAACACTTCATACCATGCGATTTTTTTGTTGCCGTCATATGCTTTTTCAACAGCTGCATCCAATACACGTTTGGAAGCTTTCCAGATGTCACGGCCTGTACCGTCACCTTCGATAAATGGAATGATCGGGTTATTAGGTACTTGCAGTGTACCGTTATCAATTTGAATTTTTTCGCCTTCAGTTGGGTGAGCAAATTTTTCTAATTTCATTAGTATAATTCCTCCTTGGGTTTCGTAGATGCAGTATGATAACACACCGCTTGTCTTATTGGAGGAAGGGTTATGAACGTGCTGCTAATTTCAGCCAACATGTTACACCCCTTCACCCCGTCCTTTTTATTATACTGGTTTTGATGCCATTAGCGAAGTTCGATTGAAACGTACTTCTGATCTGTTGGCCCTGTGTACTCGGCACGCGGACGAATAATACGGTTATCCGCAAGCTGTTCCAGAATATGAGCAGTCCAACCTGATACCCGGCTAATCGCAAAGATCGGTGTAAACAGGACCTCTTCAATACCTAATTGGGTATATACGGAAGCGGAATAGAAATCTACATTTGGTTTCAGACCTTTTTGTCCTGTCACCAGTTCTTCGATCTTCACTGACATATCGTACAGGCGTGTATCGTTGTTCATTTCACCCAGTTCCTTGGACATCTTTTGCAGATGTTTCGCACGTGGGTCTCCATTTTTGTAGACACGGTGTCCAAAGCCCATGATCTTCTCACGGTTGTTCAATTTTTCTTGAATAGCTGCTTCCAGACGATCAGGTGTTCCAATCTCATTCAGCATTTTCATAACGGCTTCATTTGCACCGCCATGCAATGGCCCCTTCAATGCGCCAATCGCAGAAGTTACTCCCGAATAGATGTCGGAAAGCGTAGCTACTGTTACACGTGCTGCAAATGTAGAAGCGTTCAACTCGTGATCCGCATGCAGGACAAGCGCTTGATCAAGGGCTTTAACAGCGGTCTCGGCTGGTTGTTCTCCAGTCATCATATATAAAAAGTTTTCTGCGATGGAAGCGCCTTCTTTTGGAGCCACAGGTTCTTTGCCCTGACGGATACGGGCTATGGCTGCCACAATGGTTGGCAACTGCGCTTGCAGCTTAACCGCTTTG
This sequence comes from Paenibacillus sp. 276b, assembly GCF_900107875.1. Taxonomy (NCBI): domain Bacteria; kingdom Bacillati; phylum Bacillota; class Bacilli; order Caryophanales; family Paenibacillaceae; genus Paenibacillus; species Paenibacillus sp. 276b. The sequence continues at coordinate 1,108,811 of NZ_FNRR01000002.1, read as the reverse complement.
TTCTCGTTCGCTTCCGCTGTCATCTCGTCAGCCTGCTCATCGTACAGAGCCAGTGCGGATACCGCGGAACGCAGTGCTGCCATGGTACTCATGTTTTTCGGATACAATTGGATTTGTGCAATCAACTCGCTCGGAATCGGCGCGTAATCGCTCAGGCTTTTGCGAAGGGATTTCAGTTCATCCGTAGTTGGCAATTTACCAAACCACAGTAAATAGGCAACTTCTTCAAAGCTTGCATGTTCTGCCAGATCGTCAATATCGTAACCACGGTATGTAAGCACACCGTCTACAATGGAGCTGATCGAAGAGGTTGTTGCAACGATGCCTTCCAGACCTTTGGTAGCTGTCATATTACATCTCTCCTTTAATAAACGAAATCAAGAACCCATCCAGAGTGTCATCTACGTGCTCAAACGCACTCGTCCTTCTTTTGTAACCATTTACATTTTAAAATTAATAAATACCTCAATATCCGGTTTTCATATCTGTCAATCGGTATTTCCTTATCTCATCATACTGGATTTTGTCGTTTATGTGAACATGATGCGAGGTCATCCGCACATCAAACTTCTTTATCAGACCGATAAAGCATTTTTGAAAACCTTTACAAAAACAAGGTTGACATTTTATTCTTTTTATATAAATCCGTGCTATAAATCAAGTTTTTATTGCTATATTTTGTGAACATGAGGCATACTCTAGGCAAAAGAAAAGATATAATTCGACGACATCCTGGCGTTTCAAATCAGTGTATTTGCTCTATATTAACTAGATAGCTTCCTATGCTTCCTTCATGGTAGCTTGAAATGGAATAAGGAGAGTTGATGCTTGGATAGAATCATAATGAAACGCCTGTTGCGCGGTTTATGGGTGATTGTTGCGACCATACTCATTGCCGTTGCCATATACCTGCTGTTCCCACTGTTATATCCTTTTGCCATCGCCTGGATTATCGCTTATGCGATGAATCCTCTGGTGAAGTTGCTTCAATACAAGGCCCGATTTCCCCGCTGGCTGGCTGTAACCTTATCAATAATCATTTATTTCGGGGCCATTGTCGTCGTATTGTCTGCTGCGGTAACCCGTATGGTCAAGGAAGTCATTTCACTAACGACGAGCTTCGACCTTCATGTCGATGAGATTAAGGCTACGTTCATCCGCTGGACCCAGAATGATACGATTCAGAGTTTAATTGGACAGATCAATGAATTTTACAAGGAAAATCCCAACTATCAGGAGACCATTAACAGCAATATTAGCAAAACAACCGAAACGGTAGGTACAGCTGTAACGGACCTGGTGACCGGATTTTTCAACATGATCCTGAACCTACTCACTTCTCTACCCAATATGGGAGCCGTATTAATTGTGGTTCTGCTATCAACTTTCTTTATTAGCAAAAGTTGGACCAGACACAGTATTACCGTATCGGGCTGGGTGCCCTCATCCATTCGCAAACCGATTACCGACATATGGAATGATCTCAAAAAAGCACTGTTCGGTTATGCACGAGCCCAGTTGATCATGATCTCTATCACCGCATTATTTGTCATGATTGGATTGCTTGTGCTCCAGGTTAAGTCTGCCTTCACGATTGCTTTGCTTATCGGTCTGGTGGATCTGCTTCCTTATCTCGGCGTTGGCCTGGTGATGGTTCCCTGGGCAGCATACCTGCTTATGAATGGAGACTTGTACCTGGGGATCGGCATCAGTATTATATATCTCATTGTGCTGATTGCTCGCCAAATCATTGAACCCAAAGTGCTTGCCAGCAGTGTCGGATTGGACCCTCTGGCCACATTGGTTGGCATGTTTGTCGGATTGAAACTGTTCGGTGTACTCGGTTTGATCATCGGCCCTGTCAGCCTCGTTATCCTTGATGCATTTAATCGAGCGAACGTGTTCCGTGATCTCCGAACATATATTATTAACGGACGTGTCCGATGAATAAAAAAAGGCACCGCTCATCAGACTGAATCTGGTGGTGGGTGCCTTTCTTTAACTGATGCTGGTATATCCTATTTTTTCGGACCACGATAAAACTTAATACTTCCGTTTCTCATTTTTTTCTCCAGCCAGCCCAGGAAGAATAGACGGTACACTGAACGTGTTACTGGGAACAACAGTGTAAATCCGATCAGATCTGTGATAAATCCCGGAATCAACAGCAGGAAACCACCGACAAAAATAAATAGTCCATCTACCATTTTCCTTCCGGGCACCTTACCGCGCTCCATCTCGGATTTGGCATCAATAAGTACTTTTCGTCCTTCAAACTGCAACATTGCTATACCGATCAAGGACGTGAGAATCATGAGAAGCAATGTCTTTCCGGCTCCAATCCAGTCACTCATAAGAATGAAACCAAACAGTTCAATCACCGGAATGATTAATAGCAGGGCCCACATCCATCTTCGCATTACGTATTACCCCTTTCCTGAAAGCCACACTTTCTCAAGCGCGCTGTAGAGCTCAGAAGCTGCCTTATCCAGCCTGACTGGCTTCCAGTCCCCATTGACCCATACATGTTGGGTAGAGCCTGTAACCAATCGTTCACCAGGAAGGGACTCCTCAGATGACCATACTCGTTGCCCGCTGCCTATCTGCTCATTAAGGTCTGGAGTCATGCGCCTTATGTCATACTCATAGTTCAGTCGCAGACCACTAAATGCAGCAATACGGGTGAAAATGATGATGTCATCATCATACCGGGCAGGTTTATGATATTTTACATCCAGTCCGGTTACCGGAAGCAGTAACCCCTGTTCCTCCATTTTACGATATGTATACCCCATTTGGCGAATCATCTCGGTTCGACCGATTTCAAACCAATTCAAATAGTTGGCGTGATAGACCACACCCATCTGATCACTTTCTTGATAACGCACGCGAAGGCGTGCCTTGTACCAACTGCCATTGCTTTGTTGTTGCATGTTACCGGCCTCCTTCGATATACCAATTATTACGTATCTAGCGACGACAAAGTCTCATAAAGATGGAAAAAAAGCAACGGGACGCAAACGCCCCATTGCTTCATTCCTGTTGCTTCTCGTCCAAACACAATTATGCGTTGTTTGGAATTTGGCTTACTTTGATCAGGTTAGTGGAACCCGAACGACCCAAAGGTACACCCGCTGTAATAACAACAAGATCTCCTTCTTTTACAAGTCCGGATTTCACGCCGCCTTCAATTGCATTTTCAAACAAAGCGTCAGTGGAATCAACAAGTCTTCCTTTGACTGGTGTTACACCCCAAGCCAGTGCAAGACGACGGGAAGTTCTGTCTTCCGTTGTCACCGCGATGATTGGAGATTCTGGACGATATTTAGAAATCATGCGTGCTGTATGACCGGATTCAGTCGAAGTAATGATCGCTTTAGCGTTCAGATCTTGAGCTGACAGGGCAACAGATTGGCTGATTGCTTCAGTAACTGTTGTTTGTTGTGCAACACGTTGTTTCAGATACAGCTCTTGGTAAGGTAGAGCAGATTCTGCTTTTTCGGCAATACGGGACATTGTCAGAACGGATTCAACTGGGTATTTACCAGCAGCTGTTTCACCAGACAACATGATTGCATCTGTACCGTCGAAGATCGCATTAGCCACGTCACTTGCTTCTGCACGTGTTGGACGCGGGTTGCGTTGCATGGAATCCAGCATTTGTGTAGCTGTGATAACCGGTTTGCCTGCAACGTTACATTTTTCGATCATGCGTTTTTGTACCAATGGTACTTCTTCCGCAGGAATCTCTACACCCAGGTCTCCACGAGCAACCATCAGGCCATCGGACACTTCAAGGATTTCATCCAGGTTGTCCACACCTTGTTGGTTCTCAATTTTGGAGATGATTTGGATATGTCCAGCATTGTGTTTTTCAAGCAATTCACGAATCTCAAGGACGTCGCTTGCTTTACGAACAAATGAAGCCGCGATGAAATCGACACCTTGCTCGATACCAAATACGATATCGTTAGCATCTTTTTCAGTAATACCCGGCAGAGAAATGGCAACGCCAGGAACGTTAACACCTTTTTTGCTTTTGATCGTACCGCCGTTAACGATACGGCATTTGATCTCGGTGCCTTGTACTTCCACCACAGTCAGTCCGATCAGACCGTCGTCGATCAGAATTGTAGATCCCGGTTCAACATCACTCGGAAGATCTGCATACGTAATGGAGAGACGTTCTTTGGTGCCCAGAATTTCTTCTGTTGTCAAAGTGATGTACTCGTCTTGAACCAATTCGATTGGCTCCACTTCGAGTTTACCTGTCCGAATTTCCGGTCCTTTGGTGTCCAGCAAGATCGCTACTGTCTTGTTCAGCTCTTCGCATGCTTGGCGAATTGCTGTGATCCGTCCGCCGTGCTCATCGAAATCACCGTGGGAGAAGTTCAAACGGGCCACGTTCATACCGGCCATAATCAATTTTTTGGTATTCTCCAATGATTCACTGGATGGACCAATCGTACATACAATCTTTGTTTTGCGCATTTTGGGTTTCCTCCGATTTTAAAGGTCTATCTTTTTATCTCTTTTTCTTTTTCCAACTATTAAATTTACTATACTTTTGCTCATTTGTATAGGAAATTCGTCACATCATTCAGCATTTCCCGACAAATTACCTGCTGTATCGACTTCAACAGGTACTTGAGGGGCCTCAATTTGCACCTCAGGTTCAAACGTGACTGATCCAATCTTACGGAATTTCTCATACCGATCCTGCTTCAATTGGTCACCAGTCCAGCCTTTCATCTCGTCCAGATGACGAACCAATGCCTCGCTAATTGCAGCCGCAGATTCTTCATAATCCCGATGAGCACCACCGCGTGGCTCAGGGATTATTTCTTCAATGACCTCCATCTCCAGAAGGTCTTTGGCCGTTATTTTCATCGCTTCGGCCGCCTGATCTGCCTTGGATGCATCTTTCCAAAGAATGGACGCAGCACCGTTCGGAGAGATCGCTGAGTAAATCGCATGCTCCAGCATCAACACACGATTACCCACAGCCATAGCCAGGGCCCCGCCGCTTCCGCCTTCGCCGATGACCACTATAATAACAGGCACCGAGAGCTTCGCCATTTCCAGCAGGTTACGGGCAATAGCTTCCGATTGACCTCTCTCTTCAGCAGTATTACCCGGATACGCCCCTTTAGTATCAACGAATGTAATAATTGGACGACCAAATTTGTTCGCTTGCTTCATGAGACGCAGCCCTTTTCGGAATCCTTCTGGATGTGCGCTCCCAAAAAAACGGGCGATATTATCCTTCGTATCTTTCCCCCGCTGTTGGCCGATGACCGTTACTGTTTTTCCGTTTAGCTTCGCCAGTCCGCCAACAACCGCCAGATCGTCTCCGAACATGCGATCACCGTGCAACTCAATGAAATCGGTAAATATCAATTGGATTAAATCCAGTGCCGTCGGACGCTGCTGATGCCGCGCCAGATGCATTTTCTGAGCAGCCGTTATGCCGGTATAAATCTCTTCTTCGAGTCTATGATAACGTTCTTCCAGGCGGGCAATTTCATCAGTGAAGTCGATGCCTTTTTCCTGTCCAAACTGTACGAGCTCTTCGATCTTCTTGCGCATCTCAACCAGAGGCGCTTCATATGGCAACTCACCCGCCATTTAGACCCCTCCTTTTTCACTATGCATGTCTAGAAGCTTGCCAAGGGTGGCTCGAAGTTCTTTACGATGGACCACCATGTCCAGCTGACCGTGCTGCAAATTAAATTCTGCCGTCTGGAAATCATCAGGCAGTTTCTGACGGATCGTCTGCTCAATGACGATTCTACCGGCGAAGCCAAATACAGCTCCCGGCTCGGCGATGATGATATCACCAAGGCTCGCAAAACTGGCCGAAACTCCACCTGTCGTAGGATCGGTAATGACCGAAATATACAATCCGCCCTGTTCATCCAAACGGGACAAAGCCGCACTAGTTTTCGCCATTTGCATAAGGCTAAGAATACTCTCTTGCATCCGGGCACCCCCAGATGTTGAGAAAATGATCAAAGGTAAGCGTTTCTCTGTTGCATGCTCAATCGCACGGGTAATTTTCTCCCCTACAACCGAACCCATACTACCTGTGAAGAAGTCGAAGCTCATGACAGCAACAACCACAGGCAAACCTTCTAAGGTTCCCTCACCCGTAATGACAGCTTCCTTCAGTCCTGACTTCAGGCGCTGTTGTTCCAGTTTGTTACTATATCCAGGGAATTCAAGTGGATCAACTGATACCATATCAGCGTCATACTCCACAAACCCTTGCTCATCTAGAACCATGGCGATACGTTCCATTGCGTTCAAACGCATATGGTAGCCGCAAGCCGGACATACTTTCAGGTTTTTTTCCAATTCCTTGCTATATTGAATCGTGCCGCATTTGCTGCACTTGTTCATAAGCCCTTCAGGTATTTCCCGTTTTGGACGTTCTCCAGCTTCCTGACCTTCGCCACGAAGCGCACGCTCGGAAGGTATGGTGGCGTACTTCCGTTTTTTCTGGAATATATCTTTGAACACAACTACACCTCTCCAGCCGTTGATTTGATGGCCGCAACCTGCAGTCCGTTGCATGTAGCAACTTCATCCGCGCGCTGCGGTAAACCGCTTACGACCCATACGCTGCCATGGGCCTTGTCCAGCATTCACAACAAAAAAATCCGCCGGTATAAGGCAAGGATCAGCGGCTTCTGTCAGCACGATTGATGTTACCTGCAATAACCGAAAGATTGTTGCGCTGATGTTTGAATCTGTCTTGGTAGGGTCTCTGGGAGCAATCTGGTCAGTCCTTGTCCTAACAAAAAAAGAAGGAAGGACAGCAGCATACAATACATGCAAGTCGATTCCTCTTTCCGCTTACGCGGTCAGTCCCTTATGTACCATTGGTACTTCTTCATCTGCCAAGGCACGTCTGATATCGAATGAATCAGGAATGCAGAATCGAATTCAGCACTTCCTGAACCTCTTCCAATTCCCCTGAAGGGACGCGAATCTCAAATTGCTGCTTGGATAAACTGATGGGACGGGTCTGTACCAGAAAACCTTCTTCCGAAAGCTTGGTCTTAATCTTGTCCGCAACCTTTGCTGTCGGTGCAATGTAAATCACCGTCCACATGCCATGTCCGCCCCCTAAGCTAATGTTCAGAGCCCGTATATTGGACTAATGATAACATACCTCACTTTTTTTCTGCAAGGAAGGGTTCGGGACCTTTGGGGAGAAAACGAGATCTAGAGGGACATTTGTCCCGCGAGGATAACCGATATGGTTGATACAATGTTCCTAAGACTTTCTTTATCAAAAAGGAATCTCAGGCCGCTCAGGGCAGCAACAGCCACCCTGGATGACCTTTCATTGAACAAACAAAAGATACCAAATGAATGAAAACACAAATGAAGAAAATCAGATATCCGATGGATATTTCTTGGCTTTAATATTTTTGTGAGCAATTCGGGCAGAAGCAGCGGCGGCGAGCCCGGCAACCAGGTCGTCCAGAAAAACATGTATAGCTGGTCCTGCTTCGTTCAGATCATGAATGACACCAATCTTTTCTTTATCCAGATAACCAAAACTGGTTAAACCGATCATACCATACACATGGGTAATGCCAAGAGCAAGAGTCTCGTCCACTCCATACAGGGATTCATCCGCCTCCATAATTGCCTGCAAAGGTTGCGGCAAAAGGCGTTTCTCAGCAAGCTCGTCGAGGGCTATACCTGTGTACAGCGTATATTGCACCTCACGTTTCTGCAGTACCGATTTTACACTCGTGACACAGTCATCCATAGTCAGTTCCGGGTGGTACCCTTTTTGCAGACGATATACAATTTCCGCGATTGCATCAATCTGTACACCCCGCCGGGCCAGCATGGCTTCTACGATTTCATATGACATATCTCGACCTCCCGCATCGCTCCCCCGAGGACCCCCAGGTCCTTCGGTGTTCTCAAGTGTATGCGGCAAACTTCCAAAATGTTCATAAAAAATGCGGAATGCACATTCGCTTTGATAGTCTGCTTATCCTATAAATTATGTAAAAAGATTCACATATTACATTCTTGCTTGCGTTCAATATCTCCTTCGCCTGCATACCTGATGGAATTGGTAAAATAAATACAAAAAAACCTGCTCGGCAGTTGGCCGAACAGGTTTCATCATTGGAAATAAGAGAGGTGTCCCAAAAGTCATGAGCATGGCTTGAGACACCTTTCAAGTTTTATTCGATTCGGACCTAACGAATCCAGCGCACGTTATTAGCTCCAATTTCCACAGAACTGCGGTTTAACGAATCACAGAGATGTTATTTCGTCATTCTATAAAGTCGTGCCGCAGTTTTGTACCGGAGTAACGTCACTGAAGTTCGTTAAATTTTGCATTTTACGATCATCCGCCTTTAAGGCGCGGTAGATTCGTTAGCGCTTTGAATCGAGAAACAATCTCTTGCGTGACAGCCTATTATTTTATTTTGACCGTGCCCTCACCCAGCATTTTCTCCATCTCGGAGAACAAAGAGGGCGAAGGTTTAATCCGGTAGGCATCACTCAATGCGAGCAGCTTCTGCTGCTGTTCATAGAAGAGCACCGTCGCCACCGGGCCCGAATGCTGCTGAAGCAACTGTTTCAGACGGGCCAGAAGCTCAGGCTTCTCCGCCTGCGGGGTGATCTTCACGAACACCCGCTGCTCCACCACTCGCGGCCCACGACTCTGCTCCGTGCCGCTAGCGGCCTCAGGGGCCCGACGAGCCACGGAAGCGGCCCCATTGGCATCGGCCGCCCCAGATCCACCCCCAGCGCTGTGCGACGCTGCCGGCCCCTGGCTTCCGCTGCTGCGCTGAGCTCTGGCTCCCGCGCCGCTCGCCTGCCGTGGCGGAGCCGCCGGGCGCGAAGCACTGCCGCCGCCGGGCTTACCGCGCCGTTCGCGGCTGCGCAGCTGCTGTTCCAGTGCCGCCGGTGACAACGGCGCCACTTCCTCAGCCAGCAGCTTGAACCCTTCGTCCTGCTGCTGCACCTTGGCGCGCACGACGAGCAGTTCACCTTTCCCGACATGCTGCTGGCTGCGCCGCCATACTTCGGGAAAGAGAACCACTTCACAGCGTTCGATCTGGTCTTCCAGCTCCATGAACGCCATAGCCTTACCCTGTTTCGTCGTAATCGACTTCACAGACACAACCATCCCGGCTGCGACGGCCATCGTATCGTCAGCCGCTTCCGTCAGCTCCATAATGCGATCTGCGCCGCTGGATTCAAGCACATCTTCATAGTCATCTAATGGATGACCAGATAGATACAAACCTAACAGCTCACGTTCCAACTCCAATTGCTGATTCCCGGAATAAGGCGGAATTTGAGGATATTCAATCTCCCAGTTCGGCGTCTCGACAAAATCAAACAATTGAATTTGCAGATCCTCGCGTTCTTTGCGCCATTTCAAAGCCGCTTCCACAGTCTCATCCAGCATGGCAAGTAATTGGGCACGGTGCCCAGGCAATGTGTCAAAAGCTCCCGCCTGAATAAGCGATTCAATCACACGTTTGTTGCATACCCGCAAATCGACGCGACGACAAAAATCGAGCAAACTGTCGAACGGTCTTTCCTGCCGTACAATCATAATACTTTCCATCGCCTGGGTACCTACATTTTTCACCGCAGCCAGACCGAAACGTATCGCCCCGGTTACAGTATCTGCATCAGAGTTCTGATTCGACAATCCATCTTTCTCCTGTACAGCCGACATCCCACGCTGTTCAGAATGCGAGGACTCCTCTTCCCCAGTCCCATGCAGACGTTCTGCTGTAGAAACAGTCACTACGCCCGAATTAATCCGATCCTCGGACTGCTCTGGCACAGCCGTCGCTGCCTGCCACTCATAGGCACTACCGTCTTCGTCTGGTGAGGGACCCGGGTCATCTGGTAGAGGTGCTTCACCGTACTCCGCTTGTCCGGAATAATGATCATCAACATGTATGGCATGTTCCATTGTAGAACTTGCTGTACCGTCCTCCCCATGTTCTCCCTCTAAACGTTGGGTTTCCGCCGCTTGTCCAGCCTTTGTTCTGTTGGATGATGCGAGTACAGGTGTAAACAGAATGCCGCTCTCATTCACATCTGGTGGAAGTACTTCAATATCCATGCGACGGCATTCCACAACGTACTCCGCTACTTTGCGGTGACTGCCCATAACGGCTGTTAACATCGATGCCATAAAATGAATGGGATAATGTGCTTTCAGATAAGCCGTCTGGAAAGCAAGCACGCCATACGCAGCGGCATGAGCACGCGGGAAACCGTAGTTGGCAAACTTGACGATCATGTCATAGACCAGGTCTGCCTCCGCTTCACTGTATCCTTGCTTAAGACTGCCCTGGACAAAATGTCCACGTTCGAGATCCAGTACTTCCCGTTTCTTCTTGGAAACCGCTCTACGGAGCAAATCCGCTTCGCCGAGAGAGAAGCCCGCCATCCGGGAAGCAATCTGCATAATTTGTTCCTGATATACAATGATGCCGTACGTATCCTTGAGGATGGACTCCAGATCCGCATGCGGGTAATCCACTTCGATCTGTCCATGTTTGCCCTGAATGTATTTGGAGATGAATTCCATTGGGCCCGGACGATACAAGGCCAGCACGGAAATAATATCTTCAAATACACTTGGCTTCAGCTCCTTCAGGACACGACGCACTCCTGCGGATTCGAGCTGGAATATCCCCATCGTGTCGCCTCGACCAAGCATCTCATATGTGAGTGCGTCGTCATCCGGAATATGACGAAAATCCGGAATTTCGCCATTTTCCCCAATCCAGCGCAGACAGCGTTCAATAATTGAAAGGGTACGCAGACCGAGGAAGTCCATTTTGAGCAGTCCAATAGACTCCAGGTTTTCCATGGAATATTGCGTTAAGGCCGTTCCCTCACTGCCCTCCTGAAGCGGAACAGCATCCGTCAGCGGATCACGGGAGATGACAACCCCCGCCGCATGTGTGGAAGCATGACGAGGCATACCTTCCACCTTCATGGCCATATCGAGCAATTCACGTGTTTTCGGCTTGGTCTCATACAAAGCCTTTAGTTCAGGGGTGGCTTCCATTGCCCGCTGAATGTTAATACCAAGCTGTGCAGGAATCAGCTTCGCTGCCTTGTCCACCTCGCCGTAAGGCACATTCAGTGCACGTCCGACGTCCCGAACGGCTGCACGGGCAGCCATCGTACCAAAGGTAATGATCTGGGCGACATGGGCTTTGCCATATTTTTTCGCCACATATTCAATGACTTCGTCCCTACGTTCATCGCTGAAGTCGATATCAATATCCGGCATGGAGATCCGTTCCGGATTCAAAAACCGCTCGAAGAGCAGGTTATACTTCATGGGATCAACGTCTGTAATACGCAAGGTATAGGCAACCAGACTACCTGCCGAGGAGCCACGTCCCGGTCCGGTAACAATTCCCTGCTGATGAGAATAGGCGATAAAATCCCACACGATCAGAAAATAATCCGAGAATCCCATACTGTCTATAACCCGGAGCTCATAATCCAGCCGCTGTTCAAGTGCGGCTCTGAGCTCCGAGTCCGTCCAACGTGATGATTCACTATAGCGCTCTTCCATTCCCTCTTCGCACAACTGACGCAGATAGGTAGAAGGACTTTTCCCTTCAGGAAGCGGTCTGTACTCCGGCAAAATGGATTTGCCGAATTCGAGCTGCAACTCACATGACTCCGCGATGCGAACCGTATTCGCCAAAGCCTCGGGCACATGTGGGAACAAACGCGCCATTTCTTGTTCACTCTTGAGATAGAGCTGATTGGTTCCAATGCGCAGCCGATTCTCGTCATCTACCGTTTTCCCTGTTCCGATGCAGATCAACACATCCTGAAGCTCAGCGTCCTCTTCGGACAGATAATGCGCATCATTAGTCGCCACCAATGGAATATCCAGTTCTGCTGCCAGACGAATCAGCTGAGGGTTCACTCTTTTTTGCTCAGATAGCCCATGATCCTGCAGTTCCAGATAGAAATCGGCACCAAAAATATTTTTGTAACGCAGCGCCGCACGCTTTGCCTCTTCCTCTCGTCCATGCAGCAGATGCTGGGGAACCTCGCCTCCCAGACATGCACTTAAACAGATGATACCCTCGTGATGGGCAGCCAGACTCTCCATATCAATACGTGGTTTGTAATGGAAGCCTTCCAAATGTCCGATGGAGCATAGTTTCATCAGATTTTGATAACCCGTCATATTTTTGGCTAGTAAAATCAGATGATGGATCGGCTGATCCTTGCGGCTTCCCCGCTCTTTGCGAGACCCGGCAGTCATATAAGCCTCACATCCAATGATCGGCTTAATTCCCCGCTCGACGCATGCTTTATAGAAAGGAATAGCACCATACATTACACCGTGGTCGGTCAATGCCAGCGTAGTCATTCCGAGATCCGCGGCCTTATTCACGAGATCCGGTATACGCGCAGCGCCGTCCAGCAAACTATATTCACTGTGAACGTGCAAATGCACAAAAGAACTCATGTTTTTTTCTTCCTTTCGCCATGGACAGTCGCATCAACCTTTTTGCATCAGGTTACTGCACTGTCTTCTTCTATCCGTATTTTTCATCCTTCGGTTCAGACCGAAAGTCGTTTTCTGTATTCATGTAAAATGCTCTATTAATGAAATGAATGAAATATAAGGATTCATCCTAATGGAGCGCGTTTTATTATTCTATTTTATCATAACGTTCGGGGGCACGCCCATACAATAGAAGTACAAGCCGCTCCCCCTGTTACGGACCGAAGACAGGAGGTGTGCTGCTGGGTCTGAAAGGGGTGTTGCCGGATGAGCACATTTTTGTCCAAAGCTATTCTTGATTTCTTCATTGCGTTTGGGATCGTGCTGGGCGGCGCGATGATTGGAGGTATAGGAGCGGTGGTCTCTCTCCAGCCTCCGACACAGACGATGCTTGATGTCGCTGGGAAAATTAAAATTTGGGCGCTCGCAGCGGCCGTTGGCGGTACAATCGATCCGATGCGGGTGATCGAAAGCAACGTGCTGGACGGCAATCTGTCTCCGGCAGTCAAACAAATTTTGTACTTGATATCCGCCTTTATGGGCGCACACATGGGTACTGAACTGGTGAAATGGGTTTGCGGTGGAGGACGGGGTTAGCATGACTCCAGGACAGCGCCCATGAGAATCCCGCCTTTTTCACGTTACCGCCCGCTTATGCGCATGACTGCTGTCTTTGTTCTGGGAATGATCGCCGGTTGTGTCGTGTACAACGGTGTATTTCACCTGAGTTACAACGAGTTGTGGCTCAACAATCAGGAGTTGCAGCTTCAGCTGCATCAGAATGAGGAGGATATTAAAACGCTGAAAAAATACAGTAAACGCCAAACCGTCATCAAGGAAATCAAGGTCCGTGCAGAAGACTCTGACAAAGGTCCGGACGAGGCCTCCCTAAAAGTGATGTTGCAGAAACTGGGGGATGAACTTGAGGTGCTCCGGGGTCGCGACGTCTTCAATATCGATGAGTACAGCAAAATGACGCGGATTATGCTGAACCAAAAAGTGTATACGGTCAGAGAAAAGGAATATACCGTCCAGGTGAAAACGATGCTGGTGATGGAAGGTGTGCTGCAAGTTTGGGTACAGATTCGGATGCACGTTCCGGCTTAGGAAATGGATGACAGCCCCGGAAAAAAACTGCCCTTGCCCTCTGCCTGCATGGTACAATAAGGGCAGTAAATGCTTTCCAGAAAAGGAGCTGCGTCTTTGTGTTCATCGATGTACTCAAATATGCCCTAATCGCCATCTTTGCCCTGGCCATGGTCTGTTCAGCTCTGAACAGCATTCGTTCGCGCAGGACCACTGATCCCATCGCCATAGGTCTTTATCGCTCATGGACCAACATCTGGATGGGTAGCATGCTGATTATTCTTTCCCTCATCCTGATGTTTGTGTTTACCGGTTCTACGCTATCCGTTGTTGTGGAAGCGCTATTTCTGATTATAGGAGCGTACAATCTGTTCGCCGGATTACGTAACCGCAGTTACTATGCCCGTCTTCAGCAGCATGCAGACGGTGGAACTGGCAAGACATCCGGACAATCTGCCTGATGCACTTAGCACGATGTCATTGCTTTTTGCCAAAAAGAGAGTATCCTCATCTATCGAACAAGCCTGAACCACGCCGATTTCGGGGTACAGTTCACTCTTTCGATAAGAGGATACTCTCTTTTTCTAGGCATGGTCAATGGATTGCAGGGTCATTACCGCTTTGCATACAACATTCCCATCACGGGAAATGACAATATCCATTTTGCAGGTCCGACGACTTGTCTCCAGAATAATGGGACGAACCAGAATCTGATCTTCAATCTGTACCGGACGAACAAAATACGTTGTTACATTATCCACGACATGGTCGTTTCCTGTAACATCCCAGGCTGCGCGCCGTCCTGCCTGTGTCATCACATTCAGCAGAACGCCTTCCGAGATGGTACCAAGGTCTGTCGCCATCTGCGGAATGATGAATCCGTGGAAAAACAATTCGTTCTGCTCTCCGCGCTCTTCCGCAAACCCGTTCCAGATCAGATGATCAAACGTCTCTCCAAGCTGTGGCTGCTTCTGTGCATCACGCATCGCCTGCAAAACTTCCTTACGTGTGACGGATGCAATCAGTTTACGGTTCCGATCTACAATCGGCAGGAAGTCAATGCCTTCCCACGTCATGATCTGTGCAGCCGAAGCCAGTGAGGTTTGCAGCGAAGCTGTGATCGGGCGGCGTACGACACACTTCTCAATACTCTGATCCTCTTTTAACTCACTCACATCTTTCAGACTGACAATACCGATAACCCGGTTCCATTCATCTACTACCGGGAAGCGATGCTCTCCCGTTTCGGAAACCAGCAGATGAAAATCCGCGGCTGAACTGGTCACCTTAAGCACCTGAAGGCGGGGTTTCTGACCGATGATATCCTCTACCAACATAATCTTTTTCTTAATCAGTCGATCGAAGATCGCACGGTTAATCATTGAAGCCACTGTAAACGTGTCATGTCTGGAGGAAATAATGGGCAGACCCAACTCATCAGCCATCACTCTCACTTCACGGCTTGTACCGAAGCCACCTGTAATTAATACACCAGCGCCCTGTTCGAGCGCGAGGGAATGTGCATTGTCCCGGTTACCAACAATCAACAGGCTTCCCGCGTCAATGTATCGGGCCATGGCCTGCTCTTTCATCGCACCAATCACGTACTTGTGAAGCGGTTTGGCTAGACCGTCACTTCCACCCAGCACATGACCTTCGACGATGGTTACCACATCGGCAAAAGTCAGCTGCTCGGTCATACCGCGAGGTCTTTTCTCGATCCGCACTGTTCCAATTCGTTCCTTGGTCACGACTAGGCCGAAGTTCTCTGCCTCTTTTACCGCACGATATGCTGTTCCTTCGCTTACCCCCAGCTCCCGCGCCAGTCCGCGCACCGATATTTTACTGCCTACCTTCAGTTGTTCAATATGTTGAAGCAATTGTTCGTGCTTCGTCACGTTTTCTTCCTGTCCGTCCATCTGTACCACCCCCGAAGATGCATCTGTACTATTCTGTATCTATTATAACACGACCTTAGGAAAATAACCCCATTCTACGTACCTTTCTCCTAAAGAACCTCGCTACATGGATCTGAATAATCGGAGCAGCAAATTACGGGCATAAAAAAAGACCGGTTCCTTTTATGCCAAAGGGAATCCGGCCTTACTTAGACAGATAGAACCATCTCTATTACCATGTCGTATGTGATCCAAACCTTATACAGATTTGCTCTGCTCCTGCTTGTCCACCAGTTTCATCTCCCACTGCCGCAGCTTTGCCCGCCGAACAGCTTCCAGTGCACGCTTCTTCTCTTCATCCACACCAAGAATAAAATGCAGATGTGCACCAATAATTAATAATGAGAACAGCACCCATACGATGCCAAAAATATTAACCCAGTCCATTCCACCAGCAAAGGAAATCCGCGGCAACGCAATAACCAGCATCGACAACGCGATAACCAGATAGATCACATGTTTTGCTTTCTTTAACCTTTTCACCATTCACAGCTCCTTCGTTCTTGATCGACTCTATATGTCTAGTCTATGAACGATAAGGAGCTAATATGAGAGGTTCAGGCAAAAAAACGGGACAAGGTTTAGGTTTAGGTTTAGGCTTCAGCGCCACCGTACAGATGACCCAGGCTGTCTGCAATAATTTTGTTCACGTCTTCGATAATGACACTCAGGCGACGTTCAGCGTCAAACAGACGACGGATATTCAGGTTCAGGCTCAATACTTCGAACAGTTTCTCCATTTTCTCCATTTCGTCCGGTGCAGGCATATCCCCACTCATCATACGTTGTTGCAATTCCATCTGTTGATCACGAAAATTATCCAGCATAGCCTTTGCTTCCGGATCTACTTCGATCAGCTTCATCGCAGAAGTAATTTCTTCCACCTCGCTGCTTTCTCTCAGTGCTTTGGCCAAATCATTGGCTTTGTCATAAATGTTCACTATAATTCCTCCTCAAATTGGGTTGTTCTTCTGTTATTCATTCGTATTCATTCGCATTCTCATCGCAACGTTCACCCGTGTTAATACACGTATTTCACTTCCGTCAAACAAAGGTTGCGGAAACATGCCATCCATTACCTACCGAGCATCAAATGCATTTAATCCAAATGGGTCAATCACCAAGGGTTATATGTCCTCATATGATGAAGCACATGCCATGTTCAGATGCCGTTCAACTTCGAGATCAGACATCAAGTTGCCGCCCGGAAGGAGATCCGTGATGTCCACTAAAAAAGTAACGATTCAGGTTACCGGCTCGGGCATCCTGCAGGACGACGTCATCATGCTCGGTGAAGGGCTGCTCAAGGCGCTTAAAATCCCTTCGGGAAGGCCGCTTCAGCTGCAATTCGGCTCTTTCCGCCGTGAAGTTACTGTCATCCCTGTTCCCAGGTATGACGGTCTGCGCATCAATCAGACGGTAGCCAGCAAGACCGGCCTTGTTTCCCGTTCGGTCCTGAGCATATCTTATCGTTCAACCAGCCGTACTTTGCGTCTTGGACCCTACATCAGTGTATTGGTCAGCCAGGATTACCCCGATCAGCCCGATCGGCCCTTTGGCTCCATCACGATGTTCTGTCAAGAACTGGTGAACGCCTGCCGGAAGAAGGGCGCCTATGTATCCTTTTTCACACCGGAGGATATTGGAGCGGTAACGGGTTATATGAAAGGCTGGGTGTATGATGACGGCTGGAAAAAGACCGTTCTGCCTATAGCAGACGTCGTCAATAACCGGCTGACGTCCCGTAAGCTTGAGAACAAACCTAGCGTACAGCATTTTATGAAAGAAGTAAAATCGCTCTACGGTACACAAACCTTCAACGAAAAGTTTCTGGACAAAAATGAAGTATTCGATGCCTTGAAGTCCATTTCAACACTGAAGAGGGTACTACCCGAATCCCATTTGCTCAAAGCTTCCGCCACACTCAAAACGATGTGCAATCGATATCCGGTTGTCTTTCTGAAGCCTGTTCGCGGGTCGCTTGGCAAAGGTATCATCCGGGTCTCTCGTCAAAGCGACGGCAGCTTCCTCACCCTCGCTACAAGCGTTGGGGGGACCCGAAAACAAACGTATGCTTCTCTGGATAAACTGTATGCCAGTCTGTCTGGGAAAATGAAAACAACGCGCTACCAGATCCAACAGGGTCTTTCCCTGATTGATAACAGCGGCAGACCCGTAGACTTCCGTGCGCTTGTGCAAAAAAACCGTACGGGCAAATGGAGTGTCACTTCCATCGTCGCACGTATTGCAGGCGGCAGTCACTATGTATCCAACCTGGCACGAGGTGGAAGTCTCAGCACCGTCAAGGAAGCTGTAGCCAAAACCCAATTATCCTCATCAGCCAAAGCTTCTGCGTATGCAGGATTGCATACGGCGGCGCTGGATATCGCCAAAGGCATTGAAGGTGCCATCCCCGCCCATTTCGGTGAACTCGGCATCGACCTTGCCTTGGACACCAGCGGAAGGGTCTGGCTGCTTGAAGTAAACTCCAAACCATCCAAGAACGATAATACGCCACTTAGCGAGAGCAAAATCCGGCCTTCGGTCAAAGCGATGCTGGAATACTCTACCTATCTGGCCGGATTCTGAAGAGTCATCCATTAGAGGAGGTGCAGCGGCATGTTCCTGCAACATCAGACAAACACACTAGCCATCCTGGTTCGGGCAACAGAAGGCTCGCCTCCTTTCGTGGATGAACTCTTCTGTCGTCGTCTCAGTTTGGAAAGCGACCGTTACGGCCTAAATATCATTGTGCTGGCCGTAGCGAATAACCCCAGCGTATCTCGGCTCACACAGGGCTATGTATTTGACAGAGGAGAATGGAACATCGTGCCTCTTCCTGCTGTGGACCTAATCATGGACCGCTGTCTGCTGCCACTTCCCAGAACATTCAAACAGCAGCTTCAGCAGCTAGTTTCCTTAGGCAACGGACACCACGGTCGTTACTGGTCTGCTTCCTTGCCTGGTAAATGGAAGGTATATCGCGCTTTGTCTACTGATATAAGACTGCGTGCTCTTCTTGCGCCTACGACACTTCTTCAGTCGGATACCCGATGGGAGAAATGGCTGGAGCGCTGGCCGAAAGGCATTTTCTTCAAACCTGTATCGGGCACCCATGGTAAAGATACGTTTCGCCTTTATCGCGAAGATCACCACACCTCCTGGATTATGGAGGGCAGAAATACTCGCAATGAATTGATTCACCGTACATTTGAGCATCGCCAGGATGTCTCTGCCTGGCTGGATTCACACAAGGCCGGTAAAAAGATGATCTTACAGCCGTACCTGGAACTGAGTCATCACGGACGACCATTCGACATTAGGGCCTTGATGCAAAAAAATGGGCAAGGACGCTGGTCTCTAACCGGATGTATGGTACGGGAAGGGCCGGCTGGCTCACTCACTTCCAATTTGCATGGAGGGGGAAAGGCGTACCCTGTGCATCCTTATCTGCTGGAACGATATGGGAGCAAGCAAACCAGCGCTCTGCTGGAGAAGATCAGGCAGGCTGCTGCCCGCATCCCTACCCTGTTGGAAAGCCAATTTGGCAGACTGGCCGAACTGGGTCTTGATTTCGGAGCAGATGTTCAGGGTCGCCTCTGGCTGATCGAAGTGAATTCGAGACCGGGACGTTCCTCATTCGCAGAGGCGGGTGACCCCCGTATGCACAGTCTGACCTACACCCAGCCGCTTGCCTATGCCCGTTATTTGCTGCAACAACATGTTCTCACGGACGTGAAGCGTCCAATGAAAATGCCGAATACATCCAGCACAGCTGGCCTGAAACCCATCCCGATTCACGGCGGTTGAGGCACGCAGCGCCCCGCTGCCATGGAGCCGAAGGATCTTTTCAGGATAGGAGGATAAATCATGAGTTTGACCTTTTGCAATCTGCATTTCACACAGCAACCGGATAAAGTGGTTTATGTATCCAACGCATTAATGAAAAGCCTAAATCTAACCGGCAAAAAAACGATTCATCTGCGGTTTGGCCGTGACCGGGTGCCCGCAACCATCAAACCGATCAAAAAGGCTGGCAAACATCTCTATCTCGCTTCTGGCATACGCAATCTGATGAACGTTCCGAAACGAGGCAGCATCTACCTCCGCAACTTGCAGAACGATGAAGTCCAGTTGGGTCCACTGATCGGGGTGCTGTCTGACGGACCTTCGTCTGGCTCCAATCCGTTTGGTTCCCGTACCGGTTTTATCAAACAACTGCTCCGCGAAGGAAGCCGTAAATCCTATATTTATGCGTTCACTCCAAGAGATATCAACTGGCAGAACGAAACGGTATCCGGTTTTTTCCTTAATGACAATGGAAGCTTCAGTCGGAAAACGGTACCTCTGCCAGACGTCGTGTATAACCGATTACCCAGCCGTCGCTCTGACTTCTCACCAGCGATCAATCAGCTTCGGGAGCGATTCGTTCGGCGCAAAATTCCTTTCTTCAATTGGAGTTTCTTCAACAAGTCGGATATTTATAAACTGCTGGAGAACGACCCGGCAGCAGGACGCTATATTCCTGAGTCCATCACCAACCCGACGGTAGAGCAGATGAAAGAAATGCTGGAACGCCATCAGTTTGTCTATTACAAACCAACAGCGGGAAGTCTGGGCAACGGTATCTATCGATTGACCTACTCTCCCAAACGTGGATATTTTGCCCGATATCGCAAAAAAAGCGGCAACGCACTTCTGCGCTTCGGCTCATTTAACAGCCTGATGCGCATGCTTCAAGGCAGACATGGCAAACAACTTCGCGGTTATGTTGTTCAACAAGGCATCCGGCTTATTGAGATTGACGAATGCCCCATTGATTTTCGTTTTCACATGCACAAGAATGGCAACAATCAATGGGTCGTCGTTGGAATCGGCGCCAAAAAAGCTGGTCGCGGCAGTGTAACCACACATATCAAAAACGGCGGCTCCCTGATGACACCTGAGCAGGCACTCAAACGAAACTTTGGTGACCGCTCTGGAGAAGTGCTTCAGCATGCCAAATCTGTCGCTATTACACTGGCCCAGGCGATTGAAACCCAGCACCAGCATCTGATTGGTGAGATTGGCTTTGATCTGGGCATTGATCAGGAGGAACATGTATGGATGTTCGAAGCGAACGCCAAACCCGGCCGCTCCATTTTCCGTCACCCTTCGCTGCGGCTGGAAGGAAAATCATCGGTGGAGCACATCCTGGAACATTGCCTGTATTTGAGCAAATTCCGGAAGAAAGACGGCATTTGATGAGCTTGCAGGATGATTTTAGACCCGTTATTGCTATCCTGACCATGCATGATGATCAACGGATGTTCAGAGGAAACCATCAAAACTTCCTGGATATTGTGCAGACGGGCGAAAATATGGGATATGTGGTGTACGTCGTGACTGTAAGAGATTTAAACGTGAGCGGCCCCACCGTAAAAGGATACACGTACAACAATGGGAGTGGGAGATGGACTTCACAGTCCTTCCCCCTTCCCCATGTACTCTACAATCGGATTCCCAACCGGGAAGATGAACGCAAATCTTCAGTACAGCGAAAAATTGAAGAATGCATGCATTCTGGAATCGAACTGTATAACCCGTTTTTTTTCAATAAATGGAATCTGTTCGAATGGCTTAAGAAATCCAAATCCACCCAGCAGCTGGTCCCCCATACTCGCCGGATGCGAACAGCAACTGCTCTCGGGACGGTGCTGCGATCACATCCCTACCTATATCTGAAACCAGAGAGCGGCAAGGCCGGCAAAGGCATCATGATGCTCAAGTTCCAGGAAAAAGAACGTCTTCCTTACCGACTTAAAATACAGAGTACCCGAAAAAGCACCACGTACAAAGCAGCAACCCTTTCCAAGTTATGGGCAAGAATTCGCAAGGAGACCGGTCACACGCCCTATATCATGCAACAGGGTATTGAGCTGGCGTCATCTCACAAGCGTCCATTCGATCTCAGGGTACTCGTGCAGAAAAACGGCAAGGGACAGTGGAGCGTAACCGGTGTTGGCGCCCGTCTCGCTGGCTACCGAAGCATTACCACCCACGTTCCGCGTGGAGGTACGGTGGAGGACCCGGAGAAGCTGCTCACCGATCTCTTCGGGGAAGAAATGTCGAATACACTGATGAAGCGGGTGAAGTCCACTTCATTGTTGATCGCGAGACAAGTGGAACGAGGCTCAGGGCATACGCTCGGTGAGATGTCCATGGACCTGGGCGTTGACGATCTGGGCGAGATCTGGTTCTTTGAAGCGAATGCAAAGCCGATGAAGTTCGATGAACCGCAGATTCGGCGGAAGTCACTGGAACGTATTTTTCAGTACAGCGCCTACCTTGCCCGTCAGTCCAAACGATGATGAACAGGAATAACAGCAAAAGAAGGTGATTGTTTGTGTCCTCACCTGTTCTGGGCATTATGACGTTGTACTTAAATGAACATCGCGCTCTGGAAGAACGGAGCATATACCGCAGAATGATCCTTGAAGGGCGCAAGCGGGGACTCGATATATATGTGTTCACACCTGCCGATGTACATCCAGGAGGCAAACAGATTGAGGCCATGGTCTTTCATTCGGGAAAAGGCTGGTCCCGGGAATGGCGTTCATTCCCGGATATCATCTTCGACCGCTGCCGCATACAGCGCAATCGCAGATTCCAGCAGCTGCTTGCCTTTCGGCAAAGGTATGGTCACTTGCTCTTTCTCAACCGCCCATTGCGTAATAAGTGGACCATCCATCAGACACTCTCGGCGAAATCAGCCTTTCGTGAGCATTTGCCCGACACTTTTCTGTATCAGGATATGTCCGACGTCAATCGAATGCTGAAGGCCTCCTCCCTGCTCTACCTGAAGCCCATTAATGGAACCGGAGGGCGCGGAATTCTCCGCATCGAACGCAGTGGCAGCGAGGCCAATACAGTTCTCGTACAGGGACGGGACCAGAAGCGGCGGATCATCACCCCGCGTAAAGTCCATCTGTCACGCTTGGGTTCACTTCTCCAGAACTGGAATATGAAAGACAAATATCTGGTTCAACAGGGGATTCAACTCCAGCTTCCGAATGGCCGTGTTCATGATTATCGAATGCTGGTCCAGAAGAACGGCGAAGGACAGTGGGAATTGACCGGATGTGCCGGACGGATGGGTGCGGAGAAAAGTGTTACCTCTAATCTGCATGGTGGTGGTCAGGCCATAGCGATGCACAAACTGATGAAACAATGGATCACGGATGAGAAGCAGCGAACAGAAATTTACGCAACGGCCGAGAAATTCGGGATTGATGTAGCTACGTTTCTGGAAAACACCTATGGCAACTTGTGTGAATTGGCTCTCGATTTGGCGATTGACAAGAGCGGGCACATCTATCTGCTTGAAGTGAATCCGAAGCCTGCGCGTGAGGTGTTTGCCCGCATTGGTGAGAATGATATCTATTCCAAAGCGATCACCCAACCATTGGAGTACGCCTTGTGGGTGTACCGCAATCATGCAAATACAATTCGTCCCCCTCGGGGGGTGAAGGTAACTAAACCGGTCAAACGCGTAAAAGGTAAATCCGCCACCCTCAAAAGAACCAGAGGATCCCGGTGATGACCGTCAGACTTCATTGGTAGTGAACCAAATCCTCCTTGAACTAAAAAACCGACCACTCCAATGTCCGAATGGACTAGGGGTGGTCGGTTTTTTGGGTTTTGTTCTACTCGGCTTCCCGATACAAACGAAGCAGTTCCGTAAAATCAGAGATCAGTACATCTGATCCTGCCAGTTCTTCGTCCCGTCCGAACCCTGCATAGGCACAGCCGATAACGGTCTGGTTATTCATTTTGCCTGCCTCCACATCCGAAGAGCGATCCCCTACCATCCATGCATCCTGAATCCGATGCTTCTCAAGCAGGATCTGAACCAAGTTAACTTTGGAAGCGGTCTTGTACTGTCCAGCACTATACACGCCTTCAAAGAGCGGCATGATCTCATGGGCGAAGGCCACGCCTTTGACATAGTCCTCCAGCCCGTTGCTGGCGACAAACAACCGCACACCCTGTTCTTTCAACGCTTTCAGCGTCTCTTTTACTTGTGGGTACAGCTGCGAGCTTCCCCCATCCAACCCTTCAATCTCCAACTGAAGCAGCAATTCGTCTGCACGTCGATGGGCCGCAACTGAAGCTTCGGGCATAACCACTTTCCATATATCCTCTAGCAACATCCCCAGGCTTCCCAGCATTCGTTCTTCAGGAGGAGTCTCTCCCTCAAAATGCCCTTCGGCCCGCAATGTATCAAACAGCTGATGATAGGCTGGCAACAACAGAGTTTCCGTCTGAAACAAAGTACCATCCATATCAAAAATCATCGCTTCCGGTTTACGCAATACCGTCTCTTTTGTCATGTCCAATGTTCCTTTCGGATTGGGATATGTATTCGGAATCGTTCCCCTTCCATGATAAACATAAACGTTTGGCAGTGTAAACCGCGCAATGTAAAACATCTGTATCGTCGACGCCATACAAAATCCACAAACATTATACTTAAATTAAACAAACTATATACAAGTAAACATCCTTTAAGTATAATACTGAAAATAGTTCTTTAGACACCACACCTAAAGGACTATAATAGCTATTGTTCAAGTTTTTTCGACAAATACATATACCCCAAGGAGAGGCATAACAAACATGAAAAAGCACAGGACCTTCAAAATTTTTTATAAGATTGGTTTAGGTTATTTGCTCGTACTCGCGGTGCTCGCTGGCTCTATTTTATTGATTCAAAACAGTATCAGCCAGTTGCAACGAGAACTGGACTTTCTGGTGGATCACGATATGAAGGTACATGATCTAACCTATGAGATTGAAAATATTATGGTGAACATGGAGACAGGACAACGAGGTTATGTAATTACAGGACAAGAAAACTACCTGGACCCTTATAACACAGGCGTTCAACAGAAGAATATACTCAAGGATCAGCTTGCGGTGCTTGTCTCGGATAACCCGGCACAGCAGGCACTTCTTGAAAAAATTTCAGCTAAAATGGATGACTGGATTCAAATCGCTGGCGAACCGGTTATTGCGCTTCGAAAAGCGAATGATATGGCGGCGATAAGGCAATTTTTTGTGGAGGACCCCGGCAAGAAGGATATGGATGAGATTCGCGGTTTATTGAATACATTTCGCACCAATGAGCTGGCGTTGACTGAAAATCGCACCGAAGCGCTGAAGCAAAAGAACAAAATTTTGAACTGGGAGCTTTACGGAGCGCTTATCGTTGTGGCCTTGATCTCGATCTTTGCAGCCTTGATTCTATCCCGTTCCATTGTAAAAAACATCCGAACAGTAATCCGCGCGCTGAATGACATCGGCTCCTCCAATGGCGATCTGACACTGCACATTGCCACGCCGATGAAGGATGAAACGCGGGAACTTGCGGAGGCAGCCAATACGATGCTCCTTGGTTTGCAGCAGATGATGCTGGACGTCCAAAGCAACGCTACCACCCTGAACGCCGCATCTGACCGGCTGGATAAAGGCGTGTCCGACAGTCATCTGGCTGGAAAAGAGGTTGCCGCAGCCATGGAACGTGTGGCCGAAGGCGCAGATGAGCAGGTTGCACTTACACAGACGATGGTTGCCGCCATGGAACAATCCCTGACCGGACTCAACCGGGTTGCTGGCTCCGCATCGGAGGCTGCTGAACGCGCTGTACGCACAGAGTCCATTGCACTCGATGGACAGCAGCGAATTAATAATGCGGTTGGCAAAATGGGGACCATCGAACAATCCTTCCTGTCTGTTCAGGGAGCCATTCATGAAATATCCAAAATGTCCGATCAGGTCATCAACATTGCCGATTCCATGTCAGGCATTGCAAGACAAACGAATCTACTCGCGCTCAATGCCGGAATTGAAGCGGCGCGTGCAGGGGAGAATGGACGCGGATTCGCTGTAGTCGCTGGCGAAATTCGGAATCTGGCAGATCAAAGCGCCACCTCTGCCAAAGAAATTACAAGCATTCTGGAGACGGTCGTAGCTGGTATACAGAGCACCGTTCATGAAGTCGAAGGCAGTACACAGCATGTCAGCGAAGGCTTACAGACGATTGAAGACGCGGGCCAAGCCTTTGCGAATATTACGCAGCACATTCAAGACCTCAGCGCTGAGATGCTGGATGTATCCGCTGTGGTTGAAGAGCTCACCACAGGCAGCGAAGCAGTAATGACATCCATTAACGAAGTATCAGCCGTTGTAGAGGACACCGCATCTGCCACGGAGGAAGTATCGGCTATGACCGAGGAGCAGCTTGCGTCGTTACAGGAAATGGCGGATACGTCCAAGCAATTGAACGAAATGTCAGATGCGCTTGATCAATTGGTTAACCGATTCAAGCTGTCCTGACCCTATTGATCAGTCCCAGATAACACAAAGAAGCAGATCCCACTCTATAGGGATCTGCTTCTTTTTTTCAAAATGAAAGAACATTTAACATGAATCCTTTTCTAGCTCAGTACCTTTTTCGATCAGGATTGATCCGGATTACGCAGCGCTTCAAGGACAAGCTGTGCATGATAGCCATCGTTGAAATCGTATATTTTGGCAGGTTGGCCTTGAATACGGGCAATGACGTGTTTAAGTACAGGCAGCTGGCTTAAGGATTCATCTACTTCGACGGGAACAAGCGGCTCTCCGATGCGCCCACTCCATAGTTGGTCCCAGTTTTCCAAGGCAATCGTTCCTTCTGTACCGTAAACCACCATGGATACACGCTCTTCACCTGCAAAATGAGCAATCCCATTTAATTGAATTCGGGTTCCATCCTCTAGCTCCATCGCGGCCTGAATTTCATGTTCACATTCACCTGTATTTTGAGGAAATTGAACCTCACTGTTAATCACACGGATAGCACCAAACACATTTTGGATCATATGAATCCAGTGGATTCCCACTTCAAGAATGAATCCGCCCTGCTCGCGGCTGGTAATCCAGGCATTTTGCTGCCACGCTCGTGGCCACTGAGGGAATTGCAGAATCAGATCGATTTTGCGAATCTCACCAATCGTTTCCTGACGAATCAGCTCTTGCAATTTCACTACTGATGGTTCATGCGGCATGGAGAAATGAATTGCATGTACTACACCAGCCTTCTCGGCTGCCTCGAGCATTGCTCTAGCTTCCTCCACGCTATTGGCCAGTGGCTTCTCACAGAATACATGAATCTTGCGCTTTAATGCCTCCATAACGACTGGATAATGATATTTAGGTGGAACTGCTATGTACAGCAGATCAACCGGATGTGTGTCGAGCAATTGCTTGAAATCCATATACGTCTTCGTCTCCGGATGCGAGGAAGCAAACGATGTCAAATTTTCCTCACTGGAATCGCACACTGCTACAATCTCTACTTTTTCGGATAGTTCTGCCTCTGTTGCCTGATGTATCATATGTATTCCCATTTTGCCCAGACCAATTACGGCCATTTTTATCGTTGTCATTCAACTCACTCCCATCGAATTTCAGTATAACAGAAAGCATAATATTGCCAATCCTTGCACGGATACGAAATGGAAAGCATACGCTTCTAATTTGATCTACACAAAAAAATACATCATATTATATATTATTTTACATTTAATTCTATAAATATTGTTTATAGGTAATTCGTTGCAGGAATATATAACCAATTTATTTTCTCATATGGGACAAGACATTAAGCGTTTCCAACCTAAGAATCAGGAACTTATACTCATAAAAGCGGTTGACAAAAAACCACAAAAAAAGCTACTCTTCCTATTAACAAGGATTTATTTCCTTTTACAACCTTAGACAACGACATACACTCCAAAAATGGAACTTGACCTGTGGGTCCAAAAACCTATTTTGTGAAGCGAGGTGTCCCGCATGAGAACAGTTGCGGACTATTTGGCAGAAGCTCTGCGTAATTTAGGCGTTACTCATGTCTTTGGTATTATCGGAAAATCCATCTGTCCTGCTGTCCTGAAAATGGTCGATTACGGTTTGGAATTCATTCCAGGTCGCCATGAATCCAGTTCAGGCTTTGCCGCATCGGGCTATGCCCTCCAAACAGGGAAACTGGGTGTGGCCTTCGCCACTTCTGGTCCGGGCGGAACCAACTTGCTCACCGCTGCAGCCCATGCCAAGGCCAATAATTTGCCCGTCCTGTTTATTACGGGTCATCAATCCATTCAGGAATTGGGGCTTCCGCAATGTCAGGACTCTTCTTCCTACTTGGCTGATCTGGCGGAGATGTTCCGTCCTGCCACGCTATTCAGCAAACTGGTGGAGCGTGGTGATCATTTCAGCACCATATTGAATCACGCCCTTTCCATTGCACTCGGTCCCAACAAAGGGCCCGTCCATCTCTGTCTTCCTTTTGATGTACAAACCGAACAGCTTGCTGACTTTCGGGTTGTCATCCCGGAGCCAGAACCCCTGATTAGCGTATCCAACTTGAATCGTATCCTCCCCTTACTTCAACAGTCCAGTCATCCTTTAATTATTGCAGGCAAAGGCGTCAGCCGCGCCAGAGCCCATGATGAATTGCTCCATTTTGCCGAACATTTCAATATTCCTGTCATTACTTCTCCTGGCGGAAAAGGTGCCATTGCTTGGGATCATCCCCTATATCATGGGCCCTGCGGTGTTGGTGGCTTCCCTCATGCAGATGAACTACTGAATCAAAGTGATCTCTATATCGTACTCGGTTCACGTCTAAGTGATATGACGATCTGTAATTTGAAGCCTGAGAACCATCCTGCACATCTGATTCAATTCGACGCTGATCCTACATTCGTTGGTAAAATACTTAACGCTCAAACCTTACATATCACCGGAGACTTGAAGGACAACCTGCAGTTTTTGCTCGGTACACTGACAGAACAACCTATTGTTCCAAAAGAAACGACAACTGTAGATTACACCGTACCTCTCCCGGATCTGCCGAACCTGTCCCTGGCATCCGTGCTGGAAGAAATGAGTGAACTGCTTCCATATGATCATAAGCTGTTTGTAGATGATGGTAGTCATGGTTTTCATGCCGTTCAACGATATAAAGTCAAGAAACCCGGCAGCTTTGTGTTTGACGCCTACTTTGCCTGCATGGGTAATGCCATCGGCATGGCTATTGGGGCCAAGACTGCCGCACCGGAAGAAACCATCGTATGCATTACAGGTGACGGATGCTTCATGATGCTTGGAACCGAGATTAACACTGCTGTATGCAACAATCTGCATGTCATCTTCATCGTCGTGAACAATAAACAGCTGGATATGGCACTGAAAGGCATGGAAAAAACAACAGGCCGGATCGATGGCACCTTGTACGAGGTTCCCGTGGATGCGGCAAAGTTTGCGGAGTCTCTCGGCGCTGTTGCTTTCCGGGCGGAAACACGGGCCGAATTCACATCTGCTCTACAGACCGCGCAGCAGCTGAACCAAGTTACTGTAATTGAGCTTCTTACCGATCGCGACGAGATTCCACCCACGGCTCACCGTACCGTGACTTTGAATTAGGAGGAACATAGGCATGAGTGAACAAGTAACTCAAGGATTGGAGCGTTTTGCAAAGCTTTCGGGTGAATATGGTGCAAAAGCATTGGCACCCATTAAGGATCAGTTCCCTGAGCTCGCCGAGTTTATTATGGGAACGGCTTACGGTGATATTTTTCAACGTACCACTATTACCGATCAATGGAAGGAAGTTGCGATTATCTCCTCACTGATCTCACAAGGGCAGTATGAGCAGTTGGGGGTTCATTATACGATGGCGCTAAGTGTCGGTGTAACTGTAGATCAGCTCAAAGGAATTTTGCTGCATCTGGCACCTTGTGTTGGAGCACCGCGGATCATCAGTGCTTTTAATATATTGCTCGCTACACTGGATGAAATCCAATAATTCACTCTTCTACATTTTTATACACGATTCGACTTTTTTATTGATCTTATTACATCTCTACCTTTATAATATGGTTAAATTATCCTTCGAATCCGCCTACATCTCAGAAGCATTCAGCGAGGGCCTCAAGGCCTATGTCTTGGTGAGCGGGATAGCCTTAACTCATTTAAAGGAGAGATAACAATCATGGGAAGTTTTATACTGAATACTGACGTTCCGAACAAGGTGTTGAACATTGAACTGGAGGGCTCTTTCTCTCAAGAAGACGGTTTACGTTCCATCTCGGCATATCAGGACACGATCGCTCCGATTAACACCAAGGAGTATGAGCTGAATATTGATTGCAAAAAGTTGAATGTTACCGCTCCGGAAATTGTGCCTCTTCTCGAGGGCTGCCTGCAGATGTTCAAAAAAGATGAATATAAAAAAGTGGTGTTGACGCTTGAGAATAATGCCATTCTGAAAATGCAGCTGTCCCGTCTTGGACGGTCTGTCGGACTGGAAAATCTTGAGATCATCTCCACGGTTACGACCTAATAAACCAGGCGGACAAGCTGAGGGTTCACCCATCCGCTCAGAAGGAGAATGAAGATGGCTGGAATTCGTATTGTAGATATCGATATCTATCATCCAACGAACAAGGTGGGCAATGACTTTTATATTGAACATTTTGATGCAAGAGGTGTAGATATTCGGGGATTGTTAAAGGCACTTGGGCGTGATACACGTTACAAAATTGACAACGATGATGAAAACTCACTAAGCATGGCCTTTGAGGCCGCCAGTAATTTGCTCGAAAAGACCGGACTCACCGGTGCCGATATCGATCTGATTGCTTATGCAAGTCAAACGCCGGAATACATCTTTCCTACGAATTCCTTAATGATTCATCGCCTGATTAACGGGGCATCCCATACGATCTGCATTGATAGCAATGCCAACTGTGCGGGCATGACCGCAGCCTTTGAACAAGTTAGCCGTCAGATGATGAGCAATCCCAGAATTCGTCGTGCTTTGATTATTGGCTCGGATTACGTGGCTCCTCACGCCAGTCCGGATGATCCTGTATACTTCGCGAACTTTGGGGACGCAGCAGCAGCTGTCATTGTTGAGCGGAATGAGCAGGCTGTCGGTTTTATTGACTCGATCTATCAGACCGATACCTGTGTGTACGGCAATTCTCTTTTCCCGGCACAAGGTCTTGCAAAACTGGGCCAAACCGGTGTTGACGCGGGAGCCTTCCATGTCAAATTCATACCGTTTGATGATTCCATCTGTGTAGGTGCAGCCTCTGAATCGATTCGAACTTTGCTGAGTCGTAACGAGATAGGAGCCGACGAGATCAAAGCCGCTTGTTTCTCCCAATTATCTATTGGCAATATACGTGCTGTATCCGAAAACATTGGCATTGGCGAAGATATTGCCGTCTACATCGGAGACGAGTTCGGGTACACCTCAACCAGCAGTCCGTTTATTGCATTACATCGAGCCATTACATCCGGCCAAATTCAGCGTGGTGATAAAGTGCTGTTCTGGACAGTCGGAGCTGGGTGGCAAAATGTTGCCATGGTCGTTGAATACTGAGAGCTTGACACGGAATTCCAAAAAGCAGGGCAGCCTTTTTTAACAAAAAAAGGATGGTCCTGCTTTTTTATTATTTTATATTTGAATGATAACTTACATTGGATAACATTCCATCCCCATTACTTCAAAACCAACGAGGAGCATGCTCTAAACGTTCCTTTCATCGCAAAAACCGCTCCCTTTGCAGAGAACGGCAATGAGAATGATATGTTGTCCTCATCAGAAAATCTTCTTTGTCTCCCGATCATCCTTAAGAATCTCGACTGCCTCACGAAAACGCAAGGAATGCACAATCTCCCGTTCCCTCAGAAACTTGAGACTGTCCTGTAGATCCACGTCATCCGTCAGATCGATCAACCACTGATATGTAGCCCGAGCCTTCTCTTCCGCTGCAATATCCTCGTACAAATCTGCGATTGGATCCCCTTTCGAAGCAATGTAGGCTGCTGTAAATGGTACACCGGAAGAATTCGTATAGAACAAAGCAGAATCACGCTGTGCATAGTTCGGCCCAAGCCCCGCTGCTTCCAGTTGCTCCACAGTCGCATCCTTTGTCAGCTTGTAGATCATTGTTGCAATCATCTCAAGATGAGCAAATTCCTCCGTCCCTATATCATTCAACAGCCCGATAATCTTGTCCGGAATTGTATACCGCTGGTTCAGATACCGCAGGGCAGCCGCCAGTTCTCCGTCTGCGCCTCCATACTGTTCAGCCAGCAATTTCGCCATATGAGGATCACATTTGCTAACCCGAACGGGATATTGCAATTTTTTCTCATACACCCACATGCAGACGCCTCCTCTTTTAAATCAAATCCTACCTGTTACGATCCCTCGAGTTCCCGGCCTGGAACGACTGCAAGGAAACCCGAGGATGTTATCTCACACTTGCCAAGGCCATGGTGTCTGGGACCATTCCCACGGATATTTGGAGAAAGCATGCCCAAAGTTCATCAGCGGTCCGTACAATTGCTGAAACTCATGTGCCACTCTCATCCGCTCCTGGCTGAATTTGTTGTATTGCTCGATGCTTTGATAGTCGCCCGGGTGGGTGTCCAGATACAGATTCAGCTCAACCAATACAAAATCCAGGGCCTGAAGTTCCTCCAGCAGCTCATAGTATTTTGCATCACAGGCTTTGGGTGCTTCAGGTTCCATCTGCTTCCACCTTCCTTCCCTTCGAGCTCGCAGGTGTATAAGGACTGTATAAAGCAGGCCACAACGTTCCAATTCTTAAAGCTTCTGCGGGACTGTACTGCGGCCAGCCCATCGGCTGAAATGGGATAAACAATTGCGGAGGAACCAGGTACGTCCGAATCGTCTTCGGTGGACATGGATCAAACGGCCCCACAAAAGGGGCGTAAGCACGAAGCTGCGGATCTGACACAGAACAACGCCTCCTTCATCACTGATTTGGTACATTCGACATCCCTACATTACAAGCTTTCATTTCCCGTCTCTATAACCATATGTCGCTGTCCCCCAAGTTAATCCCATATTTAGCGGAACGCAAAAAAAGACCTTCGAACAACTTCCCCCGCTGGGCAGTGTCCAAAGGTCACTTCATTTGATATGGCGGCATAAGCATCAATGATTGTTTCATCAATACTCAGTCCCTGTTACGTTCACGATCATCATCCTGCATCGAACCTGGTTCCTTTTCTTCCATTTCCACCTTATCTTCTTCAGGATCGGGTCGCTTATATACCTTCACACGGGTAATTCGGAGACGGGTAGATTCTTCCACTTCAAAGACATAACCGTTTTGCTCCCGTGTTTTACCTTTGACCGCGCTGCCTTCCAATTCCTTGAATAGCCAGCCGCCAATCGTATCAACTTCCTCATCCTCAATGACAGCTCCTGTCCATTCATGGACCTCTTCAATCAGGGAACGACCATCGATGGAAAAGGCTTCTCCACTGCGCTCCATATGCGGACGTTCGTCTTCGAACTCATCATATAGATCACCAACGATCTCTTCCAAAATCTCTTCAGCAGTCAGCAAGCCGGCTGTACCGCCATATTCGTCGACCACCAGCGTCATCTGGGAGTGCTTTTTCTGCATCAAACGAAGTACATGACTGATCTCCATCGATTCAGGAACATTCAGAATTGGTCGAACAAGCGCAGCCAGATCATGCTGCTGGGCTGGTTCAGCGAGAAGCAGATCGGTAATGTGGATAAATCCGATAATCTCATCCTTATCCTCAACAGCTACAGGGTAACGGGAATGCTTCGTTGCATTAATGATTTTCAGGTTTTCTTCCAGCGACATATGAGTGTACAGACAGTCCATATCCGTACGTGGCAGCATAATTTCGCGTGCCAGCATATCGGAGAAATCAAAGATGTTATCCATCAGTTTGATTTCATCCTTGTCGATAACACCACTCTTCGCACTTTGCTTCATCAAGATGCGAAGCTCATCTTCCGAATGGGCCTCCCCTTCGCTGGCGGGTTCAATGCCCGCCAAACGCAGCAGTGCATTGGCTGATACGTTCAGTACCCAGATGAATGGGAAGAAAATTTTATAAAATAACAGCAACGGTGCGGATAGCAACAAAGCCACTCCGTCTGTTTTTTGAATCGCCAGAGATTTGGGCGCAAGCTCACCCAGCACAATGTGCAAAAACGTAATAATACAGAAACCAATGATGACCGATACCGTGGATATAAGTCCTGTATCCGCTACACCAAGCTTGAACATTAGAGGTTCGACCAGCAATTCGGAAATGGCCGGTTCACCTAGCCAACCAAGCCCCAGCGATGTCAGCGTGATTCCGAACTGGGTTGCCGATAGATAGGCATCCAATTTACCATTCACCTTCAGTGCATAACCAGCCAACTTATTCCCTTCACTCTGTAATTGAGTGAGGCGTGTTTGTCTAACTTTGACCAGAGAAAATTCCGCTGCGACAAATACACCATTCAAAAATACGAGCAGAAACACACAGACCAGATTAAAAACCAACTGCCCAAGATGAAATTCGGTATGAATACCCAAGTCGAAACTCCCCTTTTCTCTCTATTTCAGGAATACACCTGGAATATCAACGTGTAATTGCTTTTCTCGATTTGAAATCCACACCTTTATAATACATATCTGCCACCAGCAGATTCGGACCGCAGCAAGAAGCAGCATCACAATGACAGTTCACTGTCTGATTCAAAGGATGTTCCGCCGACCACTCATGGAATACGTCATCCAGCTTCCGGTCACGAATGTTGCCAAACGCCGGGATGTCGGCAAAATCGGTAACATACACGTTCCCAGTGAACATGTTCACGTTAACGCGGTTACGACCATCGGGATCATTACGAACCGTCACTTTAGGCTCGCTATACAGGCGGTTGATCAGTTCGCGATCCTGCTCTGCTGCACTGCATGCGAAGAACGGAAGTGTACCAAACAGCATCCACATATCCTTGTCACGCACATCTAACAAACGATGAATTGCTGCTCTCATATGATCAAGGGAAAGCACCGGCAGCGAAGAAGCAAAATTCGAATTATACATCGGATGCACTTCATGACGGACACAGCCCATCTCACGGATCAATTGATGAATGCCCTCAAGCTTGTCATGAGTACGGAAGTTAATCATGGACTCCGCAGAGATAAACATGCCCGCTTCACTGAGTTTTTGGGAATTTTCAATCATTTTCTCATACATCTTCACCGCGACTTCCCGTTTTACAGGTCTACCACTGTTGGCAAACCCAACTTGGTGAAAGTCATCGGCATTCAGATAATTGAATGAGATATGCATAACGTCCAGATAAGGCAGAAGCTGCTCGTACCGACGGTAATCCAGCGTCAGATTGGAGTTAATCTGGGTACGAATGCCCCGTTCCTTGGCATATTTGAGGAGCGGAATGATCATCTCATCCACGGTCTTCTGGCTGAAGCTCGGCTCACCACCCGTCAGACTGATCGTCTGAAGGTGCTCAACCTCATCCAGCCTTTTAAGCATCAAAGGCAGCGGAAGCGCAGGTGCTTCGCGCATCGTTAACATATCTCCTACCGCACAATGCTCGCAGCGCATATTGCACAGATGAGTCACGGTCATTTCTACACTGGTCAGCACATGGCGTCCATATGTACGCAAAGAGCCGATCGGATCCCAAGGATCATTAGTCGGCGATAAAGGCATCGGTTCTACCGATCCTGAGTTTAGCATGGTCATTGTTCTTCACCTTATTCCTTTTATTAACCTAAAAAGTTTTATTTACAACATACCCCGTCTGCAACTTTTGGAGTTATCTTTAATCATAGCACAATTTCCTGTGCTCTGGCATGAGCATGCTCTGTCCATTACATGACAA
Organism: Paenibacillus sp. 276b; assembly: GCF_900107875.1. Taxonomy (NCBI): domain Bacteria; kingdom Bacillati; phylum Bacillota; class Bacilli; order Caryophanales; family Paenibacillaceae; genus Paenibacillus; species Paenibacillus sp. 276b. Next base: position 1,073,407 of record NZ_FNRR01000002.1, on the reverse strand, counting down.
AAAACGCCCGCGTAATATCAAGGCCTTGCTGGCCCGGATATTACGAAATGAGCGTTGACCCATTCTCCATTTGACGTCAGGATATCAAAATAATTCGCCACGCGCTGAAGCTGGCGTAGCGTCTTCCACACCCTCAACACCTGTAATCATAACAGACAACGCTGTAGACAGATCGATCTCGTAGGGTGCACTTAATGTCTGTCCGTCAGCATCCTTGAGAACACGAATACGTGGTCGTTGCGGAATGCGCGTATGGATGTCTGCAACAACCCCGACCTCCCCTGTACTCAGCGTGACGGAGATACCTAAGGGATAAATGGCTACGCAGTCACGGAACTTCTCCAGCATTCGCTGTTCATATAAAGTTCCTGAACCCGTGTATAATACTTCCACAGCTTGATGTGGCAGCAAAGCTTGTTTATATACCCGATTGGTTGTCATCGCATCATACGAATCGGCAAGAGCTAGCCATTTGGCGTACTCATGAATCTCTTTGTCTTTCAAACCAAAAGGATAGCCGCTGCCATCAATCCGTTCATGGTGTTGTAATGCGCAATGGGCAGCAAGGAGCGGTATACCCGGTTCGTCTTTGAGAATACGATGTCCATATGTAGTATGCTGCTGTATGATTTTAAATTCCTCATCGCTCAATTTGGCAGGCTTGTGCAGAATTTCTGGAGCAATCTGTGTTTTTCCAATATCATGTAACAAGGCACCCAGACCAATCTCCATTAATTGCTGGCGGGTATAACCCGATGCCACACCAAGAACCAGCGTATACACACATACATTAAGAGAATGATTATACAGGTCAAAATCACTGGCGTTCATATCCATAAGCATAATCATTGCTTCCTTCTGACTGCCGATGTCCTCCAGAATCGTATTCATTAACCCGCTAAGTGCTTTTCCAAAGTGTGGGATTCGGCTTTTGGTTTTGAGACCCGACATACTCTGAAACTGCTGTTTGATCTCAACTAACGCTCTGCGCCTGGTCTCTTCCTGCAGCATATCCGGAATGATGATATCCTCTGTTGCTGCATCCGAAATATACACATATCCAATCCCCAGGTCCTTCAGACGTCCAATCAACCGACTGGTCAGCTCCACTCCCTCACTGAGCAGAACCAAACCCTCTTCACTATAAATTCGTTTCCCCAGCTTCATGCCAGGCTGCAATAGGTTTATATGTACTAAACGCACAGCCTATCCTCTCCCGCTCCGTAGATGTAATTTCCACTAGCCGCCGCTTCAGCAGAAGGCAAGTACTTGTTAGATTTTATGCCAACGGGATCGCAGGCTGTCATCCAGCGCCCCAGGCCTTTTTAATTCCGTTTCGAGCAGGTCACGTATGAATTCAGGAAGTCGATACGATATATCCGTTCCAAGAGCAAGGGACGGATATCCCACGTTAAAGGTAAACATGTCGAGTGTTCCTACCACATATTCATGTTCATCATGAACCGGCTCGCCCTCAATATATATGGCACGGATTTTCTCATATGGAGGCGAATGGGGGTCATACTCCACATCCATACCATCCATGCACAATGTTCCTAAAATATCCCCACGAAATCCAAACCCGATAATCGGTTTACGTGAAAACTCTGACAACAGGGACTGCTCCAGAGCCTCCCGAATCTGAATTCCATTCAAGCATATTGTACAGGCATTAATGGGAGATGGACATAGGGAATGTAACATTCCCTTCGTGATATTCCCCTGCGGAAGATTTCCAAGGAGCTGCCCGGCGTTAACAAGAGACAACTGCGCTCCAGTGAACTGCCGAACTGCCTGGGCAAGCAATGACGCAAACGGTGACTCATGATCGTAATCAATGGTCAGCGTCCTGTCCGTAATAACGGCTGTTTGGCCCAGCGCACGCTCAGCTTCCGTCCGGTGTGTATCTATAGCCAGCGATACGCTTTCTTCGAGCAACATGTTCTGGACCGGAACACAGCCGCTGCTCACCAGTGTAAGTTCATTCGCTTCATATTCCCGCTCCAGTACCACCTTACCGAGCCACTGGCCAAACTTGCCTGCCGCTCCAAGCACTGTCTGACCAATGATTAATGGTTCTTCCAGTACATGATGTGTATGTCCGCCCAGAATGACATCGATGCCCTGGATCTGTTCGGCCAATCTGCGATCTGTGGAAAGCCCCAGATGAGACAAAATAACGACTACATCCACCTGAGGACGCAAAGCTTCAACTTGCTCACGCAGCGTCTCTACCGGGTCCAATACATCCCAACCCAACAATTCATAAAAAGCGGTAAAGGGTGCTGTAGCACCAAGCAAACCGATGCGAAAAGGCCCCTTCTCCAAAATGAGAGAGGATTTCATCCAGACAGGTGGCAGGCCTGTAGCCTGTTCCACAACATTTCCACATACAACAGGACACAGAAGTCCAGAGTAAGACTGTGCCAGTTGCTCGGATGTAAATGTTAGTCCTTCGTTGTTCCCGATCGTTACCGCATCATAACCGGTCAGGTTAATGACATCCACGTTGGCTGCCCCCAGGGTACCCTCCGTCTCAACTGCCATCCGGTCCATATGATCTCCGATATCCACTACCAGAAATTCTCCAGCCTGTTCCTTCTCGTATCCGATCATGGCGGCGATGGAGCTCATGGAACCAAAATGACTATGAATGTCATTGGTGTGTAGAATCGTTAATGTTTGCGCCTTCTTGGTGCTCATCACACCGCCTCCCTCATATCGTCGATAACGTACATTCCTCTAATGGATAAGCATAACATTTTCCGCGTCGTTATGATATATTTATAGGGTTTAGAGATTAAAAAGAGGTGAGTAATTTCCATGAAATTAACAATTCAACTATTTGCAGGAATCGCTGAACGTCTGGGCACATCCCTGCTTGAATATGATTATCCCGGAACGGATCCAACTCCTGTGCAATTAAAAGAAAAACTGGGCCTTGCTTACCCTGAAGCGGCTGCTCAAATACGTGTTTCTTTTCTTGCAGTAAACCAGCAGTATGCTTCTGCCGATATTATAATCAAGGCCCAGGATGAACTGGCCTTAATCCCCCCCGTATCGGGAGGAGATGGTTCCCATTTGAATGGTGACGGACATCGTTCATCCCATCCTGAGCATCGTACGGATGACGGATTATTCCTGATCACCCAGTCCCCACTATCCGTGGAAGCTACAACGGAACTCGTCATTACGGCAAACCATGGAGCAGCCCTGACCTTTGTTGGCACCACCCGTGAAATGACCGGACAACAACGAACGGTTCATCTTGAATATGAGGCCTATGTACCTATGGCACTTTCTCAGATGGCAGCTATCGGTAGTGAAATCAATGAACGCTGGCCAGGCGTAAAATGTGCGATTAGCCATCGGATTGGGAAGGTAGACGTAGCAGAGATCAGCGTCGTTATTGCCGTTTCCTCCCCTCATCGCAGTGACTGTTATGACGCAAGCCGTTACGCGATTGAAAGACTCAAACAGAATGTACCCATCTGGAAAAAAGAAATATGGGAAGATGGTTCCGAGTGGAAAGGTCATCAACTAGGACCCTGGAACCCCACAGACAATTAAATAACTAGTCATTCGACCTGTTCGACGGGTGATGAAATTAGTAAATAAGTCGTTGTCAACCCATTTTTTTCTTGTTATTATAATCATATATGTCGATATTAGTCGAGGAAAAGGTGGTTTATACGTGAGAGTGCATGTTACTGATCTTAAAACTGGCGACCTGTTAAAAAATGATGTGTACAACAGTTCGGGTCTCCACATGCTGATGAAAGGTTCCACACTCAGCGACGATGATATTGCCAAGCTGCTGCAGCACGGAATCGATTACGCAGATGTAGAGCATACAACATCTGACCTCCACTCTGATGCACAAACCTTACCTTCCGATCAAACCCGTCTGTTAACTAACCTGTTTAACGATACGATCAAAGGTACAGAATCTCTGTTTGGACAAGCGATGGAGAAGGGTTTTATTGATGAGACTCAGGTCGATGAAATACTGATAACCCTAACGGGACAGCTTGAAAAACAAAAGGACGTTGTCTCCTTGCTGCTGATGCTTGACGGGGATAACGACTATACCTACAACCATTCCTTACAAGTCGGAATGCTCGCTTTTTATATCGCCGGCTGGATGGGCTACAATCCTGAGGAGTGTCTAACCGTGGCCAAAGCAGGATATCTTCACGATATTGGCAAGTCCAAGATTCCTTCTGAAATTTTACATAAGCCGGGCAAGTTAACGCCGGAAGAATTCGAAGAAATGAAGAAACATACGTTATATGGTTATGAGATTGTCAAAGAGTCCACTCAGGACGAGATCCTTGCAACCGTTGCCCTCCAGCATCATGAGCGCGAGGATGGAAGTGGCTACCCTTACGGACTGAAAGGTGACGAGATTCATCCATTTGCCCGTATAACGGCTGTAGCCGATGTGTACAGCGCGATGACGACTAATCGGGTGTATCAGACCAAGCAGGAATTAATCTCCGTGCTATGCGAACTGTACAGCCTCAGCTTCGGCCAGTTGAATGCTGAAGTTACGCAGGAACTCATCAAACACATGCTACCCAATTTTATTGGCAAAAGGGTTCTGCTCACGACCGGCGAAACCGGTCTGATTATCTTGAATAACCCTGCGGATTACTTCCGCCCACTCGTTCAGACCTCCACAGCCTTCATTGATTTAGCGAAGGAAAGAGATGTAGCTATCGTTGAAATTTATATCCAGTAACCATTAGTATTTAGGTATGCGCAGCAGCAGTTAGAGTAACCCAAGCTCAAGTGAACTTCTTACACGGTTATATTATTTGACGCAAAAAAGGGGAGCCGTTAAGGCTTCCCTTTTTGAATACCGATTTGTTCATATCATATTAAATAAAGAATGCTTTAGTGATGATAACCAACAGAATGAACAGTACCAAGATCGCACCCGTGTTTGTGAACATATTGTATCCGCCTACGCCGCCTACGTTGCCCCCACAGCCATATCCTACTTCGCTCATGTGATTGCCTCCTCTTCATCAGGTATACCCTAACATATGACGTTTGCGTTGGGATGAACCGGGCGAACTGGAAACATTCAATAAATGGTTGTCTGCCTGCTTTTGCCTAAATCAAGCTTCACGTATACTCCTGATCTGTTCGTTAACTTGAGGAACTGGAAGAGACCGTGATTCCCTTCTCCTTACGATACATGATGACAAGTAATCTCCAAAAGTCATAACTGCCCGTATCGTTCATTATATATGGTTGGTAGTAATGATAAGCTTCCTCAGCCCAAGACGGACAAGCCATACTGGAAATGCTTTTCTGCTGCTGAATCCAGGCTGACTGGGATTCCAGCATCTTCTCCATCGCTGTTAATCGTGCCCTTTCCTCCGTCGTCATTGGGGTCCCCTCCTGTCCTTCAACCGTCGAACTATATTCAGATTTCAAATATATCCCTGGATCAACAACACCATTTTCACTAGCCGTGTATCCATACGAAGGGGAGCTCGTTTTGCGTACCTCATAATGAACATGCGGACCCGTGCTTTCACCCGTGCTCCCCTGGTTGCCAAGAAGCTGTCCTTGTTTCACTTGCTGTCCAACTTTCACTGCAATTCGGGAAAGGTGAGCGTAACAATGCAAGTAGCCCCTATGATCCTGCACTGCAACCGTAAGCCCGTAACCGCCGAATCCTGAGCCTGTAGCCCCTTCCGCAGCAAAACGTACAGTCCCGTCCATAAATGCATGTATGGGCCCATTCCATGGCTCTGTGACGAGATCGATTCCACGATGAAATGTCTGACCACCAGAAATAGGATGAATTCGATAGCCAAATGAACTCGTAATCCGATATCCCTTAAACGGATTTATGCTCATGTATTCACATCCTTTTCTATCATTAGATGCTTAAATCTAGTAAATGGCTTGTGCTATTGATCTTATTTTATTACAAATAAACCCAGGATAGAGCATCCCAGTTCGTTTCTACTGCAATAAAAAAAGATCGAGGGATAAACTCCCTCGATCTTTCTTGATATGTTATTTAGTTCACGTGAAACTGATTCAGCACAACTTTGCCACAATCAGAATCGACGTTTCGAAACGGGTTAGGGCAGTTGGATTAACCAATTGACCCTTCCATTTCAAACTTGATCAATCTGTTCATCTCTACCGCATATTCCATCGGCAGTTCCTTCGTGAACGGTTCAATAAAGCCCATGATGATCATCTGTGTTGCTTCTGCATCGGTCAAACCACGGCTCATCAGGTAGAAGAGTTGATCCTCGGACACTTTGGATACCGTAGCTTCATGCTCAAGCATGATGTTATCATTCATGATTTCATTGTAAGGAATCGTATCGGATGTGGACTCATTATCCAGAATGAGCGTATCACATTTGATATTGGATTTTGCGCCCTCCGCTTGGCGACCAAAGGAAGCCAGACCACGGTAGGTTACTTTACCACCATGTTTACTGATCGACTTGGATACAATCGTTGATGTTGTATCTGGAGCCAAGTGAATCATTTTCGCGCCTGCATCCTGATGCTGATTTTTACCAGCTACAGCGATGGACAGAACCGAACCTTTAGCTCCGCGGCCTTTCAGTACAACTGCTGGATATTTCATCGTCAGTTTGGAACCGATGTTGCCATCGACCCATTCCATCGTTGCATTTTCTTCAGCAACCGCACGTTTCGTAACCAGGTTGTAGATGTTTGGTGCCCAGTTTTGAATCGTTGTATAACGAACACGAGCATTCTTCTTACAGATGATCTCAACAACCGCACTGTGCAGTGAGTTCGTGCTGTAGATTGGAGCTGTACAGCCCTCTACATAGTGAACGAAGCTGTCTTCGTCCGCAATGATGAGTGTACGCTCGAATTGTCCCATATTTTCGGAGTTAATCCGGAAATAGGCTTGCAGAGGCACTTCACATTTTACGCCTTTAGGCACGTAGATGAAGCTTCCTCCGGACCAAACGGCACTGTTCAATGCAGCGAATTTGTTATCTGCTGGTGGAATAACGGTTGCGAAATATTCACGCAGGATTTCCGGATGCTCTCTAAGTGCAGTATCCGTATCCATGAAGATTACGCCCTGATCTTCCAATTCTTTTTGCATGTTGTGGTATACAACCTCGGACTCATACTGAGCCGATACACCTGCGAGGAACTTTTGCTCCGCTTCAGGGATACCCAATTTATCAAAAGTTTCCTTGATTTCGGAAGGAACTTCTTCCCATGTTTTTCCTTGCTTGTCAGAAGCACGGACATAATACTGAATTTCGTTGAAATCCAATCCGTCAAGATCTCCGCCCCATTTAGGCATCGGCATTTTTTCGAATTGTTTCAGGGATTTCAAACGGAATTCCAACATCCATTCCGGTTCGTTCTTGATTTTGGAAATCTCCGTAACGACTTCTGCAGTCAGACCTTTACCGGTTTGAAAGATGGATTTGTGCTCGTCGCGAAAACCATATTTATACTCTTCCATTTCTGGTGCTTTTTTAGCCATCTTGCTCTACCTCCCTATCGTTATTGTACATTGTCCTCTTCGTCAATTCCTTTGCGTAAAGCATTCCAGGCCAATGTGGCACATTTGATGCGTGCAGGGAACTTGTTCACACCGGATAGGGCTTCGAGATCTTCATAATCGTCGAAATCGACTTCTTCCCCTTTCATCAGTGAGGAGAAACGGTTAGCCATGTCGAGTGCCTGATCCATCGTTTTGCCTTTGACTGCCTCGGTCATCATTGATGCCGAGGACATGCTGATGGAACAACCTTCCCCCGTATACTTGGCTTCCTGAACGATTCCGTCTTTCAGCAAAAGTTGCAGTGAAATCCGGTCGCCACACGTTGGATTGTTCAAATTCACCGTGACAGCTTCATTATCAAACGTTCCGCGGTTCCGCGGGTTTTTGTAGTGGTCCATTATGACACGCCGGTACAGATCATCAAGTTGCATCGCCAAAATACTCCTTTGTCTGGATTAAGGCGCTGACAAGCCGGTCCACATCTTGTTCGTTATTGTATAGATAGAAACTGGCACGAGCTGTTGAACTGACTTCAAGCCAGCGCATCAGCGGTTGGCAACAGTGGTGTCCAGCACGAATGGCTACGCCACTCGCATCAAGCACAGTTGCCACATCATGCGGATGTACATCACCGAGGTTAAATGTAACCACTCCGACATGACGCTTAGCTGGCCCATAAATGGTCAGTCCGTCAATCTCGGCCATACGTTCCGTTGCATAAGCTGCCAGCACACTTTCATGATGAGCAATCTCATCCATGCCAATCTGCTCCAGGAAATCGATAGCAGCGCCCAATCCAACCGCACCTGCGATAATCGGTGTTCCACCTTCGAATTTCCAAGGAAGCTCTTTCCAATTGGATTCATAGAGACCCACATCATCAATCATTTCACCGCCGAACTCAACCGGCTCCATGGACTCCAGCAGCGCCTTTTTGCCGTAAAGTGCACCGATCCCGGTTGGTCCGCACATTTTATGGCCGGATAATGCGTAGAAATCACAGTCCAGATCCTGCACATCCACCTTCATGTGCGGTGTGCTCTGTGCGCCATCCACAACGATGACAGCACCATTGCGGTGTGCAATTTCAGCAATTTGTTTTACCGGATGAACAACACCCATAACATTGGATACATACGCGATTGCTACAATTTTGGTATTGTTCGTAATCGTCTTCTCCACATCAGCCAAATCAATGTTGCCATCCGGCTGTAGCGGAATGTATTTCAATGTCGCTCCCGTTTCCTTGGCTACTTGCTGCCATGGAATCAGATTGCTATGGTGTTCCATCTGCGTAATAACAATCTCATCGCCTTCTTTGCAGACTGAGCGTCCGTAGGACGAAGCCACCAAATTCAGAGCGGTCGTTGTCCCACGGGTGAAAATAATCTCCTGTGTGCGCCGTGCGTTGATAAACTTGGCAACCTTCTCACGTGCGCCTTCATAAGCATCCGTTGCACGGCTTCCAAGCGTATGAACACCACGATGCACATTGGAGTTCTCAAATTCATAATAATGTTTAATCGCTTCGATTACAGCCAGCGGCTTCTGGGAAGTCGCTGCGTTATCTAGGTATACGAGCGGGTGTCCGTTGATTTCCTGGTGGAGGATCGGGAACTGCTCGCGGATAGCCGGGTTCATTGTCCCAGTTTCCGTTCGATGAGAGACTGCAATTGGGTACGCAGTGCTTCCAAAGGAATATCCGCCACCACCGGAGCCAGGAAGCCGTAAATGATCAGGCGTTCCGCATCCGTACGGTTAATCCCGCGCGACATCAAGTAATGAATTTGCTCCACATTGACTTGACCTACAGAAGCCGCGTGACCAGCTGTTACATCATCCTCATCAATGAGAAGGATTGGGTTGGCGTCTCCACGTGCTTTCGGGCTCAGCATCAGTACTTTCTCTGTTTGCTGTCCGTCCGCTTTGGTAGCACCTTTCTCAATCTTCGTGATTCCGTTAATGATTGCAGAAGCCTCTTCACGCATAACTGCACGTGTAATCATCTGACTTGGCGTGTTTTTGCCAAAGTGACGAGCTTCTGTTGTGTAGTTCAGTTTTTGGGAACCGGAACCTACTGCGATAACTTTGGAATCGGAGCTTGAGCCGTTCCCTTTAAGAACCGTCATCGTGTTGCTAGCAGTATCACCGTTGTTCATCTCACCAACGATCCACTCAATCGAAGCGTCGTTCTCCACCACTGCACGGCGGAAAGATACGTCAGTAACACTTGTGCTCAGTTGGTGAACTGATGCGAAACGGACTTTGGCACCAGCTTTCACGAATACTTCCACAACACCGTTATGGAATACAGGTGAAGACAGTTCGCCAGATACATAGTTATCCACATAAGTAACGGAGCTGTTGGACTCAGCAACTACAAGCACATGCGGTGCAAATGTTGCAGTAGCATCATCTGTAAGCAGTACCGCTTGCAGCGGAACTTCAATCTCTACGTTTTTCGGAACATAGAGGAATACCCCACCGTTCCAAAGTGCTGCATGCAGTGCAGCAAGGGAATGCTCATCTGCTTTCACAGCTGTATTCAGATATGGTTTTACCAGATCGCTGTGTTCGCGAACCGCTGTAGCAAGATCCGTGAAGATAACTCCTTTTGCTGCAAGATCAGCAGACAACTTGGAATATACCGTACTGGAATTACGCTGGATAACCAGACTGCCTTCCGCTTGGTCCTTAACTAGATCTTTAATGGAAGCTGGTACTTCCTCAAGGGAAGCAATCGCTTCACTAGCTTTATACGTGCCGTACTCGCTGACATTCCAGCGTTCGATTTTTTGTTTTTCCAGTTTAGGAAGCGCAAGCCCACTTGCTAGCTTAAGGGCTTCGAGACGCTGCTCGGTCAACCAGCCGGGTTCATTGTTGCTTTCCGACAAGGCGCGAAGCGCTTCAGATTCAACCGGAAGAATTGTTTGTGTAGTCATTGATTATCCTCCTCCGTTTTGTCTTTACGCTTGACCTACAGTTTCGTCTGTGATTCCCAGCTCTTCCTTAACCCAGTCATATCCTTCAGCTTCCAGACGGTGAGCCAGTTCAGGTCCGCCAGACTTCACGATACGACCTTGCATCATTACGTGTACGTAGTCAGGAGTAATGTAGTTCAACAGGCGTTGGTAGTGAGTGATGATCAGGAAGCCGCGATCTTCGCTCTTCATTGCGTTTACACCGTTTGCTACGATTTTCAGAGCATCGATATCCAGACCGGAGTCGATTTCATCGAGTACTACAATTTTTGGATCAAGCAACATCATTTGCAGAATCTCGTTCCGTTTTTTCTCACCACCAGAGAAACCTTCATTCAGGTAACGGTGAGCAAACTCAGGGTTCATGTCGAGTTCTTTCATTTTACCTTCCATTTGGCGAATGAACTTGATCAGGGAGATCTCGTTACCTTCACCACGACGTGCGTTGATTGCGCTACGCAGGAAGTCAGAATTCGTTACGCCAGCAATTTCACTCGGGTATTGCATAGCCAGGAACAGACCTGCACGAGCGCGCTCGTCTACAGCCATATCCAGTACATCTTCACCATCAAGTGTAATCGTACCTTCTGTTACTTCATATTTAGGGTGCCCCATAAGTGCAGAAGCCAGTGTTGATTTACCTGTTCCGTTCGGACCCATGATTGCGTGGATTTCTCCACCTTTCATTTCCAGGTTGATGCCTTTCAGGATTTCCTTACCTTCGATCGTCGCTTTCAAACCTTCAATGACGAAATTCGTAGCCATGTGTATTGTTTCCCTCCATTGATTAAATTGATGTTTACTGTCGAAAACGAAAAAGCACCTATTAATATCTGAACAGGGCTTCCCCTGAATTTCTCCTGTACTCCAATCTCCAAAGCAAGAATCACTTTAGAATAATTCTAAACTGATTCTCAATGATTATCAAGTCATTTCCTAAGAACTCTTGTCCCTTACAGGAAACATTATTCTATCTGATTCTATAATAAAAGCCAGATTGAATCAAATGACAAAACTTCTACGTCATAAATAGACAGTGAGAAAAATCACAGGGATTCAATCTTTTATCAAATCTGATCCTCTCAATTGAAAAAGGACCTATCCATATCATGGACAAGTCCTTCCGATAAATAACATTACATTTTGAGCGTCTCGTTAATCTTCTGTACCTGTTCGTCAAAATCCGCAACGTCCACCACCGGCGTCATTTCGCGCGGCACCGGACCATTCGGAATGGAAATCCATGAACGGCATCCGTTGTATTCAGGTAATACGGGAATCTCCATCGGTTCCTTCAAACGGTACACTCGGAGTATCAATACGTGGAGTGGATCTTTGCGTTTCCACTTTAGGCGATCTTCGGCAAAATCCGCAGTCCACATATGAAAGTCAAGAAGTCGATCCAGCATCTCCTGATCTCTGATCTCCAAATCCTGTGTCACTTCAGCATATGCTGTGAGATGGATCGTCGAAGCTTCAGGCACCCATTCGGCCAATGATTCCTCAACATAGAAATGATCAGAGGACTTTATCAGTTCTTTACGCTGATGTTCATAAGTCGGATACAGATAGAACGCTGGACTTTTCAACTCAAAACGTCGGGTTTCCTCCACAATCCCGCCTTTGCGCATCACCATAACTTGGCGACCCGTTTCCAGCGCTTTGATTGCGGAGGCCCATTCTTTTAACGCTGGTATCGTTGTGCCTATCATAAAGTTCTCCTCCCGAAGTCAGTCTTGTCAGCAGTATAGACGCTAGGCGTCATCCTGACAACGTGAAAGTAGGTGGGAGTAACTGTATGGTTTATAAGCCAACAAACTCGGTAAATGCGGATGGAATTAGCCCAAGAAAGAGCGCAGCATCCACATATGTTTCTCCAGATCAGCTTTGAAGCCTGTCAGCATATCAGATGTTGGTTGGTCTTCCGCAGCGTCTGCCACTTCAATACCTTCCTGGTACTCGTTCGACAATGTAGCAAAATCTTCGATCAGATTCTGTACCATTGTGTTGGCATCTTCGCCACCAGCTGCTTCCTGAATGGAGGAAATCTCCAGATATTCTTTCATCGTAGCCGCTGGGCTACCTTTGAGGGTAAGAATACGTTCAGCAATTTCATCCATTTGTACAGTCACTTCATTGTAGAATTCTTCGAATTTTACGTGCAGTGTGAAAAAGTTAGGTCCTTTTACATACCAGTGATAGTTATGGATTTTAACATACAGGACGTTCAGGTTTGCCACCTGACGATTAAGTACTTGTTCCACCGATTTTGCTTGATCTGTTTTGTTTTTTGTAGCCATCTTAATCCCATCCTTTTATTATAAAATTAGTCTGACATTCACTATAAGCAGGGTACCCTGCCGTAAATGACAGAGATTTAACATTTCGGCACCACCCAGTGGTGGGGAGCCTTGTCGGCGGTATTTCTGTCAACCGTCCGGCCTATTTGTTTTTACCCGTACACCGGAAGTTCGAAACAAGTCCAGTATGGGCTGTCTCAAAAAAAGGGTACAAAATCACAGTTATTTCCGATATACTGACATATACCAAGCAAAGAAGTGGGTTTTCCTGTTTCTTCATATATATGGAGGTGGCATTCTTGTCCCAATATCACCCTTTTACACCCCAGGATGCAATCGAACTGGCCAAAACTTTACCGGGTCCGTTTGCGGCAGATGCGAATCTGGAATGTCGTGAGATCGGTGACGGCAATCTGAATTTGGTCTTCCATATCACGGATCAGAACTCCGATAAAAGTATCATTATCAAACAGGCTCTTCCTTATGCGAAAGTGGTCGGAGAATCATGGCCATTGTCTCTGGTACGTGCCAGAATTGAACGGGAAATCCTACAGGAAGAGTATCGTCTATGTCCGGGAATGGTGCCGGAAGTGTACCATTATGATGATGATCTCGCCTTAACCGTGATGGAAGATTTGAGCGATCATGTGATTATGCGTAAAGGCCTCATCGATGGCGGAACATATCCTCTTTTTGCACAACATATTGGGGAGTTCATGGCAAGAACATTGTTTTTCACGTCAGATCTTGGCATGAACCAGCAACTGAAGAAAGAGAAACAGGGCAGATTCGTCAATCCGGATCAATGTAAAATAACCGAAGATCTGATCTTTGATGAACCGTATCGCATTGCGGAGAAAAATAATTATGAGGCTTCCATTGAAGATGAAGCGGAAGCACTTCGTACAGATGGAGAACTTCATCTTGAAGTAGCCTTGCTGCGCGAGAAATTTCTCACCCATGGTCAAGCTCTACTTCATGGTGATTTGCATACAGGCAGTATTTTTGTCACACCTGAATCCACGAAAGTCATTGATCCCGAATTTGCCTATTTCGGCCCAATGGGATTTGATGTAGGAGCCGTGCTTGCCAATCTGCTTCTCCACTACGCGTCGCTGCCAGGTCGAATTCAGGATCAAAAGGCTCTTCATGAGCGTGAAACGATTTTGCTGGATATGGTTCGTGACGTATGGACTGAATTCGAATCCCGCTTCCGTGGTCTGTGGAATTCCGATCTGGTTGATCCTATGGCCAAAGCACCTGGATATGAAGATCTTTATGTACAACAATTATTCAGAGACTCTGCTGGCTTTGCTGGCGCAAAAATGGTCCGTCGTATTGTTGGACTCGCGCATGTCGCAGATATCGATACGATTGAAGATGCGACACAACGTGAACGTGCTCAGCGCAAAGCGCTGGCGATCGGTAAAGCACTCATCAAGCGTAATCGCAATCTGAACACCATTGGTGAACTTCTAGATACAGTAGCTACTGCGGTTACTTCTATTAAAGCCTGACTCAAAGAATGCATACAGCTTAACTCAAGGAACGGAGGAACATCCATGACAACCCCTGAACATCAGCCTCTGTCCTCCCTTATATGGAAACAGGACAAGCTTGAAATGCTTGACCAGCGTCTGCTGCCTGAAACGATTTTGATGCTGAAACTGTACACACCCGAGGAAGTATGGGAATCCATCCACTCGATGAAAGTACGCGGTGCTCCCGCGATCGGGATCGCTGCTGCATTTGGCGTCGTGCTCGGTGCCAAGGCATATGACGGACTTGCCGTACAAGGCTGGTTGGATCATGTAAAATCCATCTGTGCTCATCTTGCCACTTCCCGTCCAACGGCTGTGAACTTGTTCTGGGCGTTGGATCGTATGATGCAAAAAGCCAGTGACCTCGCTGAATTAGGTGCAAATATCGAAGATAGTAATGCTGCTCTTGAAGCGGAAGCTCTCTTGATTCAAAAAGAAGACGAAGAAGTGTGCCGCCTAATCGGTGAAAATGCTCTTCCTTTGTTCGCAGACGGTATGGGTGTCCTCACACACTGTAATGCCGGCGGACTTGCAACCGCGAAATACGGAACAGCGACTGCACCAATGTACCTCGCTCACGAGCGCGGCATCAACCTGAAAGTATTCGCAGACGAAACTCGCCCTGTCCTTCAGGGTGCACGCCTTACGGCCTTCGAGCTTCAGCAAGCGGGCATTGACGTTACTCTGATCTGCGACAACATGGCAGGCATGGTCATGTCCAAAGGCTGGATTCAGGCAGTTATCGTGGGTACAGACCGCGTTGCTGCCAATGGGGATGTAGCTAATAAAATCGGAACTTACAGCGTAGCGGTCCTTGCCAAAGCGCACAACATTCCATTCTATGTAGCCAGCCCACTGTCCACCATTGACCTGTCTACGCCATCCGGAGACCTCATTCCGATTGAGGAACGTGCTTCGGAGGAAGTAACCGAAGGATTTGGCAAACGTACAGCACCGCAAGGTGTGAAAGTATTCAACCCAGCGTTTGACGTCACACCTAACGAATATGTAACAGCCATTATTACGGAAAAAGGCGTCGTTCGCGCTCCTTTCAAAGAGAATCTGGCTGCCTTGTTCGCCAAGGATGAAGCTTAATTAGTGGAAACATGTTTTATCGTTTGATATAGGATTTGTACATGTAAATTAAAGAGAGGACTTCCCAGTAGGGGAGCCCTCTCTTTAATTGTTGATTATTCAGGGATTAGATCATCTTGAGCAATGCTTCTACACCCGTCATGCCAACCGTAATGCCCATAGCTTCGGCTTCCGTTGTCACCGACTCCATAGGTGCATGCAGCAGCTGTTCCAATGTGCGCACGCCAACCGCCCGAGCTGCAATAATTTTGCGATCCCCAAGCTTCTCATTAAGTAATCCCACATCGAGTGCTCCGCACATAATATATCCTTTGGATGTATTAATCGTCAGTAATGTCGTTTTGGGCAACTTCACTTCTACCCCGACCAGAACATGTTCTCCAACCACAATCGGCTCCATCGTCACCATAATTTCCCGATACACCTCCTCTTCCACAGGTCACGATAATTGTATGCCTCATTCTGGATAGCCGTGTGGACACCTGCGGAAAAGGATTGGAAATGCATATGGTTTTACTTGATTTTGCCTAAGTGGTTGCTCATTTTCTATGTCTCCAGTACTATGATTATTGCCTTTTTAATGATATAGTGTATTGAAGCATGTTTTTGCTGACATATCTTTTAACGGGGCTGGGATCAATGAAAGAAACCTTATCCAACGAAGAAGAAATCGGCTTTTTATTCAATGTCGATATTCTTATTAAGAGCCGCTCGAATGCATTGGCACTGCAGTCCCTGTTGGAGTTCATAAACAAAGAGGAACAAATTGCAGACTTCCGGATTCAATCCGGCATAGAGCTTGGCAAAATTATTGAAGTGACACTGCAGTCCAAAAAGGACTCATTCGCCTTTCTTCATAAAGAAAGAAAAAAATCACAATCCAATGCAAGACAGAAGAACACTTCACCAAATCAAGCGACGGCTTCAACCGTTCCAGTCAAACCACAAAGTGAAATCGAAACACCTGC
Source organism: Paenibacillus sp. 276b (assembly GCF_900107875.1). NCBI lineage: Bacteria > Bacillati > Bacillota > Bacilli > Caryophanales > Paenibacillaceae > Paenibacillus > Paenibacillus sp. 276b. The sequence continues at coordinate 1,056,982 of NZ_FNRR01000002.1, read as the reverse complement.
TTCCCAGAAAGCTCCTTCAACCGAAGCATCCAACACTACCAACGGAAATTCATTCGATGTATGGATTGATACCCTTATCAAAGAAAACCGTCTTACTCGGATCGTTGTGAACAACAAGAACGGCCGGCATCAAAGCATTCCATGCCGAATCTTGAATTTTGATCGGGATACCAGCATTGTAAGCGTCTACCATGTGGATGAAAAACAAGTGTATACGTTCCGAACCAATGAAATTGATGAGTTTCTCTAACTCAATGAGCATTCAAACAAAAAGCAACTTACGGGGGAATTCCATAACATTTCCCAGGCAAGTTGCTTTTTTAGATAATCATTCATGTAACAATGAACTGCTACATCATAATTTCTCCATAACTACTTCCAGCTATTGTAAATAAATCATCATGAGCGATCTTTTCCCCGCTGCCACACGTCTATTGCTAATAACAACCATCCGACAATAAAGGCTACCCCGCCAATTGGGGTGATGGCTCCCAATATTTTAATACCTGAAATACTCAGTACATACAGACTACCCGAGAATATGATAATTCCGATAAATAGCAGGCGTGCTGCCCACTTGAGCTTGGTGGACGGTCCAAGTTGACCCGCTGTAAGACCAATAATCAGCAGTGCGATTGCATGTATCATGTGGTACTGCACTCCGGTTTCATACACGGCTATGGCGTCTGCACCAATTTTTTCCTTGAGCATATGTGCACCAAACGCACCAATAGCTACCGAAAGCATTGTCAGTACAGCACCAAGCATCATCCATTTCCGTTGCATTTAACTTCTCTCCCTTAATTCATCTCTCAACTATTATTTTAGCGAATCCTTGCAGTGTTTACCAGCCAGCTCCGATGCGGAAGGCATTTATATGTCTGGTTATATATACTTTGTTGCGCTTTTGCCTCAAAATCGACGAAAACTGGCGTTAAACCTTGATTTTTATCGATTTTTATGGAAAAGTAAAAAGGAATGCCTTCATTCTCTTGATGAGAATCGTAATACCCGGATTAGGTTAATTACAATCATGCCACGATTAAGGGAGGGATACACCATTTATGGATAATCACAATAAACAGAATAACAATAATCCTTATCAATCCGGTTCCGGCACGGATTATTCAGATCCCAATCATGACAACCTGTTTACACCTTCCCCTTCCTCCCTGGAAGATCCATCCATGGGTCGATTGAAACATTCCGGGCCTGGTATTGCAAGTTTTGTGATTGGATTGGTCTCAATCATTGGTTACATGCTGACTTTTTTTATTGCCACAATGGCTATAAACAGTTCAATTGGCGTTGTAACCACACCGATCCAAGTGGAGGAGATTGCATTACATCCAGCAGTTGTTCTGGCTTCTCTGGCTGTTCTAGTTTGTTTGATTCTTAATCTGGCCGGAATCATTCTCGGCGTGATTGGGCTTATTCTCAAAAATCGAAAAAAAGTCTTTGCTATTATTGGAACCATTCTCAGTGGAGCCATGATCCTGGCGTTTGCAGGGCTTATTATTGCAGGTATCTATATGATGTAGAAGCGTATATCCGCTTTACATTCATTCTTCAAAAATGATAATGAAATAACACTGATTCATCTCAACATGATCCATTTGATCCATTCTATTGCCAAATTTTCGTATCCAAAGGAGATTGACATGTCACGAATCAAAATTTTCACGGACAGCACAAGTGATCTGGCCCCAGCATGGATCCAGCAGCACGATATCGGTATCATCCCTTTATATGTCGTGTTCGGTGAGGAATCACTGAAGGACGGTGCTGAAATTAAGCCGGAGCAGCTCTATGAACGTGTAAGCAGGGATGGGCGTCTGCCCAAAACAGCAGCACCTTCACCTGCTGATTTCATGACGGCATTTCAACCTTACATAGAACAAGGGTATGATATCTTATATATCAGCTTGTCCTCTGAACTTTCGTCAACTTACCAAAATGCAAGATTGGCCAGTTCCGAGTTCCCGGAAGGTCGCATCTCTGTCGTGGATTCTCTGAATCTTTCTTCCGGAATTGCCCTGCTGGTGATGAAGGCAGTTCATGCAGCAGAAAAAGGGCAAAGCCTGACGGAGATTACACATCTCGTTGAAGCCATCAAGCCAAATGTGCGAACTGAGTTTGTCATCGATACGTTGGAGTATCTGTATAAAGGTGGACGCTGCTCGGGCATGCAAAACCTGATTGGCAGTCTGCTGAAAATTCGCCCCGTCATTCGGGTAGCCGATGGCAAGATGTCTCCTGCCTACAAAGTCCGTGGCAAACGGGAAAAGGCGCTGGAACAAATGCTGCAAAACACACTTAACCATAAGGAACAGATCGATCGCGATCTCGTTATCGTCGTGCATACCATGGCCGAGGAAGACGCGCTTGATTTGCAAAAGTCTCTGCAGGAGCAGACTGGAGCACGAGTGGAATTAACTACGGCTGGTTGCGTTATATGTAGTCATTGTGGTCCCAAAACGATCGGTATCATTTACAACACGGTTTTATAAAAGGCCTCTCATCACACAGCATGTTTCCTTAATGATTAGAATCATGTCTGCTGAAACCATTAAAGACCAAGCCAGAAAGGGCATCCCAAGCTATCGTAGCTCAGGATGCCCTTTTTCTATTGTAAACATGTAACATTAATAACTTTTTGTTTTCAGGTCATTCAAACTTTTGAACGCATATCCTTGCTTACGTGCCTCATCAATGATGGAGGCTAGCGCCTCTGTGTTATCCTTCGACACAGAGTGAAGCAGAATGACTGCTCCCGGATGAAGCTGTTTCAAGACTTGCTGACGTGCATACTCTGTCCCACGTTGCACTTTGGTATCCCAATCTTTATAGGCAACGGACCAAAACACATTAACGTAACCTTGGGCGTGGCTCTCTGCAAGCGTCCGGTTGTTAAAAATGCCACGTGGTGGCCGCAAGAAGGTCGCTTGCTGTCCAGTTAACCGATTGATCTCAGAACGTACCTGATCAAGCTCTGTTCTTATTTTTTCATTGGAAACTCGGGTCATATCGGGATGGCTCCAGGAGTGGTTACCCACAATATGGCCTTCAGCCGACATTCGCTTCACCAATTCAGGCTGGTCTTTCAGATAATGTCCGGTGACAAAAAAAGCAGCTGGCACCTTTTTGTCGCGCAGAACATCCAATATAGCTGGCGTAAACCCATTTTCATAACCGTTATCAAACGTAAGATACAGCTCTTTCTGTTTTGTATCCCCCAGGAAAATGGCATCATTATGCTGCAATATCTCCTTAAATCCTTCCTGATCAATGGAAGGCAACTGGCCGTTTTGGCTCTTTTTGAAGCCAAAATGATAAGCTCCATTTATTGGCGATGCTTCAGTATGTGCCGGTAATGTACCGAACGTCAATACAGCCAGCAGCATGTAAAGAACCATTCGCTTCATTGCTATCCGCTCCTGTTCCTGAAAAATTCGGTTTGTCGTTTCCTATCACGAACACCTTCAGGTAATATGCCACAGGAACAGCTAATGTATGTAAATTTCGATTACAGATCGCATCACATACTTACACACCATGGAGCCCCGGTTCTCATTTCTCCGTTCAAAACCGTTTATTGTCTCGCTCGGGATGATGAAACAATTCAAGTAAGGTCTGAGGTTTTCCACTGGAAGCCAACCATTCTCTAACCATCTCTATTGCACGTGTCTGACCATCACCACTATCCCGCCAGGTTAGCAGCTCAATTACTTTAATAATCAGGGCAGACATATTATGATTATCATGCTCAGAGCGATCTGCGCGCAATTTATGATATAGAGCCTCCTGCTCCCAATCAAGTAAAATCTCGTCACCAATGGTAGGCTTCATTAATGTGTATGCTCTACCACACTCTGAACAGCGAACCGCACTCACCTGCTCTTGAGCAAAGATTGCCCGAATATCCTGATCGCAATCCGCGCACTGAAAATATACCTGTATGTTGTGTATGTTATTGTTCATGTTGGTCTTCCTCCTGCTATGTATGTACTACATCTATACCCGAATTGTCGTTGATTCACGCTAAATTCCGCCAAATTCAGAAGGTGCTATAATCTTGTAAATATGTTAAAATATTATACATATCATAAGTAGGAAGAGGCGGATATTCATGTCAAAGGAAGAGCGTAATATTACTTGGCAGCAATCCAGCTTAAACAGGCAGGACAGGGAAAAACATAACGGTCATCGCAGTCGTGCCTTATGGTTCACCGGCTTATCCGGCGCAGGAAAATCCTCGCTTGCATTTGCCCTCGAGCAGTATCTGTACGAAAAAGGGGTTCATTGTTACGTACTTGATGGGGATAACGTACGTCATGGACTGAATCGGGATCTTGGTTTCACGGCCGAGGATCGGCAAGAAAATCTCCGCCGGATTGGTGAAGTATCCAAGCTGATGGTAGATGCCGGGTTATTTGTTCTTTCCGCCTTTATCTCGCCAGATGCACAAGACCGGAATATGGTTAAACAGCTCTTTGAAGCGGATGATTTCATTGAAATTTATGTTCGTTGTTCGATCGAAGAGTGCGAACGACGTGATCCGAAGGGACTTTACAAAAAGGCCCGCAGCGGTGCCATTCCACATTTCACAGGGATTTCGGCCCCTTATGATATTCCAGAAGATCCTACACTCATCATTGATACCGAAGAGCTGTCCATCGAAGAGGCCGTGCATGAAATTGTGCAGCATCTGGAACGTGTTGGTGCTTTTCAGCTGCCGCAACCTGTTAGTAATGCCATCGTTCACTAAATGCAAATGGCAATCTGATTGAATTACTTTCCAACTACACATACTTCAAAGGCGCTGCCTTTAATGGCGCGCCTTTTTACTTTATTCATTTCCGGATTTACCGAGAGACTCATTGCCCCACGACACCTGCCTGCATGTTTAACAGTTTGCTGAACGTGCCTACCGGATCAGTAGACAATTGCTGATAACCCCCTTGTTGGATAACCCGGCCCTCATCCAATACAATCACTCGATCTGCTGTTCGAATGGTGGATAGCCGGTGGGCGATAACAATAACCGTCACATGCCCTTTCAGGCGCTCGAGAGCCTCATGAATGTGCTGTTCATTCTCACTATCCAGCGCACTCGTCGCCTCATCCAATACCAGTACAGAAGGGTTCCGAAGCATGGCGCGGGCAAGCACCAAACGCTGACGTTCACCGCCGGACAGGCGGATGCCCCGATCACCGATAATGGTATCCAGTCCTTGGGGAAGTTTGCGGACAAACGCTGCAGACGAAGAAAACTGTAGTGCTTGCCACATCTGTTCCTCACTGGCATTTGGATCTACCAGACGCAAATTTTCACGAATACTCGTATGGAACAGAAAAGGGTCCTGAGAGACATAACCGATTGAACTTCTCCAGGCTAACAATCGATTCTCGGTTAACGGCACCCCATCCACCAAAATCTGACCACTCTCCGGACGTATGAGTCCCATAATCAAATCAATCATCGTGCTCTTCCCGGCTCCAGACTTGCCTACAATGGCTGTCATACCTCTCGCAGGGATGGATGCATACGCTTCGAATAACGAGTAGGTATCGCTGCCTTCGTAGCGATAATTCACTTGCTGACACTCGATGGACTCCTTAAGTACCAGGGGTTCAATAGGTAGCATATTGCCATCTTTCTGCTGCTCATTCAGCTTGGCCTGGGCCTTCATTCTAACCGAACGAGGACCGGGAATCGTTGACTCCTCATCATATGGTTCACTAGCATTACCCGTTTTTTCGCTAATCTCACGGCTTTTCTCGGTCTCAGTCTGTAACTCTCTGACAATCTGAAACGCGGGCAGCATCGAACTCATATACTCCAGATTGGATTGAATGGATGTAAATCGTGGCCACAACCGTGAAAAGATCAGAATGATGAGCAACAAACTTGCCGGAGGCACAGCGAGCACATGCAGGGATAAATAGATAAAAGCAGCAATAATGACAGCCGCCGATATTCGATGAATCAATTGTGTGCCACTGTTCAACTGGCTGAACTGAATCACATTACGTTCAATCCGCCCACACATACGTTCAAACCAGCTAATATGTGATTTTTCAAGCATATTGCTTTTAATGTCCTTGATTCCGTTAAAGTGCTCTGTAATGCCGTTATAATAGCTCTGGGAATATTCCGACGTCTGATCCCCAATCTGTTTTGCTCGTTTCACGAATTTTCTCAATACAATAAACAGTACCAATCCGCAGACCAAGACAAGGGTAGTTAACTTGGCAGACAACCAGAAGGCCAGGCCGATTTGAATGCCGGTGAAGATCAAGGAAGCAGCCATTTGCAGCATAATATTCGTTCCCTGACTGACACGGGCGAGTTCGGTCGTTAATATATGATTAAAATCGGATTTTCGTTTTTGGAGAAAAAAAGACCACTGCGCCATAATGATGGCACGATAGGTTTCCATGCGCAGCGTTCGAACAAATTGCTGCTGAATTCGAGTGTTGCGAATCGTCTGAAGACGTTGTAGCCACGCCTGTCCAGAGACAATGAGAACAAAGGTCAACAATACAAGCAGCAACCGGCCATTTTCCGGAAAACGATTTAAAAATTCAGATATCCAGGGTAAGTGCAGACCTGTTGAACCCATTTCAAAAATACCAATAAGACTTAACATCGGAACGAGCATATAAATGCCTATTCCTTCCATCAGACTGATGCAGATCATGCCCAGCAGGTTCCAATATAACACTGGGCCCGTTACACGATGCAGTTTCCGCATAAAGAATTGTAATTCCGAAATCATACGTTATCCCCTCTCCGTCATCGTGTTCCTTTTGATTCGCCGCCAGAACCAGAGAAACGGACGTAACGGAAAATACAAAAAATGCAGTGAACGCGGAAGTGGTAGTTGGTCTACATCCCAGGTACTCGGATACAAACGTTCGATAAAGAAAAACAGCTTCTGCCTTGTGCTTCGCAGTGCGAACAGATAGGAACGATAACTCTTTACATCTGCCGGGCTCTCAATCATCTCATTCATGAACACTACGCCGCGTCTGGCTAATTTCTCTCCCGCACGTTCGTGAGCAGACAACAAAGCAAGATAATTGGCATCCAAAGGGGTGTCCATTAATACCGAAGCCAGATGAAGAGCTTGTGAACCGATAGATAATCTTCCTTCTGCTTTCAGGCGTCGCTCCACTTTTTTGACATCCAGTGGCATATTGCGAATCATCTGGTCGATATCCAGTAACCAGCGCATTCTGAACCACCCGTGTCTTGCGCCGTGCGTCACCAAATATGCCCACAGATCCTCCCTTTCCAGCATACGGACAGGCGTCTGGGTATAGGTGCTGAATCGGCTGCGTTTCCACAATAATTCAAAATCGGTTTCTCTTCCGGAATCCGGGTTAAGCCGCCAATGGATCTCGACTTGGGTTCTTTTTACAGGGTGTTTGTAACAGATATGATGTTCCCGCCATTTCCAGCTGGCAACAGTTGGTGTTCTCTTGCCTTCCTTTGATTCGTAACCAAGCGATCCAAGGATCTCTTCCGCAGACTCCACATCATCAAAGGGAATGAGAATGTCCAGATCTTTAGAGGTCCGCAATGAAATATCTCCGTATAAATCATGTGCCAGCGCGGGCCCTTTGAGCGTAATATTCCGAATGCCTCGTTCACGAAAAGCACCACACACCTGCTCCATTTCGGCTGTCAGATGTAACATGCGGAACGTATTGACTGTATATTGCTGCTTCAGGTTTTCCACTACAAAAGCGGGAATAAGCGCTGAATCCAACTCTTTTATGTTCAGATAGAGAACAGAGTACAGTCGATGATGATGGGCGAGCTGCAAAAAGAGCTGCCAGTCCATGTCCTTCATCCGTATTTGGGCGTCCTCAGGGGTTATTGCTGTTAGATCGCCTTTAATCATACTCAAAATCAGCTTAAGCTCCTGCGGAAAATCCGCTGTATATTGTTCCCACTCATGTATCGTAGACAATCTCCCCAGCTCCCTTCTCAGGACACCGTTTGCCAAACACGCCGACAACCGTATATTGGTCCATTGTATCTGCTCCAGTCACAATCAATTTCCCACTTCGCAGCCATGCATGAGCCATCATTTGGCCTTGTTTATTCCGTGCAGTACCCATATATAGAGTACTCTCCATTTTACGGCGTTCCAGCATCTTCATCGCTGCGATTGCCATGACAAGGCAACGACTCTCCCATAATGTATGCCTGCTAGCAATGAGTATAGCTTTAGAAATATTTCGTATTGTCGTCACATCACTTCGATTGAGTCCCGTCATCGGCGTTTCGTACATGGGTGTACCGAGACCAGGAGCAATCTTGGCAAAAGGCATCGCCTTTAGTATTCGTGCCCATCCAAGGTGGACATAAGCTTCCCATACCAATCCACGAATTTCACGCGGCAATGAACGATATGCTTTTATTTTTCGCAACATGGTCTACTCTCCGCGGGTAACGTCAATTAATCCTTCATGCGTCAAATGCTCTAGAAATTGTACAACCTGCTCACGGCATATGTCTGGTTCAATCTCATATTCTGAAGCTAACACTTCAACCAATTCAGTCAATGTTCGTTCTTGGCTGATTAGATCCCAGATTCGTCCACCTGTGCTGCCCAGATTATAGTACTTGCCGTTATGGATGCTCATCATGACTTTTTCCCCGCCCATGTCACTGACAAGATTGCCTTCCTTACGCAACACACGGTCTTCCCCATTCATTGGCTTCGTTGCTGTCATTGTCCCGTATACACTCCTTTGCGCGCATATTCTGTAATTCGGTCAGCCATCTCAAATGCCGTAAAATCAGAGCCTGACCTCGTGATTCTGAAAACTTCAATACCGGCGGACAGCCGTGAAACCGTCTCGAACAGCCATTGTGCCAGACCCTGCCTGGAAACAAGTCCACTACGAAATGTATGAGAGCACAGCATGTGAAGGCGTTCCAATCCGGCAACTTCCTTCAGCTGTACGGGTTTCAGCATCTCTTCCGGTTTCGGATCAAGTTCAAACACAGCGGCAAGCGGAACAGGTCTATCATGAAAATAGTGCTGAACCGGTATCGCGTATTTCGTAATTTCCGCATGAACCGTTGCGTAATCCTGTTCCTTCATGCCGAATCCGTCTAGACTAGGCTGCCATAACTTTTGCTGCGGATAACCCGGTGATACGATTGCTCTTCCTCCTGCATCCCATGTCAGTGCCACGACATCATCCGTTAAGAGTGGAAAGCCGCGTGAGGCAAGTGCAGCTGATAAAGTGGATTTGCCTGCACCCGAGTGTCCAACAAATGCATAAGCCCAACCATCAATGACCACCGCACTTCCGTGGAGCGGAAGAATGCCGCGCTGCATCATAATGACGGCCATACATGTGCCCAGCACAAATAATCTAACCTTTTTGTCATCTGCTCCCACTTGAGGGAATACCACGATACGGCGTCCTTGTTCCATGAGAAACAGACCTGTATCTTCGATCCGAAAAAAAAGACTGCCATTCCGGGATACAAAGTTATCACTCCCCACATCCCACGCTTCCCACTGTGCCGCCAAATCAGCTATTTCAATGTGTACGTCCGTATAGGCAGCTAGAGAATCTGTATCGTTCTGTACGATTTGGAGTTCAGGCATTGGGAATTGGCTCAACCAAGACAAGCCATACGCTTTATACTGCACAGGCAACAATGAATGACTCCTCCTTCGCAATTCTGCTTGTAAGTAAAAAAGCCCTTATATTCGCATTGCTCAATATAAGGGCGGAGGCGAAAAGTTGGAATATTGTCCTTTCCGCCCTTCTAAGTATGATGGCACATGTTAAAACTAAACAACTTAGGAAGTTGGATCGTAGAGATCAGCATCGTGGACAGTGATCCAGTCGATCTGTCTGTAACCTACTCCTGCCATCGTTTGGTTCACTTCCAATACTTCCAGTGCTGGTGCTTGCCATTCCTTTTTTTCCATTTGCATCGTGTTCACCTCCTCTCGTGAGTCAACTGATTAATGAACCTGTAACCCGGTTCATATCGCTACGCCCACTAGCTACATCAGAACTTTCGGATGAATCGATACACGATCAGGCTATGCATCATCAACCGCAAGTCGGGGTGGGAAGCGAGCTCCGGCCGAGGGTTTGGAAAATTCGCAAGTGCGGACTTGATTCGCTCTGTGTTCAATATGCCAGCGACCCGGCTGTCAGAACATAACGCACGCAATTCGGCAGTAAAATCACCCCAATTGGGAATCATGCGGTGCAACCAATCCGCGGGCTGAACACCGCGCACTCGCTGGTTTAACCTCACTTTGTCAGGCAGCTCAGGCGATGTAGCCCTCCGAATCAAAGCACGGTCCGTTCCTTGATTAACATATTGTTCAATCGGTACAGACAGACAGAAACGAATCACTCTTGCGTCACTCGTAGGATCACGCTCCCACGCCCGATAACGAAGGGAGCATTTGGTGGCGACAGCACCATTTTTGTTCGCAATGGCCAGGTTGTTGAATTTCTCTGCCCGTACTTTGAGCGCATCTGCCTGCGCACCACCTTGCAGAACGATAATTGATTTGAGCCGATCCAATACGCCTGTTCTTCTTGCAAACTCCGGATGGATTAATTGCACCGATGCGGCTTGGGCAGCTCCCTTTGACATGGATTTAAACAATTCCGGATACGCTTTACGGCCCGTAATTTTGGCAATTCGTGAGAACTTCATCCCGGTTCGTTCACTGTACTGCTGCATTTCCCGTAGCCACCGGAACCAGCGTCCGCTTTTTAGCAAACTGGCGTAATAATCTAGTGCTGGGCCCCAGGAGACCGTGAAGTTACCCCGGGCTCCAGTCAGTAGAATGCCTGCATCCTGCTGGCTCGCTTTTTCATAAAAACCACGAATCCAGAAGGAATTCTCAAAGTATTTATAAGGCATTTCCATAATATCAAGCCAGGTGTCCACTTCACTAAGTGGGCTTCTTCCCTCAAAATCAAGATAATTCTCTGTGATATTACCCACATGATTAACCGTAGACTGGATAAACGGTCGTTCATCTGCTAACAGTGTTTTCGATGTATAATCCGTGAAGTCAGGCACCGGAACATAGCTATACGCATTTAACGTTTTTCCCTGTCTCCGCAGTGTTCCTGAGGCAAATCCAACCACAGCTCCGGAATCCAGCCCTCCGCTTAAAGCAGCAGCCACCTGTCGATGCGTTCGCAAACGCGATCCAACAGCTTGACCAAATACCTCGCGGAATGCTTCTACATATTCCCCATCGGACTTGAGCCGTAGAGTCTCCACTTCGTCCCAGCGATGATATTGTTTCTGTTCCAGCCTTCCATCCCTGAAGCTAAGCGTATGGGCAGGGGGCAGCTGGCTCACTCCGCGATAGACGGTAGAATGGATATCTGCTGAGTCATGCATGTCGGGAATGGCAAGAAATTCGGACAACCAGATCTCATCCAGTTCTTTATGTACACCTTCCAATTGCAGCAACGGATTCATTAAGGTACAGAAGGCAAACCGCTCACCATCATGCCGAAAATAAAAGGATCTCATGCCCGTAATATCTCTGGCAGCGAAGAGTCTGCGCTTGCGATCATCCCAGATTGCGAAAGCGAAATCGCCAAGCAGTTTTTCGGCCATATGTTCATCCCACCGCAGATAGGCACGCAGGATCAGTTCACTATCCGACAATCCTGCTAACTCCGCCCTTGATATGGACAGTTGGTCTGCCAATTGCTCCCGATTATCCAAAATGGCATCCGACGTGATAGTCAGACCGCTCACTTCATCATATAAAGGCAATTGCTCGCTGACCGACTCCGGCGTAATCCACTGGGCGTGGCAGCTCAGAAAAGCTTCATTGCCTTTCCAGACCCCCGTTGTATCCGCCGGAACGTGGCCCAGACTGGCATATAAGCGCCAACTGTCCTCCCACAATGCTTGCTGACCATCGGTGTGAACAATTCCTGCTATAGCGCTCATGACTTTCCTCCCCGGAGTATCTTGCGCTGTGAAGCCCAGGCGCTTATCTGGTTACCAAACGGAATCAAGGATTTGATACGCTGAATCTTGCTGTGAGCAGAGGCAAGCTGTACCTTCAATCGTTCCCGCTCACTGTACCCTCGCTCCAGCCGATTATCGGCTGCACGTAATGCGGCTTCCAACTGCCTGATCGTTGCCAATGCGGCCAGTGTCGGGTCAATTGCATCGGGTTCATTCGCTGCCTGATTATCCCTGTTTTCATCTGGAGTATTGCTCACTAGGTCTACAGGCTGCATCCGGTAACCTTGCTGCCAGCTGCTGCCCGTTGCTTCTGAGAATTGACGCGTTAACTTGGATATGACTTCCTCATCCGGGCCAGCTTCGTAACGTACACCCGTCCATTGCTCGGCTTCTTCGAGCTGTTCACTGTAGCCCATCCGATGGAATAGATCTGCGCCTATCACCCGGCAATAGAATTCAACTTCCTGTGGATAGAGTATTTTTTTCCAGTTGTTAACAGAATCTTTATGAGCTTCCTGATGCGAAGATAGAAACGGATCACCGACACCCATACTATAGAACATATTGGACTTTGTACTGTCCACAAAGCGTCCATATTGCTCTATTCCCTCTTCATATCCGATGCCAAGAAAACCGCATAACTTTTCCATTTCGTCCCGAGGGTTGGAGACAAGTTGTTCGTACTGAACTTCATAGGCATTCGTGTGTTTGTCCGCAAAATAATCATTTAAACGGAGCATACCCAGTGTGAGATCAATTGCTTTCATATTAAGGTTCGGACTCTGCAAGCTGCGAATCAGTTCGAATCCTTCTCCTGTATGGCGGTTTACCTTTTTGTAGGAAGCAGCTATGGCAAGGGGGTTACGCTGGAGATGAATGCGCTTGGACTGTGGAAACAGGCGATCAAGCCATTCCAGCATATAATAGTAACGAGGAGATTTATCTACGATGAAGTCTGCCCCACTCCCCTCCAGAAATCCGTTATAGATTTCAAGAGCAAAGCTTCTGCACGCCTTCTCAAAACCTTCGTCTGATACCATAGCACTGTAAAACTGACGGATGATTGCACTTCCACCATAGGGGCGGGAATCAGCCTTCTGCAAATCTACAAGATTCATCAGAAACCACATCTCCTGTGTGGCAAATACACGGCTGTGATTTTGCAGCATCACGGTGGATAGCGAACTTCCACTGCGAGGTACACATAGTAGTAAGACAAGTCCGTTACCATGAACATCTACCAATGGCAGCCTCTCCTCTGTAAAATTAAAATAAGCATGCAGTTGGTATAGCTCTTTATATCAAAATCCGCTAATAATCCTACTTCGGAATAGGTAATATGGATGATGTACTTTCGACAATTTTTAGATACGATATGTATTCATACTTTTACTCTATGATACAAAATGTATCATGTCAATCTTTTATTTTCACCTTTTCATAATATCTTTCTATCCACTCTATTCTGTTCTCTGTCGTTTAAGCACTTATACTTATTCTATGACCCTCAACATCTATAACTGTTGCATAAACATGAAAAAGCTCCAGAGCAGTTTACGAATAAACAGGCCCACGGAGCTACTATTATTAATGATGAACATTCTATAAAAGGTTAATAACTACTCATCCAGTCGATCTTGCCTCTGAGCTTTTCCCCGAAATGGGATGATGCATCCATCCCTGCCCTTCTTCCTGATCCGCCTGAATCGCATCCGACATCCCCTGCTGCACTTTCACAGTCACTAGCACTGCAATCCCCACAGCGAAAAAGAAAATTAGAGACAGAATCCCCCAACGGGTTGACCCTGTTAATTGGCCTACCCAACCAAATACAAACGGCCCAAAAATGGAAGAAAATTTGCCTGTAATATTCACAAATCCAAAATACTCTCCAGTTCTGCCAGCAGGCATCAAATTGCTAAACAAAGAACGCGCTGTCGATTGACTTACGCCCTGCACTACGCCAACCAGCCCAGCGAGCAGATAAAAATGGATGGCAGATGTCATGAAATATCCTAAGATAACGATGCATATGTAAATGGACAAGCTTACCATCAACACCTGCTTCGCGCCCCAACGCTGTGCCCATGCCCCCAGCAGCAATGTACAAGGAAATCCGATAAACTGGGTCAGTAACAAAGCAAGCATCAGATCTGCTGTCCCGATCCCAATGCTTGTTCCATAAATCGTGGCCATCAGGATAATCGTGTTAATGCCATCATTGAAAAACCAGAAAGCAACCAGCATGCGCATCAGCTGCGGAAAACGCCGTATCTGGCGAAAAGTTTGGCCAAGTCTGCGCACGCCCACACCGGCATATGCTTTCCATGACTTGGGCATGTCCGGTGCTGCAGGACGGCGTGGTGCATGGCGGAATAACGGAATGGAAAATACCAACCACCACAACGCTACGGAGATAAAAGCAAGTCTTGTTCCCGCGAGTGTACTCGCCATCCCAAACCACCCAGGCTGCTGAATCATGAGCATATTGATCGCAAGTAACAATCCTCCACCAATATAACCATAAGCATAACCTTTGGAGGAGATCATATCTCTTCGATCTGCTGATACCAAATCAGGCAGCATCGCATCATAGAACGTGTTACCACCCGCAAAACCGATCGTCGAAATGACCAGCAGTGCAGAAGCGAACAGCCAGTCTCCCTCCCCAATGAAGCTGAATCCGAGTGTTGCAACGATACCAATGATGGAGAATACTCGCAGAAAATCACCTTTGCGTCCCGATAAATCCGCTAATGTCCCCAGCAAAGGGGTTAATAGCGCTACACATAACATGCCGATGGAATGGGTGTACGCCAGATATGATGCTGCAGTATCTGTATCCAGTGTAGCTGCAGCCACGGAAGCGTAGAAGACGGGAAGAACGGCTGCAAGTACCGTCGTCGCATAGGCCGAGTTGGCCCAATCATACATAATCCATGCCTTAACTGCCCGTTTATCCAAATGGTATCCTTCCTTTGCACACATCCCTCAACGGGATGCCAAGTAAACACCTTGTCCCTATTGTAAAGGAAGTTCGTCACACTTGTTCATCGTTTCTGTAAAAAAGTTCCGGACGATCTGTACAATTTTAGTTGATCCCGGAAGGCAAACTCGCGTAATTGTATCATTTTATCTACTCACGCATCACATATCGTCCCCGCCCGTGAATATACTTAATTACCGACAGGCCAAACTGTGCCGCGTAATCAATGGGGGGTGCCTACATGTCAAATTCACACCAGCCTTACTCGTTCGTCGTATCCCGGGAAGATTGGTCGCTTCACCGCAAAGGGTACCAGGACCAGCAACGCCATCAGCAAAAGGTTAAAGATGTCATCAAGCAGAATCTGCCTGATTTGATTACTGAAGAAAACATCATTATGTCCGATGGACAACAAATCATCAAGGTACCAATCCGCAGTCTGGATGAGTACCGTTTTGTGTATAACTACCAAAAGCAAAAACATGTGGGGCAGGGAGACGGTGACAGTCAGGTCGGGGATGTCATTGGTCGTGATCCCGCTTCGAAGAAACCAGGCAAAGGTGAAAAGGCCGGAGATCAGCCCGGGCATGACATTGTTGAAGCCGAGGTGAGCATCGAGGAATTGGAAGATATGCTTTTTGCGGAACTGGAGCTTCCGGATCTGAAGCAAAAAGACAAGGATCAGATTGAGACACATACAGTCGTATTCAACGATATTCGCAAAAAAGGCATGCAGTCCAATATTGACAAGAAACGCACCATATTGGAGAACTTGCGCCGCAACGCCACTACCGGCAATCCGGGTATTCACCATATCAGTCCGGATGATCTGCGTTACAAGACGTGGGAAGACAAAATCATTCCACAGTCCAATGCAGTCATTATCGCCATGATGGACACTTCCGGGTCCATGGGCTCCTTTGAGAAATATTGCGCACGCAGCTTTTTCTTCTGGATGACCCGTTTCCTCCGCCGTCAGTATGAGAAGGTTGAGATTGTTTTCCTAGCCCATCATACCGAAGCCAAGGAAGTGACCGAGGAAGAATTTTTCACCCGCGGCGAAAGTGGAGGCACCATTTGCTCCTCTGTATATATGAAGGCACTGGAAATTATTGATAGTCGTTATCCGCCTTCCAGCTACAACATCTACCCTTTCCATTTCTCGGACGGAGATAACCTGACCTCGGATAATGAGCGGTGTGTCAAACTGATTGGTGAGCTGATGAAGCGCAGCAACATGTTTGGTTATGGCGAGGTGAACCAATACAATCGCAGCAGCACACTGATGTCCGCCTATCGTCATATCAAGATCGACCAGTTCATGTATTATGTGATCAAAGAAAAAGGCGAAGTGTATAAAGCTTTGCGCAGCTTTTTCCAGAAACGGGAAGGAGGTAGCGTAAGATGACAGATGAAATCCGCGACCTTGAATACGCCATTGCCGAGATTATGGAGATTGCCGATGGATTCGGCCTGGATTATTATCCGATGCGTTATGAAATATGCCCTGCCGATATCATCTATACCTTTGGAGCGTATGGTATGCCGACCCGGTTCAGTCACTGGAGCTTCGGGAAAACTTTTCATAAAATGAAGATGCAATATGATTTTGGACTCAGTAAAATTTATGAGCTCGTAATCAATTCCAACCCTTGTTACGCCTTCCTGCTGGATGGCAACTCGCTGATCCAGAACAAGCTAATTGTCGCACACGTGCTGGCCCACTGCGATTTTTTCAAAAACAATGCTCGCTTCTCCAAGTCGAATCGCAATATGGTAGAGAGCATGGCCGCGACGGCTGATCGGATCAGCAACTATGAGATGGAATATGGTACAGAGGCTGTTGAAGCGTTTATCGATGCCGTTATTGCGATTCAGGAACATGTTGATCCACAGTTGATCAAACCCCGCCATTTGGACAAACAACGTTATATGGAGATGAAAATGCGGGAGCAGCGTGGGGAGAAAACGCCAAAGCCGGAAGGTCGCTATGATGACTTGTGGTCCCTTGATGATACCCAGCCCGAGGAAACACCTGCGGAGGGAATACAAGTGCATCACTTCCCACCAGAACCGGAAAAGGATGTCATGTGGTTTATCCAGGAATTTTCCGAAGTGTTGACTGATTGGCAGCGGGATATTATGAGTATGATGCGTGAGGAAATGCTCTATTTCTGGCCGCAGATGGAAACGAAAATTATGAATGAAGGCTGGGCCTCCTACTGGCATCAACGTATTATACGGGAGCTGGACCTGAACAGTGAGGATACGATTGAATTTGCCAAACTGAACTCTTCCGTCGTGCAGCCATCCAAGCAAAGTTTGAATCCCTACTATTTAGGGCTGAAAATATTCGAAGATATTGAACGTCGCTGGGATAACCCGTCCCGCGAAGAAAGAGAACGTTTTGGGCGTCAACCAGGGCAGGGTCGTGCCAAAATGTTTGAGGTACGCGAATTCGATTCCGATACCTCATTTATCCGCAACTACATGACCAAGCAATTAACCGAAGACCTCGACCTCTACGTATTCGAGAAAAAGGGCCCGGACTGGAAAATTACCGACAAGTCCTGGCAAAACATACGGGATCAGCTTGTATTTTCACGCATCAACGGTGGTTCTCCGTATCTCGTCGTTCAGGACGCCGATTACCTGCGCACCGGAGAACTCGTGCTCAAGCATCAATACGAGGGCATCGAGCTGGATCTGAAGTATATGGAACGGACCCTGCCTTATCTGTACCGCCTTTGGGGGCGTACCGTCCATGTGGAAACACGGGTGGAAGATAAACCGATCTGGTTCACATATGATGGCAAGAAGCACCACCGCAAGTTTTTATCATAAGAACACAAAAAAGCGGCAAGTCCCTGGCATAAGGCGGGGACTTGCCGCTTGGCATTTCAGTGAACTTAGAGAATCGATGGAGTTCCATGCAGCCGCAGTGGCACAAAAAAGTCATGCTCCACTTCGCTTGCCGGCAATGGACGACTGAAATAATATCCCTGAATTTCGCGGCAATCATTTTGCATCAGAATATCCAGCTGTCCTTTCGTCTCGATCCCTTCCGCGATCACTTCCATCTTCAGATTTTGAGCCATCGATATGATCGTGGCCACAATCGCCTGATCACTCCGGCTCTCCGTAATATCCGTCACGAAGGAACGGTCAATCTTTAACTTATGAATTGGAAAATGCTTCAAATAACTCAGCGAGCTATATCCTGTCCCGAAATCATCCAGGCTGATTTTGACTCCAAGCGCTGTAAGTTCATTCAGAATACCTGTGGATACGGATGCATCCATCATCATGCTCTCTGTAATTTCCAATTCAAGATAGCGGGCATCGAGGCCCGTCTCCGTGAGTGCATTTTTGACCTGCTCCACTAGGTTGGATTGATGAAACTGCTGACTAGACAAGTTAACGGATACCGGAATGAGTGGACCGCCACTGGCATGCCAAAGTTTCATCTGTCTGCACGCTTCGCGCAATGTCCAGTTCCCGATCTCATAGATCAGGCCTGTCTCCTCAGCTAGTGGAATGAACACATTCGGAGACAGAACGCCTTTGTCTGGATGATTCCAGCGAATCAAAGCCTCCACGCCGATCATACGGCTGTCTTCTGTACGTATCTGGGGTTGATAATACAAGACCAGCTCATCTCGTTCCAGTGCCTTGCGCAAATACCCTTCCAGTTCAATTCGTTCATACAGCTCCGAATCCAGTTGGGCCGTGTAAAACTGAAAACCGTTCTTGCCGTTTTTCTTGACTTCATACATGGCAGAGTCTGCATGCTTCAACAACGCATCCGCTCCTGTTCCATGATACGGATACATTGCGATCCCGATGCTGGCTGTAACGTAAAAGTCATTTTCCTTTAATCGATAAGGTAGCTGAATCGCTCGAACAATCCGTTCGGCCAGTTCGGCCACCCGTTCTTCATTCCCCTGCTCATTGGTAACAACCAGTGTGAATTCATCGCCCCCCATACGAGCAAGCATGACATTATCCGTCGCGTTCGGGTCTGAATCTTGGATTGCACTCATAATTCTGCTGCTCACTTCTCGAAGAAACATATCTCCAATGGAATGTCCCAGAGAGTCATTAATCATTTTGAAACGGTCAATATCCATCACCATAACCGCAAATGAACTTCCTGCTGCCCCCGAAGTCGCGATCGTGCTCTCCAGCACATCATCCAGCTTGCGTCGATTAGGGAGCCCGGTCAGCGGATCATGCAGAGCCTGATGGCGGATGCTTTCCTGAGCCTGTTTCTCCTCGGTGACGTCTTTAATCAGGATATGGCTTCCCTGATGTTTACCATCAATCAGTACAGGTACTACAGCGATACTTAGATCAAGAAGATTTCCCTGAACGTTTTTCATTTTGCCCATGAAATGCTGCTGCTCACGGCTATCATCATCCCATTCCACATGATGCATTTCACTTGCCCAATGAATATCAACATGCTGTGAAATCTCATCAATAGAATGATGTATGATCTCTCTTTCCTGGTATCCTGTAATACGTGTGACTGCAGCATTAATCCCCTTGATAGCCCCTTGCTTATCCACCGAAATAATGGCATCTGAATGGTTTTCGTACAAGGCTTGATACCACTGTTCATTTTCATGAATCCGGCGATCCTTCTGAGTTAGACGCTGATTAATAAAGATACCGAACAAGGTCAACCCTAATGCAATAAAAGTACCCGCTGCGATCAGATACGCAAGAAGTGAAGGCTCAATCTGCATCCCCGAACCAGCCATTGCATCATGTGCATGATGAAATTGTGCAGCTGACATCCCCGTATAATGCATTCCCGAGATGCCCAGCCCCATAATGAGTCCGCTGCCCATCTTGTACACCGATGTATAACGTGACTGATGCTGCCGGAAGAAAAACATGAGCCACAAGGCAGCAAATGAAGCTAAAGCTGCGATCAGGATGGATAACAACACTATGCCTGGTTCATATGTGATGGTAACCGACATGGCAGCCATTCCGATGTAATGCATGCTGCTAATGCCTGCGGTCATGAGCACCCCTGCGATCAGGAGCTTGCTTATTTTACCTGACTGCTGACCTGCAATATTTAACGCAACACCAGATGCAATGATTGCAAGCAGAACGGATAGAAAGACCTCACCTGTGGAATACGACACATGCATAGGAAGAACAAAAGCCAGCATGCCCACAAAATGCATGGACCAAATTCCCAAACCCATAGAGACTGCGCCGCAGGTAAGCCAGACATTTCGGGACATGCCCTTAGCCAGACTTACTCGGCCCGCAAGGTCAAGCGCTGCATAAGAAGCCAACGCTGCAATAATGTAAGATAAAATAACCAGTTCTAAGTTGTACGTTCCATGTAGGTGCTCCACTCACTTTGTCCTTTCAACCGGGAAATGCCTTGTATGTATGCAAAATGTAAAAAAAAGCGAGTGCGCTGTCTGGATGACAGGCACTCCCTCCACATCATTTGTCTGGAGACCACCGACTTATTATAAAGCCAAAGTCATACATCTCTAACCCGTTAATATTGATGTATATAGTCTAAACGTCCCAGACGTGAAAATCAACACTTTTTTCCAGATAAAACGAATGTTTAATATTGTCGAATTCCCATTCACCACGCGCCTTGCAGGCGCTTATCCCTCCATGCCATCCTTTCCTCACCACCTTATTCACCTTGGACCAGTTTTGCCTTCTTGCGAACTTCTTCGGTCATCGTCTGTTCATAGCCCTTCACATCGAGCTTGTTGAATTCCTTCACATATTCATCCCAGACCTTGTTAAAGTCAGCCGGACTGGAGAGGACTAGTTTGGGCACATATTTCTTTTGCAAATCTGTACGTTTCTGTCCATAGATATGGGCTGGGGAACCTTGATCAAAAGCAATGCTCCAAGCCGGGTACCATGGACGTTCATCCGGCGCAGCGAACAGTTGAGAGAACGTCTCCACGCCATACTTCTCCAGAATGAGCTTATCTCCATCCGTATAGGAGAATTGGGCAACTTCGGGTTGTCGTTCTACACCGACAGAATTACCGTCAGGCAGAGTCGATCCATTACCGTAACGCGGCCAGCTGTACTCAAAATATTTGAATCCGAACGATTGACGGAACTCATCTGAATCTGTTTTCCGGATCATTTCCGCAGAGCGCGTAAACCGCCCCTTGTCATCCACTTCGTAGGTTTCTCCTTCGATCCCCCAGTTGGACAGAATCTGATTCTCATCCGTTAATAGGTTATCGAAGAATTGGATGATACGGACCGGATCTTCTGCACTTACGGTAATGCCAATCCCCCGGTTATTAACAAAGCTCGGCGGATCAGTATACTGATCCTTGGTGTTTGCGTCGTACACAATCGGCAGTGCCATATAACGCAAATCGTCATTACCGGCTTCCTTCAGATTGTTCATTTCCTGCCCTACCTGCCAGGCATAATCAAAGAATCCAAGCACTTTCCCACTGGTCACTTTCGCAAGATACTGGTCATAGTTATCGACAAAGGAGGACTTATCAAACAGCTCTAATGAATTCATTTCATTCAACTTCTGCATCCAGCGTTTGGTCTCTTCCGTAAGCCCATAGTCCTTGGCTTCCTGTGTCTGCATATCCACCATAATGGCTCCATCATTCGGATAACCTGCAAGGTGCATGGCCGGATTAGTGATCGTAAAAAATTTATCATCATACGTCAACGACAGGAATCCAGTCAATCCTTCATCCTTATGTTTGTCAGCGTATTGTTTAATCAGATCCATGTATTCATCCAGCGTGGTGATCTTTGGATATCCAGCCTCCTTCAATACACGACGCTGTATCCAGAAGGCACCTTGATCCACATTCGGATTAGGCAGATAGTTTCCAACCACTGCGCTCATGGGCAGAAAATAAATGTTGCCATCTTCCTCTTTCATCAGGTTGTAGTACGACTCATACACCCGTTTAATGTTGGGTCCATACTGATCAATCAGATTGTTGAGAGGAATAAATGCACCGGCATCCACGATTTTGTCAATAGCCCCGTCCGGGACCATCACATCCGGGTACTTGTTGCTTGCAATCATCGTTCCAATTTTGGTATTAATATCACCAACCAGGTATTCAATTTTGAAATTAACCCCGGTTTGTTCCTCCAGCTTTTTGCCGATTGTGGTTTCATTTGTATTGATGTCCTTGCCTGAACCCGCTTTAAAATACGAGAATGTCACTTTCTCTGTGCTTACTTTGCCGTCTCCCCCCGCTCCAGCTTCCGGTTTAATCTCACTTCCTCCCCAGGAACAAGCCGTCACCATGGTTAAAGCTAATACTGCCGGCAGCCAGCGCTTCAGCATGTGATTAACCAATATGAACGCACCCTCTTTCCCCCCTCTAATGTAAGCACTCTCATTATAAGGTTGATGACAAACTTTGTTTACCGGATAAACTATAGGTTTATGCCTTAGAATGTTTAATGCTTTGGTGGATTGGATGAATCTTCAAGGGGTAAACCAATTTCCACACGTGTGCCTGTCCTAGGAGCGCTATCGATCTGAATATGGAACCGGCTATCGTAGATCAGCTTCAGACGATAGATGACATTCTGTACACCTACGCGATCACCCATTGAATCTTCCGTTTCCACGTAAGAGAGTAGCTGCTTTCTTTTGTCCTCTGTCATACCTGCCCCGGAATCCTCCACCACACAGATCAGTTCTGTGCCTGTTCGTCGAATACAAAGCCGAATTTCCCCGCCTTCCTTCAGTGGTTCGATACCATGAATGCTGGCATTTTCAACAAAAGGCAACAATGTCATCTTGGGAATGGAACAATCCGCAGCCTCTGGGTCCAGATCAATCGTATAATCCAGCTTGTGACCAAAACGATATTTCTGGATTTCAAGAAAACAGGTCACATACTCCAATTCCTCCCGTATGCTGACTTTATCCCGATTCCAGGTGAGGGCATTCCGAAAAATTTTAGCCATATGATAAATAATTCGTGCCGTCTCATCCTCATCTTTCATGAGGCTGCGCATGCGGATGGTCTCCAGCGCGTTAAACAAAAAGTGTGGATTAATCTGGCTCTGCAATGCGTTTAATTGGGCATGCCGCCGCTGTAACTCCAAATTTTTATGTTGAATGTCTGCTACATAGACGTCGTTAATCAAACGATGGATCGTCATCGTCATGCGATTGAATTCGGCTGTCAGCTGCCCAATCTCGTCCGACGATTCCGGCTGTCTGATCGGTTCAAATCGCTGATGCTTCACTTTTTCCATGTGTTTCAGTATTCGAGCCAGCCTCACGTGGATTGTGCGTGTCATCCAGATAATAATCCAGGTCGGCAGGATCAGATTGATACAGGCCAGCACAACGACAAGGTGACTGGGTTTGCCCAGTTCCTTGTAAATCTCGGATTCATCGAACATTCCGTTGATTTTCCATCCCTCCATTTCACCGGACAATGGATAGGCCATTTCGAACTCTTTCTTACTTTGTTGATCCATGACATCACTATAATTCACGAGTTGACTGGACCATGGGATACCAGAATCCGTCGAGTAGTCTATTTGTCCAGCCGGATTAATCAGATACAGGTTGCCCTGTACGTTAAGGTTGGTGAAAATCTGGCGAATCGTCGATGGCTTCAGATCCAGTCGTACGAACTTTTCCTTCCACCCGGGCAGAGCTTCATAATAATTGAGTTTGCGTAAAATGCTGAACGTCTGCCGATTCCCTTCAGGACCGGATCTCATCAGAATGGGTGCGGAATGTTTACTGTTTGCCAGCAGCCTGTATGGCTCGGACTGTCGAACCTCTTCGGTTAGAAACTCAACTCCCCCGGAAGGCAGTACACTTTTGTTATCCACATATATCGTCAAACCTTGGAGGGAGCGGTAACCGGAGTAATAGGTATTCAGGATTTTGCGAAGATAAGAATCGTAGGCTTCGATATACTGAACCGGATTTGTATAATTCACATCCAGCATGTCATTTAATATACTGTCCGTATAAAAGCTTGAGGAAAAATCGGCCGCATTGCGAATCTCCCCCATAAATTGACTTCGAATCTGTTCCATTCCTTTGGAGAGGTCGGCCATTCGCTGGGATTTTACGTTCGCTATGGTCACCTGATAGAAAATAACATTCGTCAGGATAACGGGTACGAGTACAAAGAAAAGATACAAAATCAGCATTTTATCCCGTAGGCGGATATTATTAAAAAAGTTGAGCTTCACGGTGTCATCTCCCTACCCTTCATCCAGGATGCGATTTCGATATTCCGTAGGGGAACATGATTCCTTTTTCTCAAATTGAGTCGCGAAATAGTCACTGCTTCCGAACCCAACCCTCTCGGCAATTTCATATACTCGCATATCCGTCTGACGCAGCAGCTTCTTGGCTTCCTCCATCCGAAGCTGAAGCAGGAAGTCATTGAAATACACGCCATACACCTTGCGGAAGCGTTGACCCAAATAGACCGGGTTCATGTAAAATTCGGAGGCAATACTTCTCAAACTAATATTGCTGCTGTAGTTGGCTTCAATATAATGTTTGATTTTAGTCATGGCTCCCCTGTGATTGTACTGACGCTGTTCCCCCAGTTTACGTGCTGAATCCAGCATAAAAACCGTCAACAACCGTCTAGCCTCAGCCAACGTTCCCCGATCTGCTTGCCATGCCAAAATTAGCTTGAACGAAGGTAGCTCTTTCACATTCGCCTCAGCGGATTTCAGAATGGATAGAACCGCTGAGATCAATTGGTGAATTGCTGACGTCACGGCAACAGGAGCGTAATTGGCCGTTCTCATTCCGTTGAACCATTCACCCACTGCATTCTCCAACGCCTCAACCCGTTGTTCCTCCATAAGTGTCAGGAGTTCCTGCTCCTTTTCATGATCGGTATGCACCCACTGTACAGGTTCATGCTGCATGTCATCATACAGGACGATCCCACTCTTCTCTGAAATGAATTTATAGGAAATAGCCTTGAGTGCGGTCTGATAGGCATGTCCAATAAGTAAAGGTTCATAACAAACTTTTCCGATATATATGCTTACAGAGTCATGACCCATTTCGGCGAAGCAAGATTGCATTTGCCTGGCAACCTCATGAAGATTCATTGAATAGGGGTGCAGATGTTCCGCAGTTAAGAGAACTCCGATACGTTCGCCATGCTCTTTTACATGAAGATACGAGCGATTTGCATACATCTTTCCAAGAACAGACTGCACAATCCGGCCAAAATTCTCTCCGTTCCTGGCTCCCGGCTCCTCTTCTTGAGTATTATCCGAAACCCGGAAATGTGGCGTGTTATTCTCAAACAGCAGATATGCCAGCGGATCGTTAGCACTTGTACCCGTCAGTTCAATCCATTGTTCAACCGTTTCCAAATCCGATTCGCCATAAATAAACTGATTAAGTAATCTGACGTATTCCTGCTCACGTCGGGTTTGTTCAGCATGCTTGCGTCGATTCAACTCCTCCGCCAGCTTGCGTAAAGTCCCTTCCAGTTCAATCTCATCAATTGGCTTCAAAATATAATCCTGTACCCCGTACCTCACGGCCTGCTGGGCATAAGCAAAATCATTATATCCACTCACGATGATAAAATAGGGCTGTTTGCACTTATTTAGAACCTGCTCATTACGCTCAACCGTGCGCCGGATCAATTCCAGTCCATCCGTCTCCGGCATACGTATGTCCGTAATGACAACGTCAGGCTGTAGCTCTTCGATCCGGGTACTAGCCTCATCCCCATCATTCGCCTCTCCAGCCACTTCGAACCCGCATGCTTCCCAGCGGATCAGTTTTCTAAGTCCTTTTCGTGCGTATACTTCATCATCAACCAGCAGTACCCGATGCATGCCCATCACCCTTCCCTTTGAATGACAATTGCAGTGTCCCTATATTCATCAGTAAAGAAAGCGATTACATAAAATTTTGTATTATTCTGCCTTTTATTGTTAAGGTCTGTGTGGTAAAAAGTCAACAGCTTTTCCTGCAAGCATTGCACAACAACTTCTTATATCCGTTATTTCCCAAAAAGAAATGGCATACCAAAAAAGCACAGCCCATAGGCTGTGCTGGTTCGAAGACCTTTACGCTTGCACAGGTGCAGTCGTTTGACGAATCACCAGATTGGATGGCTCCGTAACGACTGGAGGAGTATATGCAGGATTCTCAATCATGGCGATCAGATATTCGATGGATTTGATTCCAATGGAATGAATATTTTGATTAATTGTGGTCAACCCCGGTTTGAACACTTCCGCATAGTATGTGTTATCAAATCCGACAACAGATACATCCTCAGGCACCCGTAAACCATGCTTCTCAATTTCGTGGATCGCACCAAAAGCAGACATATCTGAAGCACAGACAATCCCCGTAGGCTGGTCCTTCAATGCAAGCAATCGGCGAGCTGCCTTACTGCCACCATCGAAAGAATAGTCACAGACCTCCAGATACACCGTTGAATATGGAATGCCGCAGACTCGCAAACCTTCCCGATATCCATCCAGTCGAAGATTCGCTACAGCAGGCCCAAGTGTACCTGAAATATAGGCAATTTTCTGGTGACCCAGTTCATGCAAATGCTTCACACTCATGGCAATGGCATTTGCATTATCCGTCGTTATGTATCCTGCCCGCTTGCCAAACAAGTCGGTATCAACGAACATCGTCGGAATCTCAGCAGTAACCAATTCCTGAATACTCTCGTTGTCTCTTCCTTCCCCGAATACAACAACGCCATCCACATTTCGGCTGCGGCAATGTTTAATAAACGAGTATGTCGGATCATCAAAACGTGTAGATAAGCGAACAAGATCGTATCCGCTGTTTTCCAGCGCTGTTTTGATTCCTTCAAGCAACTCCGATACAAACGGATTGGTAAAAGGAACCGTCAACAATACACCTACCGTCCAAGAACGGCGTTTTACAAGTCCACGTGCAACCACATTCGGTTGATATTTCAATAGTTCGATGGCTATATTGACTTTTTTGCGAGTTTTGTCACTTACATCGGGATAATCGTTCAGCACTTTGGAAACGGTTGCAACAGATACGCCCGCCTCTTTGGCCACATCATGGATAGAAGCCACCTGATCACCTCAACCTCTTTCAAATCCCCTGTCTCCGGCTGCATTCACTATAACATCGGCAGGTTTGTCTACCCATTATAGCTTAAAACAGCCAGAAACGGTATCTCAGCTTCCAGCCAGTATTACCGCCTATTCCTGTTGATCTAATTTCCTGAGATCAAGTGCCAGTTTCTCCATAGTGGTAGCAAAAACCGCAAGCTCTTCTGAACGGGATGCCTGACGCCTTGCTCCCGAAGCAGTGTGCTCTGACTCCTGTTGAACACTGCCCAGCTTCTTCATGATCTGTGCCAGGTTCGACTGAATTTTTCCTTGAGCTTCTCGGGAACTAGCCGCAAGCTTGCGAACCTCACTGGCAACCACCTCGAATCCCCGTCCAAATTCTCCTGCATGTGCGGCTTCAATGGCGGCATTCAAACCCACGAGATGACTCTGATCCGAGATTTCACGAATGATCTCACCCATTTTGCCAATCTGATGAATTTCCTTAGTCAGCTCTTCCAACAGTCCATTGGCCTGATCCTGAGAGGCAGCCGTTTCTCTGGCCACATCAGAGATCGCCTGAGCATTTTCGTTCAATTCACTAATCATGCCCGTCAACTGCTGGGTAATCTGCGTGATCGCCAGCAACGTATGCTGCTGATCTTCAGCGAGTTGATTTAATTTTTCCTTTTCCTTCTTCTCGTAAGCCTCCAATACAAGCTGTGAGTCGAGGTTGAACATTTTACTAAGGGCCTGAATGACCACATGCCAGCGTTCAGGAATGACTTGCTGGAATATGCTTGTTGCAATATCGAGATAAACCATATACGTGCCCAAGTAATAATCTTCGGACAAACCAATGCGGGAATGGACCAGTCCGATTGCAATGCGCTGTTCAATGTATGCATCATCAACTACACCATCGGTCATGGATAACCAGTATAGCTTTTGTGTTTCCTTCAAACGATCAATGGAAGAGAAGCGGGCAATCAGATCGACCAAATTCGGATAATTGCCCACATGATTGTAGAAGTGGTCCACCACTTCGTCCACGACTTTCTCAAAAGCAGGTCGATGATCAGCAAGCAATTGCAGATCTCCGGCGGTCAATCCAATATAATCAAGTTGTTGTTGTCTTGCTATAGCAATACTCATAACTAGTTCTGTCAGCTCCTTAATAACCACAAAAAATATTAAATTGTAAATATCTGTATCGATTATAGACTAAATGACCTAATTTAACATATACCATAAGAACTAATTTGTCATGGAATTGACCTTCTTTGTCAGTTTATTAGTCTTAATTGTACATCTCCCCCATATAAAAAGACCCCTGACCCTGCTGTGAAGGAGCCTCACAGCAGGCGTCAGGAGCCTGATCCGGAATGGTTCGTTGCAGATCAGCGATTCAACAGGCTGCCCACATAACGGAGCAGTTCATTCGCGCTGGCTGCGGTATATCCATGTTCTTCAATCAACCGTTTAATCACTTCATTCATTCGTTTCAGTTGCGTCGCATCTGGTGTCTTGGTTGAAGTTGTAATCTTCACAATATCCTTCAAGTCAGTGAACAGTTTCTTTTCAATCGCTTCACGCAAACGATCATGACTGCTGTATTCGAACTTCCGTTCCTTGCGGGAATAAGCCGAGATGCGGATCAATATCTCTTCCCTGAAAGCCTTTTTGGCATTTTCGGAAATACCGATCTGCTCCTCTATCGAACGCATCAAGCGCTCATCCGGGTCCATCTCCTCATCCGTCAGTGGATCACGAATTTTGGCCCAGTTGCAGAATGCCTCGATATTATCGAGGTAATTTTCGAACAGCGTTCTGGCCGACTCTTCGAACGAGTAGACAAACGCTTTCTGCACTTCCTTCTTCGCCAGCTCATCATATTCTTTCCGAGCCAGGGCAATAAAGTTCAGATAACGCTCACGTTCCTCTTTTGAAATCGAAGCATGCTGATCCAGACCATCCTTGATCGCCCGGAGAATATCCAGCGCGTTAATGCACTGAAGGTTTTGCTTAATCAAAGCACTGGATATCCGGTTGATGACATAACGCGGGTCAATGCCCGACATGCCTTCATCCAAATATTCATTTTGCATCTCACGCAGATCAGCTTCTTTGTACCCTTCGACTTCTTCACCGTCATACATCCGCATTTTTTTGACCAGATCCATGCCTTGTTTCTTCGTTTCTTTCAAGCGGGTAAGTATGGAGAAAATGGCTGCAGTCCGCAGGGCATGCGGTGCAATATGGACATGCTTCATATCACTTTGCTGAATGAGCTTGCCATAAATCTTCTCTTCCTCGGAGACCTTCAGGTTGTAGGGAATTGGCATGACGATCATCCGGGATTGCAAGGCTTCATTCTTTTTGTTGGAAATAAATGATTTGTACTCGGATTCATTCGTATGCGCCACAATCATTTCATCCGCACTGATCAAGGCAAATCGGCCTGCTTTAAAATTTCCTTCCTGCGTCAGTGATAACAGGTTCCACAGAAACTTCTCATCACATTTCAGCATTTCCTGAAATTCCATCAATCCACGGTTGGCCTTGTTCAATTCACCGTCAAAACGATAGGCGCGTGGATCGGACTCGGAGCCGAATTCAGTAATGGTTGAGAAGTCGATACTTCCCGTCAGATCGGCAATATCCTGGGATTTGGGATCGGATGGACTGAATGTTCCGATTCCCACCCGGTTATCCTCGGAAATGGTGACCCGTTCCACTCGCACCTTGCTGATATCACCGCCATATTCGGTCCGAAGACGCATCTGGCAGGATGGGCAGAGATTGCCCTCAATGCGGACACCGATCTCCTTTTCCACTTCGGGACGAAGCTCCAGCGGAATCAGATGCAAGGGCTCCTCATGCATTGGGCATCCGTCAATGGCGTATATAGCACCCTTCTCTGTGCGGGAGAATTGTTCAAGGCCACGTTTCAGCAGCGTTACCAGTGTTGACTTACCTCCGCTGACCGGACCCATAAGCAGCAGAATCCGTTTGCGAACATCCAGACGGCGTGCTGCCGAGTGGAAATATTCTTCCACCAGCTTTTCAATGGACCGATCTAGCCCAAAAATCTCCTGTTCAAAAAACTTGTACCGTTTGTGCCCCCCAACTTCTTCCACGCCAAATGATTCAATCATCTGGTACACTCGTGCGTGAGCCGTCATTGCCGGAGTCGGGTCCTCTCTCAGCAGTGCAATATAATCTTCAAATGTCCCGTTCCATGATAAACGGTCACTCTCTGCCCGATGTTCCGCAACGCGTTCAAAAATATTCATGCTTGGTACCTCCCATGGCTCCTTTAGTGTGATTGTCAACCATTCCGAATGGTATGAAGAAATCAATAGAATTACGGCTTGTGCTTGAATACCAATCTTGCGGTCCGGATTAGTCCCGCCACCCTCTGTCCAAACATCATGTATTGTTGTGAAAAGTGTATTACATACCTATGCGGCAAATCGGATAAGTTGACCTCTTTTTTTCGATCTGCAGGTCTTAATTTGAGGCTTTCCCTGTTCTATCAGACATCTTGTGCGCTCAGAAAAAAAAGAACGGATATGATATAATGAAGGTTCTAAATTCAGAAAACGGAACAATAGATGGCCAGAGACGAGCCACTTCAGGAAAGGAGCAGAAACGATGGCAGTAAAGTACGAAACCGAGTTATATTCGCCTGTAAAGGCTTTTTTCGAACGACGCGGCTACGACGTGAAGGCTGAAGTCAAACATTGTGACCTGGTTGGGGTCAAATCGGATCAGAATGAACCACTCATTGTGGAGATGAAAAAAACATTTAATCTGTCTCTGCTGTTACAGGGAATGCAGCGCCTGAAGCTCAGCCCCTTCGTGTATCTGGCAGTTGAGCGGAACCGCAGCAAGCGTGGTGCCGTGAACCAGCGCTGGGGCGAATTGACCGCACTGTGCAGACAACTTGGGCTAGGGCTTATCACCGTTACGTTCTACAAAACCAAATCACCTCTGATTGATGTGCTGTGCGAACCTGCTGCCCAAGCTCCTATGTCTGGTAGCGGCAGCACCGGTGTCCGTAAAGGCGGTATACGGCGGCAACGACTGCTGAAGGAATTCGACGAGCGAAGTGGTGACTACAACACAGGAGGAAGCACACGCAGGCAGCTGGTCACCGCTTACAGGGAAAAAGCATTACGTGTAGCTTCCGCCCTTCGCGCTCAGGGAGAAGCCTCCCCCGCCTCGATCAGTAAACAGACAAGTGTGGGTTCCGCTGCGGCCATTTTGCAAAAAAACTATTATGGCTGGTTCGAGCGCTTATCCCGTGGACGATATGTGCTGACGGTTAAGGGTGTGCAGGCACTAACTGAGCATGCTCACATGCTTGAGGATAATGATATGATTGAACGGAGTATAAATGAACTAGAAATGGATATTTCCTTGAATCAACATGACGACAGTGAGCTTGAGTTTATTGCGGAAGTAGCGGAGCCCTACCTGATCCATGGAAAGAATGACTGAGGCAACAGGTAACGTAGCTTCATGCAAAATGAAGATGCGAAAAAGCCCATCATCTCGAATGGAGATGATGGGCTTTTTCGTGTTTCTATATATTAGGCTATTAGAAGCTTGCTGCTACTTCGGAAGCCAATTTCAGACCTGCTGCTACGATCTCTTGGGAACGGTCAGGTGAAGCATTGTGGCCTTCAACGATAACCAGTTCAGGGTTTTGGATACCCCAGAAGTTCAGTACATTTGTTACATATTTAACGGACATTTCAGCGGATGCCATAGGCTCTACGGAGTAAACTCCGCCACGTGCGTTCAACAATGCCACTTTTTTGTCGCCTACCAGACCTACAGGGCCTTCAGCAGTGTATTTGAACATTTTTCCAGCTTGGCTCAGGTAGGAAATGTAGTTCACCAGTGGTGCTGGAACAGTGAAGTTCCACAGTGGGAATGCAAATACTACTTTGTCTGCTGCCAAGAATTGATCTTGCAATTGTGCTGCCAGTGCAGCTGCTTTTTGCTCTTCAGCAGTTGCTTCGATACCATTAGCGGCTTTGTATCCACCTGTAATTACAGTGTTGCCGTAGTAAGGAATATCTGTATTGTAGAGATCCAGTTCGGTAACTGTGTCACCTGGGTGGGATTCTTTGTATGCGCTCAAAAATGCATCGTACAATTGTACGCTGACTGCTTGTTCTGCAGGACGGTCGTTTGCTTTGACAAATAAAATGTTAGACATGTTCGTTCCCCCGTTAGTTAAAATATATGAGTGCTTCTCCTGAACTTGCAATGATTGCAGCTTATATAAAGAAAACAACAACTCATTAATACATATTATATATAAAAATGTTAGTGGATGCAATAACGTAATTACTTTGGGGGTAACCTATTTGCTTCCAAATCCAATGCCTGGAACTTCTGCTGTCCCAAGTTCCAGGCATGAATTTGACCCTACATTCTTTCTTTTCTAAATCCGGTTTAGCTCCGGGCTGTAAACTCTGTTATGGACTCACTGATCAGATTCATGCCAAGCAGCAACTCATCCCGGCCCGGATGGCTGAAGTTCAACCGGATGTACCGATGATCCTGTTCACCCGTGGAGCAGAGGGAACCGGGAAGGAAGGACACCCCTTTTAACAGCGCTGCTTTGAGCAGAGCTCCGCTGTCCAATCCATCCGGTAACTGTACCCACAGATACATCCCCCCTTCAGGAATGCTATACTGACTGCCTTTCCAACCCGGGCGCTTCAACAATTCGAGCATAAGCTTGAGTCTGGTCTTATACTCCCTGTTCAGCATGGAGAGATGATCACTCCACTTAAAAGGAGAATGGGCAAGCAGTTGATACAATAACCGCTGATTCATGGGACTGGACTGTCCGTCTGCTATCCGTTTCACGGAGGCCATAGCCTGGATCAAGGCCGGATGTCCGGCAGCCCAACCTGTACGCAGGGCAGGTGCTACAGTTTTGCTAAACGAACCAATGTAGAGAACATGTCCACCCTGATCCGCTGTATCCAGCGCAAAGAGGGAAGGATATTTCCGGTAGAAGTCTGCTGGTTCCAATCCATCGAAATGAAGTTCACCATAGGAATCATCTTCCACGAGCAGTACGCCATAACGTGAACACAGATCAAGAACAGCCTCACGCCGCTCCATACTCCACAGCACGCCAGTTGGATTGGAAAAACTGGGTGCAGCAAAAAGCAGCTTCGGTCTCACCTGCTGCATGTGATGCTCCAAAAGGTCAGGCAAAATGCCATCCCCATCGCCTGTGACGGGCACGATTTTGGCACCTTGCATCTCCAGAACCTCGAGACAGCCTGGAGAGGTAGGATGCTCGACCAGTACGGAATCTCCAGGCTCAAGCAGCAAACGCATCACAAGATCGATGGCCTGCTGAGTCCCTGTGGTCAATAAAATCTGCTCCGGGACTGTCCGTATGCCCTTGCGAGCATTCCAATCATTGTCCAGCCATTCTCTCAACGGTCTGTACCCTGCCGGCTCGCCATACTGCAATGCGGAGGGTCCGGAACTAAATACAGACACCGCTGCTTCTTCCAGCAGTTTGAATGGAAACAGCTCCTCCGCAGGCAGTTCTTCTGCCAGAGAAATGAAATAATCCCGACCAGACATCTCACGTATGTCCCTCAGCGGTGATGTCAAAAGCCTGTTTGTACGGGAGGCGAAGAAATACTTCATCGGTCCGTTCCCCTTTCATCCCTAATCCGAACTGTGCTCGCAGTCCGTAGCCCCTACAACCTATTCCTGTTGGACACTGAATATGACCAGACCGGAAACTTGACGAGTCATCGTATATAGGGATTCATGGAACCATGCTCGTCAGGATACGGTTTTGGTCTGCCTCGCATATAAAGCGTAACGTTCAATCGCCTGTGCCCTGCTGCTTACATCCAGTTTCACGTATATTTTACGCAGGTAATTATCAATCGAACGTCTGCTAACGTTAATCTCACTGGCTATTTTATCATAGGTTACGCCCTGAACAATTCTTTCCATGATAAAAGTTTCGGTTTCTGTTAATTCAACAATAAGTTCTTCTGCCGGAGATTCGACAGGCTGGGCCCATTCCGAGCTGGCTAACCATGATAAAGGAATGGATACACATCCCTCACGCAACCCGGAAATCAGATGAATCAGCTGGCTAGGGGAAGCCTGTTTGGACAGCATACCACTAGCACCAAGACTGATCAGATGACGAAATAATTTTACATTGTCCTCGTCCGTTAGAATAATGATGTGACTATGAGCCGACAGATTTTTCATTTGGGATATATACTGATCTGCCTGGCCCTCAGGAAGCCGGTAATCCATCAAAATCAGATCGGGCTGGTGAATGTTCACCAGGTCAAGACCTTCGGACCCGGTCGAAGTCATCCCCCGTACCAACAGATCCTGCTGTTCTTCCAAAATCAATTTTGTTCCCAGCATGCTGGTGGGGTGGATATCTACGATGACCACCTGCCATACTTTTTTCATTGTTGTTCCCCCTGTTATGTATTGGACAAATTCCTTTTCTACCATCAGCCATGATAATGCCTCTATCCTTGCGACAGTCCGTGTATAGAAGAAGTAAAAGTCGGATAATGTCGAAAAATAGAAAAACAATTGATACAGCTGTAAGAACAGCTCTATTTCTACTGTATTTTGCTGTCGTCACATCAGGACTTTTGTCTTCCCAAGCGAAGAAAGATCAAAATATAGTATAAATTTCCTGCATTTCTATCTAAAAAAGTCGAAAAACTTGCCCAAAGTTCCTACTTATTGCATCTATAAGAAATTGTATCCTAGGACTTCCTTCCGATGCAATCTCTTTTTATCCTATTACTCAAAGAATTTCATTTTTGCGTAATCAATAGTGGCATGATAGAATGAGGACTGGAAATTTTTTTGTACCTATAAATAACCAGGAGTGATGATATGAAACCTTCTGTCCAACCCTCTGACATCCATCACACCCGGAGCGCCAAAGGTAAGGCCGGATCTTCAGTCAAGCTGTTTCTGGTCATGTGGATTGTTCTCATTGCACTTGGAGTACTCGGAACCTACTATTATAGTAACCACCTCCAGCAACAGATGATTAATCAGCTTCAGACCCATAATCAACAGCAGATTGCAGCGCTCAAAGCCGACTACGAAAAGCAGCTAACAACGATATCCAAGGAAGTAGCGGACCTGCAGGGCCAGGTGCAGTCCTTTAATGAATTACTGACTTTCACCAAGGATAATGCAAACGATAAAACCGACAACAGCAACAAATTGTATACCCAACTGAGCGAAGTCAAAAAACAACTGGAGACACTCCAGAAAAAGATGGACCTGCTCAAATGATTACACCCGTAAAAAAGGTTAATCGTTTATTTATGCTTGCACTTGCTCCTTTTGTTGGATTGATGTTATGCATGCTGCTGATTCGTCCTCCGCTTGAACCGGGAGACTTCATTCATTCCGGTCTGGCTGAAGAGAATGTTACACCCCGGACCCAGGCAATTAGCCAAGAGCTTGCAGGGGCAAAAGAAGCTGCTGTTCAGACTTCTTCTTCTATTAAAAGAACAACACAGCTGTACAATCAGACAACGAGTACGATGTCGACGCTTGTACAGAAGGCTACGGTTCAAGCCGCTCGCCCGGAAACGATCTACAATCAACGGATCTCATCCAAGCTGGGCGTTCCGTTTGAACGGATAGACAGTGATCGAGTTACGATTGAACTCTATAGGGTCAATCCAGGCGCCTATAAGGGCTATGCGATGAAAATCAAGCTAAAAGACCCCACGGCCATGAAGATGGCTCTGGACAGCGAGCCAGGCCGATCTGAGACAACTATGCAAGCGGTCAAGCGCAGCGGTGCCATTGCCGGAATTAATGCCGGAGGATTCGCCGATAGCGGCGGAAAACGGTATCCGCTGAGTACTACCGTTATGGACGGCAAGTATGTGAATGGTTTTCAGGCCAGCTTTAAGGATCTGTTTTTTGTAGGTCTTGATAATGCCGGTAAGCTGGTAGGCGGTAAATTTTTCGACAAAAGTTCCCTGGATCGCCTACAACCCCAATTTGGTGCCACATTTGTACCCGTGCTCTTGCAGAATGGACAAAAAACGGTCATTCCCGCCAAATGGAAAGTCTCACCCAAGCGGGCTCCACGCACCGTGATCGGCAA
The DNA here is from genome assembly GCF_900107875.1 of Paenibacillus sp. 276b. NCBI lineage: Bacteria > Bacillati > Bacillota > Bacilli > Caryophanales > Paenibacillaceae > Paenibacillus > Paenibacillus sp. 276b. The sequence continues at coordinate 1,020,739 of NZ_FNRR01000002.1, read as the reverse complement.
CTACAAGGACGATCAATTGTTGATTATCGTTGTTGACGGGTATAACGAAGGGGGCAGCTCAGGAGCCACCCTGGAAGAGCTGCAAGGACGTTTGTACAAACTTGGCGTCATGGACGCCTATAATCTGGATGGCGGCGGATCGTCCTCACTCATCGTGAACAACCGGGTTGTGAATAACCCTTCGGATGGGAGCCTCCGACCGGTACCTACTCACTTTTTATTTTACAAATGATGGAGTGAAGCATTTCTTTTCTTCCTATAATGGTTATAATAGAAGTAAAGATTTTGCAGGAGGTGCTATGGTATGTCATTTTCACTGACATTTTGGATTATTGCAATTGTATTGGCTCTCTTCCTTACAGGCATTCTCACTTCATCCTACAACAATGACAAAACTAAGGGCCTTTAAGGGCCAAGCCTCTCCTGGTGAGAGGTTTTTTCATTTTATAATGGGTCAAATAAACAAGCTAAACAAGAGACAAGGCTTAAAAGAATGCTTCAATTCTTCTAAGCCTTGTCTCTTGCTGTACAGTCGTCGTTTAACACAACATCCATGGAATGAAGAGGGGGCAGCGTCGTCAATAGCTAACCGCCTTTTCACCTTGGGCTTGTGCAAGATATGCTGACTGTACCTTGCTGTTTACCGACCCGCCCTCCACCAGTGTCACGTAGATGCGTTCATGATCAACAGGCTCTCCGGCAATAATCTTGATTAATTGTTCGGCTGCCAGTGCGCCCCATTTTCGTTTGGAATAATCAATCGTGACCAGTCTTGGCTGCACATATTTGCTAAGTTCAATATTATCAAATCCGATAATATCAATCTCCTGACCAATGTTTAACTCGCTATCAGCGAGCCGGTCACACATCCCAATCGCCATCTCGTCATTGAGACAAAACACCCCAACTGGTTGAGTATATTCCTGAATAATACGTTCGGCTGCCCGTTCTCCGCCACTCTTCTCGAAATCTCCGGTAATTTCGATCCATTCCACATTCGCTTCCCGCTCCGATACTTGCCTCACAGCCTTCAACCGCTGAGCCGAGTCAAATGAACCTTCAGGACCTGTCACGACATAGATCTTCGTGTGTCCCTGTTCGATCAAATGCTCCATCGCAAGGGTTGCTCCTGCCTTGTTATCCAGTAGAACCTGATTAATATTGGGGTGATCCAGTTCCCGGTCAAGAACGACAATCTTGTGTCCTATGTCTGCATATTGCATTAGTTCCTTGCTCGCAAATGTATGATCCAGAATGACAGCACCATCAATCATTCGCTCCGGAAGCATTCGATGAGATTGTTTCCCGCTGCACACAATCAGGTCGTACCCTTGCGCGTTACATACAGATTTCATACCACTAAGTAAGTCTCCATATACATCCCCGCTAAAATCCGTCAGAAATACACCCAGAATTTTGGATTCTCTCTTCTTCAATGTTCTGGCAGCAGCATTGGGAACATAGTTCAGCTCTTTGGCGATAGCCAAAATTTTGGAACGGGTCTCATCTGTCACTTTGTTGCTACCATTCAGAGCGTATGACACGGTAGAGATCGAAACTCCCGCCTGTTTGGCGATATCCTTGATACTGACCACATTCTTCGCTCCCCTGTTATGTTCATCAGGCCCTTCGAAATCGAAGGACCTGACATCTAAAATATTTATACTTGATAAAATGGACTAACGTTTACACGATTAACTGTAAATCTCAATCACGTTATTCTCGCTCAGGCTCTGTTCAAGCTCCTTACGTGAAATACGCAGTCCACCAAGACGATAAGGTTGTTGCAACCTAGTCGCATCCAGTTCCTTGCCATTCAGCACAATACGTTGTACGGCCTCTCCGCTGAGATGATAGACGAAGGTTACCTTTTTGCCGGCAAATTGGAAATCAAAATGCAAGCCATCCAAGCTGACAGGTAACACAGGGTCCAGAACCAGATCTTCTTCCTCCTGGCGAATACCCAGGGCGTTCGAAATGAGCTGATTCATGTAGATTCCCGGTCCACTGGAGTAGATTCTCCAGCCGCCCTTCACCTGCACATCTCCGGTGCGAAGCTTATCGAACTGCTCCTGCGCTGCATAACGGTTGTTGAATTTCCCGTCAGAACTGCTGAAGTAGGCATTACTCTGGCGTAGATCTGCGTTAGGAACAGCTTCCTGAATACCCACTGGATTGATAATGCCCAGCCCATTCCAGACCTCATCCGGGTTGCCCAGCTTCGCCATGGCTTCAATATAACGGATGTGAGCATGAACATATTGCAAGCCCACTTCACGTCCGAAGTTGGATGCCTGCTCTGCACGTTTGAAATGAGTGCTGACGCCGCCATCATATTGTGCTGGACGATTCATCAATCTGACACCATCCGGGCAGTACAGCTTGTCCTTGATCAGTTCATAATGGGATTGCGCTTGCTCAGGTTCCAGCAACTCGGCAATCATGCTGCGTGTCATCGGCAGCAAACGGTACTGAATACCTGTCTCGCTGTCATCCGGATGCAGCATGCGCTTCGCTTGTGCCGGATCTTCCATATATACAAAGCCCGGAATCACATCGGTATCCAACATATACTTGCTGAAGTCCCTTTTCACACCCGCTGCCATATCGCTTAATTCCGAAGAAAGCTCCGGTTTCACAGGCGCAAGCGCTCTGGATAGCTGCTTCAACGTTTGATAGGTGAGCGCCACAGTCCAGCTGCTGACCATATATTGCTTCAATTGAGCATTGGCAGGCTGTAATGTATCGTCCCAGTCCCCGTCACCATATGAAGAGAGGAATGTATCATGCAGGAAATGACTGCGGATATACTCCAGTTCTTTCTGGGCATGCTCCAGCACGCTGGCTGTCTGATCAGTAAAGTCAAAACCATGTTTTACGGTATAAGGTACTTCCTCATTCAGAATCGAATAATCCTTGGTGGCAATCAGATAATCACTTAGCACTTTGAGAGGCCAAACAATAATGTCACCATGGCTTTCTTCCTGCTGAACTTTGAAATAACGATCGAACATAAACCATTGCGGCCAGTTACCGTCATCCTCATACTGATGCGAATATACCGTCTTCAGAATGTCGCGAACCTGCTCATACTTTTGTGTAGCCATAAAGTATTCGACCGGACCCTGGCAGACATCCCGTGTACCCCAAGCTGCACCGCCATATTGCTCCAATCCGTGAGGAACAGAGTAATGCACCAGCATATTGTGGGTGTACCACCATGCAAGAGCATTCACTTTGAACAACTCATCTGCTCCTTGCTTCTGAGGTTGAGACAAATGGAACCCATTCATCACTTCTGCATAGAAGGTACGATAAGCTGCCACTTCCTCTTCGAAGCTGCGTGTCGAGGATGCAATCTGTCCTCCTTCCAACAGCCCTTGAATGGTCAATGTCCATTCAGCACTGCTGTCCAGTCGTAAAGTCGTCAGTGAGTCGTCGCCTGCGTTTACTCCACTAGCCAGTTCAGTCTCATCGCCAACCGTCACTCCTGCTCCGCTTACCCGCATGCGGTACTCCAGATTAGGATATACTTCGGCACTGAGGGAGCTGTGATCTGCCTTGAAGATCAATTCACCATTCTGCTCCGAAACATGAACAGGAAGTTCATATTCATTCACATTCATCGTAATCTGATTGGTAATCAAGTATCGATAAGCTATTCCTTTTTCCGACTTCACATGAAGATGTACTTCAGGAGTATCCAAAGTTGTATAATTCGTGATAATCAGCGTATCCTCAGCTGTTTTGTAATACCAGCGAACATAGTTGAAGCCCATTTCAAACAGGGAAGGCATCGTGAGTAGGTGGAAGATTCCTTCAACCTCGACGTAGATCCGCTGACCGGATGATTTGGGTATGTTGAGTGCGCTACGTGCATTGCTCATCATTTTATTGAAGTTCGTATTTCCCACAACCACATGGGAATTGAAGATACCATACATATAGGAAGACGTTGTGATTACGTTCTGACCCAGCTTCACATTGTTACCACTCATCAGAATATGTCCATGCGGACGTTCCACACGCATTTCCTTTTCCTTGAGCACAATATGCTCATACGTATCTGTAAAGAACGCCAGCAATTTACCATCCGCGCGCTCTTCTTGATGTCTCTTCGAAGCCGGGAAACGGGAATTCACTTCTTCTTCGGTCATCGATAAAGTAGGCAAGGGTTCACCCACTACCGGATGGAGAGATACTTTTGGGAATACGTTGGATACTGCTTGTACCGTGCTTGCATTCTCTTGACGCTTCGCTTCATACTCGTCCCAAGCCTGTTGGAGAACATCCTGGTATTCGAGTTCCTTCACCGCTTCAGCGTGGTTAGACTGAAAGAGTCCATAGAACACAAAGCGAGCTTCGCCACTCAACACCACTTTTTCGGACTGCAGGGCTGTATATGCAAATTCATACTGGTACACTTCATTCGCAAGTGTTGGCTTACCCAGACTTTCAGGGACATTCGTCTCCTTGTAACTCAAGCCAAAGAACTGAAATCCATCTGTGGAGTAACCTGCTGCACGGGTTAATGAACCCTGTTGAAGATAAGGAAAAGCCCCGCCCTGCGGTTGATTCTGCCGTGAAGCTACGATATATCCAAGTTTCGCATCCTCAAATACGGCATGGTCAATATATTGCGACAAGTAAGCCTCATTGCTGCGTACCGCACCTGGATCGGCATTGCCGACATCCTGGCCATAGACCACGTCGACCTCTTCTCCATTACCGTTTACGGTTACATCCCAGAACCATACACCTTTTGTTGTTGGAGCAAATACAACCTGATAGCCTACACCCTCAGCGGTACCTGTCCATACCATACGACTGCTGTCGGTGCTCACCTGGCTGTCGGAGTGAATGCCAAGCATTGGCACAAAACGAATGCCAGATTCACTGTGAAAACGCAAGTATAGATTGTTCATGGAGCCGTCCACCGGACTAGCCATCCACTGATTAATCATCGTTGTTCCACTTACAGCCTTGAACAAATCACCGCTTTCCCAGAACGTAAAGCACAGGTCGCCGGATTGTACGTTGATTTGAGATTTATTCATGGTCTTCATATATCTATTCATATCCTCCTATCCTGCCTTGTTCCCTGCTGCTGAACAGAAGAGAAGAAGGCAGTGCAGATTTGCTGCTTTTGTATGATGAGTTCAATCATTCATCGATATGAGGTGTATCCCATTACACCAGCTTGAACGTGCTCTCCAATGTATCGCGGCTATTCGGCCCTACGAAAATGTGGAATGTTCCCTTATCACTGCGATGACTCAAATCGGAATGATGATAACGAAGCTGTTCTTCGTTTAATGTAAATGCAGCCGTACCACTTTCACCCGGTGCGAGTGACAGCTTGACATACCCTTTCAGCTCACGCATTGGACGTACAACTTCACCAGTGACATCACGTACGTACAACTGAACCGTCTCTACGCCAGCACGTTCGCCAGCATTGGTTACACGCACTTGGATTGTCAGAGGTTGATCAGCAGTCATTTCATTGCTTGAAACTTCCAGGTCACCATACTCAAACGAGGTGTATGACAAGCCGTAGCCAAACGGAAGCAGCGGATCATTCGGACTATCAATATATTTGGAAACATAACGCTCTTCCGTCTTTTGCGGATTGAGTGGACGTCCTGTATTAAAATGATTGTAATATACCGGTATCTGACCTACAGATTGCGGGAAGGACATCGTCAGACGCGCAGATGGATTCACCACACCTGTCAATACATCGGCAATGGCCGCTCCACCCTCACTGCCCGGGAACCACGCTTCAAGCACAGCATCGGATTCTTCAAATACACCATGTAAGTCCAGAGGGCGACCGTTGAAAATAACGCTGGCGATTGGTTTGCCGGCTGCTTTGAGCTGTTTAACCAATTCCAGTTGAGCTGCTGGCAAACGAATATCCGTACGCGATCCACCTTCACCACTCATTTCGGAATCTTCACCAAGTGCAAGCACGATCAGATCGGCTTTGCTTGCTACTTCAAGCGCTTCAGCAATCTGTTCAGCGGTGATCGTGTGAACGTTGCTGCCTTGAGCAATATGAACTTTCCCGGCAGTAAGACGTTCCTGCAAAGCAGTTCCGAGTTTAACGGCATCTTCTTTGACACCTTCACAGGACCACCATCCGAGAATGTCTTCACTTTGGGCAAAAGGTCCAATTAACGCTACATTGGCTTCTGGCTTGAGTGGAAGAACGTCATTATCATTTTTCAACAATACAGCAGATTTGGTTGCAAGCTCATACGATACCTGACGATGTTCTTTCGAGAACACGATCTCGCGCTCACGCTCCGGATCCGCTGCACGCAGTGGATTATCGAACAATCCCAGCTTTTCTTTCAGTTGCAGAATACGCAGCACCGCTTCATCAATAAGCTTTTCTTCCACTTCTCCGTTCTTGATCAACTCTGGCAGATGATGAACATAACAAGGTGTCATCATCTCGATGTCCACTCCTGCACGAATGGCGCGGTATGCAGCTTCACGATCATCTTCAGCTGCGCCATGAGCAATCATCTCGCGAATGGAAGCCCAATCCGAGATCAATACACCATCAAAGCCCCACTCGTCACGCAAGATGTCACGCATGAGCTTCTCATTTCCGCTCGCTGGAATACCCTCTACAGTATTGAATGAAGCCATAACCATTTCGACGCCTGCATCCAGTGCTGCCTTGTAAGCCGGTAAATAGTACTCACGCAAGTTGCGTTCAGACATGTCGACCGTGTTGTAATCACGACCACCTTCTGCTGCCCCATATGCTGCAAAGTGTTTTACACAAGCCGCCAGACGATCCGGCTCATCCTTCAAACTGTCGCCCTGATATCCACGTACAAATGCCGCAGAGAACAGACTGTTCAAATAAGGATCTTCGCCTGTCGTCTCCATTACTCGACCCCAACGCGGATCACGAACAAGATCGACCATCGGTGCAAAAGTGACATGGAGGCCAGATACGGCGGATTCACGTGCTGAAATCTCAGCACTTTTCTCAGCCAGTTCGGTGTCCCATGAACAGCCAATGGCTAGCGGGATGGGGAAAATGGTCTTAAAACCATGCACGACGTCCGCCATGAACAAGAGCGGAATGCCGAGACGGCTTTTTTTCAGGTAAGCTTGCTGTACATCTATAATGGCCTGTGCACCAGACAATCCCAGAATGGAGCCACTGGCATCCACGGACTGCTCCGTGATTCCCATCTCTTCCATTGGACCTGTGATCTGACCTTCAACATTGGTTCCTTCATAAAAGTTAGCGGTCAGCTGAAGCAGCTGGGCCGTTTTTTCTTCCAGGGTCATTTGGTTTACAAGGTCTAGCAACTGCTCGTTATTCATAGACATTATCCTCCACTACATGTTGTTGAAATAAAGAACCCGGCTGCGTTCGGGGAGAGACCGCGCACCGGGTTCGATTGGATGGGACAGACAGAACACACCTGTCATATCCCATCTTGCTAATTACTGAATGATTACTTGAATTCTTTGTTCAGTTCATCCAGATAAGGTTGAACCAGGGACATTTTACTGTTTACCCATTCTTTCCAGTTCGCTTCAAGATCTCCATTTTTGAGGATCAAGTTGGCATATTCATTCTGGTAGTCGAATGAAGCCTGACTTTTAGCTTTGGAATCGTACAGGTTGATATCCCAGTCGTATGTTGCGAGTGACTGACCTTCTGTACCGAGTTTTGCTTTTTCCTCGAACAGCTTCACAGCTCTATCACGGTAATCCTTTTTAATTGCAGGGTTTACAACACTAAAGTCGTCACCCAGCAGGTACAGACCTTCGAAACGTGCTGGGTATTTGTCTTCCAGAACAGTTCCTTCTGGCAGCAAGCTAACCAGTTCTTTGTTTTCATCATATTTCCAATCTTTACCTTCGAAGCCCATGTTGATGAGCAGTTGTCCTTCTTTGGTAGTCGAGTAGTCGATCAGATCCATGATCCGTTCGAATTTCTCGTCACTGATGTTCGGATTGAAGATCAATGCAGACCAGAAGTTCGCTTGCTCCATGTTGCGGTATTTCCCATCATCACCCAATACGATTGCTGTGTGTACCAGGTCATCACTATCTACACCCAGATTCTTTCTCATATCGGAATCCAGACCTTGTCTGTACGAAGCCAGTCCGCCCAGACTTGTTACTGCAGCTGTACCTGTTACTTTGAAGTTGTTTTGACCTTCATTGTTTTTCCATGTGTAGAACTCAGGATTGAGCAAGCCATCTTTGTAGGCTTTTTGCATCAATTTAAGTCCTGTCAGAGTTTCAGGATCTGATGGTCCCCAGTGGAACTGTCCATCTTCTCCTTTATAGAACGGAGAGTCAGTCATGGCATGCACACTGTTCGGCATAATGATATTCGTCATGGCATCTGCCGCATTGTAGGACAGAGGTACAAGTTTGTTGCCCACTTTGCCTGGATCTTTTTCTTTCACAAGCTCAGCGTATTCATTCAATTCAGTAGTTGTATATGCATCTTTCAGTTCGAAACCAACCGCTTCAGCCCAGTCTTTGCGAAGCGCAATAACACCAATTTGGTTCGTCAATGGGTCAGCAGGTTTGTTCTCGAAATAGATTGGTCTTGGCAGGACGTATGTTCCACCCGTCAGTTCTTCCAGCTTGTCTCCAAGACCGGTCAACTTGTAGGCTGCTGCCACGTTAGGCCAGCGTTCTTTCCAGTCATCCGGGAATTTGTAGAACAGGCCTTGATCAATACTGTTCATGGCATCGCCATGCACGTAGTTCCATACTGCTACATCCGGCAAATCGCCAGAGTTGATCCACAGACGAAGCTTCTCGCCCCATGAATCCCAATCGATATAGTTGTAATCCCATGTTACATTGAACTTGTCTGTCCAGAACTTGTGGAAGTCATTATCCAAGTTCCCGTTTTTAATTTCTGTCAGGTTAGCTACTGAGATGGTCAGGTTGTCTTTGTAATTTCCCTCTGCATCTTTTTCGTTACCACCTGAAGCTCCTTGGCTGGAACAAGCGGTCACCATCAGCATAACTACACTAAGCGTGATGGCAAAGAGAGCTCTTACTGACAACTTTTTGTTCGTTTTCATGTTTTACCCCCATGTTTTTTAGTAGAATTTTAATGCAAAATCCTATACGTATAATCAGGTCTTGATAGCCCCTGTTAATACCCCTTTGGCAAAGTGTTTTTGCAGCATTGGGAAGAAACACATAATTGGTACCATGGTGACAAATACTGCCGCCATCTTCATACCCATTGAGAAATTGCTTGCTTGGGCAGCATCCACACTGGATGCATTGGATGCGTTCGTCTGGGATGTGACGATAATGTTTCTGAGTACATTCTGGAGCGGTAACTGATCCGCTTTTCGAAGGAATATCATCGCATCATACCAACTGTTCCAGTACGCCACACCGTAGAACAACGTGATTGTAGCCATAATTGGTGTAGCCAGCGGAAGAACAACTGAGAACAGAATTCTCCACTCTCCTGCTCCATCCAATCTCGCCGATTCCATCAGCGATTCAGGCAAGGTATAGAAGTAGTTCATCATCAGAATCATGTTGAAAGCACTGAAGCTTCCCGCCAGGATAACGGACCACAGCGTACCTGTAAGGTGAAGTGATTTCATGATCAGGTACAGCGGTACAATACCACCATTAAAGATCATGGTGAACAGTACTAAGAAAAAGAGAAATTTCTTGAACGGAAATTTGTTGCGACTAAGGCCATATGCCATGCTTGTTGTCAGGAACAAGCTGAGTGGCAAACCGATGACTAGCAAAATAATTGTATTTTTGTACCCCGACAGAATCGTTCCGTCAGCGAACAACGCCTTATAGGAATCCAATGTCCATTCTTTAGGGAACATCAAAAATGGATTGTCAGCATATTCTTTTTGTGTTGCGAACGAGATCATAATGACATTCCAGAACGGAATCAGAATCATCAGAGCAAGCACAAGTAAAATGGCGAAAATAATGTAATCGAGAAATGTCATTTTTTCTGTACCAATTCTCGGTTTTTTGTTAGACTTCTTACTCATTTCATTTTTCCTCCTCTCTTATCGGAACAAACCGTCTCCGCCAAGCCACTTGGCAAATCTGTCTGCGAGAAGCAGCAAGACCATATTCACGAGGGAACGGAACAAGCTGACCGCTGTCGAGAATGAGAAGTCCGTTGAGGACTGGAACGTAATCCGATAGATATATACATCCAATACTTCCGATACATTTTTAGTTGCGGCATTTGCCAAGTTGAAGATCTGGTCGAAACCGGAAGACATCAATCCACCAACCGACAGAATGAACATGACGGTGATTGTTGGAAGAATGTTTGGCAATGTAATCTTGAACATTTGCTGCATACGGGAAGCACCGTCAATCTGCGCCGATTCATACTGATCCTGATCGATACCGGAAATGGCTGCCAGGAAGATAATCGCACCCCATCCGCTTGATTTCCAAATATCCGTCAACAGCAGCATCGGTACAAAGTTAGACTCGGAACCAAGGAAGTTAATGGTTGGCAATCCAAGCAAACCAAGTGCGCTGTTTACCAGTCCGTCATAAGCCAAGACGTTGATGACTACCCCGGATACGATGATCCATGAAAGGAAGTGAGGGAACGTAAGAACCGTCTGGAACCACTTTTTCCCTCTGCGCATCCGCAATTCATTCAACAACAGGGCAAGAATAATCGGGAACGGGAACTGAATAATCAGTTTTAGAATGTTGATGTACAGCGTCCGCCATACCGCGTCAATAAAGGTTGGATCCCGGAAAACGTATTTGAAATTCTCAAATCCGCTCCATGGGCTTCCCCAGATCCCCAGGTTTGCCTTGTAGTCTTTAAACGCAAGAGACAGGCCACCCATTGGCATGTAGGCAAACAGGATCAGCCAGACGAGCCCTGGAATAAGCAGGGTGTACGTCATTCTGTGCTTCCAGATTTCACTCCAGAGCGAATTGCCTTTCAAGTTTCCCTTCAGCTTTTTGCTAGGTCCTTCGGCTGCAGGTTTCAAATTGCATCTCCTCACTCTACTTTGGTCTTGTCGTTATACAGAAAATCAAACATTGTTCTCAGGTGTTGCTCCCAGAATCTCCATTCATGGGTACCCGGTGTCTCCACATACCGAAACTCAAAATCCGTTTCCTGCATGTATTCCGCGAATTTGCGATTCATATCCACAAACGGATCAATGTCACCACAACAACTCAGAATATCCGGTAAATCTCCACCTTGCTTCAACAGCTTGGCAGACAGTGCGTACAGGTCCTGATCAGGTTTTACCTGTAACCGTTCTCCAAAAACCGCTTTCATTTCCTTGATCATGCCTGATGGCATCTCCGGATCGTGAAGCCGGGTCTGAATATCAGTTACACCTGATAAGGACACCGCTTTGCGGTACCTCTCGGGATATGTCAGTGCACATTTCAATGCACCGTACCCACCCATGGATAGACCGGCTACGAAAGTCTTTGCCGGGTCTGTATTGAGATTGAGCTGACGCCTGCAGAATTCAGGCAGCTCCTGAGTGATGTAATGGAAGTAATTCAGGCCGTATTCCATATCGGTGTAATAGCTTCGGTTCGCTTCCGGCATAATGATGGTACAGCCATATTGTTGCGCATACATTTCAATTGTAGTCAAACGTTGCCATGTACTTGCGTTATCGCCTGCCCCATGCAGCAAATATAGCGTACCGCCTGAAGTGTCTCCGGAGTCACTGGACACTACATGTATGCTTGTATTCATGCATAACGTAGGCGATCCGGTTTCGATCGTTATATGCGCCATATGTAACCCCTCTCATCGTCGGCTGCTGTCTGTAAACTTCTGTTTCTCTGCCTTTTTGTTGCAACTTCCAGTGATTCCCCCGTATTTCGCTCGGTTATCGAAACGATTTTCTCGAATCGTTTCAAAACATAGCCAACGTTGATTTACTTGGACTTGATTACAACACATTTTACGTGGAAGCGATTTCTTCGAATCGTTTCGAATAAATCATAATCCCGAAGTACAAACCCTGTCAATAACCTTTTTACAAATTTCGCGCTTTTTTCTCAAAAAACTGATTTTCCGTGATAAAATTTGCGTCAAAAGGCACTTTTAATTTGAAACAATTTCCTTTAAGTAACCGTTTGCACCTATTCATTGACATTGAACTTCGTTTGTACTAACATAAGTTCTAATTTTTGATCCAGATTGCGGAAACGTTTCACCAACAGTTAAAATTCTTCTTTTTTAGAAAGGATGTTAAGATGTCTAGTATTATTAATTCTTTTGTTCATCATATAGATGAGCAGCAGTTAAACGTTCATTCTGTTCGGGTATTGCAGAAAGGGGTTACAATCGGAGCGTGGGATCGCACCAGCGATATGCGCCGCTTACAGCATTCTGTCAGCAAATCGTTCACCTGCATGGCGATTGGACTTGCTTTGGATGCGGGCACACTTACACTTGAATCCAGACTAGGAGACTATTTCACATCACCAACACCTGCTTCCCATTTAACAGCCTTCCCTCCTGCGGACCTCACCCTGTACGATTTGCTGCGAATGTCATCGGGGCATGACGTACCTGTGTTATGGGCAGAAGAGCGAGCCACCCTTCCTGAGAAAGATTGGGCGAAATATTACATGTCCCTTCCTTTGAACAGAGTTCCTGGTGAAACGTTTACATACAGCAGTGCAGATACGTTTATGATCTCCGCCATGTTCCAGGCTGCCTCTGGTCAAACCGTTAAGGACTATCTGACTCCCCGGCTATTCGAGCCACTGGGCATTACGAATGTAGAGTGGGAGACTTCTCCCTTAGGCATTACATTGGGCTGTGCGGGCCTGCAACTCACCAATGAGGAATTAGGCAGGTTCGGTCAACTGTTGCTTCAGGAGGGCCACTGGAACGGCGAGCAGCTCATTCCTGCGGAATGGATCCGATTAGCGACAACACAACAGATCCCTACACCAGGAGACGGCGACTGGGGACAAGGTTATGGATATCAATTCTGGAGATGTTCCCATAACGCTTACCGTGCTGATGGCGCCAATGGTCAACTATGTGTTGTCCTACCGGAGCTGGAGTCCGTCGTTGCCATCAATAGTGATGAACAAAATATGCAAGCCATTCTTGATCATGTATGGTCAGATATATTGCCTATTCTGGAGGGGATCATTTGATTATACGAGCAGCCACTCAGGCAGATTATGCGGAGTTGAGAATCATCTATCTCGAGTCGCGACGTGCCCGGTTCCACTGGGCTAAGCCGGAAGAGCTGTCCCTACAGGATTTTGATACAGACACCGTTGAAGAATATATCCTCGTGGCTGAAAATGAAGAAGGACAGCTTCTCGGCTTCGCTTCGCTATATCTTCCCGAGAACTTTATTCACCTTCTGTTTATCCATCCCGGTTTTATCGGCGGGGGTACAGGTTCACGCTTACTTGATGCGTCAATTTCACTTATGCAGCAGCCTGTTCGATTGAAATGTGTATCTGATAATCATAAAGCAATTGGCTTTTACGAACGACAGGGTTGGAAAAAAGTCATTGAAGAAGGTACACCCGGGGAGAAATATTGGGTGATGGAATACAACACGAATAGCTGAATCCATTCGTTTGATCCCGGTAAATTGGAAGTGGACATGATTTTTCCACACAAAAAAAGTATCATGACCTTTAGAGGCCATGATACTTTTTATTTTACCCGTGCTGTGGAAGCTGGGTCATTTCATCTAAACATTGTGCGCATATGTAACGCTCTTTGAACTCATTGACTTCTTCCATCGATCCACAAAAAATACATTTTGGACGGTATCTCTCCAGAATGATATGGTCCCCTTGTACTAAGATCTCTACAGGATCTCCCTCATTCATTTGATACCTTTTACGCAAAGATTTAGGCAATACGATCCTACCCAATTGGTCAACTTTGCGAACGACTCCAGCTGGCTTCATAGCTACGGCACACCTCTCCTATCTTACTCTAAATTTCTAGGTACATTTGTACTATGTTTATTAATTCGCCAAGATTTTGTCGAATCCTGCTGGAAATAAACATTTTTTGTCCTTTTTTTTGAAAAATGTTTTTTTAGCGAATTCTAACCGTCACTTATACGCGAATTGGATTAATCAAGACCCGGGAAATTAAGTTGACGCAAAGCCTCATACACAATGATTGCTGCTGAGTTTGACAAGTTCAATGATCTGACATCACCTGTCATTGGCATCTTCATACAAGTATCTGGATTAGCAGCAATTAACTCTGGAGGAAGGCCTTTGGTCTCTTTACCGAACACCAGAAAATCTCCATCTTGAAACTTAAAATCGCTATAACGGTTCTTTGCCTTCGTGGTTGCGTAGAAAAAACGCCCATCTGGATACTGTTCCTGAACCTCGGCAAACGAATCATGATATTCAATATGAACGGCATGCCAGTAATCCAGACCCGCGCGTTTCAGTGTGGCATCATCCGTACGGAATCCGAGTGGACGCACGAGATGCAAATGTGTGCCGGTAGCCGCGCATGTACGAGAAATATTGCCCGTATTTGCTGGAATCTCCGGTTCAACCAGAACGATATGTAAAGCCATATGTGTTCAATCTCCTTTTCATTTCATGTAAACGACAATTCTCTAATCTTAAAGAAAAGCCCTCCACACGTCAATGTGGAAGGCTCTGGTAAAGCACAAGTGTGAATGCTTGAATTCACAACTCGCTGCCAGGTTATTTATCCATTTGTCTTCTGGAAGTGGCTCATGAAGTCCGTAAGTGCTTTAACACTTTCATATGGAGCAGCATTGTAAATGGAAGCACGCAGGCCGCCAACACTCCGATGCCCTTTCAGACCAACAAATCCTTCTTGCTCCGAAGCCTTGATAAACTGTTTCTCCAAGTCCTCGTTAGCTAAGCGGAAGGTCACATTCATCAGGGAACGATCTGCCGGATTTACACAGCCACGGTAGAAGTCTCCGGAGGAATCGATCGCATTATAGAGCAAATCCGCTTTCTTCACGTTCTTCTGTTCAATTCCAGCCAATCCGCCTTGTTCCTCGATCCATTTCAGAACCTCATTCACCATGTATACGGAGAAGGACGGTGGTGTATTATAGAGAGAATTGTTGTCCACATGTGTACTATAACGAAGCATCGTCGGAATCGTTTTAGGAGATTCACTAACCAGTTCTTCGCGAGCAATAACAACCGTAATCCCTGATGGGCCCAGGTTCTTCTGTGCACCCGCATAGATCATGCCGAATTGATTAAGGTCAAACGGTTTGCAGAAAATGTCACTCGACATGTCGGCAATAAGTGGAACTGAACCGGTATCCGGGAATGACTTGAATTGAGTTCCCTCAATTGTTTCGTTAGACGTCAAATGAACATAAGCTGTGCGATCCGGGAAGCTAAGATTCGACACATCCGGCAATTTCATATATTTATCCGCTTCGGAAGATGCAGCGACCTGCGTCTCCCCAATCAGTTTCGCCTCAGACAGTGCCTTCTTGGCCCAGCTGCCTGTCATGACGTAACTGGCTGTCTGCCCTTCCCCGAGCAGGTTCATCGGCAGCATGGCGAACTGAGTGCTGGCTCCGCCCTGAAGGAAGAGGACCTTGTATCCCTTGGGGTTGCCTAGCAGAGACAACAAACGCTCCTGAGCTTCATTATGTACAGATTCGTACACCGCTCCACGGTGAGACATCTCCATAATCGACATCCCTGTATTCCGAAAATCAACAAATTCTGCCTGAGCACGCTCCAGAACCTCAAGTGGCAACGCCGCAGGTCCTGCATTAAAATTATACGCTCTCTTTGTCACAAAATCCCCCGCCCTTTCCATCCGTAGCTGACATATGAAGTGAATATTATCGCTATGATATCAGTATTCCCTATCTGCTTCAAGGGCAATAAGCACCGAAGCTGCGAATCAGGGTTATCAAATTCCTTTATCACCCTGCAAAGTTAATGCACTACATCGTTCAATTCAAGGAAAAGCCTCCGAGAGCGAGTCCCGGAGGCTTTACATTGGGAACAGTTTCTGTTCCGACTGGATTAGCAGTCGAAGTAGAGGCTGTACTCATGCGGATGAATGCGAATTGCCACTGCTTTTGCTTCGTCACGTTTGAGGTTGATATAGTTTTCGATGAATTCTTTCGTGAAGACGCCACCTTCAGTCAAGAATTCGTTGTCCGCTGCCAGAGCGTCAAGCGCTTCTTCCAGGGAAGCTGGCACACTGCGGATATTTTCTTTGTCTGCATCAGACAAATCATAGATGTTTTTGTCGAGTGGACCATATCCAAGCTCAGTTGGGTTGATTTTGCGTTTGATTCCATCCAGACCCGCCATCAGCATTGCAGCGAACGCCAGATAAGGGTTAGCTGTGGAGTCCGGTGTACGGAACTCGATACGACAACCTTTTGGTGTCACAGCTGCAACCGGAATACGTACTGCTGCCGAACGGTTACCTTTGGAGTAAACCAGGTTAACCGGTGCTTCATAACCAGGTACGAGACGTTTGAATGAGTTCGTACTAGGGTTAGTCAAAGCAATCAGAGCTGGTGCGTGGTACAAAATGCCTCCGATGTAGTGCAGAGCCATTTCGCTCAGGTTTGCATATCCCGCTTTGTCATAGAACAATGGGGAATCGCCATCGAAGATGGATTGGTGAACGTGCATTCCGCTACCATTGTCACCAAACAGTGGTTTTGGCATGAATGTTGCTACTTTACCATATTGACGTGCAGTGTTATGCACGATGTATTTGTATACAAGCAGGTTATCTGCTGTTTTCTTCAACGTATCAAAACGGAAGTTAATTTCGGCTTGACCAGCTGTCGCCACTTCGTGGTGATGACGCTCGATCGACAGGCCCGCTTCTTCCAAAATGCGACACATTTCACTACGAATATCTTGTTGTGTATCCACTGGAGCTACAGGAACGTATCCGCCTTTAGTGCGAACCTTGAAGCCCAGGTTACCGCCATCTTCCTTACGGTTGGTGTTCCAAGAAGCTTCTTCGGAATCTACGAAATAGGAAGAGCTGTTCGTGCCGCTCTCATAACGTACATCGTCGAAGATGAAGAATTCGGATTCAGGTGCGAAAAATGCTGCTGTACCTACTCCGCTTTCTTTCAGGAACTCTTCGGCTTTGACTGCGATACCGCGTGGGTCACGCTCATAACGCTCGCCATCCGGAGTGAAGATATCACACATAACATTCAATGTAGGGTGTGCTGTGAACGGATCGACAAAAGTCGCTTCAGGATCTGGAATCATAACCATATCGGACTCTTCAATTCCGCGGAAACCTTGAATAGAAGAACCATCAAAGGCTACTCCATTTACAAAAGTGTCTGCGTCAACTGCCGAAGCTGGTAACGAGATGTGGTGCGCACGACCGGATAAATCTACAAAACGAAAATCTACCCACTCGATGTTGTTCTCTTGAATTGATTTCAATACGTTTTCAACCGACATGTATTCGTCCTCCCAAATATTCCGAACATTAAACAACCCCGCTAAGAAAATGTCCATATTCGAATTTTTTTCTGTCGTCATTATAAAATCTCAAATGTGACATCGTCAATACTTATGTAAGGTATTTTTTGCAACTATGTAAGCTATGCTAACATTTTATAAACCTATTGATTTCACTTAACAACGTAAATACACTATATTTAACTGGTTTAATGCGGTAAAGCAGGGGTATATTTACCCTAAATTATGGAAATAACATTACATCATAAATGTTTCTTATCACCTATGATTAATAAATGCGTTCAAGGCTCCAAATAACATAAAAACCGGACATTTTGTCCTAGCCTCATTCTCATCGAACGGAGCCAGGGCAGATGCCCGGATGAACTATATTACCTATGCTATGAAGATCAGTTATACGCCTACTCGTGCTGGAAAGAACTCCGCCGGTTGTTTGGCTGTGTTGAATGTTTTACCCACGATTGGTGCCAATTTCTCCAGATCCTGAAGCAGGTTGGCAAATTGGTCAGGGAACAAAGATTGCACGCCGTCACCCGTCATGGAATTATCCGGGTCCGTATGCATTTCGATAATTAGGCCGTTAGCACCAGCAGCAACAGAAGCCTTCGTCATCGGTTCAACCAGCTCACGGCGACCCGTACCATGACTTGGGTCCGAAATGACTGGCAGATGACTGAGAGACTGCAGAACAGGGATGGCCGACAAGTCGAGCGTATTGCGTGTGTAGGATTCGAATGTACGAATACCACGCTCACACAACATTACATTCGGGTTGCCACCCGCAAGAATGTATTCAGCCGCATTCAACAGCTCATCATAAGTTGCACTGAAACCACGTTTCAGCAGTACCGGTTTGCCACACTCACCCAATTTGCGCAGCAAATCGAAGTTCTGCATGTTCCGTGTACCTACTTGCAGAATGTCTGCGTACTCGGCACAAATATCCACATATTCAGGCGTCATGACTTCTGTAATGGTCAACAGGTCATGTTTCTTGCCTGCTTCAGCCATCATGATCAGACCTTCAACACCCGTTCCCTGGAAGCTGTACGGACCTGTACGTGGCTTAAATGCACCACCGCGCAGCACCTGTCCACCAGCAGCCTTAACCAGTCCGGCAATCTCATCAATCTGTGCAGCTGATTCAACCGCACAAGGTCCGCCCATAACGACGAGTTCTTTGCAGCCAATATCTACTCCTTTGATGGAGATTACGGTATCTTGAGGATGGAAGTCACGGCTTGCCAATTTGTAAGACTTCGAAATCTTGACGACATTCTCCACACCTTTCATTTGACGGAGATGCTCAGCCATTTTCGGCTCTACTTTACCAATAAGGCCAATGATGGTGCGGTCCTCTCCACGCGAGATATGAACCTGAAGCCCTTCCTTTTCAATTGTAGCGACGATATCCTGAATATGTTCCTCCGGAGTAGCTTTACCTGCAATAACGATCATTATAAATCCCATCCTTCCTTGTATGAGAGCGCCTAAGCGCGTCTGATTTAATCTCCAAAACTCTTCTTCACTTAAACGCTTGTTCGCTTTTAAGCTTTTATCCACTAAAGTAAATATAACATATTCACCCTTTTCAGTCAAGCCGACTCTTATCCCCCTTAAAAAAAAGAATCCTGCAGTCAGTCACCGGATTTCGGCTCTGTACTGCAGGATTCTTATAATAATGTTTGTTTACGTTGTACGAGTCTTTTCCCTTACAGGAGGTAATAGCTTGCTCATATTCACCGTACGCTTGATTTCCCATGTTTCCGGCTTGTCATGTTCATATTGCTCCAGATACAGGATGACTTCCTTCGTGATCGGTGTTGGTGTAGATGCGCCCGAAGTAACCGCCACCTTATTCACACCTTTCAGCCATTCCTGCTGAATCTCAGCCACATCTGATACACGATATGCCGTTACACCCGCAATTTCCTCCGATACTTGTGCAAGTCGGTTGGAGTTATTACTGCGAGGATCACCGACAACAATGACCAGATCGGCTTGCCCTGCCTGTTCAGCAACAGCTTCCTGACGTACTTGGGTAGCCAAGCATATCTCATTATGAATTTCTGCGCCTGGATACTTCTCCAGAAGACGGCTCATAATGTGTTTAATGTCCCATTGGCTCATCGTTGTCTGATTCGTAATAAGGATTTTGCCGGGAGGTACGTTCAGTCCGTCAATCTCCTCTTCCTTCTCGATCAGATGAACATGATTGGGTGCAACACCAACCGCACCTTCAGGCTCTGGATGGTTCCTTTTCCCGATATAGATAATGTCATATCCTTCAGCCGTCTTCTCCCGAATAAGGTCATGGGTTTTGGTTACATCCGGACAAGTTGCATCCACTGTAGTCAGACCTTTATCACGTGCCATCTTGCGCACTTCCGGAGATACACCATGGGCAGTAAAGATCACTGTTCCGCTCTCTACTTGGCTCAAAATATCAATCCGGTTCGGTCCGTCCAGTGTAATAATGCCCTCATCTTCAAAAGAGTCCGTCACATGTTGGTTATGCACAATCATACCCAATATATAAATAGGCCGTGGTAGGTCCAGATTGCGTGCCGCCTGGCGCGCGAGCACCATCGCATCCACAACTCCGTAACAATATCCCCGCGGCGAAATTCGCAGTACTTCCACTTGGTTGCCACCCGCTTTCTTTCTCGGCAAAGATAGCCGATGTAATTGCAGTCCTGTCTATTATAACCTTATTCGATAGGCGGAGCAAAGACAACCGGCAACCAAATGATAAAGGTCGTTCCTTCTCCACGTCTGGTTACAACCTCGACAGATCCTTGGTGTTCCTCAATGATCCACTTGGCGATCGACAGTCCCAGACCTATGCCTGGTGTGGCACCGCGCGACTCATCTGCCCGATAGAACCGGTCAAAGATAAATGGAACTTCATCCCGATCCATTCCGATGCCCGTATCACTGATGCGCAGTCCTACCTGACCTTTATAAAGTATTGCATCAAGCGTAACCGAGCCATCTGGAGTGTACTTGAAAGCATTCTCGATAAAAATAAACAACATTTGCTGCAAATAGTCCTTGCTACCGTTCACATAAATGCCATTCAAAATCGATAGATCACCTGGACGCCAGTCAGCCTGGTGATCAAGGAATTGCGATCTGCGAGCCACTTCCTGCACCAGAATCTGCAACGGGATCGGATTCAGTTCGATTTTCTGTCCTGTATCGGCTCTGGCCAAAGACAACATGTCACTGATCAGTCTGCTCATGCGTTTGCCTTCATCCGCCATGTCCTCTATCGCTTCAAGCGACATTTGTTTAACCGTTTCTTCGTCCAGATTCGGTCGGTCCGTGCTCTCCTGATCCCACAGCTTCTTAAGGAAGTCCACATTGCCACGGATCGTGGTCAGCGGTGTACGCAGCTCATGTGAAGCATCAGATACAAATCTGCGCTGAGCTTTATTCGTCTCCTCGAGCCCGCGGAATGACAGCTCTGTTCGTTCAAGCATATTATTTACTGTTTCAATCAGACGCCCAATCTCATCCTTGGGACCTGTGTATTGAATACGCACACTAAGGTCATCCCCGGATTGAATCTGATTGGCGGCATCAATCACATTGACGAGCGGACGCATCGATTTACGAGCCAGAATCAGACCCGAAGTAATGGCAAGCGCCATCGCTACAAGCCAGCCAAAGACCAGAATATTTCGCAGAGCCTCCAGCAATCGTTCCTGGGAACTAACATTAGCACCGACTTGAAGGAGCCCCCTTATTTCATTGGTCCCCTGAAGAGACAAGGGCTGTTGATTCACCAAGAAAGGGGTCCCATTGACATAGATCTTGGATATCCCACGCTTTTTCTGGATCTCATTGGATTTCACAACGGGAAATTGAATCTGAAGTTTCTCCATATTGCCTGAGATTTTACCAGATCTGCTCTGGTAGTCCCACAACTGGATGTATATCTGAGCTTCCTGAAGCTGACTTTCCGTAAAAGGGTCCAGGTCCAGCGACTGTGAGAGCGGATTGACACCAATCTGATTCGTAATTCGTTCACTTTTATCTTTCAGTTGCTGTTCCACTTCTTGATACGTATTAAAATAAACAAAAGCGTAGATCACAACTCCCCAAAAAATGAGTACGGCTGCCAAGATGCCTGAATACCACGCGGTTAATCTTAACCGAATGGACATGTCAGGAGTCACCCCTCAAAATATAGCCGGCTCCCCGGATCGTCTGGATCAAACGTTTGCCGCCGTATTCTTCGGTTTTTTGTCTGAGCATGGCAATATACACTTCGAGCACATTGGATTCACCACTGTAATCATAACCCCAGATTTTATCCATAATCAGATCACGGGACAGCACACGTTTCGGATTTTGCATGAACAGATTCAGCAATTCGAACTCCTTGGCAGTCAGTTCCAGACGCTGACCGTCACGCAACACCTCACGAGAATCATTATCCAGAATAATATCCTCATACATAAGTCGATTATCAGGCGTGTCTGCTATATCCGCTTTACGACGCAATAAGGCACGGACACGAGCCAACAGTTCTTCAAGCGCAAACGGCTTCACGAGATAATCATCTGCACCTGTATCGAGCCCAATTACCCGGCTCTGTACTTCATCTTTGGCAGTGAGCATTAGCACGGGCACTTTGCTCCCCGCTTCTCTGAGTCTGCGGCATACTTCAAACCCGTCAATTTGCGGCATCATGACATCAAGAACCACGATATCCGGCTCTTTATCCATCAGCTTACTGAGGCCCTCCGCCCCATTCGAAGCTGTCTGTACCTCATATCCTTCAAAAGCAAGTCCCCGCCGAAGCATGGAAACGATTTTTTCATCATCATCAACAATCAGAATAGTTGAGCGCATGGTCTTTCTCCTTTATCCCTTAACGTTTTAATCTTATTGTAACAGCCAAAAGCGCAATCTGCATCTTTCCAAACACCTTGTTGCTTTGCGAGTCAGACCTTGATGGAGTACAAACGAATATAGTGCAAAAAAAGCGAAAGGGCCCTCGAACCCTTCCGCTCTTCTAAACCTTATTCTATAACCCATAATTCGGCATTATGGTTGTTGTTGCTGTTGATCCGTCGTTTGTGTAGTATCATAATCGTTTTTGTTGCCGATTTTGAGTTTCACATCCATTTTTTTACCGTCCCGAACAACATTCAGTGTCACTTCACTGCCAATTTCCTGTTTCTTGATGAAATCAATCAAATCCTGACTTGTGCTGTATGCTGTGCCATTGGCACCTGTGATGATGTCATAAGCACGCAGGTCTGCTTGGTAAGCAGGGGATTGATAGATCGTGCTGGCTACAACTGAACCTTCAGTGATATCCGTTCCCATCTGTTTAGCCACTTCAGGCGTAAGGGCCATCAGAGATGCACCAATGAACGGTACGGGCTCTTTGGGAACTTCTTTATTTTCTTTCAAATATTTAACCGCATCCGAGATTACACTCGAAGGAATGGCAAACCCAATACCCTGGGCATCCGCGCTAACCGCAACGTTCATACCAATGACTTCACCATTCAGGTTAAGCAATGGTCCACCGGAGTTACCAGGATTGATGGAAGCATCCGTTTGTAACAAGTGGCTGTACTCACGAGTTTTGCCGGTTTCTTCGTCCGGAATGCTGATGGTACGTTCTTTCGCACTCAACACACCTGCAGTAACTGTATGTTCAAATCCTTCCGGGTTACCAATAGCTACAAGCCATTCACCAACTTGAGTACTGTTAGAATCGCCCAGTGGAGCGACAGGGAAAGCATCATCGCCACTGTTTTTCTCAATTTTCAATACGGCAAGGTCAAGGTCGAAGCTGCTTCCCAGCAATTTTGCTTCATACGGTTTGCTGTTGTTCTCCAGCGTTACCTGAATCACATCTGCACCCTGAACCACGTGTTGGTTCGTCAAGATGTAGCCTTCTTTGTCAAAAATAAATCCGGAACCAATGCCAAGTGGAACCAACTGATTGCTGCTTTGTTGCTGTTGCTGCTGATTATTTTGGCCTTGGTAGCTATCTGTTCCACCATTGCTTCCGTTACCAAAGAAGTATTGGTACAATGGATCGCTCATCGTAGAACCACCCTGGCTGCTGCTGCGTGTAGACTGCTTGGCAAGTGTTTCGATTTTGACGACAGCCGGACTTGTACTGGTTACTACAGAGGATACATCCTCTTTGCCCGTTGGCAGTAATGACGCTGTCACGTTATTGCTGCTGCCTGAGTTAGTAGGAGAAGATGACTGACTGGAGCTTTCATTGTCTGCACTTGTCAGCGCTTCCTGTGGTGTAAACATGTTTGTTCTGTCCGCTGTATACATCAGCACTGTAATGACCAGCATACCGGCGATAAAAGAGAACAGGAGCGATCTTACGGAAGAACGTGGCCGACGGTTATTATAATTCCAATTCCCATTGTTCTTGCCGCCGTTCCCCTGATCTCCTCCGTTGCCTGAACCATTGCCGCCGCCCCCTCTGGAGGACGTATTAGCTTGATCAGATGATTCGTTATTGTAATTACTGTAGTAAGTAGGTACGGGCTTCACGGGTTCAGGTCTTGTAATCTCTACATTTCCTTCTTCACGTTGATTATGTTCCCCATTATGACTTGCTGTATCTTCCTGATTCACGGACTGAAAAGGTCCGTAAGAATAATAATAGGAGGAATCGTCCGTCCCTGATGAATTGCGATTCTCCGCTTGTTTAGTTTCATTTTCCTCGTCTTGACGGTTCGCTCTGTAATTACGTTCGTCCATGCCTCTCTACCTCCCAATCTCTTCTTCGCAAGAGATATTCTTTAACTGTCCTTATTTTGTACTTTAAACCTTAACCGTACCTTAAAAACAATTAAAAAGGAGATAAAAGCACGCTGTTATAGAACATTTTTCCCGCCAAATCTGCATTCTAACCCTTATTCTTCACCCAGCCCTGACGATGAGCGTAGATTGCCAGCTGTGTCCGATCGTCCATTTCACATTTCATCAGCAGATTGCTCACATGAGTTTTGACGGTTTTGATACTAATATGTAGTTCTTCCCCGATGTCCTTATTGGTCTTGCCCTCTGCAATCAGCAAAAGCACTTCCTTTTCCCGTTCCGTCAGGCCGGATTCGTTCTCTCTTGCTGTGCGCTGCCTGATGCCACGGGTCAATGCCTGTGATACGTCGCCTGTCATTACAGGCATACCTCGGTATGCTCCTTGCAGAGCGTAGATCAACTCTTCAGCAGATACTGTCTTCAGCACATAACTGACGGCACCGGCTTCAATCGCTTGTACCACAAGGTCATCCTCCAGAAAACTGGTCAGCATCACAATTTTCATCCCCGGAAATTCGGTCATAATCGCTTGTGTCGCTTCCGCGCCATTCATTACCGGCATCATCAAGTCCATCAGGATCAGGTCAGGCAGTTCGTTTTCTCCCAGCTTGCGCAGCTGATTCAATGCATCCTGTCCGTTACCCGCTTCCCCCATCACATGAAATGTAGGCTCCAGCATAAGATACGTTTTTAACCCCATCCGCACCATATCATGATCATCCACAATCATTACATTTATTATTTCGCTCATTCCGTTTCCCCCTCTGGTTCTTTCGGGAATTTCGGGATGAATACCCGCACCGTCGTCCCCGCTCCCGGCTTCGATATAATCTGAACCTGACCCCCAAGCTTCTCTGCCCGTTCACGCATCGTTGATAATCCGTATGAACCAGGCCGTTCCGCTTGCTGCAAAAACCCCTGACCGTCATCGCTAATGCTCATGCTGATCTGATGTTCACTCTCTCGTATGGACAGGCTGACCAGACCCGCTTCCGCATGTTTTACCACATTAGCGACCGCTTCCTGAATAACAAGAAACAGCTGGTGCTCGATGGCATCGGAAATTCCGCCATCCAGTTCCAGCTCTTTCACTCCTTTTAAACCATTCTGCCTGCAATAATCCGGGAACCAGCTATCCAGCGCTTCGCCAAGATTCCTTCCCTCCAACTCCACTGGGCGAAGCTGAGCGATAAGCCCACGCATCTGCCGCTGTGCGATATGCGACATCTGAATAAGTTGCTCCAACACTTTGCTACCATGCTCGGGATTCATCTCCAGCAAACGTGGTAAGGAAGAAGCCGACATATGCATGGCAAAAAGCTGCTGGCTGACCGTATCATGCAAATCTCTTGCCATCCTTTTTCGTTCTTCAATCACAGCGCGTTCGGATGCCTGTTCCTTTTCAATGACTTCCTGCTCACCAAGCCGCTGAAGCAATCTCATTTTTTTCTCAATCGAATCCATCATGACATTGAATTCCTGATATACCCGTCCGAAGGAGGCATCATCTGCCTCAGGCATACGAACAGCGAGATTGCCCTTAGACACTTTCAGCATGTTGAGATCCAGAAGATCAATCTTGCGTTGAAGCCGTAAGGCGGCAATATAGCCCGTGATTACGGTAGCCAGGAGTACAACAGCAACATAGGTCCACGCACGCTGACGCCCTGTTCCCATCAGCACTTCCCCGTACAGCAAGTAAAACCCGCCCAAAGTAATGAGTCCGGTCAGCGCAAAATACATCATCAGTTCCCACTTATTTGCTTTGAGAATCGTTCGAATCATGCGTTAACCCACCTTGTTCACTTTGACATCTCCAATAAACACACTAACGACAATCCGTACTTTTTTTCCTGCTTCGCGATAATGCGCCGTTTCAGCCTGAGCACTGCTTAGGAATCCACCCCGTTTTTGATTTAACAGCGACATGTCCCCAATAAACGAGTTTGTCGTCACAGTCACACCGAGATCCATATCTTCAGGAACAAATACCTTCACATCCCCAATAAAAGAGGAAATGTTAATTTTCGTCTCACCGTAAGGTATTTGCGCCTTCGTCAAATCAATCACCGTATCGCCAATAAATGCCGAAATATTCATCGGTTTCAGGGAGAACACTTCCTGTCCCATATACATATCACCGATAAATGCCGATTTGTTAATTGTATTCCCATGGCCACCATAGTAATTCGGATCATCATCATAGTGGTCATCGTTATCAAATGTTCCATATTCCTTTTTACTTGAACCGTAACCTTTATGCTTGTGATGATGATGTTGATGTTGATGTTTATGATGGTGTTGATGTCCGTGTGTTTTAGGGTCTTCCTTATCTGTATAGAATGAGCCATGTGAATCATTCTTGTGTTCCTGTTCCGGTTTGCCAAATGTTTTCTCGAACTGTTCATCAAACGAAGACGGCATTTCCAGGTCCTCAGGGGACAATGGCTTATAAGGTGGCTCCGGCGGTGGAGGCGGTGGTACTTGGTCATGGTGTTTCCGGTCACGACGACGGGGTCCGATCAGAACGAACAATCCCCCACCAATCAGCATTACCGGAATTAGGTAGCGAATGAACTCGCCCATGGAATAATCAATCCACCCCAGATTGCGTGCCAAGAAGTATCCACCAATCGCCAGTACAATGGCCGGTCCAATCAATGCATGACTCCCATTACGCCGAATTTCGGTTATACCTTTTACACCCCACCAAATCAAAAATAACGGCCAATATGTTCTGAACATGTATCCGATATCTATGTCATATCCCAATTGCCTGAACAATATTATTGCGCCAATCGCAATAAGAGGAATGCCAACCCACCAGCGGTCCCGCGTAGATCGTTTCATCGCTCATGTCTCCTTTGTCTGTATTCTGTATCCAGTTTACATCAGACAAGGATTGGTTAACAGCGGCGGCAGATGGAATTGATCTCAGTCTCCAGACCGAGACGGAAGGGTATTTATGTAAAATATTAAAAACACCCTGGAGAAATACTCCAAGGTGTCTGTGCATTGATTTACTTTTGTGATTTGCCTGTGTTCTCAGTACCGAACTCAGCATTGTATTTTTCATCAGGTGTTTGGAAGTTATCCTTCACTTTGTTTTGGTGCGATTGTTTCACTTTGCTTGCTGCATTCTCTTCTCCAAACTCTGCATTGTACTTCTCGTTTGGCGTTTGTGAACCTTGAGATTTCTTAGCCACGACGATCACCTCTCTCTTCATATTTACATTGCATGTCTGCAACGCGGGGTTCGTCCCCAGAGAGTATTATGTGAAGAGTGCGCGTGCGTTATTCATGTATTAAAATTCATCATCATTATACGGCCTTGTCCAGCCATGAATCGGGTACGGATTTGTACACATCGATGGCTTCTGATAATTCTTCCAGCATTTTTTCAGTGCATTTTCCAGCACCTTGTTTGATCACCTGTACTTCGACGTCCTTTTTGCCCCATTCTTTATACACTTGCTTTGTGGTAGGGAAATAAAGATCAATTTTATTGCCCTTGATCGCCGAGCCCGTGTCTGCAACGATGCCGTAACCGTAACCGGGAATATATAAAATGGAACCCAGTGGGAACAGCTTCGGATCAGCTGCAATCGTTGAGACCGTTTCTTTATCACGGCGCACCTTTACACCTGAATACGTGATTCCGTATTGAGGATGTTTTGGGCCTTTTCCGGTTGATTCCACACCTGCAGTGTATCCGGTAGCCGTCACTTTATGCGTGTCCAACACCTGTTCTGTACGCGGAGCGAGCACCGGCATGGATGGGTCAACTCCGGTCTGCTTCTCCGGAACTTCCGGCCGTAGAATAACAATAGGCTGTGGAGACCATAAAAACCCCATATAGACCAAGGTTGTGAGCTGAGCCTGATCGCTGTATTCATAAACTGCCGTTTCAGAATGTACGCCTTCAAGCTCTCCTGAAGTTTCGCTGTGCTGATTCTCCACATACATGACTTCATTTTCCTCTTCGAAGGTATATGCTTCTACCTGATTCCAGCCCAAGACTACTCCGGCGAACATTACACAACAAGAGATGATGAACCTTATGTTTTTCTTTTGAATTAAGAATTGCTTTTTCATTATAGAACCTCCCCCTTACTGCAAAGGTTTTCCAAAATGAAAAAATTCTATACTTTTCACCTATTAAGGCTTTTAAACCGGATGTCAGAAAACCAGAAAACAACAAAAAAAACCGTCTGAACCCTTGGATTTACTCCAATATGATTCAAACGGTTTTCTATTATAGAACCCACAATTCAGGATTACACCAGTCTTGTTGCAATCTCTTCTTTGAGCTGGGCTACAATTTCGTCCACAGGTTTCATGCCGAGGTCGCCTTCTCCACGTTTCCGCACAGATACACCCTCTGCATTACGTTCATTTTCACCAACGACGAACATGTAAGGCATTTTCTCAAGCTGTGCTTCACGAATTTTATAACCAAGCTTCTCGTTACGCAGATCCGCTTCAGCAGAGATGCCTGCACGTTTCAGTTTCGCTTCCACTTCACGTGCGTAGTCGTCGAAGTTGCCGGATACAGGAATAACCTTCGCCTGTACAGGAGACAACCACAGTGGCAGAGCCCCTGCAAAGTTCTCCAGCAAGAATGCAGTGAAACGCTCCATCGTACTGATTACACCGCGGTGGATAACGACCGGACGATGTTTCTGCCCATCATCTCCCACATATTCAAGCTCAAACCGCTCTGGTAAGAGGAAGTCCAATTGAACGGTAGACAATGTCTCTTCTTTGCCCAGTGCTGTCTTGATCTGAACATCCAGTTTTGGACCATAGAATGCCGCTTCGCCTTCTGCTTCATAGAATGGAAGGTTGAGTTCTTCCACAACTTCACGGAGCATGCGTTGGGACATTTCCCACATCTCGTCATTCTGGAAGTATTTCTCGGTATCCTGAGGATCGCGGTAGGACAGACGGAAACGATATTCGTGAATGCCGAAATCTTTATAAACCGTTTGAATCAGCTCAATAACACGAGCGAACTCTTCCTTGATCTGATCCGGGCGTGCGAATATATGAGAATCGTTCAGCGTCATCGCACGTACACGGTGCAGACCTGTCAACGCGCCCGACATTTCGTAACGATGCATCATGCCAAGCTCGGCAATCCGGATCGGCAGATCACGGTAGCTGTGCATGCTGGACTTGTACACCATCATGTGGTGAGGACAGTTCATCGGACGAAGAACAAGTTCTTCATTGTCCATAACCATTTTCGGGAACATGTCATCCTGATAGTGCTCCCAGTGACCTGATGTTTTGTACAATTCAACATTACCCAGCACCGGTGTGTACACATGCTGATATCCGAGGCTCTCTTCCAAATCCACGATATAACGCTCCAACGTCCGGCGCAGCTTGGCACCATTAGGCAACCAGATTGGCAGACCTTGTCCAACCAGTTGGGAGAATGTGAAGATTTCGAGTTCCTTACCCAGTTTACGGTGATCCCGTTTACGAGCTTCTTCCAGGAAGTGCAAATGCTCATCAAGCTGTGCTTTTTTCACAAAAGCTGTACCGTAAATACGTTGCAGCATTTTGTTTTTGCTGTCTCCACGCCAGTAAGCACCGGCAACATTCATCAGTTTGAATACTTTGATTTTGCTGGTGGATGGTACGTGTGGTCCACGACACAAGTCGAAGAATTCACCTTGCTCATAAATAGTGATAACACTGTCTTCTGGTAAGTCACGAATCAATTCGAGCTTGTAAGGATCGCCCACTTCTCCGAAGATTTTGATCGCTTCCTCGCGGCTAACTTCCTTACGTACAATCGGCAAGTTCTCATTAACAATACGTTCCATTTCCTTCTCGATCTTTTGCAGATCTTCGGGATTGAGAGGTTGTTCCAGATCCATATCATAGTAGAAACCATCTTCAATGACAGGACCAACGCCGAGATGTACCTCTTTGTTTCCATATAAACGCTTCACAGCTTGAGCGAGCAAGTGAGCTGTACTATGACGCATCACTTCCAGGCCTTCTGGTGAATCCAGTGTTACGATCTCCACCAATGCTCCCTCATGAAGTGTTGTGGACAAGTCCACCACGATTCCATCCAGTTTGCCGGCTACGGCATTTTTGCGAAGTCCGCTGCTGATCGAAGCGGCCACATCTTCAATGCTGCTTCCGTCGGCATACTCACGAACCGAACCATCGGGTAGTTTAATGTTAACTGCCATTTGTCTCATTCCTCCTGTAAATTCAACCTCTGTCCATCCATGATCATGGATGGATAATCTATTGCTGTTCCTGCAATTTTTGCAAAGGAACGCAAAAAACACCCGTCCCGGCAAAGGGACGAGTGTTGTATACTCTCGTGGTTCCACCCTAATTCAGCTGCTTCATCCGTATTGGAAGTACAGCCCTCATTGGCATGACGGTAACGGGCATGACCCGGCATATCCTTACTCATGGATGACTACCTGTATTATAGAGGCAATATTTATATCCATTTTCAAAACTGCAGCTACAAAGGGGTAAACCAAACGTGGCATCCGGAGGAAATTTCAGCCTAGTCCCCTCTCTCTGCACTGACCGTGCGTATGGTTCTTGTCTTTGTCAAAGCTTTTGTTTATTGTTCCATAACAACCTCAAATAAATATCATGGATCAACAGTTATTATAATTGCCGATATCACTTGCGTCAAGACCTGTCAACAATCCGGAGCGCAGCACTTCACACTCAGGGCAATGATGGCATAATTGCACCTTGTCTTCAAAGATCTGACGGATCGTAGAGATGATAGGCAGATCTGGAGTGCGTGTATGCAGCATGACCTTTTCAGGCGAGATGGAGATCAGCGTACTCACGATCATGTCTTCGATATCCATTTCCAATTCAAGTCCAGGCATCTCTACAACGACCTGTTCATCCTTTTGTACGGGCAGCACATTAAGCGCAGCATCCAATACTTGAAATTCATGCAAACCTTTGTGTATCAAATGCACAAGAGGTACTTTCGCCTCCTGAAAGAACACAAAATATTTGAGTAGCCCCATAAACTCTTCATATTGACGATCCATCCAGAATTCATCCAGCGCATATTCTACCAGCTCATGAAGTTCCTGCTTATATGGCCGAATCCGGAAATTAAGAATGCCTTCAAGATTAAAAAAATGCACCTCTTCCAAATCTTGCTTCAAACCATTGGCCAAAGTGGTACGGCGACGCTCGCGCAGGCCTGGCTGATCCAAGTCCCCATTGAATAATAAAGGCATGCAAATCCGATTTACCTTCTCCACCTCATGTTCATCCATGACTGAGCAGGCCTTTGAGATCATCTCTTCCACCATAATACGTTCACGTGTATCCATGATGTAATCTGCAAGTCCAGTGGCAAGCAAATCACTGATCTGAGGCAGCCACTGCTGGAAGTCAGCGTGATTCTCATTGCCTCTGCATACCCAGGCCGCTCTTCCGTCATTATGTTTGAAGGTGAGCCGAAATCCTCTTTTGCTTATATGTAAACCTTTGGTTTTTTCCTTCACACAACGATAAAATTGATCCGCTTCCTCCTGCCCTGATACATCGGTCCATACGGCGAACAGTTCCATAAGAATCACTCCTTTCCTTCCTGTTCAAAGTATATGGCAAGGCTGATAGGGATATACGAAGCGGATTGATGGAAAGCGTGTCATGATTTCTCAGTATATTATCAATCTGTTTGGAGTTAAGACAAAAATGTGTTATTATTTTTATAACAGTATGTTTCACGGAAAAGGGGGGAAGCCAAAATGAGACAACAACCAAGAATACTCCGTTACGCTTTTATTATCATTTTGTGCGTATTCCAAGCGTTGTCCTTCCCTATTCCGATGCAGTCGGAATCCGCTGTCGAGGTAACCGTTGAGACGACTTCCAACAAGGAAGTGCTTGTCCACACATTGGAGTCTCAGCAGAAACCTGCCATTCGCAAATACCCACAAGTCATGTCGAAGTTGATTGCGGTCACGCATAACAAACCTGTCTTTCTTGTGCTCGCTTTGTTGCTAATGCTGCGAATTCCTACACCGCGTCTACCCTTTAAACCGTTGATTTGTCTGTTTAAACGCAGATTATTTCTGCTACCCATCAAATTCACCAGTATGTATGTATCTCCCACCCCTATAGCACCAAAATACGTGAACGCTCTTAACTAGCCTTTACACCGTATTTTAGGTTGCTTTGCATGGAGACACCTCTGTCTGATAGACGGTGTGCTTGTGCATAACTTTTAACCCTTTTAGCAAATGTTAGATATCGATCAGCCTCATTGGCAACACCTATTTGTTAGCATCTATTTTGTTATCCCCATTTTCATTAAAAATTCACAACACAAGGCTGTGTGTCAGAAGTCCCTGGCTCTGTTTACCCGCATCATTTAATGTTCCTAAGTTCAGCTGTTCATTCTATTTTCGGGAAATAAGCCTGTCTTCTGTGGCCAGCCCTCAATTTAAGGAGGCATACTATCCATGGATGTACGCGAAACAGATTTGCCGGGAATCGGCAAGAAATTTCAGATTGAAACGAGCAGTGGAGATAAAATTATTGTCATTATTCACGATGACGGTCGCCGGGAAATGTACCATTTTGAGTACGATGATCCAGACCAAAGCATCTCCATGATTACACTTGATGACTATGAAGCAAGACAGATTGCTGCCATCGTTGGTGGATTGACCTATAAACCAAAGCAGCTTGAAAATATTGAAGTAACGTTTGACGATCTGATTATTGAATGGTACAAAATCGAGCCATCCTACGGATGTATCGGTAAATCTATTGGTGAACTGGACGTACGTCAAAACTCAGGGGCAACGGTTATTGCCGTTGTAGAGAAGAATCACAAAAAACATATCAGCCCCGGTCCGGAGGTCGTGATTAGTGCAGAGTCCACGGTAGTAGCCGTTGGCGAACGCAATCAGCAGAAACTGTTTAAATCCCTCCTCCTGACTGGAAGGGGGTAAATAGATGGATCATTTGATATTCGAAGTAGGTCTGGCCCTTGTGCTCATTGCGGCAGCCGGCCTTTTATCGGCAAAACTAAGATTTTCGGTCGTTCCGTTTTATATTCTGATCGGGATGGCTGTTGGGCCACATGCTATGAAAATCTGGCATCTGGACTTCCGTTTCATTGAAAGTCAGCCGTTTATTGAGTTTATGGGCCGCATTGGTATTCTCTTCCTGCTCTTCTATCTAGGGCTGGAATTCTCGGTTGGTCGTTTGATCAAATCGGGTAAATCCATTGCAGTCGGCGGGTCTATCTATATTGGGATTAACTTCACGCTGGGATTAATATTCGGTTTTATGTCCGGTTTCCCAGTTGCAGAAGCACTTATTATCGCAGGTATAACTACCATCTCTTCCAGTGCCATCGTGGCCAAGGTACTCGTGGATTTGAAACGAACGGCCAATCCTGAAACAGAGATGATATTGGGTATTATTATGTTCGAAGATGTATTCCTCGCTGTATATATCTCGATCTTGTCCGGACTTGTGCTTAGTGATTCATCCTCCATCGGAGGCGTCATCATGTCCGCACTTATTGCTCTCGGATTCATGCTTATCGTGATTATCCTTGGACGCAAAGCAACACCGCTACTAAACAAATTGCTTAAAATTCGATCGAATGAGCTATTCTCTCTCGTTGTATTCGGAGCCTTGTTCCTGGTAGCCGGCTTCTCTGAAACCATTCATGTTGCCGAAGCGATTGGTGCATTACTGGTTGGTCTGGTGCTTGCTGAAACAGAACACGCGAAACGGATTGAGCACTTGATTCTACCGTTCCGTGACTTCTTCGGAGCAATCTTCTTCTTCAGCTTTGGATTGTCTATTGATCCGTTGTCCTTGGGTGGCGAAGCCGTATGGTTAGCTCTGATTGCAGTTGTTATTACATTGTTCGGTAACTTCCTGGCAGGTATGATGGCCGGACGCAGTGCAGGACTATCGCCCAAAGCATCGGCGAATATTGGATTAACCATTGTGTCACGGGGTGAATTTTCCATCATCTTGGCCAACATGGGTAAAGCCGGAGGACTGTTGCCAATGATTCAACCGTTTGCCGCGCTCTATGTCCTAATTCTGGCCATTCTGGGTCCTTTATTAACCAAAGAGTCCAAACATGTATTCCGTTTATTGGATAAAATATTCAAGTTCAAGGATCCTCGGAAAAAGAAAGAAGAACCAAAGGTTCTACAGAAAGAAGGATAATTCCTTATGTCTGTACAGAACAGACACACTAACGTACTTCGCGGCTCTTATGCCGATCTTTCTGTGACTAACCCAGGGAGAATGGCTCGAAAGCCGCACTAAGGAGGATGACCTATGAAAGCACCTCTGATATCGGCTAATCCGGTGCCACAAACCGCCAAGACCAGATTATCATCTGCCCGTCGCATGTTGAATTTATTGTTTGTAATCGCGGGTGGAATTCTGGCCTCCGTGGGACTTGAATTGTTTCTACATCCCAATAAGATCATTATTGGAGGCATTACAGGTATCTCTTCGTTGTTCGCCCACTGGACCGAAATGAGGATTGGTTTGTTCCTGTTTTTGTTCAACGTTCCGTTTATCTTTCTGTCCTATAGACTCGTGCAAAAGAAATTCGTACTGGTCACTGTTCTGGGTTTGGTTGTCTTTTCGATTGGTGCCATTGTGCTTCATCCCATGCCGCCGCTTGTCGAGCACCCGCTGGCTGCCGCCATGTTTGGCGGATTATGTCTCGGTCTAGGAATCGGTCTAGTCGTGCGGTATGGTGGGACACTGGATACGCTGGAAATCGGTGATCCGTCCTCCCGTCCACCTGAACGTGTATTTAGCGGGAAACGGATGCTTATCGAAAAAATAATCATGCTGCTCAACTTGTTGATTCTAACCGCCGCTGGTGTTGTCTTCGGTTGGGATCAAGCGATGTACTCGGTAATTGCTTATCTCATTGCATATGAAATGGTGTATATTGCATTCCGCGGATTCACAGCTAAGCGCAAAATATGTATTTTAACCACGCAAAGCGCTCAAGTTGAAAAAGCCATCCGTAAACGGCTGCGCCGTGAACCTGGAACATTGGCTGCTTCAACGGATCCAGGGCATCCTGCTGTCGCTGAAGGTTGGATCCAACACATTCCGGGAGCACTCTACTATGAGATTCATTTCCTCGAAATGATCTGGCTCAAATCCATTGTGCGTCATATTGATCCACATGCAGGTATTGTGACAAATCCGGAAAAATAATAGCTCATGTAAGTTGAACTAAAGATATTTACACTGACACTACGATGACAGAACAACCTTCCAATCGCTGTTATCCCCAGATTTTTTCGATTCCCTTTTCTGAAGGGAAAAATCCGGGGATAAAGGCGAACGCTTCGCTTATTCAGGTTTTTTCTGTCCTCTTCGTTATCGTGTAATTTTAATTCAACTTACAAAAAACGCTCTCTTCCCTTATGAATGGACAGTATTGTCCAGTAAGGTCAGAGAGCGTTTTTTTCTGTTATCAGACTTACTTGTTATTATAGCTCAACGATGGCTTTGACTACATGTGAATCTGACAATAACCATTGATCTATTGCAGTAGGTAACTCATCAAATTCCACTCGGTGTGTGATATACCCATCCATGCTTAATTTCTTTTGACGCAAGGTCGACAGGACTTGTTCAAAATCTTCACGGGTTGCGTTTCGACTGCCCAAGATACTCATCTCCCGCTTGTGAAATTCGGGGTCATGAAAGGTAATATCCGCTTTCACCAGTCCCACGAAAATAAGTTGACCACTATGAGCAACATATTGAAGCGCCTCATTCATCGAATTCACGTTACCTGTTGCATCGAAGACAGCTGTAGCATAGTCGCCTCCCGTAATTTCAGCCACTTGTTGTACAGAATGTTCATTGGCCTGTACCAGGTCATCCGCTCCAGCCCAAGTCCGGCTAAGCTCCAGCCTGTCCAGATTACGATCAACGGCAATAACACGCGCCCCCGCCTGTTTGGCAAATGCCATCACACCCAATCCAATGGGGCCAGCTCCAATCACAACCACATGCTCACCATACTTGATTCCCGCTCTTCTGACGGCATGGGCTCCAATGCTTAATGGTTCTACCATTGCCGTCTCATCCAGCGTCAAACCTTCTGCTGAGAGCAGATGTGAGACAGGCACGCTGATTTTTTCTCTCATGCCTCCGTCTACGTGCACACCCATGACTTGCATGGACGCACAACAATTGGTTTTTCCACTGCGACATGCAATACAGTGACCGCAGTGCAGATACGGAATAATACTTACCTGATCCCCAGGCTGTAATCCTGCCTCGTTCGGACCGATTTCTTCAATAACAGCCGCCAGTTCATGACCCAGAACACGAGGATAGGTAAAGAATGGCTGATTGCCTCTGTATGCATGCAGATCTGTGCCGCAGATACCAATTCGTCGGATAGTAACCAACGCCTGATTCTCGGTTCTTTCGGGTTCAGCTATGTCTCGCAACGCCAAACGATTTATTTCTTCACATATAACTGCTCTCATTCCTGTTCCCCCTTCGATGATGCTTGTGACTTCATGTTATATTCAGGACGGCCGCTGGCCCAGCTCTCATTATGAATTGGTGCCAGGATTCGGAGTACCTCCGATAACAGTTCCTGATCTAATGGTTCCTCAATCCAGGCTGCATTGTTGCGGATATTATGTTCACTTGCACTGCTGACCAGTGTCGTTGGAATCCGTTCATTGACTGTTGCAAACTGCACGGCAAGCTTCGCAATATCGCTGCCCTGTTCCGCGCAGAACCGCGCCGCTTGCAGGCAGACCTGCTTCACGCGATCATCTGCCGGGTGCCAGGCAGGAGCTCCTCTTGTACTTAATAAGCCCATAGAAAGAGGCGAAGCATTGACGAGGCCAATTTCTTTTTTTTCCAACAAGGGCAATAACGACAATAATGAGGTATCATTCAATGAATAATGACAATACGAGATGATCGCATCCGCATCGATCTGTGGCAGAACCTTCTCGAACAACGGTAGGGGCAATCCACAAATCCCTGCATGGCGAATGACTCCCTGCTCCTTTAGGCGAAGTAAGGTTGGGAAAGCTTCTTCAATAATAATATCGGCCGGGACAAACTCGATGTCATGCAAGAACAGGATGTCGATATAATCGGTATGCAGTCGATCCAGACTCTCTTGTACACTATCATGTATCCGCTTACGCGAAAAATTAAATGCATTCTCCCCATAACGTCCAGCCTTGGTCGACAACGTAAACGAGCTACGTGGCAAACTACGGATGGCTTCTCCAAGCACCGATTCAGCCTTCGTTAATCCATAATAGGGCGAAACATCTATATAGTTCATCCCTGCATCTACAGCGGCGTGAACCGTACGAACACCCTCACCTCGGTCAATATCACGAAATACTGAACCTAGAGAGGATGCTCCAAAGCTCAGTACAGGTACTTCCAATTCCGTCTTCCCAAGTCTTCTTGTATTCATCGGCCTGCCCCTTCCCAGCATGTCTGCTTACTCACGTGTCCTTTCATTGTAACAGTTGAATTTCAAACTAAAATATCGCCAAATGCGTAATATGTACTGTTTGATGATCTGTGAATAATCGCTTGGTGTGAAGTGAAATTAAAAAGTCCGCCGATTCCCCCTTAAAGAGTAATCAACGGACTTCATATCCAAACTGACTGAATGATTCTTATCCATTCAATTCATCAGCGTGATGTACTATAAAATAAATATTAGTTCTGCATTACAAAATCTTGTTGAATGGCATTATTCTCATCAAACGTCCGCAGGATGTCATATCTTGTGTTACGCTGTGCCGGAATATAACCGGACTCCCGAATCAGTTGCGTAATGGAACCAATGTTGACTTTGTACGTTGCGCCTGCAGCAGATACCACGTTCTCTTCAATCATGGTGCTACCAAAGTCATTGCAGCCAAATTCGAGTGATTTTTTGCCGACTTCAGGTCCCATCGTTACCCATGAGGATTGAATGTTTTTGATGTTGTCCAACACCAGTCGACTGATC
The DNA here is from genome assembly GCF_900107875.1 of Paenibacillus sp. 276b. Classification (NCBI taxonomy): domain Bacteria; kingdom Bacillati; phylum Bacillota; class Bacilli; order Caryophanales; family Paenibacillaceae; genus Paenibacillus; species Paenibacillus sp. 276b. The sequence continues at coordinate 982,380 of NZ_FNRR01000002.1, read as the reverse complement.
GCTACCGTCTTCAGGTACTCTTCTGGTGTCTGACGCTCCAGCTTCAGGTTTGTATTATCCGGTTGGAATGTCCAAGGAATGAACGCCAGGAATCCTTCGGAATCATACTTGTTCGCAATGCACTCATCCTGAGCTTCACGTACACGAAGCAGGTGCAGTGCGCGCTCTTCCATCGTTTCACCAAGGCCGATAACCATCGTTGCCGTTGTGTTCATACCGATACGGTGAGCTGTCTGCATAACATCCATCCAATCGCGCCATGAACCTTTCAAACGGCTGATTTTGCGGCGTGTACGGTCATCCAGGATTTCCGCACCACCACCAGGCAGAGAATCGAGTCCCGCTTCGTGAATTGCACGTACAACCTCTTCCAAAGTAAGACCGTCGGACACTTCAACCATTTTCATAATTTCAGCTGGCGAGAAGGAGTGCATCGTAATATTAGGGAAACGCTCCTTGATCGCTTTGAGCAGGTCAGTGTAATAGCTAAACGGCAGATTCGGATTCGTTCCGCCTTGCATCAAAATCTCGGTACCATTTACGTCTTCGGTTTCTTGAATCTTCTGGAAGATGACTTCATCGGGAAGTACATATCCTTCGTCAGAGCCAGGTCTGCGGTAGAAAGCACAAAAACGGCAGTACACATCACACACGTTCGTGTAGTTGACGTTACGCCCAATTACAAATGTTCTGTATGGTTCGGGGTGCATGCGTTTTACAATCACATTGGCGGCGGCCCCGATTTTGTCTACTTCATTTGATTCAAACAGCTGAATCGTGTCTTCCAAGTCCAAACGTTCGCCCCGAAGGGCTTTATCTAAGATACGGTCTACCGTACTCATCGTAAAAAAGCCTCCCTCATGAAGAGAAAATATAATCACGATCCGTCCCAACTTGCTCATATAGATGAAAGTTTTGGTGGCAACATCGCATTTCTGTACTCCACATATCGTAACACAGGTTACATGTGAAAAAAAGCACCTTATGAGAAGGTGCTTTAAAAATTAATAAAAATGTTTACATATGCTATCTATTTCATTTCTTTTTCAGCGGGCTCTAACACCCGTGTTTCAATACTGTTCGATCCTACGAGTCCTGAAGTGCCTGATCCAGATCTGCAATCAGGTCATCGATGTCTTCCAGACCTACAGAGAAGCGCAGTAATCCGTCAGTTATACCCCGATCACGGCGAACCTCAGCCGGCATAGCCGCATGAGACATCATTGCAGGATAAGACAAGATACTTTCAACCGCACCCAAACTCACGGCAACAATTGGCAATTTCACACGATTAAGTACTGCCTTGGCCCGATCGCCTGAACCAACGTCAAATGACACGACTGCCCCGTATCCGCTTGACTGACGTTCATGAGCTTCACGGCCGGGATGATCCAGCAGCCCCGGATAAAATACAGCCGTAATATCACTGCGTCCACTAAGCCATGCAGCCAGCTTCGCTGTGCTCTGTTCACTGTGTGCCATACGCGCACCCAAGGTCTTCATACCACGCATCAGTAGCCAGGATTCCTGAGCCCCGAGCACGGTTCCAAGTCCATTCTGCAATTGTTTTAGCTGTGTACCCAATGAATCCGTACGAGCAACGGCTAAACCTGCCAGCACATCACTGTGTCCGCCAAGAAACTTGGTCGCACTATGTACGACAATATCCACCCCGAGCTCAATCGGACGTTGGTAATAAGGCGTCATGAAGGTGTTATCAAGAATGGAGATTAACTCATGTTCCTGTGCCCAGGAGGTGACTGCAGCAATATCCGTGATCCGAAGTGTCGGGTTGGATGGTGTCTCCATATAGACTGCCTTCGTGTTCGGTTTGAGTGCTGCCTTTACTTCCTCAATATTGGTCATATCCACAAAGGTAGTCTCAATCTGCATCCGGCTCAGAATGGAAGTAAGCAGTCGATACGTTCCTCCATATACATCTTCCGTCACAATCATGTGATCGCCTGCCGAGAACATCATGAACACACTGGAGATGGCAGCCATGCCTGAGGAATAGGCAAATCCGCGTGCCCCACCCTCCAATAATGTAATGTAATCCTCCAATGCCTGACGAGTCGGGTTACCGGAACGACTATAATCATGTTGAGGTGGATTAAAAATATCAAAATGATGGAATGTGGAGGCCTGATAAATTGGCACACTGGAAGCCCCGGTGGTTTTATCGATTTCATCACCGAAATGCAGCAGCTTGGTATCGAACTTCAGGTCGGAATGAACATTCCGTTCATGATTGTTAGCATTATTGTTTTGCTCACTCATGATGCGTTCCCCCTTCTATCTCCTGCTGTGCAGCTGTGAGTGCATTGCCCAGATCAGCAATCAGATCTTCGGCGTGCTCGATCCCTACAGAGAAGCGCAACAGACGGTCATCTACACCTACCGCGTCACGAATTTCAATCGGAATATCCGCATGGGTCTGTACCGCAGGATAAGTCATCAATGACTCTACACCCCCGAGGCTTTCCGCAAAAGCAATCAGTTTGATGTGACGAAGCAACGGTTCAACATAACGAGCATCCTTTACTTTGAAAGAGAAAATGCCTGTATTTCCACTGGATTGTTTATTCTGTATTTCAAATCCGGGATGATCCGACAAACCAGGATGATACACTTCATTAACGGCTGGGTGCTCCAAAAGGTACTTGGCAATCGTCAAAGCATTATACTCATGCCGCTCCATGCGAAGAGCGAGTGTCTTCATGCCTTTCATCAGCTGATAGGAGTCGCTTGGAGACAACACTGCTCCAATAGAATTGTGCAGGAATGCCATTTCGGCCGACAATTCTTCCCCTTTGGTAATAATTAATCCGGCAAGTACATCATTATGACCACCCAGATACTTCGTGGCACTATGGATAATGATATCAGCACCGAGTTCAATTGGACGCTGGAAGAACGGAGTCAGTAGTGTATTATCCACAATGGTCAGCAAGTTATGGCTCTTAGCCCAGGAGCATACCGCTTCCACATCCGTAATCATCATTAGTGGATTGGTTGGTGTCTCAATAAATACCGCTTTTGTATTCGGCTGACGAATACTTTCCAGAGCTGCCAGGTCATTGGTATCTACGTAACTTGCCGTCACACCAAATCGAGACAGGATGCGTTCAAGCAACCGATACGTTCCGCCGTACAGATCCAGCGATACAATCAGATGATCCCCTTGTCCAAATAAAGCGAAAATCGTTTGCAAAGCAGCCATGCCGGAGCTACAGGCAAAACCTGCATCACCGGATTCCAACGCTGCCGCTGCTTCTTCCAACACTTTACGAGTTGGATTGGTCGTACGAATATAATCAAATCCCGTGCTTTGTCCAAGCTTTGGGTGGCGAAACGCAGTGGATTGATAGATCGGAAAATTAATGGCGCCCGTTACCGGTTCATTGATAGACCCAATTTGGGCCAATCGACTTTCGATTTTCAACTTATTGTCTTCCATTGCAGCATCCTCCTGTAATGTCGATTAGATTTGCGGACCAATATCGTAAGGTGTCTCTTGATACACATAGTAATTGAGCCAATTAGAGAATAATAAGTTTGCATGTGCCCGCCAAGTGGCCGGGGGAACACGGGAAGGATCGTCATTCGGGAAATAATGTCTAGGCAGCGCAATGTCCATGCCTTTAGCTGCATCACGGTCATATTCCCATTTCAATGAAAGAGGGTCATACTCAGCATGTCCGGTTGCAAAAATCTGTTTGCCGTCTTTGGTAGCAACCAGGAAAATACCCGCTTCCTCAGATTCAGCCAATATTTCAAGGTTTTCATTTTTTTCAATATCTTCACGCCGCACTTCCGTATGGCGGGAATGAGGGACGTTGAATACTTCATCAAATCCGCGCAGCAACTGCACATTGGATCTGTTGATCGTATGTGAGAATACGCCAAAACATTTTTCATCCAATGGAACTTTGGGAACTCCAAAATGATGGTATAAACCCGCTTGGGAAGCCCAACATATATGCATGGTCGAAGTCACATTGGTTTTGGTCCATTCGAAGATCTCCTGGATTTCTTTCCAATAGTTCACGTCTTCAAAATCCATTTGCTCTACAGGAGCGCCTGTAATGATCATGCCGTCAAAACGGCGGTGTTCAATCTCATCAAAGGTTTTGTAGAACAAGTCCAAATATTCCTGGGAAGTATTCTTGGACGTATGAGACTTCGGATGAACCAGAACGATATCTACCTGAATTGGTGTGTTACCCACCAGACGAAGCAATTGTGTTTCTGTCGTTTCCTTTGTGGGCATCAGGTTTAATATAGCGATACGTAGTGGACGAATGTCCTGCTGGTAAGCAGATGTCTCGTCCATGACAAAGATGTTCTCTCCTGCAAGTACTTCCTTGGCAGGCAGTGTGTCTGGAATTTTGATTGGCATGGTGTTTCTAACTCCTCCTTGTGCATAAATAGATGCAGCCACTGCGGAATCGATACGATTCGCATCCGTACAGTTATAGGCTGCCATGAGCTTGCCTGCAGGCGCTGAATTGCAACCACATTGCTGGCGGCAAGCTCAAGTTCCTTAGCGAAAATCACTGCTGAGAAGTCGGTGCATATAACAAAGACCTTCCTCGGATTCCGAGAAAGGTCATATGTAAATAGATATGCGCCTCTCTCATCTCTCAGTTACAACAGTGTCACTTGGACACTTGGTCGCTGCAAGAATTAGCACCGTGCGGTATACCGCCGGTTGCCGGGTTTCATCGGGCCAGTCCCTCCACCTACTCTTGATAAGATTTCGCTTTATTCAATTGTAAATACTAGTGTGGTTCACCTTTTACTTTAAGACATTAATCCCCTCACGTCAAGGTGTAGTTCAATGTCTGTTCCTCAGGATCGGAACCGTTCATCATCCGTTGTCATACACTGCTCCAGGGCGCGAAATCGACACATTTTTGCGCTTGAAAGGACCCTGTACCAGCGGTATACTAGACAAGTGTTATAAACCCTTATGTGAGAGGTGACATATTCAATGGATGGCGACCCGAGGCCTGACTGGCAGCCGAATTCCGACAAACTGCATAGAGAATTGATATCAGCATGCCGGCAGCGGGACGTTACTTCCGTTTGATTATAGAGCGAACGCAGTCCTGACTTCCAGGCTCCGCTGCCGACCGGCTGATCTGTTCTTTTTGCGCCCATATTGATGAAATCCGCCCATTTGGCGGGTGCAGAAGGAGTAGATGAATAATGAAAATCCGGTTGGTAAATAACGGTGTATTTATTCCGGTGGACGACATTCAGCAGGCGCTGACTCCACCAGCGGAGGGGTTTTACTGGATTGATGCGGACGTAGACGATTTGGCGGTACTTCAACCGCTGTTCATGATGCATGATCTGGCCGTGGAAGACTGTTTGAGTGACGAAGAACAACGTCCGAAGATTGAAATTTATGAGAGCCATTATTTTATTGTTATTAATAGCATTCGTTTTGATGATGAAGAGATTTTTTTACGTGCCGTCAACTTGTTCCTTGGCAGACACTTTATTATCAGTGTGACCAAACAGAAAGTTAGCGAATTGCGAACATTGAAACCGATCCTATGGGAACAGGAAATTAGTACGCCGGATAAGCTGCTGTATCTGCTGGTTGACTTGATTGTTGATAATTATTTCACCGTAGGTGACCGAATTGAAGCGCGTATCGAGAAGCTAGAAGAAGACATTTTGATGCACACCAAGAAGTCTCATCTGAATGAGATTATCGGGTTGCGCAGTGAGATTTTGTGGCTGAAGAAAGTGCTGGGACCTCAGAAAGAGGTCATTAACACACTCAATAAAAAAGATCTGCGTCTTATTGATGATCAACTGCAAAAGTATTTCAGTGACATTTATGAGAATGCTGTGAAAATATCCGAAACCTTTGAGACTTATCGCGACCTGATGGGGAACTTACGAGAAGCTTACCAATCCAGTATCGCCAACCGGGCGAATGAAATCATGCGTGTGTTCACCGCCATTACCACGGTGTTCATGCCGCTGACCGTTATCACTGGCATCTATGGGATGAACTTCACGAACATGCCTGAGTTGGACTGGAAATATGGTTATTTCGTGGTTATTGGCCTAATGGTTACGCTGGGCCTAAGCATGTTCTTTATTTTCCGCAAAAAAGATTGGGTTTGAAATAGCAAAAGACGAAGCGCTCCACTTTTGGAGACGCTTCGTCTTTTTTATAATTAGTTTATTGTATGACAACTAACGTTCTATTTCCAATCTAGCCTGCATTCTGCTCTGTCTCTGTGTGACGACGAAACCGGATGCGAATCATGCGCAGTCTTTCGTAGACCTGCTCCAGATTGCTCCCGCCAGGCTTCTCTTCTCCATACACCTTATGTAACACGGGCTTCAGAAACGTATCTCCCAGCTCCTCGTAGGCGCTCCATACCGCCTCTTGCTCATCTTCGGGCATGACAGCAAGCTCCGCATCGAGTAGACAATCTGTGTCATACCCCTCCAAATCCAGTGCCTCTAACAGTTCAATTAGCTCCCGACGGGACAATCCGGAACGATTCACGATCTCCTCTAACGTATATCCTTCTTTCATCCCTTCAAGTACCTGCTTCCGTGTGGTAAATCTGTCTAGCTCCTGCTTGTATTTCTGCTCTCTCTGTTTGTACAACCAGCTCTCATATTCTTGTTCCTTCAGAACCGAGTACACCCACTCTAGCGGAAAAGATGTGGAACGTTCCAGTCCATTCGTAAGCTCCAACCATTCAGCTCCGTACTCGGAAGCCTTGCTCTCTCCTACGCCAGGCAGTTGCATCAATTCATCGATGGTTTGTGGAACAAATGCACTGATCATGCGTAACAACCGGTTTGTTGCAATAAAATAGGGAGCCTTCCTGTCAGACGCTGCTCTCTTCCTGCGCCATATGCATAGGTCCATATACAGCCCCTCATTGCCATATAATTCACTGTAACAATGAAGACGTTGACCGCCATAACTGCGCGACTTCAAATCATCATTTTCGTGAAACATACCCTGCAGCAACGGACGATATCCTTCGCCCATCTGTATGGCTAACTGATGACGATAAACATGTAACAGCTCGTCCCACGAACTGCCAGCATACCAGATGTCATCCGTTCGATCTCCTTCCTCATATCGGCTCCATCCCAGATGCCACGCTCCTTCTTCTTCACCGATCCACAACTGCGCATGCTCTTCATTCTGACCTGACATTCTGGATAATCTGTTCATGAAAATGACTTCCATTTCTTGTCCCTCCTTCAATAGTTCAGCTCGACACAGTCTGTTTTGTGCTAAATTAAGCAACAAAAAAACACCTCTCCTGCAAAATCCATGCAAGAGAGGTGCTTCCTCATTAACCGTGCTATGCTGTTGCTCATAATATTACCACAATGGAAAAATTAGTCAACTGCTTGTTTGTAAAGCTATTTACTTGTTCAAAGCCAATTTGGCCAACGCAAGCGAACCACACAGTCCTGCGTTATCGCCAAGTCCCGGTGAAACGACATACTGGTCAATTTCGGACTGAAGTGCAGGATGCTGAACGTATCCAGCGAGCAATTCCTGCAGTTTGCTGCGAACCATTGGGAACAGATGCTCCTGCTTCATCACACCGCCACCCATTACAATTTTCTGAGGTGTGAGGATCAATACATAATTCATCAGAGCATGCGCCAGGTAATGTGCTTCAATCTCCCAGGCCTTGTGATCGGCTGGCAGTTCGTAAGCCGGTTGATCCCAACGTTTATTGATGGCAGGACCTGCGGCAAGCCCTTCCAGACAGTCCCCATGATACGGACAGAACCCTTCATACGTATCTTCAGGATGTCTGCGTACAATGATGTGTCCCATCTCTGGATGTGACAATCCATGGACCATTTTGCCACCTACAACTGCGCCTGCACCAATACCCGTTCCGACAGTAATATACAGACAGCTATCCAGGCCTTGTGCAGCCCCCCAGGTTGCTTCCCCAAGTGCAGCACCATTTACATCCGTGTCGAACGTCATCGGTACATCAAAGTGCTCCTTGAGCTTACCAATCAGGTTATACTGACCCCAATGCGGTTTGGGTGTTGTTGTGATGTAACCATAGGTCGGGCTTCCTTCAATCGGATCAATTGGACCAAATGAACCTACACCCAAAGCTTCAATACCTTTACCTTCAAAAAAAGCGATTACTTGAGCCATCGTCTCTTCCGGTGTCGTCGTTGGAAAGCTTACGCGCTCAATAACTTCTCCTTCTTCCGTACCGATACCACATACAAATTTGGTTCCTCCAGCTTCAATTGCGCCTAAAATCGTCATGCTAGTCACTCTCCCAAGTAGTTTAAAATTAAAATGGATCTTCGAATCTGTTCTCTAAACGAGGGCATGAATTAATCCTGTTCAGCAGTTTCGAGCTTGACCAATCGCTTCAATAAGGTCTGCTTCCAGCTGTCGGCTAACGTTGGAATGGCCAGCAAAGCACGCATAGCAACGGCATCCTGCTTCCCCTGATGCATAATTCGATTGGCTTCCAGAATGGTCATTGATGCAGGGTTCGTGCTTATTCGTCTGAATATTGCAGAAGGAGTTACCTCGCCCTCTTGCAACACCCGAAAATAAAATCCGGTATGCCCGCTATCCTGAAAATAAACAGGCAGCTCTTTGTAATCATACCGTGCACCAAGCTTGAAGCAAGGCTGTCTTGGCTGGCTGACCTGTACCGTGGCTTCCCCCAATTCATACACATCACCGATCCGGACTTCTTCCTCCATACAGCCTTCAACTGTCAGATTTTCTCCACAAGCTCCCCAGTCCAGCTTGCGATCCATCAGTTGTTCAAGCGCCGCATAACGACTGTAATCGTATACACAAACTGCCTTATCAGGCCCACCATGATGCTCGAGATCCGCCTGGGCATCCCCTGTCATTCCGGTGAATGACAGGAAGACCGGGCTGGATATGGGATTTTTCACAATGCCGCTCATCACTTCGCGCTTCTGGCCAGGCAAGGCCTGAAGTTGCCCTACGTTTACAGCTAATACCGCCGTTTTGCTTTCATCTGGCTTCCGGTTATGTGTGAGTGTCATCTGATCCTACCTCCCATATTAGCTTTCTTTTAACGAACAGAGCCACCAAAAACAAGTGTATTACTTAACAAGCGGCCCGGGGAAGTAAGCATTTTGCCACCAGCATACATGCCAGAAGATGCACCACCATCCAGGTTCATTGCCTCCTTGGCACCAAGCTTCTGCATGACAGCAGCCCATTCTTTGATCGTCGCTCCTGACACGGTAGCCAACATAACCGAACCGTCGGCCATTATGGCTATACCGCTTCTTGCGCCGGAGGCATTGAGAATTTTGGTATCCTTGAAGCCCTCACTCGTTGGATTTACGGCAATTTTGCCGTCTTTCACCAGACGCGGACCTGCGCCCACAGCGGTGACTACATCTTGCCAAGGGATCTCTTTGCCTGCTGCATTGGTGTATTTATAATTCATCTCTACAGTTGATCCAACGGTGAAGCGATCCGACGAAGATTTCTGATTTCCCGTGAAGACCAGCACCGAGCCATTCTTCGGAATGGCTACATCGGTATTCGGTACTTTCTTGGTGACAATCCCTTTCTCCATCACAACCGCCGTACCTCCTTTGAACCCGACTGTAGATCCCCGCTCTGGCGTGTATAACATCGTAATACTCGCATTCGCGGAAGGTGTTCGGTTAATAAAGGTCGCATACCAACTGCGTGATTTCCCTTCTTTATCTGTTACTTTACCCGTCAGACTCACTTGAAGCGAATCCATGATGGCTGAACCGTCTTCCTTAAACCCGATCGTTGTTCCGTATCTTCCAATATGTATAACTTTGCCGTTTGCTATTAACATGCCGTATGGATCTGGAGCTCCGTTATAAGCTTCAAAAAACGCTCCGTTAATGGCCGCTTGCGCGCCATATGCCTTAACAATCGAAGGTAATGTTGCGGTCTGACCGACCTGCTTCTTCGCCAATCCTACGGTAACTGGTGTACCCTTGGGAATACTAACCGTCTGCACGGTAAAACTGCGTCCTGCTGCTTTTACTTTCTGTACCTTGGTGCTAATTGCCGCTTTGGCATCCGCTGTCTGTGGAGCACTCACCGCTCCTGAAAGGATTACCGGGAAAGCAAGGACGAGGGCCATAGCCCCTGTCCACCACTTTTTGCCCGTCCTTTTTGTCTGCATACTACTCACCCTATTGCCACTCCCATCCAAGAGCCCAGGCTCTTCATCTCAAGTTGTTCGAACTTGTCCATCACCATATCCGGATCAAGACGCAATTCACATACATCCAGTGCACAAGCTACCGGAACAGCACAGTGAATCTCTGCCAGTTTACGAGACAGATGAAGCATATCGAGATCATTCTCAATCTTGTTACGTACCGAAGGGGTAAGTTTATCCATATTGTCCAAAATGCCTTCTATGGAGCCAAACTCCTGCACAAGTTTCAAAGCCGTCTTCTCCCCAATGCCCCGTACCCCAGGATAATTGTCACTGGCATCGCCCATCAGACCTTTCATGTCAATCACTTGACAAGGCGTCAGTTGTTTCTCCGTCATTAGAGATTCAGGCGTATACACCATGTAATTGCCATGACCTTTTTTCATAATAATAATGCTTGTGCGGTCATCAATCAGTTGCAGCATATCATGGTCACCCGTAAGTACCAACACGTTCATATCCGTCTGCTCGGTGTAGTACTTGGCAAGTGTACCGATGCAATCATCAGCCTCATATCCTTGAGCGCCAATATTCGGAATGTTCAAACTATCCATCACTTCACGAATCAGAGCAAACTGAGGAATCAGATCATCCGGAGCTTCCGGACGGTTCCCCTTGTAAGCTGCATACTCTTCACCGCGAAACGTCTTGCCCCCCATATCCCAACAGCATACGACATGACTTGGCCCAAAGGTCTGAACCGCATCCCAAAAATAACGGATAAATCCGTATACTGCGTTGGTTGGCACGCCTGCCTTTGTACGTCTGATATATCCGCTTGCAGATGTTGCATAGAATGCACGGAACAACACCGCCATACCATCTACCAGCAACAAAGTAGGTTCATTACGTTGATTCACTTGAATTTGTTCTCTCCTGTCCTGTATCTAGCAAATAAAATATCGAACTAATTCTATCATTATAGCATAGTTCCGCCAAGGATCGACCAGCCAAAAAAGCCCTGAAATTTGAACATTCAGAGCCTTTTTCACCTTGGTTCATTTAACAATCAATGAAATCATTCATCTATAAATTACGCGTTGTTCCATTCCTGCTCATACGTGTCTTCTTTGAATCCTACGGTCACTTTGTGACCATCCGTAACGATTGGACGTTTAATCAGACGACCATTGGAAGCCAGCAAACGAATCTGCTCTTCTGTGGACAACCCTGGCAACTTGTCCTTCAATTGCTGCTCCTTGTACACTTCCCCGCTCGTATTAAAAAACTTCTTCACTTCAAGTCCGCTCTTCTGAATCAACTCCGTTAATTCTGCTTCGGATGGAGGTGTGTCGAAAATAGGGATTAATTCCAGCTCATGCCCCTGAGCTTCCAGCCATTTTACGGCTTTGCGGCACGTGCCACATTTGGCGTATTGATATACTTTTAGATTACTCATCGTTACTTGTCCTCCTATGTGTGCTCCGGTGGTGCTCCGGTTTCGACTTCTCGCTTCCCTTGGTTTGCTTTGCAAATCCAAAAGTCGCTCCAAACCGATACCATCGCACTGTAATTTTAAACCTCTTTTCGAATGAGAAAAATATACATTCGGTTATATCATTTTAGGATCAAGACACTATGACCTAAGAGCTCTAGAACCAAAGAGCTTATAATCGCAAGACCTTAGCCTACGGCATATTGTTCGGATACATCGCATCCCTCACATGGGTTATCTTACATCCAGTTGATATGCGGACGCACCATGCACTGAAGTCCGCACACAGCGCAAATCACAGGCCGTTTGACAGCATTTCACAATACTTCTCTAGGTGATGCCTCCGTATCCAGGCGAGCCTCCAGGGCAGCCATATCAGCGGGCAACGGGGCTTGGAACGTCATACGGCTTTGCAAAATGGGATGGTCAAACGCCAGCTCACATGCGTGCAATGCCTGACGGGCAATCCAAGTATCTCGTTCCTCCCGAACAGCCATGGTCTGCCCATCGATCTCATGCACAGGAAGGGTCTTGTACATCCGATCCCCAATTAACGGGCAGCCAATCGATGTCATATGTACCCTTATTTGATGGGTTCTGCCGCTCTCCAGCTTCAGATTCACCGCACTGGCACTTCCGCCCGCCCATCGGACAACGGTCGTGTATAACGTTCTTGCCGCATACCCGTCAGGTGTAACGATTCGACGATGCGGCTCTTCGGGATCACGATCAATCGGGCCATCGATGGCCCCCTCTTCTTGTGCAGGACTACCGTGCACTAAGGCAATATATTGTTTATCCACCGTTCCTGCGATCATCTGTTCAGACACATGCTGGTGCACATATGGATTTTTTGCGATTGCCAGCACACCCGATGTTTCCTGATCCAGTCGATGAATCGGCCTGAAGCGGAATCGCTCGCCTTTGGACTTCCAATAATGGACAACCCCGTTTGCCAAAGTACCTGTGTAATGCCCATGTGTTGGATGTACGATGACACCGGAATCTTTGTTCACGATAAGCAAGTGCTCATCTTCATACAGTATCGTAAAGGGAATCGGCTCAGGTAAAATATCATCCGACTCTTCCTGTTCCATTCGGACTTCCAGGACGTCACCTGCGCTAACTTTGACGCTGATGTATACCCGCTCGCCATTCAACATAATTCCCTGCTCTGTAAGTTTGATTCTCGACAGGAGCTTGCGCGAAACCTGTAGGCGCCGCTGAAGCACGGTCTTCAGCAGCCAGCCATCTTCATTTTCGGGAACCGTGTAAATAAGTGGTGAATAATAATCGCTCATTCTTTGTCTTTGCGGCGGAATACTTTTTTGCTCCGCACATACTCAATGTCAGCTACCTGTTGTCTCGCATTGGCAGTCCGAGCTACAACGAAGAAATAATCAGACAGACGATTCAAATAACGTCGTACAGAAGGGTTGATATCCGTGTGCTGTCCGAGTGTTACGGCGCGGCGTTCAGCGCGACGACATACTGTACGGCAGACATGTAATGTGGAAGAGAGCAAACTGCCCCCTGGCAAAATAAACCGTTCCACCTTCGGATTTTCCGCATCATACAGATCAATCCATTGCTCAAGCCGGGTGACCATCTCATCCCGTACTTTATATTTGGTTTCGCTAATTTTTACAAAGGCGAGATCGGACCCGCAATCAAACAATTCTTGCTGAATTTCGAGCAAGTGTTCACGCAAATCCTCAAATTCCCCATTTGCTTGATCAATAAAACTGATGGCCTGCCCAACAAAACAATTCAGCTCATCAATTGTCCCGTAAGCTTCAACCCGGTCATCGTCCTTGATGACCCGTCCACCAATGACTGAGGTCTGCCCCTCGTCACCTGTTCGTGTATATATGCCCATTGTAATCCCTCCTATTGTTAATATCATTCGCATGGTAGAACGCTGGGGTTAAATATAAATGCATTGCCCTTCTAGAGTTTAACTTAATCAGTATACTTGACCTGCTATGAATACGGGAATGCTATTATTTTCAGAAACCAGTGAGATCCTTCACACGTATATATGAGTTGGTGTACTCTGCCGAGTATACGCCAAATCCTTGCAAACCAAAAGTAGAGGAGACGATTATGCAAAACTGGATAACCGATTTCATGGAACAATACGGCTACATAGGCATTGCACTCATTATTGCGCTTGAAAACGTATTTCCCCCCATCCCCTCCGAAATCATATTACCTTTTGGCGGCTTCATGACCACCTACACCAGCCTGACCCTTCCCGGTGTTATTATTGCTGCTACCATTGGTTCTGTGCTTGGGGCTGTCATTCTCTATGGGATCGGACTGCTGATTGATGTCAATCGGCTGGAGAAGATTGTAGAACGTTGGGGTCATATTCTGCGGATCAAAAAAGAAGATATCCACCGTGTCGATGCATGGTTTGACAAATATGGAATGTGGACCGTACTATTCTGTCGCATGGTTCCCCTTGTTCGAAGCCTGATCTCAATTCCTGCCGGCATGTCCAACATGAAATTTGGTTTATTCCTACTCTTCACAACCATTGGAACACTGGCCTGGAATATTATTCTCGTCTCGGTTGGTGCGGCTCTCGGTGCTTCATGGGAGAGTATTCTGCACTTTATGGACGTGTACTCCCTGGTCGTATATGTACTTCTGGCGATTATTGTTGTTGGCTGTATAATCTGGTGGATCAGACGCAATAAAACTCGGAAATAAAGAAATTTACACGCATAGCTTTTGTCATAAAATAAAGCCTCCGCACCACAATTTGTGGTAACGGAGGCTTCTTTAGGCTCGTCCATCGTTTAACACTATGAAATACTAATCTTCATATCGCAGCCCTCGATCTTTGAGATCAACAGGCAAGCCAGATATCAACAGATACATCTGTTCCGAATGCGCCTGCAACGCCCGGTTAACTGACGCCATTCTTGCTGCAAAAATTCGTTCTTCCTCTGAAGGATATAAAGAACCGTGCATTTCATTGGTAATCACGAGCAGCTTTCCCTGGTAAGACAGAAGGGCGTCCAGCAACAGCTGTGTCTCTGAACGCTGCTGATCCAGATCATCACTTGCCCTGAACCCGGCTGCCATCCATGCGGTCAGACTATCCACAATGACAATCCGCTGATCTGCCAGGAAGAGATTGGATTCTCGATTAATCTGGTGAAGCACCTCCGTCAGGTGCTGGCCGTTCCCAGCCTGGATGGCACGATAATGAGCGGATGGCAATTCGGGAATCACGGGATCATGATCACCAGTGGATAAATAGATGCCCTCCCGGCTAATCCGGGCTGCGTATCCAAGCGCAAATCGGGTTTTACCACTGCCTATGCCGCCTGTGACCGTAATTAGCAATCCGCTCCCCTCCTTCAGTAGCCATACTAGATTGCATTTACTCTGTCAGCGCCTTCAGCACTTTCTTGGACTCTTCGACATTAGACGCCGACACCGGAATGGTAGCAAACAGATTTTGCGCAGCATAATCTACATCTTTGAACATTTGCATGTCTTCCAAGGGAATGCCATAGAGATGTGATTCTGTCTTGATATCTGAACCGTCATCTCCTTCACCCTTTTCAACCAGGACCCCGCCTTCAAATACACCGCGCTTATACTTCTCCGCATCAAATGTATCATCCAGCGGAATATTGGAGCCGTTACTTCCGTACTGCTTCATATCAGCCTCAGGCAAAATGAAAATATCATGACCACCAGCCGCATATTCTACCATAATTTTCTGAACATCATACATTGCACTGGTGATAACCTCCACCTTGGGCTCCTCGCCCAGCTTCTGCTGCAAATTAGCTTGCAACTGCTCCGAGATCACGGATGGATTTCCTTGGTTATCAATGATAAAAATGGTAAAACCGTCCTTACCGCCACAGCCAGCAAGCAGAAAAATCATAGAAATGATTGCGGTAAACCCCCAAAATCTCTTCATTCCAGTTCCCCCTTTAGTCTCCTATGTACAATATATCACAATTGTTCCACGCAAAAAAATAACCCTACCTATCCAAAGCAATCTGTTCATAGATCAAAAAAAAGACCCTTTCCGGGTCTTCTTCGAATCGAATATGCGTAACGTTTCGATACAACGAAAAATTACTTTCCTTTAATCGGATTAGCCTTCATGTATTCATTAATCTTCAAATCTAGCAAACTGCTAATTTCAATTACAATATCGGATGTGAATGATTTCTCTTCAAGGAATATCTGTTCCATCTTGCGGCGTAGCATATGGATCTCATCTTCCAAGGAAACGTTATGCAAAGATGCGTGATCCGGTTTCACCGACCATCGGTCGCCATGATCGCCTTCTGCCAAATAATGCCCACGATTAGTCGGTAAATCATATTCAACACAAAACAAAGCCAACCCCTCCTTGGAAAAATTAGTTTCCAAATACAAGAAAAACTTATTTCAAATTGAAATTATATCACAATATTTTGTAAAAGAAAGTTATTTTTTTCTAGTTTGAAGAAAGTTTATGTCGATCAGAAGCTTCTAATCCCTATTAACCCTCTTTTTGCAGTTTGTAAACAAAGTTTCCGATTCGTTCCAAGGCTTCATTCAATTGGGTCACAGATGTTGCATAGGAACAACGAAGAAATCCTTCACCTTGTGGACCAAATACATTCCCCGGTACAGCCGCCACTTTATTTTCCGTTAGCAAACGCTCAGCAAAAAGATCCGAACTCAGCCCCGTCTTCTGGATACTAGGAAATGCATAAAATGCTCCCTGGGGTTCATGGCAGTCCAGTCCAATATCTCTAAAACCCTGCACGATAAGGCGTCTGCGCTGATTATAGGATTCAACCATTCTATCCTTCTCACCCAAACCGTTCGTCAATGCCTCAAGCGCGGCCACCTGTCCCATAGCAGGTGCACACATCACCGTGTACTGATGAATTTTGAGCATGGCTGCAATCAGTTCAGGATGTCCGCACATATACCCAATTCGCCAGCCGGTCATCGCAAAAGCCTTGGAAAACCCACTAACCAAAATGGTACGTTCCTTCATATCCGGAATCGTAGCGAAACTAACATGTTTTTGCGTATACGTCAGCTCAGCATAAATCTCATCCGCAATGACGATCAGATCATGCTTTTTGATCACTTCAGCAATAGGCAACCATTCTTCATAGGTCATGATGGCACCTGTCGGATTGCTCGGATAACAGAGGATAAGAACCTTCGACTTCGGCGTAATTCCCGCTTCCAGCGCCTCGGCAGTCAGTTTAAACTGATCCTTCGCATACGTTTCTACACCAACCGGTATACCTCCACCAATCGAAGCGATTGGAGAATATGCCACATACGAAGGTTCTGGAATCAGAATTTCGTCTCCGGGTACAATCAATGCACGCAATGCCAGATCAATGGCTTCACTGCCACCAACGGTAACGATAATTTCGTCCTTTGGATCATACTTGGTATCAAATTGAGTATCCAGATACTCGCTGATGGCTTCCCTCAGTTTCGGCATACCCGCATTGGAAGTGTAACTGGTCATGCCTCTTTCGAGTGAATATACACAAGCTTCACGCATATGCCACGGTGTTACAAAGTCCGGTTCACCTACACCCAGTGTGATGATATCCTTGTTATCGCCAACCAGATCAAAAAATTTGCGTATGCCGGATGGCGGTATCTGTTGAACCAAAGGTGCCAAATACGAAGTCATTTTCTTGTTGTTTCCTGTTGTCTGTTCATTCACTATCATGACGCATCTTCCTTTACGGCGAGATCATGAGACGGTTGTCTTCCTGATGGTCTTCAAAAATAATCCCGTCCTGCTTATATTTTTTAAGAATAAAATTCGTTTTGGTTGAAAGTACAGAGTCAATCGGAGACAATTTCTCCGATACAAAATTAGCGACTTCACGCAGGTTGCCACCTTCTACTTCTACGAGCAGATCATATGCACCTGACATGAGATATACCGATTTCACTTGCGGATACAGATAAATGCGTTCAGCGATCCCTTCGAAGCCACGACCACGCTCAGGCGTAATCTGTACTTCAATCAAGGCCGTTACTTTCTCATCATCAATCTTGCTCCAGTTCACAACGGTTGCGTATTTCACAATCACGTGGTCCTGTTCAAGCTGGGCCACGGCGTTCTTGATCTTATCTTCCGACTCCCCCAGCAGCGTCGACAGCAGTGCGGGAGTCCTTCTCGCGTCTTCCTTCAACAAATCCAGAACTTTTAATTGCAGATCGTTCAGATCCTTCATGTCTTTCCCTCCAGCGTCATCCAGCTTCCTGAAAATGAATTAATACTTATATTACATGAATTCAACGATCATGCAAAGACAAAAACCGCCCGCCCTGAATTCGGGCAAGCGGTGGTATGGTCTGTAACAGTACCTGCTTCAAACCATAATTACAAAGGTTACATGTAATAAGGGTTACCGTAATTCGGTTGATGCTGGGGTACATTAGGCGCCTGGTTGTAAGCACTGGCCTGCGTATTCTTTTCCTGAATGAACTGCTGGCATTTCTGTTGGGTCTGGTGGGCCGATTGAATCTGCTTGTCCACATCCTGGCGCAATGCCTTCGAGCCTACCGAATACATGTTGTTCTGCTGCATCACATTAAACAGCTCACCTTGCAAACGGAGTGTATCATTGGTCAAATCTGTGAACATCCGACGTGTAATGGGACAGGAAGCTTCGGTTGTTGCTGTCGTATATTCGCGCGCGGTTCGTCTTAAATCCGCAAGAATCGACTTCAACAAATCCTGTTCCTGCATAAAAGATCCACTAGATGATAAAGATTGAGAATACACACGATTTCCTCCTATACGGTTAGATTCGGCTTCTATTACTGTGCTTGTGTTGGAGCAATAGATTGATGTTGTTGCAAAGCATTAACGAGTGTGTTCAGATGCTGTTCATGGGAACGAACATAGTGATTCAGTGCCTGCTGAATTTGCGGATTATGTGAGATAGAAGCTGTAGCCGCGCACTGCTTGATCAGCAGTTCTTCATTGGTTATTGAATCCGCAATATAATTCAATTCTTTCGGACTCAGCGCTTGCATGGATTGATTCTGCATGTTTCGTTGACCTCCTCGGCATAAAGTTTATGCGCAATTATTGTTAACCCGGTCACTCAAAAGTATACAAACGTAATCATGAAGGAGATGTTTCTAATGGATCTGGTCTATGGTACACCGTTCTGGCCTTCCACTTTCAACCCAAATTCTAACTATCCCTCGCTACAAACCGACATCTCCTGTGACTGCTTGATCATAGGTGGTGGTATGGGGGGGGCACTGACTTCCGAATTGCTTACGGAGCGTGGAGTTAATACGGTTGTTATTGATAAGAGAAAGATTGCGCATGGCAGTAGTTCAGCCAATACAGGACTTTTGCAGTACACAAACGACAAAACACTGACCTCCTGTATCAATACCTTTGGTGAAAAGACAGGCGTGCGCTTCTATGAACTATGTCGTGAAGCCATGCAGAAACTCACACAAATTGCGGACAGGCTGGATACCGATCCCTGGTTTATTCCACGGACCAGTCTCTGTTTTGCCAGCAGCATTGATGATGTAGCCATGCTGGAGGAAGAATATCAAACGTTGAAGCATTATGGCTTTGAAGCTGAACTGTGGAATTCCGACAAAATCAGCACCCATTTCCCCTTCAGCAAACCTGCCGCATTATATACGTTGGGGGATGCTGAAGTGAACCCGTATCGTTTTGTTCATGCCTTGTTTGAATCGGCAAGCAAACGAGGAGCACGAATCTATGGACAGACTGAGATGATTCATTGTGAATTCGATGATGATGGTGTGCTGTGTCATACTTCAGGTGGGAAAATCCGCGCCAGCAAGGTTATTTTTGCTGCCGGTTATGAGACGCAGGCCATCAAAAAGGATCAAGGAGCCTACCTACAAACCACCTATGCTATCGCTACTAAACCGTTGCCTGACCTTAAGGAATGGTATGAGCACAGTCTGATCTGGGAGACGGCACGCCCTTACCTGTATATGAGAACCACACCAGACGGACGGATCATTGCTGGCGGTCTGGATGAAGAGACACCGAGGGAAGATCAGCGTGAGATTCGGGCAAGACACCGGGGAGATACACTCCTGGAAGAAGTTCGCTCTTATTTCCCACTGGAGGGTCTTGAAGTTGATTATGCCTGGGGTGCCGTATTTGGCAATACGAATGACGGACTTCCGTTTATCGGCCCACATCCTGAATACCCGCATTCTTATTTTCTTGAGGGTTATGGCGGTAACGGTACAGTGTACAGCATGTTCGCTGCTTCTATTTTGGCCGATGCTGTTACAGGAGTTGAGAATGGCGATATGGAACTTTTCTCATTAACGAGAACGAGTAAACCTTCTCCTGTGTAAGCAACGCCTCAAATAAATAAGGGTACAGCTCAGGATTATTCCCTGGACTGTACCCTTTTCCCTATGCTGAGGGTTCTTGCTGATCCGGATGTACTAACAAGTTGCGCATGAATATCCAGCCAATAAGCGGGAAAGCCCCAAGCGCCACAATAAGCCAGGTTAATGTTTGTAAAGAAGGGCCATTCATGACCGTCAGAATAAATACAGCAAGGCCAAATAAACGACCGACCATCAAACAAAGCTCCCTTAATACGACAAGTTCAACCCTTTTCTCTACATTTTCGCCGCTCGCTCCCATCAGGTCGAATCCTGCCGAAATCATTGGCAAAATATACAACGGCATCGACAAGGCAGATCCAATTCCCATAATTAAAAGCGTACCATAGCTGACCTTCCATAATAGCGGAATTAACACGATGAATAACAATATCGCACCGGCTAACATCCCTCTGGACCTGTATTGCGGCTTAAACCATTTTCCTGCGGCCCAGTAACTCACCAGTGCTACGGCTGAAGTAATTAGCGAGAACTGCCCTAGTTTATATTCCTGCTTAGTTGCCACATAGACAAGCAATGCAATCAGAAAGGCAAATACGCCTTCCCGCACGCCTTGTGCAAACAGTCCCATGCCAAGCGGTCTCCATGCGCTATCCTTGGCAGACAACTGTCGCCACGGTTCAGACCAGCGGTATGTGCCGCTGACCTCCCTTTTTTTCAGAAAAAAACTGAACACAACGGCAATCACATATATGACCAATGACACCGTAAAAATAAGGCGATAACCCGAATTATCAACCATTCGTGAAATAATAAGACCTGAGAACCACGGACCGATGATGCCTGTCATGGAACCCAGCAGACCCACCCAGCCATTGAACAGGTCCCTATTCTCCCGGTCAGTCACCTCAAAATAAACCACATTGAACGCAATCCAGAACAATCCAAGTGCACATCCAAACAAAATCCCCAGAGGCCATATCCAGTCAACCGCTTTTGGTCCCGCCCATAAAACAAGCATGTAAAAAATACCTGACAAGGCCGTTCCTAATCGCAACGCACTCATTTTGTTATGTTCCTTGACCCACTTTCCCGCAAGCCAAAACGTGAGTCCAAGTGCAATTTGCTGGCTGATCGTAAACCATCCCAGCATAGCGTAGTCGGGACGACTTTTCCACAGATACACATTCAGAAACGTTCCCGACAAAGCTCCGGCTAACACAAACAATCCATTCACGCCTAGTAGCAGAATGGATTGTCGGCCCAGAGAAATCTTCATCTGCTCCCTCCTTATTCCACCTGAAGTCAGCACTTCACAGGCAAGGTCTAAGGGTTAACGTACCCCAAGCAGAAGGAAAACATGATGAAATTCCCGGATTATTATATTTTCAGAAGCGTCTTACTCTCTTATTTCCGTGCACTCAAATTCTGGATCAGACGCAGACGGTCATCTTCGGACAGGTTATATTGAACCTGGAAGCAACCTGAGCATACATACATTTGTACAGAGAACGGCGCATCCAGCAACGAATCCGTACCAGAGACAGCGTTGGCAACAGGGTTGAACGTATCCTTGGTTGCCTTCTGTGTACCCGTGAGGATCATGAATTCACGGCAGTGTGGGCATTCCGGAACCTCTTCTTGCAAATCAAGCTGCTTCTCCACGCCTTCTTCGTATTGAATCAGATCATTGCCCTCATCCGCATATTTCGTCAATGTACGAAGCTCCGGCAATTTCAGCTCTACTTCATCTCCCCACAAATTGGCGAGATCCGTAGTTTGTTCACCGTCCTCAACATCATCCATATCATAGATGTCTTCCTCGGCTTCATTGTTCTCTTCATCACCGATATTGATGTTTAGAGTACGATATCCCTTTAATTCATTATGACAGTAAGGGCATTCTTCTTCTGGACCTAGCTCCTCATCCCATACAATTTCGGTGTGGCACCATGGACATACTGTTGGTTCCATATTAAATCAACCTTTCTCTTTCAGATAATCATGTGTTTAACACATATATGATGCCTATGGCAAAAAATACAATCGATGCAGCAAACAGAATCCGTATCAATATCTTCATGAACGGTCCCCCTACATGATGCTCGCGCCAATAACAAATGACAACGAGACGGAAATAATCATGGATATCAATCCAACGGCCCGGTTATCCGCTTCAATCTCCTTGTCAATGGAGAACACCGGTGTCAGAAACTCGAATAGAAAATAGGCAATGAGCAGAAGGACAAATCCTACAAATGACCACGTCATAGCTTCATACACCGATGATTTGGCCTGAATGCAGAAATGAAGCACGTTGCAGATTCCAAAGATCTTGCCTCCTGTAGCCATCGCAACCGCCACATTGCCCTTCTTGATTTCATGCCAGCATTTGTACTTGGTCACCAGTTCAAAGCAAGCAAGAAATACAAGCAGCTCCATAATCGCTACGGAGAAAAATCCGAGCACCATCCCCAAGGGATGAGACAGCAATTCGTCAATCGTCCCTTTCACTCATCGTTCCCCTTCCCCATTCTGCCGCCTGAACTCACTCAGGCGGCAGAACTTCTTTGATTCCTGGTCGGGCTATTCCAATTCTGCGACGGTCACACCGTTTCCGCCTTCTCCGTAATTGCCCAGCCGGTAACTTTTTATATGTCTATGCTTACGCAGGTAATCCTGAATACCGGAACGCAAAATTCCTGTTCCTTTACCGTGAATAATATACACCTGACCCAGATTAGCAAGGAAAGCTTCATCGATAAAACGATCTGTCTCCATCAAGGCTTCTTCCAGATTCGTCCCCCGCAAATCCAGTTCACTTTTCACATTGTCATCGCGAGTTCGTTTCACGCCGGTTACCGGTTTCTGCTTCGGTTTGGCTTCTGCTGGTGCAGACTGCTGTAATTCCAGGTCATTCAGGGATACTTTCATTTTCATGATCCCCAATTGAACCATGGCATCCTTGGTGCCTGACATCTCCACCACATGACCTTTTTGATTCAAACTGTAGACAAGAACTTCATCGCCCGGTCCGATGGCCCGAGACTTCGTTGCCGTTGAAGTGCGCTTAGCCGTCTTCTTGCGTTTCTCAGGTTCAGCTTCATCCAGTTGTTTGCGAGCAGCAATAAGTTTGTGCTCCTTCACGGATGCGCCTTCTTCCATAGCGAGCTGACGAAGATCAGTTATAATCTTCTCAGCTTCCGCTCTGGCCTTGTCCACAATGTTGCGGGCATCTTCTTCCGCTTTTTCAATGCGTCGGTCACGCTGCTGTTCCAGCTTCTCCAGTTCGGCTTGATGACGGCTGCGCAATTTCTCCATGTCCTGGCGCAGACGTTCCGCACTCTCACGTTCTTGCTCCGCAGTAAGCCGGTTCTCTTCCAGGGAAGCGATCATATGCTCTACACGCTGGTCTTCTTCTTTCACTTCGCCACGCGCGTAATCCAGAATGTATCCTGGCAGACCTAGCCGCTCCGCAATTGCAAACGCGTTACTCCGTCCCGGCACACCGACGAGTAGTCGGTAGGTAGGGCTCAGTGTATTAACGTCGAATTCCATGCTGGCATTAATAACACCTTTTCGCTCATAAGCGTAAGCTTTCAGCTCACTGTAATGCGTTGTTGCTACCATGCGGCATCCGGTCTGATGCATATGCTCCAGAATGGAGATCGCCAGTGCAGAACCTTCTGCCGGGTCGGTACCTGCCCCAAGTTCGTCAAGCAACACCAGACTTTTGGTTGTCATGTTCTTCAGTATCCGAATGATGTTCGTCATATGACTGGAGAATGTACTCAGGTTCTGTTCAATGCTCTGTTCGTCACCAATGTCCGCGTAAATCGCATCAAAAACACATAACTGGCTGCCATCTTCCGCTGGAACGAACAAACCTGACATTGCCATGAGGCTCAGTAAACCAATCGTTTTGAGTGTTACTGTCTTACCACCCGTATTTGGACCCGTTACGATAATGGACGTATAATCGTTGCCGAGTTCAATGTCGGTTGGCACCACATTTTCAATCGAGATCAGCGGATGGCGTCCCTTTTTGAGCTTGATGAATCCGCGATCGTTCATGCGTGGCAATGTGGCTTTCAATTCACGGGCAAGACGTGCTTTGGCAAATATGAAATCCAGCGATCCCAGCAGGTCAACATCAACCAATAACCACTCTGCCTGTTCACTGACAAGTGCCGTTAATTTCTGCAAAATCACTTCAATTTCGCGTTCTTCCCGGATTCGGGTCTCGCGCAATTTGTTATTCATCGCAACGATGGATTCTGGCTCAATAAACAGCGTTGCTCCTGAACCGGATTGATCATGGACAATCCCGCCAAAGTAAGAGCGATATTCCGATTTCACGGGAATCACGAAACGGTCTCCCCGAATGGTTATCAGCTGGTCCTGCAGCATTTTGGATACTGTAGAAGAACGGATCATCGAATCCAGTTTCTCACGGATGCGAGCTTCACCGCCGCGCAGCTCACGACGAATCTGCGCCAGTGTTACACTCGCGCTATCTGAGACTTCGGCATTGTCGTCAATACAGATACGAATTGCATCTTCAAGCGTTTTTTGCTCAGATAACTGATCACTGATGTAGAAAATCGATTCCACCTTTTCATCATCGTGGAGTGCAGCGATCTGACGTTTCAATCGACGTGCTGCAAAAGTGGTGTTGGAAATTCCCAGTAACTCATGCGGGTTCAACGTGCCCCCTATTTCGGCGCGTTTGATCGAAGCGGTAATATCCACAATTCCCCCAAAAGATGGAGAGCCTTTCAGACGATCAAACATAAAAGCTTCATCGGTTTGCTGGAGCAGTCTCTTCACTTCTTCCAGTTCACTGATCGGCTCCAATTGTTCCGCTTTCTTTTTTCCCATCGTAGTCTGGGCAAAGCTTTGCAATGTATTTAAAATTTTGCGATATTCCAATGTTTTTAAAATTTTCGTGTCCAAGTGTACAACTCCTTCCAAACTATAACTGTATTATAACGAAAGAAACTTTCTAGCGCTATTTAACGAATCCTTCCACACATAACTTACGACATAGCGCCGCAAACTACAGGTGTCAGGATTGTGCAACCTCACCAGTGAACAGGATGTACAATGCTCAATCCGATTTGAATAAAGGAGGTATAACACCATGAATTTTCTGGGACATGTCGTGCGATTTATCATCGCCGCAATTGTATTGATGGTCGTCAGCTGGATCGTGCCCGGATTCGCCGTCGGTGGTTTCTGGAGCGCACTGATGCTTGCTCTGGTTATCGCTCTGCTTGGCTGGGTTGTCGAAGGAATCTTCGGGAAAAGGGTTAATCCTTTTGGCCGTGGTATTGTCGGCTTCATCGTCAGCGCACTGGTGATCTGGATTGGTCAATATGTCGTAGATCATGTACATGTCAGTCTGCTTGGTGCCGTTCTGGCTGCATTGGTCATTGGGATTATTGATCTGTTCATCCCGGTTTCCACCCCTTTTGATGCCGGAAGAAGATCCAAAGATCACGCATAGGCTCCAACGTACCTACTCCCCATAGGCTTCCCCTAAACCTCTGATGGCTTAAACGCCTGATGAGGTTTATTTTTTTAGGTTGTGAGCATGATGATGTTCAAAAAAACGACATAGGCAGCATGTACAGGCATCTTCAATTTGCGGTATGATGACTGGAGAAATCATTCAAATTTTATCCATATCACGCTTTTTGAGGAGGCATATGATGAAGAAATTCATGGCATGGCTTGCGGCCTGTATGTTGATTCTGGTCCTTGCTGCATGTGGTGGAACTGGACAATCCGCAGAATCAAACGGCGAGTCCGACTCGGGTGCAACTGCAAGCGAAGAACTGGTAATCAAAGCAAGCAACTATGAATTTGACCTACCTGAATACCATTTGAAAAAAGGTGTCCCGGTTAAGATTGTTTATGAAAATACAAACGGAAACCATGGTGTTCTCGTGCCTGAGCTGAACCTTCGGCTGGATACCAGGAACAATTCCAAAGTGATTACTCCCGACGCAGCAGGGGAATTTGAAATGTCCTGTTCCGTCTATTGCGGAAGCGGTCACGGCAGTATGATCTCCAAAATTATTGTTGAAGAATAGTGTTCAAGACAAGGAGCCCCCGTAGCGACGGGAGCTCTTTCTTCATTATAACAAATTGTACAAGAGTGCGCTGTCCAGGATTCCAGTTATGACATAATCATCAGCTAGGTCTGATCCTGCTCAATCAATTCAATCCATTCGTTATATTCCGTCTGCAATTTCGTATATTCATCCCGCAATTGGCGGTAATCTGTATTCAGTTGCTCCGCCTTCTCCTGCTCCATCTCACGTTCAACCTGCAGCAAACGTAACTGATTGGCCGCAAGTTCATACCGCTCACCGATATCCAGCAGTTCATTTTCCATCGTCTGCTTTTCTTCGATTGCTTCCGCACGCTGCTGGGCAAGCTGCTGCCGCTCGTGTTCCAGCTCTTCTACCTTCTCCACACTGGCAGCACTTTCTTTCTGCCAGAGATTCAATTCATTCTCCAGTGTAGTCCATCGATCTTGCCAGGACTGTTCCTGAGCCGCCCATTCATCTGCACGACGTTGCCAAACCTGATCTTGTTGTTCCGCTTGTTGTTCTGCTTGTTCTACTCTTGAGCTTAGCTCAACTTCCCGATCAGTCAGCTCTTTCAAGCGAGAGGAGAGCTCTGCCTGTTTGGCAGCCAATTCTTCATGCTTAATCTGCCACTCAAGTGCTTCTTCTTCTGTCTGAGTCAGTAAGCTAGCTTGTTCATCGATACGCTCAGATAGCTGATTAGCATTCTGTCTTGATTCTTCAAGCGCACGCACGATTTCTTTCTTTTCTTCGCTCATCTCATTCAGCTTGCGAGTATAGTCTTCTTCACGCTGCAGTGCATCACCATAATCCTTACGGATTTGTTTATAATTTTCCTGCAGCTTGTTCAGTTCTTCACGAGCTTCATTCAATTCACCATCAAGCTCTTTATGTTGTAGCTCCAGACGACCAGCTTGCGCAAGATAACGTTCTGCTTCTTCGCTGGCGTGACGAGCTTCTTCTTTAACAACGGATAATTCATCATGAAGGGACTGTACACCAGACTCTAACGTCTCATTCTGTTCTGCAGCTTCAAGTACCTGAGTCTCCAATTCGCCGATCTCGATCAGACGTTGTTCAGCCTGCTCTTTCCAAGACTGCTCGCTCTGCGTCAGTGCACCAAGTTCATGTTGCAATGTGCGTACTGCCGCATGGGCCTGCTCAAGCACTTTTTGCAGCCTGCGCTGCTCATCCTCGGACTTCACTTCGGCTTCACGGAGTTTTTTGATTTCCTGTTCAAGCTGACCGTGCTGATCCTGTACTTTTCGCAGTTGTGCTGTCAGAGAAGATTCACGTTCAACGGTCTCGTTATACTGCTGTTTCCATTGCTGTTCCGCTTCCCGGAAATGTTCGGCCTCAGCTTCTGTGTTGCGGAGTTGTTCAGTCAGCAGAGCACTATCCGCTTTTAGTTGTTCCAGCTGCTGCTCCAATTCCGTAATTCGACGAAGCTGAACATCTTGCTCCTGTTTGTATACGGCTTGTTCACTGCGCAACATTTCAGTTTGATTACGCTCGTGTTGGAGCTGTTGCTCCTGATCCACAACAACCTCTTGAGCATTCTTGAGCTGCTTGCGTACCTCGGCTAATTGGCCTTCAACATCGATTAAGCGCGATTTGGCCTGTTTACGTTCTTCTTCCAACTGCTGCTTCAGCTTGCCTTGCTCTTCTTGTAGCAAAGCTTCAGCAGTTGCCGCAGCTTCGTTCGCCTGAGTCTGGGCTGCTTCATGGATTTGCTGAAGCTGTTCTTCATAAGATGCTTCTTTTTCCATCCATTCCAATTCCGCCAGTTCGGATGACTCCTTGAACGTTGCATTCAGCTGTTCAATCTCATCCAATCGCTTCTGCTCTGCTTGTTGCTGCAGTGCGGCTTGTTCTTCTTTTGCCTTCTCAGTCAGTTCTCGAGCTTGATTGACGGCAGCTTGCTCTGCCTGCTGTATACGCTGCTCCATCTCGGACTGAAGTTCACGGTATTGAAGCTGGGCTTCTTCCTGAACCTTTTGCAATTGAGACTCGGCTTGTTCCAATTCAGACAAAATTGCCGCTTCTGCTTGCTCCTTCGCCGTTTGTACTTGCTGTGCAGCCTGCACCTCAATTTTTTGACGTTCTGCCACGGCCCGAGCTTCGGCTTCTTTCAGTTGAGCTGCCGTCTTATCCTGCAGCTCCTTGTATTGTGCAGCCGCTTTAGCTTGGGCTTGCTGCAACTCATTTGCTGAACGTGTCTGTGCTTCTTTCAGCTGAGCTGCCGCCTGAGTCTGTGCATTCTTGAGTTGATTCGCTGCTTTTTCTTCTGCTTCTTTGAGACGCGCCTGTGCCTTCTCCTCAGCCGCTTTCAGTTGCGACGCAGTTTGAGCCTGAAGCTTTTGCTCGCGACCTGCTGCCTGAGCGCGTTCCTGCTCCAGTAATGTATTCAGCTTGGCTACTTCTGCCTGCTGATCCTTCTGGAGCTTCGCGATGGCCTGTTCCGCCTCAGATTTAAGCTTCATTGCTTCAGCGAGTTCTTGGTCACGGCGTTCCAGTTCCTGCTGATGTTCATTTTGTATGGCATTCAGCCGATTGAGTTCATTTCTCATTTCGGTACGTTCACCGGTCAGCATTTTCAGCTCATTCCGAATTTCCTGAGTCTGAAGAGACTGCTCAGCCATATGTACAGCTGCCAGAACTGCAATACGCGGGGTATCCAGTCGGGAATTATGTTTGGAGATGGCGCTCATTCGCTCATCCACCAGGTTAGCTACTTGTTTCATATAGTCGGCACTGCTGCCAACCAGTTTATAGGAAGTCCCGTAGATCTCTACGGTGACGCGTGTACGATCAGGTATAGTCACAGTTGTGCCCTCCTTAAAGTCTGTATGTTGATTCTAAGCTGTAAAACAAAAAAAGTCACATCGATCCTCTAATGCTAAGGATTCGATGTGACTTCAAGCAATTCCTGCTAATCTTTGTTCAAAAAATTGACTTATGTTCTATTTACGCAATTCGGCTCCAAATTGCTCCTCCAGACGAGCAACAACACGAGCATGAACCTCGGTAATTTCCTCATCTGTCAATGTGCGTTCACGGTTGCGATAAACGAGAGCCATCGCTACGCTCTTCTTGTCTTCACCCAACTTGCTGCCTGTAAACACGTCGAATACCTGTACGGTTTGCAACAGTTCGCCAGCAGATTCACGAATTGAGCGCAGCATATCCCCAGCTTCGATTTCTTTACTCACAACAACTGCGATATCCCGCTCAACTGCCGGGAATCGTGGAAGCTCACGATAACGGATATCCGCATCCGCTTCACTATAGATAGCTTCAAGCCCGATCTCTGCGAGATATACATCGTTCAAATCATATTGCTGTTGCAGTTCAGGATGCAATTGACCCATCGTACCAATCAGTTTGCCCTCTCCGCCATCTTTTGCTTCAAGGTATACCGATGCGGAACGACCAGGGTGGAAGCCTTCTGGACTGTTTGCTACCAGGCGAATGCGCTGCTCCAGGCCCACATAGGCGAACAGGTTCTCAAGTGCACCTTTAAGATCGAAGAAGTCCACTTTCTCTACTCCCACATTCCACTGCTGGGATGCACGATTTCCAGTGAGCAACAAGCTCAGGACCGGAATTTCATGCGGTTGCTTCGTCAGCTTTTCTTCTTCAGTGAAGAACACACTACCTACTTCGAATACAGCCAGTGAATCATGTTTGCGGTTCATGTTATACACCGTGGCATCCAGCATTTGCGGCAAGATGCTCTTACGAAGCACGCTGCGGTCCTCACTCATTGGCATAGCCAGCTTCACGGCTTTACTGCCTTCTGTTAGAGAAGGGAACAAGGATACTTTATCCGGGTGTACGAATGAATAGCTGATCATTTCCTGCCAGCCACTACCTGCAAACAAACCACGAATGGTACGGCGCATTGCTTGTGAACGCGTGTAAGCACCCGGTGTTGTTGGTCCTTCGATCAACGTGGTTGGAATATTGTCGTATCCATACAGACGGGCAATCTCTTCAAACAGATCCACATCAAGTGTAATATCCCCTCTGCGGCTAGGCACTTCAACATCAAGCAGACCCTGCTGCGCATCACCACATGCAAAGTGCAAACGAGCGAAGATGGTTTTCACTTCAAGCAGGGACAACTCGGTTCCCAGATAGCGATTCAGTTTATCCAGCGACAGCTGCACAATATGTTTATCCGCTGCGGCTGTTCCAGCTTCCACGATCCCCTGATGAACTTCGCCTTCCGCATAACGCTGAATCAATTCAGCCGCACGGTTCAATGCCGTAATGACAGCAGCCGGATCGACTTCTTTCTCAAAACGCATGCTTGCTTCGGAACGCAGCCCCAGTTGGCGCGACGTTTTCCGAACGGTTCCGCCGTCGAACTTGGCGGATTCCAGTAACAGATTCACTGTGGTTTCCGTTACCTCGGAATTTTCGCCACCCATAACACCTGCGATGGCTACCGGTTTCACGCCATCGGTAATGAGCAGCATATGCGGCTCCAGCTTGCGCTCCTGGCTATCCAACGTCACGATCGTTTCGCCTTCTTTGGCCATCCGCACTTCAATATGGCCCTTCTCCAGCTTATCTGCATCAAAAGCATGCAGCGGCTGTCCGTATTCCAGCATGACATAGTTCGTGATGTCAACGATATTATTGATCGGACGGATGCCAGCGGCCATCAAACGGTTTTGCATCCACTGTGGGGAAGCTCCCAGCTTGATTCCAGTTACATAGCGGGCTGCATAATGACTGCATTGTTCGCCAGCCGTAATCTCAACCGAGATATGATTCGCAGCCGCATCACCGATTTCCACCAACTTTTGAGTTGGATCAGGCAGTTTCACTTCACGACCAAGAATTGCACCCACTTCATAAGCTGCACCCAGCATGCTCAAACAGTCGGAGCGGTTCGGTGTCAGGTCCAGTTCAAGAACATGATCGTCAAGACCAAGCACTTGGCTGATTGGTGTGCCAATTTCCGTTTGTGCCGGCAATACGAGAATGCCTTCCTGTTGGTCCTTCGGCAGCAACTTGTCGTTCATGCCCAGTTCTTTCGCAGAGCAGATCATGCCAAGGGAAACAACGCCGCGCAGCTTGGCTTTTTTGATATCGAGTCCACCAGGGAGCTTCGCTCCTACCAGGGCAACGACTACCTTTTGACCGGCATCCACATTTTTCGCACCACATACGATCTGCAGATCTTCTTCCTGTCCGGCATCAATCACACATACATTCAGCTTATCAGCGTCAGGGTGTTTCTCCTTACTCTTCACGTAACCAACAACCACTTTGTTCACGCCCTGGTTCCGGTTCTCCACTACATCAATCTCAATCCCCGCACGGGTGAATTTCTCTGCCAACTCCTGCGGTGCCACGCCTTCCAGCGCGATATAATCAGACAGCCAATCTGTCGATACTCTCATGGACGTTCACTTCCTAATCTATGAATTGGTGTTGCAAATGAAGGGCGTTCGCCCTGTATGCTACTTCGGTAATTACAGTCGTCCGAATTGTTTCAGGAACGCCATATCACTGTTGTAGAAATGACGAATATCATCAATGCCATATTTCAGCATGGCGATACGCTCTACGCCCATTCCGAATGCAAACCCACTGTATTTCTCCGGATCATAACCGCCCATCTCGAGCACTTTCGGGTGAACCATACCGCCGCCCAAAATCTCAAGCCAACCGGTCTGTTTACATACCCGACAGCCACTGCCACCACATTGCACACAAGTCACATCCACTTCAGCACTTGGCTCTGTGAACGGGAAGAAGCTTGGACGGAGACGAATTTCGGTGTGTGAACCGAACATTTCGCGTACGAATTGCAGCAAGGTACCTTTCAGGTCACTCATGCGAATGTTCTCGCTAATAACCAAACCTTCTACCTGATTGAACTGGAACGAATGCGTCGCATCGTCATCGTCACGACGGTATACTTTACCCGGACAGATGACTTTAACAGGAACTTCACCTTTCATGCTTTGCATCGTACGAACCTGAACCGGAGACGTATGCGTACGCATCAACAGATCTTCTGTTACATAGAAAGAATCCTGCATATCACGCGCCGGGTGGTTCTTCGGCAGATTCAGTACTTCGAAGTTGTAATAATCCATTTCAACCTCAGGACCTTCCGCTACGCGGTATCCCATACCGATGAAAATATCTTCGATTTCCTGTACCACTTTGGTAAGTGGATGCAGTCCGCCTTGACGTCCGCGACGTCCTGGCAGGGTCACATCAATTTTTTCGGATTGCAGACGTTTAGCCGTCTCTTCCTTCTGGAACTGCTCCTGCTTGCTATCAATGACTTCTTCAATCGCGCCGCGAACATCATTGGCAACCTGACCAATCACCGGACGTTCCTCTGCACTAAGCGCACCCATACCGCGCAAAATCTCGGTCAATGCACCCTTTTTCCCCAAATACTTTACACGCAGATCACTCAGCGTCTGTGGATCGTTCACGCTAGACAGTTGCTCCAACGCTTCGATCTTTAATGCCTCCAAACGTTCTTTCATGTGTAAATGCCCCCTTTATGTGGTTTAATGCAACAAAAAAAGGCCTTCTCTCCCCTGAAGGGACGAAAAGACCGTGGTACCACCCTTGTTAGACATTCATTGCTGCCCGGCCCTTCCGGCCTGCAACATGTTTGCCTCACTCTATACGGAATAACGACCGTTAACCGTTACCCCCTACTGACTCCTGCGATGAATCGCAAGATATGGTTCAGGGAACCGCTCCGGAGTGAATTTCAGCAGCCTTGTTCTACAGAAACGCTCTCAATCTACGGCGCTTCCTCCCTGTACAGAGGCACTGCTTACTTGTCTCCATCATCACGTTTGCATGTCAGATAAACCTTCAAATTTACTGATGATCGTCCATTATTATATGCAAAATCGCCCGAAATAGCAAGCTGTAAAGCCGCATGATCAAACGTTAAGCCAAAAAGTAAAACGGCATAAGCTTCGTCAATCGATTACTTCTGTTTTCGCAGCTCGTGCAACTGTTTCAAACGACGCTGAATTTCGCGAACCTCGGCAACTTCAGCCGCCCGTTCAATTACATCATCAGGCTTAGTCAACACATCATTGCCCCCACTGTTCATGGGAGATAACAATTCGGATAAACGCATTTCAAGCCGCAGCCGTTCATCATCTGACTCCCGAACCTCAAGGGCAGACTCTCGCAGTTTGATGGATTGCTCCCAGTCCTCCACTCCGCCTTCATACAGTGTAGCCTTCCCACCGGGTTCTAAATCAAGCAAGCGGCTGGCGAGTACTTTGGTCAACATACGGTCATGGGATACGAGTACCAGTGCTCCGGATGCCTGCTTCAATATATTCTCCATCACTTCCTGTGTGTCAATATCCAGATAATTGGTCGGTTCATCTAACACCAGTACATTAGATCCCCCGAAGTACAACCGCAGGAATGCAACTCTGCACTTCTCTCCCATACTCAAATCCCCAATACGCTTGAACACATCATCTCTTGAGAATAAAAAGCATCCGAGAATGGTACGTGCAGCACTTTGTGTCATGGATGGAAGACAGAGCAAACTGTCCAGAAGTGTCTCTCTTTCCGGTAACCCCTCAAGCTCTTGCGAAAAATAACCGATCTTCAGTTGTGGATGACGTGTCACTTTGCCCTGGGATGGTTCCAGATCTCCAATCATCAGTTTGAGCAGTGTCGTCTTGCCTGTGCCATTCGGACCACGTACGGCAAGACGATCTCCACGTTCGACTGCAATCCGGAGATTGTGAAGCAATGTCGGGCTCCCCGGATAAGCAAAGCTAACGTCTTCCAGTGCAAGGAGTTGGCGGGCAGCCAGCGTGTTCACCTGCAGCTCCATGTTCAATTTTGCAGCTTCGCGGGGTTTATCCACGCGTTCCTTCTCCAGGCGCTCCAGTTGCTTTTGCTTGGCATGGTAGCGGGAAATGTTCTTGTTGGCTTTCGCTTTGTAAAAGCTCTGAGTTATTTTCACTTCCACATCGCTTGCTGAATTATGAGCCTGATGAAACCACTGCTGATAATTGCGGATCGTCTCTTCTAGCGCTTTCCGTTCCAGCTCCTGCTTGCGATAGGTTGCTTCCTGCTCACGTAATTCGCGTTCCTTATGGCCTTTGTAATCAGTGTAACCGCCTTTATATTTGGTCAGTGCATCCGGGCTAAATTCAATAACACCCGTTGCAACCTCATCAATAAAGGTCCGGTCATGAGAAACAAACAACAATGTTCCGGCATAGGCAGAAAGCCATTCTTCAAGCCAGCACATGCTCTCTTCATCCAGATGATTCGTCGGTTCATCCAAAATCAGAAATTTGGGTTTACTGACCAATAGTCCTGCGAGACGGGCCTTCGTTTTTTGCCCACCACTCAAAGAATGATATGGCCGACTCCAATGTTCCGACGATAACCCCAGACGAGTCAGTACCTTCTCTACCTCAGTCTCCCACATATACCCGTTCAATTGCTCATATTGCTCCATCGCTATCGTATAAGCTTCGAGCAGCCGCTGCTCATCTGCCGCTCCACTGTTGCTCATCCGTTGTTCCAGTAATTCCAGGTCACGCTTCACCTCGTAAATCCGTCCACTTTCCTGCCGGACAGCATCAAGCACATTCATCTCAGGCTTGATCAATGAGCGCTGGCGCATGAAACCCCACTCCTGCTGCGGAATGTGACGTTCGATGCGTCCACCACCCTCTTCTTCTCCAAGTATGATGCTTAATAAGGTGGTCTTGCCACAGCCGTTGCGACCTAGAATGGCGAGCCGCTCACCTTCATTTATTTCGAGATTCAATCCTGCAAACAACTCATTCCCGTTCCACTCTTTCGATACTTCATGTAGGCGTACCAATGTCATCATGAGGCCTCATCCTTCCTGCAATTCAAAATAAAAAAACCGCTGGCATCAGCCGGCGGTAGGCAATTCAGGATTGGATAAAGCGTCAAAAAACAAGCATAAGATACTCCACGGTATGAACAAAGAACCCTTAAAAGGGTACACACAAGCAAAGCCAGAACAGCCTGCCTGTTTCCATACCTGATCCCATAGCTGAATTTGGACACACGAATCCCCTCATTGCTCAGCCGCTTTTTGGCTGACTGCGTCGTAAACTCTCTGCAGTTACTGGGGTTCAATT
This sequence comes from Paenibacillus sp. 276b, assembly GCF_900107875.1. Lineage (NCBI taxonomy): Bacteria > Bacillati > Bacillota > Bacilli > Caryophanales > Paenibacillaceae > Paenibacillus > Paenibacillus sp. 276b. The sequence continues at coordinate 947,066 of NZ_FNRR01000002.1, read as the reverse complement.
CATGTGTTTTACTTCATGGGACGTATGGTTACCTCTCATTCATGTGTAGTATCGATTTCTCCGTTATTGTACCAGATGATGGGGAAAAAGCAAAGGTTTTGAATTTGGAGTCAGTGATATTCTCCATTCAAACATGACTTAAAATACGCTAACTAACTTCTAGAAAAAGAAAAAACCCTTGTTTTCACAAGGATTTCAGGTGTTGCATTAGTTAAGCGGGTGATGGGAATCGAACCCACGCTATTAGCTTGGAAGGCTAAAGTTCTACCATTGAACTACACCCGCGCGAATGACGATCGGGACGACACGATTTGAACATGCGACCCCCTGGTCCCAAACCAGGTGCTCTACCAAGCTGAGCTACGTCCTGTCAAGTTCCGAGGAACATTAACATGAATTTTACAAAATTAATATACCATGATCATCCAATGCTTGCAACTTCTTTTTACCATTTCTCCCCTAATCTTTCGAAACAAAACAAGACAGAAGCGTGTCCACGCCCCTGTCTATCCTTACCCCGTGGGTTTATCTACATCTCTCAAAAATTTTTTTTCAAAATCGGCTGCCACAATGGGTTTGCTGAAAAAGTACCCTTGAGCCTCATGACAATGCTGATCACGAAGAAATGAAAGCTGGTCCTCATTTTCAACGCCCTCAGCCGTCACTTTCAACTGCAGGTGATGAGCCATCGACGTAATGGTCGACACAATTGCCGCGTTATTGCTGTCCTCCATCACTTCATTGACAAAGGAACGGTCAATCTTGAGGCGGTCAATCGGCAAATCTTTCAAATAGTGCAGTGAACTGTACCCGGTACCAAAATCATCAATACTGATGTGCACACCAATTTCCTTGATTTTGCGCAACTGCTCAAACGCACGATCCTTGTCAAACGTCATGCTCTCCGTAATCTCGAGCTCAAGCCACACAGGTTCCAAGCCTGTTTCCTTGAGAATGCCGCTGATGTTGTCCAGCAGATGGGAATGTCTGAATTGTCTCATGGACAGGTTAACCGATACACACAGCTTGCGGTAACCTGCTTCTTGCCAGCGCTTGTTCTGTGCACAGGCCTCACGCAATACCCATTCTCCAAGTGGCACGATCAGCCCACTCTCCTCCGCAAGAGGAATAAATTCCCCAGGGGATACTGACCCTCTCAGCGGATGCTGCCAACGTACCAAAGCCTCCATACCCACAATCAAACCACTAGCTAGATTAACCTGCGGCTGATACACAAGATAGAACTGCCCTCGATCCAACGCTTTGCGCAAATCATTCTCAAGCTGCAAACGTTCTTGGGCTTTCATCTGCATCGCATGAGCATATCGGTTTAGCTCTATTCCCTGCTCTTTGGCATTATGCAGCGCCGTATCCGCATTTTGGATGATCTCTTCCGGTGAGTCTCCGTCATGCGGAAATATCGCCATACCAATACCCAACGTGAGATGGTACTCGTTTCCATCCACCGTTACAGGTTTTTCGAACAGTTGCAAGATCGATCTTGTCCGTCGCAACGCCGTATCTGTTGTGCAGAAGTCTGTCATTGTCAGTACGAATTCATCTCTTCCCAGTCCGAACACTTCCTCTCCCGGGAGCGAAGAATGATTCAAACGCTGTCCAACCTGACGAAGTACACGGTTTGCCGCTTGTTGGCCCAACGAATCATTAATCGTTTTGAACCGATTAATATTCAATACCAAGACTCCAACAAGCTGCTCCTCTACCATAGCTGCATTCATCATCACTTTCAGTCGCTGAGAAAGACGACGGCGATTCGGCAGCCCTGTCACATCATCATGGTGAGCAATAAAGTTCATTTTAGCTTCAGCCACCTGTTGTTTGAGGAAAGGCGTATCCACCACAGACGAATACAGTCCCTTCTGGATGAAGAAATAACCCAAACAATCGCTTAACAGACCTAGCAACAGATTGAGATCATTAATCTTCGTAGCGGAGACAAAGTAACATTCTCCAAAGAAGAAACAGAGAATTGCACAAAGGATGGTAGGCAGATCACCATCTTTGCCTTTTTTCCATTGAACGAATAACACAACAGCAGTCACGCCATACAGGATTCCGATCAGAAAATGAATTCGGGTAAACATGCCTCCAAGTACATTGCCCACCAGCAAGTTCGGCAGTACAGCCCATTCCTGAATAGCCACTGTATACAAAACAACAAAAATGCCGAGTGTTCCGCTGAAGAGTAAAAATTTGCGTGGTAACGCAATTTCCCTCTCGCTAACTGCATATATGAACAGCAAACCTGCCGCACAAACAAGAGATCCCAGCGACATCATCTTCAGCGAGAATTCTGATTCCACCATTGCGCCATTCGGCATTTCTTCGGCAAAAGAAACGATGTGAACCAGTTCAAATAAACCAATTAGTAAAAACAGTGTAGTCATAAGGACCCTTCGGAGGGTCAGTCTTTGAGTCTGAAATAACCAGCTTTGATTATAAATGCCGATACAGGCCGCTGCTGCAGCGAAGCCACCCAAGAGTGTCAAAACCGGGTAACCCGATATGATCAGATCAGAGCTTGCAGAGGAACGAAACCATTGACTTGCGAGGAAACACAATAAGCCGCCTATCGCGACCCAACCTATTTTTCTCTGATCTTGCTGATTAGCCTTCATGCCGTGTTTTCCTTCCCGGGATCACCTATCCTGAAATAACTTTAACGATATAAATTTACATTGTTACAATATTCGACATTTTTACATCTACCAACGTTCAATTCACATGCGAATACATGCTATCTGGTACATAATAACATTTATTTCCGCAGACGTGAACAAAAAAATAAGCACTCCTAGGAATATTTATTCATAGATATGTAGAAAAACAAGGCAATAAGAACTAAAAAAACATGAACTCCTCATTGGAGTCCATGTTTTTTTGATTTGCAACTGTATTTTAGACTAATTTTCGCCACATGTGCATCATTCGACTTAAAACGCTAATGCGCTAAAGTTATAGTCGTATTAGATCCATCTCTTGTTGACTTGAAGTCAATCTCAAGAATTATGCAACAAGCTTATTTGTCAAAATTCACTTCTGGTGTTGTCAATTTATCATAGAAATCAACAACCTTATCTTTGTCTTCCGACGAACGCAGTGCCATCGCCGAGCGAGGATGCTCGTCCAATGTACCTGTAATCATATAAGGCAAAATGTAACCCCATTCTTCTTTTTCACGGAGAGGGACCATCAATTGCTCCAATACACCCAGTACTGGACGCAGGTTGTATTTTGTGCCTTTCAAATGAGCAACGAGCAGTTCAGTAGGACAGTTTCCTGCAGCACGTCCCATACCGTATACGGAAGCATCCAGCAGTTCAACGCCAAGCTCAGCTGCTACCAACGAGTTCGAGAACGCCAGTTGCATGTTATTGTGTGTGTGAACGCCAAGACGTTTGTTCGGCAGATGAGTTTTGAACTTCTCCACCAGATATTTCACATCGTTATGATCCAGGCTTCCATAGGAGTCTACTATGTATACAACATCCACAGAACTTTCCTTGATCAGTTCAAAAGCTTCCAGCAGTTCATTTTCCATAACATTAGACAATGCCATAATGTTCAGCGTGGTTTCATATCCACGATCGTGGAATGTTTGAACCAGAGCAAGTGCCTTGTCTACATCTTTGCTGTAACAAGCTACACGGATCAGATCCAGCATGCTTTCGCTGCGCGGTAGAATGTCATTCTCGTCCACACGTCCAACGTCAACGAGTGCAGACAATTTGGTATTGCCTTTTTGCGGAATTACTTTGCGCAGGAAATCATCATTCAGAAAACGCCATGGTCCTGCTTCTTCTGCACCTTTCAAGAGCTTAGGTGAGTTTTTGTATCCAATTTCCATATAATCAACGCCCGCTTCATTCAATCCAGCATAGAGCTGTTGAACAAAGTCCACGCTAAAGTCCCAGTTATTTACCAATCCGCCATCACGGATTGTACAATCTACTATTTTGCAATGATTTGTCTTCATTAATGTCTGCTCCTTTTCTGACCAACTTGTGTATTCCTCTCATGATACTTGAACGTAACAAGAAAAGTAAAGGGATTCCCGACTTATTTACTTCGATAAGATTTCCATATCCGATCAATCTCACTCATCTCGGAATCGTCTGGAGATTTCTTCCCATAGCGCACAACGTTATAGGTATCTGGTAGCATTGCAGAGAGCTTCTGATCATCTTCTCTGGCCCCATGCTGAACAATCGTCTCCGCAGCCTCCAGTGGCGTATGTGCACCCTGTATATGCACGCCCCGATGTGCAGCTCTGTCAATCCACTTTCGATAATAATATCGAACACGTTCAGCTTCCTGTGAGGGCAGCGACTCCTTCTTGCGGAACCAGGATTTGCGCGTTTTTGCAGGCACCTCTAACGTTTCGCTAATGTCCACATACTCCGTCCGGGGTTCTACCTTCTTCTGACCGGGCTGCAGTAGCCCTTTGAAACGCTCCATAAGTTTGTTTATCGCCTTCTGTCCCAAACGTAGGATAAGCCACAAGATCACAACTGCGACAGCCCCCATGACTACCCAACCCAGGATATCCCAGAAAATAGAGGGCTCCCCTGCCGATTCCATCCCTTCAGGTATCATTGGCGGTTCATTTGGAGCTGTAGGCGTAATAGGTGGCTCCTGATTGGAACTCGAACCTATTAAACCTCTGATCCAAGCAAGCAGACGGTCACGCAGTGGTCCTAGCCAGGCAACAAGACTGGGAAAAGCACCAATTCCTGCGATCACAATCAGCATCCATAACAGACGCTGATGATTCGCCCGGGCAAACTCACGTAACACAATCCTTTTTGAGCCATCATTTAATATCGCCCGATCCAGCTGCACACTGTATTGGCCTACCAACCAGCCAACAAAACTGATTACTCCCGCTGCATATATGGTTCCGGTGTAAGCCCGAAGAGGTTGCATGAATTCAATTCCATTGGCCGCCCCACTAAGCACAATTGCACTGACTACACCCCAAATCTGCAAGCGCCAAATCAAAATCGAACGGAAAACAGGTTGAAAATTCAACCCAATATAGGCTGAAATTACACCCCATATCACTGCAGTCAGCAAATCAGGTAAAGGAAACGCCCACACTAGTGCGATAACCAACGAGACCAACAGCCCCATAAGCAACGCTGCACCCCATCGAATAAACGTGTTTTTTTCACTGATGGTTGGTAACCTGTGTTGTACCCACTGACCTAACCAGCCAGCAATAACAAAGATAGCCATTAATGTGTATGGAAAATGTCCCGTTGCATAGAGAGAAGTAAGCGTTAATAGCGGATAGAAATATACCCCAATCAACAGAACGGCCGACAAGGATAAAAGTACTTTTTCCTTGGTATTGTTGCTGTTGGACTCATTCATGCACTCACCGCCTTGGAATCGCTTTTCCCGCCCTCTACGGGGAGTATGGTCACACGGTGGCCTTGCTCATGCAAACGCGCAATTTCATGTTCCATAGCTGGAGATACATAGGACGTGATTAAGAGATAACTGCGAACCTGCTGAGCCTCTTCATTCCGTTCGACTTCATCACTCAGGAACTGCTCCATGGGAACCATGCATTTCAGCTCCGTCTCTGCCATAGCTTCCAGTAACATTTCCAGATGAGGACTGCCGTAATCGGGCTCAATACGTAATGGATCACGCCCTCCACTTACACGGTAGCCATTATGAGCAAATCCTGCGGGTAACCCTCTTCCAATCGCATCTACCGCGGCTGTTGCCGCATAACGGAGTGCCCGTTCGATCATCTCGGGGCGGGTAACGACACTCCACATGTCTGCTGACTCCTGAATGTTAACCACAATCCAGGATTGAGGGTCCGCAGTCCATCCCTGCTTATAAACCTGCAATTCTCCTGTGCGTGCACTCGCTTTCCAATGAATACGGTTCATCGGATCACCCGCACCATACGGTCGTACCCCGAGAATCAGAAAGGGATCTTCAACAATCCAACGGGATACTTCAACCTCACCCTGCCATACCTGATAAATCGCAGGCAGATCCTCCGCATGAACAAGTGAAGGATAGACGACCATGGACAGATGAACGGGAATAGGCTTCGAGGTACGCCAAAGGCCGAACAAGTCCCCTCCGGTCATGGTTACGGTGTTTAACGTGTAGATCCCACGTCTACTGCATACAAAAGGATGCTTGCGCGTAATACGGGTAAACGGTTTCAAAGTAAAGATACTTTTATGATTCTGATAAATATCTCCCTGACTGATATCCATGCCTGAGCCGGAACGGAATACAAATGAAACTGGCATCATAGCTTCAAGTCTGAGCCATGGAACCGATATTCGTTTTTCATTCGCAATCGTCTCAACCATCTCCAGCTCATCCCCGGCGTAACAACGCATTTTGCTGAACTGTCTGGTATACTTCAGCTTGCGTAAAGCCGGACGGCCGAACCATATGCCGTGTACTCCAATAACAATGCCTCCAACAACGACAAGCCATAGTAATGCCATATGTTATCGCCCGCTGCCTGTAGCAAGATTCTCCGTCGGCACTTCAATCTGGCTCAGAAGTTCCTGAATAATACGCTCCGCCAAGCCCTCTTGTTGTCTCACCCGGTTACGGAATACAAGCCGATGGGCTAACACGGGCTCCGCCAATAATTTAATATCATCAGGGAGAACGAAGTCTCTGCCATGTAAAGCAGCCCAGGCCTGACTTGCCTTGAGCAACGCCTGAGCTCCTCGTGGGCTTACGCCCAGTGAAAGCTCGGGATGCTGCCTAGTCGCTTCTGTCAGACGGATAATATATCGTAATAGATCTTCGTCGATTTGGACCGATGTATAAGTGCTCTGCGCCTCAAGCAGCTGCTCGCGACTAATGATAGCGGACAGATCGGCAACAGAAAGGCTCGCTACCGTACGTCTCAGAATTTCTACACTTTCTTCACTGCTTGGATAGCCCATTCGGATCTTCATCATGAAACGATCCATCTGTGCCTCGGGTAATGGAAAAGTTCCCTGGTTATCTACCGGGTTTTGTGTGGCAATGACGATAAATGGTCGTTCCAGCTGTCTGGTTGAACCATCAATACTGATCTGCCGTTCCTCCATACACTCCAGCAAACTGGATTGGGTACGCGGTGTAGCCCGGTTAATCTCATCTGCCAGCACCAAGTTGGCAAACAGGGGGCCAGGTCTGAATTCAAAGTCACCTTCTTTTTGGTTGAAAAAATGAATACCTGTCAAATCGGATGGCAACAGATCCGGTGTGAACTGAATACGCTGGAAGGTACAATCCAGTGAAGAGGCTACAGATTTGGCCAACATGGTTTTCCCCGTACCGGGTACGTCCTCCAACAGAACATGCCCTGAGGCAATGATGGCTGTCATTACAAGCTCAATCGTATGGTCTTTTCCCACAATGATCTTCCCTACATGGTCCATTAGCTGTTTGTTCATTTGTTCCATTCCCTGGATATTCATAATTGGTTCTTCCTCCCGTAAATTGAGCTATGTATTCGCATTCATTCTAACTATAACCCTAATCGTCCCAACAAAAAACAACAGGAATCGGCGGGTAGGCCAATTCCTGTTTTCATAACTCTTGCCTCTACACCAAGGGAAGCATAATGATGAACCGGGTGCCTTCCCCTTTTTTGCTATCCACAGAAATATTGCCTCCGTGATTTTTGATAATGCGGTAACTCACGGAAAGTCCCAGCCCTGTTCCGCTCTCCTTGGTGGTGAAAAACGGGTCAAACAGGCGCACAAGGGTGTTGTGGTCCATTCCCTGTCCATTATCAGCAATGGATATCTGCACATACTTGTTCTCGGTTCCCGTAGAGATCTGAATCAAGCCAGTATGCTCTTCGCCCACATCCTCGATGGCATCCATTGCGTTTTTAACCATATTCAAAATTACCTGCTTAATCTGTTTGACATCAATGGACACATTTAACGGGACTTCTGCTTCATCCAGGGTGATCTCGCACCCCTTCATCAATCCTTCGCTTTCTGTCAGCAAGACCACCTCTTTGAGCAAAGAGTTAACAGAAATAATGGTCTTCTGAGGAGCTGACGGTTTCGAGGAATTCAGAAATTCGTAGATAATGTCGTTCGCCCTGTCAATCTCCGTTAGAATGATTCGAGCGTACTCGTCTTTCCCCAATTGCAACAAATGAGGACGAAGCAACTGGATAAATCCCCGGATAGCCGTCAAAGGATTGCGAATCTCATGGGCAATCGATGCCGAAATCCGCCCCAACATTGCAAGTTTGTCATTCTGATAAGCGGTCTGCTCAATCTGTTTATAATCGGAAACATCCTTCACACTGAAGAGGAAGTCCCCATCCATCTGATCCCCGTACGTTACTGTAACCAGCCAATGCCTGCCATACTCGTCAATCAATTCATGATAGCGCTTACGATGAAAGATAGTTTCCCGATAGATGCGTAAAATTTTCTTTTTCTTGAATCGGCTCATCTGTGGATGATGCAGCATTTGCATCAGGGTGCAGCCGCTCAATAGACTCCTAGGAAGCTCCAACAATTTTGCCATTTGAACGTTAATAAACGTCAATACACCGTTACTGTCAAACAACATTATACCGCTATCCAGATGTTCCAGGACATTCTCATACTTGTTGTTATCCAGATGTACAGGCGGGAATCCATTCGTTGGTCGAGGCACTGTATCCTGAAATTCACTAATCATGTCAGGTTCCTCCTTTTCACGTAAATGATAAACTTGCCATTCGGACATCATATCATCACAGAAACAGGAAGGGCCGATTTTATTTTTCATTACCGGTGCCCTTTCATTAGGGGGCTGAGCCGAAAATATGGATGGCATGTCCGGAACCCAAGCTGGTCTATTCCGGGTAACCAAGAGTCGATCCGGAAAACATTATACGTCTGTTCCATTCTAACCTTCTCCTATTCCCAAACACGAACATTTTTTGCTCCGCCTCTTTTGCAAGTCTGTTTTTATCATAGACAAGTTTATAGAAGGGAGTCAATCGGAGAAAGTGTCGAATGGAAATTATTTTAAGAAAAACCGTGAATTAGTTTCTATATACAACAAAAACGAAGCTTATTCGCTCGATTAGCGAATAAGCTCCGTTTGTATAGTTTAAATTTTAAATAATTAAATTCAATCTATAGTCCACTCTTGTTATGCTGAATTTTGAGTCTGCGCTGACTCATGACGGCTAAGCGACGCTTTAGTTCACTTTCCCACTTCTCATCCTTCATTTCCTTGGCAAGACGAAGTAGATCCAGAGACATGTCGATCTGACGCAGCACAATGACCATAGCATCCTCGCTTTCACGATTCACGCAATTTTCAAAAATCGCATCTTCGTCTTCCGTCACGTAATCTTGAAAATCAATCTCCGACGCACCATCTCCATGCGCATATTCAGCCAAAATTTCATATTCATTTTCCACTTTATAATGCACTTCTACCCGGTGACACACCGGACAAAACAGCAGGGGAACATTATGAACCTGGGTGCGGTAATGCTTCAGCGTGCCCTTTGTTCCCACCATACTTGCCCCACAACAGTAACTCATTTTTGTTCACCCTCCTTATAACGTGCCGAGACTTTTTAATGGATAGCAGTCCCGTACACTTCAAGCACTTCCGAAAAAGGAATAGTTCCATCAGTGTATCACATTCATGTACAAATTATAAATGCAGAGCACCGGAATATTTACCGGGTTTCCATACCCTATTCGCCTTAAGGCCCTTCGATTCCTCTTTCCAGAGATAAAATGAAGGCTTTCTTCTATTACATCATTACCACGTTTACGTCCCTGTTTAAACACTTTTCTTCCTTTAGGCTTTATATTCTCGCAAAAGGGTGCAAAAAGCCCTCAATCCCATGAGGGATGAGGGCTTGAACAATAAACGTTCAAGTTCAATCAGGCTTACAGGTTGTTGTCGCCTGGTTTCCAGTTCATTGCACACAATCCACCGGATTGCAGAGCTTGCAGTACACGAAGTGTTTCTTCAACACTACGGCCTACATCATTGTGGTTAACGACTTGGTATTTCAATTCGCCTTCTGGATCGATGATGAACAAGCCGCGCAGTGCAACGCCTTCTTCTTCGATCAGAATGCCATAATCTTTAGCAACTTGTTTCGTGATGTCGGAAGCAAGTGGGAAGTTCAATTGACCAAGACCATTGCTGTCTTTAGGTGTATTGATCCAAGCTTTGTGGCTGTGTACGGAGTCAACGCTCACGCCAAGAACTTCAGTATCCAAAGCTTTGAATTGCTCAGCAGCATCACTCAAAGCTGTAATTTCAGTTGGGCACACAAAAGTGAAATCCAAAGGATAAAAGAAAAATACGAGCCATTTGCCACGATAATCGGACAGTTTTACGGAACCAAAGTCTTGTCCATCTCCCGATACTGTTTCCATTGCAAAATCCGGTGCGGGTCTACCAACCAAACGTTCTGCCATAACTAACAATTCCTCCTTTGGGATTATGTAAGCACTCATATTGAATGCTCATCATCAAGAAAAACGAGAACGCTTTTCCTGTAATTAAAATGGGTTTGTTACTTGATAACAAGTACAAGTAAAATGTTATCATCCGGACTTCTCAAAGTCAAGATTATAATCGTTGTTTTATTATAATAATTATAAATAAGGATTTTTCGTGGCAAAAATCATAAAGATACAGCCCTCTGCAATTCCGGATCGGAGCAAAGGGCTGTACTGTTCGTACTATTATTAAGCCTGTTTCTGAATTGCCGCGACGATCAGATCGCCCATTTCCGTCGTGCTGATCGCTTTGCTCTTGTCTACAGCGATATCGCTTGTACGATGTCCCGCATTCAGCACATCAGACACAGCTGCTTCAATTGCATCAGCACCTTCTGCATAACCAAAGGTTGTACGGAACATCAATGCCAGCGAAAGGATCGTTGCGATCGGGTTCGCCAGTCCTTGACCTGCGATATCCGGTGCTGAACCGTGTACTGGCTCATACAGACCAAAGCTGCCTTCACCCAGCGATGCAGATGCCAGCATGCCGATCGAACCTGTCAGCATCGCTGCTTCATCACTAAGGATATCTCCGAACATATTTTCAGTCACGATAACGTCAAAGCTGGATGGACGACGCAGCAACTGCATTGCACAGTTGTCTACAAGCACATGTTCCACTTCAACATCCGGATATTCCGGTGCTACACGGTTAACGACTTCTCTCCAAAGACGGGAAGTTTCCAGCACGTTAGCTTTATCTACCGAAGCCAATCTTTTGCTACGTCCTTGGGCAATTACAAAAGCCTGACGAACGATGCGCTCCACTTCAGTTACATTATATACGCATGTATCCACTGCTTCTTCGCCTTGTGCACCTTCACGTCTGAACTTTTCACCAAAGTAGATTCCCCCGGTCAACTCACGCACGACCATCAGATCCGTACCTTCCAGCACTTCCGGTTTCAAGGTGGAAGCATCCTTCAAGCAATCAAATACCACTGCCGGACGCAAGTTTGAGAACAATCCGAGCGCTTTGCGAATGCCGAGCAAGCCTGTTTCCGGACGTAATTCCTTGCTGTTGTTGTCCCATTTTGGACCACCAACGGCTCCGAGCAGCACAGCATCTGCACTCTTACATACTGTCAGTGTTTCTTCAGGAAGCGGCGTACCTTTCTCATCAATAGCGATTCCACCAAACAGCGCATGCTCTGTCTCAAAACGGTATCCGAACACTTCCTCCGTACGTTTGAGAACTTTCTCTGCCTCCGCTACGACTTCAGGACCAATTCCGTCACCTGCGATAACTGCAATTTTTTTCACGTCTGCCATGGGTTGTCCACTCCTTATATCTATTCATTCGGTTATTCACTTCAATAATTAACGTGTCATTTTTAACTCTCTCCTTTGTATCATATTCAGAGGTCATTTGACCAAGATATACAATCTATGACTTTAATAGTTTTTACCTATAAGCGGTTTAAGATTGGTTGTTCTGTACCTCTGACTGAGTTAAAATAAAGCCTGAAGACAAATTCAGGTAACTCAGGAGGGATTGCAATCATGCAATACACGTACTTGGGAAAATCAGGTCTTAAAGTCAGCCGGATCTGTCTCGGCACGATGAACTTTGGTCCTGCTACAGACGAAAAAGAGGCATTCCGTATCATGGATGCGGCACTCGATGCTGGTGTGAACTTTTTTGATACCGCTAACATTTACGGCTGGGGCGAAAATTCGGGTCTCACCGAAGAAATCATTGGGCGCTGGTTTAAACAGGGCGGCGGCAGACGTGAAAAAGTTGTTCTTGCGACCAAAGTCTATGGCTCTATGCACGACGATACAGACGGTCCAAACAACGATGCAGGTCTCTCCGCTTACAAAATCAGACGGCATCTGGAAGGTTCCCTCCGCCGCCTGCAAACCGATCATGTTGAATTGTACCAGATGCACCATGTTGATCCCGCCATCTCGTGGGACGAGCTTTGGGGCGCATTTGAGAACGCTGTTCATCAAGGCAAAATTGGTTATGTAGGTTCAAGTAACTTTGCTGGTTGGCAGATTGCCGTTGCCCAAAGCGAGGCCAAAAATCGCCATTTCCTCGGTCTTGTATCCGAGCAGCATAAATACAGTCTTAACTGCCGTTTGCCTGAGCTCGAAGTGCTGCCCGCAGCGAAAGAACTGGGCCTTGGCGTTATTCCATGGAGTCCGCTTGATGGTGGTTTACTTGGACGCAATGCCCTCCAGAAGCTGGAAGGTACACGCAGTGGAGGCATTGCTGAACGGATTGAATCCCATCAAACTCAGTTGGAACAATTCGCAGCACTTTGCCGCGAACTCGGCGAACCACAGGATACCATAGCTTTGGCTTGGGTTGCCGCCAATCCAGCAGTTACCGCACCCATTATTGGGCCTCGTACGCTGGAGCAGTTTGAAACTGCGCTCAAATGTTTGGATGTTACTTTGGATGAAGCTGTCCTCAAACGTTTGGATGAAATCTTCCCAGGTCCGGGAGGACATGCTCCAAACGCTTATGCTTGGTAGTTTTAGCAATTAGCATGGACATATAGAATTTTTATCATAATGATTAGTTCGCTTCCCAGTAGGAAGGGGAAAGCTTTAGTTTTATGTTTCCTTCATATGCTCTTCGCTATGGGTAAGCTTCGCCAGCCCATCCTGAAAGGAAGCACCTGCTAGGCTTATAACTGCCAAAAAACAAGCACCCGGATTGGGTGCTTGTTTTTTTATTTCAGTTAAACGCGGTTTAACATTTATTGAACAGAATATGTGAGGTTCATGCTAATTGGCTTTCTAGCATACCAAGTAGAAGAACTTGATCCACTCATATTAAAACTAGCAGCTTTCAAAATGTCAAAGCTAATTCCAGAACTGGTGCCGTTAGTACTCGAGTATGTTAATACTCCACTACCACTAGCTTCGATTTTGTAAGTCGGGAATGTGTTATTTACCGGGATAGCAACTACATCTTTATCTTCCAGTGTAAAACCATTCGAATTAATAATTGACATCGTTTGACTAGCAATGCTATTTATTTGGGCAAAGCTTCCTGATCCTGATACAACCATTTTAACTAATAATTGAGTCTGAACAGGTCCATCCGTTCTTGTTTTAGAAGTTGAGAGAATGTTAGAGCTAGCTAAACCTAGAGCTTTTGCTTGTAAGTTAGCTTCTAAACTCTCACTGTAAACTTCAGCAACTTCGCCTGTGTTTTTGTCAATAACTTCAACTTTGACTGAATTTGCTTCTTCATGTCTTACAAGCTCTTGATCTTCCGCAACAGGGATATCGATAGTCGTTAATAACATTTTAACGCTTTCGGTTTGCAGACTATTTGACGAAGCTTCCGCCGAATTAGGTTGAACACTTACTAAAAACGAAAAGGATAACACCAGAGACAGAACAGTTTTGTACAATTTGCCCATTAAATATCACTCCTTCATTTTTTTGGGGATTGTTCATCACGACTTCACTATAAACCAACTGAGAAATTATGTAAAGTTTATAACATGTTTTTACTTACACTCAAAACAAAAAGTGCATAAGGCTAATGTCCTATTTATATTTTAAAACACAAAAAAAATCTCACTAGGAAACCTGCTGGTAATTTTATACTGTTTTTCATTTTCTCAAATGCTTTTTATCGCCTGTATTAAAGCTTCAAGAACCTTAATTAAGAATTATACAATTTTAATTATTTTCAGCAAAAAAAGGTGATTACATTCAGTTTTAGTTTATCTGAACATAATCACCTTCGCACAAAAATATTCTTTTAAAAACAGTACTTGAGACTCATTTTGAATTTTTCGATAAATTAGAGATTTACATTAACACGATTCGTATATGTCTTGCGTTTCTCAATCAACTTGTTCAATCCATCCACATAAGCACGTGCACTGGCACCCAGTATATCGGTACTTACGCCACGTCCTTGTACAGAAATCTGATTTTGAGTAAGTACGACGTGTACCTCACCCAGTGCATCCTTACCATGCGTAACAGATTTGATCGAGTAATCGGATAACGTTACTTCTTCTCCGCTCACTTGGTCAATGGCATTATAGATCGCATCTACTGATCCATTTCCTTCTGCTTGTTGTTCCACCGTATCACCATCAAGTGTAGCAATACGAACTTTAGCCGTTGGAGTAGATTCATCACCATACGTCACAAAGATGGATTCCAGTTTAAACACCTCAGGTGCATCCTGTAATTTCTCTTCGATGACCGCCAGCAAATCCTCATCTGTCACTTCTTTTTTCTTATCAGCCAGATCTTTGAATTGGGCAAAAGCACGGTTCAATGCTTCATCTTCCAGTTCATAACCGAGCTCAATCAAGCGCTCACGGAAGGCATGACGTCCCGAGTGTTTACCCAGTACGAGCTTACTTTCCTTCAGACCGATGGTCTCTGGCGTCATAATTTCGTATGTTGTTTTCTCTTTCAGCATGCCATCTTGGTGAATTCCGGATTCGTGTGCAAACGCATTCGCACCAACAATCGCTTTATTTCCAGGCACAACCATACCCGTCAAACGACTCACGAGGCGGCTGGTCCGAGCAATTTCAGAAAGTTGCAGCGAAGTTCTCGCCTGGAAAAATTCCTGACGTGTCTCCAGTGCCATGGCAATCTCTTCAATCGCGGTATTACCTGCACGTTCACCAATGCCGTTAATGGTGCCCTCAATTTGATCGGCTCCATTCAGAATGGCTGCAAGTGTGTTGGCAGTTGCCATCCCCAGGTCGTTATGACAGTGTGCACTCAGCTGCACCTTATCAATGTTGTGTACGTTTTCCTTAAGATGTTTGAAAATATTACCGTACTCATATGGGCTCAGATAGCCCACCGTATCCGGGATATTTACAACAGCTGCCCCTTCTTCCACTGCCATATTTACCATCTCAACGAGGAAATCATACTCGGTACGACCTGCGTCCTCCAACGAGAATTCAAGCTTCGAAAAAGTTTTCTTCGCATAACGAATTGCGGAACGAGCTGTATCGAGAACCTGAGCTCTGTCCATCCGCAATTTATGCTGACGGTGAATAGGTGAAGTTGCCAAAAAGATATGGATACACGGGTCTTGAGCGCCCTTCAATGCCTCTTTCACCGCATCGATATCCTGCTCTCTGGAGCGGGACAAGCCAATGACGGTAACGTTTTTGACCGCTTTGGCTACTGCATTAACTGCCGCCAAATCGCCTGGAGAGGCCGCGGGGAAACCGGCTTCCATCCGGTCAATACCAAGCCGCTCGAGCTGGTGCGCAATTTCAACCTTTTCACGAGTATTCAGATTGACCCCCGGGGATTGTTCTCCATCACGCAGCGTTGTGTCAAATACATAGATTTTACGCACGCCTCGCACCTCCTAGACTTGTATTTTATGTTCCTCTAAACCAGTAATAGCGGCACACGCATATGCACGGCCGCTATTCCCGGTTGAAGCTGTAAGTTTACTAGATTACCTTAAAACGAATGCTTACTTCTTGATCCAGTGCATCATCTCACGCAATTGTCCGCCAACCACTTCGATTGGGTGTTCAGCTTCATTGCGACGAGTTGCTGTCAGGAATGCACGACCGGATTGGTTTTCCAGGATGAAGTCACGTGCAAATTTACCTTGTTGGATATCTGTCAGAACTTCTTTCATTGCTTTCTTCGTATCTTCAGTTACTACGCGAGGTCCAGTTACATAGTCACCGTACTCAGCTGTGTTACTGATGGAATCACGCATGCTTGCAAGTCCACCTTCATACATCAGGTCAACGATCAATTTCAATTCGTGCAG
The DNA here is from genome assembly GCF_900107875.1 of Paenibacillus sp. 276b. NCBI lineage: Bacteria > Bacillati > Bacillota > Bacilli > Caryophanales > Paenibacillaceae > Paenibacillus > Paenibacillus sp. 276b. The sequence continues at coordinate 930,764 of NZ_FNRR01000002.1, read as the reverse complement.
ACACTCGAAGTATGCCATTTCAGGAGCGTAACCCGCTTCTGTCAATGTTTCAAATCCAGCTTTTACCAGGGCGCTTACACCGCCACACAGAACAGCTTGCTCACCGAACAGGTCTGTTTCTGTTTCTTCACGGAAGGAAGTTTCGATAACCCCTGCACGCGTGCAACCGATACCTTTAGCATAAGCCAAACCGATATCTTTTGCTTTACCTGTTGCATCTTGCTCAATTGCGATCAGGCCCGGTACACCGAATCCTTCCACGTAGGTACGACGTACCATGTGACCAGGGGACTTAGGAGCTACCAGCAATACATCGCTGTCTTTTGGAGCAACGATTTGACCGAAATGAACATTGAAACCGTGGGAGAAGAGCAATGCAGCGCCTTTTTTCAGGTTTGGTTCGATTTCGTTTTTGTATACAGAAGCTTGTGTTTCGTCAGGCAGCAAAATTTGAACTACGTCTGCACGGCTAGTAGCTTCAGCCGGGGACAGAACTTCAAATCCGTCATTTTTTGCAGTGTCAAAAGATTTACCTTCACGAAGTCCGATGACTACGTTCAATCCACTGTCACGCAGGTTTTGAGCTTGGGCATGGCCCTGGCTACCGTAACCGATGACCGCAATCGTTTTTCCTTTCAATACGTTAAGCTCTGCATCCTGTTCATAATAAGTAGTTACTGGCATGTTTATAAGTCCTCCTTTGTATTGTAAAGAACCCTTCATTAATGAGCGGGTGTCTCAAGGGACCGGCACGCTTTTCCTGCTTTAGCGTCTCTGGTCTGATCCGATCCGTTCAGACACCCGCCCATTAATGCGGGTGTGTGGCTATATAGTCAAGCGTTACATCACTAAAATGTTAAATTGCAACTTGTACGGGACTGGCACCTCATCTAAGATGAACGGTATTTCTCAGCTTAATGCTGCTAACACATCATTGTCGTTCCGTCGATAAGCATCAGACCATGCTTTTTTTCTCAATATAATTGCTTAAACGTTGCCTCGTACCAATGCAGTTATGCCTGTACGTGACAGTTCGCGAATGCCGTATGGCTTAAGCAGTTCAATCATCGCATCAATTTTATCTGTATCCCCGACCACCTGTACAATCAGGCTGCCTGGACCAACATCTACAACAGATGCGCGGAATGTCTCCACCACACCCAGAATTTCTGGTCGTTCAGATGGCTCTGCCTTTACCTTGATCAATGCAAGTTCACGGGCAACCATCGGTTTCAGACTGAAATCAACCACTTTGATGACATCGATGATTTTGTAGAGTTGCTTTTCAATCTGTTCCAACGTTTTGTCATCACCGATCGTCACAATGACCATCCGGGACAAACCCGGTTCCTCGGACTGACCTACCGTGATGCTCTCAATGTTGAATCCCCGTCGACCGAACAACCCTGATACCCGCTGCAGGACGCCAGGCTGATCGTTGACCAATATCGAAATCGTATGTCTTATCATTCCTCAGCATCCCCCATCAGCATTTGATCGATTGTCGCTCCTTGCGGAACCATTGGATATACGTTTTCTTCCTTGCGTACTACGAATTCAACAACGACCGGTCCTGGTGTATCCAGGGCTTCTTGCCAAGCACGCTCGGCTTCTTCCTTGTTGGTTGCACGCAATCCTTTTACGCCATAAGCTTCAGCAAGTTTTACAAAATCAGGGCTGCCTGCCAGATCGATATGACTGTAACGGTTCTCATAGATGATCTCTTGCCACTGACGTACCATTCCAAGGACCTGATTGTTGATAATAACAATTTTCACCGGGATATTGTTAATGGCACAGATTGCGAGTTCTTGAGAACACATCTGCATTCCGCCATCACCGTTGATGGAAATAACGAGTCTGTCCGGGTTGGCCATTTGAGCACCGATTGCAGAAGGGAATCCAAAACCCATCGTTCCCAGTCCACCAGAGGTTACCCATGAACGTGGTTGGTTGAATTTGTAATACTGAGCAGCCCACATTTGATGCTGTCCAACGTCCGTAGTCACGATTGCTTCGCCTTTGGTTGTATCATTGAGCATTTCCACAACCCATTGCGGTTTTAATACTTCATCTGAATCTGTGTAGCTGTAAGGTTTCTCTTGTTTCCATTGTTTGATCTGATCTCTCCAAGCATCCGCACGTTCAGCACGTTGAACCTCTTTGTTCGCTATTTCGAGAACCGTTTTCACATCACCAACGATTGGAATGTCGGTTGCGATGTTTTTGCCGATTTCAGCCGGATCAATATCAATGTGCACAATTTTGGCATGTGGAGCGAATCCATCCAGCTTGCCTGTTACCCTGTCATCGAAGCGTGCGCCGATGTTGATGAGCAAATCCGATTTTTGTATCGCCTGATTGGAAGTGTATGTTCCGTGCATACCCGGCATCCCGGTCCACAATTCGTGACCACTCGGGAATGCTCCAAGTCCGAGAAGTGTTGTCGTGATTGGAATGCCTGTCTTCTCCACAAATTCGAACAGCGCTTCGTGTCCACCGGAGTAAACTACACCGCCGCCTGCCAGAATCATCGGACGTTCCGCTTCCTGAATCGCCTGAGCCAGACGATCAACCTGAAGTTTGTTCGGTACTGTCCGTGGGTTGTACCCTCTCAATGTAACAGGTTCAGTCACCGGTTCAAACAACGTTTTGTTTGCCGATACATCCTTCGGAATGTCGATCAATACGGGACCTTTACGACCTGTATTCGCAATATGGAATGCCTCATGAATGACACGTGGCAGATCTTCTACGTCTTTTACCAGGTAACTGTGTTTGGTGATTGGCATTGTGATTCCGGTGATGTCCGCTTCCTGGAAAGCATCTGAGCCGATCAGGCTGGAAATTACATTTCCCGTAATGACTACGAGTGGTACGGAATCCATATACGCTGTTGCAATACCCGTAACTAAATTCGTTGCTCCAGGTCCGGAGGTAGCGATACAGACACCCACTTTTCCGCTCGCCCGTGCATATCCGTCAGCTGCATGAATGGCGCCTTGTTCGTGACGGGTTAACACGTGCTTGAAATCCTCGAAACCATACATCGCATCGTAAATGTACAACACTGCGCCGCCCGGGTAACCAAAAACACACTCTACACCTTCCAGCAACAAGCTTCTCAACAGAATTTCGGAACCGCTAATGACCTCCGGCTTCATCCATTTTTCACGTAATTCATCTGTCGATCGTACTTCTGGAATTTGAGCTCCCATCAGTCATCCTCCTCTCGGAATTTACATCATTCTGACATTTAAAGTTACAAAAAAAACCTTCCATCCCTGCAAACAAGTTTATGCTTGCGAGGGACGAAAGGCTGTTGCTTCCGTGGTACCACCCAACTTTGTCCGAAATTTCGCAATAACGGACCTTACCAGGTACAAAAAACGATAGATCAAACGGATATACCCGTTCTCCATACCTGTTGTCTGTAACGCAGACATACGATTTTCCCTAATAATCCAATGGAGTGACATCCAATGCTTTTCAGGAAAACAGCTCCGAGGTGAGCTCGTATATAAGGGGTAATGGTGGTGGTTTCAGCAATTCCAGCCACTCTCTGAGCAAAAGAGCCCTTAAAACTTCGTCCTCTTCATAGCCGATGAAATATTCTCGTTAAATGTTAGGAACATTATATGATTCCTCCAACCGATAAGTCAATACCCCTTTTGTATAAAAATTCAGAACGTCCCTAATCCTTCACTCTCCATCTTTTACGTTACCCCATTCCCAACGCGTCATTCAGTCACCTTTCAACATGCCTCAGGCATAGGATATACGAGCAGCACGACTGGTCCTGAAAGGAGACTTCCGATGGTGATTCGGCAACGTAAATCCAAGCTGGATGATGTCGCCATAATGAGGCTGATTGACTCTCAACTTGTTCCTCTATCTCATATGAGTGAAAGTGAAATTAATAAAATACGCAAAGAAATACCCCTGCGAATGAACAGGGGCATGACCTTTGTTGTCTCACAAAATCCTGACAACGAAGCCGTCGCATTCATCCATTTTCTCATGCACGGTGAACTGCTGTATGTGGATATGATGGCTGTTGCCACAAAAGAACAGCGAAAGAAATGCGGTCAGACCTTGCTGCTCAAAGCGGAAAATTTTGCGGCATCTCGTGGTTGCAAAAGATCCAAAGTGATGGTGGACGAAGGCAATACCAAGGGTCTTCGATTTTACCAGAAAAATGGATATAGCACCATTCGATACATTATGTTAAGCCGCTGTTACGAGTTAGAAAAAACATTATAAATCTGTTTAGAAAAAGCCCGGTGGCCGTGATCCATAGGGTCCATATCCTGGGCCTGGGCCATATCCACCACCAAATCCCGGTCCATACCCTGGTCCTGGTTTTGGTCCCGGGCCATATCCAGGACCACCACCTGGACCAAAACCGAATCCAGGGCCAGGGCCGTAAGCATAAGGAAGCGTAGCGATGGCGAGTAAATCAAATAATACCAATGGCAAAATAGCTTTGGTGTGTACTTTTTTGCCAACGTGACGTTTCAGCACCAATTTATTACCCGATACTTTCAACAGTCTTCCGGTTACCCGAGTACCGTCTTTTTTGATCGCGATAATATTTTTGCCTATTAATTTCATCGCTGCATCACGCGTAACATGTTGTTTCATACTTTCCCCTCCTCCTCGGATCGTTCAAAACAGTGTATTCGTCCAGAGCCGGCTTCGCCTGTTTCTTTGTCCCTAAATGAAAATATGGGTGCCTTTCTCTATAACAGTTTAAAAAACTAGTAATCTGATATTTTTCTTTGTGAAACAAAAAAAGGTTCGCACGAGGCGAACCTTTTCTAGTAAAGCATTATGCGGGAAATCATAATTCTGTCGTTACCTTTTCCCAGGGTCGTACGCTTCACCGAGTGCAGACGGAGCAGAAGAACGTCCGACAGCTGCTACAAGTACGATAAGTGTTAATAAGTAAGGCAACATATAAATAATTTCCTGGGGAATACTTTGGGTCCATTCAAACATCTGTACGTAGTTACGAATGGCTTGTGAAAAACCGAAAAATACAGCGGCGCCAAAAGCACCGATTGGATTCCATTTACCAAAAATCATCGCCGCAATTGCAATATAACCTTGACCAGAAACAGTATTATGCGAGAACGTCCCTGTTGTAGTCAATGTAATTGCCGCGCCGCCAACAGCAGCAAGCGCGCCACTGATCATAACAGCAATATAACGGTAACGACGAACTTTAACACCTACGGTATCTGCCGCACTCGGATGTTCACCTACAGAACGAAGACGTAACCCGAATGGCGTTTTGAACATGATGTAATACGTAAGGAAAACAAAAAGAATAGCCAGATATGTTGTTGGGTAGACATTTTTGAAGAATGCTTCCCCTAATAAAGGTATATTCTCCAGCACCGGCACATTGAACTTATTAAATCCTTGTACCAATGGGGAATCTCCCGCACCCTCGAACAACAACTTAACCAAATATAGTGTACTTCCTGTCGCCAGAAAGTTAATTACAATACCGCTGATAATTTGGTCCGCCTTAAATGTAATAGAGGCAACCGCATGAATTAGCGATACAACCACTCCAAGTACTACTGCGAACAAAATCCCCATCCAGGCAGACGTCGTTCCACCCATGCCAGCTTCTTGTGCATAATGCGCAGCAATCCCCGCAGCAAACGCCCCAAATACCATGAAACCTTCAAGTCCAAGGTTGGTCACACCGGATTTTTCCGAGAAAATCCCACCCAGGGATGCAAAAATCAATGCCGTGGCAAAGACAAGCGTCGTATTGATAATTTGCCCAATTGTCAACAAGTCCATCTACAACACCTTCTCTTTCTTGCGCTTGGAATAGAACGGTTTAAGTACCCAGCGCACGATGCCTTGTGCCGCAATGAAGAAGATAATCGAACCGATAACAATCCGAATAATCTCGGGCGGTACATCCGCAGCAAAGCTCATTCCCGCAGATCCATATGTGAGCGTACCAAACAGCAATGCGCCGAGCAGCACACCAAACGGATGGTTTAATCCTATAAGTGCAACGGCTATACCATCAAATCCAGTTCCAGGTGAACCTGTCATTAGTGTTTGGTAATGGAATACCCCCAACACCTGAAAAGCCCCTCCAACACCTGCAAGCATACCGCTAATAAACATGGCTTTTACGATATTGCGATTGACATGCATACCTGCATACTCAGCCGCATTGGGGTTAAGACCAACCGCTCGAATTTCATAACCTTGTTTCGTTTTCCACATGTAAATATAGAAGACCACGGCTATAGCTAAAGCAATTAAAGTTCCAAGATGAACACGTGAGTTTCCCATTAATTCGGAGAGCCAAGTAAGGCTTATCGAAGCAGAATCACTAATATCTGCTGAGCGGTTCTCGCCTGGAAGTAATAGAAATTGCCGAACGATCAGGTTGGCCAGATACAGACCAATCCAGTTCAGCATGATACTACTGATAACTTCGTTAACCCCACGCGCTGCTTTCAGGTAACCGGCAATAGCTGCCCACAAACCACCAAATACCGCACCAGCAATCAATGCCAGTGGAGCATGAATGTAGATTGGCAGACCTGTAAGCTTCACGCCTACAAAAGTCGCCGCAGTCATACCGACGAGGAATTGACCTTCTCCCCCGATATTAAACAGTCCTGCACGTGCCGCAAATGCAAATGCAAGTCCTGTCATAATCAGTGGTGTCATTTCCCGAACAGCTTCACCAAAATTGTACATGTCTCCGAAAACCTTCGTAAACAATGCACTGTACGCTTCAATTGGGTTGTATCCGCCGATCAGCATGACAATACCACCAAGGATCAAACCCATAATGATGGCTACAACAGGTAATATAAATGAATCACGGGTAAACCATTTTAATACGTTATTCATGCACAGTACCTCTCTTTTGGGTGCTGCCCGCCATCATCAAGCCGAGCTCCCTGTCATTGGTTTCTTCCGGCAGCACCTCGCCCACGATCTGTCCTTCATAGATGACGGCAATTCGGTCGGATACGTTGATAATTTCATCCAGCTCGAATGAGATCAGCAATACCGCTTTGCCCTGATCACGTTGTGCAATCAATTGTTTTTGAACAAACTCAATAGCACCTACGTCCAGACCACGAGTTGGCTGGGCAGCAATAAGCAGTTCAGGATTTTTATCAACCTCACGTGCGATAATAGCTTTCTGTTGGTTCCCTCCCGATAAGGAGCGGGCTTTTGTTTCAATGCTTGGTGTACGCACATCAAATGCCTCGACAAGACGCTTCGCTTGCTTCTTGATCGCATCAAAGTTAAGGAATCCTTTACGCGTATACGGAGCTTTATAATATGATTCCAGGACGATATTTTCACTCACAGAAAAATCAAGAACAAGTCCATGCTTGTGCCGGTCTTCCGGAATATGGGCTACACCCGACTCCGAAATATGGCGCGGAGAATGATTAGACAGTTCTTTACCCTCAAGGCGAATCGAACCGCTATCTACTTTACGCAGTCCGGTAAGAGCCTCAATCAGTTCGCTCTGTCCATTACCATCGACACCTGCGATTCCTACGATCTCTCCTGCACGTACATTCAGGTTGAGTTCGTTCAGAACCGAGATACCTTCTTTATTTTTGGCGGTCAATTTGCTAACTTCAAGCACATTTTTTCCTGGTGTAGCCGTTTTTTTGTCCACTTTAAATGTGACATTTCGACCAACCATTTTTTCTGCCAACTCATTCGGATTCGTTTCTGATGTTATAACTGAATCAATCACTTTACCACGGCGAATAATCGTCACCGTATCGGAGATTTCCATGATTTCTTTCAGTTTGTGTGTAATCAGAATAATGGACTTGCCTTCGGCCACCAACTTTTTCATGATTACCATCAGTTCTTTGATTTCCTGAGGTGTTAATACAGCAGTAGGCTCGTCAAAGATAAGAATGTCTGCACCACGATACAACGTTTTTACAATTTCAACACGTTGCTGCATTCCGACGGAAATGTCATGAATTTTGGCATGCGGATTCACTTTGAGTCCATACTGTTCAGACAGACGCTGCACTTCAGCAGCAGCTTTTTTATAATTAATGTTGAGACCTTTCCTTGGTTCAGATCCCAAAATAATGTTCTCTGTTACCGTGAACGGCTGTACAAGCTTAAAGTGCTGATGCACCATGCCGATGCCAAGATCGATTGCTTTGTTAGGGCTGTCGATGATGACAGGCTTGCCATTCACTTCAATGGAACCTTCATCCGGCTGATAGAGACCAAAGACAATATTCATCAACGTTGATTTACCAGCGCCGTTTTCGCCCAGTAGAGCATGGATCTCGCCTTTACGAAGCTGAAGGCTGATGGCGTCGTTGGCAACAATGCCTGGGAAACGCTTCGTGATTTGTTTCAACTCAACGACGGGGGTTGCTGCACCCATGTAATCACCCTTATACCTGATATAGTGTGGTTCCGCAAACGTAAGAAAAACGTCTAACGACGTTCATTCAAGGAAGATGACCGCATTTTAGCGGTACTTTTTCTTAGGATCATCGAATCCTTCAGTTTCACCGAAACTTCTGCATTCCATAATCTTAAGAAAAGCTCCTACCGGAGCGTTGATACGAAGTCTTTTTGCTTTTGCCGTGGGATAATCCCCAAGCACATAATGCGTAGCTTGTACAATTGTTATGATGACCTGAGCAAATTTTCCTACTCTGACAATCATAAGGCCGGTCAAGACCGGCCTCGATGATTATTCATTTGTACAACAGAATCAAATTACTCTGTAGGAATTTTGATTTCGCCGTTGATGATTTTTTCTTTGTACTCGTCCACTTTTGCAAGTATATCCGCAGATACATTGGCAGTTGAAGTATCAGCAATACCTACACCATTGTCCTTCAACGTCAGAGTTTCAGCTCCGCCTTTGAATGTTCCATCAATGATTTCTTGGTTTACGCGCTTAACAGCTTCGTCAACTTTTTTGATCATGGAAGTCAGTGTTACCTCGTCACCAAACTCCAGGGATTGGTCTTTATCCACACCAATAACCCATACATCTTGACCTTGTTTCTTACGAGCGATCGCTTCGTTGAACACACCATTACCTGTAGCACCAGATGCGTGGAAGATAATGTCTACGCCTTGATTATACATAGTAGCAGCTGCGGCTTTACCCAAGTCAGGTTTATCAAAAGCACCTGCGTAGTTTGGAATAAATTGGGCGTCAGGATTAACTGCTTTTACTCCTTCTCTGAACCCTACTTCAAATTTCTTAATAAGAGTGCTCTCAGCTCCACCTACAAAACCAATCTTATTAGTTTTAGTAGTCAGGCCAGCAACTACTCCCACAAGGAAAGAACCTTCTTCTTCTGCAAAAGTAACTGATTTAACGTTAGGAGCATCAACTACACTATCAATAATCGCAAGCTTGGAGTCTGGATTTTGATCAGCCACAGATTTAATGGCTTTTTCTAGCTGATAACCGATACCCCAAGTCAGATCATATCCACCTTTAACGAACTCGTTCAGGTTTGGAATGTACTCTTCATCGGATTTACTTTGCAGGTATTTAACAGCTACACCTGTTTCAGTTTCAGTTGCTTGCAGAGCTTCCCAAGCGGATTGGTTAAACGATTTGTCGTTAACTCCACCTACGTCAGTAACCATACCGATTTTCAAATCGGATTTAGCTTCAGTGTTTTCTCCACCTGCAGTTCCTCCGGCATTTGTTTCCTCTTTCGGTTTGCTACCGCAACCTGCGAGCATAACCGATACTGCCAGCAACATGACCAAAGACAAGCTGAGCATCTTTTTCATTTCTCTGTTCCCCCTTAATGATATATACCTAATTCCTGTCCAGGCCAAAATGGAACGGATCAACAGATCGATAATATGGCTTTTATGCAGAATGTATGGTTTCTTCGACATTAAAAGCGCATTCTTACCACTAAACAATTGTGTCACCTGTCGAAAAACCGAACATTATGACTTGAAGAGAAAATTTTAGGACTAGCCTACTAGAGGTGATTATACATTCAACCCGTGGTAAAATCCAGATGTTTCATCACCAAATCTCACTTATTTTTGCTCTTTTTTTATTGAAAGCGCTTAATAATTTAACGATTTAACACACTAACGTTACAACGATGTGATGTTATATAACAAAAACGTATCACACTCCCTAGAAGGATGTGGAATTCACCTGTTTTTGTTTGCATTATTTCACCGTTCGTATTTTATGTATTATCACAGCCTGTTATTCACCCGTTATATGCTTTCATTGTGCCCTTACAGATTGCAGCATATTCGTCGCGCATAACCAGACTCTTTGGAGTAGATCAATCTTTAAGCCGTAAAAAAAGCCGCCATAGGTACGGCGGCTTGCATAAACAATTTTAAGCGTTGATTTTGCCTTTAGCTACAGTAGCCAAAGAGTTGAACGCATTGATGTCGTTAACGGCCAGATCAGCCAACATTTTGCGGTTCATGTCTACACCAGCAAGTTTCAATCCATGGATCAGTTTGTTGTAAGACAAACCATTCATACGTGCTGCAGCATTGATACGAACGATCCACAGTCTGCGGAAGTTACGTTTTGTGTTGCGACGGTCACGGTATGCGTATACCAGGGATTTCATTACTTGCTCGTTAGCTGTTTTAAAAATACGGTGTTTGGAACCGAAATAACCTCTTGCCAGTTTCAAAACCTTTTTATGACGACGACGTACTACAAAACCGCCTTTTACTCTTGCCATATTAAAAGAACCTCCCAATAAATATTAAATGTATCCGTGGTATGTGTACGGCCTAAGCCGATCCCCCATACGGATTTACTATTTCAAGTTAGCCAGACCTTGTTTCAAACGTCTTACGTCCCCGGCAGCCATTACTGGGTTGCCGTTCAGAACGCGCTTAGCACGTTTTGATTTGTGGGAAAGCAAGTGGTTTTTGTGAGCTTTGTAACGCAGGACTTTACCGGAACCGGTAATTTTGAAGCGTCCTTTCAAACTGCTGTGTGTTTTCATTTTAGGCATTTTGTGTTTCCTCCTCCAATGTTATCAGGCTTTAGGAGCCAGAATCATGATCATACTGCGGCCTTCCAATTTTGGTTGACGTTCGATGGTGCAAAGTTCTGCAACCTCCACCTTAACGCGTTCCAAAATCCGTTGACCAATGGCGGCATGCGCAATTTCACGTCCGCGGTAACGAACGGAACATTTTACCTTGTCGCCTTCTTTCAAGAACTTAACTACATTACGAAGCTTCGTTTGATAATCATGCTCCTCAATATTGGAACGGAACCATACTTCTTTAATGTCAACAATTTTCTGGTTCTTACGGGCTTCTTTGTCTTTCTTTTGTTGCTCATAGCGGAATTTGCCATAGTCCATGATGCGGCATACCGGCGGTTTAGCCTGTGGTGCCACATTGACCAGGTCCAAGTTCAGGTCAATCGCCATTTGCAGTGCTTCCCGAATCGGCGTGATCCCAATTTGTTCTCCTTCAGCTCCGACAAGGCGTACTTCCTTCGCCCGAATCTCATCATTAATCATGTGATCTTTACTAATAACCGTCCACCTCCAGGTCATTTTGAATATCCTGTTACACAAAAATAAAAGGGATGCCGGTTAAGCTACCGACATCCCTGTAATCAACACAATTCTTCATGAGTAAACACTTCATAAATTATTGGGATCGTTGACCAGCCAACATGTTTGTTGATCAGGTGAGAAGTCGGACTTCTACTTGTGATTCCATAGCTATTCATTTAACGCACTTGAATACTATAACATCCTGCAAAACTATTGTCAACGTCTCTACAATATTTTTTTTTACAGACATGCTTTCATCCAAGTCAATCATTCATTATCCCTGCTTACTCTGCACCTCATCCAAACGTACAACACGTGTATGTTGAGTATGGCTCCATTGTTTGTTGTTCTGCGTGAAGAACGCGTAGAACGTAATTGGATACCATGAAAGAAGGTAAATCGGGAACAAGATCAGGTACAGATACACTTTGGCAAAAGTAACCTTTTCCAGCGCCATGGACAACAAGAATGTCAGGACATTCAGACCAATCGCTACGAACCCTACCCAAAGCGGGAAGTATCCGTATATGTTTGCGATATGTGGACCACTGAATATCGCTGTATCCACCCACAGGACAGCAGTCATCAGGAACGTAAGCAAAACAACGTACACGTTTGCTCCATACACAGCAAGGTCAAACTTCACCAAGCTTCTTTCCTTGATACTCTGCCACAGCAGCGGGAAGAAATATCTACGCGCAACCGTAAAGTGACCTTGCATCCAGCGAAGACGTTGTCTTGCTGAAGCTTTAAAGGTTAACGGCTTCTCATCAAATACTTTGGCATCATAGTTAAAGACAGGATATACATTACGCTGAACACTGCGCATCGTAAACTCCAAATCCTCAACCAGACTTGTAGCGCCCCAGCCAATTTCCTTGAGCAGGTTGGTCTCGAAGCACATTCCAGTACCTCCGAGGAAATTCGCCATATTCAAATTATGACGGGACAACTGCCACAGACGGTTGATGTACCAGTAAGATACACCATATGCTGCAGTGATCCAGGAATCCTCCGGATTCTTGGTATCAATGTATCCTTGAATTACACGCGAACCATTGCACAAGTCGTCATTCATCTCAAGCAAGAAGTTACGGTCAACCAGGTTATCCGCGTCAAACATGACAACTGCGTCATACTGACGTGGCAATTTCCACAAGTATTTAAGCATCCATTCAATGGCATACCCTTTACCTCTGAGATCAGCATTCGTACGTACACAAGCATTTAATCCATGCTGTCTTACAATTTGAGCCGTTCCATCCGTACAGTTGTCACAAATGACAAACACATCGTACAGATCTTCCGGGTAATCCAGTTGTTTCAAGTTCTCCATCAAAGCACCAATAACTTGTTCCTCATTGTGTGCTGCGACGAGTACAGCGAATGATTTTGTCGCCGGATAATGTTTCTTTTTCTTTTTCTTAATCAGACCGAACAGCGAAAACGTGAATTGGTACACGGCTAGCAGTGCCAGAAGGACCTGCATCGTGACGAATATAGCGTCCAACATCGTTCTCTGTTACCCCCTTTTTTTCAAAACCAGATTACTTTAAATGTTTCTCTTCCTGGATTCTGCACTTTTATTTTTTTGTGATGCGCAGAATATGACCCTGTTCTTTTGTTTACTACGCAAATATTTCAGACAATGTTTCAAGCATGGTTGATGCCAGTTGGCTGCTTTATCGATTTTGTATTCTTTTCAGCCATTTGTCAAAACCGCAATTCCACTTCCTGAAGCAGAAATGTGAACTTTAAACGCTGAATAGGCACCTCGTGATACTCCAACCTCGCATTCATGCCTGTTATATCTTATTTTCAGCCGTTTACTTGATTTTTATTTCTAAAGTCCCTGCTTTTTTCATCAGGCTGATACATATCGACAGAGGCTCTATATCAAATAACGTAAACAGACCTCAAAAAGTTCAGTCTTAAACTTACATTTTTTTAACCGCATTTCAGCCATGTTGAATCATTGTATCTTTTTTAGATAGTCCGAGTCAAAAAGTTAAGTTGGGTGTATATCCACTCTTTAACATGAATTTTACCTTCTTCACATGTGTTCTTCTTGAAAAGGACAACATTTAAAAATATGATAAACATATACCTGAAATAACCTCAAGTTCACGAAAAAACGGTTATATACTATTCAGGACGAAACCGGACACAGCAATTTACCGGAAATACTGCCGCCAACATGGGGCCTGACTGGCAGGAGGCCAATATGAGCCGTTTATTCGTAAAGTTTCAAGAGTATGATCGAAATGTATTTATGTGGATTAATGGTCGACTTCATAATCGATTTATGAACTTTTGGCTGTATTATTTCACCCATCTGGGCGGAGCAACTTCTTCTATTGCAGTATCCTTACTAATCTGGCTGCTGGCTCCCGCTCCTTGGAGTACAACAGGACTTCAGGCATGCATCGCTCTAGCGGTTAGCCACATTCCCGTAGCAATCGCCAAAAAACTGTATCCGCGCATTCGGCCTTACCTGGCCCTACCGGATACGATTACGTTCCGCAATCCCCTGACGGACCATTCGTTCCCTTCAGGGCATACTACTGCCGTATTCTCGGTTACGGTCCCTTTTATGACGATGGAGCCGTTCCTGTTGCTGCTGTTACTCCCTGTTGCATTAATTGTCGGATTTTCACGAATTTACCTGGGATTACACTATCCCTCAGATGTTCTCGCAGGTGCTACGATCGGTACTTTAGTCGCACTTGCAACTGTTGCTTTATGGACATAATGTGAATATGTTAGACTAAGGAAAACCTAGCAGGAACAGGTGAAGCAAGCGTGGAGAAAAAAAGAGTATTACTATTATCTGAAGGCTTTGGCGCTGGTCATACTCAAGCCGCTTATGCGCTGTCCAGCAGTTTGCGAAAACTTTCGCCGAATGTGCAAACCAAAGTGCTTGAGTTGGGGAGTTTTCTGAACCCCAGAGTTGCGCCACTCATCATTACAGCGTACAAAAAAACGGTCATTAACCAGCCCAAGCTCATCGGGTATGTATACAGGCACCAATATAAAAAATCCTTGAACCGGCTGACTACACTCGCGTTGCATAAACTGTTTTATACCCATACACGCAGTATTGTCCGTCAGCTTCGTCCGAATGTTATTGTATGCACCCACCCTATTCCCAGTGCTGTCATATCCAGACTGAAACGTCTGGGTGTGCAGGTTCCACTTTGTACAGTCATTACCGATTATGACGCGCACGGGACGTGGATTAGCCCTGAAGTGGATCTGTATCTTGTTTCTACAGATGAGGTAAAGTCCAAATTAATGCTGCGGGGTGTATCTTTAGACAAAATTCGCGTTACCGGCATTCCGATCCACCCCAACTTCTGGGAACATCCCGGGCGGGACGAGATCCGAGGAAAATTCAATTTGAAGAACATGCCTACTGTGCTTGTGATGGGCGGTGGTTGGGGAATGCTTAGTGATGAAGTAGTTAACCAATTATTGACACGCTGGCATGAGGATGTTCAGATTATTTTCTGCCTTGGCCGCAATGACAAAAGCCGAATCAGCATGGAACAAAATCCGTTGTATAAAAAAGATAATATCCATATCATCGGGTACACCAATGAAGTGGACAAATTAATGGAAGTATCTGATCTCCTGATCACCAAGCCGGGTGGAATGACATGCAGTGAAGGGTTGGCAAAGGGAATCCCCATGCTGTTCCATAATCCCATACCGGGTCAGGAAGAAGAAAATGTTCAGTATTTCACCGCACGAGGTTTGGGGGAGCCCATTACTTCCCTTGATGTTGTTGTGAAATGGATGAATAAACTGCTTCATAACTACCCTGACATTGTTCGCAAACGCAAACGCCACATGGCGCAGATTGCCAAGTATCACCCAATGCAAAGCGCACAAAGTATTATCGACCTTCTGGATCTGCGTCCCTACTCGGCAGACCAAGCCAGACTGTAACAGCTTCAAACAAGCCTGCATGTACACAGCAAAGGTGCCTTCGAATCGAAGGCACCTTTTTTTAATATGAAGAATAGTACAAACTATTGAATACCAGCCGACTTCAAGTAATCCTGCCACTGCTTGGTATACTCGGTCTGAATTTTCTCAAGGCCTGCCTGTTTGGCTTTTTCCATAAATGTATTCAGACCCGCTTCTACATCCTCCACCAATCCCACATTTAACGGATAGAGATACTGCTTCTCTACCTGCTCCAGTGCTGCTTTCTCAGCTTGGTATGGCGTCCAATCCTCAGCAAATCCAGTAAAGATATCCGGCTTTTTCATTTTGTCCAGCTCTTTGAAAATAGCCAGTACGTCATCAAAGCTCTTATCATAGAGCATGAATTCCGGATTACGCCAAGCCCAACCATTCATGCCTTCGCGCGGAAATCCATTGGTCTGGGCATCGCCCACCATTTTATAATAACCGTCTTGAACTTCAAAGTTCTTGCCTTCCACACCATATTCGGTAAGCCAGTTGTAACGTTTGTCGGTAACCATTTTTTCATAGAATGCAAGTGCTTTCTCCGGGTTTTTGCTGCTGCGCGGAATTGCAAAACCATTGTGGATCGGGTGAACTGGTTGTGCAAACCCTTTGGCATTCGGGTAAGGGAAATAACCGAGCTTCCAATCCGGGTGAGTGGACTGGACCTTGATCACATCCGCATTAAATTTGTTCGGGTTCTCACCCGACAGTACAACAGCCGATTTGCCATTTTGCAGCAATGAGTTGGACGTATCCTTTACATTCAGCACGTTTTTCGGAAAAAAGCCTTTGTCCATCCAGCGTTTGTACGTTTTCAGGTCCTCCAGATGCTGTGCAGACCCCCAATAGGAAGTGATATTGGATGGTGTGTCATACATGATGTCCAGACCATAAGGGAGCTGACCTGCCGTATTCACCAGCTTGGATGTCAATTGTCGAATACCATGGGTATGGTTCGCATTGCTATCCGCGATTGGAATCATATTCGGTTCATTGGCTTTGATACCCTCCAGATAGGCTTCGAGTGTCTCCAGAGATTCCGGTTTGGACAGATTGTACTTCTCACGCAAATCCTCACGGTACGCAATACCCTCAGTAACATATTCAGTCCATGTCGATGGTACAGTATAGATCTTTTCATTGACTTTTACCGCGTTCCACATGTCATCAGGTACATAAGCTTTGAGCGTTGGTGCTGCCTTAGGCAGTAATTCATCCAGAGGCAGGAACGCTCCTTTTTTCGCATAGGACTGATAGAACGTCCAATCCGCGGTAAAAATCAGATCAATCGGTTGACCGGAAGACAGCAGCAATTTGTATTTTTGGTCCCAGTCTGTCCAGGAGGTATAGTTAAATTTCACATTGACGTTCAGATCAGCCTCAGCCAGCTTGTTGATTTCCGACTCAATCACAGGCAGATCCTTGGGGGCATCACCAAGCATGTAGAATTGCAGTGTTACCTTCTCCCCTTTGTTCTCAGAAGAACCTCCCTGCTCACTTCCTTGCGCAGATCCCCCCGAACCGTTATTACATGCGGCAAGCACCCCGGCAAACAACATCAGGGCAAGTACCATAGACAGGTGCCGAATTGTTTTGTTACGCATACGCATCCTCCCTTTTTGTGGTCAACCTTATATGTTAGCGCAGACTCGCCATGATTCAGACGCAGACGGATAGACAGCTATCCCGCCATCTGCACCCACAGCGCGTGCACGTTCTAACCTTTCACCGCACCAATGGTAAGACCCTTGACAAAGTACCGCTGCACAAATGGATACAGGAACAAAATGGGTCCAGTAACCACAATAGCCATCGCCATTTTGGTCGATTCGGTAGGTACATCCTGGCTAAGAGTTATGCCGGTACCAATCGCCATCTGGTCAATGAAGGTAATCGTGTTCATGGTGTTATACAAATAGAATTGCAGCTGGTACATATCCGGGTTGTTAATGAACAAGGATGATGTGAACCAGTCATTCCAGTATCCCAGTGCCAGAAATAACCCTACAGTGGCAATGCCGGGCATCGCCAGTTTCAGTACTACGCTAAAGTAAATGCGGAAATCATTCGCACCATCGATTTTGGCTGACTCAATCAGCTCATCCGGAACGGCTGAACGAATGAAGTTTTTCATCAGGATAATGAGAAAAGGCGTCATCAATCCCGGAAAAATCAACACCGTATACGTGTCCGTAAGATTGAAATAATTTGCAAGCATGATGTACCAAGGAACCAATCCCCCACCAAAGAGGGTTGTAAAGTAGATGAAAAATGAGAAAGCGTTCCGGTACTTGAAATCTTTGCGTTGCAGTACAAATCCCGCCATCGTAATAAGAAATAGTCCAAGGGCCGTACCCACAACGGTTGTAAATACCGTCACGCCATAAGCTTTGAGCACCTGGGTCGGAAATTTGAACACCATCTTATAACCTTCCAAGGAGAAATCGGTGGGAAAGAGGTGATACCCGTCTCTTACAATCGATTCGTTGCTGCTGAATGAGCCGGATAAAATCAAAAGAAATGGAATGATACAGATTAAGGAAAGAATCAGGATCATGCTGTAAGCGATGATTTGAAACAACAAGGTGAATTCCGTATCTCGGGTACGCGTGTGCATAGTAGGTCTCCCTTCTGCCTATAGGCGTTTTAGAACAAGGCGTAGTCCTCATTCACTTTACGGATGATATAGTTGACGGTCATGATCAGGATAAAACCGAACAGCGATTGATACAGACCAGCCGCAGTAGCCATTCCGATATCAAACGTCACTTTCAGGGAACGATACACATACGTATCGATGATATCTGTAGCGTTATATAAGACACCGTTATTTCCAATGAGCTGGTAAAAGAGATCAAACTGTCCCTTCATAATGCTCCCGAGCGAGAATAACAACAGGATGACAAAGGTCGGTTTTAGCATCGGTACGGTGATGTACCAAATGCGCTGAAAGATATTGGCCCCGTCAATCCGGGCGGCCTCGTAATACTCATCGCTGATCCCTGTAATGGCTGCAAGGTAGATGACCATGCTGTAGCCGAGATTTTTCCACAGATAAAAAATGATGATCAGAAACACCCAGATCCAGGGTGTGTTGTAAATATCAACAGGCCCCGCCTCAAAACGTTTGAGTACCGTGTTCACAAAACCGGATTCATAATTGAACATGTTGTAAGCGATTACACTTAATAGAACAAACGAGATAAAATACGGTAAAAACATGACCGACTGCGTAATTTTCTTAAACACTTTTCCCCGAATTTCACTGAGCAAAATCGCACAGAAGATCGCTAGCCCGTTTCCTAATATAATGAAGGCCAGATTGTACCCCACCGTGTTGGTTGTCAGCTTCAGCAGCATTCCGGATTGCCACAGAAACTTGAAGTTCTCCAGGCCCACAAATGGGCTGCCGAACAATCCACCTTCAAAATCATAGCGGGTAAACGCATAATAGATGCCGACCATCGGAAAATACGAGTTAATCAGAAAAAAGATCAGTGTAGGCAGCAGCATGAGAAACATGATTTTGTTTTTGTTCAATTCTTTGAGCATGGCTCGATCCCTCCCGAATTTCTTACGGCGCGGCGCGCAGTGGAGCTCTGTTTTTATTGTAGTTGCCCTAAGTGCTACCGGATACTGAATCATTCGGCCGGATCATGAACGATTCTGCGAAACAGAATATGAACAATATGAACGAACACTGAAATGAATGCCTGAGCGTTCACAAAAGTTGATATCGTGCATAGGTTGAACCTAGTGAACAATAAAGCGAAAGTTGAACTTTAACTACGGAAATCGGCCATAGCATGCTGTCCACCGTTGATGTAAACGCATACATAATATATAATTCGAAATACATCCGTGATTCACCACATCCATATTATGAATTCTCATCCTTCGCTATGAAGTCTAACTTTGTTCATCCAAAACAGGAGGTCCACGGGAGGAAAGGTCATGCGCAAACGTTCAGAGGACAGCCAGAAGGTGTTTGCACGGATTCTCATCGGCATTATTGTTAGCACCGTTGCCACCTTGCTTGTGGCTTCTACCATTTTGTACGTCAACTATAATCGTATTGCTCTTCGGCAGGTCTACCGAACCGATATGAACGGTCTTACCCAGACCAGTCGGGAAGTCTCCAAGATGACCGAGACCGCCAAATCACTGTCTTATCAGATTTATCAGGATTACACCATCTCTGCCCTGCTGCTCTATTCAAATCCGAGTATCTATGAAATTACGTCAGCGATGGAACAACTCGACAACTATCGCATGTCCCTCCCTTTTATCGAATCCATCTATGTATATAACTCCAAAAATGATGAGTTCTTTATCAGCTCAAATGAGGTTCGAAATGGACAACAATCCATCTCTGAAATAGACGATCAAGGGATTACAAGTATCCTCGACCGTTTCCATGATTACAAACCTTTTGTACCCATTCCGCGTACATACCAAGTTGGCTCCACCGAGGAAACCCAAGTCAGCAGCTATACGTACCTCTGTTACGACACGATCAATGACAATGCTACACTGAATTATGCTGTTGTCGTAAATATTAAGGACGACTGGCTCAGTCCCAATATGAACTCAGCTGATCAGCCAGGGAAAACGTTTATTATCAATGAACAGGGACAGTTATTGTCCGATTTCAGCAATCGTGCGCTAATGAAAGATTTGTCCAATGAAACGTTTATGCAGCCAATCCTAGAAAACACGGAGCAGTCCGCCTATTTTACGGCAGAGGTTGATGGAATAAAGTCACTCATTACCTACACTGCTCCTGATAACCTGGGGTGGCGCTATGTAAGAATAACGCCTTATGACCTAATCACCTCAGATATTCGTAATATGCGGACACACACCGTTCTGTTTTGTATTGGGCTATTAATTGCGGGATTGCTCTTATCCTACCTCGTGTCCCGGAAGCTATATCATCCCATTGATAAAGTGCTTGTCCGTATGCGTGTGATGGAAGTGGAGCGTCGTGGCAGTCTGCACCTATTACGACAGGATTTTCTGCGTGGGGCTTTGCAAGGACGTGAAACGGTATCGGGAGGCATGCTGGAGGACAGAATGAAGTTCTACGGCTCTTCTGTTGATGTTCATCGTCTAACAAGACTGGTACTGCTTCGTATTGATTATTTTACCGATTTCAGCGATACCTACAGGGATGAAGTCCAACTTATAAAATACGCGATGATAAACATTTGCACGGAAACTGCTGACCTTTACTACCACACCGAAGCTGTGGATATGGGCAGCGATCTGATCACACTTATCTTTAATGATAAAGTTCAGGATGAAGCTGATGATGAGCATTGCCCCATTGAGGACCTGTTGCGCATGATGCAGGCTGCCGTGATGACACATCTAAGATGTTCCATTTCATTTACCATCGGGCCAGTGGAAGATTCACTGGAAAACAGTATTGCTTCTTATACTCGATCAGCAGAAGCTTCTCTTCATCGTTTGTTCATGGGTCCTGGATGCCTGATTTACACCTCGGACATCATGGCGTACCATTCCAAAGAATATGCTTTCCCTGTTGGAAAAGAGAGACAGTTGATTGATTACCTGATGACAGGCAAGACAGGCGAAGCCAAACAGGTCTATGCAGACATCGTGAGCGAAACGGCAACATATCCATTTACCGTATTTCAACTGGCTCTGTCCCATCTGACCATGACTCTGAATCATGTGAGAAACACACTCAAAAAGAACAACCAGCTTACACTTGAATCCATCTCCGACCGTTCAATACTTCCGATTCATGATGCCGAGGATCTTAGTGAAGTTCACGCCCACTTCTATCGCATGTTCGACGAGCTTGGATCCAAAGTTGAGGAGAAAAGAACGCTTAAGCATGAGGAACTCATTCGCAAAATTAACTGCATTATTGAACGAGATTACGCAGACACCAATCTTTGTCTGACCTCGATTGCAGATGAACTAGCCATGTCACCCATCTATGTCAGCAGACTCTATAAACAACTAACGTTAAAAGGTCTAACCGATGTTATTAACGAGACCCGCATAGCCAAAGCGCAATTCCTGCTCATTGAGACGGAAAACTCTGTAGCTGATATTGCTGAGCAAACCGGGTTCACCAACAGTTCTTATTTCTATCGGATATTTAAGAAATTCAACGGGGTTACTCCCAACGATTATCGACGTAAGGAGCTTCATTCGGAGCTTTAGCAGAAGTAAAACGAACTTCCACAAGTGACGTCATGAGATTTAGTTCCATCAGAACAGCAAAAAAAGCGTGATATGAGGATCTGGTAGCCAGATGCATATCACGCTTTTTTTATAATATTACTCTTGATCTTCGCCAGTCTCGTCCGCAGCTTCCCGAACTTTATACTTGTCCAAGCGGATTTGTTGATACTCGCGCAAGGCCTCTTCACCAACGATGACTTCAACCCGGTGAATGTTCATGCCTTTGCCCATGAATTTCTGCTCATACTCTGTCATGACATGCTCTTCATTCAATCCATCACGGTGCAGGTTCAGAGACAAATTGGTCATTTGCAGACCAAAGTCGGCAATTGCATTGAGAGAGAAATCAAACAATGTTTCCGAATCTGTTTTGAAATGAATCTGTCCTTTGGTGTTAAGCAGTTCCGTATATTTCTTCAGGAAACGTGGATGTGTCAAACGACGACGTGCATGCTTGGCTTTCGGCCAAGGATCGCTGAAGTTCAGATAAATCCGTTCCAGTTCTTCCTGTTCAAATACTTCCTCAATCTGTTCGATATTAGCCAGCGCCAGCTTCAGGTTGGGTGGTGTCTCCACTTCTGCCTGACTCCATGCTTTCCGAGCCTTCTCGCTGGCACGACGCACCAATTCATCATACATATCAATACCGATAAAATTAAATTCCGGATATTTATAACTCATTTGGCTGATAAATTGACCTTTACCCATGCCAAATTCCACAAAGATTGGATGGTCATTGCCAAACAGTTCAGACCATTTTCCTTTGTACTGTTTGGGATCAAGAACAACGAGGTCAACTTGTTGCTCCAAATTTTCACGAATCCCTTTTCTGCCACGTAAACGCATCTTATTCCTCCGTTTATCCATACTTGTCTCAGAATCATTTTGCCGAAGAACTGGCTAATTGTAAAGAGCAATGAAAAAGGAATCTTCGGATCTGCCACTTTGGGGCAAATCTCAAAGATTCCCTCTTCGATTTATTTGGAATTGGGGTCCAACTACTTTAATAGTTCATAGTCTACCTTATCTTGGTGTGAAAAATCAAATGTCTTTTCGAAAGCATCGCGAACTTTTTGTCTTGCAGCCGCTTTCACTTTCGGATTGCCATTGAAACGAACACCTGTCAAAGCCAGAGCTTCTTCTGCCGTCAGTTCTACAGAAACATGATGAAGATCATTATTTTTAACTTGGGAATTCATTCATATCACCTCACGGTATAGTATGGTCCATGACGTCAACATTGATTCAAATGCTATGATGAATAGTACCCATTAGATGGTGTCTGACGCTGGTTTAAATATAACATAATGTGTAAACTATAGCAAGGATAAAACCTCGTTTCTACGGCCTATTTTTGCGACTAGATTCCCCTTTTTTTGAGTTTTTTGATACAATGGTAAAAGTTCAAAAAGAGTCGAATTCGGTAATAGAATAAGCAAGCCATTAGGTAAGCCAAAGGAGTACCCTGAAGATGAATGCACCTTCAATACAACCTCCTCTTCTGTGGGGAGATAAACGATTCCATACCTGGAATTACGAAATGAGAGACGAATTTAACAATAAGGTTTTCAAAGTGATGCTGGATGCAGGTTTCACCTGCCCAAACCGAGATGGATCTATCGCCAAAGGAGGCTGTACATTTTGCAGCGCTCGTGGATCGGGTGATTTCGCCGGTAGCAGACGCGATGATTTGGTCACCCAATTTAATACCATTCGGGATAAACAGCATCTGAAATGGCCGTCAGCTCACTACATTGGCTATTTCCAAGCCTATACCAACACATACGCACCCGTTGAAGAACTGCGTGAATACTTTGAAGAAATTTTGAAGCAGCCCGGTGTCGTGGGACTGTCCATCGCCACTCGCCCTGACTGTTTACCGGATGACGTCGTTGATTACTTGGCTGAATTGAATGAACGCACCTACCTATGGGTTGAGATGGGTCTGCAAACCATTCACGAGTCCACGTCAACCCTAATTAACCGTGCGCATGATACGCAGTGTTATGAGGAAGCCGTTGCGAAGTTACGCAAACGGAATATTCGGGTGTGTACACATATTATTTACGGACTGCCTCAGGAAACCCATGAAATGATGCTGGATACCGGACGGGCTGTTGCCAACATGGATGTGCAGGGAATCAAAATTCATCTACTTCATCTGATGCGCAAAACGCCAATGGTGAAGCAGTATGAAGCCGGGCTCCTTCGTTTTCTGGAACAAGACGAGTACATTAAACTCATCGTCGATACGCTGGAGATGCTTCCACCGGAAATGATTGTACACCGTCTTACAGGTGATGCACCGCGTGATTTGCTGATTGGGCCAATGTGGTCCATGAACAAATGGGAAGTTTTGAATTCGATTGATCGTGAGCTGCGTGAGCGGGATTCCTGGCAAGGTAAATACTGGAGGGGTGCTTAAGATGGGCTTTCTTTCGGTTTTAAGTTGTGCCCATCAATGGATTTCTTCCCGGCTACAGCCTGGAGATTTAGCTATTGATGCAACGGTTGGAACGGGGGCGGATACTCTGTTTCTGGCGCAAAAAGTTGGTAAACGTGGTCAAGTCATTGGTTTCGATATTCAGAGCGAGGCACTAACCTTGGCACAAGCCCGTATTCGCAAACAAGAGGATAGCGCCAAATTGGGCTCCATCTCCATGCTTCAATTAAGCCATGATCGAATGGCTGAGGCCGTTCCTGAAACATGGCAGGGTAATGTCGGTGCTGTAATGTTCAACCTGGGGTACCTGCCTTCGGAAGATGCGGACTCCACCATAATTACGGAAACAGACAGTACTATTGCTGCTCTCCAGGCTGCACTGGCATTGCTCAAGCCGCGCGGCATTATTACCGTTGTGCTGTATCCAGGTCATGATGGAGGATCACAGGAAGCGGATGCGGTATTGGAGTGGTCCTCTGCTCTACCTGTAGAGCAGGCACAAGTGGTGATTTATCGCCAATTGCAGCGTGATGCCTCTCCTTTTCTGATTGGCATCGAGAAAAAATAATTTCCTTTGTCCCACAAATGCAATAAACTAGACACAATCGCAACAAAGCACTCTTTGGGTTTAATTTATGCGATTTGTGTACTACATAAAGACGTGCAACCGTATTCACTGTTACATTCATGCCAACTACGCGGTCATGATTGATTAAAGCGATCCACCATTTCATATACTAGAGGAGAGATTAGGAATGCCTACGCCATACCCACTGCAATTTCAACCAGAGTTCAAAGAACGTGTATGGGGAGGTCGCGCGCTGGAGCAATTCGGCCTGACGCCGCCTGAAGGACATATAGGAGAAGGCTGGATGATTGCGGATCATCCCAATGGTACAACCAAGGTATTAAATGGAGCACTTGCCGGAAAAGGCCTCGATGAAGTCCGTGAACAACTGGGCACAGCTTGGCTTGGAACCAAAGGAGTTTCGGAAAAGGGCGGACGATTCCCGCTTCTGATCAAACTGCTTGACTGTAACGATGATCTGTCCGTACAAGTTCATCCAACAGATGATTACGAAGCGCTCCCTCCTGGCGAGCTTGGCAAAACGGAAATGTGGTATGTGCTTGATGCCAAACCAGGAGCTCATATCATCTACGGCTTGAATGAAGGCGTTGATCGTGAAGTACTGAAGGAAGCGCTGGAAAATGGTACGGTCATGGATACCCTTCGCCAAGTACCTGTAGAGGCTGGAGATACGTTCTTTATTCCTGCGGGAACGGTACACGCTTTATGTTCAGGTGTCGTTGTTGCTGAGATCCAGCAAAACTCGGATACAACATACCGGATTTACGATTATAATCGTCCAGGCCTGGATGGCAAACCACGTGAGCTGCATGTTGAGGATTCATTGAATGTAACGGCTTATGAGGGTGCTGGCGCCACGACGATGAAAACCAACAACGCAACTCCAGGTGAGTGGCTGAAGCTTGCGGAATGTCCATACTTTGTAGTGGAAAAAGGGATTGTTACAGGACGTTGGGAGCTCTCTACCATTGCTGAAAGCTTCACTATTCTTGTGGTCTGTGAAGGTAGCGGAACGCTGGAGTGGGATAACGCGGAATCGGATAAAATCGAATTGAAAGCTGGACAATGTTACTTACTGCCTGCCAACCTGGGCTCCTATACGCTGGATGGCAACACTACTGTTCTTCGCTCTTATTTGCCTTAATTGAATAATCAACTATCTATTCAAGGGTGAATTCCCTGATTTGAACTGGCTTTAATGTGACCTGTGAAGGAGGATTTACACGAGATGCAGGAATCTACCTTTAGCCTGGTTGGCAATGAAGGTACCCGTATTCATGTGTACCGCTGGCTTCCCGATCCGGAGTGCAACATCAAAGGTGTGGTCCAGATTGCACATGGCATGAGCGAGACTGCTGCCCGATACGCTGAATTTGCCCAACATCTCACCACGCACGGCTACGCGGTCTATGCGAATGACCATCGTGGTCATGGTAAAACGGTCGAAAACTCGGATTTGTTGGGCAATGCCGGCGTAGATGCTTTCCGCTGGATGGCGAGTGACATGATGAATCTGGGCGAAGTTGCCGCCAAAGAAAACCCTGCTATGCCCCTCTTTCTGATGGGGCATAGCATGGGGTCGTTTTTGGTACAGCATCTAATGTATGCTGGCCACGAGCGTTACCATGCATTTATTTTGTCCGGCACCAATGGCAAGCGCGGTCTGCTTCGGATTGGAGAGAAACTGGCTTTCTTGCAGTGTGGAATTCAGGGGAAGGGTCATCCAAGTATGCTGCTCAATGCGCTCGTATTTGGCGGATTCAACCGTTCTTTCCGTCCTGCAACAACGCCGTTTGATTGGCTGTCCCGGGACTCCGAAGAGGTCAAGCGGTTTATGGATGACCCTTTGTGTGGAGCCGTCTGCTCTGCAGGTTTTTTCCGTGACTTTTTCAAACTGCTGTTGGACATTCACTTGCCGCGCAACATGAAACGTATTCCTAAGGATAAATCTGTATATCTGTTCTCGGGTGAACAAGATCCGGTGGGACTTCATGGCAAAGGAGTGCTTAACCTGGTCTCCCAATATCGAGAGCTTGAGCTTGAGGATATTGAATACCGCCTCTATCCGGGGGGGCGCCACGAAATGCTGCATGAAACGAATCGGACTGAGGTTGCCGGGCATGTCGTGGAGTGGCTGGAGAGGCATACGTCCGACTACAGTGCCTATCATTCCACAGCACATGCAGAAACCGCCGATTCCATATAATGCGACACAAATTACCTATACAATGACGAAAGCCCCTGAACGGGTGCACAGCATACACTGTGCTCCGCGTTCAGGGGCTTTACTTTTTTTATTTATAAGATGGCAATTTAATGTTAATCGTTATGGATTACCCTTCGATCAGCAAAGACTCTGGATCTTCAAGCAATTCTTTTACCGTCACGAGGAAACGTACGGCTTCGCTACCATCAATGATACGGTGATCGTACGACAGGGCGATATACATCATCGGACGGTTCTCCATCCGCTCTGCATCAATCGCTACCGGACGAAGCTGGATTTTGTGCATACCCAGAATACCTACTTGAGGTGTATTCAAAATTGGTGTGGACAACAAGGAGCCAAACGTTCCGCCATTGGTAATGGTGAAGGTTCCTCCTTGCAGATCAGACAAAGCCAGCGTGTTGGAACGGGCTTTGGATGCCAGGTCAGCAATGCTTTTCTCGATCTCAGCAAAGCCAAGACGATCTGCATCACGTACAACCGGTACGACAAGACCTTCTTTGGCAGATACCGCAATACCGATATCATAGTACTTTTTGAGAACTACATCTTCGCCATCAATCTCCGCGTTAATGGTTGGGAACTTTTTCAGTGCGCCTACAACTGCTTTGGTGAAGAAGGACATGAAGCCGAGATTGATTTCATGTTTCTCTTTGAACTTGTCCTTACGACGTTTACGAACATCCATGATTGCCGTCATATCCACTTCGTTAAACGTAGTCAACATCGCTGCAGTCTGCTGTGCTTCTACCAGGCGTTTCGCAATGGTAGCACGACGGCGGGACATACGTTGACGCTCCACTGGTTTGGTATACGTGGAACCACCTGCTGCCGGAGCACTAGGTGCTGCAGCGGGAGCTTTAGCAGGAGGCGCTGTAGGAGCGGCAGCCTGCGTGTTGTGAGTTTTCACATCATCCTGATAAACACGGCCAATCGGATCCTTGCTCTGTACCTGATCGAGCTCAATACCACGCTCACGTGCAAGTTTACGAGCAGATGGTGAAGCTGTCTTCGAGCTGCTATCCGAAGATTCCGGTGCTGCAGCAACGGGTGCTGGTGGCGGAGTTGGAGCTTCCGGTGCAGGAGCTGATTGTTTCTGCTCTGTTGCTGCTGGTTGGGAAGCGGACGCGCCGCTTCCTCCTCCAGTTCCAGCTGAAAGTGTTCCAATCGTTTCACCAATTTCTACAGTCTCGCCTTCCTGGCGAACAATTTTCTCAAGAACACCGCTCTCTTCAGCACTGATCTCAATATTTACTTTATCCGTTTCCAGTTCCAGAAGAACATCACCCTGATTAACGGTTTCGCCTTCTTTGACCAGCCATCTGGATACGGTTCCTTCCGTTATCGACTCACCCATTGCAGGTACTTTAATTTCACTCACAGCTGTTACCTCCCCAGTGGAATATTATTCTTCGTCGTTTGCTTCAATGCGGATGTAATGATCTGTTGCTGTTCCATGCCATGCACAAGTTGATAACCGCTGGAAGGACTCGCATGTTCCGGGCGACCTTCGTATTTAACGGTTGTTCCTTCTGGCGCGATTTCACGAAGACGAGGCTCCATGTATGTCCAGGCACCCATGTTTTTGTTTTCTTCCTGTACCCACACCAGCTCTTTCAGCTTGCTGAAACGTGCAAGTACACGCTTGATTTCTTCCGCCGGGAACGGATACAGCTGTTCGACACGAATAATGTGAAGCCAAGACCAATCTGCTTTATCTTTCTCAAAAGCATCTTCCAGATCGATGGCGATTTTACCACTGCACAAAACAATGCGCTCTACGCGATCCGGTTTCGTGCCCAATCCTGCTTGCTCAAGCACAGGCTCAAACTTGCCTTCGCTGAACTCTGCTGCAGGTGAAGCGACACGAGGATTACGAATGAGACTTTTCGGCGACATCATAACGAGCGGACGAGCATCTTCCGTTTCAGTCAACGAAGCCTGACGACGCAACAGATGGAAATATTGCGATGCACTTGTCAAATTCGCAACGGTCATATTGTCTTCTGCACAAAGCTGCAGGAAACGTTCCAGACGAGCACTTGTATGCTCAGGTCCCTGACCTTCGTTCGCATGCGGGAGCAGCATGACCAGACTGGATTTTTGTGACCATTTGGCACGGCCGGCAGATACGAATTGGTCAAAAATAACCTGTGCACAGTTGGCAAAGTCTCCGAATTGTGCTTCCCAGATTACAAGCGTATCTGGTGAATAGACGTTATATCCGTATTCGAAACCAACAACGGACTCCTCAGACAACGGACTGTTGTAGATGGCAAAAGATGCTCTTGCCTGTGGCAGATGATGCAGTGGGCAGAATTTCGCACCATTCTCGGAGTCATGCAACACCAAGTTCCGATGGGCAAACGTTGCACGCTCTGCATCCTGTCCACTGATCCGGATTGGTTTGCCATCCGCAAGAATGGTAGCAAACGCAAGCGTCTCTGCAAGACTCCAGTCTACTTTCTCGCCTTCGTTCAGAGATGTGCTTCTGCGCTGCAAAATACGCTGCAACTTCGGATACACATTAAAATTCTCTGGCCATTTCAGCAAATCGGCGTTAATTGTCCGCAGATTTTCCAATGGTACCGCAGTTGGAATAATCGAAACGGCTTCTGGCTCGCTAATTTGACGTTGATAATATTCATGTACTTCATTGTTCTTCATCTGCTCGTATGCTTCTTTTAAGCGGTTCGTCACAGCTTCACGAATGCTGTTGATGGAGGCATCGTCGATAACCGATTCCTCTTTCAGATGATCCTGATACAAGTGACTAACCGTTGGATGAGCTTTTACTTTGTCATACACCGTCGGCTGTGTTGTTTCTGGATCATCCGTTTCGTTATGACCATAACGACGGTAACCGATCAGGTCAATCAGGAAGTCCTTTTTGAACAGGTTACGGTATTCTGCTGCCATACGAATAGCTGCGATACACGCATCCGGATTGTCTGCATTGACATGCACAATCGGAATCTCATATCCTTTGGCAAGGTCACTCGCATAATACGTTGAGCGTGAATCGCTACTGTCTGTTGTGAATCCAAGACGGTTGTTCACGATAATATGAATTGTTCCGCCATTTTGGTAACCAGGCAATGCTTTGAAATTGAGCGTTTCTGCTACAATACCTTCCCCAGGGAAAGCCGCATCACCATGCATCAGAATAGTTGCCGCTTTGGTTACATCCTGCTTCGGATATCCCGGATCACGGCGATCATCCTGTGCTGCACGTGCAAAGCCCTGTACAACCGGATTTACATATTCCAGGTGACTCGGGTTATTGGCTAGCGTAAGACGCGCTTGTACTGTTTCACCGTCTTTTACATAACGGTTTGCGCCCAGATGATATTTGACATCCCCTGTCCAACCGTAATTGATTCCTGTTGACCCTTCGGAAGGAACCAAATCCTTGTTCGGAGAATGATGGAATTCAGAGAAAATTTTGCTATACGGCTTGCCCAGTACATGAGCAAGTACGTTCAATCGACCACGGTGAGCCATCCCCATCAGAATATGGCTGGAACCAGCGTGTGCCATAATTCGGACTGCTTCATCCAGCATAGGGACTAACACGTCGTTACCTTCAATGGAAAAACGTTTTTGCCCAACAAATGTTTTGTGGAGGAAATCTTCAAATTGCTCCACTTCAACCAAACGTTCCAGTAAAGCTTTACGCTCCTCTGGATTAAGCGGTGCCGGCGAAGTACGAGATTCTGCACGGCGGTTCAGCCATTCCCGCTCATGAACCTCATGCACATGGCTGAATTCATAAGCGATAGGACCAGTATATATTTGCCGCAGGCGCTGGATGGCATCCAATCCTGTTACCGTCTGTCCATCTGCACCTTCCCAGATCAGGGAAGCTGGCAGAGCTTTCAAATCTTCTTCATTCAATTCAAAATGCTTCGGTTCAAGCAAAGAAGTATCTGAATCTTCACTGATTCCAAGGGGATCAATATCGGCCGCAAGGTGACCATAGGTACGAATATTCATTACCAGTTTCCCTGCTGTAACCGCTTTCTGTAATAGTTGAATATCCACGCTTCCGGAAGCCTTTTGGGCGTTGCCAGAATACGAGACTGAATGTGCATCCCTGCCAGACATCGGCGGTGCACCCCATTGTTCAAATAATTCCCGATAAGCCGGTGTAACTGCACCCGGGTCTTGGGAGTATAATTCATATTGTTCCTGTACGTATCCCATATTCGGGCCATAGTAACTTTCCCAGGGTTTCTTGTTGCCTTCCTCGATCGTCATCGACGTTCCCTCCGTCTTGATTTAGTCATAAGTTTTTGACGGAAATCATTGACTAAGCCGTAATTTGCGTTCGTTCAACATTTTAAGCTAAATTTTTCATGAAGTCCAATAATCGTGCTGTTGGTGGTAGTAACGTTGTTCCGACGCTCCCGTCAAGGTTTGTCTGCGTTTTCAAAATCATAGTAAACTGATGATTGTATATACCGTCGCACAGATGTCGAATACTGTCCTGATCCGTTCGAGGGTTACACCTTCCTCAACTTTTTCAAGTGAAGTCCGTGTTCTAATATCTATTCTATAAACTTTTACGCTCAGGAGCATTTCCTATTTTTAGTTCAATTGATGCATAAATTAGATGAATCGAATAATTGGAACATTTCCGACCCACAAATGTGCTCTGATTGTATGGCGTTTTGTTGTTAATCGCTTATCCTACAATGGTTTCTACACATTTTCAGGTTTCACCCGTTTTGCAGCCTCCTTATTTAGAATTGTGGTCCATAATGTCCAAAAACAAACCGTCAAGATAAATATTAACCATTTGGCTTGGTATTCAACAAGAAAATGGGTATTTCTTGAAATTCAATGTATAAACCAAAAGCCGCCTGTAATGCGTAAAAGCATCCGGGCGGCTCTTTTGGACTTAGTTTATTTAAACTGACAGACATTTTATTTTTTTAATGTGGCACCTGAGACTGAAAATCGCTCCGGCTGGACTGATCTGCATGGTAAAAGACCACATCGCCATCCTTTAAGAGCCAAGTTCTGCCTTGACTGTCTACTGGACTGTTGTTGAAACCTTCCATCTTCCACTGATTCATCAGCGGAGCATAAATGTATTGCAGGTGTGGAGCCTCTGTATTCCCATCTCGAAGTGTCTCGATATTAAAGTTGACCACGATATATCCGTCCTTCAGAAATACAGAAGCCTTTTCATCCAGTTGATTTTGTCTGGCAAGCGATTCGAGATTGGTTCCCTTTGGCACGGCGTATACATCTGCAGGCAGGCTGTATTCTCCGTACCAACGCTGGATCGCCGCATTCGCTCGGTCCACACTAACACCCGAAGGAATGTCTGTCTTGGGTCCAATCAGTGTACGAATGGAAGCGGGTAGGATCATCCAGTCATAGCGGCCTACCCATGTTTTCTGGTGAGAGGTTTGATCTACAAGCGTAACCATATAATCGGCGAGCGATCTCTGGTTACGTTCATCGGCTGTCAGTTCATACGTATACTGATAACGCGCCGTATCCCCCAATTCCGTACCGGGTACATTACGCAATCTCGAGTTCAGGACAACAAACCGTTTCTCCAAATCCTGCGCCGATCCTATTCTGATAAGTCGCTCTTGACCGCGGTGGTAGTAAAGATCGACTTCTTGTCTGGAAGAGCCGTCTTTGCTCACAAAGTAGAATGTTGGAGTAATTCGAACACCATCCTGTTTGCCAAACATATTTCCTTTTGTTTTCAGGTCGAACTTGATATGGTAACCCGTTTTCACCGCAATATTACTAAAACCTTGCACAGGGTGACTGCCTGGGCGAACAGGTAACACGAATGGTGCCAGATTCCCTCGCGGATCACCATCAATACTGTTAAGTCCTGTCCAGTAGCTCACTCCTGTCGGCTCCGAACTCCCGAGTTGCTTGCGGAACACGTTCTCCCAATTATAATCGGCGATATCCGTAACGTGAAAATCATACAATCGCCCAACAACCTCCACCGGGACCGTATCTGCCGCAACATGATGGGTCAGATTTGTGTTGGCATCCTGCTGTTCGGTGAATGTCGAAGGAGCATTTTCCGCAATATTGCGAAATTCAACTCGGTAATGCCCTTCATCCACCCATACTGGAAGATAGAAAATGGTATCCAGTTGGTTAACCGGAATGTCCACCCAGGTCTTGGCTGGAATGAACTGACTCCTATCGGCGTTATAGACGTCAAATGGGAAACGAATCTGCTTGATGCGAAAATACTTAGCATAGTCCCTATTGCCATAACCCGGGTAACTGGTTGCGTCCAGATGCTGCCCTGAGGTCGGGATGCGCACGATAAACGGTCGTTCCAGAATAAGCGCCGAACTGGTCGGATCAGGCACTGTTTTCTGGTTATGGGGCTGATCATCAGACACCCAGGCGTAGTTAACGACAGGCGTGTGCACCGTGACAGAATTGATTCCTTGAATAGAAAACTTCTGATCCTGACCGCCTTTAATGTTTCCAGGAATCAAGCCATATGCGATCTCGCCCGTTGTCGGTTGGTCCGCCTTGTTGACCAGTGTATTCTGAATAGTTAAACGATTCTGGTACAGCACGTTGTCGCCGATCATACCAGGCTGTGGAATTGTCCCAGGTCGCGGAGCAGTCTTATCCATCGAAGCAGGATCCATCACAGTGGTACCGTTAAACACTACCTTGTCATTATTTACAGTGTTCTCTTTAACCTCGGCTTCTGCTTTGGTTTGGAATAATGACGTCTCATCAGGTGTAGGCGGCTCGCTGTCACCGCCTGACTTTGTTTCAGTGCCAAGGTCGATTTCCTTGCAAGGTGCAGGTTTCACATGTGCGGTAACCGCATCATCATTAGCCGATTGTAAGGTCGGGGGTGTATATCCGTTTGGAGTCAACGTTACTGTACCACCATAGCCACCAAGTGCATAATTGGATATCGTAGCTTGATTTAGCTGATAGACTTCCAAATTATCAATCTGCCAATAACTATATTGTCGTGTAACCTGCATTGGTTTTTCCACAGGAACGTCTAGTTCCTTAGGTTGTGGAGGTGTTCCTGGGTCATTAGGCCCTGTCGAGGCTCTGCCCGGAATCATCCATGTTTTGTGATACTTCTTTTTTACGTTGACCGTATAAGTCACTGTTCCCGTCATGTTCACCCAACGGTGCTGGAACAAGTATCCTCTAGCCATGACATTTGCATAGAGATCTTCAGAAGTCGGGATGCCACGGGTGACATCAAACTTCTCAGACCCCCGATCATCAGCTTTCAGCACGCCCGAAACGGAGGGGTCCATGACAGCCGATTCGATCAACGCTCCTTTATTAGGAGGACTGATGGTCACGGGGCAACCCACAACACCGCCGTTACCTGGATCAGTTCCCCCGTCTCCTCCGTTGCCTGTGCAGTCCTTTACCTCTAACACCTGTGTTCCTCGCTCATCCAACTGCTGGGCAGTGTCCACAAATCGGGCAGTGATGGTGGTGCTTCCGACGATACCTTTGATCGTCATTTTCCCATCTGCACCTATGGTCGCTACTGCTGGATTGGAGCGAAGCTGAAACCACCTGGTGGTCATCCGATCCGAGTATTGTGAGTATTGAACCCAAAACCGGAATGGTGAAGGCTGAAAAGCCGGGTACTGCTTTTGTGCGTGCAATCTGGAACAACGGTACATACCTCATCTCGGATACGGCTGAACTTACGTCGATGCCTTCACTAAATTGAGTTGCACCATAGTTTTTCGTTTTAACTTTGGCTACCATCTGTTTAGTTTCTCCGACCGTTAGAGTGGAGTCTGGAGTTACGTCGATTTGCTTTTCTTCTTCGAGATCCCCTTCCCAGATGATATCCATTGGTGTATGGTAGGCTACTACTTGCTTCACACAATTTTGATTAGTTTTACCACCATTTTCGAACTCTGTTCGATCACTTACTGAATGATTCCCTCCTGTTTTTGTGTTGATTTTTACAATGGTACTATCTCTTCGTATTACCGTTTCACCAATTCCTGTATAAGAAGTTTGCTGTAATCTGGTTTGATAAGTAACACTTTTTATTCTTATAGACTTAAGAACTGATGAAGTTATAGGATATCCATTATATTCATTCCATTGAGTAGCAGGCCAATTGGAAAAGTCAACTTCATCGGGTATATCTTTTTCGTCAGGATAAGGAGACGAACAAGACAAGGGATTCAAGTTTCTAGAGAAAGTAGGCCCAGTAGTATGATCAGCTTTAAAACTTCCATCATCAAGCTGATACCAATAAACACCTGGATTAGCAACTCTTGGTGCAGATTTTACGGTCAGGACAGATGGACTCTTCATTGATTTTGGACCGTACGGATCATTGGTAGCTGCTTGAATTGGAAGATAAAATGTATCCATAGCACCTACAATTAAAAACATAACGTTAAATACTAACATTAATTTATAATGGAGTTTCAGTACTCACTCACCGCCTTGAAGAAACTACATGTTCTGAATTTGAACTAAATCATTGTTGTTAGCTTTTAAATAATAAGAGCCACCTTTTGCCACAAGCACAGAGGAAGTCCAAAAACGTTTTTTAACATCTTTCTTTATAAGATTACTAGACATCTCTGGAATAGTTATGAATCCATTTTTTTCGGCATGTTTAACATCCATACGATTAAATCTTAACAATGCACTGTCTAGACCACCGC
This sequence comes from Paenibacillus sp. 276b, assembly GCF_900107875.1. Taxonomy (NCBI): domain Bacteria; kingdom Bacillati; phylum Bacillota; class Bacilli; order Caryophanales; family Paenibacillaceae; genus Paenibacillus; species Paenibacillus sp. 276b. Next base: position 895,033 of record NZ_FNRR01000002.1, on the reverse strand, counting down.
TAAAAGCTAAGAGATTCGATTTTTCTATATTGGATGTAAACGAAATATCTGCAAATGTCATGTAGCTTCCTGGAAACTGAATGGAATCGGGACCAATAAACAGTGATGAGTAAACCCCTTTCGGCGTGCCTTTCGTAACATCTACTACAATAATTCGATGCAGTCGAAGTATGCCGGAATTATTAGAGAGAGTTATATCTCCCTTAGATAGATCACTTACCGTAACAGAATTTTTAGTATAAAAGTAATTACTAATCGTCGTTAAATTCGTTCCTGTTGTACCTACCTCACGCATTTCATTCAGATCACTGTACTTCTCTGCATCTGTGCCCTCAACATCCATATAACGCAGCAAAATGGCAGACACTTCAGCTCGCGTTGTTGGATCAGCAGGCTTCAAGGAACCATCCTCAAATCCACCCACAATGCCAGTCCCGCGAACAAGTGCAAGATAAGGAATTTGCTCTGCAAGAATCGTTCCCCGATTTACTTCAGGGGTAGGTAGCAGTGTATTTTTGCTATCGTCAAAAGCATCCTGGAAACTGGTTCCCGACTTGATCAGTCCGTTTGCAATCCATTTCATCATCTCGTAGCGTGTGAGCTCGGCATTGGGGTTGAATCCTTTCGGATAATCATTAGCGTTAATAAAGCCTTGGCCCACCAACTGTGTCACAGCTGATTCAGACCAGTGTCCCTTGAGATCAGCAAAAGGATTCTCGTCTTGTACCTTTTCCAAGCTGGTTGCACGGCTGAGAAGTGTGGCATACTCACCACGGGTGATTTTGGCATTGGGGCGGAACGTACCATCCTGATAGCCGGAGATCAGATTTTTATCATAGGCTTTGACAATTGTGGCTTGCGCCCAGTGCCCTTTGATATCTTTGAACTTCGTGAGCGCAGAAGCCGTTGTGCCCGCTCCATTCGTGCTTGTAGCAGCATCCACAGTAGACACCAGACCCACGGTTCCAGTAGTCAGCAGCGTTCCTGCCAGCAAAGCCGTCGTCAACAATCCGACTATTAACACATTCCTTTTTGATTTACTACCGTTTAATCTCATCTGCTTCTTCAAATCTACTCACTCTCCTATGTACCTTAGTATGGGGCAAACTTCTGCTTCTTCAGCAATCGTACTACTCTTCAAGCCAAAACCTAAATTTGTAATAATCATCAATATTCTACCATGCAAATCTAGGCTATTGGTATTATTTTTCAGCAATCCCCATCACTACAAGGCCTGCAACCTCCCCTTCCAAAGACCCAATCCACCCCTAAAAACACAAAAAAAGGCCACGAATCCGCAGATTCATAGCCTTATGCTTTAAGGTGTCAGTCCTATTCATTTGAAAAAATTGTAATCTATCTATCACAGAATAAACGATTCTGTTCCATTTGACCAGTCCTAAAATTCAAATCAAGTAGTTTTGTTAATCATATACTTTGCAAATGGCGTCAACGACAACGCTCCGACCTCTTCCAGAGTAAACCATTGTGCGCCCAGCGAATCTTCGCCATCCGGTTCCCTTTTGATCTCATAAGGCCGACTTTCGCTTGTCAAATATACATCGTATAGAATTCCAATATGGTGCAGCTCTTCCGGCTCGCCTTCGTGAACCCACTCCAATACGTTCGATTCCGCAGAACGAATCACCAATTGTAGATTGGAAAGACCCGTCTCTTCCTCGATCTCACGGTGTAGGGCGGTCTCCGGTTGCTCACCAAACTCCAACCTTCCTCCAGGCAAATCCCATTTCCCCATGTAGGCCCCTCTCGCCTTATGTATTAACAGGACTTTTTGCTCCCAAGTGACTAAACCGTATACCCCCATATGTGTGTACCGATGCACTTAAAGGTTCTTCCTCTCGTCTGAAAGATGCCTAACTTGCTCTTCCAATCTACGAATACGCTTATTCAACTGATAGAACGATGGAGTAAATATCACTCCAATAATAATAACAATGACCCAAACACTCAAATCATCAGCCCCTATCTTAAGAATCTCCCGACTCTAGCGATAACCGAACAATCAGTTCTTCACCCTCAATCAACAATGCGGTTAACCCTTTGTTCGAGCCAGATTGGTGATTCTCCCCGTTGGTCCAATACGCGGCTTCTCCTGATCGTATCGCTACCCGTTCGCCTGTCTCACCTTCCACCCACCCTTCCCCTTCAAGCACCAGAAACACCTGCTCACCCACTGCTGGATGCAAACCTACACTTCCTCCTGCAGACAGTTTCAGTTGTGCTACGTGGCAGGCTGTTGCGCTTCGGAGTATCGGCGTAATCTCTGCTCCCTCACTGCCATAAGCGGTGATGGTACGTCGGTCCTCTGGTTTGAGACGATATATCTTCACTTCTTATTCTCCTCTGCCACGGTATCCAGATCCAGAGACAAACGAATCATATCGACGCAGCGAATACCATCTTCTATAATCTCTTCTTCATAATGTTTCACAAAGAAATCCCGATCAACCCCTACAATGCGAAAACCACAGCGTTGATATAGCTTCAACTGATGAAAACTTGAGTTGCCTGTCCCAATTTCTACCGTTCGACCACCGAGCCTGCGTGCTGCTTCTATCGCTTCCTTGATCATGTGTTTGCCAACGCCCTGTCCCTGTAATTCTTCCTGTACGGCAATATTAACAATCTCAACCGTCTCTGGACGCGTCTTCAGCAAGACAAACTCTCCTACCATTTCCCCTTCATATTCAGCGATAAAACAAACACCGCGACTCAGATATTCGTCAACTATGGCTTTGGACGGATCAGCCATTAATAAAAGTTGATAAGGTTTTTCTTCTTCCCAGTCCAAAATCCGGAACGACAATTTCACACCAATCTCCACCTTTTCCTCGTACATATTCATTTACGTCCCGTTTGCAGAAGCCTATGTATGGCTAGTCACCAAATATATAACAACCTTCCGTATATAAATGTTTTAGTCTGAATTCATATTTTTCTCTTTTTATAACTTCGGGTTACTCCGGAACGATTTTTATACTTTATTTTAACCATCTAGTTCACCAAATCTATTAGCTATTTACCGCTCCAGCCTGATTTTGATAATGACGAATCACCATGCCAGATGCTTTTTGCATGCCCTGTTTCTCATAGAACTCCTGGAGTTCGTTATCGCACAGAAGATCAATCATATAGAGATCACCTAGACGATTAAACATACGCTTGATGAGATCTGTTCCGATCCCTTTACCCTGATACTCCGGAAGCACTTCCAGTAAGGGAATATATGCGCTAAGAACTCCATCTGAAATCGCTTGAATAAAGCCCACCACATTTCCGGTTTCTTCATCAATAGCCAGTTCGACAGCATAGGATTGTTCCAGCAACTTCAGAAATGTAGGCGTAGATGGAGGGTTTGGCCAACCTTCGAAAAAAGCCCCGCTAAGTTGGGCGATTCCTATTCCCTCCAGCGATTCACGAAATGTAATATCCATAATAGCAAGTTCTCTCCTTTTAAAAAAGTAAACTTCATTATATCATAATATCTGGATATAAATATATAGAATTGGCTGATAAAATAAGAGACATGCTTTAAATAGAAGCCTTAATTATTAGCTTTATTCATGTAGACTGTTATAACAACGCAACGTTCTATTCCTCACGTTATACACCCGCACTTAAATGTTCGTGGATTAATTTCCATTCTCCGTTGATGCCTGCAACAAAAACATTGGTAGCCCGACCTTTTCCAGCAGCCGGCTCCCCTTGATACATTCCTTTCCAGTGATACGTATAAATACAGACCGCCTGTTCTTCGCCAGTCGTAATCCACGTGACATCTTCTGCACGATATACCTCATCCTTGACTGTCTCCCAAGCGTTTTCAAAATAAACCCGAATTTCATTAAGGGTAGTACAAGACGTTCCCGTAAACCAATATACGGCAGCCGGTGATAACCATTTGCTTACCTCATCAAACTCATGTGTATTGGTTGCTGCAATGTATCCTTCCAGTGCATGCTGGTATCCCATAAATGCTTCCTCCTCCTGAGCGTTTTGAATTATTTAACTTCACTCTATTCAAGAACCGAATCGCTATACACCATAAACGTCTCTTTCAGTGTACGTCCGGTTGATTTCTCCCAGATCACACTCCGCTCAAACGTACCTGCTTGAAAAAATCGCGGGAAACGTTCTGCAAACCAATCCTGCATGGGCAGCTCAAGCGCCTGTCCTAGAGACACCCACAACAGTTCGCCTTCCGGCGGCTCGTTCAATAGCTCTCCCTCATAAGAAGTAGCCACGTAGTTGAAGACCATATAACGCAATCCTTGCTCCGGATCACAAAATTCATCAAGACCTTTGTATGTAATCTCTTTCACCACAAGTCCTGTTTCCTCTTTAACTTCTCGCACGGCACCATCCACAATACTTTCTGGAAAATCAACTTTCCCTCCAGGAGCAATGTATCCCGGAAATCCTTTTTGGTTCGGACGATTCATTAATAGCACCTGATCATTCCGTTTGTCCCATACCATACACATCGTTAAAATCTCAGTTCTAGTGTCCATGTTTATCCTCCCAGTTGCCTTATACAAAACCTAATCCCTTGCAATTCATACATAGAATTAAGCTTATATACTTCGTTGTACTCTAACACTTCTGGTACATAGATAGATTCTCCTGCTTCAATCTCTATTCCGAATCCCTCTTCACTTTCCTGATTATCTGCAAAGTCAATTTCGATATAAACGCATACGAAAGACGGACACCGGAAATTTCGGAGGCCCGCCTCTTTATGATGTATGCAATGTTTCGTTTTTGAACCGAATATCGAATAGGCGATACTCAGCTCATGCCTGTAATTAACACCCGGCGCTCTTTCCACTCGGCACGGCGATAAGCCTGCAGCAGACCAAATTTGCGGATACTTGCTTTCGGTACCGATTTGTAAGGCATAACGACTGTAAAGTCCTCATCAAACGGCACAAAAGACAATCCGACTTTCTCATTGGAAAGCCACTCGGCCTGAATGGGCTGCCTTGAACAGGCATCGAAGGTAGAGCCCAGTCCATCAGCGAAAAAATCATAACGTGCAGCAGGTGTTCCGGGTTCCTCCATACAGAGAAAAAGGCTGAGCTGATCACAAAATAGCATAATTTCTAAATCATGTTTCAGCCTAAGCTTCAACGCTTCACCAGCACCAAGCTGCTGTTCCCAACGTAACTGATGCTCCCGTTCATCGTTTAGATACTCCCTGATATCTTCATCATCATTGGCGTTAGCACCCAGGTTTTTTTGAAACAAATCTGTATACATCATGCTGCACAACAACCCGGCGTACAGGTTTTTCTCCCGAACCTCTTCAATACCTTTACGGTAAAATACAAATCGTGGACGTAGCGGAAAATCACGAAACGAATACGGTATCTGACTATAATCATTCCAGAATGGAGCAGAATCCAGTTCAATCCATCCCCGATCATGCTCTTTTGCGGCAAAAATCAGATCTTCTCGATGCGCTTCATCAGTTAATAATTCCGTTTTCCAATGGGAAGCCATTTCTCCGGCTACTAGTCCATGCTCATGCTGTGCGGTCAAAACAAAATCATGCTCTCTCTCATATACGATCATTTGCTGTCACCCTCCCGCATGGTATACGTTGACTTTAACATAATTTGGTTTACAATTTCCTATAAGTTGCTTTTCATTCAACTTTCAGGGAATATACTAAGGGACCATCAATGCAAAGGTGTTGTCAGTTCCCTGAAATTTGGTACACTAATGATTGTGCCAACATAACATTACATACAGAAAGCGGGATCTCATGAATTTATACTCTCCTTACACCGAGTTTAACCGCAAGGAATGGGCTGACTTGAAGAAATATCAGACCACTCTTCCACTAACGACAGCGGAATTGGAACAGCTAAAGGGATTAAATGAAGAGGTATCCATTCAAGAAGTTGAGGATATTTATCTACCTCTTACCCACTTTATTGACTTATATGCGGGAGCTTCACGAGAGCTGAATCGCTTAACGGCATCTTTTTTAAAAAAAGAAGCACATCACGCTCCCTACATTATCGGTATTGGGGGCAGTGTTGCCGTGGGCAAAAGTACAACTGCCCGCCTGCTTCAGGCTATGCTGGCCAGAGGCAAAGGAAATCCAAAGGTGGATCTGGTCACTACGGATGGTTTCCTGTATCCCAATGCCGTGCTGCAAGAAAAAGGCATAATGAACCGAAAGGGATTCCCTGAAAGTTATGATATCAAGTCACTGATTCAGTTCATGGGTGATGTCAAATCGGGCAAACCCGAAGTGATGGCTCCCGTATACTCCCATCTTGCCTACGACGTCATTGCAGGTGAAGAGAATGCCATATGTCAGCCGGATATCCTCATTATTGAAGGAATTAACGTGCTCCAGGTCAAAAAGGAAACCCCACTGTTGGTCAGTGATTTTTTTGACTTCTCCATCTATATCGATGCAGAAGAGGAGCATATCCGCCACTGGTACATTGAGCGTTTCAAGTTGCTACGCAATACAGCGTTTCAGAATGAGAATTCCTTCTTCCACAGCCGTTTTGCCAATCTGGAAGAAAATGAGGCTGTTCTTACGGCAAGTCAGATATGGAAAGATATCAATGCCAAAAATCTGCACGAAAACATCCTGCCAACTAAAGGACGAGCCAGACTGATTCTGAAAAAGGAAGCGGACCATTCGATTCAGCGCATTCAATTGCGTAAGCTGTAAGTGTCATAATGAGCAGAAACATTCTGCTTAATACTCATTAAAAAGGAGACAAGACTACATGCAGACCTTGATTGTACTTGGAAGTATCATGATGTTTCTTGCTGTTGCCCTTGGAGCATTCGGTGCACATGCGCTCAAACGCAGATTGTCTGCTGACATGATCAAAATATACGAGACTGGCGTTCAGTATCACCTTGTTCACGGACTCGGAATCATCCTTCTCGGACTGTTCGCTGATCGACTGGAGCAGCCTTCTCTTGTGTTGCTGGCTGGATGGCTGCTATTCGCCGGCATCCTCTTATTCTCGGGCAGTCTGTATGTCCTAAGCGTAACTGGCGTTCGAAAACTGGGGGCGATCACACCTCTGGGCGGAGTAGCTTTCTTAGCTGGTTGGGTAATGTTATTAGTCGCCGCTTTGTAAAACCAACATCGTAAACTGAAAAGAGTGTTCTAGCCGATCTCAAAAAATCGCTGGAGCACTCTCTTTATGTTTAACTTCGCCATATACGGCGAATGCTGTGTGTGACTTTATCTCCCTGCTGTTTTTCCAGGACATATACATCAGGATTAGATAGATTTTTCCACTCCTCGAATCCAAAGGATGCATCATGGCTGCGAATGAGCAGAGATAACAGATTACCGTGTGTAATCACAGCCCCGCTATGCTCAGGCCGGCTCCACAGCTCGTCCAGCACCTCAAGGCCCCTGGCTGTCGCGAAACGAGAAGATTCACCACCTTCTTCCGTCCAGTCTTCGTCCATGTATGTACGTTCAAGCACATCCATCCAGTTATCCAGATGAAGGGTACTAAGCACCCTTTCTTGAAGACGTTCATCCGTATGTATATGTTGCAGGACGGTTTTGCCCAGTGGGGCAGCGGTTTGAAGTGCCCTTTTCCACGGACTCGACACAATGTATTGGATTGGGTGCTCCGCCAACATCTCAGCAAGTTCTTCTGCCTGACGAAGTCCTTCATCCGTAAGCTCGGCATCCGGTTCTTGCCCTGTAGCTTTGGCATGACGAATGAGATAAATAGACTGCATCGCCCTTCAACTCCTGTTGATTCAAATTACATTCAATGCTTCTCCAGATATTTGAGTGCAATTCGCATGTTCTCCCGGTCTTCCGAACGGCCAGATGAACTAAGAAAAGTAACCTTTTCCTCTGTCCACACGCCCTTTTGGTCTGCCAACCCAAGAAGCTGCTTCAAGCGGTTAACCGTTCCCGTACTGCCATCAATAATCTGAATATGATCTGGTAGAACCGTACGAAGAATCGATGTGTAAAACGGGTAATGCGTGCAGCCAAGTACAACTGTACCGTATAAGTTCAGATCAAGATCAGCCAGTTTAAGGCGGAAATACGCCGCAATCTTCTGTGGATCAAAGTCCAACTGCTCACACCACTCCACAAGTTCAGGTAATGGAATGGAATCGACACTGTGGTGATCATCCACTCGGGATACCAATTCATGATATTTCGTTTGACTCAAGGTTAGGGCTGTAGCAAATACAAGCACTCTTTTGCCGCTTCTTCGATTCATTTCCACTGCCGGTTTCACAGCAGGCTCCATCCCGATAACGGGGATATCATACTTGGCACGTAAATCCTTCACGGTCAGACTGGTCGCTGTATTGCAGGCAATCACAATCGCTTGCACATTTTCCTGAACAATAGCCTCCACACAATTGAAGATATGTCCTCTAACCTCATCGGCGGACTTGGTCCCATAAGGAACATGCAATGTATCGGCATAATACAGAAACGCTTCTTCAGGGAATTGATGCAATGCTTTATGCAAGACGGTTAAACCACCGATTCCCGAGTCAAAAAATGCAATTTTCTTCTTCAAGGGTTTCACCTCTATAACGTATTCTTTCAGGTTCCTGGAACCTCTCATTCCTGCTCATGATGACTGGGAGGTGAGTTATGTTATTCCGGATCATCACAGACGTTAACGTTTGACGACCTGCGGTGATCGTTTCGGTTACGGATCGTTCTTTCGATCGCTGTTGTCTCCAAATTTTCTTGATATATTTTATAAATGTCCAAATTTGGAGACAAAGGCGAACGCTACCGCTTCTTCAGAATCGATTCCGTTCCCTCCACTACCTTCGCTGTAAGTCATGCACTAATGAAGAGCCATTATTCTAACTTCATTTTATACTGTCTGAGCCAGTCTTTGCCACTTTGCCAGCGTTCCACGGGGTTACGCTCTCCGAGCAGTTCACTACTAGCCTGAGCCATAAGCCATTCCTTAAGGCCATCATTCGAACTGGACTCCAGCTGCTGAATCAGGACGTTCAGTCCCTCTTCACCCGTATCCAGAATCTGAGCATACGCCTCTGTATTAGCAGCAATATAATCACCTGGATTACTGCTGGTCAGAATCTCAGGTTCGTTCACGATTTGCTGAAGATTGCTATCAATTTTCCAGCTCACGTCATGACTTTCCACCTGATTCGAGCATGCTACCAACATCCATGCTGCACACAGCATCACCGTGCCGCTTGCAATACGTTTGCGAATCATGGAATCACTCCTGTCCCTGCTCAAACTTATGAACGGCACTCTCAATAAACTCGACAAAGCTATGATCATAATTATACTCATCCCGATAGATACGGATATGCGCTACAATGACTTATTGCAGGTTCTTTTGTACAAAATTCCTAATCATTGCTGCAACAACAACTTTTGATCCAGAGTTTCAACCCAGCGGATTGATGCCCTTCATTTAACACAAATGATTGCATCTTTTATGACGAGGTCGTGATGCTGAAATCCACACCAAACTGGATTAGTCCCAGCTTCCGGGCAACAGTTTGCGAAGCTATATTATCCCATGATGTACTATAGATTGGAATGCGCCCGCTCTCTTTAATATGATACTGCCAGCACTTTACCGCCTCCGCTGCATAACCCTGTCCTCTGAAATTAGGCGCCGTATACAGACTAGCCTCAGCACCCTGTTGGGATACACGGGCCGAACAACATACAGCGACAGCCGAATCCTCCATAACATAAGCAATAACGGGCATTTTTTCATGCAGACGCTCTATTAAATCAGAAAAATGCTTTTCCAGCAGAAAAGTACGATGACTCTCTATAAGCTGAACATTTGGATGCCATTCGCCGCACTTCTCGGGAAATGTATAAGCCGGGCCCATCCATGCACTCTTCACTGGCTTAAACGTCTCCACTCTCCGAATCAGCTTCGCAATATCGAGCGGAAGCTCAGCATCACAGCCTAGCTCTTCAATCAGAGTGAACGGCAACTGCTCATGATAGTAGGAACATTGCCCGACAGAAGTTATTCCAATAAATAAGGCTGGAGCCTGCCCACCATCCGGTTCGTTAATACTTAACAGACGCTTCTGATTGTCCATCGTATACAATGTATCTGCCTGAATTTTCATCATATCCATGGGTGAACGGTTTGAAATGGGATTCATAATTACGGAATGAACCTCTGCAATAATGGTTCGCCTACACTTCTTTTTCCAGCGTCATGCTGCTTCAGAAAATCAGTTATTAATCCTGATATCGTATATTTGCACATTGGCTATACCCCCTCATTAATTTCCATTATACGGTATATCACGTGCAGATACGAATCAAATGTGCACAATTGCGTATGAGTAATATATTAGAGAATTTTAAGATCTAGACAGTGATTCAATATCGTTTATTGATCCTGCAGCACGGCTTTTTTCCATGCTTCACCCAATTCAGCAACCGATGCATAACGACTTGCCCGCTCAGGGTCTACTGCTCGAATAACCACCTGGTACAACGCTTCTCCCGCATCCCATCTGGCATATGAACGATCCAACTCTCCACCCAGCAGGGAAAAAGCCATCGCTCCTAAGTTGAACACATTCGTAATTCCATCCATTGGTGCACCCAATTCAAATTCCTCAGGAGACATAAACCGGGATGATCCCCACATCCGTCCCATCGTATTCGTGAAAGAGCCCTTTCGATACAAATCAATATCACATATTTTCATCGTTTGTTTGTCAAAATCATAGATCAGACTGCCATCGTAAAAATCAACAGCCACATACCCTCTCCGTTGCACTTCGATGTGAAAATCCAAAATACGCTCCATCGCCTGAATACGCGTCTTTACCGGAAGCTGTCTGAATCGATAATAGGGGGAACGAGGGTCCTCATATTTAGCTGGTGGTGGAAAATCCCAATGGGAATGCAGACATTCTCCTTCCACCCAATCGAATACACAGGCGTAGCCATGTTCTATTGCAAAATGGTCTTTTAAATGAATCAATGTGTCATGTGCCAAATCTTCGTATATGGAAACGGATGATTTCAAATAATGAATCGCTTCGGCAGGTGCACTTATACTGTTCGCATGTATCGTGCATGCTCCAGCATATTTCACGAATATCCGCTTTCCGTCTAGACCCAGAATACCAAAGGACAAATTGCCGGAATCCTGCTGATCAAACACACGGAATACAGTACCCAGGCGCGCGATCCATTCGAATGAATGAGGTTCTTTTAACTCAAAAGAAATGCCGTCAAGTTCAAGCTGAACCGTGTCCGTCATAAGTCACCACCTTCTTCAACATGCTCATCGCTCACATTCAAACGCTCAGCATAAAAGTACGTCATATGCGCTTCATCGTAACCCTTTCCCTGAACGACCAGTGCATTGCGCTCAATGCCATAGGTTTCGAATCCATGCTGCTCATACAATCGCCTTGCTGACCCGTTTGTGGTAACCACACTGAGATTGATTTGCTCTATGCCTTCCAATTCCCTGCCCCGATCCAACACTTCGCGGAGCAATCGGGAAGCAAGTCCACATCCACGATAAGACGGTGAGACATAAACTCCCCAGATGTATCCTTTGTGCCTCAGCTTTAGTCCCTGTTCTCTTTTGAACCCCATTGTCCCTGTGAGGATGCCTTCTTCTGTATATGCACCCAGAATGTAATTATCGGGTTCGGTATGTATACGTTCCTGCACTTCACTCATGGGAAGCTGAATGGACATTTCAAATGAAGCCCCGAAGGCTTCCGGATGATTTTTCAGTGCTTCCAGCCGCAAAGGCCAATATTTCTCTGCCTCATCTCTGCGTATATTGCGAAGGATGAACACGTTCTCCTTCTGACCTTCATTCATGCTTCAACCACTCCCTGCATGTCATAAGGATAATCGATTTGTAGCTTTACATTCGCTGCGGCTTCATGGCCTGCAAGCAAACCTACAACATAGACCCCAAGATCAATGGACGTCGCTACCCCTCCGGCCGTAATCACATTTCCGTCTTTCACAATCCGGGTTTGAATCACCTCAGCAACATATGGCTCAAGCAGTTCATAAACATTGGGATGCGTTGTTGCTTTTTTACCCGTTAAAAACCCCGCCGCCCCCATCAGCAGAGAGCCTGTGCACACAGATACCTTCAGTGGAACATTCTCTGCCTGTCTCAGCCAGCCCACAAAAGCCTCATCGAATCGAAGCTTGCGTGTTCCCATACCACCAGGCACAAAAACGAGATCATATTCCGCCAAATCAGGCTTCACCCGGTCCACCTTCAACGTTAAACCCGATTCGTCTCTAACCTGATCTGTCATCGCACATGTTTCCCACGTTGTGCCTTTGGTTTGTTCAAAGAAATTCAACCGATTGATCACATCATAGAATCCTGCAAAATCAAGGAAAGTCAAACCATCAAACAAAACAAAAGCGATTTTCATATGAAAGCCCTCCAGTGTTTTTTATTTCGTGATTGAGTTTCGTAGCTGATTCTATTTCAATCCACGCGCAATAATCCACTCCAGCCATTTCCAGGGAAGCAGCAGCTTGCCGATGATAAGCAAACGCGAGCCTTTGCCCAGCGCATAACGAAGCCTTGGTGCACGCATCCGTGCAATGCGAGCAATCAGATCGGCCACTTCCTGCGGATCAGGTGCAGTCTCTCCAGCATTCTGGGAATAACGAAGAACCGCGTCCAGCTTATCTTTATAGGGAGAATGGTCGCTCCTGTGAATTTCGCCCAAGCCTTTACTCCATATGGGTGTACGATAAGCACCCGGCTCTACCAGCACAACCCGGATGCCGAACGAGGACATCTCATGACGCAAACTTTCCGTGAAACCTTCCACTGCGAATTTGGATGCAGCATACGGCGCATAACCTGGAAAACCGGACAATCCACTGACGCTGGACAAGTTGATGATCAATCCCTGCTTTTGCTCACGCATGACAGGCAGGACCGCACGTGTAACGGCAATCAAGCCAAACAGATTCGTTTCCATTTGCCGACGCCAATCATCCATGGATACTTCTTCAATAAATCCGCCAAGCGCAAATCCTGCATTGTTCACCAGCATATCGATCCGCCCATTGTTTTGAAGTACCGTCTGAACAGCCTCCTGTACCGAATCACCATCCGTTACATCCAGGCGAATAACCTGTAACCGATCCGAAATACCCGCCTGCTCCGCCAACCTTGGCAATTCCGCATTCCGACTCAAATCTCGCATCGTTGCCACAACACGATATCCTTGTTTAGCCAGCGTAACCGCCGTAAGCATACCGAACCCACTCGATGTACCCGTGATTAACGCCACAGGGGCGTTTGGGTTGAACTCTTTCGATTTCCCCACGGTTAAACCTGTTTCGCCCTTTATATGATCATCCTCTGTCTGTATCTTCTGTTCTGTCATCTGCTTCACCTCTTCCCTCGATGGATTTAGTCGATTTATCACGTTACCTTATCATCCAAACGCTTCACTACAAGTGTGCTGTCTCTCCACTCGGCGCAGCTTCGTTATTCCCGGTTCAAACGTATAAGGAACGAATATGATCTCGGGTATAGTGCATTCCAGCCGCTCTCCCAGCTTCGTCAGCTCCCGCTTCACACAAAATTCCACCTGCTGCATCCCTTCTCCTCCTCCGAGCCGAAGCGATACTTCCAACATCCCGCTACCTCGCTGTACGACGCGATAATGCTCAATAACTGGAGAGGCTGCAATCACCGCACGCGTAACAAAATCCGGGAATACAGGTACGGCTTCGCCCGTTTGTCGATGTGGAAAATAAAGCGTGTCATCACAGCGGCCTTCGATCCGCTCAATGGCAGTGAATGGAGACCCACAGGCACAAGGAACCGCTGCCTCGGTCAAAATGTCGTTCAGTCGATACCGGATAATCGGCTGTGAGGTTCTGGAGAAATCCGTGATTACAGGCACGAACCTCCGGGTCGTGGGGTCAATGAACTCTTTTTCAATATGAACGATATCTTCATTCAAATGCAAAGTACCGAAGCCACAGGTTGCGCCCAGAAATCCTTCAGTACACTGGTAAACCTGATGAATGGTTTGCCCAAAAACACTCTCCAGCACCTTGCGATCCAGGGGGTCCAGCACTTCAGCAACCGAAATGATTTTGTCCGGTACAGTGGTCAATGTGCCTGACGTATAAGCCTCAGCCAACATTCTCAGCATGGAGGGCGGCGCTACCCATACGGTGGGTCGGTATGTTTCCATACGTTCAACCAAGGTATCGACACGCTCCAGCAGATCAAAATATTGAAATTGCAGCTTACCCCGCTGCACCGATTCATACAGATTACTGTTGGCCCGGAGGAAAAAGGCGATCTTGGCAGGCTTCCACAGTCCGCCAGGCAGGAGCTTGGCCAACACAGTCCCTGTCCACGCATCCTGCTCACGATCACTCACCAGAAACAACCCCCGGTTGCCCGATGTGCCTGAGGACAAGCCTACCGTCACGCCCTGAACGGATGGCTTGAAATCACGCGTTTCCTCACTTTCCCCGGCGAGAGCCATCGCTTCGCCCTTGGAAATGCCCACCGTGTTGAGCCGATCGAAATGCTGCATCATGATCGTTTTGTCAATCAGCGGAAAGCTTCTCCAGTTGGATGCATCAACATCACCCCACCACTCCCGGTAAAAAGCGGACTTTTTACGAACCCGTTCCACTTGCCGAATGATCTGGCGTTCCTGCCAGCGTTCAAGATGCGCTCGTGTTTTCCATTTTCTCAATCCCCGTGCAAGTGCATAATGGTAGACAATACGCAGTGTACTGCTCATATGTGCTCACCCTCTGTACCCCAAGCATTCAGCGCTTCATGGCAATGACTGGGCACAATCCGAATCGCTGGAAACTGCTGATGCAACTGAACGAGTCTGTCAAAATTCCTTCGATACGCCTGACGATCCGACATAATGATTCCAGCGAGTGCGTGAGGTCTGAGTTGCTCCTGAAAAGCACGACTCGACCACACCGCGTCCGCGCACAGAAAATAATCATGTGACTCCGTACTGAGCAAAATGCCCATCATGCCTTCCGCATGACCCGATACGTCAACACCCAGCAGACTGCCATCACCGAAAATATCGTATACCTCGGGAAAAGGAAAATCCTCACCCGCTCTCACCCATCTCTCCGGCTGCTTCGTAACAAGCATTGATCGGGCATTAAAGTCCTCTGGCAGCAGGCCGGACAGAAAGCCTGCCTTTACAGCCGCAATGGGGCCAAGTGAACGCACCGCGTCATAGGCTCTTGGCAGATAGATCAATTGCGCCTGTGGGAAATCCCGCACACCTGCAATATGATCCCCATGAAAGTGCGAGAGGATGATGTACCGAATATCCGAAGCTTTCAGCCCTAAACGAGCCAGAAAGTGTACCGCACTGTCTTCTTCACGATAGACCACAGGTGTAATATGACGGTACAACGCATTTGGCAAATGAGCGGTTTCCTTGAAAAAACGGGAGCTATATCCCGTGTCCAGCAGAATCGGACCATGTACAGGATGAATGATGCACGCAAAGCCTGCCGGGAAGGCCACCGGACGCAAACTTCCACCACGCAGCGTCAGAAACTCCGGATGTGTGCAATAACCCGCTGCTCCAAGATGAAGCTTTACCGAAGTTGTTGTCAGCATGATTCAGCCCTCCACCAGTCTGCAAATTGTTGTAACCCCTCATCAATGGACAACCGAGGCACATATCCCAGCTTCTCACGGGCATCCGTAATATCCAGCGTCTGCGGGATAGATAATGAACCAACCGTATACCGCGTCAATTGAGGTTCACCTGACGCAGGAATCAAGCGGTGTACACGTTCCAGCACTGCGGCTGCTCCGTATGCTGCTCGGTAGGGAATATTTCGACGGCGTAAAGGCATTTCCAGCATGCCAAACAACGTGCTCACCAAATCCCGGAACGGTCTCGGATCTCCATTGGAAATATTGTAGGCACGACCCAGCACTTCTGTCTTGGCATCCCTACATAACAACAGTGCATCCACCACGTTATCCACACAAGTCAGGTCAATGAGTGCCTGTCCGCCTCCGATCATAGGTACACCCGATTTGGCATTTGCTGCAACGATTCTGGGAAAAAGGGTCTGGTCATATGGACCAAAAATAGCTCTCGGACGAATCATGATCGATGGAAGTCCCTTAGCATGAGCCTGCAAAACCACCTGCTCAGCGAGCCGCTTGGTGGCTGCATAATGATTAGCTGGCTTGGATGGCAAGGGGTCATTCTCATGTATGTCATATCGCGGACTGTAGTTAAAATATAGGCTCGGCGTTGATACATGAATGAAGCGCTTTATGCCAACTTTCATACAACGGTCCACCAAATGCTGTGTCCCCTCCACATTGATGCTGTAAAAATCCCGGTATTTGCCCCATGGCGACGATAACGCCGCACAGTGAAACACAACATCCTGACCCGAACAGACCTCATTCACCGCCGCCTGATCCCGTATATCTCCGTTATAAAATCGAATGCCTGCTGCCTCAAGCTGTGCACCGTGCTTTGGCTGGCGTCCCATACCCGTAACTTCCCAGCCTTGCTCTGCAAGCCGTATCGCCAGATGCCTGCCCAGACATCCGGTTGCTCCTGTAACCAATGCTCTATTCATCGTTGTTCACCGTTCCATTCTATGTCGTGAGTCAAAGCTTCAGTCAGCGAGAACTTATGTTTCCTTGCAAGCCGCCAGGCGGAGAGTACAATTGCAAATTGCTCAAACAAAGGTTTCATATCGTATCTCAGATACACCACATCCCTCGTTCCCCGCCAGGCTGTCATCCATGTCCGCAGGCCGCCCTTCCCCCAGAGTTGCTGCAATCCACTTCCCAACATCGGAAGCATCAACATCGCTTTGCTTCCTTGCTTGGGGATGATCACCTTTGCTGCTTTCACCAGCTCTTCAGGTGCAATTAAAGCACGTACCAAGCCATCACCAGGGTGAAACAAATGGATGCCACTGGTCGCCCTCGGATTACACTCAATGGCATACACTTGTCCGTCCTCTGTTTCGATAAAATCAAACCCAATCTGCCCGCTAAACCCTGTCGCCTGTACAAATTGCCTTACCCACTCGTAAATTCCTTCATGCTCCACATGTTCAAAAAAAACACTCGCCCCTACGCTGCCCGTTCGATAGCGACTGTCGTAGGTTGTATATGCAACGATTTTCCCTTCATAAGCTACGCTGTATGTACATAACATTTGCCCGGCAACATAAGCCTGTGCAACCCAAGGGGAAGCCGAGGATATTTCCGTGTCACCAGGAGGATCATTCTGTAAACGGTGCTGCTTCATTTTACCTTCGTATATCTTCTGATCAGGTGCGCCTCTATCAAAGTCTGTTGTGGAGGATATCGGCGGCATACGAACTCTGGCAGCAAAACGGGAGTATACGGGCTTCCATACCCATTCCCCCTCTATTTCCAGATCAGCCTGCGCTTCCATCCATTCCTGCCGACTGTTGATCAGACGGGTATCCGGCACCGAAAGGCCAAACGACTCTGCAAGCTGAATAAAGCGATATTTATGATGCAATTCATGCAACTGCTCTATAGGCGAAACAAGTACACGGCAGTGATCACACAGACGCTCTGCCCCTTGAGCAATATAGAAAACTTCTTCACACATCGGAATCAACAAGTCGATCTGCCAGGCTTGAACCAGACTCTCCATCTCTAACAAGTAATTCTCTGTTTCATGACGTGGAGATGGAACCATGAAGCACTGCTCCACCGCACTGGACAATCTGCACAAATGACGCACCACGCTCTCCGCGACGTAAACCCGGTGACCCGCACGATGAAGCATACGCGCCAGATCGAGCGTTACCGGAGCCCGCCCGCCTGTGAGCAGCACATTTAAGGATTCTGATGTTTGATGTCCATTCTTCGTGAATCTAGTAGTCAAAAATAAGTCCTCCCAGTGATAATCCGGCGGCTGTTCCGATCATTAGCACCCGATCTCCCCTCTGAATGCGCTGCTGCTTGATCGCTTCATGCAACCCCATCGGAATGGAAGCGGCAATGGTATTGCCGTGATTTCGTGTAATGTCCATAAAACGGTCCTCTTCGATTCCTAGCTTCTTGCGGATCAGCCTCATCGCCATGGCACTTCCCTGATGCGGAATTACCAATTGGAAATCCTTCATCTGATTACCGGTTGCTTGCAACATATCGTCAATAAATGCTGGCAGCAACCTGGAAGCCATACGGAAGATGGCCTGTCCATCCATATGAAAAAGATAGGGGTCCGGCTGCTCTGCCACATAATTCGAGGCATGCAGACGAGTACCCCCACCGGCAATTTCCGAAAACCGCGCGCCGCGGCTGTACGTTTTCAGCGAGGCATGCACAATCTGCGAAGACTCTCCTTCAGCAGAGCGTTCAATAATGACAGCAGCAGCTCCATCACCGAACAGGGCAGCACTCTCCTTGTTCGACCAATTTAACCCCTTTGAGGCGATCTCCGTAGCTACAAGCAGCACCCTTTTATAACGCCCGGCATCCACCATATAGGAGATAACATCCAACCCGTTTAGGAAACTTAAACAGGTCGCATCCATGTCAAAAGCCGGTACACCTGAATCCTGCTGTCCCATCGCCTGCTGAATGAATACCGCCGTACTGGGTAAAGGTTGTTCCTTCGTACCGCTCGTACACACCAGACAGTCTATATCTGCGAACGTCAATCCCGCATCAACAAGTGCGGCTTCGGCAGCCCTCGCTCCCATGAAGGAAGAGGTCTCTGCACCAGAAACGTAATGACGCACACCTACACCTGTTGCTTTGCTGACCCAGCCCGCAGGCACCTGCAAACGGCGATCCAACTCCTCGTCGGTTACTTCCTGTTCAGGCAAATACTTGCCTGTTCCAACAATTCTCACTCTTCTAAGCTGCATATGACCTACCTCTTTCTCTTCTTCTGACTGATCGATATAAGTTCAACTAATAAATATGTACACTAACACTCCAATGACAGAACAACCTTGTTATCGCAGTTATCGTGTAAATGTTTAGTCGAACATATCTAAATGAAAATTACACTTCACCCCGCCTGGCTAAACGCCATGACGAAGTGCAGAAAATACAGCAGAAGGGCAGATATCTCTGCCCCTCCCGTTGTGTTATTTTTTTATTCAGTCATGTTGATTCATTTCCTTACTTCAAAATCTCGGCCAGTGCAAGATCGAGCGTATCATACTTGAATGTAAATCCTTCTCTTTCCAGCCTCTCGGGAATAACCCAGCGACTTTTGAGAACCAGCTCTGTTTCGGTCCGGATGAATCGTGCCCCCAGTTCCAGCATCCAGCGAGGTGAAGGAAGTCCAATACGAACTCCCATCTGCCGCCGCAGACTCTCCATAAGCTGGCGGTTCGTGACAGGATGGGGAGAGGATGCATTAAATACACCCTCCAATTGCGGATGCTGCTGAACATAGATCACCATGCGGAACAAATCTTCTAAATGAATCCAGCTAAACTGCTGGGTTCCAGATCCTTGTGATCCACCCAGCCCAAAGCGGACCAGATTGGTGAGTGGCTCCATGACGCCGCCTTCTCCCAGCACAATGGCAATCCGTAATGCAATCTGACGTGTAGACGGCAGACTGAATTCAAAAAAAGCCTTTTCCCACGCCTTGGCGACATCCACCGAGAATCCGGAGCCAATCTCGCCCTCTTTCTCCGTCATGGGACGATCTTCTGCATGTCTGTATATGGTGGCCGTGCTCGAATTAATCCATAATTCAGGAGGGTTGCTACAAGCCAGAACAGACTCGCCCAAAATGCGGGTTGTGCGTGTTCTGGATTCCAAAATGACTTTGCGGTTCTCGTCCGTGTAACGGCAGTTTACGGATTTTCCGGCCAGGTTAATCAGCAATTCTGCACCTTCAAGTGCCTCTATGATTCCAGCCTGGTTCTCCCAGGCAATATGACCGGGCTGACGTGAGATGATGAGCACCTCATAACCAAGCTCCTTGAATCTTTGGGCAAAATCCTGACCAACAAACCCTGTTCCACCCGCCAACACAACCTTTTTCACGGTATCCCCTCATTTCCCCATACTGGGTAAAGCAACTACGCTATATATGGACTAACACTGTCTGCGACGGTTTTGTTTGATTTTAATTTATGCCCAAGGCTGCGTATAAACGATTGCGTTCTTCAATCGCCCATGCGTTCGCTGAGTTTTGCTCCAACTGATACATAAGCTCATCATGGAAATCATGAATCATGAACCCTTCAGGCAAATTCCCCAGCATGGCTGTAAAATTGTATTCAGGCAGTTTTCTTTGTCCTTTACCGATCTGCTTCAACCATTCCATCCATTCGACAAGCGTCAGCACTTCTACCTGCCATAGTTCGGCCTGTAATCCAAGTGCATCCTGAAACTGCTCATAAGCAGATAGCTCGGAGAAGGGACGACAAGCTTGCACAGCCAATTCATACAACTCGATTACTGCGCGCCGCACCTCATGCTCAAGCTCGATTTCCAACCCTTCCATGAAGTCCTGAACTTGAATTGACAGCCCGTCATCATATAGTAATGGTGCGTGTGCCAACAAACGCACAATCTCTTCCATGTCATGCGCTGAAACTTTCTTTTGCTCATAGAGAGCAGGTAACATATATGCTGTAATGATCCTTCACTCCTACATCGTTCTTCTATTAATGACGTATATTATATCATGATTTGGCGTTGAAATATTTGAACACTTGAATCGTTTCTTCCAGATCTTCAGGACCTGAATAGATATTCATAACTTTACCGATTTCGATTCCAAAATCCACATAAGCACTCGCCTTGGCTGTAATGATATGTCCATCAACAACAACACCTTCATTTACATATTTCCCTTGGGCTGTGATAGCTCTCATCTCGGATTCAGCATTAGTCGTAAATGATCTGCTCTCCAATATTTGCGCTTGACCGAACAATAATATTCCTGCACAGATGGCTGCAATGGGCGTCTTGCGCGCATTAAGTGCTTTGATGAAGTACATCAAGTCCGGACGTTGCAGCATTGCCGTAACATCTCCTCCGGGAATTATCAAAAGTTCCACTTCTGACGGATCAATCTCATTTAGTAGAACAGAGGGATTAACCGAAAATCCCTCATATGACTGTAAAGGTCCTTTTTCCAACGCTACCGTTATGATGTCTCCTTGGGTTTTCATAAAATAGCTGGCTAACATAATCTCAAATGATACGTATCCTTCAAATAATAATATGTATGTTTTCAAATCAGCTGCCCCCTTCTTTTTGTCCTTCTACCCTCGATACATATTAGTCTGCAAACATTTTTAAAGCATACTGATGATTATTTTTGATCAGATGATCATGGGCCATTCTCAAAAATTAAGTTGTGAGCATCATTTGAATCCCGCAGCTGGATAAAATGCTTTTAATCCTGCTCTTCTATTTCACATAAAATGATCTTGATAACTAATGCATCCTCTCATGTTTATCCCCTATTTATGTTTCAATTTTCCAACTACCTCATTGTACAAAATTCTTTCGATTGATGGCGTGTTCCAACAAAAAAACAGCCCCGTGTAGGCCGATTTGGAATACGGAAGCTGTCGCAGTCAAACAAAACTTTTTATATATTTTCAGCAATTAAAAAAGTGGAGTGTTTGGTTCACTAAGAATTCGGGCGGATAGTTCACTCAACACTTGTTCTGTTCGTTCAAGCAGTTTGTCAATGTTGGTTGGCTCTGCAAGAAAAGAGTCTGGGCCGTTTTCTATTGAAGATATATATTGTATCGTGCTGATGAATAAGACAATATCCAATCCGGGATTCTTATCTGTATGCACAAAAGAAAGAATTTCGTTCATCGTCCATTTGTCAGGTAAGATCGTTGTTTGGTGCTCATGAATGTACAAAGCCTTGATCATGGCAGTCAAAGCCCAGTCACAGAGAATCAGGCAAACTTTCCTTTGGCTATGCTTATGCATCATAAAAGCCAATTTCATATGATATCCAGCAAGTTTTTGATAATCGAACACATCTCTTTTCACATTGGAAATCTCATCAGTTAAGTACAATAAAGGTTTATCGATCTGCCGATTCATGAAGGAGTGCATTTCATTCAAGTCCAACAACCCCTTTATCCGTTTTACTCTCTGTACAAAAAACTGGTGTGTATTTTTTAAGTTTTGGGCAAGATATAGATAAAATATTACTATATAGTAGTTTTTTAATCAAATTACTTATTAAGTATTGGTTAATCAACCTCTATTCTTTCTCTACACTTCTAATTAAAGAGAGGTGTACCCATGTCAGAACTTTTGGAGTTAGTTGGTGCAAGAATAAGAGATCTTCGGAAATCCAAGGATCTATCTCAAGAGGCTTTAGCTGAAAAGGCAGGATTTAATACAAGCTATATCGGATTCATTGAACGCGCGGAGCGTAACATCTCTTTGAAAAATTTGGATAGAATCGCGGATGCTCTTGATGTCGGCGTTAATCAATTATTTACATATGTGAATGAAAACGAGGCACTCTCCTATGAAGATAATAACATTCAGAAACTAATTACCATCCTGAGAACCCATGAACCACATGAAATAGCTATGGCTCTCAATGTGATCACTGAAATTTTCAAAACGTATGATAAGAAATAACAAAAAGGCAACGTTCACTCGATTAAGAGTTGATCGTTGCCTTTTTTGGATGTGATATCTTGAAGATTGTAATCCATTTCTGAATTCGCGCATTATCCATTAGATAAACGCTTTAACCGCTGCAAAATACTCCCGGATCATATTGATCGGTTTCAGATAACCCGGTGAAGGAGCGGAAATGCCGTATTCGGCAGCGTAACCGTTCTTGGCGGCCAAATACTTGGATCTGAACATATGGTAATCACTTGTGACAATCATGATCTTGGGATGCTCCAGCCCAGATGCATCAATGATTTTTTTGGAAAAAGCCATATTCTCCTGGGTGCTCGTCGATCGATCTTCCATAATGACTTGTGTGGGGCTGATCCCCTGATCAACAAGGTAGTTTTTCATGGCGAGTGCTTCCGGAATCGATTCTCCCGGCCCCTGCCCGCCGGATACAATCACTGGTGTCTGAGGATGACTGCGGATATAGTCCAGACTGGCATCCAGCCTTTGTTTCAAGGTCAATGACAATTCAGTTCCCTTGATGCCCGAGCCGAGAATAATGACATAGTCCGCTTCTTCCGGATCATTCGCGTTAAGCTGAGTAAACACAAGTGCTTCGATAATTACAAATGAAACCGCAGCGATCCCGAAGCCAGTAAGCAGAATGCGTTTTAGCAGGATATACTTTTGATAATCAATCCGCCTCAACACGATAAAAGCTATAGTGATCATGCCAAAAAACTTCACCGCGAAGTTCCAGCCCCAGAAAACAAGGAAGAACACAAAACATGCAATGAAAATAAGATCAAGGATTAGGCCTTTTTCTCGTATAAACTTTTTCATAAATCCAGTAACACTCCTTCTCGGGCCTTCACTTCCGTCATATGCCCTTGATTCAGGATTTTATGATCGTGAGCTTGGGCCACTGTTGTTGCCAGCATTTCTTCTCTACACGATGATTATAGTAGTCTGCATCGGTGAAAAACGGACTTTGGCGTACGATTAACGCATACAGATCCTCCAGCCCATGCGGGGCACAGATACGCACCTGACCTTGTTCATCTAACCGCACACCTATGGCTGTGACGATTTCTGGCCAATACCGAAGGGCATCTTCTGTGGATTGATAGGGCTTGTTTCCATTGCGCAGATGCATCCTCGCCTGATTTTTCACCGACCATTTGGAATTGCCTGTCTGCTCGCGAAGCCCTTGTTCCAGCATCAGGTCCCGCTCCTCACGCATATCTTCCGTATCGTAGTAAATAACATCAATATCGCTGTGAAGTTCGCGAAGAGGATAGCCATGAAGCACATCCCAGATATAATTGCGAATATACCCCGCACCTATGTAACACTGAGGCAGATCCAGACTGCGAATCCGCCGCAGGTCGTGCATTAACTGTTCATGCTCCGTAATCGCCTGGATCAACTTTTCCTTAAGCAACATATAACGTCTCTCCCCGTCACTCTGTCCATTTCATTATAGAGCTATCATTGCTCGCTTTTACATTACCGACACGCTGCTCCTTCCAATATATCATGTTTGAGTACCTGCGATAAAATAAACAAATCCCCTCAGGCAGTCATCCTAGGCTCATCTGAACAGATGTTCCTTAAGATCATTTACCCTGAGGGGATGAATTGAAGAAGATTGAAAAAGCGATTAGGCCAGTGGCTTTTCCGAATACGTGATCTGCATTTTCTACATTTTACGTTGGATTATCCAATAGCGTCAGTTGTCCTTGCTTCTCCTGCATGCGGAAAATAACGGGTCGTTCCTTCGGATGATTGTTCGGAGCATGAATGGTGAGACACAGTTGTCCTTCGAACGTTCGAAACAGCATCCCATGTCCTCCATTATTGGCGAACAACGGCTTGTCATCCTGCTTCCATGGACCTTGCGGTTTACCGGACACCGAGCGGGCCAGCCCCAGTGTATAACCGTCTTGACCGGATGTGGACCACATCATGACGAGTTCATCATTTTGCATACGATACAGAAACGGACCGTCCGTGACATAACGGTTTCGCTGTTCTCCACCTCCGACAGACCATGGCGCTTCGGAAGCTTTGAATAACAGATCAGGTTTGCCTATCGTTCCTTTCAGATCCGGTTTCAGACGTACCGCGTACATCTCCCCATCCTCCACCTGCACCCATTCCTTGCAAAAGATCATCCACGGATCACCCTGATCGTCCACATACAATGTACCGTCCAGGCATTCCCAATCTGGTGGCGTCAGGGAGCGACACCACAATTCAAAAGGCCCTTCTGGCTGATCAGCCACCAACACACCTGTTACCCGCGGAACACCTTCCGCCTTGAAGCTGGCAAACATATAAAAGCGACCTTCCCATTCATAGACTTCCGGGGCCCAATAGTGGTGATCGGACCAGAAGTTCGCTGGTGCACGGAAGCATGGGGAAGGACCACTCCAATGGATCAGGTCTTCACTCTCATAGACATCAAAACCGATGGCTGGGCCGTTCCACACATTTTGCCCGATAGAGCCATATAAATAATATTTCTTGCGCGATGGTATAGCCAATATGTAGGGATCACGAAAATGAATATCTTCCAAACGGTGCACGTTCAATGGTTCATCCTCCTCATGAGAGCGGTTCATTAACCATGAGTATACACCATATCTCCAAATACTGGAATTCCATTAACCCCACATACCAATCAGCAATATGCCGCCAAAAATAACGATGGAACAGAGAATGCGCTTCTTCCCCTGCTGTTCTTTCAATAACAAAATACCGAGGAAGGCCGCAAATACCGTTCCTACTTCCCGAAGCGGGCCCAGTCTAGCCATTGGCGCCTGCTGCAATGCAAACAGAAACAACAAGTACGAGCCCGGATTCAGCAGCGCTCCCAGCATAATGGTTGATCGGTTCTTCTTCCACTCCTGACGCAGTTGGCGGGAAGCGAGCAGCGCCGGAGTCAAGCCGGCAACAAAGCCAATGTTCGTCACTTCAAGTAACGACAGGGGTGAAATATGCTCTAGATTTAATTTGTCCACGAACACATAACTCGTTGTACATAACCCGACACATAAGGCCATCAGAACCGGCTTTGATCCTGTTACACTTGAGCCAGATTTGCCAACTCTGCTTCCCACACCACTCAGCACCGTAAATCCTACAATCATGCAGGCAATACCGACCCAGCCGAACATGGACAACGTTTCCCCCAGAAAAGCAACACCGATCAATGGCACTAACAAGGTGCTCGTTCCCCGCATAATCGGATAAATCTGCGACAAATCGCCCAATTCATACGTCTGCGATAGCAGCCAGGAATACAAGGCTTGCAGCGCCATTGATAACACGAGTAGTGCATAGGCTGGCATGGATAAAGGTTCCCGTACCAATTCCACAATAAGCACAGGCAGCAGTATTACGGTTGGAATCATCATGATAGACCATAAAAACACACTTTTGTTTAAACTGCGTTTGGTGAACATACTCCAGACAGCGTGAGCCATCCCGGAAGCGAGCACCAGAACTATAGGTAAAATCATAATCAAAACGTTCCTCTCTAATGCCTTGCTCTTCTATATTCTCTAATGTGCCAAAGTGCTCTCAGGTTGATGTTCTGGCTGTTCCTTCACGACCGATCCGTCTTCCAGACGAATCCAGGTATCAAAGCTGCGTTGTCCCGCCTGCAATTGAATGACCCGTCCTCCGCGCAGCATGCCTTCCCTTCCATATGTACTGTGTCCACTCGAACGCCCGTAGCAGAGACGAATGCCGTGGTAAGTCCCCTGAAAATCATTCACATGATCATGTCCGCAAAAGGTCCCCATCACATCGCCCATCTCCAGCAGTGCAGAGAACAGACCCGAGTTCACTTGGGCAGAGCAGACAGGTTCGTATTTGCTGCCGTAACAGATCTGTGTGTCCCACATGGACTGATATTCAGGAATCGGGATATGGAAAAACGCCAAGGCTGGGAGCTTCTCCCCGCGGCTGCGGCCGGGATTAACGCGTGTGGATTCAGACATCAGCCACTGGATCTGATTAGGCTGAATCCAGCCATAACCGGGAATGGACTCGAACTGGGAATAGTTCCCCGAATCGAGTAAATACAACACTGCTGCCGGACAGCCATCCGCTCCGGCAATCTCCAATGTGTAATTGCCTAGTCCCGCAATCTCACGCGGTCCAGGTTCTGTCACGGTATGCGCATGCTCCTGAATCACATCCATTAATGCATCGGGGGTAATCCGATTCTCTGTATCATGGTTGCCATACACAAAAGCCCACGGAATACCACGCTCTTCCACTACAGACACAGCATCACGCAATGCCTGCTCCGGGTGTTCACATTCCTTATTGCCAGGATCGACTGGTCCCGTGTAGATGACATCGCCTGTAAAGACAACCAGATCGGGCTGTTCCGCTTCAATGACCGTTTTCATTAATTGCCTGGTCCGAAGATCTTCAGGTCGCCCATCTTTCCAGTGTAGATCTGTAAACTGCACGATTTTGAATGCTCCATTTGCTTGAAAAGCAAGCTGACGTTTCACCCTTTTTCCTCCCTGATAATCCATGTACTATGGATTAAAGTTTTCAATGTTGTTTATTGTGGTTTTACGTTGTTTTATATGATCTTATCGTCACATCATATTGCTGTCAATACATATTAAGAACAGAATTTACTTCTCATTATACTCCTCATTACATTTCAAAATTGACAAGGTCTTCTCTCCAACTTAAACTATTAAAACAACAACAATCCACACTATCTCACAACTCTAAAATAAGTAGAACTTAGATCGAAACTTCAGGAGGCACAAACATGTCTTTAACGTATGAAGAACGCAGACACACCATTCTTAACCAGCTAGCTACCCAGGGCAAGGTTCAGGTACAGCTTCTGGCGGATCTGTTTCAGGTGTCTACGGAGACGATTCGGCGGGATCTGGACCGACTTGAAAAGAAAGGCGAATTGCGCAAAGTATACGGAGGCGCTGTACGTGTACGCTCAGGCATGATCGAAGCCCCTTTTCAAAAGCGTGCGCAGCTTCAACTGAACGAAAAGCAGGCCATTGGCGTGGCAGCCGCCTCTCTGATTGAGGATGGAGAGACCATAATGCTGGACAATGGTACAACAACGCTGGAGATTATGCGGCAGCTGCGACATCGGTCTCAGGTGACCGTCATAACCAACTCCGTCCCCATTCTTACCTGTGCGCTAGAGGAGTTTGCAGGCAAAATCATTTTCGCTGGAGGAGAAGTCACCCCGGTCGTACAAGCCTCTACTGGACCCATTGCTCATGAATTGCTCAGTCAATTCAAAGTCAATAAGGCATTCATCTCAGCAGGTGGCGTGTCATTAACGGATGGGATCACAGATTATGTGCTGGAAGAGGCACTCATCTCCCGCAAAATGATGGAGCGTGCGGAGGAAGCCATTTTGGTAGCAGATCATACCAAGTTTGGACGTTCAACCTTCGCCCAGATTGCACCTATAAATCAAATATCCATGGTGATCACAGATTCTGGATGTCCCACAGAATGGATAGATGCTCTTCACCAAATGGAAATCGAAATGGTTCACAGCATTTGACAATGTGAGCCATTTTCTATATTTTAGAAGTATAATGATCGTTCTATCTTATTCTGAAAGGAGCGTATCACTTCTTATGAGCAGCAAAAAGGAAATGCTGTTGAACGTGGCTGAGGAATTATTCTACCTGCACGGCTTTCATTCTATCGGCTTGAAGCGAATCATCACAGATGCCGGGATTGCCATCATGACGTTATATAATCACTTCAACTCCAAGGATGATCTCATTGTTGAAGTACTTCGGCGGCGCGAACAGCGCTATCTGGAACAGTTGCGGCAGTATGCCGACAACAAAGCGCAACCCGTATTCCTCAATCTGGCGGAAGGACATGCACGCTGGTTGATGGAGCATGAGTCGAGAGGATGCTTGTTTTTGCGTGCCAAGGAGGAATTTGGCGGAGATCCAGACAACGTCATTGTACAAACTGTCAACGCACATAAAAAACATGTGATGACCTTGATTAAAAATCTTGATCCTGCCGCAAGTGACCGTGCAGTGTTGCAATTTAACCTGTTGCTGGAGGGTTCTACTGCACTCGCTGAGACAGAAAATGTAAATAGCGTCTGCCGGGAACTCATTGACATGACGCAGAATAGTTTCAAGTAGTCCCACACCGGGTGAGTTAGTAGTTCAACTCACTTTTTTATTTCAAAGAAAATATAATGATCGTTCTATCTAAAAGGCGGTGGATTTGATGAAAAAAATTATTTTCCCAGGGATTGCCCTTATCGCTGTATGTTATGCATTCGGGAGATTCAGCTATGGGCTGTTTATGCCGGAAATCTCGGAAGCACTCCAACTGGACGATGCCCAATCCGGAGCAATCAATTCCGCAACCTACATTGCGTACTGTCTGTCTCTACTTAGTGCCCCACTGTTAATTAATCGCATTGGGCACTATCATGTCATTCAAATAGCGGGCGTTAGTGCTGTGCTCGGTTTATTGGGCATAGCCTTGTCTCCAAACGCGTTTGTTCTCACACTAGGTGTATTTCTTGCCGGATTAAGTACAGGCTTGGCCTCTCCTGCATTGGGTAACACCGTCTACGCTGAGCTTGCACCTGAGCAGCAAGCCAGGGGGAATAGCTGGATTAACACAGGTACCAGCTTTGGCATTATCGTATCCGGTCCGATCTACTGGCTGTTCACCGAGTATTGGCGTTTTACCTACATCTTCTTTGCTGTTCTGGGTGTTGTAGTAGTGTTATGGAATAGACGTGTTCTTTCCCCACGCAAAACAGAGCCTTGTACCAAGTCCCTCTGGGCATGCATGAAGCCGACCAGACCCGGTGTGGCTCTGCTCATGGCTTCCCTTCTGACAGGTATCAGTTCTGCGATCTATTGGACCTTTGCCCGAAACTTCCTCACGGACGAAAAAGGGGCCTCCGATTCGGAAGCCGTACTGTTCTGGATTGTGATGGGGATTATGGGGATTCTCGGTGGGTGTGCTGGACGGATTATTGAACGCATCGGAATTGGATGGTCCTATCGGATAGGCCTTCTACTCTTGTCTGTTTCACTTGGCGTTATCCTTCTTCCATCGATGGCCGCCAGCCTGGTCTCAGCTGTTATGTTTGGCAGTACCTATATATTTCTGACCAGTGTATTCATCGTGTGGGCGACCAGGTTATTTCGTCCAAATACGTCCATCGGAATCAGCCTTGCTTTTCTCGCGCTCGGTGCGGGGCAGTTCATAGGTTCATCGATAGCGGGGTACACCATTGAGATGTTCTCCAACACGACAGCATTTCTGGCCTTTGCTGTGCTGGGTCTATTCGGATTACTTATTCGGGTGAAATAGCCATAGCCTTATCCTACAAACAAGCAAACCAACAGACTATACATCCGCTGCGCATCTGAAACCAATATGCCCAGTAGATGTATCAGGCGTGTTGGGGATTCTGGCCGCCACTCTATAGCGATTGCAGTAGGAACGGTGGCATAGGTAGGAACCGCCTTTTAACACCTTGCGGTCTTCATGAGGAGATAATTCCGTGGCAGCATCCGCAGCCTTCTCGTGATCCGTAACGTAGTTGTCTGCGCACCACTCCCATACATTTCCTGACATATTATAAAGTCTGTATGCATTGGAAGGAAACGATTGAGATGGAGCGGTGCCTGCATAACCGTCGGCTGCATTATTTTTCGCCGGAAATACACCCTGCCAGATGTTGCAATAGTGCTGTCCATCCGGCCTTAACGTATCGCCCCAAGGATATTTTTTCTGAATCAGTCCACCCCGGGCTGCGTACTCCCATTCGGCTTCTGTGGGCAAACGTTTACCCGCCCAGCGGCAATAGGCATTGGCATCATTCCATGAGATATGAAGAACCGGATGATCAGAGCGATCATTCACATGAGAATCGGGTCCTTCAGGATGAGCCCAGTCTGCACCTTCAACAACCCACCACCAGGGTGTCTGTTGTACCACGTTTCGAACTTGAGCCGCCGTTTGCGGAGAAACGAACAGATGAAAAACAAAAGACCAGCCAAACCGCTCCGCCTCAGTCCGATACCCCGTCTCACGAACAAACTGTGCAAATTCCGCATTGGTTACCGTACAGGCATCCAGATAAAAGGAGTTCACCTGAACTTCTCTAACGGGGCCTTCTCCATCCTCTGCAAAAGCTTCAGGGTCATTCGTGCCCATCAGGAAACGTCCACCTTCAATACGAATGCTTTCTTTCTTCTCTGCTCTTTTGGTTAGAGCTATTGTGAAGTCAGCTGAATAACTGGTATGACTTGATGGCTTGTCCTCAACAGCCTCTACCGATGCAGCCGTTTCCTCTGGCAGACTCTTTTCCTCGAGCTTGCCGCTCCGACTTGCAGCGCAGCAGCAGGAAGAAGGTTTCTTTGGCAGCCGATCATGCATCTCAAGCATCCCCTTCATGGTTAGGTTTAAGACTCGTTCTCCCTATTGTACACGGCAGGGCGAATATTGGGATACGGTGGTGTTGTCATTCCTTCACCCAGATAATAATCGGTTAGCAAAGACTGCATATATCCTTTGACAGCCAGTCCGTTACGGTATGCCGGATTATGCGGCAGTGTGTAGATGCGAACATCTGACGGTATCGTCGTTCTGTACAGACGCAACTCTTGGAAATCACTCGTCTCATACAGAATTTCCTCCCGCCAGTCCCCGAGCAGATCCCCATAGAGTACAGGGGCGTTTCTGGAATTCACACGCACATCATCAGCTGTAAACAGACGTGTCGTCGTGTCCTGCTGCCAGTCCCACTTTTCCACAAAGTTCTTATCCAGCAGCTCGCCGAGCACATCTCCATCCCACCAGATTTTGAAGTTCGTTGATGGTTGAACCGAACTGATCACTTCACCATCCACATTATAAATATTGCCTGAACTGGACCACATCTCAAGCCCGCTGCGTCGTGGATCAATATCCGCCAGCGTTCCCCTTGCCACGTCCTGGGGCAGTTCTCCCGTGCGAATGATCTCACCCGTCGCTGCATCCGCATAAAACCAAGGAAATTGATTAACGTTGCCGTTCTCCGCCTGCTGAATTCCAAACTGCTCCAACCCCGGCCGATCCGGATCAATATCCGTAATGTGGAATCGATCACCATGGACTACACCAGGCAGACTGTATAATGTCTCTCCATTATCATCCAGTGCCCAGCCGCCAAAAGAAACCTCGTCCTTTCCATCCCCATCGAGATCCAATATACGAATCTGGTGGAAAAACTCACCGTCCGCCCCTACATGTCTCCATCGCTCGGTTAGGGCTCCACCTGCATAATCATAAGCTGACGTCACATACTGGAAATTCCGGCTGAGCGCACGATTCTTGAGCGCCGTAATCAGACTCGGATGTTCACCATCCAGATAAGCTATACCGAAATGCCCGCTGAGCGGTCCATCGGCTGCATAATTATTCGTAATTGTAGTACGTGCAGCTTCTGTACCCGTCAATCCATCCACAACAGATACATATTGTGCGCGCTGCACCGTAGCAGGGACGACCTGACCATCGGCAAACGTCACACCTTCAAAGGTACGCAGCAGTACCTCAGCCTTTCCGTCACTATCCAGATCAAACACTGTAATATTGTCATTGTCACGCCAGCCGCCCAGTCCAGCCACACCGAATTCGCTTACCGAAGCAGGTGGTGCATTATATGTATCGATCGTGGTCACGCTGTAAGGCCCCAGATCAATTCGCCATAGGAAACCTTCGGTCAAGCTGTACGCCTCCACATATTTGTTGCCTCCATTCACCGGAATCCGGGTGACCACAACTTCATATTCTCCATCGCCGTCCAGATCCCCTGGCCAGCCATGCTGGACAAAATAATCGGACGGATTGGACGTTATATTTTGCAGCGGAATACTGAAATAATTGCGAATCTCGGGGTTTGCGGCCAGCACTACTTCTGCACTTGCACCCTGCAAAGTACCATCCACATAAGACTTCACGATATACGTATGACTCTGGTTTACATCCACGTCTGTATCCGTATAGTTGGTTCCCTGCGTCAAAGGCTGGGCATTCAGCTTCACCTCTTCTGTGCCCGTCCGTCGATAGACATTGAAGGTAGCTTGCTGCGGTTCGGTCCCAAGTAAACGCCAGCTCAGATAGACTTGGTTCTCCCCCAGGTACACCGCAGTAAGGCCTCGTCCCAGGTCTTCTACCAGCCGTGGTGCAGACACTTCTGCGGCCTCTGCCTTGGGTGCTAAACCTCCGGGTGAAGCCAAGCCTGTCAATCCAATGACTCCACTTAATAGCCATGTGAACAGTACTTTCTTTCCTTTTGCCACAGTCATTTCGGTTTTCATCAATGATTCCCCTCCATCGATTAATTTGCCAAACTCATAAACCGTCTGTATCTCACATCAAGTTCCCCTGCCTTATCCGGTCATAAAAAAAGCAAAGCAGATGATCCGCGCCCCTTTAGCCGACATCGTTTAATCGTCTAATCGTGGGAGCAATCTTCGCTTTGCCTCCGGTTGCCCGGTCAACGGATACACTTGGTCCTTCACACATTTACATAAACAACTCAATGTTACTCTCCTTATGTCTCCAGCGGCTTGGTGCCACCACGATCATAGAAGAAGGGTCCCTTGGCCCAGCTGACGGCCAGATGCATTAACAGTTCAGTCTTTAACTGTTCCCGGATTGCAGCATGCTGCTCTTCATCATATAGATTCGTCCATTCATGGGGGTCAACGGTCAGGTGATATAATTCACCTTTTGTTTCATGCACCCTGGAGGCCGATTCCGCAACAGAGCCTTCGAGGTACAGAATGAGCTTCCACTCCGTTGTACGCCACATATAAGCCGGGGCCGAATGGGGCGCTGTTACACCTTTACCATGAAATTCACAGAACGTTCCGCGATGCCGGAGTTCACCCAATAAGTTCACACCCGGTAGCATCGGGTTGGCCTCTAATCCTGCTGCTTGCGTTAATGTGGGGACAAGATCGACCAATTCGGCGGGTTTCTGATCCCTCGTTCCTCGCTTCTGTTCCGGGATGTATGTACCGGACAAAATGAGCGGAACTCTAACGCTGCTGTCATACAGATTGTATTTGGTGAAGCGGTATTGCCTTTCCCCCAACATCTCTCCATGATCCGATACAAATACAATCAGCGCATTCTCCAGCCTTCCGAGCTGCCCCAGCTTATTCAATGCCAACCCAAAATAGTGATCCAGCCAGGAGCAATTCGCCCAGTACCTCAATGTGGTTCTTCTTCTCTCCTCCGAACTGCGCTGCTCCCATACGGCCTTCTTGTCCAGATACGACTGACGACTGTTCACATTCAGATCATCCGAGGCTGCCAGATGGGTATTCAATTCGTCTTCCCAAGGTGGCTGCGGAATGTCCGGGATATCCTCCAGTCGGTAGAGGTCTTCAAATTCTTGGGGTACGTTGAACCCGGCATGCGGCTTGAGAAAGGACAAATAAAAAAACAGTGGCCTCTCCGTGTCTACTCCGTCTTCCAAAAATTGCAGTGCCTGTTCGGCTACCCATCCATCCCGATGCTGGTTCATCGGAATTCGGCTAGTGAACCCGGTATAACCGTTGACATTTTCCTCCCCGCCGCCAAAATCCTTCGTCTCCTGATGATACGCCTCCAGCGCTTCGGGATGGGTGTCCCCCATCATCGTTGCCCCCTGCTCATAATGGCCGCTCTGGCGGGAGAGACCGATCGATCTCACTTCAAACCCACGTGTGGATGGCTCGTCTACACCCTCGCTATGGTTCCAATGCGTTTTCCCAAAGCCAGCCGTCTGATACCCTGCGCGATGCATCAACTCCGGCAGCGGCTCAGAAGGCAGCTTGTCTTCCTCAAACAAACCACCATAATTCGTTCGAACCCCCAGCTGTGAGGGATAGTATCCCATCATCATGGAGCTTCGGCTGGGTGCACACATCGGGGATTGGCAGACCGCATCCTGGAAAGCGATTCCCTCGGCTGCAAGCTTATCCAGATTCGGCGTATGAATATGTTCATTAAACGTTCCAATGCAGTCCCATCGCTGCTGATCCGTCATAAGAAAAATAATATTGGGCTTATGATGTGACACGTTAGATCCCACACTCCTTTCGGCAGAAAATTATACGGAACGGTTACCACGCGAATGCCCGGTTTGCTTGCGAATGTCTTCCCGGTACCGACTCGGCGTCGTGCCCTCGCTTTTCTTGAACAAACGATTAAAATAACTCGCCTGATAACCGACCTGCTCCGCAATTTCGTTGATCTTGACGTCTGTTGATTCGAGCAGCTCTTTAGCCCGATTCAATCTGATTTCGGTTAAATAATCCACAAAATTCTGTCCAAATGTCTGCTTGAAGGCCCGGCTTAACGTGTAGGCATGAATCCCGTGAAGGTCTGCCAGTTCATCCAGCGATAACGCTTCAGCATATTGCCACTCGGCGTGCTCCTTCATCTGATGAACGGCCATCTGTATCTGCTTCTCTTCCCTGCCTGTGAATTCCTCTACACATACATGCACGATTCGTTCCCTGAACCACTGAAACAATTCATCCAGATCATGCAAATGCACCACTTCCTCATACATTGCCAAGCCGAACAGTTCAACCGGATTTTCACCTAATTGCAGCAGGGCATGCTGTATCCGCGCCAGCAATTGGAATAACGCCTGACGAATGTGCTCCTCTGGCGATTCAGACCCTTCGTATGTGTCTATAAATCGCCCAAAATGCTCCAGAGCTAATTCCTCATCCCCACTGCGCAATGCTGAAATGATGTCCTGCTCCAATTCGAGTGGATAAGCTCCTCTTTGCTTCACATCCTGCTCCGCCTCCTCATTCATATCCATGATTGATAGGTTGGAAGAGAACTGCCTTTTCCTCAATACGGATCGTGATTCTCTAATCAGCTGTGGAATGTGCGAGGCGTCCGATGTGAGTTTGCTAAGGACCACCGTCAACCTGATATTCAATTCCGAATGTACACTGTCCATCCACTGTTGGCCCATACGCATCAGTTCATTTCTGAACTCAGCCGTATCCGGCTGGATCTTCGGAGGAACTGCAAGCAGCAAGGCAATGGACATATCATGATAATTGAGTGTCTCAGCCCGATAAGGAAGCTCCTGCAATTGTCTGCCCAATATGTCTGTTACGGCAAAACTGATCCACTCTTGGGATTCACGCCCATGATGTTCACTCCCATGAAGAAGAATAACTTCAGGACGAATATGGGCAAGCATAATAACGAACTGTTCATCCCTTAGGTCCCATCCGAGCTGGGACAGTCGTTCCCGCCATTCACGGTCTGATGGCAACAAGAGATGACCAAGGGTTAGCTGGATTAACAGGCTTTCCCGGGCAAGCGGCAGATGTTCTTCCAAGCGCTGTTGTAACGATTCCCGTTCCCGATTTATCCCGATCCAGCGCTGTTCGATATGCTTGATTTCATCCAGATGTACAGGTCCATTCGAGCGGATTGATGCTGATGAGAAACCTTTGGATAACGAAGACATTTCCGGTTTTTTAGCTTCTATCGGTGCCTCGGTCACGGTAAAGATCCGCAACAATTTGGTAAAAGGTTTATAGAGTTGGAGTGAACCGACCCAGGACAGGATTAGTGCCAGCAACAATCCCGCTCCATTCACAAGCAGCACGATACGGGGTACTGACACGATTGGAGCGACAATTTCATTGAGGGGAGCCGCGGAGATATAAGTCCAATTCGTACCCAGTCTGCGGAAGGTTCCTGATTGAACGGAATAGGTTATGTCGCCATACTCCATCAGGAAGGAAGACGGATTGGTTTCAAAATTTAACACACGTTCCCGAACGGCTTGCTGTAATCCACCCAGCTCTTTGTCCTGTGGCAGCATGGGCTTCCCCTGTTCATCCAGCAAAAAGGTTGTTCCGCCGTTATACGGGGACAAGGTCTGCAGCATGCTTCCCAGCTGTTGGTTATCCAGGGTGACGGTCAACGCACCAAGCGCATCATCATTTCCACCCGGAAGTCGATTCACCATCATCATGGAACTGCCCTCCAAGGAGCGGGACCAATACGTCGCCTGCGGCTGTTCGGTCAACCGTTCCATCTTTGTGATCTCACTGGGGTCACTTATAAAATCATATCGTTCCGAATCCATCTTCACGACTCGGGGTTCATCCAG
Source organism: Paenibacillus sp. 276b (assembly GCF_900107875.1). NCBI lineage: Bacteria > Bacillati > Bacillota > Bacilli > Caryophanales > Paenibacillaceae > Paenibacillus > Paenibacillus sp. 276b. The sequence continues at coordinate 858,178 of NZ_FNRR01000002.1, read as the reverse complement.
ATACAGCTGAACTTTGCCGATAAGTGTATTGGAATTCTGAATCATGAGCAGCAAACGATACAGTTCATGTACCTGCTTATATTTGTATACAAAATCAAGCTCTTTCAGGCGGTTATCAAAGACCGGATCGAACGCCCACTGGGAAAAGGTCAATTCAAGCGCATCCAATTGTTCGCTAACCCATGCAGTCCGCTGCTCGAATTGTCGCAGATGGGATTGCTGCAAAATGTTCTCCATTTTGACGGTGACCCAGCCGTACAACAACACACCTGTGATCACACCCGGAATGCAGGCGATAAACAGAATCATCATCAGACTGCGTCTGAAATAGCGCCCTTTGGGCAAGTTGTCTACTGTGCGCTTGAATAACATCTGTCTGTGCCTCCTTCCCGGGAATATAAGCCGAATATCAGCCGAATTACAGCCTGAATCCTGAACACAGATTTATCCTTTAACCGAGCCGATCAAGGCTCCTTTGGCAAAGTGTTTTTGGATAAAAGGGTACACAATCAGCACAGGCAAAATGGCTACAATGATCGCGGCCATCTTCAACATCTCTGTCGGCGGTGTCTCCATCTGCTGTCCAGGTGCAACCAGATCTATATTGGAAGCATTCAGCAGCATGTTTTGCAGCAATACTTGAATAGGCCATTTGGCTGAATCGTTCAGGTACAACAACGCCGCAAAGAATTGATTCCAGTAGCCTACGGCGAAAAACAAACCGAAAGCAGCCAATGCCGGCATGGACAGTGGCAGTACAATCGTGTACCAGGTTCGGATGGCACTACAGCCGTCAATGGACGCCGCTTCGCTGATCTCTGCCGGCAGGCTGTCGAAGAAATTTTTCATTAGTAACACCGTCCAGCCATTGGCGAGCGCAGGCAGGATTAATGCCCAAATATTATTGATCAGCCCCAGCTCCCGTACCAGCAAGTAATTCGGAATGATGCCCGGACTGAACAAGATGGTCAGTACAATCAGAAACATCAGAATCTTTCTGAATTGAAACCGCTTCTGGGATAGCGCATAAGCCAGAGAAGACGATACAGCCAGGCTGCACACCGTGCCCACGGTTGCCAGAAATGCACTGTTTCCCAGCGAGCGTGCAAAGGCAGGCGTGGATAACAAATACGTATACGCTTCGACAGACCAGTGTTCCGGGAAGAGTACGATTTTCTTTTGCAAATACTCTCCTGGATCGGTGAACGAAACGACAAAAACGTAATACAGCGGGAAGAACATGACCACGGCCAACAATCCAAGAACAACAGCGTTCAGGGATTGCCCAACTCTCTCACTCCATTTCAAACGATGCATGCGAAACCTCCTTCCCCTGAAACAATGTCTGATCCGAATACGGGTATCGAAACTAGTAAACACCTTCCTGGCCCATGCGTTTTACCACGCGGTTTGCAACCACAACCAGCACCAGTCCAATCACCGATTTGAACAGTCCAACCGCCGTACTATAGCTGAAATCTCCCTGCTCGATCCCTGTACGGTATACATAGGTGTCGAATACTTCAGCCACTTCGGATACAGCACCGTTGTACATAAGGAAAATTTGCTCAAATCCAACCTCCATGATGTCTCCCAGTCTTAAAATCAGGAGCACGATGATGACACTACGGATGGCAGGCAGTGTAATGTGCCAGATCTGACGCAGCCGCCCTGCCCCATCCATTCGTGCCGCCTCATATAGTTGGGTGTCCACACTCGCCATGGCGGCCAGAAACACAATCGTTCCCCATCCTGCTTCCTTCCACATCGCTTGCAAAGTCACCATCACCCAGAAGCTGTCCGGGTTCGTCAATATATCCACTCGCGGCCAGCCCCATAAGGTGAACAGTTCGTTAATCAGTCCCGTTCCTTTGGCGAATAGCAGCAGCGTTAACCCGTCAATAATTACCCAGGACAGAAAGTGTGGCATGTAGATAATCGTTTGAATTAGTCTCTTGTACGCCACACTTCGCAGTTCGTTAAGTCCCAAAGAAATCAGAATCGGAAAAGGAAAGAACAGAATCAGATTCAACAGACTAATCGCCAGTGTGTTTCGGAACAGCAAAGCAAAATCCGGATTGGCAAAGAGTTCAGTAAAGTGCTGCAGCCCGACCCACTCACTGCCCTGAATGCCACGAAAAGGGGAATAATCCTGAAAAGCAATGATGATGCCCCACATCGGGATATATTTGAAAACAAGAAAGAACAGGATACCTGGCAAGGCCAGCAAGTATAACGACTGGTCACGCCGGAGCGCGGACAGCAAGTTTAACCATTTGCTTCTGGCTGAAGTCTGCTTCCCCTTGACCGTGTTCATTCGTTGCTCATGGATGCTCATGGTTTGCAGCTCCTTCCCTCAGACTCACTGTCCGTTTCTTTTCTTATACGCCTCTATCATCTCATCACTCATCGCTTGAACATTCGGGTCATTACGCAGCGATTCCACAAAGGTATCCCAAGCTTCAATCGGCTCTCGGCCCAATATAATCTTCGCTTTCAGGTCCTGAATCTTCTTGTTGAGTTCAGGCAGAACCTTCTGCCCGGTCTCCGATTGAAGGCCTGCAGATAGATCGGCTACACTGGTTTTGTCCCGTTCGGCCTCCACTTTCTTGAACAGTTCATTCGCCTGTGTTTCTTCATCCGTTTCGCCTGTCGTATCCCAAGGCAGGTCAATAACGTTGACGATATGATTGAAATCCGAGGCGTTATCCGCCGTCAATTTCTCGGTATTCGTTACCTTTTTGCCATCCACCACTTCATAATGTGTGCCTTCAATCCCGAACTGCTGAATTTCAAATACTTCGGGGTTCATCCAGGTGTCCAGCAACTTCAGAATACGTTTCATCTTCTCTTCCGGCACACTCGCTGGGATCGCCAGAATACCGTTGTATCCAGCCCCTTTTGGGTTGTATCCATTCAGATTGGTCAGAGGGTAAAAGTCCGTATATTTGAAAGAAGGATCAACCTTCTTCAAATCATCAGCATAGATTTTGCGCATCGTTCCTGTCTTGTCCACAATAATGCCCGCCTGATTACGCTTGAACAATTCCCTTGCCTGTGTCAGCTTGAGCGAAAGCAGATCTTCCGGCATCATGCCGCTGCTGTAGGCTTTGGTCAGATATTGAAGGGATTCTCTAACCTCAGGCAGCAACTCCCTGTAGATCAGCTTCCCTTGCGATTCATCCCATTTCCAACTGCTGTTGGTTCCAATAAATGAACTTTCAATGGCACCCAGTACAGGACCAAGATTGCCTCCCCAGCCAAGATCATCCGGACTGATATAAGCGGCAAGTGCCGTCGTATCTTTGGCTCCATTCCCATCCGGGTCCTGCTCCACAAAAGCCTTCATCACTTCGAACAGCTCATCCGTGGTCTCCGGCACCTGCAAATTCAATTTGTCGAGCCAATCCTTGCGGATGATGAAAAAGGAGTCTCCGGTTACCGGGCGGGGGCGGGGAATACCATAATTGTTGCCATCCGCTGCCTTGGTTGTTTCCCAGGCAATGTCGGGAATACCGTTGCTCAGATTGGGATAATCCTTGATATAAGGCGTGACATCCCAGAAAGCCCCTTGTTTGACCATCTTGGTAAACGTGCTTCCGAACGGGTCATTAATCATGATCAAATCCGGGATATCCCCTGAAGCGAGTGTCAGATTCAGCTTGTCACCATAAATATTGTTGGAAACCCACTGGATGTTCATTTTGGAATTCGTCGCCTTTTCGATCGCACGCTTGATGACATTATCATCCGCTGCAGGAACCGCACTTGGCGTAATCGTCATGATACTGACTTCCAATGGATCATCCGCATTACCATTGCTTCCGTTCGCCTGGCCTTCTTCTTTATTTCCGCATGCACTGAGTACAACAGATAAAACCAACACAATGGATATGATCCAGGTTAAACTACGGGTGTTTCGTTTCCCCACTTTTTGCATGAGCTTTCCCATCCTCCTTAGTATCTTAAACCTATCGTATTAATCGGATTAATACCTAAAAAAAGGGGCTTCTACAGGCCAATGAAGAATGATCTTCGGCACTGGTCAAAGCTTTCACTCACTATATCGAACACCCGTATTTCCTGCAATTGCACTTTTTTGCACCTGTTAAAATCGGCATAAATAGCCCCTAAACCCTTTTGTCTCAGCGATATGGCCTGATAATTCTCTCGTTCCACACCTGTACTTCGATATAACGTTCCGGGGCGAGCTCACCCTGTCGATTCCATTCCTGAGGCAGGCAGATCCTCCCATGAGATCGTGACCCAATCCGGTTCGGTATACCATGATTCCAACCACGCGCATGCACCCAGGGTCATATAGTGAGGATAACGGTTGGTGGGTTTCCCACCTTTGGAGATAAACTGCTCGTACGCTTTCCGCTCAAGTTCTCTGCGAATCATCATGTAATCTGCTGATCGCTGACTGGCAAAATTCCGGCCTCCCTGACGGATATGCTGCGCAACGGCTTCTGCATCCTGCTCGGACAGACTGGAGAGATTGCGGAATGGTCCAACCCTTTTTTCAAAATAATGATACGCGTTCAGATCTGTCATACGGCACCACCTCCATGTACATCTCTTCGTCCCCCATTTTCGTTAGTCATAGTGTACATCACGCCAACATGTATGGAAATAACTGTAGCAAACCATTTCCTCTGGTACACTATGCCATTTCAATTACAGTACCATCTTCCGATCGCTGCTTCGCTTCTCCAGAATGATCCAGCATTCTCCGTCCAATAAGTGATAAACTAATGAAAAGGCATTTATCTTCAACAGGCTTAAAAGGAGGTTGTGTGTATGTTAGGCATTAAAGTACAGCAAGTAGAGAATAAACTCATCATCCGTTGGCAGCTTTCCAAAATAGAAATTCCCATCTCAGATATTAAAGCAGTTACCCTTGATGATACATATGGTGGAAGTGAGCCTTCAGCCGTTCGAATCGGCGCAGCGTATGGCGCTTCCGAAACAATCCTGATCCGTACAACCAATCAATCCTACATCTTGTTTACTTCCAATGAGGCATTGTATCCAAAAATCAGTGCCATGCTATCCAATAACTCAGGTGAGCGGAATGCGTCAAACTTGCAACGTGCTAACGAATCTAGCGCACCTTAAAGGTCCGATTCTCAAGGCAGGCCAAATTAACGCGAACAAGAGGCGTCCACCGTCATGTTCATGACTTATGGAACAGCCCCCTTTTTTTCACGTCGGTAGAAGTTCAGATGATAGTCCTATCTCCAACTCCACTTCGGTAATTGATCCAGCGTAATGACTTCTTCACTATTATATACTTCCTTCAAATACGCCACGGTATTATGATTGCCACCCTTTAGGAATTCCCCTGTCCAGGTACAGAACCAGCTCCAATGTACACCTTGCTCTTTCATCTGCTTTGGATCAGGAATGGAGCCATTCTCGGCTAAAGCAATGATTTTGCTGTCATTCACTAATTCACGCAGATTTTCATAACGCTTAGCTAATGGGCTGTGATCCCCTGCTTCTGGATACACATCCACACTCACAATGTCCACCACATCGTCACCCGGATACCAATCCGGCTTTTCCGAGTTCCACACCCAGATCAGATTACCCAGCTCATACTTGTTGACCAATTGATCATACATTAGGCGGTATAACTGTTTGGCAGGTTCAGGTCCTTTGACTCCCCACCAGAACCAGCCTCCTTCCGCTTCATGAAGCGGCCGGAATAACACAGGCACCCCAGCCTCCTTGAGTTCTTGCAGATGTACTGCAATGGCATCGATATCCCGGATCAATAAGGTATACTCTTGCGATTCAGGATGAGCCAATGCTGAATCGAGATCGTAGGTGGTGGCATCCGTATAGAAACCGCGCCACCATTCTTTGCCTGGTTCATCTATCAGATGAGTAGGTGCATTCCAGTGCCAACACAATGTCACAATTCCGCCTTGCAGATGCCATGCAATCGCATCCCGAATCTCCTGAGAGATCGCGCCGCGTTCTGTCCTTGATGGAGAATAATCCATGAGATCGAATCCAATTACCGCCGGCTTGCGGCCTGTATTCTCATTAATCCAGTTCAGATTGCCGTAATCCTGCTGGCCGGACAGTACCCCTTTTCCATAACGCTCCGCCAAGTACTTCATCAGTTCTCTAGCCTCGGAAGTCGCATCTTTATTCACCAAATAACCGCTTATCTTTTGTTCCGTCATTGATAATCCCCCATTCCAAGGTAGGATACATAGAGACCCAAATATCAAAAACACCCGAATTACGCATCCTACACGACTACGCCAAGCCCGGTTAACCAACTACACCTGAACGTTCAATACTTTCCACGAAATAGCGCTGTACAAATAAATACAAAATAATGAGTGGTGCAATCGCCAGCAGAATTCCTGTATCCACGATCATGGCAACATAATTGGGGTCTGCCTTCATGCCCGAGTTCGAGCCAAAACCCATCAATTGGGGAATTAACTGGTTCGCCTGGGCAGGCAATGAAGCCACCTTCAGCGAGATAAGCGGGCTTTCACTCATGAATAGCGCGGAATAGAACGTATCGTTGTACTGCCAGACAAACGAGAACAGAATGACTGTGATCAGCGGTGAAATGGCGTTCGGCAGCATAATTCGAGCAAATGTCCGAAATCCGCCTGCTCCATCAATCAACGCAGCTTCTTCAATTTCCTTGGGCATGCCCTTGAAGAACTGGCGGAAAATATAAATGAACAGCCCCGCCTTCAGCCCACCAGCCGTAGCCGCAGTAATCATCGACGGCCAGTATGTATTCAGCAGGTTGATCCCTTCTCGCCCCGTGAACAGCCGAATCATGCCGAGAAAATCAAAGTTGCGGAAATGCAGATACATCGGCACCATCAGGGTGCTTGTCGGTACTAAAATAGTGAGGATGACTAATACAAACAGCACATTGCTGCCGGGAAAAGAAAAGCGGGCGAAGCCGTACCCAGCTAACGCACAGGATATCGCTGTGAGCAGCGTTGTAATCGTGACGAACAACAACGTATTCGCCAGCAAAGGTAAATAATCCATCACCTGCGCCGCAAGCTTGATATTATCCAGCGTAAAATGCTGGGGAATCATATAGATGGTCGGATTATAGATATCCTGTTTATCTTTGAACGCAACCGAGATTTTAAGAAACAATGGATACAAAATAATAAATGAAATACCAATAATCAATGCATATCTGAAGATGGCATACAGGAGGTCCGATGTCTTGTTTCGTACCCTCTGCATGCGGTAGTTCTCTTTCGGAACCACCACCATGCGATCCGTTCCCGACACAGCCATAGTCTCATGCCTCCTTCAACGTTCGTTAGCTTTCAGTTGTAATGAACCCGTCGTGACAGTACCCATCCCACAACAACCAATACCAGACCGATGACCAGCGTATACAGCCAGGACATGGCTGAGCTCAGGCCGAAGTTCTGGGTTTTAAATGCCGTCTGGTAGATGGCCTCCGTCACCGGGCTGCCTGCAAAGGAATCAATAATCGTATAGATGACATTCGTCAGGATCAATGGACTCACCATCGGAAACGTAATTTTCCAGAAGGATTCATAGGCCGTTGCACCTTCAATTTTGGCCACTTCATACATCGAGCCGGGTACCGATTGCAGCGCAGCGAGGAAGATTAAAATCTGTACCCCAGAGCTGCTGACAATATCGTAAATGCGCATGATGGCTTCAACGATGTAATCGACATATGCCATTGGCAGCCCCACATCATTCAGCATTCGCACGATTGAAACGACGTTGAACGAAGCTCCCCCCTCCGCCGACGTATCCACTGCACTGATGTCTCCCATCAGATTGATCAGACCTGCGGACTCGGCCGCCGCCACCGCACTGGAGGCCAGAATGACCGGCAGGAAGAAGATCGCACGTGCCATCGTTCTGCCCTTGAATTTCTGGTTAAGCAGTGTCGCCGTAAATAAACTGAAGAATAGAATCATCGGCACATTCAGCAGCATCGCTCCGACCGAATCCACCAGAATCCGGTTGAATGTTGCATCGACCAGGATGGCATCTTTGAAATTTTTCAAACCGACAAAATCCAGTACATAGCCTCCTGGGGCAACCGACAGATTGCTCAAACTGAACCGGATCGATTGCAGCAGCGGCGTAGCGAACAAGAAGATGAAACCAATCAACCAGGGCGAAATAAACGCAAGGCCAAGCAGCGCTCTCCGTGATTTCAAGGATAAACGAAGGGTTCTCATCGGTTCACTCCTTCCACTGCATAGTCCGCCCCGCCAACGGTAATTCCATCAATCGTTACCGGATCAGCCGTATAATTCACCAAAATCGTTGCATCGCCACTATATGTGACACGCACCACGCCATCCTGAACTCGTTCATGCTCGGTTATTGGCTGGTTCCGCAAATGACCTAATACCTCATTCGCTTCCTTGTATAAGGCTGCTGCGTCATCTACCCAATAGGCAAAGTCAGTGGCATAAGCCGAATCATAACTGGTCAGCTTCAGCTTGGACGATGGTTCATACGTCCATTGAAACTGCGGAGCTGATCCCAGCTCCAGACTGCGGAGCAGCTGTTTGCGCAGATCCTGATCCCCTGACGTATTCATTGCGGAAGCAGCGTAGTCCATATATCCATGAATGACCATCTCATAAAAAGGAACTTCCTCATCGGTAATGTTGAACCGGCTGGAGCCTGAGGGAGCATTAACAATATGCTGCGTATATCCCCACGCATACGCATTAGCGGATGATAACATCATGTTTGGATATTCCTGCTGCAGCTTGCCCAGTTGCTCCTTCACGATGTTCTTCGCGGTTTCACGGTGGATGACACGACTATCCCGATAATCCGAGCTCAATACCTGCCCGAGATCACGTAGCGATAATGCGCTGAGTTCCAGTCTGTTGATTTTCTCTGCAAACTCGCTCACCACATACGGCAGCTTGGCGGCCGACAACAGATAATAACTGTCTTTGCTCTGATCCATCCGATTGAGGGCAGGACTGTATGGATACAATTCAGCCGTCTCCTTGGTGACAAATCGCGCTGCATCGGAGGAAGGAGCAAAGTTCCAATCGTCGTGATAGATACGCTGGAACGCCACATCAGGGAATAACGCTCCACCGGACTGCTTCAGTTGTTCAGACAGATCATGCAACTCGGAACGACTGCCCACTTCACTGTCCAGCTTGACCTGGGTCGGTGTATGGTGACTGAAACCTCCGCCAAACCATCCCTGATACCGCATCTGCACACGGTTCACACCTTCCTGCTGCAGCTTCGCAGCCATTTCAGCCGCTTGTTCATATGTCGTCATAGCCAATGTGGTCCGATAAGGTACACCCAGGAATGAAGCTTTTTTGTCCACTGCACCTAACACATCCACGTAAAAAGGCAAGGCTGATTCGTCCTCCAGCGGTTTCAGTACGTTCTGCCCCACCAATTGCTGCTGATATAAACGGGCCATCCCGGAATAGCTGGCATCCTTACCATTAAGGAAATGGTATCGCACCTGAATATCCCCGCGGAATGGTTCCTCGCTTAGTAGCTGAATCTCCTGCATCTTTTGCGAGGTATACATCTCCAACTCATCCTCACCCCGCAGGGAGAACGTGCCGTAGACGTGGTTATAGCTATTTTGCCTGCCTCCAATATCCGCAGAGATACTGGCCATGCCATCCCCTTTTTCAATCACGGCAAACCAAGCATGTTCACCGTTCTTCAAACCAAAGACAGGCATATGCACAGATTCACTAACCTGCGGGCGACTGAGTGAATTGTCATTCGGATCTGCACCATACACACGCTGTACGTACTGCTCCTCTTTGACCTTTCCGTTATTCAGATGGATCAGACTACCTGAACCGTCAGGTACAAACATATAACCTTCACCTTTCGTATCGGCGGCACCAAAATAAGCGAGCAGATCGATATTACGAATACGGTATTGACCGCTCTCTTTCACCTGACTTAGCGGCACGGTTACAACCAGCGAACCTTGATCCAGCCGATATTCCACCGGAATGACGAAGCTTGGTTTATCCGATGTGCCCCCGCCTTCGACTCCATTCTCCTCATTGTCAAAAGCAAGATCTTCAGCGGTGTAACCCGCCGTCTCAAAGGCATCCAGCATCTTGTTCAGTACAAGCTGCTTTGATATCTGTCCATCCAACCGTTCCAGCACATCCGGATTGTTCTTGGTTGGATAGTAGCGGGCAGATGTATATCTTGCGACTGTGGCATCCAGTTTCGAAAGGACCTTCTCCTCCAGACGCTGTTTGCTGATCAGTTTGGGCAGAGCATCAATGCCTAGCGAGGTATCCCCAAGCGTGTATGTAACACGAATGCCCTGATCCACATTGGCAGCTGCGAACTGTTTGTTGCTGATGCTGGAGCTAAAGTTCGGAAAGTTCTCCAGTGTACCGATCGCATCCCGAAATGACACGTTCAGCTGGGAGGACAACACTTCCTTTTCATAAGCAGAAGCCAGGCCATCCTGATTACGTTCGTTCGGATTGCTGTACCAGATCTGTCCACTCGCTCCATCACGAACGGCAATTTCCGTCGTCTCCTCGTTGTAATAAAGAGCCAGACCCTGATCCTCGGCGACCAGTTGCATACCCGGCACCCCCTGCGAGGAATCGGTAAGGAATTGCAATGATTCCGTCTCGGTTGGCATAGCCTCTGTTGTTGCTTCAAGATAAGTCGTTGCCTCCACGGCTGGAACTCCCCTGTTATTGATATACAGCAGTCCGGCTGTAAGCAGGATCACAGCAACACCACTGGCCAGCACCGTATATATTCGTTGCCTTTTGTTCACGGATGCCGCCTCCTTTAGGTCCGAAAAATCAACTCGCGGTAGATGTTGTAACCGAATTCATATAACTGCTGCAACATGCTGAACACCAATGCTCCGAGGAACACGATTATGCCCATGACAATTAACGTCAGCAGCATCGTCAGGATCGTTTTGATCACGGTGTACTGGTGTACCGTCATCGTGCCAATGAAGAGCAGCAGCACGAACCAGAAGAACGCGATGCTATTAAATAAATAATAAAAAGCCGTCTCTTCCTGTACCATAAACCGGCTAATGATAATCATCGGGACATAGATCAAAATAATCGGAATAAGCGAGTATCCTGTTGCCAGAAAAATCTCCCTGAACTTTCCTTCACCTTCCATTAGGGTGGTTACCGCCCAGTTGGCTATGCACCAAAGAAAGAACGGTACTGCAACCGTTGCGATCTCCCCTATGCTGTTGATTGTGCGAGGATCGATGTAATTCACAAGAAACCCCGCGTATTGTTTTTGCAAAATCATCATGATAATGGTAAGCACCAGTGCTCCAAAAGCAACGGTCAACCTGCCCCGCTGATCCGACTTGATATCCCAGAATGCATCAATGGGGTGAAAAATGAGATGCAGCGGAAACCTAATGTAATCCTGCTTCACGGTCAATCTGCCTCCTCCGTCTCCATTTAACCGCCACTCGGACCAGGATCAGAATGAAAATCAGTGCGATGGCAAGTGTCAGAAAGGTGCCGAAATGTTCCTTCATCATCTCTCGCCGATATCTTTTGAACGCGACAGAATAACTTTTGCGATCCATACCCAGTTCGAAGTAACCCAGAGCTTCCTCGTTCTTCTTCTCCATCAGCAAGGATTTTCCGATACCGATATAGGCGATATCATAGTTGGCGTTCAGCTTCAGCACTTCTTTCCAGATATGAACAGCCTCCGTATCCTCACCCTGATAATGAAGGGCAACCGCCTGGTTCACGCTGGCTCCAAACCGTGTTGGCTCATAGATAACCAGATTGCTTTTTCCCCGATCCAGCACTAATTGATGATCCCCGGACTGTTCCATGGCGACTGGTGTTTTGAGCGTTCCCACCTGATTACCTTTGCCTCCATATACGTAGAGCAGATGACCTTCATCATCGTAAGTAAACACCCGGTTCTGCGTCGCATCCAGCACACTGTACATACCGTTGCCCAGTACCTTCACATCAATCAGCTTGGACGGGCCCGGGTTATTGCGGAATCTGATATCTCCTTTGACTTCAAAATAACCAAATCTCTTCAGCACATCCTCGCCGGATGGATTGAGACGTTTAATCGGTTCGCTGGAACCCGGGTCGATATTGGTCGCATATACGAACCCTTTGGTGTCGATATCGACATTGGAAAACTCGGTCGGTACAAACAAAACCATCTGCGCCCGCTGGGCTTTGGTTGAGAGCATCCGCCAAATGTATTCGCCGTAGTCGCGTTCCACCTTGTTCGTACCAACGTAACCAATGAACTGGCCGCGCTCGTCAAACTGCATAATTCCTTCGTAAACACCCTGAGCCACCACATACACGCGGCCTACCCGGTCCACAGTCAATTTCAGCGGTTGGAACTGAAAATTGGTCGCGAGGATATCGGACTCCGGCTTCGTAATCGTATGGACCAGCTGACCTTCCGCATCCAGGACAACTACACGGCTGTTCCCCGTATCAGCGATGTATACTCGATCCTCTTCATCCACGAATAATCCACCTGGCGTATTAAAACTCTCCTTGCTGCCGTCCATCATAAATCCTTCGATCACCCGCAGCAGCTTATAATCCGCGTCCAGGACAACAATTCGGCTGTTGCCACTGTCCAAAATATAAATCTGCCCGGAGGGAGAAACGTTTACATCACCGGGGTCTTTGAATTCGCCAATGCCCAGGTCGCTGCCCGAGATGGTTTGCTTGGGCAGATAGGCATCCGGTGAAGGAACGGCCTCTTTCCAGTAGTTGTAGTTATAACTCTCATACGGCGCCGGGGAGGCCGCCGCAGGCACGGCATTCACCAGCAGCAGCGATACTGCCGCCAGGAGAACAAGCCATCTTTTCACTGTGCGTGCCATATCGTTCCCCCTTATTCCTTCATGCCCGAACTCGCCATCGTCTCAATGATGCGGCTCTGGGAGAAAATGAATAGCGTAATGGGCACACTCATCAAAATAAGTGCTACCGCAGCACCTGCCCCGGCCCGGGATATCCCGCCCTGAATGATCTGACCCGCCGCATAGTGCAAGGTCTTGAGCTGTTCACTGTAGATGTACCCATTGCCATCACTGCCCCACAGCATCTGGAACAGCAAAATGATCAATGTGAGCCAGGCTGGCTTTACATTGGGCATGACAATGGACCAGAAAATCCGGTATTCACTGGCACCGTCAATTTTGGCTGCTTCCAGCAACGCATCCGGGATCTGCTCCATGAACTGCTTCATCAGATACAGACCCAATGAATAGGCAAATGCCGGAATAATGACGGCCCAATACGTATCAATCCAACCCAGCCATGACATGATCATATAGTTGGGAATGGCCGTCACGGCAGGTGTGAACATCAGGGAAAGCACAACAACCTGGAACATGAACACTTTGCCCGGAAATTTGTGCTTGGCGAGTGGGTACGCCGCTGCCGAAGCGAGCAGTACATGGCCCACGATGCCAATGCCCGTAATAAATACCGTGTTGAATATATATCGTGAGAACGGAACCCACGAGTCACTCAGCAGATTCAGCAGATCCGTAAAGTTGCTGAACGTTGGATTTTTGACAAATAGTGTGGGTGGAAAAGTAAAAATCTCATCCAGCGGTTTGAACGCATTATTGATCGCATAGATCAGCGGCAGCACCATGAAAGCACCAAATACGAGCAGAAGGGCAAACAGGGAGATGCTTCCTGATAAAGAGCGGTTGACCCTCTTTTTGCCTGTCGCAATTGCAGCCATAGCTATTCTCCCACCCTTCGAAGCAGTTTCTGTACCAGCAGGTTGGTGCCCACCATAATCATGAACAGCACGGTTGCAATCGCCGAGGCGTATCCCATCTCAAACCGCGTTGTACCAAAGTCGATCAAATGGGTCACCACCGTCTCCGCCGCATAGTTCACACTTGGGAACCCCGCCAGCGCAATGGACACATCCGCCACCGCGAATGAGGTCGTAAGTTGAATGACCGCACCGAACATCAATTGCGGGCGCATCGAAGGCAGGGTAATATACCAGAGCTCCTGCCAGCGATTTTTGATTCCATCTACCGCACCTGCTTCATATAACGTCCGGTCTACGGTCTGCAAACCGGCGATAAACGCCAGAAAGCCTGTGCCAAGACTGAGCCACAATTGCACCAGAATGAGGATTGGCATAATATAGGCTTCCGTTTTCAACCACTGGATTGGCTCCAGCAGAAATCCCCATTTGATCAGCAGTCCATTGGCTATACCGTAGCGATCCCCCGAGAAAATCATCAGCCAGATAAAATAGACGTTCCCCGATATGGATGGCGCATAGAAAATCAGCGTCATGAACGCTCTCCATTTGGGTGTTAATTCATTAATGATCCACGCAAATACGAAACAGGCAATATAGCTGATGGGTCCGGTAATAATGGCAAACAGCAACGTATTTTTGATAGCAATCAGAAATACGTCATCCTCCAGAAACAGCCGGGTATAGTTCTGCCAGCCAATAAAACGCGGAAACTCCAACATGTTGAAATAAGTGAAGCTGAGTATGATGGAGATGACCACCGGAATCACAGTGAACATGATGAATAGGATCATATAAGGAGCTAGCAGTACATAGGAATGTTTGCTGGCCTTCATTTCCTTGAGCTTCCAGGACCACCATGATTTCATGCCCATGCCTGGTGTTTTCTCAGGAGGACTGTTTTGTCCGTCTCGGAGTGATATTTGTGACACTGTTAACCCTCCCTCTACTTACGGAAGACCAAATTCATTACGCTTGACTCGAATCTCGTCCTGAATATACTGGGTGTAATCCATGATGGATTCCCTGGCTTCCACTTGGCCAACAACCGTCTTGTAAAATGCATTGAACAGATGGCGTCCGGTAAAATAACCGCCAGGCACCTCGGGAATGCCCTTTACCGTCTCGAATTGTGCTTTCAGATTCGCATAATCCTCAGCAGGCCACGGAAGTGAATCGAGTGCCTTGATGTTGGCTGTCGGATAACGCGCAGCCGCACCCATCAGCCCTTCCATCTCGCGGCCAAACTCAGCCTGAACCGTTGTACTGGTCCACCATTTCATGAACTCCCACGCGGCCTCTTGGTCCTTGGCGCTCTCCAGCATCATGACCGCGCTGCCGCCACCCGGAACGTCCCGATTCAATGTTCCATCCGGCTGCACAGTCCCCGGAACCGGAACAAATCCCCATAATCCACGGATCTCCGGTGCAAATACAGACAACTGGTTATACATCGTGTAATCCGTCAGACCAATCGGCATCTGTCCGGTCCGGAAACGGTTGGCAAAGTCATACTCCCGCTCCAGCTTGTAATCGGTATAAAACTCTGTCCACTTCTTAAAGGTCTCAATACCGATGCGCGAGTCCAGATCCGATTCCTTGCCGTCATTCCGATAGAAGGAGCCTCCGTTCTGCAGCAGCATTGTGGCATACTGCGAGTTAGGCGGGATATTGACCCCCTGAATGTTGGCTTGGGCCACCACCGGCATGCCAAATTCCATATGATTTTTACTCAGAATCGCCAGCAGGCTCTCGACATCATCCCACGTTTGAGGAACTTCAAGCCCCAGCTCTGCAAGCACATCTTTTCGATAAAACAACATATTAAAGGTCTGTGTCTCCGGCAGGGCGTACACGCCTGAATCATAGGCGTACGGTACGATGGCACTGTCTCTAGACTCCTGTTCTACCGTGGTATAGTCACTGAACTGGGTGAGATCCACCGCCGAGTTCCGCATCGCAAAGTTCACCGGCAGATCATTGCCGATCTGCATCGCTACATCAGGTCCTTCACCCGACAAGGTGGCTGGCAACAGCGTACCCATGTTGACCAGCTTCAAATTGACGTTGATGCCGCTCTCCGGTGTGAATGTCTCATCAATCATCGCTTTCATCGTGTTCGCCTGATCACGGCCACTGCCGATCCAGACCGTCACCGTGCGCTGATCCTCTGATGTGGCTACGTTCCCGATCTGGTTATAATCAATGAAGAACGAGTGATAGAATGTCTTCGCTTCATGACCAAGCTTCGCCAGTGGACCCGTACCCGTTCCGGGAATACTGCTGTCTAATGAAGCTACATAGAGAGCATCAATCTCAAGCGGTTGCTCGCGAGCCTGCTGCACCCAAGTCCCCAGTCCGCCCGTATTCGTTTTGTAAGCGGCAAGTCTTCTTGGAATGGTATCCGGCTTGTCGATCATCTCATCCAGCTGTTGGGCCATCGTTTTGATCAACGCTTCCTGATCGCTGGACTGGCCTGACAGAAGACGAAGTTGCCTTGCAACTTCCTTCAGACGTTTGCTTTCTCCGCTAAACACCTCCAGCAGATTTGGGATCTGCTTCTCCACCCGATAATCCCGGAATTCATCCGGCTTGGTGCCTGTAATCATTAGGATTCTCCGGTACATGGAGTTCAGGTTGTACAGGCTGTCCTCCACATTGCGAATAAGTGGTGCGAAGTCGCCCAGGCTGTTCTCCAGCCGAATGACATGTTTGCCTTTATCCAACTGGAACTTGTAAGCATCCTCACCGCCCAGCACATCAATGCGATAGTCGCTTTGGTAACGGAACGGGGCTTTCGTCATCTCCGCAAACGGAATCTCGCCATCGATGGTCAGCTTGCGTGTGGAATAGATGCCTTTGACAAAATTTTGCTGAGCGGTAAAACCAATATGATAAAGTCCACTCTCCGGCACATCCACTTCCCATTCGATCCACTGTCCTGGCAGACGCCAGTTAAAGCCACCAATCGTATTAATACGCACTTGGGAAGCACTGTACGGAGATACGGCTGAACTTGATCTTTCACTGGTTGGATATAACGTAGGTGAAGATTTGGCAACAGCCGCTTCCCCTTCAATTCGGATGAGCACATCCTTAGGCTGACCGGAAGGACCCATCTGCTTGGCCCCCGCGGTTTCCGCATAAGCAACGGCTGGCTTCTCGTTGAATAGTCGTATGGATCGAATTACCATGGGTTCGCGAGAGGATTTCAGCGTTAACGTGTGCTTCCCTATTTCCAGATAGAATTTGAATGGAGCCTGTTCATACCCGTCCGAGTCCTGAAATGTTTCCTCCATCCAGCGGGGCTTCTCCACTTGTTTTGGACGAAGATCATTGCCCTGATTATCCTGTTCAACAGCTTGTTTCTCATTGCCCCATACCCGGTCAAACTGCAAATAGGCGGCTTCCGCAAACGGAAGTTCACCGTCAATGTACAATGCACGCTCAATGGCCGAACTCTTGCCTTCTACGGGAAAATAGACAGCAGAGAGGTTGTACAGCCCGGTTTCCGGTACTTCAACTACCCAGTCGATCTCGCCTGTCTCCCCAGTATGAAGCGATACACCCGGCCTGCCCTCATAATTATTCAGCTTGCGTACCTCTTCACCCTCTGCCCGTATGTAGTCTCCTGCTTCGATGGTCATATCCACATTCGGACGTGAGGCCTCGCCTGCTTGGGACAGATATTGTTCATATCCGTTCTTCTGCCTCGTCTGCTGCAAGATGGCATCCACCTTAATGGCAGGCAAACTGCCAGAAGGCACAACTGCACTCTTTACACCTGCACCGGAAGTAAGCAAAAGTATGACGCAGGCTGCCGCTGCTGCAATGACTATGGGCAGGATCCATTTCTTTCGTTGTAGAATTCCAGCCATCCTACGAGCCCTCCTCATCAAGGCTGATGCCAGCAATGCTTAAATGGTGATACAGGAAAAGAGGTACCCGTGCGTGAGCCCGGACACGAGGTACCCCTGTCTGAATCATGCTGGTATTACTGTTTGCCAAGTTTATCGACTGCCGCTTGTGCCTGCGCTTTATACTTCTCAGCCGTTGCTGTAACGGAAGCATTGTTTTTGATAATGTCGTTTACATAGTCACCGATTGGATAACCCGCGTAGGCGTCATCCAGCAGGATGCGGCCCGTTCCCGCGATATGCTCGCGAATCATAGCGATGTCCTTCTCGTCGGTATAACGGCTTTCCAGGTAATCCTGACCTGGGTACTCTTCAATCTGCGGAATGTCGAAGGTTTCTTCATAGATTTGGTATACCATTTTAGGATCTTCCACACCTTTGGGAATGAATTTTGCTGAGGCAGCGTTGTTGGCGTATGTTACATCCTTGTTGCCCTGAGGACCGTTCGGAATTGGTACGACTCCAGCAGCAAAGGTGATATCGCCCAACTGCCATTCCGCAGCAGTGAACAAAGCCACATCTCCATCCTTGAATGTGTTGCTTTCCTCCCAGTTCGTTTTGTCGCCTGTTTTGACTTTCACAACATTCTCGACGTTATACAGGCGTTTGACGAATTCGGCAGCTTCAATCGTTTTCGGATCGGATAATCCTTCTTTTGAATGTTCGTCGTCTACGATCGTGCCGCCATTGGCTGCAGTAAAGTGACGAAGTACGTCGATGGCCCAGCCAGAGAACCCGTATACGTCAATTTTTCCGTCGTTATCCGTATCTTTGGTCGCCTGTTTCGCCAGTTCCATGAATTTATCCCAATTCCATTCGCCTTTGTTGTATAGCTCCTGAGGATCAGGCAGCGACAACTTCTTGAATAAGTCACGGTTATAGTGAAGTCCCAGACCGATGCTGGTTGGAGATTCAAATGCGTAGTAGTTGCCTGCGATGGCAGGGAATTTCGTGATCAGGTTTGCCTCTTGGTTGATGTTATTCTCAGCTGTGGTGAATTCGGAGATCGGAAGCAGTTGCCCTTTGAGGATGGCGGGTAATGCGGATTTGTACTCCATCTGAACGATGTCTGCGAACGGTTCGCCAGCTAGCGCTGTCGTGGTAAATTTGTTCATGTATTCTTCGAATGGCACGTTTACAAACTCAATTTTCACGTTGTATTTCTTCTCGACTTCAGCGATTTTATCCAGTCTAGCCTTATCCGATGCGGTCTCCCCCGCTGGCTTTAGATCCC
This sequence comes from Paenibacillus sp. 276b, assembly GCF_900107875.1. NCBI lineage: Bacteria > Bacillati > Bacillota > Bacilli > Caryophanales > Paenibacillaceae > Paenibacillus > Paenibacillus sp. 276b. The sequence goes on along the minus strand of NZ_FNRR01000002.1, from coordinate 839,215 downwards.
ACCAGGCCGCAACCTTGATGACACGTCCACCCAAATCAGGTACATCTACGGCCACTTCTTCTGTTCCGCCTTCTTTGTCTGTCTCGACGGTTCCAGTGCTATTGCCCGAATTCGCTGGTGCATCATCAGCCGGCTGAGCCGTCCCCCCACCACTGCAAGCGGATACAAAAAGCATTACGACCAATAACATGAGCGGCAAAACGTTCCATTTTCTAGTCACGATTTTAACAACCTCCCCGAATGTGTATACAAATCATGGTCCGGCATAACTCCCTGACTTTCATTTACCCTAATGAAATTCGACGACCACCACCATTTGTTATTTTATCGTTTGGTTTTGACAAACAAAATTTAACATAGCATAATGTAAGCGTCAACATTTTTATTGTTAACATTTTCTAATTATTCTGATAAAATGCTGTTATATCGCTTTAATACCTTATGATATAGCATATTATCCGAATACCATTCTGAGTACTTCCATATCCAAAACGAAAATCATTTTTGATTATTTTGTTATTTTATAAAATAACAAAAAGATAATAACCCATTCAAAATTCGCCTTTTTCTCCTGCAACACGTCCATTCGCCAAGGTCTATTTTCGTCGGTACATGTATGGAACACTAACATTTTCACTTCTACAGCCGTTATTAGATTAAGAGAAATACATCATGATATACTAGAAACAGCTTTATTGCACAATGTAAGGAATACGGCAGAACTACGAGTGTAAGGATGGTATGATGAAGACGAAGGTAACAATTCAGGAAATTGCACATTTTACAGGTCTGTCGAAATTTGCGGTCTCACGAGCACTGTCCGGAAAATCAGGTGTTAGTGAGCAGACACGGGACGTTATTCTTAAGGCCGCTGGCAAACTTGGATATTTCAAAGATAACAGCATGTTGTCTGGTGATATGTATAGCAGCAATGAACTTCAGGACCCGCAGAACACGCGGTGGAGTGGCACCATTTTGATTTTGTTTCCTAATGTTCGTTATCAGAATCAGGAATCCGTATATTGGGGGCCTGTCTTTAACGGGATATCCTCCAGACTGAACCAGAAAGGCATCAATATTCTTACTCTGACAGAGCCTTCTGCGGATCAACTGTTCACGTTGCTGAATCCGGATGCCATTCGGGGCATTATTACGGTTGGTTCTATCTCCACACCCATTCTGCTTGAAATTAAGCGTCTGGGCATTCCCGTCGTCATGGTGGATCATCTGGACCCCGTCTTTCACAGTGACAGTATTTTCACAGACAACTTTGCTTCCATGCGTGACATTATGCTCTATTTGCTGCGCAAGGGATTCAAACGGTTTCAGTTTGTTGGAAATACCAGTGATGCGCACAGCTTCTATGAACGATGGGTCGCCTATACTTCGGTATTAATGGGGCATGGATTGGAAATGAATCAGATCCCCGAACTAAGCAGCCCGGATGTGGATGATTTTCGCAAGACGTTCACTTCGGTCATTCATGAGGGGAATTTGCCTGAGGTTTTTGTCTGTGCCAATGACTTCTATGCGCTATACACCATCGAGGCTCTGGAAAGTATTGGGATTAGTGTACCCGACCAGTGCGTAGTCACCGGTTTCGATAATGTGTATGATAATATCCCTGTACTCGCCACAGTTAATGTGAACAAGGAATTGCTTGGTGCGCGTGCGGTTGACCAGATGTTATGGCGAATTGTCAACCCGGAGAGCAGTGTGGAGAAAAAGCTGATTCTTGCTGATGTGATGATTCGGGAACAGTACGGAAGACATAGCGGATAAAACGGCAAGGTAACCATAGACAGCAAAACACCCCCATATCCAGTGTTCGGCTGGCTTGGGGGTATTTGAATTTGAATGTCAAATAAAAAATAGTTGATGTTAAAAGTCCATTCTACGTATCTGTCCGGACATCATCCCAATCTTGATCCAGATAACAGATCAGCCAATTGAGCGCACGGTGACGTTCGTAGGCCACTCCGCCATTCAGACCCCCGGGAGGTGTTTGCTCCTTCACACGACTGTCTACACACACCCAGTTGTACCGGTAGATTAGATCCGCTGCATCCAAAATCTCACTTTTGGAGCGAAGCTGTGCCCCGGCTACAAAGGCTTCAACATCGTCACATTGCTGCAAATACCCTACATCTTGTCCTACGTTACAAAGATTTACTGGTGCTCCAAGTTCCTTGACGTAGCCAAGCGCCCATAACATCACATGATAAGCCTCATATCCCCATGAAAAGGAGATAACCTCCTGATGCTCTGCCCCATGCTGCTCCACAAATCTTCTCTCCACAGGTGAAAAGAATGAAGCTGCATCATACTTGTCGATCACTTCCTGGACCAGCGCTGCTGTATCTTCTGCGCTCTCCCCCGCCCCCAGGCATTCACCCTTGAGAGCTGCAATACAGAGGGCTACCGCGCGATCTGCGACTTGTTCTACACTGCGGATCGTTGTATGCTCATCCTCCGCTCTTGCAGGTAAATGAACATTGAATGGGATTCCTTGCTCCGTTAGAAGCTGCTCGGAGCGCTCTTTACGCTGCATTGCAGATTCCGATGGGGGTCTGGCATCATCCAGAAAACTGGTGTGCGCTGTCACTTTGTAATCCTCTACTTCGGATTCTCCGTTGACATCCAACAGCAGCTGACCTTGCGCATTCAGCAAGGAGCCACCTCCCCAGAAGATGACTGCATCCAGGGCATCGGCCAGATGCAATAATTCATTAAAGAATTCTTCGGAAATGTCTTCTTCTGTCTCGATCCCAACAACCATATTCAGTGTAGAGCATTTAATAAGTACCTTTTCCTGCAGCGCAGCATTCTTTCCCTCAATCTGACTTAGAAATCCCAGCATCCCCTGAATCATTGCAGTAAATTCTTCAGGGTAGGTCTGGCTCGTCATGATATTGAAGCCCTTTGTCTTCTTACTAAATAACTTCTTGCGTGTAACTTGAATATGGGTTTTGTCTTCCTTACGCTCAATTGTATCCTGAGGGTATATGGATTGTATCATTTCAAACAACTGATCCAGGTCAAACTGCGAGCTGTATATCGCACAATTTCTCATGAGGTTCACCTTCTTCTTTCTATATAAGTTCAACTAATAAATATTTACACTGGCACTCCGATGACAGAACAACCTTCCGGTCGCTGTTATCCCCAGATTTTGTTGATTCCCTTCTCCAAAGGGAAAAATCCGGGGATAAAGGCGAACACTTCGCTTCTTCAGGTTATTTCTGTCCTCTCCGTTGTTGTGTAAATGTTGAGTTGAACATATCTAACTAGTCCTTATACGGGTCGAATTCGTTGCCCCCGGCCATCGCGACACCTACGGGACGCATGATATGGTTGATTTTCAAGGTATGCGCATGCGCATTCAGCACATCCTGCAGCTTCTTGTACACAAATGGACTTTCATCCGTTCCTGCACCCCGAAGCTCCACACCATAGGCACGAATCGCCGCTTGCATCTGTTCCTCGCTGATCTCCCCACCCATGCGTGTACGCAACTTATAATTCATTTTGCCAGCCGCCTGGGTTCGGCTCATAGTGCGCCCTGCACCATGCACGGTGCTGCGGAAAGACTCGGTATTCTCTTCGCTGTGGATTCCTTCCACGATCACCGAGATATCTCCCATGCTTCCGCCCACAAAACCGAGCTGGCCCGGTGCCAGCGGCGTTGCTCCTTTGCGGACCACCACCACGTCTTCGCCCATATGCTGTTCTTTCCAGGCAAAGTTATGATGGTTATGAACCGAATATTCTGCGCTCGCTCCGAGGATGCCCAGAACCTGCTCAATCACATAATCGCGCCCTGCGTATGCATACCGGCCGGCCAATGTCATCCCGTCCCAATACATATCACCCATTTCACTCTTGAGGTCAAACAGTGTTGGTGGTTGGTCCATCGATTCTCCCGGCGCTTTGCCACTAAACGCACGTCCGGCAGCCAGATTCAGAAAACCACTGGCGACCTTATGCCCAAAGCCACGACTGCCAAAATGGTTTGCAATCCATACTTTACCCGTCGCCTCTTCCACAAAAATATCAACAAAATGATTACCACTGCCCACAGTCCCGAGCTGGTTGCGCGCGAGTGTCTTCAACTTGTGTTGTAGTCCAGGCTCAATGGAATCAAACAGCTTCCAGCTGGCATCGTCGAACAGCTCATGCTCCACAGGATTTGGATTGTTGCGTCCTACACCGAAGGATATGGTCGCATTAATATCATCCATAATCAAAGCAATCTGATCCCGTATATCATCCCACATCAGGTTGGTGCGCACTGCCTTGTTACCGCAGGCAATATCATATCCAACCCCTGACGGACTGATCATGTTCCGGTAGGCAACTACGCCCCCGATGGGCTGTGAATATCCTTTGTGATGGTCTGCCATTAGAGCCACGCCCAGTACATCTCCATACTGCGAGCAAGTCACCGCCTGACTTACCGCATTCTCCAGCGGCTCCCCCCAGACTTTAATGTTATCTACGATACGCATGATCTGGTTAACCTCCTTTTGTCTTCATTAAAACTTACAATTAAATATGTACATTTAAATATATACGTCCCTGCCCACAACTTTCTTTATTTTACCAAAGAGGGACCCTTCCCGAAACTATACATTCCTTCAGCTCAAAGATATCCGTATAAAGTAAAAAAAGAGAGCTAGGCTCTCTTTTACATGATCAGTCCCTATTTTATTTCTTACTGATCTTAAACTTGAACTCCCACGTCGCTGTGTTACCCGAATAACGGCCCCTGTTCTCCGTCACGACAACCGATAGAGTCTTGTTGATTGATTTGGTAATGGAGGAAACCTTAACGTTCATACTTTTGCTCCCTAGATCAGGGATTTTGTCCTGCTCTTCGGCATTCGCTTGTAATTTCAGCATATCTGTAGGTTTCAGATTCAACGTGACCGACGAACCCTCCTCCAGGCTCTTGCCGTTCACACTTGCCCCTATAGCCCATTCATTACCAACGGAATTGTTCTCCACCAGTTCTGCACTGACAAGCGTCACGGTCACTTTAACCGTCTTGGCAGCGGCATAGGATGTTGGGGAACATACAGCGAATACCAAACTCAGAATCATCAAGACATTAGCCCATTTTTTGAACACGAGAGTGCCTCCCTCATATCAGTTCATTTATTTCGAGACTATGCCTTATTCGCCCTGCTCCTTAAGTAGTCCTTCTATCTATTAGACATTTTCCGTGATATATTGATTAATTAAAATGCTTCCGGTAACCCTGAACTTTCTCATCTTTAAAGCCCAGCTTTTCATAGAAAATATGAGCCTCTTTGCGCTGATCGCCAGACACCAGAATCATGTATTCACATCCAAGATCTCTCGCAATGTGCTCAATCTGAAGCATAAGCTTCTGACCAATTCCCTGTCTGCGTACCCGATCGGATACAATCACATTCTCCACAACCATGAAGGGATTGCACTGACCCGCCAGATCCATACATTCAATACCCATAACCGATCCGGCCAGTTCGTCGTCGTAAAATGCACCGAGTACATGGTAGTGCCCATTTTGCTGGATATAATGAAACATCTTCTGCATCTGTTGTTCATTAGTCGGTGTACCCATCAATTCGTTGTATAATTGGCTTAGCGCCGGTAAATCCTCAAGTTCGATTGCTTTAATGGTAACCATAATAACCCTCCTGATTTTGCCCTATTTCACATACGCTGTCTTACGTTAGGTCCTTCTTAAAATAATAATGACTGTGTCCGGTCGGTGCATTCTCGATCGTTGTGATCAATTGGTAGCTATGCTTCTTGTAAAATTCCGGTGCTTGATATGAGAATGTGTTCAATTGGATGAAGTCACAGGATTTCTCTCGCGCAATTCGCTCAACTTCAAGCAACAACTGAGAACCATATCCCCGATGCCGTTGTTCAGAATCCACCCAAAGAATATCAACTTCCAGCCAGTTCCAGCAAAGTGTACTAAGCACACCTGCAACTATCTCGCCGGTCTCATTTTTGATATTGAAATTCAGTTCTTCGTAACGATGCCTTAATTCCTCGCTCACATGCGCAGCATTAAATGCGATAAGTTGCTGGCGAACATACTCTGAATCCTCTGAAGTACTTGGATTGATGTTTATTTGGGACATCCTCTTCTCCTCCTTCTCGTCATTACTTCGTGGTAAACATCTGAATAGGACCTTCCCAGTCAGGCTCTCTAACCTCTTGGTATTTATTATCGGTATAGCGTGCGATGACCTTACGCCAGAAAATCTGAGCAGGCTCATTCGTCTCCATCTCCGCTACTTTCCATGTCCCAGGGAAAAGGTTGAACACATGGATGGCCGCTTGCGCACCCATTCCCAGCTTTCTGTATTTTTTCATTACAAAAAACTCTGCCATAGCGTATATACTCGTTCCCTGTTCACTCTCGATTTCACGAATCAGTGCGAATCCCGCCAATTGTCCTTCTACCCGAAACAAAAAAGGATATCTGCCCGCTTCTGTCCAATAATGGTCCAGGTACACATATTCATATAACCCGTTTTCGTTAACATCTTCCGGGTCATACTCACTAAAATCGTATTTGTACAATTCCATCAGATTACGCAAAGTTGATTTATGTTGGTAATCCGCCTTATGAATCGATAACATGAGATTATTTCCTTCTTTCCGTTAGGTTTCGCAGGGGTTCTTTATTTCAGTAGTCTATAATTTACTAAGATATAGTTCAATCCTGAGAACAGCGTAACTCCTGCCGCCAGCAATCCATGAACCGATCAGATTCTCCTGAACCATCATAATCAGTGCAACCGAAATCAAGAGTTTATCTGCCAGTGGATCAAGCAATTTCCCCAGATTGGTGATCTGATTATATTTTCGGGCCACATACCCATCCAGCTTATCCGTACCCGCAGCCAGTGCAAAAATAATAACGCCAATCACCAGACCATGCTGATCCAAAAAACGAATAAGTTCACTCGACTCCTGTATCCATGATGGCAACGGGATGAAGCACAACATAAATAAAGGAATCAATGTCATTCTTGCCAGGGTAATCTTGTTAGCCAGGTTCATGGAAAACCTCCCTCTACTTCACTCCAATATGTTGTGATTTCTCCACCCTTGCGCCATCCTCCTTTTTTTCACAAAAAAAGAAAGAGCAGACTGTATATCATACAGTTGCCCTTCTTCGGAATTTTTTAATGTATTCCTCTGTTCCTCATCCTCTGGTCTACAATGATTCCTTAATCACTCGTTTGTAATACCATATGGACAACAGGCCGAAGATGGAATACAACAACGTATACACTATCATGACGATTACAGTCGGTGTGGCAAGTTCTGTACCGAAGAAAAACCAGCCTGATTTCACGGCAAAATAACTATGGCTCAGTCCCACAACAAGGGGAATGCCGAAATTAAACAACTGCTTGAACTGAATTCCGCGTAACAGATTGCTTTGCGTAAACCCGAGTTTGCGCAGAATCGTATAGTTTGATTTCTCTTCTTCGCTCTCATTCATTTGTTTGAAATAGAGGATACACCCGGATGTAATCAAGAAGGTGAGTCCCAGGAAACCAACAATGAACATAATCAGGCCCATACTGGTACGTTGATTATTTCTGAACTCGATCTGGGAGAAGCTTGGGGCCTTCAATTGCAGATCTGCAAAAATAGCATATGCATTCTCGTCTTGCCTCGAATCTGTAATTTGCACACCGTAATAATCGGTCGCTTGCCCTTTTTGAAGTTTTGGATCAAGATCCTGCGCAAGCTCTGCATAAACCAATTCATCCACAACCGTCACGGGCGTGCCTTGGTTATAGTATACGGGAAGCACGCCCTGTTTCGTGGTTCCGATTAGCTGCTGGTCAATCGTTTTCTTCAACCCGTGAAGAACAATGGGACCTTCATCCTTAATAGAAAAGAATTGCTGAATCACATTGCCATATCCCATGAAAATAACTTCGCCTGGTTTCAGGTCGATGTTATCCACCATGCTGTCACTTAACACACTGCTGAACAATCGATCTTCCGACAGGGAGTCATTCATGACCTTCGATGCATCAATCTCAATATATAAAGGTTGTCTGTGCTTTTCTTCATACGGAATTTGTTTGTTATCCAGCTCAGCTACAAAACGATCCTTTACATTCGCCTGAGCAAAAGAGAAATCCTCCGGCAGGCTTTCCTTGGCTTGTGCCTCTGCCGAATAATAGGAAATGTAACTGAGCGACAACAAACCTATGGCGAGTGCAGATACGGTAGTAATAATGGTCAGTAGCAAGGCATTCGACCTCATGCGAAACATGATGGAGGATAACGACAATACCTCATTAATGGAGAGATAGCCTTTTTTACTTTTGCGAATCAGATTAAAGAGAAAACTGACGGAACCTTTATAGAACAGATATGTCCCCAGAATAACCGAGAACAAAATCAAAATCATGGTGTACATTAACTGCTGCATATCCAATTTCTCGACGCTGAACAGCCGTGCAGACAAGATGTAACCGAACACGATGAGAGCAATACCCAAGATACCCATCAGAATCTGCCCCACAGATAACTTCTGTACCTGCTGCTCCGTTGTAGAAGATACTCGGAAGAGCGATAGGATGCTCTGTGCTCGGATAAACAGGTAATTCATCAGCATGATGAGCAAGTACATGACCGCAAAGACAATCAGCGTTTGCAACAGCGCCATCGGTGAGAAGTATAGTTTTGTTATCGCATCAACGCCAATAATTTTGAACAAAATCATTAATATCAGCTTGGAACCCAGAAACCCGATTAGAATACCGATTACCATAGAACCAAAGTAGAGAATACAATTTTCCGCACTCAAGATGCCAAATATTCTCCCTTTCGTCAGTCCGATTAGCTGAAACAAACCGATCTCCTTACTGCGTCGCTTGATAAAGATTGTATTGGCATAGAGCAGAAAAATGCCCACAATGACAATCAGTAACACGGACGAGGCCCCTATCGCGGCAGCCCCTTTCGTTGATTCAGCAACCTCATTCATGGAGGGATCATACTGCAATGTCACAAAGGAAAAATACAGCGCCACACTAAAGATCAGGGCGAAGACGTAAAGATAATAATTCTTCAGGTTTTTCCTCAGATTGCGAAAAATGATGTAGTTCAGACTCATGGCTGCACACCACCCAATACGCCCTGAGTTTTGATAATATCGTTGAAGAAGGATTGCCGGGACTCGTCTCCTTTATTTAATTGAGTGTAGATCTGACCGTCCCGAATGAAAATCACCCTGCTGCAATAACTTGCGGCAAACGGATCATGTGTAACCATAATAATCGTAGCCTGATGTTTCCTGTTCATATCACCCATTTTGCCAAGCAGGTCCGAAGCCGATTTGGAATCGAGTGCACCTGTCGGCTCGTCAGCGAAAATAATGCTCGGATCATGCACAAACGCACGCGCAGCCGACGTCCGCTGCTTTTGTCCACCCGAAATTTCGGACGGATATTTGTCTTTCAATTCGTATATGCCCAGTTCACGAGCGATTTGTTCGAACTTCAGGTGTGCCTCCTGCTTCGGAATACTCGTAATCGAGAGCGGCAGCAATACATTTTCCTTCACGGTGAGGGTATCCAGCAGATTATAATCCTGAAAAATAAATCCGAGATAGTCTTTGCGGAACTCAGCCAGCCGTTTCTCCTTCATGCCGGTAAACTCCTGGCCTTCGATTTCAATCGTGCCCTGACTTACCCGATCAATCGAGGAAAGGACATTGAGCAATGTCGTTTTCCCTGAGCCGGAAGGTCCCATAATGCCAACAAACTCTCCCTTGCTTACCCCCAGATCAATCCCCTTGAGGACTTCCTGTTTATTTAATTTGTTGCCATAGACTTTATGAATTTTTTTGGCTTCCAGTATCCACATATCCCACTCACTCCTCTCTGGTATATCTTCATCATAGGCGGGATGCTCCAATTTATCGTGCGATTCACCGAACAAAACCAAAAAGCATGTGACAATGTTGTCACACGCCTGCTAGGTGGATCATGTCATTTTTTCTCGGGAAGGTTAGCTTGACACTAGTGCCCTCTCCGGGAGCAGACTGTACTTTAACGTCTATACGAAGTGCTTGTGCCACCTGTCGGGTCAAATACAAGCCCATTCCCGTTGCCGTTCCTTCCAGTCTACCCTGAGTTGAAGTGAAGCCTTTATCAAAGATACGTGGTAAATCCTGCGCTTCGATCCCTCTTCCATAATCCTGAATGGTCAATATGATGTGCCCATCCTGTTCCTTGCTTTCAATGACAATGTCAGAGGAATGGCTGTATTTCACGGCATTACTAAGCAGCTGCCGTATGATAAAACCTAACCATTTGCTGTCTGTCAGCACCTTTGTCACATCTAATGACACGTCGAAGCCAATCCGTTTGGATATACACCACGACTTCAAAGCTCTAATCTCGCCATTCAAAATCGGTTCAAGCTCTGTTTCTTCCACAAACAAATCATTATGCATAAATGGAATACGCTTCTGGTGAAGCTGCTGATCGAGAAGTTGGTGAATTCGCAGCCATTCATACGTCATCTGACCCTGCAGCTTGTCATCCGGCATTCGCTCAATCATTAATTGTAGCACGGTTAAGGGCGTCTTCACCTCATGAATCCAGGACAGCATCTCATCCTTTTCTTGCTCCAGCAAAATAAAATGAGCTGAGGACTCCTTCCGATAACGTTCGGTCTGGGAAGTGACAGCATCGTGCACAATCCGTTCATAAGGGCTTTCAACGATATCTAAATCCCCTGGATCATAGGTGTGATCCCAGGCAGTTAATCTTTTGTAGAAACGAGTCTCTCTTGGATATCTCGCCCAGATAAACACAATGCATACCACCACATTCAGCACGACGATATACGCTACAGATCGGAATGGAATGGACGTGTCGATATAGGCTACAAATAAAATGATGAGCTGCATGCTTATAAGTAACACTAGCCAGCTGAGCTTTTCCCGTATGTATTTGCGAATCATACTTCCGCCTCTTCTGTTGCCATATAGCCCTGACCTACTTTCGTTTCGATATAGCTATCGAGTTCTAGCGGCTCTAGCTTCTTACGAAGGCGATTGACGTTGACTGTCAGCGTGTTATCACTCACAAAATGTTCATGATCCCATAAGCTGCGAATCAGGTCTTCCCGGGTCACAATCTGATTTTTGTGCTCCACTAGCACTTTGAGAATGAACATTTCATTTTTGGTCAAAAGGACAGATTCATTGTTATGGGTAAGTGTATTTTTCACATATTCAATGGTAGCCCCACGCCATGTGCGCAGCTCAATCCGCTCTGTATTGTAGTTATACACCCTACGCAGGGTCGCCTGGATCTTGGCAATCAGCACATCGAAATGGAAGGGCTTCTGGATAAAATCATCTGCGCCCAGATGCATCGACATGACCATATCCGTAGGATGATCACGTGAGGACAGAAAGATAATCGGTACATTGGAATGGGCTCGAATCATGCGACACCAATGAAATCCGTCATACTGGGGAAGCTGAATATCAATAATCACTAGCTGTGGCTGAATGGCACTGTATTCCTGCATCACTTTGCCAAAATCTCTCACGCCATACACGTCATATGACCACTGGGATAACCGTTCTTTGATTTCACTGAATAACGATTCATCGTCTTCAATGAGCATAATTTTAAACATACCTTCACCACGTTTCTGTTCTTCTTGGGTATTGCCCGAAGCATATTGTTTGACAATCTACGGGGGACCGTTCCAGATACGGATCGTTCTTCCGATCGCTGTTGTCCCCAAATTTCCTTTATTAAATTTATTAAATGTAGAAATTAGGTGACAAAGGCGAACGCTACCGCTTCTTCAGAATCGATTCCGTCTCTTCCACTCCTGCTGCTATTACATAGAACAATACAAATTGTCGAGGCAAAGTAAAATCCATAGTCTCTTACCAATTTAGATGAATCTAAACGTTTATAACTTTTAATCTGTTATCCCTCCATAGTATGGAGGACCTTGCTTGGATCACTGATTTCTTCCATCCGTTCTATCAATTGCTTTGCGACATCTTGTGGCGATCTTAATTGGCCTGCTTCATAGACCTGACCGAATACCTCAGACAGTGCAAATTCCTCTGCATTTTTGCCTCTTGCCACAGCCTGTAGCTCAGTATCTACCATCCCTGGATCGAATGCAATCACTTCAACGGGATTGGGCTGCCCGGATTGTTCCATCGCTACGCACTGGGTGAACATGTTTATTCCAGCTTTGGAGGCACAGTAAGATGCCATTGAAGGTGCCGGATAACTTCCTGACCCCGACGATATATTGGCTATTTTTCTGCGAGTGGTCAGGTGGTTGGTATGTTGTATAAAAGATGAAGTCAGAATCATAGGCGCTACCAAACTGATGTTCAGATTAAGACTGATCTCCTCTGCACTGCACCGATCTATCGATTTCAACGGTTCCAGCATCGCTGCATTGTTAATGAGCCCGATGAATTCAACTTCTTGCGGTGGAATCTGTTCCAATATGCCTGAGACAAGATCGTCGATGCTATGAATATCTGCCAGATCAAACTGAACATGCTGGTAACGCTCATAGGCTTCCTCCAAGTCAGACGTTCTGCGTGCAATACCGTAGACGTGATCTCCCTTTTCCAATAACAATTCCGCAAGCTGTTTGCCGATTCCTTTGGATGTACCTGTAATGATAAAATACCTTAGTCCCATATTTTCCCCGCCTTTCTCTCGCTCTGTGCAATATTGGTTAAACACGTCAAATCTATGACCCTTCGTCTATGACTACACGTTTGGTTTTCTCCACAATGTCACCCATAGGATGGGCAAGCCAAAACAATCTTCATCCTGATCCATCGCCTTCATCGGTCGCAGCTCCACGCATTCAAAAGGATCTTCCAGCAAATAGCGAAGCTTTTCTTCCGTAAAAGCCAGACCACCTTTCATCGACTTCTCACGGTATACTTCCCAATCGTCCATAACGCTCTCCGGTCCACCTTGACCGCCAAATCCTGGAGCAAAGCATGTCATTCCAAAATACCCTCCAGGTTTAAGTCCGTTCTGAATCATCTGTATGTAGGGAATTCGCTGATGTGGCAGCAGATGGTGAAGACAGCCCGAATCATAGACCAGATCGTACTCTTCCTGTGGCGTGAGTTCAAATGCTGATTTGCATTCAAAATTCACTTCAAGCTGTTCCTCCACAGCTCTTTCCTTGGCCCAGGCAATGGCTGTCTCTGAAAGATCATAAGCATCTACTTTATAACCCTGACGTGTTAGATATATTGCATTTCTTCCCGGGCCACAACCGAGCTCCAATGCGTTGCCCCCAGGTAATATTCCTGAGTTCACATGTGCTACCAAATTTTCATCCGGTTTGTTTGAAAAAAAGGGAATCGGCCGGTCCCTATCCTCGTAAAAAGGTTCCCAAAATTGCTTCGCTGATCTGAATTCTGCGTCAAGCATGTCATATAGATCCTGGACACTTTTAATTGTCTTCTCCATAAACACATTCCTCCTCGAATTCATACAAACATCCTGCACATTCCCTCTTATGTATCGATCTCTTCCCCTTTAAATCGCCCGCTCCATCACGGTTTCTACGCTAAATCAACTACCCTCTATTATAACATTCCCACCCAATTTAACTCTATTTTTCTTGTAAGATTCGAGCCGAAAACAGTCTGATTATATGTAAAAAAACGCTGTTTAGAAGAAAGTAATTCCCTGTCCTCTCAACAGCGTTATAATCCTTTTTATTCAGGATTCGATCAGCTTAACTTCTTCGTTAAATAGAGCACTACATCGTCGTCGATGATCGTTTCATCGCCCCATTTTAGATAACGATCATGCTTGTGAATGCCCTGTCCATCTGGTATATATCCACGACGGGCATACAGAATTTGAGCTTTGCCATAATCGGAGAACACCCCGACACCAATCCCGGCAGTTTCGGTTCGCTCATGAATGACTTCTTCTGCCCGGTCCATCAAACGTGATCCAATTCCCTGACGCTGATACTTGATCAGCACATTGAAATCATTAATTTCCGGAATACCCTGTTCCCTGAACGAAGGGTAATACGAATTCCACAATACATTCGCGTAACCGGCAAAAGCTCCATCCAATTCCGCTATCAAAGTCACCCGCTCACCATTCTGCTGCTCTGCAAGATATTGAATGTACTGCTCCGCCGATTTCGCCCAACCCTGTTCCTGAAACGCCTGCGAAATTACGACCGGATCGCCTTCATTTAATAGTCTGATATGTATATTCATCGATATAATCTCCTTAATAAGTTATTTATTTCACCACTAGATTCCCAACCTGCTTCTAAGCGACGTTATATGGGCAACGTGGTGTCTGCCATGCCATGCATATACGCCCAAATTGTAGTCCAGTCTGGTCGTTTCTTTGGAAGCGGGGTGATAAAAGGTTTTGGCATAGTCTGCATCTGTTAATGTGTTCAGTAGCGCTACCCAACGTCGATGCAGCGCATCCAGGATTTGCAGGGAAAACTCGACATCCAGCTCCCGCGAATCACTCAATTCAGCCCATCGTTCCTCGTAATATGGTCTTATCTTAGGGTTATCCTCTGTCAGTGCCAGCTTGAAACGAACCATGCTATTCATATGGCTATCTGCCATATGGTGTATGACCTGTTTGAGCATCCAGCCACCTTCCCGGTAGGGTAATCTCAATTGTTCTTCACTCAGTCCTTTGACCGCTTCGCGGGCATGCTCCGGCAAGTTGGCAATATCCTGAATCCATTGCTTCCGCTGCTCTGGTGTAACCTCGCCTGTATGTTCAAATGATCCAATCGGGTATCTCAAATCCATCGATCATTCCTCCTTGGTTAAATGGTTTATATAGCACGGCGCACTACCTATGGGGCATACTCCATCAGCCAGCAGTCTCTCATCTGTCCTTCGTGCAGCTCATGTTCTGGTAACAGTCTGACCTTCCTGAGACCACACTTCTCGTAACAGGATATGGCTCGTTCGTTCCATGATTGCGGGTCCATGACCACTTTCCGAGCTTGCTTTTCGTTGACTAGATAGCCCAACATGGATTTTACTAGTTGTGTACCAATACCGCGGTTCCAGTAATCAGCTTCTCCAATAAACTGATCTGTTCCATAGATGATTTCATCGGTGTCTCCATAACCATACTCATTCCGTTCTTCCTCCTCCAGTTCATAGAACTGGATATAGCCGATCGGTTTACCTTCGTGTTCAACCATACAACGATTTGCCGTATCCTCTTGTCTATAAAAGTGCTCTCTGACCAAATTCAGATCATGCGGCTGATCACGGCCTTCGTAATATTGAAGCACTACTGGGTCAGACAACCATTGAACAAGGAACTGCTCATCTTTTTCATCCAGTAAACGTACCGTAATCTCATTCCATTGATAGATTAGCATCACTCTGCATACTCCTTAATGATCTCCAGAGGCTCTCCTGAGACCCAGCTCAGGTCTTTGCCCAGTAATTTTTCCTGATGAACATAATAGATCATCGGTTGCCGAATCAGTTCTGCCTCATCACCCAAAGGATGAATGGTAAAACGCACCTTGTACGTGCCCACCGCATCAGGTATGGAGAACCCTGCAAATTCAGTAATCGCTGTTGATGATTGCCTCTGTAACACTTGACGAAGAATCTCTTCCATTGCACCTGTGCTGCCGACGGAAGTAGGTCGAATAAATCGGTTGTCCTGTTTGTCATCAAAAGATATTGAACCCCAGCCAGCTACAAGGGGATATATAGTGTGCTGACCTTTATCTTCTTTTGTGCGTGTAATGGCTAATTGCACCTCGTATTCATCCGTAGCTGTCTGCCGAATCGTGCCCTTCATGTTAACATCCTGCGCTGTAATGCTTGGAGCCAGATTATTATATACAATGTAAGCTGCTACAATAATAATCGCAATGCCTGTTAGCCAAAATATCGTACTTTTTCGCATGTATTCAACCCCCAAGCTGATTAACCGTAAGTCTGAAGTAATTCTCTCTCCATTAGCCTCTGTGTAACGCTGTCCAGTTCCGGAGAAGCAGACCAATCACTATCTGTATTCAAACCATATTTAATCGTATGGATAACGCTATTAGCTGACATATATAAATTATGGTGTACTCCTGGTTGCACAATGACGTGATTTCCTTCGCCCATAACTCTCATTTCAAGCGTCTGATCATTCGTAAAATTTGCATAAGCGATCCAACCAGACTGCACAACATAGAACTCGATTATATGGTTATGAAAATGGCTATTTTGCCACGCTCCCTGAGATGAAGCTATCGTTCTGCAATAATAACTGCCATCCTCTGAAACCATTTTGTATTTCCGTTCCCCGTTAGCCATCTGCTCGAAGCTGGTATTCACATTATCTGGTCCTAAATTTTGTTCTAAAGTTTCTCTATCCAAAACACAACCTCCAGATCTGAAATACGAAGTCAGGCATTCATATTTTATAATCTTTCTTTAACGCCTTACGGCCTTCCAGATATATTTGTGCTCACGCACAGCAAGTCTCCCCTCAATCTGAATTCCCTTCAGCTTAACTTGAAGCTGCTCATGGTACTCAGGCTGTGTGTAATCCGGGTTGCCAGGGATATCGGAAAGAAAAATAGCGAACTCTTTTTCATCAGGGAAGACCATTAGGGCCTCATTGAATTCCTCAATTTCAATGTTTTCATACTGATTTGTATGCAGCCTTTCTCGTACCTTGATTACATCGGTATGAATGCCAAAGATAACGCCACCCTTTCGCAACAATCTCCTATGTTCAATTATCGACGTAGGTCCTCTGCGGTCATAGATCAGGTCGAACTGTTCGTCTTGGAAGGGCAACTCTGTTTTGGTTGTAGCGAAGACAAATTCAACATTGCCAACGTCACTGGCCACAAGCCCAGCCTGAGCGATACGCAGTAGCTCCTTCGAGTTGTCAAAACCCGTAATATGATCGGTATAGGCCGACATTTTTAATGTGAATTCCCCATGACCACAACCTGCATCAAGCACAGATTTATACTGAGGCAGCAACTGCATTAAGCGCGCTTCATATACATCTTCTGCGGAATTGCCCTCCCATGTAAATACCGATCTGCCCTTGTATCCTCCGTTACGTTGTCCGATCATGTCATACCATTCCATCCCCAATAGATATCCCCCCAGAAGAAAATCCCATATTAAACAACATTCGACACAGACAAGTCGATTTTCCTGTCCATAGGTTAACTTTTTTCTCACTTAAGAGTTTTATCTATCCTCATCTTGTGCTTGTTAAAATTTGAAACGCTTCTCTCGTAGGCGCCGTATTATGCTCGAAGTCGTATTTTGCCACTTGGATAAACCAATAGGATGTGGAGGTTGAATGAATGTCTTTTTTTAAGAAAATGTTAGCCAGTGTAGGTGTTGGAGCAGCCAAAGTAAATACAGAATTACATACACCTGAGGTTACGCCTGGAGGAATCATCTCTGGGATCGTCTACATCGAGGGTGGAGACGTGGAACAGAATGTAGACCGAATCTACCTTACGATCAAAACCCATTACATACGGGAGCACAATGATCGAAAAGTAAATGAAACTGCCGTTGTAGCCAAATACTTGCTTACAGAAGGTTTTATTTTACAGCCTGGCGCCAAACTGGAGAAATCCTTCTCCTTTGATCTACCTGAAAATCTCCCAATTACACTGCATCGTGCAGAGGTATGGGTTGAAACGGGCCTCGATATCTCAAGCGCCATGGACCCCTCAGACCGGGACAGACTCCATGTAGTTCCTACAAAAGATATGAATACTGTGCTTGATGCGATTGATCTCCTTGGTTTCAAGCTGCGTGAAGTGACCAATGACTATGCTCCAAAGCTTGGTGGCAATCTTCCATTTGTACAGGAATTTGAATTCGTGCCAACGAGCAAGTTCCGTGGTTATTTGGATGAGCTGGAAGTACTGTTCTACCCGATGGGAGATTCACTTGAACTGTTGCTTCAGATCGACCGCCGCGCACGTGGACTCGGTGGCATTTTCTCGGAGGCGATGGGGACGGATGAGAGCTTTGTCCGACTGCATCTCTACGAGAGACACCTTGCACGGGGTGCGGATTCGGTTGCCCAAGGTCTGGAAGAAGTCATCTCCAAGCATCTATGATCTATTAAAAATAGATCCAAAAACAAAAAACAGTTCTCCTACCAACTTCATTGGTATAGAACTGTTTTTTGGCTATGCTTTTCTTTTATTAAAAAGCTCACCTCAGGAACGCTGTGTCCAGCGCTGTATCCCCGATCGAAGTCCATAGTATGCAGCAGCAAGCAAGAGAAATCCAACGGCAGCGATCAGAATGGAAGTAGTATCCCAACGGGCAATGGAGCCAAAGTCAACCTTGGACTGCAACATCATAACGGATGAATCGGTGTGCATCATTTCAGGTGTATGATTCAGCGTCATTAACATTCCTTGAACGACATTCCAAGCCATAAAACCCAGTGTGAAAAGCAAAGTTACCAACAGGGATTCCACACCTAATCGTTTGTTGATACTCATCATTTTGCCTCCTCATTTACGGTTTGACAACACTTTGGAAGTTATAAAATTCACTACATCATCTGTCGTTTGCCCATCCGTCTGAATGTACTCTTCAAAGCGTGATCCATGGAATGCTTCGACACACTTAACCGCTTGTTGAAAAGTCCATCCATCAGGCTTATCCCCGCGCTTCAACAATCTCTCATGTAATGTTTCCATGGATGTCATTAGGGTAAAATGAAAAAGGTCAGTATCTATCTCTTTCAGACCTCGATGGATGTAACTGAACTGCTCTGACTTGTAGATGGTCATTGGAACAATCAGATGTTTGTTATACTTCTGCCTGATTTCACGGGCGACTTTCACGGTAAGGACTTTCCACAGCTCCATATCCTGAAAATCGTCCGTTTTCTCCACATCCATTCGGACGTCATCCACAATCACGTTTCTTAACATGTATCCAATCTCTTCTGGATCGTAGATCATGCTGTTCGGAATTAACGGCTGCAGCTTGGTTGCAGCAGAGGTTTTACCCGAGCCAAATGCCCCATTAATCATCACAATCATAGTGAAGTCCTCCTGCGTGTCAGATTGAATTAGACAAGAGGTGCTCCAACTCCTGTTTCAGGCGATCTTTGTTCGTATCCACATATTGATAAAGGAGTTCAAATACCTCTTCATTATCCGATTGCATGCTTAAATTACCCGCTTCCAGCTCAACCCGTTGCAAAACCTCATGGATCTGCTGTCCATGCGTATTCAGGGTCGTCGTTACATCCTGTTCGGAGAGTGCATTCACATTTTCTCTTAACTGCTCAGGTGTTACACCACTTTCGGATAACATATGCTGGATGTTCTTCAGAATCTCTGCATCAGCATCATTGCCTATGCGCTGCATCGCTTCCGTCGTTTCACCCAGAAAACGCCCACTCAAATTTTCAAGAAAACCAGTAATGCCGCTCATGGATAGCTCTGTATCCAGATCTATGATCAGGATGGTATCTCGCAATACCTGTGGAAGTTCAGGTCCACACTCCCGAATGGTCGCAAATTCCGCGCGATACAGATCCATGGCAACACTCCCCACCACTTCCTCACCCGACATGCTGTCAAACTGATCCAAAGGTAATAATTGCTGCAATTCTTCCTGTAATTTGTTCATCTCTCTGCCTCCTGTATCTATCTCTATATATAAGTGGGACGAATGATTTCACACGGGTCCACTAAAACGAAACGCCTATACATCATAGCAGAATTTATTATATAAGTTTATCCGCTGTACGTTTGCACCAATTCAATTCCCCACACACTTTACACGAAATACGGATAAAGTTAACCTTCACTTGACCTTTGGAAAATGATCCGCTGTTATGATCTTGTCATCAAGAGTCTTGGGAGGGGTTATGATGCGCCTGGCCTTGTTCACTGACACCTATGTTCCGGAAACCAATGGTGTTGCCGGTACGCTGCACCGCTTGAGTAATCACTTGAACCGCAAAGGCATTGAGCATCTGTTATTCACACCGCAGTCTGTTATTGAAGGCAATGATGCCGCTCCGGTCCGTTCGGTTACCAACATCCCCTTTTTCCTCTATCCGGAATGTCGTATCGCCTTACCTAATCGAGCATCCATCCATCGAGAGCTAAATACCTTTCAGCCAGATCTGCTGCATATCGCCACTCCGTTCAATATGGGTCTTTTTGGTCTCAGATATGCGCTCAAGTATCAGCTTCCACATGTCATCTCCTACCATACTCACTTCGATCGGTACCTCGAATACTACAAGTTGAAAAGTGTCATTCCTCTTTACTGGAAGTATATCCAATGGTTCCACCGGGCCTGTGATGCAACATTGACACCGTCTCAGGAGACCTTAAACTCATTGCAATCAAAAGGTATTCAACGTCTGAAGTTATGGTCCCGCGGGATCGATTGCAGCCTGTATTCGCCTGATAAACGAAGTTCCGATATGCGTACTCGCTACAACATAACGGCTCCTCTAATTCTACTCTACGTTGGACGAATTGCCCCGGAAAAAGATATCGCTACCCTCACACTTGCCATGCAGCAGTTGCCAGAACATATGCAAGCCCGTGTACACTGGATCATTGTAGGCGATGGACCATTGCTCCCCAAAATGCGTATGCAATCCCCACCCAATGTCACCTTTACAGGGTATCTGCATGGTAAAGAGCTTGCTGCTATGTATGCTTCGGCAGATATCTTTGTGTTTCCTTCCTCAACAGAAACATTTGGCAATGTGGTGCTGGAAGCGATGGCTTCGGGATTGCCGGTTCTCGCTGCGAATGGTGGCGGTGTAAAAGACTTGGTCACACATCATCGAAGCGGTGTTCTGTTCAAGCCAGGCCATGCGGATGCATTGATTCGGGAGATATGCCTCTGGGGAGATCATATGGATCAACTGAGGAATATGGGTCTTGAAGGCCGGAAACTTGCTGAACAGCGTTCGTGGGATCACATTTTTGACAGGTTGGTCAGAGATTATGAGGAAGCCATTGAGAATCGGAGAAGACGCACGAAAGATCGAATCATCACAGCTTGATTTTCATTAAATAAACCGAATTGAATAATGGATGATCACTGCTGCTCCAAGACCCACCTATTGAAGTTTGGATATTCATATCCATCATCCTTCCAAAGAGAGAATTTATATTCAATACGAGGTATTAAAAAAGAGCGGGGATGGTTAATATCCTCGCTCTTTATAACAGTTGCCTACATACGTTTAAACGTATGGCTTTTTCGATCAGAGATAGGTCCCTTTCCCGGTCAAGACGTCTAACATTACACAACGGGTTCAAAGGATATCGTGTCTTGCATAATACTCCATTCTACCCTGGGACTAGCCGCTGCCCCTTCCCCCTTTAGGACATTACCGATCCATATCTCGTCGGTCTCCTGATTCTGCAAAAAGTGCCGGATCGCAGCTTTAATCAGAATGGATGTATGTAAATCCAGCAGTTCATCCAAAGGAACCCAAAATAAATCCCCTTCATCTGATGGAATAAAGGCTCGATGTGTCGTCTCACCAAAATATACAAACTGCTGCCGAACTTCACCGTCGCTATACTGCATCAAAACATATCGAAGACGGAAATTTTCAATTTCCGCTTGCTTGAACCCCGTCTCTTCTTCAATCTCCCGGTAACTGGCGGTCATTGGTGAGTTAAGCTCGCTGTGCTCCAGATGCCCGCCAATACCACCCCAGAACTCAAAATCGAACAGCCTGCTGCCTGCCTTCTTCATCATTAACATGTCGTTGCCATTACTCAAAAATGCGGTAGCCATTTGTCTGATCTCCATGTGCACCTACCTCACTGTTCTGTTATGTAATGTTGTGTTGCTTGAATCTAATCTGAAGGTCTCCCCTTAGAGCAGGCCTTTTAATTCACCAAGATGCTCAATAGAATGTAATGGTTTGGTTGTAATGCTGTCCTGCCAAGGCTGATTGACCTTTATCCAGATCGTGCTCATGCCTACTTTTGCCGCTCCTTCAACATCATTGACGGGATGATCTCCAATGTAGATACACTGCTCAGGAGAGAGGTTGAAATGATCCAATGCCAATTTGAAAATACGAGGATCGGGCTTTTTGACTCCAGCCTCTTCTGAAACGATAATATGATCAAAATCATCCCGGATGCCGAGTTGATCAATTTTTCCGTACTGAATCTCAGTTTTACCATTGGTGATTAAACCTGTTTTATATTTTCCTCTTAGATGCTGAACCACTTCTCTCGCCTGCTCCATCAGAACAGCACTTCTCACATACTCTCTGCCATAGAACTCCATAAGCTCTGCGTGAGGTGGATTCTCAGCCCAAGGTAATTCATGGAGCAGCTCGTTGAACAAGACATCCTTGTCCTTGTAACCATCCTCATCCAGCTCAATAATTCGTTTAAAAATATCATCCGTAGTCTCAAGATGGGCAAAATAAGTGTTGATCAAGCTCTGGCTGAAGCCTTCAAAGGTACTTGTTCTGTTGAGAATTGTATTGTCTAGATCAAAAATAATTGCTTTAATATGATCCATCGTCATACTCCTCCTGTCTGGTCTTAAAAACGTTCTTTCCTTAATAGTTGCTCCAGTTTCCGATTGGTTTCGGCCTGCTCTTGAATTAACCGTTTCGTATTACTTTCTATACTGATGAGTGTGACCGTCATAATAATTACACAAATGATCCCAATAAACCCCATAATACTACTCACCTCTAACGTAATGTTTATTGTATTCTGTTAGCTGCGACTACCATGAATTATAAACATGCAAACCCAACCATAGATTAGACCAGGGCTGGGTTTAGCTTGTAAAACTCAATTTCATTTCTTCTTTTTGTGATAATGGTAGCCTGTGCAAAGGCCCTTTTGTTTGGATTTCGCGGAACAATTATGTCCACCATTTTTGTCCAGTCTACCTGGATGGGCATAAGCTGAAGAAGATACACCAATAAGTACGACAAAAGACAAGATTACAATGACAACCTTTTTCATAAGTCACCCTTCGATCACACCCTATGCTATAGGGCTTAATTCATCCTCCATCATTCTACATGAAAACCCATAATTAGGATATCCTTATTACTCCAAAATTTGCTTATTCTATAATTTTAAACTTCCTCAACGCATGTGTGATGCCATCCTCACTTGCTCGCAGTGTGACATAGTCGGCACTTTGTTTGACGCGTTCTCCTCCGTTTCCCATCGCAATGCCAAGTCCCACATACTCTAGCAAATCAATATCATTTTCACCATCGCCAAAAGCCATTGCTTCCTCTTTCGATATTTTCAGGTGGGCGAGCACTTTTCCTGCCGCTATCGATTTGGATACTTCGTTCTCTTCCAGTACGTTAGACACGTAAGGATGAAACCTCACGAATTTTAATGCAGGGAATCTGGATTGGAATTTCTCCACTTCGTCTTGATCGGCATATAAGCAAATGCAATACACTTCCTGTTCCAAAGAACTGATGCTCAAGGGGTACTCCATCAGACCGAGCGTATCTCTCAATGCATCGGTGACACGTACATCCGTTGGGCATAAACCATTCATCTCGAATGACTCTGTAAAATAAGATATACTGCTGCCGTTCAGCTTGGCAAATTCACTGAATTCTCTTACCACTCGTTCAGAAAGCACCGACTTATGTATCACTTCTTCACCGTTCTTGATCAATGCCCCGTTAGCCGAAATTATGGTATTAATCCCGAGTTTCTTGAAATCTCTGCATAAATTGTACGGTCTGCCAGTGACCAGCACGACCTGTATGCCCCTACGAACCAATTGTCTAATCGACTCCTCTGTACTTGGAGAGAGACTTCGATCCTTCTCACTGAGTAACGTACCGTCCACGTCCATAAATACGATTTTAATCAAAGGAACACCTCCTAAACTATATTAATTGAGCATCCACCTTCAATACAAAAGGCAAGTGCGCAGTTAACTTAGTAGTCTTCCTGCACTTGCCTTTACATTAACGGGTCTGGACGTTCTGGCTCCGCTCCATATACCACAGCTGAAACGACTCTACGGCTTCAAGCGGTATATCGTTTAGCGTATGATGCAGAACAGGTTTGGCACGATTCACGGTTTGAATCGAAGCAACTCCAAACCAGCGTTGCAGCAGATTCCGGGTGATCTGTACCTCAATGACTTTCTCTCGCTTGGAGATGTATAGTGTTGAGGTTAATGCACCCGTTCGCAATTGGATAAAGTTCTGATTCAGGACGTATCGTGTATGGAGAAAATCAATTATTCTGCATATGACAATCCACAGTAACAGAATAGCGGAAATCATCCACCATGCCTGATTCTGTCCCAGAATCGGCGGTTTGAAATAAAACAGTAACCCTGTTGCAATGATCCACACCCAGCTTGGTGTCAGCATGCGCAGCCATAATGATTTTCGTGGAAGCTTTTGCATCTCCTGCGTAACCTGATAGGATGGCAAAATCTCCGAGATCATATCGTAAGCTTGCTTCACAGGCAGAAAAGGATAGAGCGAGTTAACTTCCTGTTCGGATTCTCCCACACTACCTGCTGTCGTCAGTTCCACTTCTGCCAATCCTAGCAGTCTTTTCATCGGAGACTGTGTGATTTTCACCGCCTGTACTCGCTCTTTCAGGATCGAAAATGCGGTCTGTTCCAACATACCCTTCGTAATGTAGATACGTTTGCGATCAGAGGAGATTTGGAAATCACCATACTTCACAAAGGTTCTGACAATACCTAGCATAATGGAAACAGCAATAAGTCCTGTGATGATCAATGCGGTAATCCACCATGTATCCAGCCACGTTAATAGGATGCTCTCCGTCACTTTTTCATCGGGAAAGAAATCTTTCACCGACGAATAGAGCGATCCCAGAATCGGAATAAGTACCAGAAAGCTAAGTGACGTAAACGAAGCTTTGAATATATCTTTTCGAGTGGACTTGTAATGGACAATCCGTTCAAGCTCTTCTTTTACAGGTAGTTGAATATCTTCTTCCAGTGTTACGTGTTCAAGTGGTGTCACGTGTTCTTCATTTGGTTCTACAGCATCACTGACGACATTCGCTTCCGATATATGCCCTGCTACAACCTTTTCAAGCCTATCCGATTCCGTAAGTGAAACGACTTGCAACTGAAAAGTAGAATCTTCTCCCTTGATGCCCGTCTCAAAACGAATGGATGTGACTCGGAACAAACGATGAAACAGCGACGTATGCCGGTTCACGTTCTGAATTTTGGTATAGGGTATCGTTCTTCTTGTGCGATTGAACACCCCACTGTAGATCTGAAAAGCCTTATCATCTGCGGTATAACGTAGTGTAAACCAACTCCAGATGATGCTTATCACACTAACCGCGATAGCCACATAGAAGACGATTCTGCCATACATAATCCACGTGGACGCCGAGCCATGACGGAGAATAAATAAAAAAACGATAAATGCAAAAGAATTTTTCACCAGTTTCCACAAACTCCAGAGCATGGCTAACGGGTGTTGTCTTTTCATCTCGTTCATTCATCCACCTCATTAATCCTTGCATAGGACGCAATCTGATTACGCAGTTCAAGCGCCACTTCCTCTGGCAGCGCCGGGATCGTATGAGATGAACCCATCGTGCCAACCGATACAGAATATAGGCCATATTTTCTCAAAAGAGGACCCTGGTTCGTCGTGACGGATTGTACTTTGGCCATGGGAACGATCTGATGTACCTTTTTCAAAGCGCCGTGTTTCAATTGCAAGAACTCCTCATTCGCATCGTAATACCAATGCTTGTATAACAATGAAGGCCGGATAAAAACCTCCCACACCGCATACAGCACTGATATGGCAGTCACTCCCCACAGCAACCAACCAATCCACGCCCTCCATCCAAAGACGGAATCCAGAATCAGCAGTGCTGCAAGCACAATCAACCCTATTCCGTTCGATATAATCGCACTGATTCTCCATATGGTTATGGCATCCGGCGATAAACGTTGCTCGGGTGTACTCTGTATGTACTGCATATCTTCACTCCTTTTTCTTACTGTACGAAGAATAGTCCTCTATCGATGCAGAAAGATTGACTTAGTAAAAGAGATGACCCCTGTTCAGTACAGGTCGTCATCTCTTAGTCATTTATTGCAGCAAAATCCTTCACATTACATAACCACACCATATGGTCCGTGCCTTCACCCCAGTAGTTCTTTGCCACGGCATAGGGTTCTCCAAACTTCCGCTGCCATTTCTTCTGGGCTATCCGGTATCCACTATCCAGGCAAAATTGCGTAATCTCACGTCTCTGAAGTTCAGTAGCCAAGGCATGAATGAGAGCAGAGCCAATTCCCTGACCCTGAACCTCTGGCAGAACGTAGAGACTACCCAATTCTCCTACATGGTTCAGTTGGTGGTCGGTGCATTCTTGAATCTCCTCGCCGCAAGGTCCATACGAAATAGTGCCTACGACGGTATCTTCCCTTTTGGCCAGCAAGAAGAAAACATTCAATTCCTGTTTGTTGTCAGGATGCAAAGCTGCGTAAAGCATCGCTTTTTTGTGTTCAATTTCATCGCGTATGTCTTCGTGCAGGGAACCCAGCCCTTCCTGTGTAAATGCATTCGTTATGGATGTCTCGAATACCCTGCAGGCACCCTCCATATCCGATGCTGTTAAAGGTTGAATGGTAATCAGGTGACTCATATGACCTTCTCTCCGTTTCAATAGATATATAAATTAAACCAAAGAATATTTACACTTGCCACTCCGATGACAGAACAACCTTCCGATCGCTGTTATCCCCAGATTTTTTTGATTCCTATTTTCAAAGGGTAAAATCCGGGGAGAAAGGCGAAGCTGATGCTTCCGATGCAGCTTTCTTTCAGAAAGCTTTTAGCTTCGCTTCTTTAGGTTTTTTCTGTCCTCTCCGTTATCGTGTAATTTTTTGTTGAATTTATATAGTAAACTGACTTACCGAAGGTAACCTGTAATCTTCTGTGTAAGTCCGTATGACTCTGGATCAGTTTCCTCACTCGGTTTGCATCCTCTATGGGTACGCTGTATCCTACGTGAGTATCCTCATGGTTAACCAGAAGGGCTGACTGCTTGGGATCTTTGCCTATGGAAAAATCATACTTCGTTAAGGACCCATCTGCATCTGTTAAGATCATCTTGTACTCCGCGCTATAATCAAGACTTCCCGATATACGCTCCGCTTTGTTTATAGCCTCGATTACGATTCCAATCTCAACAGGATCTTCAATTTTGACATCCTCGCACGCTTCAGTTATGAAGTTTGGGTTGCATGTTAATGTAATGAGCGAAGGTAGAGCTTCTTTCGGATTAGAATTAGTTCCAATTGGATGGTTGCACCCTGCAAGGAGCACCGCGAAGAGAACTAAGAGAATCCCTGCTTTTTTCATTAGCATATATACCTCCCGGCTAAACTAAACACATAGTACTCACTCTCTAAGCAATCATCTGTATCTAGCTCTAGATGCTTATGCTGACATGCTGCAGCTCG
This sequence comes from Paenibacillus sp. 276b, assembly GCF_900107875.1. Taxonomy (NCBI): domain Bacteria; kingdom Bacillati; phylum Bacillota; class Bacilli; order Caryophanales; family Paenibacillaceae; genus Paenibacillus; species Paenibacillus sp. 276b. Next base: position 811,647 of record NZ_FNRR01000002.1, on the reverse strand, counting down.
GTGTCCCATCCTTGGAGCAGGACTTTTAAACGCTGTGCAGTATCGGCCACGAAAGCACTTATCTTTACGTCCGTAATGAATTTGGGAACTATACCCGGTGTTCAACCCTGCACTCGCTCTGTTTGTATCCTCACAAATAACTGCTCCAAATCCGTATGAAGATCCGGCTGTTCGTTAACGAGCAGGTTTATGTATTCGGACCCGCACTCATAGAAAACAAGACGATTAAACGGAGCTGTATCCCCCATATGATTGATTTCCAGTCCAAATTTCTCCCGTATTCGATTCTCCAGATAGCGCGCGTAACCTTCGTTCCATTCCAGCCAGTTGAAGTACTCCCCTTGTTCTTCACTCAAAGAGCTGAAGAGAGCTAATCTCGCCTCTTTCACTTGTATGAGATCCTTACTCTTCAAGGCTGACAGCAACGAAGTGATCCGCTGGACAACCATCTCATTGTCATAAGGAAACTCATAATCCAGTTCCCATGTTACACGTTTGATTTGCTCCATCTTATGTTTGATCTCAAGTCGGTCACCCATGTCGGTGTAATGCTCATTTACGTAACAATGGACAAATTCATGAAAGAGATAGACTTTCTGCTCAAAATTTTGGAACGCCGCATCCGTCACCACTGCGCACATCCGCTCATCCATGTGATGCACTCGAAACGCCGCAAGGCATCCTTCGGGAATATTCAGGTCATCCGGGACGGTTTTCACCCATTCATATTGCTGTGTCTTGGACGAATAATCATAGATATATAATAAAGTTTCAAATGCCACAACCACGGGATAATAGTCTGCGAATAAAGGATGTATACTGACCAAATCTTTTTGAAGCTCCTGCAATTCGTTGATTTGCTCTAAAAAAGTATCCATGTCATTTACCCTCTCTTTAGTTGAATAATGAATTAATCATATCAATAGAACAACAATAAAACACTGAGAGAAAAATGATAATTCTATTGTTGAGTGAGATTTCTACAGCTTAGAACCGTTCTCCTCGTTTCTCATATAGATAAATGTCCAACGCCTGAATCCCGAGTTTAGCAAGTTTGATAAATAAAATGAGGGCATATACACCCAAACCGAATAACACCAAGTTAAATAAAACTGCGAATGTTGAAATGAATGAAAAGCTCATCACAATTCCTCCTTTTTTATCAACGTACTGAATTCATAATTCATATGATCATCATGATTGATAAATAGTTCAATTTATTAATTCACCAAACTATTTTAGCATATTTTACCTCCATTTACTTTCTCCAATCAAATTCCTCATTCTTGATAGAGTGAATTCTAATCATTAAATTCAAAAAGTCTTCCCCCGAACATCCGGCAGGAAGACTCTACTTAAGACTTATTTTATTGGATACGTTCACCGCTTACCACATGCCAGTGTTGATGCTTCGAATCCTGGTAAGTGCCCAGGTTGGTTACGATTTTGGAAGAACCCGTCTGGACAACCATGTCCGCAGCAACCTTTTTGATAACCCGCATGATCTCCAGTAATAGTTCATCATTATTAGCTTCTTCCTGTGAAATGAACGATTGGATATGGATCTTTGGAATAACAACAATATGATGCTTGTAGTATGGTCGGGTATGATGATAAGCCAGCACCTTGTCTGTTTCCATGACGATATTTACTTTGGTATTACCACTAAGCACTTCATCACAATAAAAATCCTGTGTCATATACGATCCCCTTTCACTACTTAGTTAATATATCCCGCTTTTTTCAGCACATATTCCGTGAACGGGTTAATCTCTGGGATGGGTATACTCAGATCAAAATAACGTAGTTCCAGTCCTTCATCATCCATGACCGTTGGTTCGCCCTGAATTTCAGTAGCCTCATAGACAGCCATGACATTATATACTTCATCTCCATGCGGATACTTGTAATACATGTCCTGACCAGAGAAAACGGTAATGAGTTTATAGGCACCCGCTCTCAGTCCAGCTTCCTCATATAATTCACGGGCAGCAGCTTCCTCCAAAGATTCTCCCGGTTCCAATGATCCGCCAAGGGTTCCCCAATCCAGACTATCTGTACGTCTTTGCAATAACAGATGGCCCTGCTCATTGAAGACCAACACACATGAACCAGCCATGATTAGAGGGCGCGAACCCACCAGCTTTCTCAACTCCATGATATATCCCATAAAGATTTTCCCCCGTCTGTAATCAGATAAGTTCAACAACGTGTCTCTAAGACTTGGATTTAGTCAAGATTCCCTTGTCTACGGAATTTTGGATAATCTGCTGTGCGTACGTCCACAATGTTTTGGAACCGTTCTCAATCTCACGATTTCTATTTAACACCTGTTCACTTGTTATATTGTATTTCTGCCACGTATCTCCCTCATTCTGATGATTGTGGATCAACGGCTGCAACCGATCCATCGACGAGGCAAACTGCGCTTCGTTGGTCTCCTTTGCCTCAAACTCCAGCCATAGGTTCAACAGTTCTTCGGCTTGTTCCTCAGGTAAAATCCCAAATAGTCGATGCGCAGCCTTGATCTCTCGGTCATATTTATCCGCATGCCCTACCGTATCGTAGGCAAATGTATCTCCGGCATCGATCTCAACGAGGTCATGAACAAGAAGCATCTTAATGACTTTGAGAATATCCACCTCCTTGTTGGAGTGACTCTGCAAAATCAAGGCCATCATCGCCAGATGCCATGAATGCTCCGCATCATTTTCAAGTCTGTCGCCATGGATGATTCTCGTTTTTCGTTCAATCGTTTTCAGTTTATCAATCTCAATTAGAAATTGAATCTGACTCTGTAATGATTCGTTCATTTAAGTCTCCTTTCAGCATTTTTTTCCAAACCCTATCAAGAGAGATTGTACCAGTAAACTCTGTAATCAAAGTTCAGAGACATACCCACACCCTCTGCCAAACGTATTGAACCTGCATTATCTGGGGAACAGTCCCAATACGGATGAATACCTTTAATCCTGCATTCTTCTACAAATGCTCGCGCTACCCGTGCACCGTAATTCCTTCTCTTGTAGGCTTCGATAGTTTCAATATCAATTGCATGCCACTGATCTGATATAAACGCCGAAAAGCAAACACTCGCGATATCCTCGCCTTGTACTGCAATGTATCCAAAGCCATGTTCCAAGAACTCATCCATGTTATCCCAAAAGCGTGAGACTTTGTCCTTCAGAAAAGATAGATTGTTGAACTTCCCAGCTTTCAGTAATGCCTCGTCTAATTCAAGAAGCCTGACCACCTCATTCTGAGAAGCATACCCTTCATGACTACCCGGATGACGTAGATGTTCAGTCATTCCTTGGTCTGAATCCAATGTGAATACATGCTGAATATCGCTATAGAGCTCTTTATTCGCGGCCATATGATGAAGCACATCTTCCCAGCTTTCATCCGCCACACCTACCTCGACTGTGTGGATATTTAATCTTAATAACTCAGGTTCTATGTGTTCTTTCATGAAATCTTCCAATTCATTCAGGAAGGGTTCACTTCGAGCGTCTCCGACCAACTGAAAACCGTTTTGTCCCTTCACCCAAATTAACGCTGCTGTGATATTTGCTGCATCATCAACGTAGATTCGGCCAGGATTCAACCCAGATACCACGGCCTTCACCTCAATATTTCTGTATAAGTCCGTGAAGTGCCTCAACTTACAGAATTCATGCTTATTAAGCTCGCTAATCATGAGTTCATTCCCTCCCGAACGACACTCAGGAAATACTCACGATGATCCGGATGGCAGGCAATCAGATATGGCTCTGAATTCATGCCTTCAAAGGGAATCCCTTCAAAATCCATAACAATGGCACCTGCTTCTTTCGCCATTAATATGCCTGAATACAAATCGTCACCTTCCGAATTGTAGAGCACAATGCCGTCAATATCCCCCTTAGCTAACATGCACCACTGTAAGGTTGGAGCCCATAATCGCATCATTCGTTTGAAGCAAACATCCAGATGTTGACGTAGCCGTACAGCCTTCTCCTCATTTTGCACCTGATGTCCCTGAATCCATCCAATGGTCCCTTTATGAATATGCTCTTTCTTTTGGACTTTCATGGGGTTCTGATTACAACTTGCCCCATTCCCACGTGATGCCACAATCAAACGATCCACCAGAGGTTCGTAAATAACTCCGAGGACGGGTTCTAAACGATACATTAATGTAATGGAAACGGAAAATATCGGTAGGCCAATGGCAAAGTTGTTTGTTCCGTCTAACGGATCAATCATCCACAGCCAGTCACTCTTCTGTCCGTTATGCCCCCGCTCTTCACTATGGATCTCATGATCGGGAAAACGAATGCTAATTTCATCACATATTATCCGCTCTGCTTCATGATCTACTTCAGTAACAACATCACCAAAGATGCCCTTCTCCACTGCACAGGTGATCTGATCAAAATGCTCTTTAGCAACCTCTCCTGCTTTTCGAATGACTCTCTCCGCAAGGTCTTGAGCTAAACGAATGGTTTGTTCGATGACAATCACTCCGTTCGGTTACTGGATCCGTATTTCCCTTTTTCTTTTGTTATTAAAGCTTTCCTTTATATGCATATTTCATAGATCCGAGTCTCTTCATCATCTAGCAAATATCCTTTACCGATATACGCCCAGTTATTTTTTTCATAATAGTCCGTCAAATCCGTACATAAATACAGCTTATCGTAGCCCTTCGTCTTCACCTCATTAATCGCATGATTCTGTAGTTGCCCACCAAGGTTCTTGCCTCGGTATTCTGGATCAACATGAAGGCACGCAAACCACGGGAACAGATCCTGGCGGCTATTCAAATCACTCCTTAACAGAGCATATCCTCCAACAATCCTGTCCCCATCCAACAGTACATAAAATCGGGGTACATCACTCTCGGTTTCCACGGAACGCTCAATGCAATCCCGTCTGCAGCATGTCCGGCTTTTGCCGAATATCAACTATCTCAAACATCACAGTCAACCTTCCTTATTATGTTCTTGTATATTTTTGTGGTAATAGCTGCCCAATCGTTGTTTTAGAATAACCCTCTTCTCCCTGCAAGATGACCTGTGTGTCCTTCCCATAATCACTAATCAGTTCTCTGCAAATACCGCAAGGAGATACCACATCTAACTGGATTTCCGCTCCGTTCGGTGCATCATTAGGATCAACTTCGGGATGTCTTACGGCCACGATCGTTTCGAATTCATGTTCCCCTTCCGAAATGGCTTTACCTATAGCAATCGCTTCCGCGCATACTGAGACACGACCGATATAGGCTTCCAGATGTACCGCCGTAAATATTTTTCCAGATCGAGTTCGTACTGCTGCCCCAACGTGATGCTTGCCCTCCTGATACAAACGCAAAATTACGTTCTTTGCTGCTTCAATCAGTTCCAGATCCTCTGTCGTTATAATCATCATGATGTCTCCTTTTTATTTCATCCAACATGTACTTCGCATAATCCAGAAGTAAATCATCACTTAGATTCACGCTTTCCAGCTCTCCGTTATATTTTGCTATACATTGTGAGATGACTTCTTTGTACTTCGGTAAAATATGAATGAGTGCCCACTCGCCTGCTTCTCGCTTGGAGTATATAACCGACTCTTTCACATACAATAGAACCCGTGATAGGTTCAAAACATAGTAGACAGGATTCTCCGTTATTTCTTCCATAGCTGAACCAACGTCAGATGTAATAGAGGCCAACATATATTCACGTTTTACGGGCTGGAATAACTCCTTAATCGGTTTGCCGACAAGCACAATTCCACGGTCAACAATAACGGCCAGATGTGCTACCAGATCCGGATCTTCGTATCCACCGCAAAGATATTGATCATCAGTTCTATACTTTTCCCGGTGATACCCCGAGTAATGAAACTCAAATGGAGTCGGAAACGTCAGTTTAGCAACCGTAGACTCCAAAACAATACTAAGTTCAAACCCTGTGACAATATGCATTTCATCTTCGGTCTGCATCAATCTCTTCGCAATCCTTCGATAGGTATCAGCAGACAGCTGCTCCCGGCATACCACCAGTATATCAATATCGCTTTGATTAGGAAGGAAGCACCCCATAGCCATGGACCCGTGCAAATAAATTCCTACCAAAGAGTCCGAACATTCTTCTTGTAACAAATGAGAAACTGTATGTAATACCGCCTGTTCATCCACCTAAACCCTCTCCTTCATTTACGTTGTTACGTATTCAACTCCACTTTCATTTCTTCCACAAAAACAGCCGTGCCTCGTATTCTGACATCCATGTCCTGTCCATTTCTGACCACACTGACATGAACTTTCCCATCTCTGCCAATCTCATGCCCTTGCTCCACAACAAAATGAGTCTGATCCATTCCAGAATTCATTTATACTCCAAATAATAGGCACCCATCACACCGGAAGCTGTTCCCGTAACCGGATCCTCCGTAGTTCCCGAAAACGGCGAGGAAAAATGTCTGGCATGCATTAGCGCATCTGAATCGCGGGTTTCCAAAGCAAATGGATGCAGAGAAGCTTTCGGATTTTCATCTAATATCTCAGGAAATAGAGAAGAATCCGGTTTCATTTGTTGGAAAGAAGTCAGTTTGCGAATCGGTATCAACAAAGTCCAGGTGCCTGTACTTCCATAAACTATAGGTGTGGATAGATCAATATCATCCGTGGTTAGATTAATGGATTTTGCCAGCTTCTCTATGTCACCTTGGAATGGCATGAAACGGGGTTGATCCTGCTTCATCTCAATGTTGATCGTATCGCCATCCTGCTGGAACTGAATCGGCAATATGCCTACATTAGTCTCAATAGTGATCGACTGTTTATCCTCCAGTAGCCCTCTAGTCTTTAACCCATACATGGATGCCATTGTTGCATGGCCACACAGATTAATCTCATGACCCGGTGTGAAATATCGTAATCTAACGTCTGCAACTACTGAACTCATCACGAAGACCGTTTCATTAAAGCCGACTTTATGCGCAATCTGCTGCATCGCTTCTTCACTGAGCGAATCGGCATGAAAGACGACTCCAGCCGGATTTCCTTTACCAGGAACCGTCGAAAAAGCATCATAATGATATACAGTGATTTCACTCATTGTAAACCCACCTTATTTTCAGTTTATACAACGTACATCGCCATAGGACTCTACCACTTCACCATCGATAACGATCCCGCCACCATCTTTGCAAGCATAGATTGTTGTAGAGTTGTCTCGCGCGTAATCTCTTAATGAATCCAAAGCTTCTTCCGTTCCATCCCAGTGCGGTGAAAATTCAAAATCAACGAGCGCCAGAGCCTGCTTGTCCATTAATCCAACATGGTTCTCGTCTGCATCTTTACCATATCCGGCCATTTCAATCGTTGGTGTAGTTAGAATACTGCCTGCGCTAACACCAATCAGAATGCCACCTTTAAGCACATAGGAACGCAACAATCCCATTGCATTTCTCTTCTGCAATAAACTTAGAAAATAAAATGTATTCCCTCCAGATAAATGAATCGCGTCGGTTTCAAAAATCGTATTGAATCTGTTTTCCTCATATTCTAGGTCTAGATCATAATAATCAATTGATTTGATTCCCAGTTGATTATAGTAACGTCTCGTATGCTCGAAATAGTTCCGTCCCGGGTCGGAACACGAAGGCACATAACCGATGGAAGGCTGGTCAGAGTTGAACAAACTCAATATCCTCTGATTTAGTTCGTGGTTAGATTCGAAATATAAGTCACTTAACAAAACCAGCTTGGTCATTTGAATTTCTCCCTTTCTTAATCTCCAGATTACTTAATACATCTGCCCATTAATATACCTTCTATGACTTGAAGATGCGTCCTGAGCCCACAATTCCAACTCGATTCTACTAACCAAAAATTGATCTTGAACCTTGATGAAAGGAAACATTTTCCCTTCAAAGAAACCCGATGCCGAGAAACTTCCTTGTTCAGCCTTAATAATGTCCATCACCTGTTCTTTAGTCATACTCAGATACTCCGCCGTTTCTTGGATCGTCATTAATGTTTTATTATTGTTCGGCACATCCTGTTCCACTACCTGAGCCGATTCACTAGCTCTCCACTGATTTGATAGCAACAGGCAGCCAACTATGAACGATATTCCCAGAATAACACTGGCTAGTAAAATAGAGTTCGGAATGGATTTCATTGTTTGGGAGTCTCCCACTCTGTATTAAGCAATCCTCTACCAATATTCCATTGGGCAAGCAATGCCCGCTGTCTATTTTCCAAATCAAGATATGGCGCTGCAACACAGGATAGTGTGTCGAACAGATGGATAAAATGAGGGCCCTCCTTAAAACGTCTAAGCCCGCCATACCCTTCATCATCCGCTGCCCATACAATCTTCTTAATTCCCGACATTAATATAGTGCCTGAACACATGGGACAAGGTTCACAGGTGGAGTAGAGGGTCAGGTCATTCTTCGTGTATCGCTTCTTACTTACATCCAGCAAATGTTGCCCTGCCTGACGGATAGCATCGACTTCAGCGTGTGCGGTGGGATCACATTCAGAGAAGACTCGGTTTCTTCCTTTACTCACTACATCCCCATCCATATCCACAATTATCGCTCCAATCGGATAGGTTCCTTCTATTAGCGCCTGATCTGCCTCTTCCAGAGCCAAAACTAAATATTCATAATCCGATAATCTCACGGAAAATCCCCCTTAGTGTAGTATTGACCGCTTACAAAATAAAGTCCTGGTTCTTCAAACTATTCCGAGAAAAGGGTTCATGTCCAATGTCCCCTCTTCTCTATTACAGATCTCTAATCGTGTAATGACCCGCTTCGCCTAGAAAGTCACTTCGGGTTAACCCCTGCTCTCCAAGAAAAGCTCTATAATTTGTTATCGTACCATCATGTGAAATGATAAAAGTTCTTCCGCTCTGCTCTCTGCACCATTGAATTAGCTGTCCAGCATAAGCCTCAAATAGATGTTCTTCCGTTCGATTAATCCCATCCAACCAGCAATCAAGTTCAAAATCAAGAATTCGCAGCCCCGTATACTGAGCATTTAATTCGTCTTTCGAATAGATCTGATCACAGCGCAGAACGGGGAACTCCGGGTTTTGAGGGAACATTCTCGGGCCAACGAGTGGACAGACTGTCAGTTTATCGCTTGATGTTAAGAGGAATGCCGTTTCTATCGTTCGTTTCGTAGGACTCACCAAAACGATGTCTTCCGGTAAGAATTTAATCTGCTTTCGTAATTCAGTTGCCTGCCTCTTTCCTTGTTCAGTAAGTCCCGGATGCAACTGGTTTAGCTGATGAGGATAATGAAGCAAATGTTCAGCGTGACCATGACGAATAAATGTGAGATCCATAAGCTCCTCCTATTTCGTTGCCTCAAGAAATAACATAAAAATAAACCTCCGTTATGTATTGTATTGCCGTGCTAAGAAATCTTGTACTTGTACTTTAGTATCTCAAAGTGAAACTTTCAGGATCTTCACCAGTTCCTCCTGACAAGCAGCCCGGTTATATTCCGAATTGTCCAGCCAGTGTTTGTCCATCTTCAGTAACTGATAAATCTCGGTCTCCAACTCTTTTCTTGCCTGAAGAACCTTCACCGTGCCCTCAACACCGTGATATCCTTTCGCGAGTCCCCATCCTTGATTTGTGTAGTATTGTATGAATCCATCTGACCATTCCTTGGGTCTTTCCTGGATTGCCTTGTCAAAGGTGTGCGCAAGATCCTGCTGATGTACATAAATTAATAGCGGATTTAATAGTTGAACGATGCGCTCCAATTCCAAAACATATTGCACGTTTTCTTCTCTGGATTGATTGTATTTCACCATACCTATGGTCAGTGGATTTTGAATGAAACAACATTCGAATATGGTGATGGAATCATCATCCGCACTTATCACGCTTTCGGTAAAACTCCGCCATTTTTCGGTGATCAGCTTCACATTTTGTTCAAAAGGTAGTTCGTAAATATCTTTGCTAAATATCTCCTGCACCACATGATCGGGGAAATCCACTCCGAATTCCTCTTTCATTTTGCGATAAGGAATCAGAAAACCCTCTTGATAGGCTGTTGCTCTGCTCTCCAATATATGTTTACACGTCTCCTGAGCATCCACCAAAGATCTGAACTCTTCCGCAGAATAAAAGGCCACACCATCATAATCAGCAGGGTGATCCAGATTCCCTTCCTGGATGAGTTGCACCTTTTTGCCATGCTCAGTCAGAATCTCGGAAACCATCTTGGCAATCGTCGACTTTCCTGAACCCGGTAATCCCTCAATAAGTATCAATTGTTTTGTCATGATTTCATCACCCTTAACTTCTTTTCATTCAGTCGTTGTTAATCGATGTCTGCAAAGATCCACTTCGCAGCATCGCCATCCGCTTTCTTTTTCCTAAACACCATGCTAGAGCTGGCCTCCTCCTCGTTCTCTCTTAATTCAGTAACCATCACAAGTGCTTCATAAAGCTTCTTTTGCTCTCGAATGTTGATATCACTCATAGAGATGATCTTGCGAACTTTAAAACCTGAAAATCCTGAGACTGGCATGCCCGAGACTGGCGATTGTGGATCAAAAAGGCTCATATAGCCCTTCTCATCCTCTTCCCACATATAACGCATGCGATCGTTCATCAGTTTGACGATTTCCAGTTCATCACCTGTGTACTTCGTTTCATCAAGGTAAACAGGAGGGATGCCTTTGTCTTTTTTGGGTGCTTCTGCTTCATCGTCCTTCTGCTCGATTGCTTCATCAGTAACGCTTTCCGTCACAGGAATCGTTGGTTTCTGTACAGCTTCATGGGTTGTTTTATCCTGACAGGCGATTAAGAACAGAAATAATAACGACAACACGGTTAACTTTTTCATATCCAAGCCTCCAACATATGCACAACTTCGCCAAGATCTTTGCACTCATAATCCGGTGTAATCTGTTGCGGTTTGAGTTTTCCTTTTCGATTCAACCAGATAGCCTTAATTCCCGCATTTTGCGCTCCTTGTACATCACTTACCAGAGAATCGCCTATATGGATCACCTCATCTCGCTGCAAACCATACCTGTTGATCGCTTCATCAAACATCTCTGACCTTGGTTTATAAGAACGAACATCCTCACTGGTAATCACTCCGGCCACTTCAATGTTATGTGCCTTCATTGCAGCTTTCACGTCATCAGTATCGATATTGGACAGGATATATACTGGAATTTTAAGAGAATGAAGGAAGGGAATTGAATCAGCAAATATGCCAGGGTTACGCCAATGTGCCAACTGTTCCTGATTAAGCGACTCAGCTTCCAGATCCGATTTGAAATGGAGAAGCGTTTCTGCCAGAGATTGCACATTCAGCATTCTTTGCGTGGTAAACTGGCTGCCGTGGCTTGCATAAAACAATGTTGAAAAAGCCTTCCACCAGTAAGCACCGATCTCATCCGTTGTACATTCCACCTGCGCTGTCGCTTGAACTTGTTTATAAATTACGGGTAGAATATCATCATCTTCATGAACAACTGTCCCATAGAAATCAAGGAAAATAGCTTTCATTCTATTCCTCCTACTGGAATAATCTCAATCCCCGAAAAACTTCCTATGTATGTTAAATTTTCTCTGTAGGTACATCATAACCCATAATGTGGAATTTGCGAATGAACCAAATAACGTAATCCTCCCCCTCCTTACGGATTTTGCTCAACACAAAAACCACGATGCTCTGCATGTTTTCATCATACAAAGAAGCGTGGTATATCGATAAAGCCTTTACAACTTCCAACATCATAGAACAGAAACCAACTATCTTTTAAAGAACATGTTCATTACACCAATGGCTTTAATGTTGATCTCATTACCCTCAGCATCCATAAAAGTCTCATTATACGTAGTAAAGATTCCCACATGCTGTATATGTCCGCTTCTGAAATTAAGACTTCTTTCCTGGCCGTTCGTGATCTGTGTATACGTCGTTTCATTGATGTCGTAGGAGACATGTATACCATACTCGCTTTCCAGCCATGTATAGAAATCTGTTCTGGATGGATTGGTAATAATCATAATGACAACTAAAATGACAAGACTCATAACTAGTATTTTACGGATCAAGTTCGGTTCATAACCAAATCTATTCTTCATCTTTTTCATTCCGTATCTTTGTTATCATTTCAAGCTTTTTAGCCAATACCCAGCCACTTAATCCATATGATGATGTAATGACAAAGTACAGATATTCCCCCTCGAGCAACTTGGTTTCCAGTTCTTCATCAGTTTCATACATGATAGGCCAGCCCTGACCTTTCCCTTTCTCCAACAAATCGCGATTGTAACTAATAAAATAATCCAAACCAACGTCGTCAATATCGAAGATAATGCTGCCTTGCAACGGAGTATCAAATGAATGTGCCAATACATCCGAGAAAAGGATATCCGTATCACCATGCAATTCAGGATGATGCGAACGTGTACGCATCCTAATCTTCTCATTCTCCAAATCGACTTCGTAACTTAATATGATGTTATCATGCACACTTGCCATTTTATGACCCCTTTCAAAGTTCCATTTTAACTCATTGGTTGCTCTGCTTATAATCTGTTAAGCAACTGCCCATCAAACCATACATCCTCATAATCTTCTGCAATCACAAACCGCCATCCCGGCGCAAGTCCGAGGTACTTCTTAATTTTTGGGTCCCAGTCATCGATGTGTGTTACATGTAAAGGTACAAAAAAATCATCTGTATCCGAGTATTTTTCTGCCCAAATATACCAACCGGTTGTATCTCCCTCGGGCTGAATACGCATTCCGTGGATCGGTTCCAACTTCTCTTTGACGTTCCAGGCGATTCCAATCTTATGGTGCAGTTCGCTGGTTACATAGTCTGCGCTATATTTCTGGCACATCTGAATCTGTTCCTGGATGGAAGCAGCATTTGTCATCATTGATCATCTCATTTCTCACATGTTGTATATGACTAAGGTAGTTCATAATATTTTTTATAGGTAGAGACCCACTCCTCTTTGGAAAAATCAACAAAGTCATATAACTCACACTGTCTAAGATAATTCAACTGCTCTCCCGCTGAGTCCTCGAGATTCTGCTCCAGATAAGTCACTGTCTTCTCATAACCGGCACCACACAGAAGCTGCACATCAATATAACTGCCCGTATCCTGATTCTTGCGTTTTGCCTGCCAGATCAGCCCAGTGTCCTCTACATTTCCTATGCAGAATAACATAATACATAAGGTTTTGAGATACTCATGATCCACTGCTTCTTGATTCTCAATCTCTTGCTGCAACAACTCTCTGATTTGCTCCCTATGTCTGGTATCTGGATCTAAACCGTACAACTCCAAGATCTCTTCTTCGTTCATTTTAGTACCCCTTGCCTACAAATGAGAGCTTATCCACATGATCTTTGAGATTATTTATGTTGCAGATTAACTGATCCAAGACTCCTTTGGTAATCTTCGTCTCATACATATCCACCCAAACCTTGAGCTTTTTATTGATCCCTAAGATGAAAGCCTCTTCTTGTCTCATCACATCGAAAAGCTTATCTTGGTCCTTATGCTTGCTGCCATATTTCAGACAATGGATTTCTCCACCTTTATAATAATAAGGAAAAATAGATCCACCTGGAGATTTCATGAAATGATCACTCCTTATATTTTGAGATTACTTTAGGCGTTGATCTCCGTAATCTCCAGATACATCTCCTGATTTTGCCGAATTATTTCATTCATGTGTAAAATAGCTTCCTGAGCCGCGGCTCGATATTTAACGTATAGTTCTTCCGTTCTTTGCAGCAGGATCGGGTCTTTCTCCAAATCCGTGGGCAGAACCTCACGCCACGTGTCTCCATCTTTATTTTCATCTGTAATCAAACGCTCAATGTCGTCCAGGAGAGTTACCATTTCATCTTGGTTAAAATAGCGCATCCCGTTTTTAATTCCATTCCAGCTCTTCATGTCGATAATGTTGTACGCCGAAAACCAATAAAACTCCGCCAAGCTCTTGGTATGGTTATGATAGGAATAGAACAAAAATATCGCTTGTTGTCCTTCATGTAATTGCCGATATACCTCTACCTTTGCTGCAACATCTTTACCACGAACGGAGATCAACATCGGTTGGACACATAGCCAGCTAAGCTGCTCAGAACCCAAATCTTCTGGTTTGACATTAACTTTCAATAACATGCTCCTCTCTACTTGCGATGATTGTACATTCGAACTACACTAGTCATTTGTTAAGGATTCTTTGGTGTTTCTACTGCGGGATCACTCTCTCCACCCATTATACGTCTGGACGTTTCTTTCCTGCCTGTCGCTGGAACATGGTTAGACACTTTAGCCAACCCGAATTTGGGCATATTCGCATAGATGGTCTCATATGAACCGGATTGAGCTTTGTACGTTTCATGATAAATCCCCACGCTTCCATCCGATCCAACGGAACTGTTAAATCGTTTCCAAGCCTCCAAGTGCAGGCCACCGCGTGCGTATTTCTCCAATTCATCATAAGATCTCCAATATTGCAGCAGAGTCACTCCACGCCAGCTCATAAAAAATTCCGTTCCCAGAAACCCGGTATCTGGGTTCACGTACAGTTCTTTGATCATCGGGCCCATGGATTTAAAAACAGGCAACCACTTATGTATGGCCCACAGGCGATTAACTCTCATTCCAATAATAAAAACAACAAACTCGCCATCGATCTCAGCCGAATATCTTCCCTTGTGTATGTTCGCCACATTAGTCCTCCTTTTCATCAAATAAGCCGTCTTGTTTGCCGTAATTCATGCCCTAAACCATTCTATATTGCAAAATCAGTTGAAGACCTTTGATGCCCATTTTCCGCTCGCCCATATCCAGAAAACCTGCTTTTAGATACAGCTTTTGTGCTGCAATATTCCCCTCATTCACAGCTAAAATAATTTCATCGACCTTCGGATCAAGCTGCCTAACCAGTGTAGGCAGTTCCCTCATGGCAGTGAGTGCATACCCGTTCCCTTGATGTTCTAACGTAATGGATAACGCACGTACCAGTATTGTACGGGAAGTATCTCGTTCCTCTACGTATTCAGAATTTTTATGTAATATGAAGAAACCAACTGGAGTCTCATCATTTAAAATCACTACCGGATATTTGTTCGGATTTTGCGATGCCTCCTCCATCACTTCCGCAGGCAATGCAGTAAAATGAACCTGTTCATCACTTAGTACAAAATTAGCCAAGTCTTGAGCGTACTTCTCATTATATGGGGCGAGGCTAATCCGTTTTTCCATTTAGAATACCTCCCACTTTGTAAACAAATGTCTAAGTCTTTGGGCCGTTGTTTGTATAAATTCTTCTATAGCTTCCATAGATAAAATGTTCAAATCACCTAAGGGCTCATTTTCAAAGTTATTCAAAAAGTCTACTTTTTCTTTTCTATACTGATACACCTCTTGCTCCAGCAATCCACCTAAGTCAAATGCTTGACCTGCTTCCAGCTTATTCAATAAATCCTGGCCATCAGACCCTCTTCTCAAAATCATAAATTCCAGCTTCGTAACATCCTGCGTATAAATACTTCGTCCACTCGGATGAACTTCATATGCAGGATAAATCTCGAAAGTCCAAACCCGATCCGTATATACATGAGAAATGTAACCGCACAAATATTGCATGAACTTAGGCTCACTCTGCGCACGTTTCTTGTTGGAATTGAAAAATGCCCTGAGCTCTTCGTCTGTTGCGAATCGTGCTGTCTCTGGCATGAGATGAGTTTTTGCCTTTTCGGCTCTTTCATTCGTTCTCACATGAATGGAGTCAGGAGCAAGACTTCCCATTATAAATTCAGGGGTTGGATTAGATAATAATTCAGATGCGATTGCAAAATGAACCATGGGCCAAGGCATAATAAATGCTCCTCTCTCTATTAAAATCAGGGATTTTAATTTACTCACAAACTATATTTTCCCTATTCCCTCTCAAAATCTTCTTTATATCCTCTAGGGCTTAACGCAGAATTGTGAGTTCCCCTTGTATCAAATCTACCAACATAGGCTTCTGTACCTTGTTGATTGTGGAAATATCAATTTCATCTAGACTTTTAAAAACAAGCTCTAGTGATTCATTCTGTTCATCTTTAAATAAAAGGGTTGTTTGATCATCATCAAGTTTCCCACCCAACTCCGCGGTGACGTTGAACAAGAACATTACAAATACAACCTCGTTGCCATCCGGATATGTATATTTCATTTTCTCACCTGTGTAGATGGATGCCAGTTCATATGAACTCACGTCAAGCCCCGTTTCTTCTTTTACTTCTCTAATCATAGTTTCTTCAATACTCTCACCGGGCTCCATACCACCACCAGGTAATCCCCAATCGCCATAATCTGATCTTTTTTGCAGCAGTATTCTACCCATATGATCACGGATAATAGCTCCGCCCGTAACCACAATGCGGCTTGTCATTCATCATTCTCCTCTCTAATGGCTCGCTTCCCCTTTTAGTCAGCAGCTATGTTCCATAAGAAAATTTCACTTTAAAAGATCAAATACCAAAATGCAAAATGCATTTCCCATTTAGCCCTGCATCTTTTGCCATATTGGCAAGCTTGTTTAATTCGTTTATTAATTCAACTCTGTTATATATGAGTTTCTCATAATAGCCTCTCTGTTCATTTCCATCAAAACAATAATCCCCTGTAAGATTGAACTGATCAGGAGCAAGGTTGAATACATCAATCCATGCGCTAATTAGTTGATGAAACTTCGACAAAGCATCTTTTTCTTCAATAACCGTTATCCCATAATTGTTCAGTCCACTACATCTTTTACAGGTAGATGGGTTCCATGTATTCAGCCAGTTAAGAGAATCCTGAATGTATGAAATGAACTCATCTTCCAAGTAAGCATGTTCCTCTGCCATTAGTCTACTTTTATGTATAACTCCATGAGCATCCCATGAGTAGGAGGTGTAGATAGATTCATTGATTTCCGACTTATTTTCAATAACAAAATTATGAATAGGCATGCTATCCGAACCCCCGTTTTCTTTGGTAGTCCCCTTTTCATTTCATCATAACCCATTTATTGGTAAATACGAAGTGGTTTTAAGTTCAGAATTGTGCACTTTCAACTCCTTTTGAAAATAGACAAAATACAAAAAGATCCTTTTTTGACTCCAAAAGAAGGAAGGCAAACAGAATCTAATTGAATATATAGTTAGATAATTGAAATAGTAACACTATTCTGTTACTTTACATCTAAAAGATCCTTTTTTTGACCAGAATCTCAGTTCCTTTTTCTTTGTACTTCGCAATAAATTCATTGGTCACATGATCATGATGAAGTATGCCCATATAGTCTGTGCCCGGCTTCTTCGGTCTGTAATCGGAATCAACCGTATAGATATTGAAGTGCACCTCATCTTCGTCTTCTGACACGTCCGTATGATTGAAAAGTACAATCACTTCATCTTTAGTTAGAAACTGAAAATCCCCTCGACTCTCAATAATATAAAAAGGAAATTTCATATCCTCTACGTGAATTAAATTTTGGTATTCTTTCAGCTCTTCGGGAATTTGTTCCATGTAATGTAGCGCTACCTCTTCTGCTTGAAATATTCCTGAAATCCACCTGAACCTGCCTTTTGAAGCTACTATA
Source organism: Paenibacillus sp. 276b (assembly GCF_900107875.1). Taxonomy (NCBI): domain Bacteria; kingdom Bacillati; phylum Bacillota; class Bacilli; order Caryophanales; family Paenibacillaceae; genus Paenibacillus; species Paenibacillus sp. 276b. The sequence continues at coordinate 794,007 of NZ_FNRR01000002.1, read as the reverse complement.
ACAATCAAATAATCATCCTTCCTAGCTACAATTACATATATCTAGTCCGTTCTTGCACGTACAAAGGTTTGAGACAGAATCCAATGGCTGCCAGCGATGTTTTCAATTTCAATGCTATACTCAGACTCTACATATTCAATGTGATGTTGTTCATAGTATTTTTTCCAGAATGAAACAGCTGATCGGTTATTAGCCAATTGCTCCACTTTGAATCTGCCCTGAAATTGTGCAAACACCAGATCAACCGCTTGAACCGCCAATCCTTGTCCACGATACTTTTTGACCAGAAACAGTTCTTGAACTGTAAAGTCGATATCCTCATCTACATAAGGAGGAGAGCAAACCAGCAAAAATCCGATTACCTTTCCATCATAATGGATAAAAAACGGATGTAATTCCGCCCGTTCCAGATAGAGATAGGTATTCGTTGGATCGAATTTCCCCTCTTCTAGCAAATCCTCACCCGAGAATTCGGAAAGATCATATAAATACAAGTTGTAGAGGTTAAGAAATAATTCCTTCTTTTCTGCCAAAATACTCGTGATTTGTACATTCATCATCATTGCATATCTCCCTTATCATGTGATCTACGCTCAACCTTATCGATATACACTGCGCGCTTGCTGTGTCCTGCTCTCAATATATCGTTTCAACCACAGCAGATATAGGCAAAGTGTGATTTAAATCGTGAAGTATCCTGTCTTGGAGAAGATGCTTATGTATAAAAAAATAGACCCTTTACAGAGTCCTTTTAAGCATATTTGTCGTTTGCTTTTTCTTCCCTAGGTATGCAATAGCAAGTGCAACGGGATTAACAAAAGGTAAAAAAGTCAGCCAACCTATGAACGTAAGTATGGGTGCCAGGATCGATATCACACCGAAAAACAGCATAAGTGGAGATCCTTTCTTCAACCCCTGAACGAAAAGTACTAACACTACTGCAATCCACATGATCAAAGCGATGCTAAGCATATTTAAAACCATCACCTCCGACTGAGACTCAATGGATTAGATAATTAACTACTGGATAAGAAATCACGTTCCGGTCTCTATAGGTCGAAATCACTGCTTCAGGATGCGTACTGAGAATTCCATTTTGCAACATGACAGGTCTAAATCCTCGCTCCATCGCGCCATTATAAGTAAACAGAACACATTCCTCGGCGGCAAATCCCGATATGATCAACAGCTCTACACCGTTACTCTTCAGAATCTGCTCCAAGTCTGTCTGCCAGAATGCATTGGAGCTCTCCTTCGTAACCTTAAGATCCTTCTCATTCACATCAACCTCAGAAATAATCCGATACGCCTCAGAATTTGAATCCTCCATCCCTTCCACGTCTTGGACATGAACTACCACATGGTCGCTCGAACGAAGCACGTCTGCAACATGATTGATATATTCACAAGCGCGGTCTATTGCTTTTTGATCTAATTTATCCCGTACAATACTTTCTTGCATATCCAAGATCATAAAAGCTATTTTCATATCATTTCTCCTTAATACACTGTAGTGTTATTCTTACTTTCATCTGATTTATTCGTTATTCCTCCGGATAAGCCCTTGATGCCTCTATTAGACTATCTTCCTCATCAAAATATATTAATACTCGTTCAATATCCTCCACGGAATAACTCCTTACGACAATAAGTTGCTGCATATGCAGCCCGGGTGGATCAATTCCTTCTCTTGAAAGATTATTAAGGAGCCGCTCTGGGGTGTACAGAATACTCCAGCGCCTAGAATCGTCTGAAAAGTTCATTGTGATCTCGACCCAATTCCACTCTTTCGAGTTATCACTTTCTACTTTATCATCAAATTTCCAACTTATTAATCTGGGTCTGTCTTTATCATTCATAATCATCCGTCCCTACTTACTTGATATTTGAGTCGCTGATACTGATCTAAACACTTCTTAGCATTAAAATCAAAGTCAGTCCTTGAACAACTCATTCAGCATCCGGTCGCGATTTTCCAGGAAACTGCGGGTGATCTGATAATGTTCTGTATCCTCATATTCCACTTCCTGAATCCCATCGTCGAAGCTCAGAATGCATGCTCCCGGATATCCCAGTAGAATCGGCGAATGCGTCGCGATAATAAATTGGGAAGTGCCTGATAGATCATGCAGAATGCGCAACAAGGAGAGTTGACGGGCTGGCGATAAGGCGGCTTCGGGCTCATCGAGCAGATAAATGCCTTTGGAATTGAATCGGTTCACGAACAGATTGAGAAAAGACTCCCCGTGGGATTGTTCATGCAACGAACGCCCACCATAATACTTGAGCGACTCCGGCCCCAATTTATCTACATGCGATGCAAATTGATAAAAGGACTCCGAGCGCATGAAGAAACCATTCGTGATTTTGGGCAACCAGGATAGCCGCAAATAGTCACCTAATGATGATTCAGCAGCATCAATCTCAAATGCATTATTTTTCCCGCCCCCTGCTGTGTTAAATCCACATTGATGAGCGATACCTTCGAGCAGTGTGGACTTACCCGATCCATTCTCACCAACAAAGAAAGTAATGTTATTGTTGAATTCCAATCGCTCCAGAGACTGTATGGACGGTATGTGAAACGGATATTGATCCGGATTCTCGACTTTAGCAGACAGTAACTCCACACTTCGAAGATACATAGACACACTCCTACTATTTTATAAAGTTCGACTCCTGTGGTTTCAGTCCTGTTTATTGATCCACGGATGGATGATTTCTTTGCGGGTGATGATCTCAATGGTCCTGATAAAAAACCAGGTGAACCCGGCATAAAAACCGATATGCGGATATCGGAATGCCGCCGGTTTGTTGCCTTCGAAATAGAAGTGCCCAATCCAGGAAAGGGCGTAATGGATAAGTGCCAGAACCAGCATGACTTTAAAATTTATAAACAAGAAAATCCAAGCCGCAAACGCCGATAAAAATGCGAAATAATGCAAGATGAGGTTGTTCCGATCCTGATGTTCCTGAAGATAATAACGCAAATCTTTGCGAACACGATTCAACATCCGGTCACACTCATTTCACCCTAAAATGTGATCATGGCTCCTTTTTCATCAAATACGGCGGTTGGATTCCAAGTGACTTCCCAGCAGTTATTCTCCGGGTCCAGGAAATAAGCGATTCTCCCGCCCCAGGCAGCGTCATATGGCTCTCTGATTACATTGCCTCCGGCAGCGCGGATATTCACAATGGTATCGTCAACGTCTTCCGCTTGATCCACATTGATGGCCAGCAGCGTTCCTTTCAACCCATCAGATACACTGAATATCATCCCCGTATCTTTCTCCAGCTCCTGAATGGGATATAACGATAGCAATACACCTGTTGTTTCAAAAACACTGTATTGATCTGAACTGATTGCGGTCTCACTCCACCCAAGCTTCTGATAGAACGAACGCAGCTCAGGCAGATGCATTGCACCAATGGTGACCAGACTCACTCGTTGTGGAACCATAAATTATTCCTCCCATATCTTTTTAACATGAATTCGGAATGTGGATGAGTTCTCCCGTTCCTGCCACACCTTGTACGAAGGACGACCTTGATAGCGGGGATTGAGGCCGTTCGTCACGTGCTTTCGTCCGGGAATCGCTTGATTTCGTTGACCCTCTGATAGTCTGGATCGGATTGCAAAGCGTTCATATGCTAAAAGCGGGTGTGCCCGAGAAGCGCGCAGTCCGTCAGATAATCCATGAGCATCGAAGCCGAATAGACGCAGTTGCTTCCCCGCATCAGTCTTTCATGGCGAAGGTAGCTTTTCATTTACACATCCCCTATATTAAACGACGAACAAACGGATGACAAAATTATGGTTGACGGCGGCAGATCAGCTTCTATATTATGTAGGAAGAACGTTCTGCATAAAAACATAAAATGAATTGGCGTGTTACCACCCCAGAGGGCATGAGCCAAGAAGCGAACATGAGACTATACTCGCTTCTTGGCTCTTTTTGCGTTCCGGAGACCTGGAAGCGTTAACTTTAGAAACGAGGAGGCGGTGAACCGTGAGTAAAGGAATGATGCTGCAGGTGGAGCGGGTCGTCGGCAGCAATATTGTTCTGGCCCGGTCGCACCAGAATACCAAGGAGTACGTACTGATCGGCAAAGGGTTGGGATTTGCGTTCAAGGTGGAAAGCACCATTCAGTCCGATGATCCGCGGATTGAGAAAAGGTTCCGGCTGGAGGACCGGGAGGAGTGGGGGCAGGCGCAGGAGTTGATGAAGGACTTGGACCCCAATGTCATCGACATCTCTGATCAGATTATCCGTCTCATCGCTGATCAGTTTCCTGGCAAGCTGAATGACAAGATCTACCTTGCTCTTCCAAGTCATATTCAGTTCACCTTATATCGTATCCGCAACGGGATGGAGATTCTGAATCCTTTCCTCACGGAGACAAAGCTCAGTTTTCCGAAAGAATTCGAAATCGCCTCGGAAGCGGCGGCCATGATCGGAGAGGCATTTGGCGTAGAGGTACCGGAGGATGAGGCCGGGTTCCTGACATACCATGTGTACTCCTCCGTGAATCACGTCCCTGTCGGACAGTTGGTTAAGGTATCCAATGTGATCAGCAAGCTTCAGTCCATTATTGAAGAGCAGGGTGGCGTTCGCTTTGAGCAGGGCAGCCTTAGCCAGGCAAGACTCCTGATACACCTGCGCTTCTCCATGGAACGCCTGTATCAGCAGCCGATGACGGCCCCCACTTTCGCACAATATGTGAAAAATGAATATCCGTCCGAATACCAGCTGGCCAGAAAGCTAAGTGCTGTAATGGCCGAGGATTTGGGTACAGAGGTACCCGAGGAAGAAACGGCTTTTCTCGCCATGCATTTATACCGGCTTTTTCAAACCCAAGCCAAAACCAACAACAGAGAGGATAACACACAATGATCTGGAAATGGAAAAACAATAAATCTGCCAAAACATCTGAGACAATATCCGTCGTCTCCCCACTCACCGGAACCTGCGTCAGTTTGGAAGAAGTGCCTGACGAAGCGTTCGCGCAAGGACTAATGGGTCCAGGAGTTGCAGTGATTCCCCAGGAGGGCAGGCTGGTCGCACCTATCGACGGCACTGTGGTGCACCTGATTAAATCGCATCATGCCGTAATGATTGAGCATGCTTCTGGGCTACAGCTGCTGCTGCATATCGGTATGAATACTGTCAGTCTGAAAGGACAGGGCTTCTCACCCCAAGTGCAGACCGGGGATCAGGTCGCTGTCGGTCAGACCCTGATCGAATTTGACCTGAATGCTATCGTTTCGGCTGGTTATCCGGTCATCACCCCTGTCATCGTTGCGAATGCGGCAGAACAGCCGTGGGAGTCACACCCGACGTATGGCAACGTAGAAGCGGGCTTGGGAACTATCATGAAAGTCAGCTTGCCCAAATAACATGAATCTAAAAAAGAAAGGAAGAACAATATGCTGAAAGCATTGCAAAAGCTAGGGAAATCCCTGATGCTTCCTGTAGCAACCCTGCCTGCAGCAGGTATTCTTCAAGGCTTGGGTCTTCTTAATTATGAAAAGGACATTCCGCTTGGACCCGTGATAGGGGGATTTCTCAATCAGTATGTAGTTCCATTCATGAATGAGGGAGCGGGGGCGATCTTTGGCAACCTTGCGCTCATCTTCGCCATCGGGGTGGCAATCGGACTGGCGGGGGATGCGGTCGCCGCTCTTTCCGCCCTGATCGCTTATATGGTGCTGACGCGGATTCTGGGAGCCGTTCCAGGTGTATTCGGCTATATTCCTGACGATGTCAAGCTGGATATGGGCGTATTGGGTGGGATATTTGCCGGACTGCTTGCAGCCTATATGTATAAAAAATACCATAATATCAAGCTTCCTGACTGGCTCGGCTTCTTCTCCGGCAAACGCTTTGTGCCGATGGTCACCGCCGGCTCCATGCTGGTATTGGCCATCCTGTTCGGCATGGTCTGGAGCCCGATTCAGGATGCCATCGGCGCTTTCGGCGCTTGGATTGTAGGCTTTGAAGGCGTTGGCTCCATGGTGTTCATGATCGCCAACCGCCTGCTCATCCCGCTCGGTCTGCATCATGTCCTCAACTCCATCGCTTGGTTCCAGATCGGAGATTATACCAATGCAGCCGGGGAAGTCGTGCACGGGGACCTGACCCGCTTCTTCAACGGAGACCCTACGGCAGGCATGTTCATGTCTGGCTTCTTCCCGATTATGATGTTCGCTCTTCCGGCGGCGGCGCTTGCCTTGATTCATACAGCCCGGCCTGAAAAGCGGAAAATGGTCGCTTCGATCTTTATCGGCGCAGCGGTGGCTTCGTTCTTAACGGGTATTACCGAGCCGCTCGAGTTCTCCTTCATGTTCGCGGCGCCTCTGCTGTATGTGGTGCACGCTATTCTTACCGGTGTAGCGGCCCTGATCATGTACCTGCTGGATGTTAAGCTGGGCTTCGCCTTCTCCGCAGGTCTGATTGATTACCTCGTGAACATGAAGCTATCGACCAATCCGCTGCTCATGATTCCAGTCGGACTCGCATTTGCGGTCGTCTATTATTTCCTGTTCCGGTTCATGATTCTCAAGTTCAACCTGAAAACGCCGGGGCGCGAGGATGACGCTTATGATGCCGATGGCCCCACTGATGCTTCCGCCGTGGCAGCGGCGTCTGGCGACACCAAGGCTGGCAAAGTGCTCGCCGAGATCGGTGGAACAGATAATATCGAGAGCATCGATGCCTGCATCACTCGCCTCCGTCTTGTTGTTAAAGACGACAAAGCCGTCAACGACCAGGCGCTCAAACAGCTTGGCGCTTCCGGCATCATGAGGCTTGGTGGCGGAGCTGTGCAGGTCATCTTCGGCACCCAGTCCGAAATTCTGAAGGATGAGATTAAGAAACTGATGTAACGCTCGTCCTCCTTTGAGTTTAAAAGGTCGAGAACAGGGGTATGCTTTACCCTGTTCTCGACCTTTTTTATTACCAAGAAGCGCATGATATTCTTTTGAGTGGCCGTGTCTTCTTGTGGTCTATGAGTATTAATATACAAAGTTAATATACAAATCTGCGCTGCGCCCAATAGCTGAACACAAAGATCGATACCTCTGTTAACAGCTTGGCTGCAATCAGCGGGATAATCAATTTTTCATTGTAGAAGTACAACAATCCGTAATTTAATAACAGCACCAGAATGACCAGTGAGAAGTATTTCGGTAAAGACTGACGGACTCTGGACGTTTTTCCAGCTGAAAATACATATTTCCGATTGATCGTATAGTTGAAGATGGAGCTGCACAGTCTCGCTGCAACGACCGATAGGAACAGATTATGCGTGAAGTACTGGATCACGAACAGTAAGCCAAAATCGATCAAGGCCGATAACACCGAAGACGTACTGAACATCAGAATCGGCATATAAATGCGGAATGAATCTACCAATGGGCGAAAATGAGAAGATTTGTTATGATCCAGATAGACCGTATCAATAAACTCCTCTGTAATCTCATACCCTTCTTTATGTGCTGTTAGCAGCATGTTCATTTCATATTCAAATCTTTCCCCCGGTATCTGGCACAGCCAGTCCAGCATTGAGTACGGAAAACCTCGCAGGCCTGTCTGTGTATCGTATACTTTCGTACCTGTCGTGAGAGAAAAGACACCTCGTGTGACCGTGTTGCCAAAACGACTACGCGCTGGAATGGTTCCACTGAACCGACGGCTACCCAGTACAATCCCCGGATTCGTATGCTCCAATAGTACATCAAAGATACGTTTGATATCATGCGGCAGATGTTGGCCGTCACTGTCTGCGCACACAATACCGCCCTGTGGGCCATGTTCCTTAATATATTGAAATCCTGTCTTGAGTGCACGTCCCTTGCCCAGATTAACTGTATGTGTCAGGACTGTACACCCATAGGCTTCTGCCGTCTCGAAAATCCCCCTGTAACCTGGTCCGCTACCATCATCTACAATGACAATGGGTCCTAACTGAAACGTCTGCAACTGCAACACGAGATTCAATAAACGAACATCCGGTTCGTATGATGGAATTAATATAGTCATGATCATTGTCCCTCTTTCAGATAAAGGATGTCACTTACGCCGCGTTCCTGGTTTCTCCCCAGCGGATTATTAACAACCCGACCCATGAAATACATTGTGGATGAACCGCCGCCGTCCAGATTGTAGGCTTCCGTTGCTCCAAGACCTTTCATGACATCGGCAAGCTCTGCCAGCGTCATGCCACGGCTGTCATCCTGCCGTCCGTCAACCACAACAAATACATAATGATTCGGGGCGATCATGCCGATTGCAGTTCTCGGATTGGCATCCTGGATCGACCGGTTGCCAAAGTTGTTATCGATTTTCACACTGCTGAAGTCACTTACAATCTCACCGTCCTGAATCAGAATTGGTCCAAAAGATAGCGTATTGGTCGCACCTTCAGCCAGCAATTCCGATGAGGATACTTCCGTCTCGTTATATGTCTTCATCGTGCCATCACTGAACAATGCCATCGCATCACGCACCGGATCATCCCGATATACCGTACCATTGCGGATAATTACGCCATCATCACGGAAGCCGTAATAGTCACCATTGATAGCAAAGATGGCATTGTTGGCCAATGCTATCTCTGAAGTGTTTTCGGTAATATTCGTGCCAAAGCTGTTATCTGCCAGAGCCGAGCGCAGGCTGCTCGCATCTGTTAGCTGTACATCTGCGACGTAATACGTAATCTGATCTGAGCCGGACCCCGTCTGCACCTTGTCGATTTTGACCTGCATATCATCGCTGGAATAGTTCCAGTCATCTGACGTTGCATTTACTTCAGTCGTCGGGGTTGAAGTATCATTAGAGGTGCTGGTTACTGATGTATTGTCATCCGCTACAACAACCTGTACATGCCGGATTAAGTAGCGATCTGCCAGGCTGTATATCACGGTACCAAGGCCCAGAACAATAACAAGGATAATCATCAGCCATTTGCGCCTTGGTTTTGCATTTTTATATGGGTCGTTCTCGTTGGTTTTTGGATAGATCTTCATCATGTGAAGTTCACCTCTTCATCTAAGTTCTTAAGGCTCATCATAGGCGGGCTAGCTTAAATGAATCTGAAACAGGCTGAACGCAAAAAAAGAAGGTCATCCTTTCCCCCGAGAGGAAATCAGACAACCTTCCATATAAGTGATAATGATGGATCTCAATCTATATATGTACCCTAAATAGGGACAAGTACGATGCTAAACAACTTTCTATAAACGGGACTGTTCACCAGCAAAAAGAGCATCGTATGCAGGGCAGGGCTGCTTTTCTAGATAATCCATTAACGCTTGTGGCTGCTTGGTATAAATATCCTTCAAAGACGTACCCTCGTAGATATTGCCGATCACGACTGGGTGGCATAACTCACAGATGAGAATATCCCCATTACCGTGTAAATGTAGCTGCTTCGTCCCATCCACACAATTGGAGAAATACACACCCGGTTGTTCTCGTAACCCCAATTGCTCCGCGAAACGATCCATACAGGTAAAATATAATGTCGTATCTTCTTTCTTGTGCTTGATCAGATCATTTACGGACTGGATGAGGGACTCCTTGGAGGCAATCTTGCTCCATCTACTGTGTGGCATCACGATGCTGTTCTGAATCTCATGGATGCGCACACCCAGTTCATAGACTTTATCGCTAATAGCTTGCATGTTCGCTTGGGTTCCTTCGAATAACAGCGTTTCAAGCACAGTTTCCAGCCCCGCTTCAGTACAAAGACGAATGTTATGCTCCAATCGCTCATACATGCGCGGATGTACACGGTAATAGGCTGCATAAGCCTCCCGGTCTGTATAGTTAAAAGATATATGAATATTGGACAAGCCTGCATCCCGCAAAGCATGAATTCGTTCTTCCGTTAGCAGGCTGGCATTGGTATTTAATTGCGTGTCGATGCCATGTTCCCCACAATACGTCACAATCTCCAGGCAATCCTGATATTTCAGAGTCACCTCTCCCCCGGACAAACGCACCCGCTTGAGCCGCGGAAGCTCACGGATGATTCGGATAACCTCCTGACCGCTGATGCATTGCCCATCGTCCCGATTGTAGGCGCAGCAATAGTCGCATTTGTAATTGCAATTGGAGGTCACGCCGACCTCCAGTCCTTCCAGTTCATATACGCCGGGTGTTTCAAGTTCAAGTGATTTATATTTGTTTTTCGCTGTCAATTCAATGTACCTCCCGATTCCTTATCCATGTTTTTTCAACTTGGAGATTATAGCGGTTCTCGGTCGATTCACGATATGACATTGTGTACGTTGGGAATCATATCAACATTTGAATCATAATCTGCTCTGGTCATCGCATACAAATTCAAATCCTGCATTTCGTTTTTAATTTTCATATAACTCCGTAAAAGCCCTTCGAATTTCATGCCTGTCTTTTCCATGACCTTTGCGGAGCCGATGTTACCCACCAGACATTTAGCCTGAATTCGTTCCAACCCGATGTCTTCAAATCCAAATTGAATGATTCGGCTAACCGCTTCCGTCATGATGCCTTGGCCCCAGTACTCATTGGATAACACATAACCTAATTCCACCCTCATACTGTTGCTGTCGCATCCTAAATAATTGCAGCTGCCAATCAACTTCTTCGTTTGTTTATACTCAATCCCCCATGGCCCCAGCTTATCCACTTCATATCGACTCGTCACAAAATCAATAAAGGCTTTCGTATCCTCCTTGCTCTGATGTGCGTCCCAAGTTGTGTACTCCGATACAGCAGGAACCGCGCAATAACGGTACATCTCATCCAGATCAGCATAGGTAATGGGCCTAAGGAGCAATCGTTCTGTTTCCAATACCGGAAATGGATCAAAATAACTTTCAATGGACTTCATATGTATGCCTCCCCAGCTTATACAAATTAATTTAGCAACTGTTGCTGATAAGAACTCACACTATCCAGTTAATCTGTTTTGTTCTGGCTTCCCGCTTCTTGATCTACAGATTCATAACTCACAAAACGCTTGAGACTTTCTTTGGTTTTGGAGCTGGTTGCTTCATATTCCGCCCATACTAAATAGAACAAACCCAGGATTAAAGCAGCTATACTCCAACTTTGCGGAGCGGTTCCCACATAATTCAGCATCTCCTGAAACAATTCCGAATTCCACGAAGCCACACCAGAACCAAAAATGGCAGCACTCAAATATCGAACACCGTATAGAAATGCCGCTATGACCAGCAGCAGTGTCCCTGTAGTTCTACGACTCACACAATTCCCCCCTTTATCAAATCACGGCCATAATCGCCGTTGCTTCCATTGCCCATGTTGCAGAACATATTGGATTCGCACATGCTTTCGCTCCGGGTCTCCCTGCCAGAACTCAACTTCCTTTGCGTTCACGGCGTACAGTCTCCAATTCGGTGTAATGACATCAGAATCCCGGCTGATCCGCTCTTTCTGAGCGGCAATGGCGCGTTCCAATTCTTCCTCACTCTCCAGCTCCTGACTCTGTCGTCCTGTCATCGCAACTGCGCGCGCACCTGCCGATCTTTTCCGAAAATCCGCTGCACCTGCTTCCTCGCCCATATCCACGGCTTCTCCCCTTATGCGGATCTGTCTGCCCAATGTAGGCCAGTAAAAGGTCAGTGCCACATGCGGATTGTTCTCCAGCTGCTGTCCTTTTCGACTCTCCCAGCCAGATGCAAAATAAAAAGCTTCGTCAACCACGTCTTTCAAAATCAATACTCGTGCATCTGGAAAACCATTCGAGTCCACCGTCGAGATCGTCATCGCATGGGGTTCCTTTACCTCATAATCAATGGCCAGTCTCAGCCATTCCAGAAAAAGATCCCCTGGTCGATCCGGTAACTGTTCGGTATCCCAAGTCGGAAAAGGTCCAGACAAGGACTTCAACTCACGCAACAAATCACTTGGTTTATTAATCATATCTGCAACCTCCTTATACTTCCATTTCATTCCATTGTAGCGTAGTAGGCCATTTTCTCAACTATTTGTTTTGAAATGATTGATATGTTCAATCTATTTTCACTGATAAAAGAAGGATATATTAAACAAAATAGCAAATAACCTACATTAGAGTTTTTTCATTTCGAAAGGAGTGATGTGGTATGAAGAATAACCATGTTGCAATGATTTTTAGGAAGGATACGAAGTAAGTGCAGAGGATAAATTCCTCTGCAAAGTAAAATTTGGGAGGAATTTTGTATGGTAGTTGTATTAAAGCCAGTGTCTAATGAAAATTGGTATGAATGTACCCAGCTTAAAGTTAAGCCAGAACAGCTTCATATCTTTCCTGCACCTGTCGTTTATTGGATTGCTGAATCTAAATATGTTAATGATTTTGAATTACGTGCTATTTACTCGGAAGAGGTTTTAGTCGGTTTTCTCGTATTCTGTGCGAACCCAGACAAGGATGATAACTACTGGATTCCTGCCATAATGATTGACGAGAAGCATCAAGGAAAAGGTTATGGCAAGGCAGCAATGAAAACTTTGATCCAGCTTATGCGTATTTCAAATTGCACAAGAATCATGATTGGACACCGACCAGACAATCTAATTGCGGGAAAGTTGTATGAATCTTTAGGGTTTATAAAAACTAGTGAAGAAGTAATAGATGGTGAAATAGTGCGTCTGCTTCAGATAAACTAAATAATATATATAAAGACTGACGGCACCTGTCGGCAGTCTTTATTATGACTGAAAAAGAATTAATTGTTGTGAAAATTGCTGCTTTTATATACTCCCTTTTCTAACCTAGATGACTCATCATATTCATGCTGCTAAACTCCCAACCATTCACTCCTTTTTCAAGCGTATGAACACTGGTATTCCCAATAGAATGAAACACCGATGTATTGGTCCAATTTTGGTTTCCTAAGAGATAATAAAGGATGTTGATTACTCCGCCGTGCGTGACCAGTAGAACATTCGATTTGATCTGTTGCTCCTCTATACTTCGGCATAAATCCCGAAAGGATGTACATATTCTGTTATAAAAATTTCGAGGACTCTCTCCTCCTGGAAACGGGGTATCCATGCCAAGAGTGTTAAAATAAACTCCTGCATATTTCACTTCTGCTTCCTTATTTGGCATTCCAGCCAAATGTCCGTTGTTCATTTCTCTCCAGTCTTTCAGATAAAGCCCCTTTATGTACAGTCTTTTTTCAAGCTCTTTGGCAGTCTGTACTGCACGCGGAAGATCACTGCTAATCACCGTGTTTATCTTATATTGCTCTGAATGTTGGTACAGGTAATCTCCGAGCCTCGCCGATTGAGTAATACCTTCCTCAATGAGCCCTCGCTGACTCCAACCACCTCTGTAACCCTCCTCATCCATGCCGTGCCTTACTAAGAAAATCTTCAAGATATCTCCTCCTCTATTTGAATCCTCTTATAACAAACCCCGGCCCTAGATCTTCCATCTTAGGTCGGGGCTTATGTTTTTATTTGACAAACGTATTGTGAACTCGAACTGATTTTATAAAATAAGGAATCCATACGGCACAGGTGAGTACCGTCCTACCTATCCCTTTTAACGAACTTCCATCCTCAAGTTCTACCGCCATAGGAATCTGAAGTAACAACAGATAATCAATGATGCCCACGGCTAGACTCACACTGTAAAACATAATCATAAGACGAGGGAATATCGATTTCTTTCTATAAAACGTAATCAGCGTATATACGCTAAATACTAAAAATAGCACATTATATACCGTTTCAAAAATGAGAACCGGACCCCACCATGGGTGATAATAGTCAGATTGTTTGGAAGTTAAGAGTTCCCAAGTCTCTGTCGTCAATGAAGGTACAAAGTATTGAAATATTTGCACAACAAGCATAATGATGGTGAGATAAAGTCCAATATGGACAAGAATCAACCATCCCCCAAGTCCTGATATACCCAAAGGTCTATAATCAACCTTCTTTTCTTCAATTTGTGGTTCCACTAAATAATACCTCCTATTCTGTTTTGTTATTCTGAGATGACTCCTCTTTCTCGTGTAAACTTTTACACAACTGTATTATTATACAATGCGAGGAAGAGATACGATACCAATTTCTCCAATTAAAGCCATTGACCAACAAAAGAGGGTTACACTTTAAAAGATAATCCCTCTTCTTCAAGTGCTTGTCGAAGTTTTGGCATTGCAGAAGGCCCGATCCCGTGCAGCTTCAAAATCTCTTTTTCGGTGTATTGCGAGAGTATCTGCAATGTCGTAATCCCCTGATTCTCCAGCGCACGTCTGGCGGGTGCAGACAACAAGGAAAGAAATCCCTCTTTCGGTTTCCGTTCCTTCTCACAGACAGGACAGGTCGGACAATCGCTACTTTTGTAATAGGAATGCCCTTGTTCACATGTTCTTAGTGTTCCTTTAGTGTTTGCCATGTTAGTCACCCCTTCCTGTATCGGATAACAATTATCTCGGATTTAGCTACTCAACCAGTTCTCAACATCTGAGATCATATCCTCATATTGTTTTAAAGCCTCTATAGTCCATGTAACTTGTGATGTTCCCATTTGTTGTTCTTCATCGTCTGTGCATTCAATCCACAAAGAGCGTTTTAGACTGTATTCGAGCCAATCCAATTTTCCGGAAAAACCATTATCGAGAACCCTTCTCCAATTGGCGTTTAAATTCCCCACTCGAGACCGATATCCATTTATAAAAGCCAAGAACCTTTCTTTGCCCACGTTTCCGGTCTGATCTACCGACCAATACGTCGCTGTTTCCACCAGATCATGCATCGGATTGATATAACCCGCTGATTCCCAATCAATAATGATGGGGTTGTCCTGCTGCCACATCACGTTCTTAGATTCAAGATCTCTATGGCTAATAACTGCATCTGAAGCCAGTATTACTGATGCATTTTTTGCCTGAGCACTCCACTCATAGAGCTTTTGAATGTTATCAGCTAATAAGATTGTCCAATCCGAATTTTCTGTCTGCCCTTTGTTTAAATAATCATTCCAATCGGTTTCTTTGGAATCATCCAACTGAAGGTCAGGAATATGAAGCTGTGAAAAATCAGTTTTATGAATCTCCGCAAGAATCATGCCCATATGCTCACAATGGGTTTCAGTTACTTCATGATGCTCCAGACTTTTACCATCGATCCAGTCAAATATAAGATAACATTGATGATCTAAGATCTGCATTGAAGAACCGTTTATCACTTTGGCAGGTTGAGCATGGATAAAATTTGCTGCCACGTTTGCTATTTTTTCGGATTGGATATAATTCTGCATAGCTGTAGGTCTACTCATAATTTGAGGATTCAGTGCTTTCACAGCATATTTGGCATGTGTAGTTTCAATGGCATACATGCGATGTAAAAGCCCACCCGAGATTGCCTTGGGCTTACTGTTCAACTCACCAAGTTCTAATTCAGCGACGAGTTTTTCGAATTTTAGATTATATTGAACATTATTCATACGTTACAACACCTTTTGGAAACTACCAATATCCAATCTGCGATCAAATTTATATCCCACGCCTTTAAACATCCCACATTGCTCATACCCATGCTTTTCGAACAGGGACTTGCTGAGTGTGTTTTCCATGCATACCGTAGCAATTAAGGTGTAGAACCCTTGCTCGCGCGCAACATTCTCTATAAATCGCAGTGCCGTTCCACCAATGCCCTTGCCTACAATATCCGGTTTCAAATAAATGGTTACTTCTCCCGAGAAGTCATAGGCTTGTTTGCTCTTGTATTGCGTAATTAGCACATACCCTTTAATTTCGTTCTCTTCTTTAATGACAAACGATTTAAAGCGCGGATCTCTGTTTATGACAGATGCCTTGATTTCTTCCAGGGTCAATTCTTCAGTATGAAACGAGATAGTCGTGTTGGAAACGTAGTAATTATATATTTCTCTGACTTCAGTCAAATCCTGCTCCGTTATTTCTTCAAAAGAGTAGATGGACATTTCCAGTTTCATACTGATAAATAACATGTCCTCGTCATGCACTTTGCTATAAAACTCCTTATCTCTTTTAAAGCCTGTCCGCTCATACACTTTAATTGCTCGTTCGTTGAATTTGGCAACAACCAGCCGAAACTGAGAACTTTTGAAATGGTTTTGCAAGAATACTAAACTTTGTTTAAGGAACACAGACCCTATCTTTTGTCCTGTCAGATCTGGATCTAATCCAAGGCCTATATCCAGATATCCTTCTTCTTGATACAATCCGATTGAGGTTCCTCCCGGAACTCGAGCTGATTCCCCACAACAAATAAATCCTACTAACCTCTCCAGTTCATCCAGGACTGAAAAGTACTCCTCATTCATCAATTCTTGAATATCTTCATTGGATTCAGAGAAACTGTACATCGCGTATTCCTCTTCATATTTCCAGGTAACGATTTTTTCTGCATCAGCTATTTTCATTGGATGATAGGATAAAAGCATGAATAGTCCCCCTTTTTATACACTTACGAGCTTAATGAAGTCGATAGAGACACCATCATTCTTTTTCATACAGACTGGCGCTCCAGTTCCCCTGTTTCATTCTGCGAATGTATTGGAATCCATAGTCTTTATAGTATTGATTAAGTCTCAGGTTATCTGCCATGCAATCCAGCCTGATCAATGTTTTACCTTTTTGCCTAATGTTCTCTTCAGCTGATTTTAGAAGGAGCAGGCCTATATTTTGCCCTTTAAAATCTCTATTCACTGCAAATCGGTGTATGTATCCGGAATTGGTGTTGTCGAGCTCTTCCCAAATCAGGGGATCTGACCACGTTAAGGTATACGTCCCTACGATTTCATGATTTATTTCAGCAAGATATACGTCAGATCCATCCGTCATGAATTCATTTACTTGTTCCAAATTGAAATACTCAGGACGCCATTGAAATATCTCTTTGGAGTTCAGCCACCGGGCAGACTCCTGCCATAGGTTCAACACAATGGAAGCTTCCTCCGGTAATGCAAGTCTAGTTATGAGTTTAGTATTAAGTTGCTCCATCAAGATCCCTCCCTTATTCAAAAGTTAAAATCTTTTCCCTGGATAATTACTTTATTGCAAACGGTCTATTACCGATACTAAGCATGGCGCGTCTGAATATTTTAATCGACCTCTTACGCATCAGAAGGTTCCTCCGGCAGATATTCGTTTGTTTAAAAAGCTGAACCAAAACTCCTCACTCGTGACTCCTTACTGCTCCTTGTTACTTCACTTTATAAAAATACGGTCCGCACCTGGATTCATGGGTATGTACATACGTCCACGTGAATTCTTGGTCAAAAATATAAATGTCCTGTTCCGAATCAAAATCTTCTGCGATGACCTTATTCGCATTCTGAAATACCTGTATGAATGGTGTATGTTGATACATGACATACAACTCGTTATTATTTTCGGCATTAAAAGCATCTCGTGCTGCATCGTCTGTTAGGCAATCCTGTTTCTCATAACTGAACATATGCCACTTGTACTGGCTATAATAGATGGCCTCTTTTACCTCTTCACTGATGTTCTTGGCAAATGTGTTATCCCATTTCTGTATAATCTCTTCGGATTCCTCGCACAATTCAGTCACAAGGACCCCCTTGTCCTCCAAATTTTTGTTATACATATATTTGCGGTGCACAAGCTCGATTCGCGAGTACACCACATTTAGTTCATGGTCCGGTAGAGCATCCAGCAACTCATTAATTTCATCTCTAATCATCATAACCTCCGAAGTTTGTAGGATTTAAGATTTAAGATTTAAGAATAAACTAGCATTCCAGTTACTCACCATTTGCTTCTTCTCGAAGCAAATAGGCCAATCGGTACATTTCTGCAATGTCATATCTATTCTGTTCTTCAAATCTCCTGATCGCTTCACCAATTTCCACAACCTCTACGGCAATTACCTGTTCCCCATCTATCGGATTCAGCGGTTGGCCCACGAGTTCAACTTCTCCATAGCCAATAATTCTCACAAAATGAGGATGTGGAATATGCGGTCTATACGGCTCAGGTTCACTCGACATGCAATGAAATTGTCCAAACACCCGATACGTGACCAACTTGGCTCCGAGCTCCTCCATCACTTCACGTTGCAGACCATCCATATACTTCTCTCCTACCTCCAACGTTCCTCCGGGCAGCTCCCATTTTCCGTTATCGATCTGAAAAACAACCACTCGTTCCCCCACAAACGGGATAATGCTCACATTACTTACCAGCGTTTCATCCACGATGTCGTTCAATCTAAACTCTGCTTTAACAATTCCCCAGTGAATCGATGTGCTGAGCGCCGGGAACTGTTCCCGATCCAAAGTCTTCATTTTTCTATCCGATCCTCTCTATGTAAAATAAATCTTCCATTATAAGTTCTATCTCTCATTATAGATCAAAAAAGAAAAAAGAAGGCCACTTTTCCCATCGGGAATCCATGGACCTTCTCATGTTATTTCAGTTGAACTAAAGAATGTTCACACTATCCACTCTGATCACTAATGGTGTACCAGCTTCCCGTTTTCCAAAAAGAGAACCCGATCACATAGCGGCAAAATCCGCTCATCATGCGTAACCATGACTGCACTCTTACCCTGTTCTTTCACGAGCCGTGCGATCATGCTCACAATATCCAGTCCACGTTCCGCATCCAGACTGGCTGTCGGTTCATCCGCCAGCAGGACGGCCGGATCATTCATCAAGGCTCTGGCAATGGCAACCCGCTGGCGTTCTCCGCCAGAAAGCTTCTCGGAATATGCCTTACGTCGATGCGATAAGCCTACCGTATCCAGCAGCTCATCTACCCGCTTCTCAGCCTTGTTTTTGTCCGTTCCAGCGAGCTTGGCGACCACCATCAGTTGTTCTTCCACTTTCAGATACGGAATGAGGTTGGCGCTTTGAAAAATAAACCCGAGCTGCTGGAGCCGTACATCGGATATGTCCTGTTTGTTTTTGCCCATAATCGATGCGCCATCCAGCATAACCTGTCCCTCCGTCGGTTCAAGCAGTGCACCTGCGATGGACAGAAATGTACTTTTGCCTGAGCCGGAAGGCCCCATGACCGCGACGAGTTCTCCTTCGGCCACCTTAAGATCCAACTTATCCAATATCGTCCGTTTGACTCCACCATCTTCAAAAGACTGTGTAATTCCCTGCAATACCAGTCGGTTTCTCATGCTGCTGTCCTCCCAATCGCATCAAGCGCATCAATTTTGGTAACCTTCCACACCGAGAATAGCGAACCCGCCATAGACATCACCACGAATAACACACAGGTTAGTGCCAGGGTGGACAAGCCTAATTGAAACGGCATCGAAGCTGGCAAGATCAATTCAAACAGCTGAACCAACAGCACACTGATCACCAGACTGCCGATGGACAGAAGCAATACTTGCAACGAAACACTGCCCGCCAGATATGAATTTCGCGTCCCAATGGCTTTCAAAATACCAAATTGACTCGTTTTCTGAATCGTGATGACGTAGAAGAATACCGCAAGCACAAACGCCGAGATGACAAATAAAAAGGCAATCATCATGAGCAGTGAGCCCTGCTCTTCCTTGTACCCAGGAATAGCGGATACCGCATCTGACTTCGTTATTACTTCCGTATTCGGCAAAGCAGTACTGAGGCTGTCTACCTTCTCACCTGCATCTTTAACGACAATCGCATTGTATACCGGAGCATTAGAGGTTGCTGTTCCTTGCGAAGTACGAGAACCTTCTTGAATAGCGAGCCATTCCTGCTCGTTCAGAAACACAACCGGTGAGTGACTGAAGGACTCATTTTCCACAAATCCACCCACGGTCCACTTCGTTCCCGAGGCTTGATCGACCAGTTCCGTTCCAATCGTCACGCCAGATTCAGACAGTTTTTGATCCACTACAACCTGCCCGTCTTTCAGATCCGTAATTGCAGAGCCTTCGGTTACGGTTGGAGCCAGCCAGCCTTCCGGGTTCACCATAAATAGCGTTACATCAATCTTCTTTGTGTCACCAGCTGGACTGACTGTTGTCATTTTCACACCCAGCGGTTCAGCATTCTCTTGCCCCACAATGGAGCGTGTCTGCTCCAGCTGGTCCTGATTCACCTGGGAGCGGGTAAACCGATGATTCGAATCCTGCTCCAGAACAAAATGGGTTGCTGCCATATTTTTGATGGATGCCGCGTTATCATACGCGAGCCCCTGTGCCAGACCTGTGACAAACAAAACCAGAAATGATACAAGCACCATAATTGTAGCAATTAATGCATATCGCCCTTTGGCAAACCTCATCTCTCTAATAGCCAAGTACATATTCTCTGACCTCCTCTTGATAACCCAAGTATAGGAGGCGAAAATGAACGGCAAATGAATAACAGATTACATCTGCGGGAGCGTCACGGTAAAGACCGTTCCTTCAGACGAACTAGAGACCTCGATCGTACCGTCATGGATGCGGATAATTTTCTGCACAATGGCAAGCCCGAGCCCGGTTCGGCCGGAAGAACGTTCTCTCGCACGGTCTACTCGGTAGAAACGATCAAACAGGAAAGGCAAATGCTCTGCCGCAATCCCATCTCCTGTATCCCGAATATAGATTACGCACTGGGCATTGGTCTCTTCTGCACGAATCTCGATGCTTCTCCCCTGTGGAAGATGATTCACGGCATTACCCAGCAGATTCATCCATACTTGCATGAGCAGCACTTCATTGCCATATAACTGGATGGATTCGGGTACCGAGATCCTTAGCAACAGTTCTTTTTCTTCCAACTGCCATTGCAGCACCTGAACCGATTGGCGGAATTGATCTCGTAGAGAGAATCTCACTTTGGTCAAATCCTCATGACCTTGTTCCAGAGAGGACAACAGCAGCAATTGTTTACTGAGCAATGAGAGATGGCGGCTCTCCTCTTCAATAATGGAAGCATAGTGCTCCCGTTCTTGTTCAGGCAGATCTCGATCCGCTACCAGTTGGGCAAAACCCTGAATCGAGGTCAGCGGTGATTGAATCTCATGAGATACGTTCGATACAAACTGCTGACGGGCCTGATCCACCCGCTCCAATTCACGACTCATGGTCATGAAATGCTGGGCCAGCTGTCCAATCTCATCACGCCTAGTCGTGGACAATTTCAGATTATAGTTTCCTTGGGCAATGCGCTTGGTCGCCTCGGACAGACGTTCAATCGGATTCACCAGATAGCGGGTACTGATTATAAAGAGTAGAATACTAATGCCCACCGTAAACGCTCCAATCAACGCAAAAAAGATACGCAGCTCACCGAACTGCAAAATAACATCAGGGCGCATAAACAACGCATAACTTGCATTGCCCATCTGTAGATGAACACCAACGGTATTGCTCAATTGATTATCGAAGAAACCCGTAATGAAAGGTTTGCTGGGAAACTCGGCAACGCCGTGGTATATCTCACCACCTAATACCCGATCTACAGCCTGCTTGTCCAGATCTTTCTGGCGGAATTCGCGGCCATAGAATTGGTCATTCCCTTTTCCATCCGTCACATAAATTTCGTAACCGAGCGCTGCGGCATTGTCCAGGTAATGCTCTACCGTAGCGGGTTCCTGCTCCACAAACTGCTTCATTTGCGTCGCGATGCCAACTAACTTCTCGTCATTGAAAGACTTCAGCTTCGCATGATAATAAATATTCGATAAAAGAAAACCCAGCATAGCGCTGACCAGAATCACCGCGATTGTAATCATGAACACCCGAAAATACAGTGATCTCAATGCGCTTTCACCTCAATCTTATAACCAATCCCCCGTACCGTCTGAATGACAAAATCATCCCCATAATCGGCAAAACGATCACGCAGCCGCTTGATATGTACATCCACGGTGCGGTCATCGCCTTCATAATCCGCTCCCCAGACCAACCGAATTAGTTCATCACGCGAGAATAATCGCCCCGGAAACTGAGCAAGTTGAGAGAGTAGCTCGAACTCCTTCATTGGCAAAAAGAGAATCGATTGCCCATCGGAGACCTCGACATTATTCCGGTCAATCACGATGCGATTCATACGAATGATATCACTGGACGTACGATGGTACCGACGAAATAATGCTTTAACCCGGTAGACCAGTTCCTCGGGTTCAAATGGCTTCGTCACATATTCATCTGTGCCTCTCAAGTACCCATCCCGCTTGTCGGATAGTTGATCCCGTGCTGTCAGCAGCATAATCGGTATGTCATAATGTTGCCGAATGAAATCACATAACTCCAGTCCGTCCATACCTGGCATCATCACATCCAGAATCGCCAGATCGATTGGTGTTGCTTGCATAACCTTGACTGCTTCCACTCCATCCTGTGCTTCATGTACCCGATACCCTTCCTTGGTCATGACATGCCGGAGGAGTGCTCTAATATTGGCGTCGTCGTCCGCCAGAAGCAGATTCTTCATATTGTTGTCCGCCCCTTTTCTGTAAGTTGAATGAATATAAATTCCGCGACTTTGATCCTGCACAGATGGTAGCACAAAAGCAACGTAAATCGCCAGCGAACATGCAATGAAGCCCCGCGTGCATGTTTATATTTTCTCAATTCTGGTTGACACTATTATTAGGCCCACTTATAATAAAACCATAACATATGAATGATTGCTCATATGTTCATTTATAAAAACTTTATCATTACCAAGGATTACTTTAGTCACAAAAGAAATCAATTACATAACGGAGCACGGCTCCAAAGGAGAGGATCTCATATGTCCAGACATCATCACAACCACGACCATGGACACAATCATGGTAGTACCAATAACAAGAAAGTACTGTTATTTTCCTTCATTATTATTACCGTTTATATGATTGTTGAAGCCGTTGGCGGATTCATGACGAACAGCTTAGCCCTCATCTCCGATGCAGGTCATATGTTATCTGATTCCATAGCTTTGGGGATCGCCTTGCTGGCGTTCACCTTTGGCGAAAAAGCGGTGAATACAGGTAAAACGTACGGGTACAGACGCTTTGAGATTTTGGCAGCCACGTTAAATGGGGTCACCTTAATCGCCATCTCACTTTACATCTTTTACGAAGCAATTGGTCGCTTCATCAACCCACCAGAAGTCGCAACAGTAGGTATGTTAATTATCAGTATCATCGGCTTGCTCATTAATATCCTGGTGGCATGGATCATGATGCGCGGCAGCGATACAGAGAAAAACTTGAATATGCGCGGAGCTTATCTCCATGTCATTAGTGATATGCTGGGATCGGTTGGCGCCATTGCTGCGGCTTTGCTCATGATGTTCTTCGGTTGGGGCTGGGCCGATCCACTCGCGAGTGTCATTGTTGCTGTACTGGTCCTGCGCAGTGGATTCTTTGTCACCAAATCATCCTTGCATATCTTGATGGAGGGAACGCCAGCGAATGTGGATGTAAATGACCTTGTTCAGACCATCAAACAAGTCGATGGCGTCAAAGGCGTGCACGACGTGCATGTCTGGTCCATCACCAGCAACCTGAATGCACTGACCGCTCATATTGTGGTGGACGGAACGATGGATGTCTACGCATCCGAGGTGCTTGTTCAGAAGATTGAGCATCTGTTGGAGCATAAAGAAATCAAACATGTGACACTGCAAGTCGAGTCTGAGAAGCATCTTCACGATACCTCGGTATTATGCACCGTCAAAGGCGACGCACCGGATGCTCATGCGCATCATCATCATTGAGATTAATAGTTGTAAATAGAAACAGGACTTATTCCCGTTAGAGGAATAGTCCTGTTTTTCATTTTGCACGTAACTTTAATTCCATTCAGGTGTTATGTAATACAAATGGCATTATCAAATTAATTTGTTGTACACCGTAATTTACTTAATATAACGAGGAGGTTATATCTACCATGGGGAAATTCCAAAAGTTCATGTCAGTGATCCTTGTACTGATAACGCTGCTCCTATTTCTTAACTACCTGGAGCTAAGAGAAAACAATAGACTACAAAATATCATCATCAATGGTATATTTAATTAGCTTATCCATTTAAGTGGATGGCCTCGATTTGTTCTCGATCAAAATCAATAATCATAATGTGACCTTGTAACACATTGTCTCCGCAGGCTATCGTTGCTCCGTAGTCCTCATTGCTATTAAATGTGATGTCTACTTGATAAACTTCAATTTCATTAAACCAATCCTTATGTACTTGTTCGTGAAGTTCGTTCTCATAGTAATTTCGAAATACGGCCTCACACTCCGTAAACCAATGCAGATATGACTCTACTACATCAGCAATTGCATCTAACTGAATAGTCGTCGATATATAGAGTCGGACATCATTTAAATCCTCATCCTTTATGGATTGCTTAAATATTTGGACTGTATTTTTCAAAACATAACATTTGTACCTCTCATCACTCTCTTCCACGAGCTCAATAAAATCACTTCGCACCTTAACCCTCCTTCCATAAAACGACCTGCATGATGCAAGGTATTGCTTCTTGAATAGGCACCTATACTATACTTTCTCGTCAATAATATATTTATTATCGCCTTGTTTATTGTTATTTTGTTTTTTAATTTCAGTTCTCAAATAGTGTACTTCTTTTATTAGATCCTCAAGTCTTTTCGATGTTTTTGAAGAATCTATCGCATAACGTATAACTGCAGCAACGATAAGAAACACAATAAAACATAGGATCAACGCTATAAAAGCTCCAAAGAGTTCCATCCTGATTTACAACTCCTTACTTATATTAAACTGTAATTGATTAACTGTTATGTTTACATGCATATAACGTATTGTCAAACCAAGTGCGAGGGAATTACTCTGGAGGATTTGTGAATACCACTATATAGAAAGAGGTAATCATCATGACAAATAGAGCATTTTTCCCGATTCTTCTGCTCTTCCTTCTTCTCACAGCCTGCGCTTCAGAAGTTCCTACTGATAATCATGACACTGAGGTTATCCCAAGAAATGAGGCTATGCCCATGATTGCAAATGTTGAGACTAACTTTCCCGAAAAAGAAGGTTGGATTATAATTCCTACAGATAGCACAGAGTTAAATGTCACAGTAGAGGCGACCAACGC
Organism: Paenibacillus sp. 276b; assembly: GCF_900107875.1. Taxonomy (NCBI): domain Bacteria; kingdom Bacillati; phylum Bacillota; class Bacilli; order Caryophanales; family Paenibacillaceae; genus Paenibacillus; species Paenibacillus sp. 276b. The sequence goes on along the minus strand of NZ_FNRR01000002.1, from coordinate 768,985 downwards.
AGAAACACTTCTTTTCTGGGCCGTTCCAACAGGAACTGAGACTTGGGGAGAACGAGAACTTATTGGGTATGATACTAACGAGGACGATGGTTGGAAGATAACGTGGGATATTGCGGGTAAGTCTGTGCATCACCATGTGATTGTTCAGGCATTGGGGAGTGATGGTAAGACCATAACCGATGAAACGATAAAGATTACGAATGAGTAAGGTTGATTTAAATCCTTTAATTAAGGGAGATATTATTAATAATGGAGGCCTCCCCCGATAACTATTATCTTAGGTGGGCCTCCATTATGGTATGTAGTTGTCTCTGAACTACTTAATTTTAGAGAACAGCTTCTCTTTCTTTTGTTCAAACTCAAACTCAGTAATGATATTTTTTTCTCTCAACTCACCTAGCTGCAAAAGTTGTTCATGGACATTTACAGGTTGTTTTTTCCTCCGAGAAGATACAACCAAAGCAATAATTGAGAAGGGTATGGCGTACAGCATGCTTAAAAGTCCCAAGATTGCTGCGCTATCGGGATCTTCTGGCACTAGCCCGAATATCATTAAAAACGTTAATGTAAATAACACAATACCAATGATCGACAATGCTTTCAATTATAGTTCCTCCTAAACATCGACCTCGTCCCAATTCATAATGACATATGCAAGTTGAATTAAAAGCATAACCAGATAACTTATATTTACAACATAACAGAATTTAAGATTTTTGGCTTTATTCATGTACTCTTCTTTACTAATATTTCCAGTATCCAATCCGGATTTAAGTTTCTTATTCGATATCAATAATAAATACAACTCAATAAGCCCAAACAATCCCCATACTAAAGTGAAAAACAATGACACGGCATTGGCAACCGACAAAAGCATAAGGGAACCTTCATCCAATCCCCTTCCATAATGAAAAATAAGATTTATGGCCAAAGTCATAATAATTAATCCTAAACCAATGAAACTTAAATACGGTGTAAACCTGGAGCTTCTCACGCCCACTCCTCCTTCCAGGTAATTCTTAGCTGAATATTTTGTTATTTAAAGCCAACACTCTCTTTCAAACGGCTAAACATCGTTTTACTTCTTTCTGGAATTCCCCACTGAAGTTCCAACAAAATGGGAGGATAATAGATGGGATTGATCCATGAGTAGCTCCCATCCAATTGAAGGTTCCCTAACCAAATTTGCTTTTCCTTATCTGCCTTGATCGCCCACTCACCGGAGTACACCATATGGCCTTTATTTTTACGAGCGAACTTCTTGGCTTTATCAAAATCAAACACTTCTAGCAAGGAGCTATCAATTTCCTGACCCATCCGCTCATGCTTTTCTTCTTTGGCTTTCCAGGAAAATTCCGAATCCCAGATCTCCACCAATTGATAACCCACGATGGAATGACTTAATATCTCTTGCAAAAAATCTGAAACATATATGTAAGATAACTCTCTATCCTCGCTTGGTAGTTTAATTCTGAATATGTGTTGTCCTTGTAAAGCTTTATGATCTAAAACGAGTGAATACTCATCGAATTGAGGAACGTCGTCATAATAAGTCCTTACTTTAGAGTTTACCGTGTCTATACAATCGATAACACTCATCACGTGTAAAATATAGTATTCCTCTTCAGTAGCCGTTGAAAGTGGCAAGAACTCGATATGTTCAATGTGATTCTGTTCCAATAGTTCTTTCACTTTCCTACTAATGACAAGCGCTCCTGTGTATCTGTTTAAAATATCGGCTGGTTTGCCCACATCATTAAATTCTACGTTAGGTGCAGACCATTCCTGAATAATCGGCTTATCACTGCCTAATGCCTCATAAACCTGATCTGATTCCTCCGAATCGCTAAACTCAATCGTATTATTCGGTGGATAGTAATCTAACAACCATGCTTTCATTCATTTCACTCCTGCTTATAAGATGCGTACTATTGCTAAACAAACCAAAAATGATAAAACTCTTCCGAAAACCAAAACCATATGATTCCTAATATCATCATGATGCAGCCTAATGCTTTTAATATCACTTCTATCAATTTTGGAATATCTCTGTTTGGAGGGTTGTCCTCAAATTCCCAATTTGGTTTGATTCCCCTATATCTCATCAGAACAAAGCATTTATATAAAATATCAGGAAAGAAATAAAATACAATCCCCAAGACAAACACCGGAATGGATAAATAACCAAATGTGCTGGTCGTCCACTCAATATCAATACCATTTGGTTTCTTCCCATATAGATTCATAGAATTATTTAAAATGCGCCCTTTCCTCTTGGTTAGAACTAAAAATATAGTCTGAATACTTGTTTGCAATAGGTGGAAGCTCATGCTCGGGGAAAAATTGCAGATCTTTCATCTCTTCATTATCGGATGCCAGTTGTCCAGACTTGATACTGCATCCAAATACGATCGTTAAATATTCAACCTGGTGACCATTACTGTATGTAAACCGCTGCTCTTCACCACCATAGATCCCTATCACTTTCTCCGGTTCTATGATAAGTCCTGTCTCTTCCCATGCTTCTCTTATCATCGCTTGAGCAGGTGTCTCACCGAGCTCGATTGCCCCAGCAATTAAGCCCCAGTTGGTTTCATTATGTTTACGACCGAACAAGATCTCTCCTTGTTCATTTCGGATAACCCCAGCCACACCTGGCATTCCAAGAGAATTTTAAGTTGTTAAGCTACACTATATCTTTCGGGCCCAATTTATAAGTTTTTTTCTAAACTTTCTCATTAATGATATGTTTTTTGTTCTCTTACTTATGGTTACTCCTTTTTCTTATTTTAGTTCCTAAAGAAACCTCCTAAATTTTTTCAATTTTACTGTAACATTATTTGACTTGACCCGTTGTCTAAAGAGAAGGAGGAGGAAACTTGAAATGAGGAGTGATCTATATGCCGAACTATTCAAGCAGTACCAATCCTCCCTGCATCTCTATCTATACCGTATGTGTGGATCTCAGGAGACAGCTGAGGAGTTAGTTCAAGAAACCTTTTACAGAGCCATGGTATCCATGAAAGCCGAGCATGCAAATTACGCCAGAGCCTGGCTATACAAAGTAGCTCGGCATTTATTTATTGATTGGTATCGTAAATATCGTGGAGAAATTCAAATGAATCGAGAGATGGAGCAACAAGCGACAGAAAATACATATCGTTCCCCTGAGGAAGTGCTCACAGCTCGTGAACGTACCCTTCGTATTCAACAAGTGATGAAGAAACTTCCCGAACAGTATAGGACCATTTTGGTGCTACGAGAAATGAACGAGTTATCTTATAAAGAACTTTGCGAGATTCTGGATATGAACATGAACAAGGTTAAGGTCACTCTTTTTCGCGCCAGAGAACGATTCAAAGCAGAGATGCTTCAAATGAAAGGAGACGTTTGAGAATGTCTAAAACACCACATGATGAGGAACGTGTATTTCAGGAAGAGGATTTTGAGTATCAGCGTCCTGAATGGGGTCATAAGCAGTTTAAACGAATGGTTTGGAAAACGAGATGGAAGTTTTTCCTAAATGCAGGAGGAGCTCTTTTTCTAGTATTTATGGTATATCACATCTATGTATCGTCACTCCATATCTATTTTGATCAATCAGCGGTACGTAACAATTTCATGCGGTCCATTATATCTGTTGTTGAAATGCATGGTGACGGACTTCGTGTAGAAAAAAAAATAAATGTTCAACCTTTTGAAGTAACCCCGTTTTTAACTCAAAAAGCTAATTTGAAAATATATCGACACGTAGGTTCATGGGAGGTAATCACAGGTGAAATTCAAGCTGAACTCAGTATAACCGGTAAATTCACCTATACGATTACTAATACAGGAGCGTATATGAATGGCAATAACCCAGGCCCTTTCTATCTCCCTTATTCACTAGTGGGTGGCAAATCTGATCATAATGATTCTGAGGAAAATAGTAGCCTTAAGCGGCTAGGTAAAATTGATGATGGACATGTCGCAGAGATGTCATTATCCTTGAAAAATCTAGCGTCTCCCGACCAACTGATGCAGCTTCTCTCAGATTACGATGTTGCGGTGACCGCCATGCCGATCTATTCAGGCGAATTCACCGAGCCTGGTGTTTCCTATTCACGCGCAGGAATATTCGACTATAATATTCCTCATCTTAGCCTTAAGCCTCTTTATGAATTCAATGACAATGGTGCAAGATGGTTTAATTACTTTGTATCTGACGATGCAGGACAGATGAAAGAACAGGTTCAAGCCATGATGTCTGATCTAGAATGGATGTCAAACCATATTGAGTACAGTGGTGCTGAACTGGATAAACAACGTCTTGCCTATTTAAAAAAGAATGGCGTTCAAGTATATGGCGCGGTTGTTACTGGTCCCGTACGAGAGTTAGAGAAACTTACAAAGGTCCCGGAATTCCAACATTTCCATTTGAATCGAGTAGAGATATGGAATTGGGATTAATTAAAATAACTTATCCAGTATCGACATTACGTTTCATATAAAAAAGAGATGATACCTGTTTAATCAGTGGTATTATCTCTTTTTTCTGATTTCTTTTAACATAAAATTACCTTGTGTAACGTTATTGTTGCGAGAAGCTTTAGTTTCTCTACCGCCGCCTCTGTCTCACTCTTCCTCTACAATAATGTCAGCACAGCGAACGATCAGTTCAGGCATATTTTCTCCATAAAATAAAACATGAAGTTCATATCCGTTATCAATCCGGTACAATTCCTGATACAGCCAGTAACTGCCTACAATCTCTCCTTCTTGCTTGATAATTTCGGGTGCAATCAGCGTAAGTTTATTCATATTAGTGAAGCCTCCACTGGTATCAAAACGAATGACAACTTCCTCTCCCGTTAGCAGTTCCGTCACTGTACAATCATGAAATTGAACCCGGCTACGAATTTCATCCGAAATATCCTGCGCTAAAATGGCCTCCCTGTATTCTTTCGATACGCGGTCCATCTCTCTCGTATTTTCCGCACTCTGTTTCTTTAACTGAAGCAATATTTCTCTTGTGCAATACCCAAGCGTAAACAAACGGATATCCGCAATTTGCTCAACGATGTTTTGGGGTAAACGCTCTTTCTGGCTTTGGACACTCCATTCCATCATTTCTTTATACTCTTCTTTGCATTTTCCCTCGTCAAAAGGTGGGCGGACATCATACTCCGCTATAAGCTTCTCAATATGCGCTCTTTGTTCTGGCGGCATATGATAAATCATCTTATCCTCTTCAGCTACCGCTTCCTCACTAAAAAACTGGTCAGCACGTACAAGAACCGTACCATCATGCTTCAGCATAGAACGAGGATCGATGTTATATATCTCACGTTCCACATTTACATGCGCTTTTTCTTTTCTTTTGTACAGCCTCAGAAAAAGTGCTTCGTCCAATTCGTAAGCCCCTCTATGTACCCTCATCCCAAAATGAAGTCCAGTACGCTGACACGTCTCATACCATTCTTTTGTTCGATATTTCATGAGTGATCTCTCCTATCTCGACGAATCCTTCTAGATGCTCTAACCAACGTAGAAGACTACATTAATGTTTGAAAGAACTTCTGTTTCACTTGTTTTTTATTATGTTCTGCCCAATCATTTAAGTGCTTTAAACCCTCTATCTCTTGGCTACTATCAAAGTAAAAACATAAATCCATAGGAACTAATCGCCGACCATGAAGTTTGAAACCAATCCGCTTGTAATTCATATAGATGCAGTCAACTTGAGTTGCTTCATATTTCTGGTTTTTCGTAGATATCACATAATCGCTTCCCAGAGTAATGCTTGGTTTGGTGAAAAATAAACGTTTGATAAGGATGATGATATAGATGAAAGTATAGATCATCAAAAATATTATTATGAACCTGGAAATACCGCCTTGACTAACGGAATAATTCCTGAAAAAAAAACATTCAAGAATCAGCATAACGATTAAATTCCACTTGGACCGTGGATATGTAGTCATATATTTGATAAGCTATCCCTCCTATTTCTACTTGTGAATATGATGGAATTTATATGATGAAGCTAAGCCTCTCGTTAATCATATTGCTCCACATCTCCATTAATCACCAACATTTGCGCTTAAGCGATGGTCCTTTACTTAACTCGACCAGGTTCGCCTCTTCAACACTCTGGAGAGTCAAACTCCTCCAACACCTTGAACTTATCCCCGTGAACCTTCTCAAGGTGCTCCTCCCCCCAATAGCACAAAAAGTCCAAAGCAGGTTTGAGTCCCCAACCGTAACTCGTTAACTCATATTCCACTTTTGGAGGAACCTCCGAATACACCTTTCGCTGCACGATCTCGTCCTTTTCCAAACCTCTGAGCTGCGTTGTCAGCACTTTCTGCGTGATGTCCGGTATCAACCGACGCAGCTCCGATGTACGTTTTCGCCCTGTCATCAAATGATAAATAATCAACGGCTTCCACTTTCCGCCCATCACTTCCAAGGCCGCCTCCACACCGACTTTATATTTCTTTGGAGTGCTCGTTTTTCCATGTTCCGTCAACTTTTAACCCTCCTTCATCAAGCTGTTGCCGAGGTAAAATCATAACCTTCATATTTCTCTTCGTTTCGTTATTTGAACTCCATTTCGAGGCAGTGATTCAGGGTACTTTGATGTTCCTATGGCACCTCATTCTTCCTATAGTACATCAAAGTGCGTACTTCCAGATGTTTTCATACCTGTTTATAATAGCATCAGCCAGCGATTCATGGCTACAAGACAGCAATGCAGAAAGGTAGTGAAAGATAAGATGAATGTATTAGTCGTTGTGTCGCATTCGAGAAAAGATTCCCTGACCTTCCAGGTTACCGAGCATTTCGTGCAGGGCCTTGCCGAGGCTGGTCACGATTTTGAGATATTGGATTTGCATGGCATTGGCTTCAACCCTGTTCTCCAAGGCATAGATGAACCTGACTTTACCAAGGAACATCAGGTTTTCTCCCCTGAGATAGAAGCGGAGATCGAGCGATTGAAGAAGCACGATGCTGTCGCTTTTGTGTTTCCTCTCTGGTGGTGGCATCTGCCAGCCATGCTGAAAGGGTATGTGGATCGTGTAATGAACAACGGGTTTGCCTACGGCTCGAACAAGCTTCATCATCAGCAGATGTTATGGATTGCTCTAGCAGGCGTGACGGAAGAACAGATGCAAAAGCGAAACTATGATGAATCGATCACCAATTTGCTTAATGTGGGTATTGCCAATTACTGCGGCGTGCCTCAGTCGAGCGTTGAATTTTTATATGAAACGCTGGATGCGCAGCCTGAGCATTATGAGGCACTTCTGAAACTGGCGTATCAGTTAGGATTGAATTATGCCAACGATAATCCGACTCTATGACGGTATTACGACCCCTATATAGGGTCTGAAGTTTTGTTGTAAGTTCGGTGGCTTGAAGCCTTTTTTGTGCAAATAAATCACGTTAACCATCACGCTAATCTCTCGAGTTTAAGAACAACTACTTTTTAACACGGCAAAAAGGTCGCTCCGAAGAGCGACCCTACCTTTGTGTCATTCATTATTTTACTGTCGAGAGAAGAAACTTCTCCAGCATGGTGATATCGGTGATATTATGGTTACTCAGATAGGTTGTATATGTGTAATCCATCAACTCCAGAGTTATGTTTACGTTCTTAATATCGTTCTGTAAACCTACTCATCCACCAATCCCTCTTCATTAAATATTCAACTTTGATTGGCATAATAATGTATTCTTCCGTTACTTCAATCAGCTCATTGGGACCGTTATAGATTAAATCCACATTTAAGTGAAACGGTTTAATTTTTCTACCCACTTCATCTTCAAATTCTTGAACATAACGTATAAGGTCAGGTATCCCTTCCCAGTAATTCATTGCAGCTTGCCCGCCCGCAGGCATGTACCACCACTGCCTAAAGGATGGCCATAAATGAACCAATACCTCCCTTAATTCATGTTGTTCAACTAACTCAAAGTCGGGCAGTCCTAGCACAAATGATACATGATTATTATTTTTATGCGCCTTTTGGTTAATGCTGCGATCCCAGAACCATTTCCATTGTATTTCAAGTTTTTGATGAAGTTCATCTGATTCTACCATTTGCCGGGATGGCCATAGAATATTCTCATTGATGTCCTCTTTAAGAAGGCCATACGTACTCGCTACATAGATCAAAAAGTTCAATTCAAAATCACTGGATATACAAACAGACCATGAGTTATGGTTTTGAATCATTGACATTTCTCCTTTCACCCAAAATGCATAAATTTAACGTTGATCATGCGATTTGAGAGATATTTCTTTTCCTATCTTACTGCACTCGTAAAACTCGCTTTAAAAATAAGATCATATACATATGTGTATGAATTATAATATTCAAGTGCCTGTTTTCTTTCTTCGTAAAACGACTTCAACCTCTCTTTGTCTCCAGTATCGACATAAGCGATTAACTCACGGCTTGCTTTTTTGTATGCTTCTACACTTTCTCTCGCAGGTGCAAAATCAAACGAATTAAAGTCTAGCACGGGAGTAAAGTCCTCCGGTCGGATTCCCGCATTTGATTCAGCTTCCGCTATGAACTCGTGTAATTTCGAGAAATCTACCGGCTCTTCCAGCAGCACATTGCCCAAAATGTGAACCACTTCCTGATCTATCTTGTTGAATCGAGTTGTAAAGACATGATTAAATACATGCATCTCCATCAAATTTCTGGTGTACAGAAAATAGCTATTGACCAGATGAAGCGTTGAGTTTTTATACTCTACTGAGAATCTCGCACCTTGAAGGATATTAGCCGGGATATATACTCGGCCGTCTATCATTTTCGCTTCGGCACCTGCCTGTGTTTTGAGTTCCTTTTCATTAAAAATCACGCTGATTTTCTTAGGTGCACTTGAAACGGTATGAGCCATGGAGCAGCTTAATAACGCTACAGCAAGTGTAAACATCATCATCTTTTTCACTATGTACAACTCCTCATTATGAATAGTCAGGATATACTTGCATTTTATTTTTTCATCGTACCATTTTATTCAAATAAAGGTAATGCACTACATATCCGCCACGTCTTTTTCCATACACAAAAAAGAAGCCACCTCCCTGGCCTTCCCCAGTTCAGTGACTCCTTTTTCACAACCCTATTCTAACCCTTACATTTAACTACTCCTTCACAGCCCCAACCACGATTCCCGTTACAAAATACCTTTGCAAGAAAGGATACACGAGCAGGATCGGCAGCGCACTGATAAAGATCTGTGAGGCCCGAATGGTCCGTTGGGACAGGTTCTTCACCGCTTCTGGATCAAGCTTCGACATGTCGGCCTGCACGATGATCGTCTGCATGAATGTCGCGAGTGGCAGCTTTTCTGCATCACGGATGTAGATGATCCCGTCAAAGTACGAGTTCCAATGTCCAACCATCATGAAGAGGGAAACCGTTGCAATGACAGGTACAGAGACGGGCAGATAGATTTTGATAAATGTCTGCAAGTGCCCTGCCCCATCAATAAATGCAGCTTCCTCCAGATCCTTCGGTACAGTTCGGAAGAAATTCAGCAGCAGAATAATGTTGAACACCGCAACCAATCCCGGCAGGATCAAGGCCAGCAATGTATTCATCAGTCCCAGCTTCAGAATCAGGATGTACCCCGGAATGAGACCACCGCTAAACAGCATCGTGATGACAAAATACCACAGATAGATGTTGCGTGCACGGAACACCCGCGTCTCTTTGGAGAGCGCGTAGGCTGCAATCGTATTGACGATTAACGCGAGCCCTGTTCCCAGTACCGTCCGCTCCACAGACACCCACAGGGAGGAGAGGAAATTGCTATTGGCAAACGTCTTAGCATACGCCTCCAGTGTAAAACCAATCGGCCAGAACGTCACCAGTCCAGCATTGGCAGGAGCAGATGCGCTCAGTGATACCATGAGTAAGTGATACAAAGGCAGCAAGCAGAGCAGCGAAAGGATGGTCAGTAACACATTGTTGATTATGCTGAATATGCGGTAAGGCATCGTTTTATGATACATGAGTTCGTCATCCTTTCTAGAAAATTCGGTATCCGGCGAATCGGTAAGCCAGTCGGTAGGAGATCACAATCAGGATCAAACTAATGACCGATTTGAATAGATTCACGGCGGTAGCGAAACTGAACTGCCCACTTAGCAGACCTTCTCTATACACAAACGTATCGATAATATCTCCTTGCTGGTAAATCAACGGACTATATAAGTTAAAGATCTGGTCAAAGTTGGCGTTAAGCACATTACCCAGTGCCAGGGTTGCGATTACGATCCCAATCGGAATAAGTGCCGGGATGGTAATATACATCGTTTGCTTCCAGCGTCCTGCCCCATCCACTTCAGCTGCTTCATACAGTGCAGGGTTAATGCCAGACAGTGCCGCGAGGAAGATGATCGTGTTGAAGCCAAACTCTTTCCAGACATCACTCGCAATAATCGTGAATCGGAACCAGCTGCCATCCCCCAGGAAGAAGATTGGCTTAATGCCGAATACGGAGACCAGGAACTGATTGACAATACCCGTCTGCGCCAGAATATCGATCAGAATGCCTGACAGCGTAACCCAAGACAAAAAGTGCGGCAAATATACGAGCGTTTGAATTGTTCTTTTCAGCGCCATCTTCCGTACCTCGTTGAGCAATAAGGCGAAGACAAACGGAATAATTAGGTTCATAATGATCTTGGAACAGGCAAAAAACAGCGTATTCCACGTAATTTGCAGGAAATAATCATTTTCCCACATGTATCTGAAGTGCTTCAGTCCGACCCATTCGGAATCGAAAAAACCCAGTGCAGGTTTATAGTCTTGAAATGCCATCAAAATCCCGGACATCGGAATGTATGAAAATATAAAGACCATAATGGCCGCCGGCAACACCATCAAGTGCAGAATCCATGGTTGTTTGTAGCGTTTTTTTGTTTTTCTGTTCGGCTTGCTCCCAATGTCCGCCTGAGGTACCCGGTTAGCTTCCATATTAGCCTCCATAGCGCGCTCCTGTTCCCAAAAAAAGTTTTTGTGTGTAATGGGGATCTCTGCTATAAATAGTATCAGGCATTTCTCAGGTCTGACTATATAACATTGTTAGGCTTGATAGTGTTTTGTTAGGAACATCATCTGAAGAGGTTGTTTACACAGAATTTGAAGGAGACTTTTTATGAATACATGGAAGCGCTTTATAACTCTGGGAAGAACGTCCAGATCCCGGTTTAGTCTGTTTGCCAAAATAAACTGTTTAATTGTGGTCCTGTTCATCCCCATTATTATCATGTATACCTACTCGAACAACGTCACTTATGATGTTGTAAGCAAAGAGCTACAGGTCTCCAATACGAAGCAGCTCACGTTTTTATCCAGTCAGATCGATTCACGAATCAATCAGATGATGGATTTTAGTCTTATTCTCTCTAGAGATCCCAATGTCAGAGCATTTAATGGCTTGAACATATGGAATGATCGATATGACAAGATGCAGACCCGATATGTTATTCAGGAAAAACTGATGCTTCAATCCGGTGTTACCGATATATGGCCTACCCGATACGCTGTGCATTCACAGCAGAATCAAGATGTCATTGCCAACTATAATAGAACAACCGGTTATGATGAGGATTATTTGAAAAGAAATATGAGCGGACAATGGACTTACGGTGATGGTGCCGAGTCCAAAGAGGATATGAAATCCTTTTACTGGTTCTTTACAGATTCCTTGGCCCAGCCGGGTATGTTGACGGGAAGCAATCTGGTGATTGAAGCCAGCTTCAGTTATGAGAACATTCAGAACATGCTGGATACGTATAAGGCAGGTGGACAAGGCGATCCCTTCTTTTATCACAAAGGAAATTCACCCATTCTGAATCGCAGTGCAGACAAGCAACTATCCGAGGAACTTATTCGTTATCTGGACGAGCACTCGCCAGAGGATACCACACAGGATGTCGTCAAGCTGAACGGGAAAAAGTATCTGGTTAGCTCGGTGAAATCTTCCTATCTGGATTGGCATTTGGTCGATGTGGTACCTCTCTATCAGATTCTACAGCCGATCTCGCTCAGTCGGAATTTGTTCTATCTCTTTATGATTCTGCTGTTTGTGGTGGGCATTTCCGCTTCGATCCTGTTATATCGAAACATTCAATATCCGATCAAAAAGCTGATCCAGGGCTTACGCCGTGTGCAGCGCGGAGACTATTCCGTACGTCTGCATAGCAAGGATCAGAATGAATTCTCGTTTTTGTTCCATCGATTCAATGATATGTCCCATCAGATTCAAGACCTGATCGAGAACGTGTTCCAGGAAAAGATCAGGGCCAAAGAAGCTACACTGAAACAGTTACAGGCGCAGATCAATCCTCATTTTCTGTATAATTGTCTTGGCTATATCATCAACATGGCCCAGATGAAGGACGAGCAAGCCGTCGTCTCCATGGCGCATAACCTAAGTGCCTACTACCGTTATACGACACGTGTGGAGCGGGAGACATCTTCTCTGAAGGAAGAGATCAATCTGCTCGTCAACTATTTGGATATCCAGAAGCTGCGCAATGGCAGAATTGAATACCACATCGACATCCCTGAGGATATGCTTGCACAGTCCGTACCACGATTAATGCTGCAACCGATTGTGGAGAATTCCGTCATTCACGGTGTAGCGAAGTCGTATTCATCAGGTGAAATTCGAATTACTGGCGAGAGCTCGAACGGGTTCTGCAAAATTTACATCGATGACGATGGACCCGGCTTAAGCCCGGATCAGTTGGAGGCGTTGAATCTGAAAATGCAGCAGCCGCTGCAGGAGGAAATGGGCTGTGGCCTATGGAACACGAATCAGCGAATCATGCATCTATTCGGCAATCAATCCTACCTTCTATTCGGCCCATCCCCTCTCGGCGGATTCCGAACCGAGATGATCTGGGAGATCCCCAAAGAGGATACTGATTCCGATAAAGGAAATATCGATAATAAATGATATCGATACTAACGATAATTTGAATATTTAATTTTGAACGAACCATTTACACGTGAACGCAGAGGACAGAAAAAACCTGAAGAAGCAAAGCATTCGGAAGTGCCCGCATGAAAGCCTTTCTTGAAAGAAGGCTGAATAGGGGCATAGGCTCCGCCATTATTACAATTCCACCTTTATATAAGGCCTTGTTTAAAATAAATGGTTAGAGTACATGTGAACCAAGCGAAGGATTGAAGGGATTCTGTAGAAACGAAGTGTTCGCCTTTCAAGCATCATTTTAACCTTATAATCATCTAATTCAGAAAATGGGGCTTGAACAGCGATCGAAAGAACCCTTCAAATCCGTAGCGACTTTGTTCAATTCACGTATCCTTTGATTTTAATTATTGGCCTTATATACCAACCACCAAGGGAGACAAACATCATGCAAATGATCATCGTAGACGATGAAGCACACTGGGTAGATAACCTGTCCATGACCAAACCGTGGCATACGCTGGGGATCGAACAGGTGCACAAAGCATACTCGGCGCACGAAGCACTTCAGCTGATTGATACGCACCCTATAGATATTGTAATCTCGGATATTCAAATGCCCGAAATGACAGGTATTGAACTGATCGAACGGATCAGAGTCCGTGACAAAAAAATAAAGTGTATTCTTTTATCCGGACATTCCGAATTCGATTACGCCAAAAAAGCCATCCAGTTCGAGGCCGTCGATTACTTGCTGAAGCCGCCAACAGACGATGAATTAATGGGAGCCGTTCAGAAAGCCATCGATCAATTAAACACCGAATGGGAACTCGTAAGTTCACTGAAACGAACCCAGTTCACCCTTCGAGAGAACCTACCGCATTTGCGGGGTCGACTGCTGCTTGAGGCTTTGCAAGGACATCGAATTTCCTCCAGCGAATGGGCACGAAAACTTGCCAATTACGATCTGCCCTTCCACGCCGGGGATTGCGCGTTAATGCTTGTACGTATGGAAGAAGAATTCGGGCAATATGACAACAACGATCAAACCTTGCTTGAATATGCGGTCATCAATATGGCGGAAGAGATTATGGGTGAGTTTATGGAAGTGTGGGGCGTGAAGGAGGAGCATGGATATCTGGTGTTTCTGCTTCAACTGAAAGTGAACAACACCGACATTGGCAAAGAAACCATACTGGAGAAGCTTTCGGTACAACTTCAGTCCAAAGTTAAGCAGTTCCTGAAAGGTTCCCTCTCCATCGTCATCACCGAATGGTTCGCGTTTCCCGATCAGCTATATGATCGTTTTCGGCAGGCCTCCGCTTATTTCCGGCAAATTGTCGGGGACGAGCGTGAATTCGTCATGCGGGTCAGCGACGTGGAGACTCCGTCGGCACAAGGCCCGCTGGATGTCCTGTATACCCCGCCCACTTTCATTCATCTGTTAGAGAGTGGTCAATGGGATGCGGCAGAAGAAAAAATACTAGCCGTCTGTGCGGAGCTGGATGAGAAATGGTCGGAGTCGTGGGAGCATTGTATGGAGGCTGGATTTCTAATTACGGCTTCGTTCACCAATCTCGCACACCGGAACAGGCTGACTTTAGCTAATTTAATGGGTGACGATGTCGGGTTGTTACAGAGTGGAGAAGCCTTTACTACCATCAGTAAGCTGCGCAAATGGTCGCTCAGTGTACTTGGCAAACTCAAGGAAGGCACGTCCAACGAGATCAAAGACATCCGTTCCGAGTATGTGAAGAAGATTCAGGATTTTACAGATAAAAACCTGCATCTGGATGTCTCCTTGCGTGTACTGGCCGATCATGTTAATCTGCATCCGACCCATTTGTCCAAGATCTATAAGATCGAAACGGGTGAAGGCATCAGTGATTATATCTCGCGCCTGCGCATGGATCGGGCCTGTCACAAGCTCGTTACGACCACCAAAAAAGTATATGAAATCAGCATGGAGATTGGCTATATGGACCCGGCTTATTTTATTAAAGTGTTCAAGCGCCAGTTTGGCGTCACACCGCAAGAATATAGAGACCAGAATAAATAACATAATAGAGTCCTATCGAAACTAAAAAACTCATATAGATGCCCTCCCACCCAAATTGGTACAGTTACACTGTAAAGATCATACATCGTAGGGGGATTGAACAATGATCAAATTCAAAACATGGTGGTCACTGCTCATGGTTATCGCGCTCATCACGATCACTGCGTGCGGCAGTGGCGATACAGCCAGTGACAATGGTACCAAAGATGATACACCGGCGACCGTCGGTTCAGCTGAAGCAGAAGCTGCTTTTGCCAAAGGTAAATACGACCCACCCATCGAATTCAGTTCGGTATTGATGCCGAAGAAATATGTTCAAGGGGATACCAAAGAAAATAACGTACACGATCGCTGGATGCTGGAAACGCTGGGTATGAAGCATAAAGATACCTGGTATCCGGCCAATGACGATCAATACAGACAAAAGCTTCAACTGGCTATCGCCTCTGGCGAGAAGCTGCCTGATTTCGTATCCGTACCGACCAATGCGGTATTGACCAATCAGTTGATCGACTCCGGTCAATTCATCGCCATTGATGAGTTGTTCGACAAGTACGCGAGTCAGACCCTGAAAGATCACGCAGCTGCACATCCTGAACTGTGGTATCCGTTCACCAAGGACGGCAAGAAATACAACATGCCGATCATGGAGTATACGGATAACGACGATACACTGCTCTGGCTCCGCGAGGACTGGATGGAGAAGCTGAACCTGGAAGCTCCAAAAACCATCGCAGACCTTGAGAACATCATGGACAAATTCAAAAACGAGAACCCGGACGGTCTGTCTCCAGACAAAGTATTCCCGCTGGCGATCTCGCTGAAAAATAACACCAACACCTGGATGGGTCAACTCGACTGGTTGTTCGGTGCATATGGCACAATCGAGGAGCAATGGAACAAAGACGCAAACGGCAATCTGGAGTACGGCTCCGTTAACCCGGGTGCGAAACAAGCACTTGCCAAGCTGGCTGAATGGATGAACAAAGGTTATATCCATACCGACTCCGCCCTGTGGGATGAAGGTAAATCCGCTGAGAGCTGGACCGCTGGCAAAGCGGGCATTCTGCCTGGCGCAAACTGGGTACCCGACTGGCCGGCACCTGACCTGCTGAAGAACGTACCTGGATCAAAATATAAAGCTTACCCCGTTCCGGCTGGCCCAGACGGCAAGATCGGTACGAAGTGGCAGAATTCTGGTGTCAACGCAAGTATCATGATTAACAAGGATGCGAAGCATCCAGAAGCCATCTTCCTGTACTACAACTACCTGCTCGATAACCTGGCTAACCCGGCTGCGGGAAGTGAGTATGAATACGGTTTCGCCAAAGGTTACGACTGGGATATCATTGACGGAAAACCGACCAGTGACAAAGAGAAGATCAAAGACTTCTCCAACGAATTCCCGTTCCTGACCGGCCCGGCTCGTATTCCGGATCTGTACATGAAAACACTCGTGAAGCTGGCAAACGGCGAGAAGCCTGAAACACCGTACGAGAAACAAATGGCCGAATTCCGTAAACCGGAAAACTGGTATGCAGGTAAAGTCGTTATGTCCCAGATCGACATCCGTAAACAAAACTACTTCACTGGCGCTGCCACACCAACCATGGTATCCAAATGGAACCTGCTCCGCCAGTCCGAGATGGAAACCTTCAACAAAATCATCTACGGCCAACTGCCGGTTGATGCCTTTGACCAATTCGTCGCCAACTGGAAATCCAACGGCGGAGATCAGATCACGCAAGAAGTGAATGATTGGTTTAAGTCGGTGAGCGGCAAGTAAGTTTTTGGATTTTGGAAAAGTAGAGCATCAAAAACCCGAGCCGAAGCGAGTTATTCACGCTTCGGCTGTTTTTTAGGTAGAGATTGAGGTCGCTTCCCCTGTCTTATGGGTTCGCGTTAGAGGGTTGATGAGTCTTTGTATTGCTCTCCTCCGGCGTTGACTGGCCCAGTATGGATACTGTGAGCTGAATACCATCCCTAAGCCCTTGCATGTACAACCACTCATTCTCTATTCCTTTGCTGACAATATAACGATTCTCCCATTCGATATACTCCGCTGTCTGTTCGACATCCTCTCCTCCAAACAATGCTCCGAACGCTTCGTCTGTTTCCCCACGTACACGACTAAGTTCAGGATCATATTCAATTAGAGCAGATACCTCATCCAGCCTTGCCTGAATCACTCGTTGTATCCACGGTGGAAAATCCATAGCTTCTCCTCCCCTACGCATTATGTACTCTCACTCATCATCGTACAACTCGGTTATGTCTCGCCTTCATTTCACTCACTCGTGCCACTAGTTTGTCCACCCTTCGGCTCTGTTCCTGAACCTCGGGATTGTCCCACAACGGAATCGCTTGCTTCAAGGATGCCTCTCCAAGCTGATTAAGCTTGCGCCGTTCCTCTTCCAATAAGTCAAGCAACCGGCTCATACATCCACCTCTCTGATGGGTCTAAACTACGCCATGTCTTGTTAATGCTAGATAAGAGTAGTCTTTAATGCGATTATCTTTGCCCGATGTTGAATACTAATATTTTCATCTAATCCTAATTTTAAGATAAACTATGATTGCTTTAATGCGGAAATCGAATTAAAAATAAAAAAACACCGATATAAACTTTCGGTGTCAATAATAAGATCAACTCTCAGCTTCCTATCCAACCTCACAGTCACAGCAAATTCACTGGTCTGTTAAGAAATTTCTCCCCCTCCAAGCTTCTACTCGATTCTCCATTAATCTCATCCTCAACTTTCAAATGTGTTGTATTTTTGTTTTGTTTGGTTTATGGGTTTTGTATAACGTTCCTATATTCATGAACTGCGAAGCGGTATCTGTTGGAATTCTTCCCTGAAATCCTTCCTATAGACCAAAGCTCCATCCGAGCCGCTGCTTGAATATTATGTTATATGACGTACCACTCTTCGAAGATTAGCTAAGTTATATTACATTTTTTTCAAGTGCTTTGATATTTCCTCTAAACTCCTAATTCCATATATAAAAAGAACAAAACATAATGAAAGTATGCCATAGCTTTGATTAATAATATCGGTAATTCCCTTCAAAGAGTTAGGTTCAAAAGAATGCAGTATAAAGGATGTGATGAAACAAATGAATGCAATCCAAAAAAATCTCTTATATGAATTTCTAGATGTTTTTTTATATACGGCTTCAACCCATTTAGGTGCTATTCCATTTGAATTCATATTAATACCAACTAGACACAAATCTGATGAAACAAAAAATAAAGAAGAAAGGGTCAAGAACAATAGTTGAAGCGAGGAAAAACTATATAAGCCTGATATGCTTATGAACATAAGAGCAAATAATACTAGAATAAACACCAAGCAACTATATAAAGGAAATCTCATCCAAAAAAGAACTTCTTCATTTGGGTTACTGTCGGTTTCGACTTTTATTGGTTCGGTGGTTATTTGTTTTTTTAGTGCTTTAATTAACTTCATCTGTTGCGACTGTCTCCAAAGTAAAACTGCAATTAGAAAAACTAATGCTATTACTAGATATTTCATGCCTTAATCTCCTCTGTCAATTGTGGTATGTCATATAACGTTCCTGTATTCACGACCCAAGGCTGTCGGGTGTCCGGAGTATGCCGGGCCAAGGACGGATGTCCGCAGCGTGAATATTATGTTATCGGATGCCACTTCGATTATAGGTAGTCATATTTATTTTAATTTGTTTTTTTCGTAATTTTTTCTAAAATCGTTTTCTAATTTCTTTCTGATATCATTTAGTTCAATAATTATTTCATTATGTAAATCATAAAAATCAGAACTATGAAAAACGACAAGTTCTCTATTAAAATATGATCTAAATTCTTCTTCTCCTATTAGTTTATTATTGTTTACAGAATCCATAACGTAATTTAAAACCTTCTCATAAAGCTCCTGATAGATACAAGTCAATTTTTTTTGGAAGTCCAGCATAACGTAATAAGCATCTGCATTAATTTCAGAAGAAAATTTTTTCGTTTCTCTTAATTCATTAAAAATAATGGCATCAAACTCTGTTTCTAAATTCACGAATTCAACATCATTAGCAGGATCGTTCAATTTATCAATCCCAATAGCAAACTTCATATCTATTTCATGTATTAATTCGTCTAGCATCCTTGCTTTAATTCCAAAGTCATCTAGCGTCTTATTTATTTGTTCTCTTTTGATAGCCATTAGAACTCCTACAAGTGTAAACAAACCTGATATCAATCCGCCAAAGTAACTTCCAAAAAATCCGATCCATACATTACTTGTATCAACTGTCATTAAATGATTGGGAATTATCATTAATATATTTGTAACAAAAGGAACAACACAAAATATAATTAATAAAAAAATCACTATTCTATACCATTTTGAAATAATAAAATGATAAAATTTCATATTTTTATCGCCCCTAACTTTCTTTTTGTGGTTTCAGATAACGTTCCTGTATTCACGACCCAGCGCATGCTGTGTGTCCGGCGTATGCCGGGCCAAGGTCGGATGTCCGCAGCGTGAATATTATGTTATCTGCTGTTTCTCTCTTCTTCGACTAATCAGTAAGCAAGTCTTTCAATAACCATTCATTATTGTTTCCATCTTTCGAAACAAACCAAATATGACTGTACTTTTCTGGTTTATATATTGCACTTTTGTTTTTAAGAAAATCACTCATTCCATATACAGGAGAAGCATTTCTGATTAAAAGGGCTATGGGGTAAACTGCATCGTACTTATCTATCTTTTTCTCCTTTTGCTTTAACAATTTATTAAGATTTTTTATGTAGTTTGTTGAGTCTTCTAATCCATGAAGTTCCTTATAAGATCTGCCCAATAACATCTTGGCTTCTTCTGCATCATAAAATAAGTGAGTTACTTCTATACCTATCAACTCTTCTTTTTTATTCTTCAAAATATAATCAGGGCATTCTTGTTTTTCTACTACTTTTAAATCATCTTGGCGATTGAAACTATATAAGTCTATAAATATGTGGATAGCAGCTTCTTCTAACGCAGATTTTTCATCATCATGACTCCTCATCTATTTATTCTCTCCTCCTATGTATTTGAGAAATTGCAGATAACGTTCCTGTATTCATAAACCACGAAGTGGTTGTCTGCTGAAATTCCTCTCCGAAATTCACCTCGCAGACCAAGGCTCCATAGGAGCCGCTGCTTGAATATGATGTTATGTGATGTACCGGTCTCTTGAATCAACTTACAAATGATCCCTTCTATATTTACTTATGTGCTCTTCTAATGTCTTTCTCACTTCTTCATAGGTCCTAATCACTTCCTCCAATTCGTTCTTCAACTCTTTATGTTCTTTCCAATATTCTTTTCTAACTTTGAGTACCGAACAAAATAAATCGCCTGTATACAAATCCCCTGATCTTAATGGGTTCTGTACTAATCTTTCCAAGGCTAGAGGTAAAAGAATAGTAAGACTCATTTGTTGTCCAATCAATAGTCTTAAATTTTCATCGTTCAATTCTCCAAGAGTTTTCTTTCTTAATTTATGTACTTGAATCACTAATGAAGAAGCAAAATTCGGTTCGCCCCAATATTCATCTTCAAGCTCTTCAAGGGTTTTGGTTAGATCTACTTGACACATGGTTTCACCCTCTTGAATAAATGGTTTACGGTATTTCACATAACGTTTCTGTATTCACGACCCAACGCATGTCGGGTATCCGGCATCTGCCGGATCAAGGGCGTATGCCCGTAGCTTGAATATTATGTTAGTCGATGCCTCAATGAATTACTTAACAAAATCTTTCAAGTAGTGTTTACTTACCTTGTTAGAAAAATCAAGGAAGGTTTCTATAGAATCTTTAATACTTATTATTATTTCTGATATGGGCAACTCTTCTTCTAATTTGATTTCATTAGAAGAAAATAAGGAATTTAATAAAATTGTATTTCTTACGTGCTCTGCAAACAAAAACCTTTGATCTTTCTCTTCGTAAAATATAATTTCATTACTTAACGCTTCTAATGCTTCTGACAGCTCGTTCCTTTGAGGTTTAGAGTAATGATACGTTATATTTCTTGTGTTTGAAAATTTCTTTAACAAATCTGCTTTTTCACCGTTTCTAAATAGCAATTTAAGACTCATATACATCTGGATCAAATGCTTCGGTAAAGAATCAATATATGCCTTTATTTGTATTGATTTTTCAGATTCCTCTAGATAGAAAATAGCTTCTCTTAGGGAAGAAATGAGAATTTTAAGGATAGACGGCGCTTCTGATATCAAGTTCGAAATCACATCTGAGGTTTGGAATAATTTCTTCTTTAGAAAGATAAAGTCATTATGTATTACCGCTAAACCAACTATCCACTTAGCAACATCATTATCACATGGAAATACATCTTTCATGCGGATAATACCAAACTTCATTATGTATCCCCCTTATTATTATCTACTACGAGGTTTCGCTTAACGTTTTTTTATTCATGAACACTGAAGGAGTTGTCTGCTGAAATGCCTCTTCGAAATTCATCTTGCAGACCAAGGCTCCAACGGAGCCACTGCTTGAAAATTATGTTACACGAAGTACTTGACTTCTTCGATTTGCTTTCAAATTTTCATTTTATGTACTTGTACTTCCATTAAAATAGATTCACTTCTTTCTTTTGTTACTCTCTTAAAACCACACCGGTTGTAATATCTTGATAGTCTACTTGAACTGTTAAAGTCTAACTGAGATTCTGAAAGCTTTGACTGCATTGGCTTAGCAATCAAAAAAACGATACCTTGAGCATTTCTTAACAAATACTTGAATGTATGGTTAATCAATTTTCTTCCGATCTCTTCTCCTCTAAAATTAGGGTGAACATCTAATCTCCGTATATAGTATAAACTTCCAAAATCAAAATGTTCATCGTAAACATCTTCATCAACTATTTGATCTGCCCTTGCACCAATTATCGCGTGATCCCCATCTAGAACATCTAACCAATTAAACCATGATGTTTCCATCTCCTCTTTCCAATCATCTGGAAATTCAGTAATGTCTAAACTTGCAATTATTATTTGATTATCTTCTACATAGTATTTAGCTTTAATTTGTTTCTCAACCTCTTCGGTTAAAGAATATTCCGATTCAATAAGATCAAGTGGATATACAAGTTTTATAGAGTGATATATTGGAGTATATTCATCAAGCTTTATCTCTGGGAATTCAAACAGCCTCCCATATGTCTCCAATGTAACTTGAGGTGAAATTTCAATTTGCATTACTCCGTTTTCAAAAGTTTCAAATTCAATAAACATATCGTAGTAATCTCCTTTTTTTCAAGTATTTCGTGTAACGTTCCTGTATTCACGATGTTCAACGTAGTTGAATGTGTCTGATGAATCCGCTTCCATTGATTGCTTCAAACAGACCAAGGCTCCCTAAGGAGCCGCAGCGTGAATATTATGTTATACGACGGAATTGCTTCTTGAATTGCCCTTCACAATATGATTTTCTTATTCTGTGTATTTTTTTAAATCATAACCGATCAAAGTAGATTCTATAATTTCATAATTCTCTAATTTTTCGATTGAATATCTAATTTCATCTTCAGAAAACTTTTCTCTCTTTTCCTTTGACCATTTATGAAACTCTATTATAATTTCATCAAGATCTATTCCAGGATTATTTTGGATGATAAATGTAACTGTCGATAGGCACTCCAGCTCATGATCAGTAGTAATCTCATTAACAAAACTTGTTGCTTTATTAATCGCATCTTCGAAAAAAGATAATTTATCTTCTACCTTTTTACTTACTAACTTATTCTTTAAGATAGTATAGGCTTCTTTAGTATTTTTCACCTCATAATAATCTTGGTACGCTTTTATATTTTTACTTATTATAGCTATTGAGTTATCATAGGGTCCAAACTTATATTTCTTGAACTTAAAATAATTTTGTCCACTAAATATGTTTAGAAAGTAAGCTGATTTTTGAAGTCTGATTGTATTGAATTTAGTTAAATGTAATTTTATATCCATTAATACTAACGCAGATGGATTTAAAATTGGTTCATTCGTTGGTTTGGTTTTATAGTTTTTTGATGGCTCATAAATAATAAAATCAACGCTGTTAGATAAGATGTTGATTTTATTCTCAATTATAAGCTTCACTTCTGACCACAGTAAACCACCGTTTCCACTCCCCAATGGAGGTATGGCTACACTTGAAATATTTAAAGTGGTAATCAAATTCAGCAACTCATCTAATCCACTTGTAATGTACTCAATTTTAGATTTTTCTCTCCATTTATCTTTTGTAGGAAAATTAATTATAATTTTTTCATTTTCCTTAAAATGGTGAAGCTTCCCTACAGTCAATTTACCTGTTTTGCAAGCTTTGATGTAATCTTTATTGTTATTTGGAAACTTCATCTTGAATTGATAAGCAATTCCTTTTCCCATATATCCTTCACAGTTAACTGTATTAACCAAAGCTTCAGCTTTGGATTCAAGCAAGTCACCTGTAGTATAGGTTATCATGGCGCTTCTCTCCTTATAACCACTTTCAATTTCACGCCTTGCACCAAGGCTGTACACTAACAAAAGGTGGTTTTTTTGTTATGCCTGCATCTTTTAATTTTTGCTCTACTATTTTTTTTGTATCTTTATCTTTCACGCAAATTTGAAGAAAATCTTTTGCTTCAATTCTTTGAACCGATAAACATTCAGCCATTTTTACGTGTTTCGTATAGTCAAGTTTACAGCCCTTTTTCTCCATTGTATCCCAATCTATCTTATTAAAACCTTCATTATAATCATCGTAAAGCTCAACGCCTTTAGCTAAAGGGTGCATTGTTAAGATTTTAAAATCATTCTTTTTAGCAAATTCCCTTTGTAGGGTTATGTATATAAATTCATCTTTGCTATAGGTCTTCTTGACTATAACATCAAAAGCCGAATGTGGGTGAAAGTGAAAAGGTACTAAAGAATCTAACTCCATTTCTTCTCTTTCTTTTATTATATCACTATCAGCTACATCACAAAAATCCTCTTGATCGCCTAATAGTTCCGCTCTTGATCTAAGTCCATTTTCCAGTATCGAATCCAAATTGTCTAATTTAGTAAGGTGATAAATTAGCTTTCCTAATTTAATTTTGTTATCGACCAACGTCTTCTCTCCTCACAAATCTTTTATGTGCAAATAATAATGAAATCACAGAGTCATACCCTAAAATTGATCTCTAGGACAAGCTTATTAAATCTAAAGCAGTGTTATTATCCCTCATCACTATCAATTTTCATAGGTTTATATTCAATTAAATCTGACAATTTACAATTGAATGTGTCACATAACTTGAATAATGTTTCCAGCTTTGTTGTTTCGATATTAATTTCCTTATACAACTTGTTGATTGAATTCCGACTTAAGCCGGATCTCACCATCAATTCTGTTATATCATCTATTCGATGTTCTGCCATGAGTTCTCGTATATTGCACTTGATTACTTTCATCTTTTCCCCTCCATAGTTCTATCTTATCTTCCACATTAGTAATCATCAATGAAAAGCGAAGTTTTAACTCTACAAAGTCAAATATTCACCTTGTAATTAACTTTATGAGGTTATATAATGACTCTATAGAGTTAATCAAAGGAGGAATAGGATATGGTTAATACATTAGAATCGCTAACAGAACCACTTATAAGAATACGTCTAGAATTACTCTTTACTGAGCTTTTGGAGTGTCATGCGGAATACACTCAGCTTTCTTCTGAGGCAGATCAATACTTTAATACACTTCGTGATGCTTTGCCCGATCAACTTCAACATACGGTTTTTCTTTACGAAGACGCTCAAATTTCTCTTCAATCCATCTTAGAAAGAAGTATCTACATACAAGGTTTCAAAGACGCTCTACAACTCTTTAGTGAATTGCAAAACTCTAGCATTTAGAGGATCATATAATCCTTCTTTTCTATTGTTTTTGATTCTGTCTTTTAACGTCTCTTTATTCACGAGCCAGCCAGCGTAACTAGATGGCTGGCAAATGCCTGATCGAGGACTTATACCCACAGTGTGAATATAACTTTATACGACGTGATCGCTCCTTGTTGTATTTTCCACATTAAGATTCTATTTTCTCTTCTTGGACTTCTTTGTCCACCGTAGCTATACTATTCCCCATAGTATCAAAAATTTCATAGCTTTGATTTTGTAAAACCTTAGTAAAAAGTTCGACAGCTTCCTGTGAATAACGATGGTTTGCAGCCCTTCCGCGTCCCTGTTCTCTATCAACATGATATCTATTAGTTTCTTGTTTAATCTTGTATCCTGTTTCTCCTTCAATTCTCTTTATAATTGGGTCTAAATACTACCATCTTTCTAAACCCATTTCAATCGCTACATCATTTAAAGAATACGGGTACTGCAAGAGCAACTGCTCTGGATTAGTTAAATTCCCTAAACCTGCTACATTTATTTTTTCAATATCTTTCATATCTTCAATGGCCTTAAAACCTAGTTGATTAGCAAGTTTATTAATATCAGTAATTGTCCTAAAATCGATTCTATCAACTGCCAAGTTAGTAACTGTTTTACTTTTAACAATATTATAAATGTTGTTTTCTAACTCTCTAATTATATCTACTGGTTCGTCTATATTTTGTTGCAAGCTTCTAAAAATCTCTGTAAAAGAGTTAACAACCAAATAATTTATTCTTATTGTTTTTCCATTTCCTAAATCAACAACTTTATCAGTTGATGGTTTCGAATGGCTTAGTATATTATTTTCTTGCCATTCTATAAACCAGATATTACTTACCGGCTCATCATCATCAGATCTGATAATTTCAGAAACATCGGAGAGAATAGATTTCACATTTTCGTCAGCAAGAGCATAGCCTAAAAAAATTATTGGGTACTCCATGAAGTATGTTAATAACTTAGCAATTAAGTATTTCTGTTTCTCCATAAATATACTGTAATCTTCGCTTGACACTACAATTTCGGACGGTTGTGTCACGCAGCCATGTATCTTTAGTAAGTGTCCATAGTTTGTAGACTCTCTGGCTCTAATGACTTGTTGTCCAATAATAGGGTTATGCTTAGGGAAAATTTCTTCCATTAGTAAATCGTAATTTGTGGTTATAACTGCATGTGGAGTAATTTTCATTAAAGCATCTAATTCATCACTATATTGATGTCCTACTGTAGAAAACCCTTTGACTAATGATGTTAAATGTTCAGCAATTCTATATTTTAAAAAGATACTTCTTGAATAATTCGTACCATATAATTCTCTCGGAAAAACACTTTCTGAGTATTTTTGCCAAGCATAGTCATAATATTCGTTAACAATTAGAGAACCAACCTGCGGCAGGTTATCCATCTTTTCTTGAGTGTAGTACCCAATGGGATATATTTTATTAGGATTTGCCTCAATAAGATACTCAAGCAAGCCAATCCAGTTAGGAGAATTTATATACCTTCTTGAGATTCCTGCACCAACAAAAAGTATAGGTCGACTATTACTATCATTAAGAAGTGTACTAATTTTATAAAGAGAATCCTTTAAATATTCATCATAGCTATTCAATCAAATGACCTTCTCTCAATTGATGATGTTTGATATAGATTTTTCATTTAGTTCTGTCGTATAACGTTCCTGTATCCACGATGTCCTACCGACTATAGCCCCCCAGGGGCGGCCGCGATTAGTCGGTGCGGATGTGTCCGCCTGATTCAACTTCCCTGTCAATCACTTTGGGCGGACCGAGAAGCCGTCAGGCTTCGATGCATGGATATGATGTTATGGGATGTCAGCGCCTTCATTGAAACTCTTACATCTCTTACATATCTTATATATCCCAAAAAAGAGAACCAATATTTTTAGTGTTACTATTTCTAGCGCCTTTAATTAAATTGCATTTTGAACATGTTAATTGGAAGTTTGTAGGGTCATTTGTTCCACCTATATTGAGTGGCACAATGTGATCATAATGTATTTCAAAATCATTACTTAATAATCTTGATAAATCCGTACCACATAATTGACATCGTCCCTTATCACGGAAAAAGACTCCTTGTTTCAACCATTCAGGAAGATAATCACATCTTCTTAAGACTCCATTGCTAGACAATACTTCAGGGTAGTCGTCTTGTTCAAATTTAATTATTAGTTCTGCTATCTTTAAATTAAAATCCCTAAGGAAGACTTTATTTTGATAAAGAACAGTAAATGCATCCTCCACTACATATTTCAATAGTGTTTTTTCAAAATAATTCAAAAGTCGGTATACTAGTTTGTTATTATCTCTATGATCTGGGTCTTCTAATTGACTAATCTCATATTCTTTTTTTATATCAATTAATTCATCTGAATTAAATTCGTAAGTATCAAATACCTTAACTAGATCTTCAATTACTTCATCATAGAAATGTTTATCAACTATATACTCTAAATGATATTTATAAACACTTGTTATATATCCATGCAATAAGGTATACCGTTGAGGCTTTAAAACAATTGATAAGTAATCAACATCTTCATAATCAATCCATTCAATTGGTGAAAATTCATATTCCCCATCAAGTTCTGCAATTACACCTGCTACCACCGAATAAGCCTCATAAAGATTTACAATCCTGATCTTTCCACTAATGATTTCCATCTCCTAAAACGAATATTTATTTTTGCGCTGATTTCCTATAACGTTCCCGTATTCACGACCCGACGCATGTCGAGTGTCCGGCGTATGCCGGATCAAGGACGAATGTTCGCAGCGTGAATATTATGTTATCAGAAGTTCTATATTGCTCGAATCAAGCAACTACTTGTAAAAAATCAAATATATTCTGATTCTTAGAAAAATCTTTTATGATTGATCCTTATTAAGCCTTTTAAAATTAAAATTTGAATACGCTATAGATTCTCTCATATCCGTGAAAGGAAGAAATTCTCTGATGTTTTCTTTAAGTAAAGCAAACACTCCATCTTCTCTAAGAAATTGATTGTAATTAACATCATCTTTTTCTCCTTTTGGTAAAATGAACATCCAACCATACCCTCCAAAAATCATTACTATTAATCGAGAGTCTGTATAATTTTCTCTGAGATATGTATTTCCATGAGTTATAATTTCATCTAAATTAAAGTTATTTGTAATAGGATCAAATAACTTCACACCCATTACAGGAAAAATATCAATTGATGGTGCTGATTCTTTGAGAATATACTCTTTTAAAACTTCTTCTTCACTTCTATCTAACTCTATACCGGTAAATAAATTTTCAGCAAAATGTGCTCTTAGCAAAACTGAAAGCAAAAAAATTTTAAATTTATTATATTCGACATTAGTCCAAAACTCTGCTTCCTCGCTAAAAAATTTATTTATGTATTTGTTGTCTCTAATCACTTCAATCCCGTATTTATCATAAGGACCTAGTAAGTCTCTGTCACATTTATTACACAACATATACTCTCTCTGTCCTTTTTGCATGAATTTAAATTGATTTCTAGAAGGTGAAGAGTGATAGGTTACTTGTTTTTCATCATATAGAGGTAGATAAAAACCTTCAGGAATAATATGAGATCTTACTAGGTTTCTGAATTCACCACAAAGCTTACAGTGACCAATATTCTTACTCATGATTTCTCATCCTCTTTTCTAGAATTTCTGATAACGTTCCTGTATTTACGACCCGACACATGTCGGGTGTCTGGCGAATGCCAGACCCAGGACGAATGTCCGCAGCGTAAATATTATGTTATATGACGGAGTCACTTCTTCGAATCAACACAAGGGATGGAGTTTTAGATCAACTTAACCGTATTGTTGATCAAATCACACTCTAAAATTTCTACATATTGAGGTATCAGATGCCCATAGGTCCTTTTATAATATTCTGCTAGTGTCTCATTTCTTTTTACTGAATAATCTTTAAGAACAAATAATATTTTTCTTGTATTTTCTGGTGCAAGTGAGAAGTACAACATTACTTCATTCCAAACTGTTAGTTTAGCACTTGGAACATTGTTCCCTAACGTCCATTTATGACTTTTGCATTCAATGAGCACATCATTTCCTTTATCGTCTCTTCCTCCAAAATCAAATTTATGAACCTTTTTAGTTTGAAATCCGAGAGCAAAAGGATATTTTGCGGTTACGTCAAAGTTAAGACTGATAAAATACTTCTCTGCTAATTCTTCAAACGAGCTTCCTACATGAGCATTGCTTAAGGCTCCGACTCTTTGGAAATTAGTCATTAAATCTTCTCCTTAATAGTCTTAAATTATCTTTGGCTCTGTCATATAACGTTCCCGTATTCACGACCCAGCGTATGCTGGGTGTCTAGCAACGACGGACCAAGGACTAATGTCCACAGCGTGAATATTATGTTATAGGATGTAAGCAGCTTCTTTGAATTGCTTATCCCTCTTGTAACATTCCCTTTATATCAACTATATTTTTCTTTTAATATTTCTATATATTTGAGTGGAATTTCTGTGATTTTCGAAATATCTGATACTTCAATTCCGAGTTTTATAGCGCTTCTTGCAGTCTTCAAATTATGCTTTACTTTAATGATCCGATCTTTAAGTAATGCGTCTCCAAAATCCAGATAATCATCAGCAATCTCACCATTCAAAAAGAACTCTATATCATAAGTCCCTATGTGCTCTTCTATGTAAAAAATATTAATCGAGCAAAATACTACGGCTTCTGTTGTATTAAAACTATATTTTAGGTATATGGCTCGCTCTTCAACGCTTATAAATTCATCATATAATTTGCCCATGAAAGTATCATGATAATCGCTTTTGTTCTCGTCACGCCACTTCCTATAGGTTTTCCAATAGTTTTCTTTCGTGTTCTTCATCGCACTATGCTTACTGTCCCACTCAAGTAGAATGTCTTTATTCACTCAATCACTTCCCTTAAAAAATCTTGAATAAAATAAGTTTTCTTTATGTGTTTGCTGATTTCCTATAACGTTTCTGTATTCACGAACCCCGAAAGGGTTGTCTGCTGAAATACCTCTCCGAAATCCATCCCGCAGACCAAGGCTCCAACGGAGCCAAAGCGTGAATATTATGTTATGCGTAGTACCTGACTTCTACGAGATACTAAAAACTCTTAAAATCATTCTATTGGTTTATAAATGGTTTTAAGATTCTCAATATATTTATCATTGCTAAATTTCATTTCGGGCACTAAATCTAACCAGGTAACTTCTTTCCCGACTAGCTCATAATTATATGGTATTCCTAGATTACTAGAATCCACTCCAATCCGTCTCCAAATCACTTGATCATCTGATTTTAAAACTTCAGCAACAATTAGTGTACATGTTAAATCGCAATCATCTGGACACATTAATATTGGTAAAATAACAATCTCTTCTTCTGAAATAAAACGTCTTAGTACAAACTCTGCTTCTTCCTTCAGTCCAATCCAATCAATAATTGTCGGAATTAAACCTAAATATAAATTATCTGGATACAAATTGTGAAGATATAAATCAAACGGAATTCCATCAATCGTTATTACAGGATGTCCTACATTGACATATTTACTTGTCTGCATATCTATAGAAAATACATTCATTAAGTATCTCTCTTTCTAATATAATTTTCATTTTCCAGATATTACGCATAACGTTCCTGTATTCACGACCCGACGTATGTCGGGTGTCCGGCATATGCCAGGCCAAGGACGGATGTCCGAAGCGTGAATATATTGTTATCGGATGTCGGACAATTCATTGGATAACATGCACACTAATTATCCCGCATAGTGTCCTCCCGATTCAATATACTTTTGTTCCTTTATGTAGCTCCTATAAATTTTTGAAACTACTCTAAGTGCAAGACCAGAATTTGACCATTCCCCATTACAAGGAGTAATTAAGATTGCTTTAATTTTTGCTCGATTCTCATCTTCTGTTAAAGAGTTACTTGTTTCACTTAAATCTATTTCTATTTCCCCTTCAAAATTATTGAAGTTCAAGCCATAGTTATAAATCGCTTTGCCATCTATGATTTTTTGTAATTTGAAACTTACAGCTAAACCCATAAAGTAATTTCACTCTTTTCATTTTCTATAGTCTCTTTGTCCGATTTCCGATAACATCTAATTTATGTACTTCGTAAATACCACACATCCTGTATGATATGTGAACTACGTATATGATAACCTATGGTGTAGTATTTGCGAAGAAAAATTTGGTGAAAAAGGGAGATATATCAGAACACTCAATCTCCCAAATCCATCCGATCCAGCGGGCTTTGAATACGCTGGATATTTTTCATACTAACATGCGTATATCGCTGAGTTGTATGTGCACTCGTATGACCAAGTAACTCCTGAATGTAGCGCAGGTCTGTCCCGTTTTCCAGCAAATGAGTGGCGAAGGAGTGTCTCAGCGCATGAATACTTACCTTTTTCATAATTCCTGCGCGTTGTCTAGCTTCTTCAAAAAACTTCTTCACGCTCCGCTCAGTAAGATGTCGATCAGAAGATTGCCCCGGAAACAGCCAACGATTGGGTCTGTATTCATCTATGTATTTCTCCACCATATCCTAGGCGAGGCTTGAAAGAAGCGTCCTCCAATCCTTTTGACCCTTTCCCTGTCTCACAATGAGTGTCTGCATTTCAATATCCAGATCGGTGCAACGCAGACGCACAACTTCACCTGCACGAAGCCCGGAAGAATAGGTCAGAAAAAATATGGCCTTATGTTTAGGGTTGGTTACGGATTTAAGTAATTGAGCAACTTCCTTTTCGGACAACACTTGCGGAAGCTTGGTCTGCTTCTTGGGACGAATATACTGGATATCCGTAGGATGATGGAGCACATGTTTGCAATAGAAGCGGAGCGCGCTAATGGCCTGATTCACGCTAGAATGGGAAATTCCTCGCTCCAGCAAACCTAAACAATACATCTGAACATTGGAAGTAGTGACATCCTTATTTTTAAGGCTAAGGCTGCTTAGAAAACGCTCGACCTGATTACAATACGCTTTGATCGTTTTACGACTATATCCTCGTAACTTTAGTGCCTTCTGTAACGGTTCTTTGCTCCACTGGTTGTTTCCCCTATTAGCTTTCCATTGCTGCAGTTCTTCATTGTCAACCCACAACTCCGGGGTAATCTGAACTTCATCTGGATCAAACTGGCTCGTAAACTCCTGGATGGCCGCAATAGTGTAGGGTATGATCCACATTTTCTGTTTGGTTTCCCACTTTCTGCCCGTAATCTGGCGAATGCGCTGAATATATGCAGGGTTATAAGGACAACGAATATGCAATGAATGAGTAGAACCTTTAGTTATGGTAATCTTCTTTTCCGTTGTAGTATCATCGTTCATAAGAAACTCTCCTTTGTTTGAGTCTATGTCTTTCTCCGCAATCTTGAGAAATAAAAAGGAAGGCTATCCTCATCCCAAAAAGGGAATCAGATGACCTTCCGATGCTTTCGGAACATATATGATCTTTAAAAGTAAAGATGCGCAGCCAGTGCAATAAAAAACTGCCATTCCATGTAGCTTCAACAAAGCATACCTACTGTCAATTTGTCCTCATGGATAATAGTAGACGATTGAACCCGCAGGTATTTCGTCTGGGGATATACTTTTACCCAAACATATACCGATATTTTTTTTACCGGCTATAGAATGGTTAATTTGAGTAGAAACAACTTCAAATATTTGCTCTTCCCCATCCGTTTTTTTGATGATAATCTGCTCACCGATCATCTCTTTGATTGTCGAAGGCAGTAGTTCATCCAACTCTTCATTAGCCCCCATAACGATGGTTCCAAATTCCGGAGTATCGAAGACTAACCCCACGCCAAACAGCATTTTAGTTTCCATTGTATGGCCTCCTTATCTCTGATCTATGAATAGCTCGCCTTTGACATCTCGCACTCTGAGATCGGCATTACGAAGTCTAACCATCGCATCTCTCAATAAAGCATACCGTTCAGTAGAATTGAGTTCAGGAGCAAACCTTGCTGCCCGGATACTTGCCTGAGCCTCATCAAGAGCATAGTTTCTTTTGATGACTTCAGGAGGAAGATCATAAAGTGGGAACGATCTGCCTGCGATAGAAGCCTCATAGTGCCCAACAATCTCGTGAGCTAGTGTAGCATTCATTGAAATGCGTGTATTCGCACTCAAAGTCCCTACTCCCGGGGCTGCTGCTGGTAAGACATCCGTATTGATGACCAAGCGATTATACATCATGCCTGTATTCCAGGTATCATAATAACCAGGTTGTGCGATTAAGATATTTTCTTCGGGGAAATCAAGCTTGTTCAAGTAACTCTTTATCTCAATCTTTTGGTTATCCGTCAGCGGAAGCTCATTGCGTTGTCCGTCACTGAGAATCTGTCTAAAATCTACCGCGCCATCGTATTTGACAGGGGTATCCATATGCAGCTTAGGTTTGAAAACAGAGCTAACGCCTAATACCATACCACCTGTACCGAGCATACTTGACCAATGTTCACTTGACCAAGCATTTGTAGGTAAAACGGCTTCTCTAATCGTTCCATGGACTCCAAATGTCAACCAGTTCAGTGTGTCTTGAGGCGACTCAAAAGCTTTGTCAGCTCGATCAACATACCCGTTTACGAGTCCACTCGGAATACCAAATGTCCAGTAATCCAGAAATCCGCCTACACTATCATATCTCTTCTGATATCGGTCATCTGCCGATTGTATAAATGCTTGTCCTAGCTCTTTTAAACTATCTACAGACTTCTCAACTGCATTCCGATCGTCTACACCTTCCTGTGGGCCACAAGCATTCGGTGGTGGTGGTAAACAGTTCATGTCTACTTGCCCTTCCGACCCGTGATCAGCTTGGAGAAATCGTTCTCCATGGTTATGTAACACAGTTGATATTGAACTCATAAGTGTGACAACTTCAGTCATAACAAGCTGTGACTTCTTGAAATCATAGTAGAACCTTTCTCTAGTACTCCCATCCCAGTTCGCTTCTATATCAGTCATGCTTCGTAGAAGACTTTCATTCATGTGTTGAAGAGTAGTATAAGCTGTAGAGAACTGTTTACTAATTGCGAAAAGTTGCTCTGGCGTAACCATAATTCTCGTCATAGAATACCTCACACCTACTAATTAAATATTTAGTTTCTGAATTCAGGGAATATCTGGATTTTACTGTTCATTTATTACCTGTGTCAAATACCTGCAGCAATAAGCCACTGAACAATTTGAACTAGAGCCCTTTTCTCAAATGCAATTAAACTCCATTCAAGAGATAGGTCGCAGAAGTTCACCTTTCCAATTAACGATGATCTCTTTATCTATCAAAAGGCACCAATCAATAATTTCACCTATCAATTTTGGCATGATGATCTCATCGCTCCATTTCGGTGTTAGTACTCTTCTGTATCCTATATATTCTGTTGTCCAGCCTTCGAATTCTTCTCCGATGATGACTATATGTGGAGGTTTGTTCTTAACACTGTGTTGTCCCACTTCATAAGTGACGATTAACTTCTTATCCTCAGAAACGATATGTAATTTGATTATTCCTTCATCGTCAATATCCGGTTCAACATACCAATAAAATAATCGATTGGATCGAACGATTTTACGTTTATATTTTTTTCTTACGCCCATAGCTAACCTCACATATTCCTTTTTCTCTGTATGCAGTACTTCAACAGTTTGCCCATCCACATGAACACTTTGTTATCCGATGTTGATGGGCCTTATGATTCATTCATTTTATTACTTTGTTATTCTTTCTTTATTGCCTAATATGACTTCATGAATTTCATCATATAATTGTAAATCAATAAATTCTTCATGAATCCATAGTCCTTCCTCAACATCTCCTCCCCCCATACCTCCACTAATCCCATCACCAGGAAAGAGTTTTTCGTAAAATAGTCCTTGGCCTTCTCCCTCATTACAGTCCCATGCAATGGTATCTAGATCTTTTAATAGAGTATGTAATGTCTCCTCACTGCAATTTACTAGTTTCATAGGGCAAGACAAGTAGATTTGTCCTCCATCATCACCTTCCATAATTACATATGCATCTGGAGTATCTGCAGCTTTCTTAAAACTATCTATAAATTGATTGTTGTGTAGTCCGTTTGCTTCATTAAGGATATGTCGTACAGGGCTATGGTGCTCTGGAATTACACCCATCTGATTGTTTTCCTCTTTTTTTCTTTCCATAAAGATACACCTCTTTGTTAGATATGTTTTCTTGGAGTTATCTGAAATTAGTTATTTACTTCATTAACTTCATTCATTCCTATGACTTGTTCAATTGCTATATTAAATTCTTTAACATTAATGTTTAACTTAATTATTCCTTCTTTATCAAGCCCTTTTGTATCTAATCTAAAAGTACCCGCCACTGCTTCCGAACTATTACCATCAATTTTCTCATTTATGTTTAATTTAATGTCTCTATCGATTAATTGATTCTGAATATCCTTACTTATGATTGGCTCAACTGTTTTTAGCATTATTGATTTATTGGTTCTATTCCATAGATTGAAATTATATGTTACGACTGTTATACCTGCATCTTCTTCACTCCCTCCCAGTCCAATTGAAATCGAGTTTATTATTAACCCGTCCTCAACAATTTCATCCGCCTTCATACTGTTTGAACTACAACCACTTAGGGCTACTATTATTAAAAGAAATATTAAAATCATTGAACGCTTTGGATTCTTCAATTCAGGAACTCCTCTATTTTATTTTTCTTAAATCCTGAATGTCTCTTTAATTATCTATTCTCAGTTCTTTCCTATCATGTTCCTGTAATCACAAGCCACTGGATACGAACACCCCCATCATTGGGAGAAAAAACTGGGCTTCATCACACATATCCATCTTCAGGTTCACCAATATCAAAGCCCAACACTTTTGACGCTTCCAACTTAAATGTTTCTATCCAAGACATTCATACATCGCTATCCATCTGTGCATAAAATGATAATCCACTGGGCTCAACGGATGCTTCAATGAAAACATCTTCCTCTTCAGTTCCAAACCAATATGGAATTCCACTTTTATAACCAATCCACCCTGGCATACGCTCATATACGCTAGAAACTTTATCCCACATTTCATCAGGCAGGTCATACCTTATATTTAGGTTGCAATTATGAGAGTCTATGTTGTTCATTTACATTCTCTCCTTCTACCTTAGACGTATATCAAAATTCATCCTCTATTTTATGTAAAGTACTACAACTCTTCCACCACTTGCTCAAAGTTGTATCTCTTGGTCCTTATACACTTTTTTCGTTATCATTTTTGTATATTTTAATCTCGTGATTTCAATCAGGTCATTTGGCTGCATTATATTCAGAATAGGAGTATCTTTGATTAAAACTTTGCTATTACCTCGTCCCAATCCTCTGACTATAATAATATTTTTGCTCTTCTTCACATCTACAATTTGTCCGACCGTTATGAACTGCTCTTGTTTCTTGAGATCAAGGTAAGTTACAAGGCCCAGTATAGCTTCTCCTTCTAAGTAGATTTCACCATAGCCGTTATTTCAAAATTTACTTACGTAACTCTAGTAACTTCAAGTCAATAATAAACTGTTGTTGTTTTTACCTATTACGTCTCACTCTCATTAATGGATCTTTACGGAGATGAATCACAAAGTCTTGATTCGACGTATGATATACAACGTTACCAGGCTCTACTCGAGAAAACTCTTTATTCGCATCTTGTTCTGATACGGTACGAATTGGTGCAACTTCATCTACGATTTTTTTGTTATCTTCCTCATGATAATGAATGATAGAAACCAGAACAAATTGGTCAGGAAACAGTTCTCTAACCTCTTGCCATTTCATGTGTTATACCTCCTGTTATTCGTATTATTAAAACTTTCTATCATTTTATCATATGCACCTGAATTCAAATATTGTTCCTGTATCATAACATTTCCTTCGAGACAAAGATGGAGGGGATCCATCTTCACCAATTTATACACCAAATTCGCTTGGAAGGAGGTCAGACTTTCTTTAAAAACAACTCATGGTGAAAAGATAATCATTTGCCTTAAATGATATTATGTATTATATTAGGAAATGATTGGGTATAAAACGTTTTAAAAGTATATTAATTAAAGGAGTGTTCGTATGAAAAAATTATTTACGTCATTGTTGTCTTGCCTGCTAATTGTTGGTATTTTAAGTGTTCAAGTAGCAGGGGCTAGTGGATTTAGCTCCACTACTAGTACCACTAATGAATCGGGTACATACGTTATCCCTACTGAGGATGGCAGTACATTGGAAGTTTCAATTGAAGAAACAGACAAAGAATATATTGTAACTTCTTATGTAAATGGCGAAAAAGAATCTCAAACAATTAAAAACAAAGAAACAAGAGATATGATGACAATTGATAATGATGGGAAAGTAGAATATTCTAATGAGAGTGACTATATTGAAAAAGTTGCTCCAGATCCGATGATTAGCAACAATGAATCTTTTGCTACTAGTGCTGCTAGTAATTGGACGTTTGTAGATTCAGCATACAATTCTAATCCAAATGTGAAGCAATGGGGTTATTTATATAAACAAGAAAAAATCACTTTTGGACAAACTTATAATCTTAATTATGATAAAGGAACTAAAGTTTCAATCATAGTAGGCGTGATTATCGGCCTTATCACAGTCGGCACAGGTGGTATAATTGTAGCTATTCTCGCAGCGCTGGGCTCAACTATTGTTGCTGATAAGATCACCAAAGCTATTACTGGTCAAGTTTATGGAAGATTTGCTGCACAAGACTTGGAAGTAAGATCTAACGGGAAGATTGGACTGCGCAGTAAGCGAACGATCGTAGATGCTAAAGTGATTAATACAAAGAACGGAAAAGTTGAATGGGTACCAATTAGAGTTGAAGGCGAAGGAAGAAGTAATACTGATCTTTGCATAATCGGAGCCTATAATGCTTGGCTTCTTAACTAAGGCTATTTCGAAACAGTCCACTCAATATATATTTAAGATAAGTTGATGTCATTGATTTGGCTTCAACTACTTATTCAAAGGAGATATGATGTATAGAAAACTAATAATTATTGCTTCTCTGATAGAAATATCTTTTTTAATTTTTTTACAATATCGTTACAATAATATTTTAGATCTGTTTCCTTTTATTGGAGCGTTAGTCTTTTTCATAGTGTTGAGTTATTTCTTAAAAGTTCAACTAAGTAAAAAGCGTAGAGAAATAGCATTTTTTTTACAAACACTCTTTTTGATATTCATTCCAATTTATGCAATAACTACACTTCCTCAATACACGTATGAAAGTGCGGTAGATAAGGTCACTCAGAATTTAGAAGAACCTTATGTGGTTAATAAGCAGAAGAATACTTTAATAGAAGATGAATCTAATGAAATTAAAAAAGGTTATATGTTTTCTGTAGAAAAAAATTCAGAAGTAAATTCATACGTTTTTGATCCATGGACTGGTAATTATCATAAAGTGCAAGATTGAGATAAGCTTAGCTACTCAGTTAAATTGACGTAGATTTTGCTATCATGTGAAAATTGTTTTTTTACGCCTTAATAATGAAACTTACTTTGAGAATCGGTTCGCCGATTCTTTTTTCTTTTACGTTCTTACGCTTCATATCATGCATACCGGCGAATACAAGACCTAGAACGAATTTCCGCGTAGCGTGAATATGATGTTAAGTGATGTTCCTCTGAATAATCAGGAAACTTAAACTCCCATGTCCATACATCGAGTGGGCTTTGAATACCTGAATATTTTTCCTACTAACATGCATATATCTCTAAGTTGTTCATGCACTCGTATGACCGAGTAACTCCTGAATGTATCATAGATCTGTCCCGTTTTCCAGCAAATGAGTGGTGGAGGAGTGTCTCAGAGCGTGAATACTCACCTTTTTTCACAATTCCTGCACGTCGTCCTGCTTCTTCAAATACTTTCTGCAAGCTCCGCTCAGTAAGATGTCGATCAGAAAGCAATCCATCTCTGTCATAGATACTTCAATACCTTGATCAGAATGTAAGACAAAACTATACTTCTCAAAATCAGAGTTTAAAGCAAGAGATTTAGGAATCATATCACCTTGGATTCGTTTTCGCATTATCAGTGGTTTTTCTTGAGTTCCTATGTGTAGACGGTATTGTTCATTCTCATATTCGACAGCTTCAAGATTTTCTCCAGTGTCATCTCCGTAATCTTCCCAGCTATATCCCTCTTTCCACAAAGCAGAAAAGCTACACGTGCTTATCTGATTATACGCATTGGGTTTGAGTCTAAATACGGCTCCCCAGCATTCGTCTACTTCCTGAGGTAAAGAAAGATTATGGTCCAGATTACAGAGCAATAACTCGTAATCAAACGAGTCGTAGTAATACTGGTATAGTGAGCCGCCATGTTTGAGCTGGGCACAGTGAGTAGGAAGATAACATTCGCTGGAGAGAGCAAGAGAAAGTTCAATTGTTCCAAAAGGCGTATATATTGAAGGTTTTATAAGATCAGTACCTTGAATTAAGTCTTCTTTTCCACGAAAAAGCTTCATGATGTCCCTCCTTACTCATCTACTTAAGAGTTACTTTCTATTCTTGATAATTAAAAAAATATTTATTATATAAGTTTGGCTCCATTTCTTTTATTCTAATTCCGTTCTCTCCTGCGTCCTCTATCCCTCTTATGTAGAAAAGACTCTTTAAATTTTTATCAAAGACAATACAAGAAAAGTCCCAGTCTTGATACCTATATTGATTAAAATCTTTCTTAGATTTGATATATGGTATAAAACTCATCTTATTTGAGTTATCGATTATTTGTATCACATTATCTAACTTTAATACTTTATTTTTAGATAAGTAGGTATCGAGATCTTCTTCATGGTAAATGTCTAAAAATAAAATAGAATTGTCTTCTATTAATAATCCATCTAGAACCTCGGTGATATTACAATTAAGAATCTTAAAATATGGAGGCATTTTGATAATTTGTAATGGTTTCATCAGTTCTCCCCAAAAAAGTTTTATCGAGAATTTCATAAAGTGTTCTTACATCTACGAACCCTCACTACCTTAAAGAGTGCAGCGACTTGTCGCAAATCAGTAAGGTAGTACAGGGTACCTGCTGACTCCACTTCTTCAAATACCCTCGGTAAACCGAGAAGTGAAAGCAACGCGGTTGTAGATATGTTGTTATTTAGGTGTCAATTGCCTTCCACAAACTACTTATAGATTGTATTTCATTTTAATTCTTTCATATAACTTAAAATCCGAATTTCTATTTACAATCTCTCCAATTAACTCTTTCCATTTATCTTCAATCCACTTAGGACTTTGTTCTTTCAGAATATCCTCGTTAAATTGACTATCAATATACTCCAAATCTTGCTTAAGAACTCCTATATCCTTAATCAGTTGATTTCTCGATTCTTTTTCTAGCGATATCTTATTCGATAATATTTCGCCTATGATTTCTACTCTTATATGCGTATACATATCTCTAAACACATTATAGATTAAATAGGTTGAAGATAATTGATCTTCCCGGAAGTCGGATTTCAGAAAGACGAATGATTCTTCACCCACTTTCAAAGATACTGCCACATTTCCTAATGCATGTATGACTGTTTCCTTCGAAGAATTGTCCTCTAAGCTTTTTATCACATTATCTAAATTGTAGATTGATTCTTTTATACCCATTTGAGTTCCATGATTCAGTTAACCGTGTAATCAACTTCTTGATTGTCTTTGTACGCTTTGAATTGATAGTTGAAAAACATGCTTATTATCAATCCAACCATTAGTATGATTATTGCTATGTTTTTTCTCATTGAATCACCTCGTAATTGTCAATTGAATTCATATAATATCTAATTTTTGTATTTCACAAATACAACATATCCCATCTACTAGTGCCTGAACTACGTATATGATAACCCATATTGTTACATTTAAGAAGGTGAATTGGCGAATAAGGGATAATCATTAATTTTCTCAAACCCTTATCCATACGGATCAAAAGAAGAAATCGATAATTGTTCAAAATTAGTAAAGGCATGGGTTATACTCACAAATATCCAGTTAATACACTGCAGTTTACACGTTTTACGACATAAACAAGAAAGGTCAGCCTAAAGAGACTGACCTTTCTTGTTTAAAAATTAGCACAGAACTTATTACATAACCTTAATTCATTTAATCAGTTAATCAATAATTTTTTTAAGC
This sequence comes from Paenibacillus sp. 276b, assembly GCF_900107875.1. Taxonomy (NCBI): domain Bacteria; kingdom Bacillati; phylum Bacillota; class Bacilli; order Caryophanales; family Paenibacillaceae; genus Paenibacillus; species Paenibacillus sp. 276b. The sequence goes on along the minus strand of NZ_FNRR01000002.1, from coordinate 727,758 downwards.
TCAAAAATAGTTGCCTCTGATAACAAGATAAGCCTATCGTTATTAACAGCCAAAAAGCTTAAACTTACAGGTATGCTCATTTTTGTAGAAGAGTCACTTATATCTATTGCCTTTATTTCATCATTTATATGTAAGTCTGGGATATCTATTTTATAATATCTATAAAAAGAGTCAGAGTTATAGCATGTCGCCGTAATCTGATATAATGGATTTTTTAGTTCATATTGATATTTCTTATACTTTTTAAGTCCTTTTGATGAAAAAAAGTCTTTTTCGATTATAACTTTATCTCCAATAAATTTTTGCCCTGTTGGATATTCAGAAGCATCATTATATGAATTTGCAAATCCTAAAAGCTTCTCAACTTTCCAAGTTCCATAGAAATATTTTTCAGTTTCACTATCCAAGCTTATACGGTCTACCGTACAATAATCGGATGTGTTTTTTTGAATAATAGCCTCCTGAGTTTCAGGTTTAGGCTCACTAGAAGTATTGGGATTGGATGTCTTTTCAACATTTCCACAAGGCGATGCTAGCATCAACATTATCATCATACAAGCCAATATTGTTTTTTTCATATCTCACACTCCTACTATGAAGTTATGATTTCGCATGTTTACTCGCTTGTTAACTGAATTAATCCCCGTATGGATTAAAATCTTCTGTTCCTTCTTTTTATATCACCATGTGCTACAAGCTACTTCCATACAGCGAATAATTCTTCACTACTGTATAACAAATGGGGCGATACTTTTTCTTTACTTTCCGATGACTTTAAAGTTTTGCCTCAGTGTTTTGTTCTGGTTGAGTTGTTACTTGTTTACTGAGAGGTTCGCTCTAGCAGAAATTATATCAGAGCAATTGAAGCGAGGAATGACATAAAATTCACATTATTTATGAATAAGGTTAACTTTATGTTATCTAAATCACAAACAACAATTTCCAATCTAACCCATACACTTGCACTTGGTAACAGCAACGCTGGTATTACCCCGACTTAAAGGATTCTGAATATCTAACTTGCTTTAAGCTTGGGAGGTCTGACTTTGTGGAACCATAAACAAAATCCCACTCCATGCCCGAGTGGGATTTTGAATAGAACTTCTCTTTTGTGGAACTATCGTTTCGCTAAATCAAGGGAGAGTAGTATTGCTAACATATTTCATTCCAACTCTGAAACTGATTCGCCACTAATTATCGTACCGTTATTCTTACCTTCACAAATTTCTTTCATCGAGCCTGGTTTATCGAAGTTAAACACATGCATTGGCAGATTGTAGTCTCTTGCTAAAATGAAAGCTGATTGGTCCATTACCTTTAAGTTGTGTTTTAAAACGTCGTTGTAATGAAGCGAACGAAATTTCCTTGCATCTTTATCAAATTTAGGGTCTGCATTAAGAACACCATTAACACCTTGCTTTGCAACTAATATAGCGTCACAATTAACCTCGATGGCTCTTTGTACTGAAGGATAGTCTGTTGTAACGTAAGGTTGACCGTTCCCCCCTGCAAAAATTACAATATAGCCTTTTTCTAGATGGTGGATTGCTCTTAGACGGATGTATGGTTCTGCAACTGAAGTAATAGGTATTGCCGTCATTACTCGTACTTCCTTTTTGGTCTTGGCTTTAAGAACTCCACGAAGCATTAAACTATTTACTACAGTCGCAAGCGTCCCAATGTTATCAGCTTCTGCCCTTTCTATCCCCCAGCTTTCCGCCATATTACCTCTGAAAATGTTACCCCCACCTATAACTAACGATACTTCAACGCCTAAATTTACTACTGACATAATTTCATCCGCAATATGGTCTAACCTTTCTGGCTCAAAACCAAATTCAGAGTTTCCTGCTACTGCTCCACCACTTAGCTTAACGAGAACCCTTTTGTACCTTGACAATTATTACACCCCCATAAAATAAAAACACTAAAGCAATAAATGCTTTAGTGTCCTAATGGAATGGAAATATGAAATTACGCAAGTCGACTGAATGTAAGTCTTCCGTTTCCACCTCATACCCCCACCCCTTCCATGTTTTTCCGTTAAGTAATTTTACATTACGTGAGACTAAATTGCAATTACCGTCAATATTAAATCTGCAAGCAATTTCAATAAGTTATAATATGATTTACGATGAGCCGTATCAAAGAGCTACCTTGCCGCTTTACAAACAACAAAAAAATCATAACCCCTCAAGCCAACAACGCCTGTTCAATCTGATCCACAATGCCATTGATGCCTGTTGGTCCATAACAGCCGATCCATGTCGCGGCATCGACCGAGTGTATGTGCTGGCGCTCACTCGCATCGAGCATCCCCCAGACACGCTGCTCTGTCGCGGATATTATTCCCTCTTGCATCATTTCATTGCTAAGCAAAAAATAGTGGCTGGCATGTACAGCTGGTAGTCTTTCAACTGAAATATGATAAGCTGTGTCGGAAGTATCTGCCACAAATGATGGAGCTGGTAAACCTAGGTCACGGTACAGCACTGCACCGGTACGATGCGAGGCAGAATGTACGCGAACCAGAGAATCTAGTGGACGAATCAGTGCTACGCTCTTACCTGCGAGGACTGTTGCAAGTTCTTCTGACAGCAATGCGGTTCGTCGATGATAATCCGCAAGTATTCGCTTTGCCTCTGCTCGCTTACCTGTCAGTTCACCGAACAGGCTCAGAATGGTCTGCCAGCTCTCATTGCGTTTAAACATGAGAACTGGAGCGATTCGGCTTAACCGTTCAACGTGCTGATCATGCACCTCGGTGCAAATAATCAGATCTGGAGACAGTCGTTCCACAGCAAGCAGATCGGGGTACTCATACGTTCCGAGCAATTCGGTATGCTGAAGTCCTGCCCGGAGCGATTGAGGGAACGTTAACACTGCACTTCCCACTCCTACACTTCCTGCTGGATGCAACCCAAGCGCAAGCAGGTGATCGGCATATTGCACATCGAGTACGGCGATACGCTGTGGAGCACTGGTGACAGGATATTCACCTCGCATATGGCATATCACCGGGCCTTGGCCCGACTCGTACGAAGAAGCCAATCGATTCCGCAGCAAGGAATGAGCATAGTTTGCATCTGTTTCCGAAGCGGCAGCAAGCCGGTAATGCAGCGGTGGGACCCCATAATATTTCTTAAACGCCCTGCTGAAATAATACATGTCGCGATAGCCCATTTTGTCAGCAATTTCGCCAATGGAAGCATCCGTATGACGCAGCATCCGCGAGGCACTCTCCATGCGCAGCTGAATGACATATTCCATTGGTCCGAGCTGCTTCTCTTGTTTGAATCGGCGTTGTAGCTGTCTTACACCGCATCCCGCAAGGACTGCCAACTCTTTAAGCTCCAGATTCTGGCGAAAATGCGACGTTATATAGGAAGCGACAACATCCACCATGTCGGACTCCGCTCCTCCCTGACCACGTTCATACGCCATAACCAGCTCGTAGATCATGCCCTGGAGCAGTGCGTTGGCATAAAAACGTTCCAGCCCTTCGCCGCGGCGCCATTTGGCAACGATTTTTTCCGCATTCTCGATCCATTCCGCTTGAGTCACCGGATTCTGAATAAACGAAGTTTGCAGTGGGTGTTTGCGATACGAGGGTATAACATGAGAGGCTCCTTCCATGGAAGAAGCCTTATACTTGATCACGATATAATAAAGTTCGTCTGATCTGGCGGTCAGCGTGAAGGATGTGCCCTCCACCACATGACAGGCAAAAGAAGCTCCAATGTGGCAAACCTCACCATTCATTGCAAGCTCCCCTTCCCCTCCGCATGCCAGCAGCAACACATTTGAAGTTAATTGAGTTTCGCTAAGAACACTGCCTGTCTGCAAAGTACCGCTATACCCGTCAAGCATCTTGATCGTTGTATCACTCCATAGACTTGTCTGTTCTTGCAGCGGCATTTCTCTCATCTCCTGACAATAGCAAAGGTAAAATGGTTGCTGTTGTCATTTTAATTGAGATTTATTCTCATTGTCAATTTTCGGACATTTTCTGCAATATTCCCCTGACATTTGATAATAAAAACAACAGGTGATCCGCTCGCTTTTCGCAACGTGCACATTGTCCTTACAATCGGTGAAGCGGGTCAACGGATTCTTTCTCACACCGAACACTTCCCCGGATGCCACCTGCGTCAGATATGAAAAGTCCTCTCGAATGATCTTACTTTCCTGCTCAGTCTCGGCTTCAGCAGGAGCGAATAGTCGGCCGATACGTACCATAATGTTCTCCCAGAGAATACTCATCGAAAGAGGCGCAATCGCAGCAAGCGTCTTTAACAGAGGTGTAAGCTGTACCGCAAACATCTCCTCGAGCACCTTTTCCCGCCATACGTTCCTGTCTCCAGTCAGTGCTTCAGCCCCAATTCCGTTCACCGCTAGAAAAGGAAACCGTGTACCGCCCTCATGATCTGCGAGCGTTGGATGATAGAGAAAGCTGTTCTCCAACTGAAAGGTAACATGCTGGTGATGAAAAGTCATCGCTATCACCAGAGGCGCGGTCCACAGATAGCCAATTCGCTTGGCTAACATCGAAGCGGCAACCTTCATTTCAGGTGCATCGATATACTCCTGAAACCAGCTGATATACTCCCGACATGCTGCTTCGTCATGCAACTCACTCAAAGCAATGGTACGGACACTATGTTCAGGCAGCTCACCAAGCAAAATCGAATGATCCTTCACTGTCTCTTTCCATAAGTCTGTCGAGAGATAATGGGTCATATTAATTCGATCCGAGCAGAGCTTCCGATGCCTGATCTACAATAAGATTAATCGCAAGAGGTCCGTAATATGCGATCCAAAGTGTTGAGTTTACGTCATACGTGCGGTTATTTTTTACAGCATCAAGGGACTTCCATACAGGATTACTTACCATAGCCTCAGCTTCTGCCGCAAACAGTTCATCTGACAGTACAAAATAACGATCTGCGCCAATCTCAGGCACCTTCTCCATTGAGATTTCAACAGAAGTATCATCCTTGATTCCCTCAACCAGTGCAGGCATATTCAAGCCCAGATCCTGATACAGAATAACACCTGTACGATGCTCAATCCCATGAACACGAATGCCTTCTTTACGCGGACGAATCAGCGCTACCGTCTCATCACCCAGCTTCTCCGCCAGCTTTGTCTTCATTCCAGCAACTTTTTCCTCATACGCCGTGCGCACTTTCTCTGCCTCGTCCTGCTTGTCTGTAATCTTAGCAACTGTGGCTAAAGTATCCCGCCAGTCTTCGTAGAAATCGAGTACAAGGGTCGGTGCAATTTTACTTACACTCTCATACTGCTTCTCTTGAAAGTCGGTCATGATAATCAGGTCTGGATCTAGTTCTACAATCGCTTCCAAATTAGGCTCGTCCCGTGTACCCAGAACCTGTACGTCACTCGGCTGGTCGCCTAAGTATTCAGGAAAATCGGTGTTGCCTCCAGCGATAACACTGCCAGCCGGCTTCTCGCCAACCCCTAACATTTGATCGAGAAACTTAACATCAAGCACCGCAATTTTCTTAGGTTTTTCGTTTAGCGTCAGCTCACCCTTCATATGCGTGATCGTTACGGGAAAAGCTCCGGCAGTCTGAGTTTCTTCATTCGTAGGTGTCTCTGCTGGCGTTGCCGCAGACGGTTTGCTGCTATCTGTACCTGTTCCGGCACCGCAAGCCGTCAGGACAAGAATAAGGGCTAACATCAAGCCCATGAATAATCGTGATTTGCGAGCAGCATATGCCTTGCTTCCGGCAGCCTGCCCCTTTGTTCCTTGATTCATGATGAATCCCCCTTATGTATAATACTGATAATGATTTTCATTATCGAAACATAAAGAGAGTATAAACGATCTCCGCATCGCGTTACCATGTACTTTTGCGACATTTGAGTCGGACTAATGCGACATGGCGAGCGACTTATCCGCCCTTTAATTTCTCAGCGATATACGCTTGCAGTCGGTAGATGTCTGAAAGGAGCTCTTCTTCCTCCGACGTATTTCCACACTCTCCTAGCCAGCGCGGTGTGCGGATATGCCACTCGTTAGACATGTATTGCTGTTTATCTCGATACACTAGAACATGTTTCAAGAAATACTCCAAAGAGCCGAAAGATCGCTTACGACTGTCGTTGATGATGGATTGTGTTTTCTCAATGATTGCCTGTAACATGTGTTGGATATGATCTTCTGGATTCATAGAGTCGCCCTCCTTACCATCATTTCAAGATGTATATAGCTTCATCCAAGCAAACTATCAATCAATTTCTCTGGATGGATAACAGTAGACGATTGAACCGACGGGTATTTCATTCGGGGAAATCTCTCTCCCCAAACAAATACCAATATTCTTTTTTACCGACTAATGAATATAATTCACTTTCACTCATTTAAAATCCATTATATGGTTTAATAATGATTATCATCAAAATACAAAACGGAACGGTCTAACAATTAAAGATGGTAGGGATGTTATGTGAAAAGAAATGTTATCATTTTACTTCTATCAGTCATCATTATTCTAGTAGGGATTTATTGGTATGCAGACAGAGAACTCATCTCTCTTAAAACAGGATCTACATTACCATTACAATGGGAAGATCCATATAATAACCATGAAGAGCCAATTCAACTTACAGATCAAAATCAGACTTTGTCTGATTCGAAAGTGCATCTTACTAAGCTCTATTACCTGCCTAATTCAAAAAAACTGCAATTTGGCTTATGGTACAGTAAAAGAGAGTATCAACCGAATCCATCTAAAAAGATTCCAGATCGAATTTTTCAAGTTACGATCCGCGATAAAAACGGACAATTGTATAATCAAGATACCATTGTTAAAGCTGAAGGCTTGTTTGATGAGTTTCAACGCAGGTCGATTTCTATTGATTTAGACAATCAAGAATCTATAGAATTAACGATTTCCTTGATTGAACAAAATGGAACAACCGTAACCCCGATGGAGTCAACAACTATTAACGTACCTTTAGACAAAATAAAAAAGTGAAAAACTTAACTTAGCAGTTACTCAACGCTTTGTGTAGGGAGAATCTTTTCTTTATTGTGAGAGTTCGAAAAAAAGAAGCCGGATATTTAATTCACCGGCTTCTTTTTTCTCAAGTAAAACGAAGTGCAGTATCGCCTAAAGCATGAATATGATGTGATTCAGGCATCCATGTTCTATGAAACACTAACCTCTCTTCTACTTAATTTCTTAAATGCCGAGTATTCCTGACTAGAATTTATATAACTTAATATCTTTTCCGCACATTCCGCTGAGCTAAGCTCTTCCGTGTTCACTTCCAGATCATATTCATCATAGGCGTATATGTAGTCGAACTGGGAATGGGCGAGTCCAATCGCGCGATCTCCTCTGCTCTGCTCTCTTCTGGTGAGTTCTTCTTTCGAGCAGTGTACACCTACAAACAATATCGGATAATCCGATAGTAAATCATAAAAACCGTTAAACCACTTGTCATTGCTGATGACCGTATCCACGATGACATTCAAACCCATCTCCGAAAACAGTTTAATGGTTGCACAGTACAACGAATTGATGGGGTCGAACAGGATATCTGTCATCACATGGTGTTCCACTTCTCTCGTTGGTTTCATATCTGGGTATGTATTGTCGATAAACTGATCATAATTTTGGGCAAATTGATCTACAGACAGATGATGAAACGGAACCTCTCCCTGATTTTTCAATTCCATCGCGATGCTCGTCTTTCCCGCACTTGACGTACCATTTAAAAATATAATGAGTCCTCGTTCCATATCAATCACCCTTATCATTAAACTTGGCATTACCTTTCAGATCACATTGTTGTTTTGCTAAGTTCGAGCTAACCTGTACACTTAATTGGGCTATTACCATGGTGTTCTACCCCATTTCCCGCGTAGGAGCAAATATACGAATTCGCTTAATGTCCCATATATATTATTAGACGAAGAGAGGACTAATCCTCCATCTCCGACAGGTTGTCTTAAGGCTTGAGTGGCCGAGGATCTCCTGAATCTTCTTATTTTGGTACGCAAAAAGGCAGCTTCTGCTTTACACATCGCTGCCTATTTGCTTATTAACTTTTTCAAACAGACCTATCCAGCGTTATGATGTTCAACCTTTTATACCGCTAAATGTAATGCCGCTAATAAACGTCTTTTGAAGAAAAAAGAACAAAACAATAATAGGCAATGTCATCAAGGTGGATACGGCCATTAATAGACCCCATTCGGATCCCTTTTGACTCTGAAATTGCTGCAATCCGAGCGAAACCGTGTAAGATGGTTCATTGGTTAAATAGAGCAAGGGGCCCATGAAATCAGTCCAGCTCCCCATAAATTGAAACAATGCCACGGCTAAAACGGCGGATTTGGCTAGTGGAAACATGATCTGTAAATATATGCGGAACTCACTAGCGCCGTCTAAGCGGGCCGCTTCGCGGAGGGCATCAGGCAGTCCCATGAAAAATTGCCGCAACAGAAAAATGTAAATGGGCACTCCAAAAAACTGGGGTACAATCAGTGGAAGAGATGTTCCTACCCAACCTAATTTAGTAAACAGCAGGAATAGAGGAATCATCGTCACCTGTCCGGGGATCATCATCACAGCAAGGGTAACAAAGAAAAGTATACCTCTCCCACGGTACTCTAACTTGGCAAAGCTATAGGCAACCAAGGGACAGGATATGATCACACCCAGCGTACTAACGATTGTTATAATCGCCGTGTTTTTCAGATATGTCCAGAAAGGGATATACTCAACGGCACGGGAATAATTACTCCACAGAATTGGATGCGGAATCCACTCTGGTGGGAATGTAAAGATTTGTGTGAGTGGTTTAAGAGAAGTGGAGAGCAGCCAAATGAACGGAATAATGAAAAATGCAGAAGCAACAATTAGACATACATAGGCTAACGCACGATTGATTCTTTTGATAGCGGTAGGATTCATCCCTTACTTCCTCCTCCTTATTTCCCTTGATAATGAACCCAGCGTTTAGACGTAATAAAAATAATTCCGGTTAATGCCATAACGATAATAAATAAGATCCAGGCCATTGCGGAGGCATAACCCATTTTGAAATACCTGAATCCGTTCTCATATAAATACATGACGTAAAAAGTCATGGAATTTGCAGGAGTTCCTTGCCCTTTGGTCAACGTATAGGGAAGAGTAAACTGTTGAAATGCACCGATCATTCCCATGACAAGGTTGTAGAAAATAACGGGAGTGAGCAAAGGCAGGGTTACCTTTCTCGTTTTCTGAAACCAGTTAGCTCCATCGATTTGTGCTGCTTCATAGTACTCATCAGGGATATCTCCTAATCCAGCAAGGTAGATGACAACAGCTTGCCCAATACCCCAAAGCGACATCAAGATGAGCGAAGGCTTTGACCACGACTCACCACCAAGCCAAGAAGGCCCATCGATACCGATATTCGCTAACATCCCGTTCACCAATCCAAAGTTTGGATGTAACAACCACATCCACAGAACAGCCAATGCCACTTGTGGAACAAGTGTAGGCAAGAAAAAGATCGTTCTGAATATAGCCATCCCCTTGACCTTCATATTCAACATCATAGCGAGTGCCACACCGAAAAATATACTTAATGGAACAAAAAATACGGTGAAATAAAGCGTGTTGTATATGGATTTCCAAAACAGAGGATCATGGAAAAGATCTTTATAATTACTCATTCCGACAAATTCACCAGGCTGCAGAATGCTGTAAGTAGTGAAGCTGAAGTAGATGGACATTAGCATCGGAATTGCATAAAAGCATAGCAGCCCTATAGCCCAAGGTGAAGCAAACAGCCACCCAATCACGTTAGTTCTGTGGAGTGCTCGTTTCCTTGCCGATGGAATTGCGTTTACTTGAACTGAATCGGCCAGTTTCGCCATTTGCATTCTCCTTCCAATTGTCATTCATTAATAGGCAAGGAGAGAGAGTTCTCTCCCTGCCTACCAAGCACCCTATTTGTCGTATTTTTCTAAAGCCTTATTAATAGTCTCTGTTACTCTATCCAGGTTCTCTTTCGGAGTACCGTTACCGCGGGTAGCCTTTTCCGTAGCGGAAGCTAACTCATTCCACAACAGCTGTCCTTCAGGAATAACCGGGCGGTTGTGTGAATTGGGCAAAATATTAATAAATTCCTTCATAATCGGATCGTCCTTGTAACCGTACTTGTCGTTAACCGAATCGATAACAGAAATTTGAGAGTCAGCGTTTAATAACGTTTGCCCCTCTTCTTTCCCTAAGAATTCGAGGAATTTCCAAGCAGCAGCAACGTTCTTGGCGCCTTTAGGGATAATAGCGGACCCGCCTCCCGACCATGTCGTAAAATTAGTACCTGTTGGGGTCGGTATTGGTGCAACACCGTAATTTAAATCCGGCTTAAATTTTTCGATACCCTTCACCGTAAAGTTTCCACTTATCTTCATGCTGACTTGACCGGAAATGAACGGATCCATTTCTTCCGTGCCAGCTGCGCTTGTGAATCCGGCAATATCCTCGACATTGTATTTTTTGCCGAAGTCGGTCATCCATTGTAGCGCTTCAACGACTTTAGGATCATTGGCGGTAATTTTGCCGGTGGCAGCATCCTGGAATTCTCCTCCAAATGCCCATCCCCAAGTATACAGCCAGCCTTGCGAATACCATGGGATGAACCCGATCCGTTTGAAACGTTTACCTTCCTTAATGGTTAACTTTTCGGAAGCCGCTTCAAGCTCGGCGATCGTTTGTGGTGGTTTGTTGGGATCGAGCCCTACTTCTGTGAAATGATCCTTATTGTAAAATAGCAGGCGAGAGTCCGTATCCATCGGCATTGCATAAAGCTTTCCTTGATAACTGGACTCCTCCCAAGCAAATGGATAATACATTTCCTTAAGAATTCCGGATTCTGCTGCCATCGAGGATAAGTCAGTCAGAGAACCTTGCGCAGCCCAAGTACCGACCTTAAAACGGTCGAAAAGTGCAACGTCAGGAGGATTGCCGCCTGCGACTGCAGTCAGCAGCTTCTGATCGGATCCCTCGCTGGATTCTGTATAAACCAATTTCATTTTAATGGTAGGATTTTTCTCCTCAAATGCCTTCACGACTTTATTCAAATTATCTAAATCAATGGAGGTAAGACCATGCCACATCGTAACCGTTGTATTCCCCTCTCCGTCCTGATCGCTTGAGCCTCCATTCGTTGAGCAAGCGGTTACAAGTAGTGACATAGCCAGAAAGTAAACAAGAATTGGAAATACGATTTTTTTGGATCTCCTCATTCAAAGTCCCCCTTAAGTTAAATTAATTAGTTTAACTTGAATTCCTATAGAATCCACTCCATTTTCTGATCAATCCACATTTTATGTAAGCGCTAACAATACTGGTGATATGAACTATTAAAATCAGAAAATGATGAACGAAGTGAATTTTTTATAAGAATCCTACTGGTTATACCAGTTATACTAAGTATATTAATATGACATCATAAAGCATGTCAATTGCAATATTACGACATAAATATTCATGACGTATGGTTATAATTAGATATATAAATCGACGTTTCAAGGTTCGTTAATCTCCCAGGTAAGGAAGGTCCATGCTTCGAAGTTTATTTCTGATATCAAAAAAATCAAAAAAGGTGCCGATAAGCCCCCGGGGACTTTTCGACACCTTGAACAATATGCTTGCTTTTGTTGAGCTGCGCTTGTATTAACCCTACCTGTTATTTTTCACGACCATACGATGTTCAATGATGTTCAGCTCGGGAACTGCTGTTCCATGCAACTGAGAGATTAGCATATCCACTGCCAATTCACCCATCTGATTCTCATCCTGCTTAATATGTGTGAAGATGGGTTGACCCAAGTGATCGTTCAGGGAGTCGAAACAAACAATCTCGAATTCCTCCAAAGATTTCCCCATGGAGTGGATGACTTGAGCCAGCATGGTAGCTATTAGAAATTCCGACGCGACAAACGCCTTTACATCAGGGTTTTGTTTCAAAAAATGCTTTACTGTTTCTTTATCACTATTAATCGCTGTCCCGTTTATGTTCATAGGAAGGGTGCCCTTCAAGTTCGTTAATACATAATCTTTGTTCAAGTTCATTCCTTCTTGAGTGAAGGCAAACGTATATCCGAGCAGCCTTTCCTCCAATGTTGAAGTGTTCTCTTCCGGCGGAGATAAAAAGGCAATTTTTTTATGACCTTTGCTAATCAGATGCCGCGTAAGATCCATGGCTGCTTTCTTATTGTCTGTGTATACCGAACAAACCGGAATTCCTTTTAGATATCTATCGACCAAAACGATTGGAAACCGATCTAATACAAGTCGAAGCAGCTCCGAATTATAGTGTTGACCATGAATGGGGGTCACGATTAATCCTTTGATACCCAAACCAATAAATAAGTCGATCGCGCGTTTTTCCTCATCCCGATCCCCGCAAGTTCGTTTAATAATGAGTTGATAATTATGCTCAGCACTCCGCTTTTCCATCGATCTAAGAAGTTGTAGGCCAAACTCGTCAGAAAAATTCGGTATAATAAAACCGATCAACCGCTTATCATCCTCAGGCACCAAGTTCGTTATTACCTCTGAATAGTGCTTCGATTCTTGTCCTCCAATTATACCATCGGCCACATATGAACCTTTTCCTTGTATTCGTTTAATAACCCCAGAATCTGCCAATTTCTCCAGAGCCTTTTTAGATGTAATACGACTGACGCCAAATTTTTCAGCCAACTCTTTTTCAGAAGAGACTCGGTCTCCTTCTTTTAATCGACCTTCTTTAATCTCTTGTACAATAGAGACATATATCTGCTCGTATAAATGCAATTCCACAAAACCACCCTGACATCATAATATTAGTATACTAAGTATATTACACAAGCACTAATTCGCAAAGTCACTCAGCTTACCGGCGAACTTCTGTGGCATGGCGTTTTCCAAGTCTATTGTGTCAGACCTCTGCTTACAGTTAGCCCCCCTGGTAGGGTCATGGAATAACTGGCCCTAAGTCGACAGCCGATTCCCGTTTATCTTAGTGGATGTGATGGTATTGAAGGTCCGTGAAGAAAACTCTCGAATTCCAAACGAACAAAAAAAGCCGTCCCTCAAAATATATTCATACCTTGAGGGGCAGCTTATCGATACACTGCTGATTATTTAGATAGCTCTTCCTTCACCATAAGCTGACGGGCATATTCATTCAGATCGATAGACTCGCCCCCGTTCAGCCGCGACTTTTCAGCTGCGAATGCGATCAGATGGCTCCGGACGGAAGCCGCAGCCGATGTCAGGCTTTCCTGACCGTTATAGTGACGCACCTCATTCAGAAAATTCCTCACAATGCCGCTATCTCCCCCACCATGGCCACTGGTTTGAGAAGGGATTGTGATTTCTGTTTTTTGATGTGTCAAAAAGTCGTACACCGTAATTTGATCTTCCTCACCACGAAGTTCTCCTTTCGTCCCCATGATCTGGATTCTACGTTCCTGCTCAAATGTAAAGCCGCACATACTGAACATGGCCGTAGCTCCTCCTTCAAATTCCATATTCACAACCTGATGATCTACCACATTATTGTCACTCCGGTATACACACCGGCCGTAATCGGTATCACGCAAGCCCTCTATGATATTCGGCTTTGTCAGCTCCTGTGTAAAATGTCCTGCCCAACCCCTGAATTGGTCACTCAAATAAAATCTTGGTGCAGAATACGCACAGGTTGGTTCTACAGCACAATCCAAGCATCGGTCAGCGGAACCTTCCGGTGCATTGCCTTCATGAAAATGTTTAAGAGATCCGAACGAACTGACCTTAAGGCAAGGCTGATCCACGAGCCAGGATAATACGTCCATATCATGGCATGACTTGGACAGGATCATCGGGCTGGATGTGTTGGAATTGTTCCAATTTCCCCGCACGAAGCTGTGGGCAATATGCCAGTAACCCACATTCTCATTCAACTGAATGGAGACAATTTCTCCGATACGCCCTTCTTGTATCACCTTCTTGATTGTATTCCAGAACGGTGTGTACCGCAGCACATGGCAGATCGTCAGCAGCCGGTCATTATCTCTGGCCGCTTGTTCCATCTCAAGACATTCCTTCGGATCAGGAGACATCGGCTTCTCCAGCATAACATGATACTTCTTATCTAAAGCCTGCATCGTTGGGCCATAATGCATTCTGTCCTGTGTACAAATAACCGCAATATCAGCCAGCTTAGGTTCAGCCAACAGGGGCTCCCAAGTCTCATAACAGTGTTCCGGCGGAATCCCGTGCTTCTCAGCAAATCTTGCTCTTCTCACTGGATCGGCTTCGGCAACCGCAATGAAGGTAAGCTCATGCGGATAATCAAGTGCATAGGGTGCATAGCCACCCGCTCCCCTCGCACCTGCTCCAATCAGGACTGCTTTCAGTTGACTCATATTTGTTCACTCCTTTATGATCTGAAATCTACGGATGAACCTTCTAATCCGCTTGGGTATAACGGTCTGCTGCTGATTGATAGATGGCTACATATCGTTCTACGCCCATCTTTTGGAGAGCTGCCACATACTGATCCCAATTGTCAAAGGATTCATTTCCAGTAATGAATTTGTCACGCATTTCATTTACATACGTTTCAATATCTGTCTGGAAAGTGGTCAGATCCCGCTGCTCTTCCTGCGTGAAATTAAATGGAGGCCATATTTGATCTTGTGGTAAGATGTGAGACTCTGCTTTTTTCGCATTATCCACCGAAGTTGGCAGACCTTCAGCACCCTTGAAGTATTTCTGCTTCACAAAACCAGGGTAGTATCCACCCGGCCAGATCAGGTATTGACCTACCGCCTGGTCCAGATTAAGGCCATCCGGGTTGTTTTTAATATTATCGACATAATCTACGTTACCGTCTGCGTCTTCTTTATACGTCTCATCTTTCCAGCCCATGAAGAACGTTTTGATGCCCTCATCACTGTAGAAATAATCCATCCAGCGGATCATCGCCTCTGGGTTTTGGGCTTTATCTGTCAGTACGAACATCCCGATATTACCGAGTGGAGAACCATAGGCGTTGTATGTCTGATCGCCATGAGGACCCTTCAGTACTGGCATGCCAACATAACCTTGCTGATTGTATATCGCAACCGGATCGACATTATCAACGACTCCGATCAGGCCTTCCATACCTTTAGCATCCACTTCCGTACTCTTAACAGATACAATATCCTGCTCGAGCAATCCGTCCTTGTAGAGCTTATTCACGAATTGTAGCAGCTCCTTGTACTGGGGATCGGTTGGAATAAAGCGTACTTTATCCGTCTGAGGATCTGTATCAATGTTAATGTTGGAGGTGCCATGATTATTCAACCCAAATGAACCTCTCAGGTAGTTCACCACACCAGCCGTCCCCACACCGCCCCAGGCTATCTCGTCCTTCTGCCCGTTGCCGTTCGGGTCCTTTTCTTTAAAAGCTTTCAACATAGTATAGAAGTCATCTAATGTCTGCGGTTCCTGCATACCTAATTTATCAAGCCACTCTTGCTTCACCCAAGGTGTCCCGTACAGAACCGACTTGAATTCCGGATCATACAAGGTTGGCAGCCCATATATGTTACCATCCGGCATCGTAATCCCTTTGCCAATAACCGGATACTTCTTCATTAGTGCCTTAAAGTTAGGCGCGTATTGGTCGATCAGATCATTCAGAGGAATGAATGCACCTTGCTTGCCGTATTTCAGCAGATCCGATCTGGAAAACGCCGAGGCGTAGAACAGCTCTGGGTAAGCGCCGCCTGCCAGCAGGAGATTGCGTTTTTCCTTCAAATTATCCTTCTGCACCGTATCCCACTGGATATGAACATTGGACATCTTCTCATACTCTTTCCAGAGTCTAAGATCGTTCCAGTCTGCATTGGCAAAAAACTTTCCGGCAAATCCGCTTACTGTAATGGTGTCATTTACGATCGGAAATCCGCTCGCATTGACTTTGCCATTGGCAGCTCCTTTATCCTTGCTACTTCCCGAATCAGCATCCTTAGAATTGCACCCGGCCAGCATCGAAACGGACATGATACAAACCAGAGCGATACTCCCCCACTTTTTGAGTGTCATTCTTATTCCTCCCTTTGTCCCATCGTTATCCATACAAGGAATCATCCTTTAATGGCACCAATCATTACGCCTTTAACAAAATATCTTTGCAGGAAAGGATAAAGCAGGAGCACCGGTATATTGGCAACGACGAGTACAGCATATTTGATGCCCTCCACTTCCCTTTGCTGCTTAATTGCAGACTCGGTTGACATTTTGACCATATCGTTCGTCTGCCCTTGAATCAGAATTTCCCGCAAAATGAGTTGAAGTGGAAACTTGTCCTTGTCTGACAGATACAACATTGCGTTAAAGAAGGAGTTCCAGTGCCCAACAGCATAGAACAGAATCGTCACCGCTATTATGGGCATGGATAATGGCAGGATAATCCGGGTTAACGTTTGAATATTAGAGCAGCCATCAATCGTCGCCGCCTCATGCAACTCATTTGGAATCGATTGCTGGAAGAATGTCCGCATAATGATGATGTTCCAGATCGAAACGGCATTCGGAATGATCATGACCCAAAATGTGTTTAACATGCCAAGGTTTTTGATTAGCATATAGGTTGGAATTAGTCCGCCACTGAAGAACATCGTGAAAACAAACAGGGCCATGATGGCATTGCGGCCAATAAAATCCTTTCGAGATAGCGGGTATGCCGCCAGAATCGTCATGACAAGATTAATCAACGTCCCCACTGACGTATAGATCAGTGTATTGGTATAACCTCTGAGGATATCTTTGTTCTGAAAAATCTTCTCATAAGAATGGAGATTGATCCCCTTGGGCCATAGGAACATTTCACCACGCAGGACGGCCTGCGGATCACTGAACGAAGCACTTAACACAAAAACAAGCGGGTAGATAACAATGAGCGTAATTATAATTAACAAAAAATGGTTAATTATATTAAAAATACGATCTCCTCTAGATTCAACAAGCATGCATCAGCAACTCCCTTACCATAGGCTCGTTTCACTCATTCGTTTTGAGATCTGGTTAACAGTAACTAATAAGATGAAATTGATTATGGAGTTAAACAGACCAATCGCCGCCGAGAAGCTGTATTCAGCATCTTGTATCCCACTCCGGTAAACGTAGGTAGAGATAATGTCCGAGGTTTCTAAATTCAGTGTGTTCTGCATCAGCAGGACTTTCTCGAAACCAATACCCATGATGCTTCCGATGTTTAAAATGAACAAAATGATAATTGTCGGCATAATACTCGGTATATTAATATGCCATACACGCTGCAACCGGGTTGCCCCATCCACACGCGCTGCTTCATGAAGCTGAGAGTCCACGCCGGCTAATGCCGCCAAATAAATAATCGAGCTCCAGCCCATGGTCTGCCATACATCCGACATCACAAACAAGGTCTTGAACCAGGAAGGTTCAGACAAGAAATTAATGGGATTGCCACCAAACATACCAATGAAGTGATTAATGATTCCGTATCGCGGCGATAAAAACATCATCATCATGCCTACGACCACGACGGTTGATAGGAAGTGCGGCGCATAGGTTATGGTCTGAACAAATTTTTTAAACTTTTCCGCCCTTACCTCATTCATCAGAAGCGCCAAAATGATAGGGACTGGAAAACCTACCGCCAAGCTGTACAACCCAAGTCCAAGCGTATTTTTAATTAATCTCCAGAAGTAATAACTGTGAAAAAAACGTTCAAAATGTTCAAAACCGATCCAGGGACTTCCCCAGATTCCCTTCGTTGCAATGAAATCCTTAAATGCGATTTGAATGCCATACATCGGCAAGTACTGAAAGACAATGTAATAAGCAACAACTGGTGAAATTAACAAATAAAGCTGCCAATTTCGTAAAATGGGGTTCCACTTTTGACGTCTTCTTCTCTTCTTTTCCTGTACTGCATTCATTGCAGGTTGTACAGTTGTATTGGCCATGAACATCCCCCCTGGAATCGTCACTACAATTCTGCCTGGCAAAATGTCTTTGTGTTACACCACCAGCGTCCTTACGCTGCTCGAAGCAGTTCCCACCTTTCTTTTTTTGATTTCTGATCTTCTTTGATTTCTGAGATTTGATTTAAAGTACTTATATGTTAGAAGTTATTACACAAAGTGAGTGGATAACGTTAATAAATGAGTTAATCATCTAACGCAAGGGGATTTGTTTTTTTTGGATATATATTTGGATATATATTTGGTGCTAGTTTGGAATATATTATATGTAAATGGGAAGGTATCAGTTTGGATAATAGGTTATAAGAGTTTTAGAGGTTTCTTGTATATTTTATATAAACATTGATTTAAAGGGGATGAAAGCGCAATCATTAATTTGGTTTAACATATAATCTTAGTTTCTGGCTAAATCCAAAAACATAAAAAATAACGCCAAACGCTTAATTTCATACATCATAATATAGCCCATGGACGATTGTCAAACATTTTTTTGGTTTTATTTGGATTACTTTTGGCTAAGAAAACAAGAAAAAACCCACGCGGATGCATTCCTCGTAGGTTTTATATGACAGTTATCTGGATTTATATGTAATATAATATCACACAACTAACTAGTCATTTGTACGATTTGTACGATCATAAACAGATGATTCCCTCACAATAAGGGTGCTGGGCAACAAAACTTTATGGAGAGATGAATAACGTCCTTCCAGATAATCGTTAATTAATTGTGCTGCTACTTTGCCGATTTCATATTTTGGAACTTGCACGGACGTCAGAGGTGGTGTCGTATACTGCGCCATAGAGATATTATCCATGCCCACGAATGCTATATCTTGAGGGATACGGCCATTTTGTTCAACCACTGCCCGCATCGCAGGAATAGCGAGCATATCACTTGCACAAAAAATGGCCGTCGGCCAATCAGACTTGGGCGTCTCGGTCAGGAGATCCGTCAGTTTGCTGTAGCTGAGATTCACATTCCAGTTGGTGTTGATAATCCAATGTTCATTCAGATTCAGGTTTGCTTCCAGCATGGAAAATTTATAACCGACATACCTTTCTTCGCTCTCTATTTGTTCCGAATATGCGGGGCCACCAATAAACCCAATCCGGGTATGGCCTTGCTCGATCAAATGACGGACTGCTGTGCGAGCAGAAAATATTCGGTCACAGTCAACGACCGGTACAGTAAGTCTTTCGTCATTGAGACTTACACCCAGTACAGTGATATTCTCTTGCTCAAGCAGCTCAAACAATTTTTCATCGTACCAGCTGATTGCGACTATACCTTGAGTACCCGTTTCCTGAAGCATCATCTTTATCCGTTCGGTGTCACTAAGTTCTTCGCAAGTGCGGACAATTGCTGGAGGCAGCCCCAGTTCCGTCATTTTAACGTGAAAACCTGTCAGTACCTGTGAAAAGTACGGATGGTCATCCATCAAAATCTGTGGCACGATACAAGCTATCCGTTTGGCTGAGGTATTCTCTTTGCCAATGGATTTGGAGGATTCATCCAAATTGTATCCCAACTCAAGAGCAGCTTCCCTAATTTTTCGCTTTGTCCCTTCATTGACCGGTCGGTTGGTATCATTGCTGATCGCACGCGAAACCGTTGATATGGATACGCCTACACGTTCTGCGATATCTTTTAATTTTGGCATTACAGCACCTCCCCTTGCTCTATTCATTTGGAGCCAAAATTCATGTTTAGCAATGATCATATCATAATATTGTAATATTTTGGCGTCAATTAAACAAGCCGCGATACGAGTTCTGTTATACTATCAACACTTCCCCCGAGACTGCCCTTTTCCCTTAATTCCTAGATGGCCGAGCGATTTGATGAATTCCTCGCCGTCCACTCAATGCCAATCGGACAGCAGAGATGGTTTAGGGGATGGTCCATACATTCAACTTAGGTTCCCACTGTCTGATTGTAATCTGGTGAATACGATGAATATATACAAGGTTGAATGGGATGCGAATGATTGTAGAAGCCTTCTTTCATGCTGCCATCCCTGTTTGCTTTAACATCGGCCATATCTCCAAAAGAGCTTAATTCAACTGTTGAAAAGCGGACAGGCTCTAGAACAAAAAACCTAACAAAAATTGTTAGGTGAACTTCACTTGTATATGTATCTTTTTATCTGATACTCATTATAAATAGGACTCGTTCATTGATGGAATTTTATTTTCAATTATGTAATTCTAATGTTTTCAGATCAATAATAAAATTTTGTTGTTTCAGAATAACCATTCAAAAGCCTGTATCTATAATTACATCATCTATTCTTAATATTCTTCCTCTAAATGTAACGGTAAGTGACGTTGTAATTAACTGACCATCATAGTTAATTTTCATTCGTATTACGTCTCACTCTCATTAAAGGATCTCTGCGGAGGTTGATCACAAAGTCTTGATTCGAAGTATGATACACGATGTTACCAGGCTCTACTTGAAAAAACTCTTTATTCGCATCTTGTTCGGATACGGTACAAATTGGTGCAACTTCATCTACTATTTTTTTGTTGTCTTCCTCATGATAATGAATGATAGAAACCAAAACAAACTGGTCAGGGAACAGTTCTCTAACTTCTTGCCACTTCATGTGTTCTACCTCCTGTTACTGAGTTAGTTCTACTTTCTGTAATTTTAACATATATCGCGATTGCATATAACTTTCTTGGATTTCATGACAACTGACTTAGACTGATTTGTTTACTGAAATGACTTACCACAATCAACCACGTAGACTAATACTTCGCACTATCCCAGAAATACGTTGTTAATACGTTCTCGATCATAATCTAGAATCCAATCGTTATATTCTTTATAGATATCCGTTAGCGCTTCTCTTGATGGTGAAATAACATCGCAACCTCTATCATCATAGATATGAAATATCGTTTTCTTACTTATATTAATGAAATACACCCTATGATAGATCGTTGGCTTAATGCCAACATCATGATTACATATAGCTTTGATTAACTGACGATATTTCAAGTCTTCAATTCTACATTTAGTCCAGTACTTATACATGTTGTTCCTTGGATCTGGGGTTTCATCCGGTTCACAATCCAAATCTGGAAGTATCTCAAGTCTCAAGGCTCTAATCGGCTCTTTCTTCTTGATCATGAAAAGCCTTAAATAATTCAAGCGATCGATGATAAACTCGTTCCATGTAATGCTCCTTATTTATTCCAAACATCAGAGGATTGCCAAGTTCGAATCGTATTGCAACATCCCAATTATAGAAAAGAGGCGGTTCTAAGGTCAGGTTTGGGAAATGCTCTGCCAGGTACGTCTTTAGGTCCATTCTGTGGCCTCCATTTCAAACCTTGTTTGAATCATTTCATTGCACTCTACAAACTGTTATTTTTCTTTATAGTCATTTGCTGCCTCTTTAATTTCTTCATTTTTAGAATTAATTCCCAATTCAATTCCCCAATCTAGTAATTTTGGAATTGCCTCTGAAAGTAGCTCTAACAACCTACGATACTCCCATTCATCGTCAAGACAAATTGCTGTTTTAGCTACATTAGGAAGATGTTCTATTAGCCAATCAGAAGGAATTGTTTTAATCTTTTTCCTCGCTATTTCAATTGGGTGGGTATTTTGTGGCTGACAAGCCCATTCAATAAGGATAGTGAGTATTTTTATTCCAAGCCGCGTAGGGATACGTTCAATATCTTCTAGTCTAGTTGATATATTGGGAGATATTTGATTAATTTCATAATCTATTTTCAGCTCTTGCCATGATGCCATACCATTATTCATCAACCTTCCCTCCTAATACATTTTGTATTGACGACGTCCTGGCCCCTTAGAGTCGCTGCTTATAGTTGTGAGGCTTGCCGAACACCTAGTGCAGTGACGTCCCGACGGGCTTAGGGGGCTGGATGTGGTCATTCGCTTCTCAGAGTGACCCGGAGCGTCAATATTTTGTTAGTCGAAGGAAGTTCTGGAAGCAGCCATTGCATTTAAGGCGTTCTCAAAATAGCTATACACTTCATCTGCAATTCCCAGAAACTCTTCAACAAGTACATTACTATCCAAGTAACAAGCATACAGATAATCAACTAAAGCGGAGTCAATCTCACAATAGTTTAATATGGCATTCTTCATCTTCATAATGTCATCTTGCCATACCCCTGTTTCTTCTAAAACCAAAGAGTATAATGCACGAATTAATCTCTTAGAGTAACCTTTAATATATCTAGTTTTCATTTTGTTATCACTAGCATTAGAAAGTGAACGATGTACACGATCTACTTCCTCCTTGGTCTCTGTATTTAAGTCTAAAATGAATTCTGGAGAAATAATGATCGGTGGTACTTTTTCACCAATGTCATGACCATATAGGCAAACACAAATTATCTTAACCCAAAAACCCCACTCATTTGGCTTACTTAATACATCGTCAATCGAGCAAATTATCGTATCAATCTTAGTTACTATTGGATATTCTTTCAAAAGCCTGTCTTTAATAATTGACAATCTTTCGTAATCAATATCTTTGGGATTTACACAGACAATAGTAAAGTCCGCATCTGACTTAAAAGGTTTAGCGGTTCCTTTGGGAATCGAGCCACACATATAAATGCTATGAACCATACCTTTAAATTCGGTAAGGATCTGATCTATATACTTATCAACAAAATCCTTATATTCACTTTGTATTACAATTCTATTTATAACTTTTTCTAATATCATATAGATTCCTCCTAAAATAAAAGAACTTCTTTTGGCTAACGTTCCCCTGTTCACGACTTCCATTCACTCTATATTGCTAGAATAAACGACTAGTTCGATCAGCTGGCCGCGATGCGGTTGGGTGAATGGATGTGTCCCGGCAACCACTTCTTCGACTTTTCTTCCGGAACCGAGGCGGCTTATCGCCGATACGTGGATATATTGTTAGACGAACAAACTTGGCTTCTTTGAATTACTTTCTAGATGCAATATTTTTCAACAAATCAGTTAATTGTTTCAATATTTTGGGGTCATACTCAGTAGTAGACTGGGTAATAAAAGATGATCCTTTATCAATGTTCCAATGCTGAAAAGCTTCTTTTATTTCATTCCAATCAGCTTTTTCACCATAAGTTTTTAAGTAAAACTCCCCGAAAGAAATTGCGTGAATACGGTCTGCATTTCTCAAAGACTCGACCATGTTCTGTCCATGAAAAATTTTCAGAATTCATTTTTGATCTCCCTTTTGTAAAATGCTTTTCTATGAGAATCTGTCGTATAACGTCATGTGTTCCCGATGTCCGACATAAGCGGATGTGTCCGGCTGAATTAACTTCCCTGCCTATTACCTCTGCCGGACCAAGAGCGTCAGCCCGCAGTTGGAACATAGTGTTATCTGAAGGAATGAACTCCTTTGGATAGATTACAAATCTTTAAACTGATATTCTCGTAAATCACTAGAAATTATTTTTAGACTGTTATAGTCACTATTTACTATTTCATCATGAACAATTGTTTTCCAAAAAGATAAAAACATCGTAACTAGTATTAGAATTAATAATAATATTATTATAAAAACTACAAACCATTCTATTGAATCTATCTGTTTATTAAGTATCCAGGCAATTCCTTGTATCCAAATTGGGATAAGCAAAGCAGCCATTACCCCTCTTCCTACTAAAAATGGAACTCTCTTCTCTTCAGCCTGCTTATCTACGTAACTAATCAATAGGTTTAGTTTCTCCTTAGAATGATCAATACTCTCTTCCTTTAGAAATTTTCTAAGTCTTTTCATTCTTATATCAGAGAAATTCAATCCATTGTGTTCTTCACTTAGAATTCTGTCTCTTTCTTTTTCTGTTCTTTTAAATAGGTTTGGTAAAACTAGAATCACTGCTAAGAAAATAAGTAAATATGGCGGTTGATTGAAAATAACTGCAAGGGTTATTGCTATTACTAAAGAAACTAGGATGAAACATAAATGAGGAAATATCAATTTCCAATTGAAGTGATTAAAAATAATATTTCGCAAACTTAATTCTGACTTGTAAATTAATAGTAGTTTAGTTACCATGCCTTGCTCTCCTTATTTATAATTCGTAGTCTTTCAGATAACGTTTCTGTATTCATGAACCCCAAAGGGGTTGTCTGCTGAAAAACCTCTTCAAATTCAACCACAGACCAAAGTTCAAAAGGACCCACCGCTTGAATATTATGTTAAGTGAAGTTACTTCTCTAATTTTTTCAATTCGATTTTTTGTTTTAGGTTTTTTGAGAACTCTCGTGTCGAATTCTCGACATTTCCTGTATATTCTATTTCTGTTGCCATCTCAAAGATCTCTTCTTCTAAAATCTCTTGTAAATCCTCTATACTGCATGTCATTTCTTCTCCTAAAAATTCTTTTATAACTGCTTTTTGTTGACTTTCAAAAACCAAAATCCATATCTTTCTACACTTCTCTTCTGCTCGCTCCATTAATACTCGTAAAGAATCTTCGGCTTTATTTACTGATTTGATTGCATTGTTTAATTTTGCATCTTTTACTTTGCCTTCTTGAGATATTTCCACCCAACTAGCTGGATAAAAACATTCAAGACTTTCATCTAAATTTGAATTCAAATTTGATAATCTTCCCCAATACTCACAAAAGTCTACGTACTCCGCAGTAATCATCTCAATGGCTTCTATCCAATCTTCTTTTTTATTGAAATCAAATGGTGTGCTTCGATGTTTCATCCCAAGTATTTGATTTAGTTGTTGGATTTTTGTTTGTTGGTCTTTTGAAATAAACATATGTATCCCTCCGTAAATAAGACTTTAGTAATTTCACTTAACATCTAATTTATGTACTTCGTAAATACCACACATCCTGCATGATATGTGAACTACGTATATGATAACCTATGGTGTAGTATTTGCGAAGAAGAAATTGGTGAAAAAGGGAGATTTATTAAGCACTCAATTTCCAAATCCAAACGATCCAATAGGCTCTGAATACGCTGAATATTTTTCGTACTAACATGGGTATATCTCTGTGTTGTTCGTGCACTCGTGTGACCAAGTAGTTCCTGAATATAGCGCAGGTCTGTTCCGTTTTCCAACAAATGAGTAGCAAAAGAGTGCCTCAAGACATGAATACTAACCTTTTTCACAATGTCTGCACGTTGTCTGGCTTCTTCAAAAACCTTCTGAACACTCCGCTCCGTAAGATGCCGATCAGAAGATTTCCCTGGAAAGAGCCAACGAGTTGGTCTATATTCAGTGACGTATTTCTGCACCATATCCCACGCTAGACTCGATAGGATCGTTCTCCGATCCTTTTGCCCCTTCCCCTGTCTCACGATGAGTGTTTGCCTTTCAATATCAAGATCGCTGCACCGCAAACGCACAACTTCACTTACACGAAGTCCAGAAGATAGGCTAGAAACAAAATGGCCTTATGTTTAGGATTGGTTACCGATTTATGCAATTTAGCAACTTCCTTTACGATAATAACATGTGGAAGCTCGGTTTTCTTCTTGGGACAAATATACTGAATACAGTTGATGGAGCACATGCACAAAAAAACGGATGAACTATCGGCTGGACAACAGCAGCGGGACTGCCATAGCGAGAGCTTTGGTCGGAGAACCTGAATTAATTCTGGCCGATGAGCCGACTGGAAATCTGGATAAAAAAACCGGAGAGGAGATCATGAATCTCTTGCAGCAGCTCCATCAGCAAGGAAAAACCGTCATTATCGTAACGCATGATTTGGAAGTCGCCAAAAGATGCAACCGCATCATCGAAATTGTAGATGGAAAAATAAATAAAGATCAGCTTCAATGATAAGATAGCACTGAGTGGGACAATTAAAGACCTCCCTCATCCCTTCTAGGGATACGAAATATTCCGTGACACAGTTTTAAATCAGGTTTCATTACCACCACTTTTATAACATTTTGTGCGCGCTAATGAAAATTTATATTGTTGATCATCTCCTGTAATATTCACGTATTTTTTGTGGGTAACATTGAATATCCAACCCAAAAGTGGACATTAAGGCGTAGACCCAACGATCAATACCAAATGCTACACAACCAGAATGCAGGTATTTTTTATCTATTGTGGAGGTTATATCAAATTCCCTACATAGCGTATCTTTGACATTATTAAATGAAGCAATGGAAAAGGAAATATCTGAATTGGGAATCTCCACAACTAATTCGTATTTCATATCTGCAAGCATCTGATGTTGGGCTCGTGAGGAATCCTGAGGGAAATAGAACGGGTCGTGCGCAGTTTCTATCCTACCGCAAAAACCTAATTCATTGAACAGATCCCAGATCTCCTCTAAAATATCATTACGTATTTGGAAAACAAATTCTGGTTGTCCGAAATAAATAATTTCTCTCATTGAAAATTCGTTCATTCGATGTTGGCCCACTCTCCACGCTGCTTCGTGTCTAAAACAACTTCCTTCAGCCGTGAAAACGATCGAATCCTTTATTTCTTGATTTTTGAGCTCCTGGTAACAATGAAAACATACAGCAGGCGAAAGCATAAATTCATTCAACCTAACGAAATTTTCAATATCATTTTCAATTTTCACTTGTTTGAGTACGTAATAGTCATGAGGCAGTTCAGCTACAAAGTATGCATTTTGAGGGAAGTAATTTACATATTTACATACATCCATTACCTCACGCGGGATAAGAGAGGAATATTTTCTGTTTTTTGCGTTGTAGTTTTGGCTGATGTTTTGAAAAATCAAATCAAATATGGAATACAGTTCTACTGCAAGTTCTTTTTTCATTGTTCCATTCAAATCGAAATAATTCGCTATTTCAGTTTGATCAATGGTAGGATAGGTTTGCTTTTGTTGATTTTGCGTTTTAATCAAGCGAGATCCCATTGCTCTTATTTCTTTTTCTTCAAGGATCATTGTTTGAATAATACCAAGTACATATTCCGTATTGGATTCGTTTTCACTTTTAACAATGATCTCTCTATTGATTTCGTCGTATGTACATTCACATATTCCCTCCATACTGTAGGCCAATTTTAAAGTGAGTGCATCTGCTTGTTTTTCATTTAGCACCCCTGTAATAGGAACCCGTATAGACATGACTATTTACCTCCTTCGGATTGAATCAAAATAAAATCAAGAAGGACTCTCAGAGTGATCTAAGAAAGTCCCGCTACTGATTTTATAAATGACTATATTTCATTGAATTGTTTACGACGCTCATAAATTGCGGGCATAATCATATATAACAATAGGATCGCTATCACACCAGATAAACCAACAAAAATGGTAATACCTATTGGTGATAAAACATGTGCTAAATAAACCCCTATTGCACCAATCAAACTAGCACCTTTAGTGGCAATTTTGTTAAGCGCCAAATAAGAACCTCGCAAATGATCAGGGGCAAGATCTCCTAAAAGGGATTCATAAATGGGCACAAAAAGCACTTCACCTAGAACCGCTATTACCATTATTCCGAATAAAATCCACGCTTGATTGCTGTATGATAAAATGACATAACCAAAAATATACATTGAAAATCCTATAAACATAGTTCTTTTTTCAGGCCACGCTTTAATGAATTGAGTGAAAATAATTGAAAGAATAATCACAAGTATCGTGTTCTCTGTTCTCAAATAACCGTAAACCTGTATCCCATCTAACGTCCAATTTAGAGGTGACAGTACAAAATCCTGAATGTTACTTTCTAATCGAATGGCTATAAAATTCGCCAAATGACTTTCAATTGAAAATAACAACATACTAGCTAGGATGAAAATGATAAACAGAGAATCTTTCATTACAGTCCTATAATTAAGAAATAGGTCCTTAAATACATTTCTCTTTTTGTTTTGCTCCTCTTGGGGCAAGTTTGTTTCTACAATAAATTTGTAAGTAATGATAAACGAGCATATGGAAGTGAATAATAACAACATGAATAAAAAGAACAAATGCTTATTGAATAATAACGCTCCAAGTGTCCCCCCCAAAGCTATGGACAGGTTGGTTGCCCAATATAATATACTGTACATTAATTTTCTCTGTGCTGAATTAGTTACATCAAGGAGCATTGCTTCTGATGCAGGACCGTATAATCCGGAACATATACTATTCATCACAAAAAAAACGATAGTTATATAAGGAAAAGCGTTACCGGGTAAGTTAGATAACAATAACATGAGATACGTTATTACACGTAAGCCCTCTGATAAAATCATCAATTTCTTACGCCCTATCCGATCCGAGAAATATCCTCCCAACATACCTGCAGCAATATTACACAAAATGGCTATGGAAAGAATTATACTTGTTGCACTAATTCCGATAAATCTGGCGAAATAGATAGCCATAAAAGGAAAGATCATATTGGATGTGAGGGTACTAAAAAAAATAATAATAACCCTCAGTCTTACATTACGATGCAATTGAAAAAATTCACTCATGGGTATGTCCTATGATTACTGGGTCAGTGCGGTATTCCCACACTGTGTTTTCTTGGAACCATAAATACAACATATGCAGCCGATTTTCTATCTCTGTCTGACTATCTCCATATATTAATAATGAAGCAATGGCATCTACGCTTGATTCGGCACCATTAAATGACTTTCCGATGTTTTCTTCTTTTATGGTGCACTTTAGTACCCATTCAAAGGGCAGATTAGAATTAACAGATAACAACTTCCCATTTTGAGGAGGTACTAACATCCAACCCGTTAGTCTATTCGAGGTCTGGTTTAATTTGATGGTTTGACCGCATTGGGATCTTATAGATTCTTGCAATATGTCAATTCCAGTCGCATACTTTACACCGTCATTAATTTCCCCTCCACCCACACGACAGGCGACTTCACATAATAATATTTGATCATTGCCCGTATGAAAAAACTCTGCATGAAATGCAATAGGATGATCGGGTACGGGGAGTGCATTTAATACGGTTAGCAATGTTTGCTGAAGTCTTTCATAGAGCAAGTCTTCTTTATCTAACATCACGGATCCCAAATAGTTATTATCCTGAAAAGCCAGGCATCCATTGATATAGCGGGAAGGGCTATACAATAAAATTTTATTATTCTCGTATAATCCATCGATATGATACATGTCTCCATCAACAAAACATTCAGCCTCCAGATTCTTGTCGAGACCGTTAGCTAGAAGACGCTCAAAATCGGTTTCATCACGAACAATTTTCACACCTACAGAAGCAGCGCTATCCACCGGCTTGATCACTATAGGAAGACCATGCTTCTTTTTAAATTCCATTAAATCAAATACATGATTTATTCTTACGAACGCAGGTACGTTAGCTACTTCGGAAACCATCTCTTTCATAACAACTTTATCTCTGAAAGCAAGTGCACTTTCCGCGGTTTGCCCTTTAATATTTAGGTATTCTCTAAGCTGTCCCGCTTTCAATAAATCAAATTCATGAGCAGCAATGATCCAATCGATTTTCTTTGTTTGATGAAGCTGCACAATCGCGGAAAAGACTCTTTCGTCAGTATCGATATTCTCATATCCAATTTTCTCATCGAAGAACTCACCAAAATGCTCGATATGTTTATGCTTCGAAAAGATTATGAATTCACTATTAATACCACGGAGCCACTCTTCGTAATTGACTGTATTGGGAGAAAACCTATTTATGATAACCGTTCGCACAAGCTCCACTCCATTTCCATAATAATTGCATTCCAATATTAGTTCTAATACGCCACTTATATTGGAGTAAATGCCTGCTCACTACTTGTATTTATTACTTTTCTTCATATCCAAATGTTTTGGAAAAGTAATAGAATTGACTGTTCACCAAGATATAAAAAGAGAACAAGTACACACCTTGCTTTAATTCCGAGCTTGGCTTCAACTTAATAAATATGGATGAACTTTCACCTGGCTGAATTCCCAATTTATCCTGATCAATCTCCACATCAATAAGTTCGCTATCAATGCTAATCCCTGAAATGTTTATTTCGAGAGGCTCATTTTGCTGATTACTTATCTCATACAATTTTGCCTCTAAACCCTCTCTCCCAAAACGGAGATATGGGTTCCCTTTGATCAACAATGCAGCCTCAGGAAAATCAGAAATGCATCCACACTGAAAACATTTGTAACTTATTCGTTTCACTGACTTCCCTGGTCCTGTCATAATCGAAGATTCAAATCTAGCACTTGCATAACCACAATCATAACAAGTAGAAGTAAAGGCAAGCGCAGTGATATTCGTACGCTTTTCACTTATCTTTTCAAAAAATATATCTCTTTTGCTGCTTGTATAGGAAACCATCTGACTATATATTTCTTGACTCACATTCGAATATTTCTGTTCCAACTTGTGCATAATCTTTTCCAGCTTGTTTCTCGACTGTAAACAATAACGATATCGACGATATAAATAAGGGACTGATTTCCAGTAGTTATGAATATCCTCTATTTTCCCTTTTAAATTGCTGCCTATGGAAACACATTCCTTAAAAAAATCCAGACTATCTTGATAGATTTCAATTCGCTTCATCGCTTCTTCCACATGATTTCGTACGGTTATTACCACATGAATCTCATCACTTTCAAACGGTTGGTTTGAGAACAAAAGCAACTTCACTCTGGAAACATCACTTTTAATAAAAGCGAAGTAAAGTTTCTTCTGATGTAAAGGTATTTGTCTATGATCCGAGTCCATAAGGGATATTTTTGCAAGATCCAGCCCATGCAAACTCGATTCTTCCACCTGAATATCAACCTCAGCATATGTTTCTTGAGCTATATCAGACAGGGTAACTTTGACCTCTGATGCATCAGTCATGGACACACGAGTCTTCTTGACTTTAAGACCCCCATACATCAAGTTTGGATCTCCAATTTGATAGTAAAGGTTGTTTTCAATACCGCTATACCTCAGAAATTCATTGATATACTGTATTTTGATCCCTTCGGTATACCCGTATTTTGATATATTATGGGCCAGAATATTTTCAGAAACATCACCGATTTTAATGCTTGGTGTTGTAATGACGCTTAGTGCATGCCCTTCAATAAGGTTTCTAACTATCGTATGACGGTAAGGAATAAAGCTCTGTGCTCCGTCACCAAGGTTGCAACCATTCAAAAACAGAAATTTGGCATACAGGTCCTTGATGGAAAACCGTTTGCGATTTTCAATACAGCATTGGTCTGTGTGTAACAGGCAACGTGGTGCAAATTTATTACATTCTTCAGGGATGTTATCGGTATCGGGTTCACCTGCCTGCACACTACAAAACAAATAATCATTCATTACGATCGCACATTCGCGACAATGTGACATATAGTTAAACTCGAGCAGCCTGCTTTGTCGGAACATTAAGTCTGATGTTCTTTCCAGGGTACAATGATCTCGAGGTAAGTAATGGGCTTCTATCTTACCCGCGTCGGCTTGTATGGCCTCATCCTCTCGGAGTTTAATCCGATTGGCCAGCACAGAATTCAACCGCATGCCGCTGTTCACCTTATCCTCAAGCACGATACGCTTTAACAAATACAAACTTAAAGTAGTGTAATCGGTAAAAGGTAGAAATCCCATGGGCTTTGCAAAATGAGCCAGTTTAAGATGACTTTCGCCATCTAAAAGTGAGTAAGGCATAATAAAAAACCAAGAGTCATCGTGGTTTCTGACACTTAGCCCTTTATTATCGGTGAACTCATCCAAGCTATTCAGACTTACCACTTTCTTGTTAAAATAAATAGCATATAATAACGCAAAAAGGGATTCTTCCACCTCCCACGTTGAACTCTCCACCCACAGACAAACTTCGCGGCAGGTAGAAGGCAAAGCAGCATTATGCTGTGCAATCCATTCTTCGATGGAGTCTGTATAATGGATCTCAGAAGCAACGGGTACGTATGGGCGATCCGAGAATAGATGTGCACAATCTTCCTTTTCCAGAAAAGCAAAGATGCTTTCTTGATTTTCTTCGAAAACAGGCACCATTTTTAGTGAATCCACTGTTCCAATCCGATCTTTAACAAAAAAGCGCAACTGATTTTTAGATGGTAATGAACGAAGCATGACTGAAGGATTATCCATGTTGAATGATTTCTCCATTTTCCCATTTCATTGACGTTTGAAACCAATCCACTGCTGCTAGTAATCGTTCTTCTATATCCTGTTCACTATTGGCAATTAAAACAAAGGAAGCCAGACAATCATTGCAATTACGACCATAGTTAAAGTGTTGGTCAGAGGATGCAAGAAGCTCAAAATCGATTATCTCATCCGGGTACTCCGTTTCTGGGGGGCCCAAAAACGTGCCTTTCCCTGGATGGACAAGCACATTACCACTGATAGTCCGCGGCTCTCTCTCAACGGATTCCCAGGATATCGGGATACCACATTGCATTTGAACCCATGTTTTCATTAAATCAATATTAAAGGCCGTTTTTAATGTTATACCGATTTTGGACCCCCCCACACGACTGGCTATCTCGCACAATATTAATTCATCATCCTCTGTGTGGAAAATCTCCGCGTGGAATGCAATTACCTCCGGACATGGCATATAGGATAAAATCTGGTTTACCATTTCATTCAGCCGCGTTACAAGTGGATTATCAGCTTCTAGAATATAACTTCCCGATGGTTTCGCATCCATATAAGCGAGACAAGAATTAATGTATACGGAAGGCCAGCAAAATAAAAGCTCGCCATTCATCGCAACACCATCAATGTGATAAATTCGTCCCGATACAAATTTCTCTGCGATCCATTCTCCCTTGAAGCCTTCTTCTAATCTGTGCTCCAGTTCTGATTCTGTATGAATGATCGCTACTTCTTTGGAGCCTGTCCCGTCTATTTTCTTCACTACGATTGGATAGGAATGAGACGCAACAAACTTCAATAAGTCCAGACTAGAAGTTACCTTGCAATAAGGCGACAGTTGAATGTCTGTATGTTTTAGTTTGTCTTTCATCATCACTTTATTACGAAATGCTAAAGCACTCTCCATTGTTTGGCCTGGAATGCCTAAATAGTCACGTAATTCCGCTGCTCGAATCAGATCTGATTCAGAAATAGCAATGATGGCAGTGAACTTGTATATTTTATGTAGGGCAATAGCTCGCTTCTCGACATTACCATTGACCGAGAAATGATCGAACCATTCCATGTGTTCATAGTTATTTACAACGTGATTATAACTTAACTGGTATTCGGAGGAAGACAACATCACTAGTTTTTGTTTTGTTGAGATTAACCAGCTTTCATAGGGTGTGATGGCATGATTTCTTCGATTGATTATTAAAATAGCCACAATGAGAAACTCCTCTCTATACTTTGGCAGGGGATAACTCATAAAAGGTTATGGTATCCGCATCGCTACAATAAATCGCCCATTTTGAAGGTGTGCTCTTTATATCTCCAACATTAATAAGGTATTTTTCATATTTGTCCAAACGTATCGAAATCCCCAACTGAATTGGAATTTCTTCATAAAGCATCTCTCCATTGACATGATTGACACCAAATAATCTTTGATCATGATTATGACCATAAAAAAAAAGCCGATAAGTTAACATTTCATTTTCAATTAACGGATGGAACACGTCGGGGTCCCTCTCTACCCATGACAGCTGATGACCATGGATAAAGAGCAGATCCCCTTTGGTAATTTCTCTTGGATAACCTAAAAATATAGTGATATGTTCAGGTATTTTCACTGAAGGCATGAGCTTCATCAATTTTTCTTCCTGATTACCTATAACGCCTGGAAACGTATTAAGTGTATGGATAAATGAATGCGTAGAATTCATAACATAGTTGGATAATGGCTTCGGTTCTATCGCAGTTTCATCCGCTGAATACACAGGTTTTTTCTCCACTTCAAAAACATCACCCATACATATGATTTCCGCTTCAGTTTGATCTGTACGTATTGTGGTTACCACTTGTTCCGCTTGAGCAAACCGACTATGAATATCGCCAATTAAAGCGATCTTCATTTCGCATTAACGTCCTGTTTCACTTCGGAAAAATGCTGTTGAATGTAGGCAAGAATATGCTCGTTATCTTCTAGGCGGCCCGAAAGAATATGATCTCCATCATGCAGAGCCGGGACAAAAGGCACACCCGTAAGCTCAATCAGTTCTGTTCTTTCAGATCTTTCTTTCGTAACATTGATATTGATATAAGAAACACCCAGGTCGGTTAACAGTTCCCTCACAGGCTTACAATAGGGACATTTTTCTCTTTGGTATAACTTAAACATAGACTGATTCCTCCTCTAATGAATTTTGAATGGCTTTCAGACTACTTCCTCGATCAAAGGTATAGCCCATTTCGCTTAAACTCATTTCAATAGCACCGAAAATACCCATTATGTCGATTACATCTACTGCACCCACATGACCAATTCGTATACCGGTATCTTTTAATTCACCTTGTCCGCCTGTTACGGTAAGCCCAAATTGGTTACTGAGGATTTGAAGTAACCTTTTTGCTGATATACCAGCAGGTGCTTTAGCAACGGTAACCGTATTACTTCTTACCTTCGGATCCTGAACGAACAATTCAAAACCTAATGCTTCAAGTGCAGCTCCTGCCGCCTTAGCAATCCCTTGATGTCTGCGTACACAAGCATCGTAACCTTCATTATTTAATAATTGTAAAGATACCTGCAGAGCTTGAAGCAGGGATACACCTGGGCTTGAAGGAGCCATTGGATAAAATTTGCGATAACGTGCAAAAGAAAAATAATAACTGCGTGGTTTCACCCGATCAATGGCATTCCATGCTTTAGGGGACACACTAACAAAAGCGAGACCAGGTGGCATCATAAATCCTTTATGTGACGCTGCCAATACGATATCCAGCCCCCACTCGTCCATCTCTAGCGCATGAGATAACAAACCACTGATTGCATCCACAATAACGAGCGTATCTTTATCCTTAAAATACTGCCCAATACTTTGGATATCGTTCTTAACTCCTGTAGAAGTCTCGCTATAGACGACTAAGATGGCTTTCGCATCCGGGTGCAGTTCGTACGTTGCCTCAATGGATTCCATTGAGGCAGATGTTCCCCATGGAGTGCGGATCTCAACCACCTCGACACCCTGAATGCGGCAAATATCTACAAATCGCTCACCGAAATACCCATTGGACACTACGATTGCCTTGTCACCTATATCTAAGCTATTAGAAATTGCCGCCTCCATTGCCCCGGTCCCTGATGAAAGTAAGATGTAAACATCGTTTTGTGTCCGAAACCATTTGGGAAGCTCCTGATTAATTTCCTCAATCAATGTCTGCATTTGTGGTGAACGATGATGAATGACTTCCTTTGCACCAGCCATTAAAATTTCATTGGGAACCTGCGTCGGTCCCGGAGTTGCCATACGAAGTTTCATAGTTATATTTTCCTCTCTATAAATCAATAAAAAGGGTACGGGTTGCTTCCTGCAAATCAAAATCAAATAACACAACACGATGAGTGGGAGACATTGCTAATTTACAATTTCTTACAGGAAGCGAAAGGCTTGTTCCTAAAATGGAACTCTTGATGTGAGAACTTCCATTCATATCACCAGTCGTACGAAAATGTTGATATTCATATTTTTTTTCATGGGGGGCGATTTCATTTAACATCTGTAACAGATCTTGAACCGCACCGGGTTCATAACGCATGACGGTTAAGCCGATCGTACTTCCCACTGCACATACATGTACGATCCCACTGCCTTTTTCCATCTCTGCCAGACAGCATTCAATTTGCTCTGTAATATCATAGGAATGATCAGAGCCTTTCGAAGATATTTTTATTTCTTTTAACATCGCGCGCTCCTACATTCGTAAATTTAGCTAACTAATGATTTCTTTTCAGTCACCATGTTGACAATGGAGCCGATTGATAAAAAGTTGTCAAGAACCAGATCCTTGTCATCAAACATTATGCTGAAATCATCCTCCAATTTAACAATAATGGCTACGGATGCAAAGGAATCAATCGGCAAAATTTCTTGCTCTGCAGGTGTTTTTTCGAGTTTTGTAACTGTCATGACAATTTCGATTACTTTTTGCTTCAACTCATTATCCATAATTCCACCTACTTTTCATGTCATTTTTTCTTTAAATTGTTCCAGTCTTGAAGTTCCTTCTAATTCATCCGCATTCGAAAGGGAGAAGAAGCGCTCGACAAATGATTTCTTCCATTTCACGGCGCTGCCATAATCCAGCTCTCCGTACTTTTCCAGGAATGTTTCATCTCTAATATTTAAAATCGGTTGGAGTTCGTCTGAATAATGTTCATCATACAAGTAATCCAAATAGTAAAAAGAGTAGAACAACGCTTCGGTTGCAAGCAGGTCCTTCGCTCGTTTTGCGAGTAAATTCCAATCCAATCGACCGCTCTCCAACAGGTTCAGCGTACATTCTCGCAAATCGCAAAACTTAATCAAATTTAAATCGGCATGCAGTAATACCCATTGAACGTTGGTTGCTTCTTTATATAAATGGATGGCGATATGGATCAAAAAATCCATTTCTTCAAGTAAAAAAGCAGGTGTATCTTCTAAATTAGTTCTTACCGCATTATCTAGTAATTCTTTTGAAGCTTGATAATTTTTCTTTAGATCAACATCGTAAGAAAAATCAATATCGATATGCCTTAAAATTGGGTCCTCGGAAAGTTTTACATGCGGATAAATGTTGCCAATATGCATTTTCCAGAGCATTTCCTCTTGTCTCGATACTTGGTTTATCGAGTTACTGGACCAATCATAATCACCAATCACATACCCAAGTGATTTAAGCACCTGAGAAACTTTGTTTCGATCCGATAAATCAATCAAGAAGTCCAAATCATTACAAATTCGAAGACCCATATCTTTATACACCTTTGGAAGAAGCACAAAGCCTTTGAGCGGAATCGCTTTAATCGATTGTTGATCAAATGCCTGTAAGACCTGCAAGCCTTCGGCAAACATCAGTTCATTACGATGTTTATTACTGATATAGTAGGAATTGAATAATCGCTTATACATGTTTTTAATTTTTCCTGTTTGATCCAATCGAAGTAAGTGGCCACCGATCAGCTGCAGCACCTTGTGACGATTCGCCAAAGAAACCAGTTTATCGATATCAAATCCCTTATCAATAATGCCTTTGGCTTCTTCTTCGTTTTCTACTGTCATCTCAATACGTGAGCAGAGCAGTAGAAGCCTTTCATGATCTTGAAGCTGTATATTTTCGTTCATTTTATCCTCCTGAATGAAGTGGTAATAAAATACTCTCATGTTCCGGCAGTACCCCTGAACCGATGATTCGGAGCGCTTGCACTTGCTCTAACATTTCTGTAATTTTGCTAACAGATAGTTGAAGCTTGTCA
This sequence comes from Paenibacillus sp. 276b, assembly GCF_900107875.1. NCBI lineage: Bacteria > Bacillati > Bacillota > Bacilli > Caryophanales > Paenibacillaceae > Paenibacillus > Paenibacillus sp. 276b. The sequence continues at coordinate 690,384 of NZ_FNRR01000002.1, read as the reverse complement.
TGATTAACTTTTATATAATGGTTCCAGGAACTGTCGCTGTTCGCTGGTATTGTTTCAATATTTTCTCCTATTCTATCTTGATGATCGGATAACGATTCAATGAAGCAATCGGGAGAAGATGAGACCGATGGATAAAAAATATACGCCACCGGGCATTGTACTCCTGGTTCAGATGATGGCATTAATTCTCTGAATAATTGAGGATCAACGGCTACCTTATGTTTGGGTGACCAAATATCCTTAATTTCTTCCGCATTAATGTTCATATTTACTTTCTTGATCACTTCCGGGTATTTGGTAAGTGTTCCTATGCCGATATGGGGGTAGTCTGGCCAACCACTGGCCATCAGAACACCATTTTCTTCAAATAAAAACGTTTTGTCTCCGCTCATTAATTGATAGCCGAACCGATGTACCAACTCCATGATTGTCGTTGTTTTCCCAGAGCCTTTAGGCCCTGTAATCAAGTAGGCTAAACCATTACGGAAAGCACATGAAGCATGAAGAATTACGGTTCCTTCGTTTTCTTCATTCTTAATCACGACATCTCTAATCAGCTCAATTAAAATCAAATTAAATGCTTCAGACGTTATGTCGCCACTTGTAATCTCAATGGATTTATTAGAAGCATCAAACGTTAAGAGCGTATTTGTATGCTTGCAGAATAAATGTTCTTTTTCTCCGATTTGCTGACGTACAGCCGGAATCGTGAAAAAAGCAGATGCACTTTTTCGAATATAAACAGATTCCCAACCATGATTATCAGCATAATTTGCAAGATCTGCTTCTCCCTTTTGTATACGAATGGTCGCTATACATGAAGAAGTATCATCCAGTGGTTCATGGATAACAAAATGTGTGCTGAAAAAGTCAATCACCCTGTCTATTTGAACTCCATCTTCAACTAACATAACAACATTTGAATTCAGAAAATGAAGTGTAATCGTTTTGATTTCAAACACCTCTATTCGATATTTAGAAATTACTTAGTAATGTGATTATGATCCCTATAGGCTCTTCGCATTCCGGCCAAAGATTTCTTTATAGGATTCGCATCCTCCCATTCAATTAAGGAAGTAATGAGTTCTTGGGTTACAGGGTGAAGACTTTGTCTATATGCTTCATCCTTCATCCAAGGGCGTGACGTATATCCGCCCTTCGTTTCGTCCTTGGCTTGCAAGCTAAAATGGACAGTTCGTCTTTCACTCCCCGCTTTAGTAGATCCACGGTGAAGAATTAAAGCGTTAAATAGTACGAGATCACCAGGTTCACAATACAGTGTGACTTCATTAGGGAGGGGGTCCGATTCTCTGTTTAAAATTGCTTGCAGTTCTTGTTCATTCAATGCTCTGATATGCGTACCAGGAACTGCTTTAAAAGCTTCATCTTCATATAAAGAAAGATTAGCTAACAGAAACGTAGTTTGTCCTTGTTGATCAAAATCATAGGGATCTTGCTGATCACGGTGCCAAACAAGATTGTAATCCACTTTTTGAGGAGCCCAGAAAGAATGCATTGTCCAAAATCGAAGTTGATCACCAATAATTTGAGATATAGAAGACATCATTTTTGGATTAGCTAATAACTCGTCAAAAGAAGGATGGCGAAGTTCCGGAGATAAGATATCCGCAACGCCCCATGTATCATAGTCCTCATCCTTTTGGGTATACCTGGTCTTGAACTGTAAAGGATCACTGTTAACTTTTTGATAAACCAATTCTATAGCCGATCTCAACCTTTCTAAATCCTCGGCTGATATTACATTCTTTAATAAAATGAATCCATCCTTATGATAGGATTGCAGCTGATCAATGGTTAACAAGGCAAACAGCTCCTTTATCGTTATTTACTTATAACCGGCACTTCCACCTTTTTATATCTTTGTTCTGTATAATAGTCTTCAGCATCAAGCATTTCTTGAAGCCCTTGCAATTTAAAAACATCTTGAACCGATGCGATTTTATCTTCGATCTGTAAGGTATTTCCTGCTAATTTGATTTGCTGGAATGTTTGTCTGATCGCGTGGATGGAAGTTCTGAGTCCATGATTTGCATAAATAACCATTTTTACTCCAAACTCTTGCAGTTCTGAGGCACTAATCTGAGGGTAGGTTGTGGGTACCAGGATGATGGGTAATCTATTGGAATAGAGACTTAAAAAATGCAAAATTTCAGACGGATCATTTTTCTTAGAATGAATTAATATAGCGTCTGCTCCTGATTCTTCATAAGCCTCCGCTCTTGCTACAGCTTCATCCATTCCAGCACCCGCAATGAGTGCTTCAATTCTAGCAATTACCATAAAATCAGGGTTACGCTGTGTATCCTTAGCAGCTCGTATTTTCCCGGAAAACTCTTCAATGGTAGCGAGCTTTTGTTCTCCGCCAGCAAAACTATTTAACTTAGGAAACAATTTATCTTCCATGCAGACAGCAGCAATACCATTACGTTCGTATTCACGTACCAAATGCATCACATTATTTACATTTCCATAACCCGAATCACAATCTGCGATCACCGGAATGTTGGTTACAGCATCCATTGAAGCAGCGGCTTGTAAATATTGCGTCATCGTGAGGATATTCGCATCTGGCACAGCATTTACTGCCGAAATTTCCAGACCACTTGCCCATATTCCGTCAAAACCTGCTTCCTCTACCAGCTTTGCACTTAATCCATCATGCGCTCCAACGATTTGGATAATTCGATCACCAGCAAACAAACTTCTGAGTTTTTGTGCTTTCACAATAAATCTCCTCACTTTTTGGGAATGGTACTTCCTTGTTCTAGCTGAATTATTTCTCCTATCTTTTCCACGATATCCGCGTCGACTCCATGCGGCATCAGCTGACCAATTCGGTAGCCAAGGTACATGGGATCAAGACCATTCGTTTTGCTAACACGATCAATGTGCTGATAATAATAGTAATGTAAGTTATTTAGTCCACAGATTATTTCCGACTGGGCAATTTTCATCGGTACCTTTAATACCTTCTCAAGGAAATACTCGGAAAGCTGTAATATTGGCGTTAAATCATATTTCACTCCATACCGCTTCCACTTATTCATAACCGCTGTGAATTGTTCCGTGGCCAAATTACCTGCTCCTCTAGCCATTCCACATATGGATGTGTCAATATAAGACACCCCTAAATCCAAAGCTCTCAGCGTATTAGCAAAAGACAACCCAAGATTGTTATGTCCATGAAACCCAAGCGGTATCTCTGTCTTATTCTTCAATGTATTTACAATGGTTGTAATATCGTCAGGATGAAAAGCGCCGTACGAATCTGCAAAATAAAAGACGTCAGCGCCTGCATGTTCGGCCTCATGGGCAATCATGGCTAATTCACCAGCACTAATATAACTCGCTGACATCAAGTTAAAACAAACTTTAAATCCCCAATCCTTCAGTACAGAGACATAGGTTAATGCATGTTGAACATGTTGGGGGTATGCAGCAATACGAATCCAAGTCACACATGAGTCTCGCAAGTCTTCAAGTTGATTAAGTGCACATACTTCGGGGATTACCATGACGGCATACTGTGAATACCTGAGTTGTTGTGGAAGGGAGAGAATCAATTCAGCATCACATTTAGCAACGCTTCCAACCTGAGTGGATCGATTGCTGCCCGATCCACCACGATATCCAATTTCAATAATCTCAACGCCTGCATGATCCAATTGATGGATCAGCAGTTTAATCTCTTCAGGTGTAAACTTCCACATGTTAAGATTTCCGCCATCTCTCAATGTGCAATCCAACAACGATATTGGGCTAATGGTTCAAACCTCCGTTTCACAGGTACAAATCAAGAGACACTTACAGCCAAAGTAGACGTAAAGCGTTTTACAATTTCTTGTGGTGTCCACTCTACACGTTTTCCAATTTTCCCTGAATTAGCTTCTACCTTGCAGTGGATCATAACGGGGCCTTCTTCCACTTTCTCCGGGAATTGATCTAAAGATTCAATAACATGCACCTTGTTATACCCTATATTTTCCATAATTTCTTTTGAGTTTGAGATGGGAACAGTGTGTTGTCCCCCTGTACTTTCATGCATTTCGTTATCCAAAACAATATGGATAAGATTGGAGGGTTTGTGCTCGGCAATCATAAGCGTAATACCAAAATTCATTACAAACGACCCATCCCCATCCAGAACAATAAATGTGTTTTGAGGATTCGTTTTGGCCAATCCTAAGGCAATAGGTGCAGCCATTCCCATTGAACCAACCATATAAAAGTGTTCTGGCCTATCACTGGCATTATACAAATCTCGCGTAATGTATCCACAAGTTGATATAATATGAGCATCTGGGTAATCTGTAATCAATTTTTCTATAACTTCTATTTTCCTCATATGCCCTCCTTAAATCGCCTCTTTAATCAACAAAGCAACCGGCATGCTACTCTTTTCAATAAGCTCAGTACAAGCTTTAACAGAAGCTGCACTACGTTCTTTGTCAAATTCCACATAAGGTATTTTAATAGCATCTAGTACATGAAGAAGCCTCTCGCCAATGAGATCATGTTCGACTGCATCATTCTCAAAAGCCCCTCTCCAACTGATTATTAACAAAGCTGGAATTTGATAGATTGAATATAATGATGTCAGAACATTCATGGAATAGCCCAGACCTGAATTTTGCATTAAAATTGCACATTTCCTGCCACCTAAATGCATACCTACTGCAACACCTAATGCAGAATCCTCCCGAATTGCGGGCATATAGACAATCTCTTTCTTTTCAACATACTCCTTATCTTCTAAAATCCTAAATAGTCCCTTTAATAATGAACATGGCACTCCAGTATACGCATTGTAGCCTTGTTCATATAATTCATTTGTGATGCTTAACGCTTCATTACTCATTCACAATATCTCCATCTCTACGTTAGTTTGTATAATCCGTTATCTTACTTTCTCAACAATGCTATCCAAAGAAAGAGAAGATAAAATAATTTTATTGGAATATGGATGGTCCTTTTCGATGTGATACATACGAAGCGCGTCTGTATCCTTCAAAATATGGCCTGTCAAGATGCATGCAACCGTTTCGTCCTTATCGATTATCTTTGCTTGTATTAACTTTTTGACACCGGCTACCGTTGCTGCTGAAGCAGGTTCACAACCGATTCCAGAAGCATCTACCACGGCCTTCGCATTTAAAATTTCCTCATCCGTGACAGACATGGCTACACCGTTGGTTTCCCCGAGTGTACGCATCGCTTTACGCCAACTTGGTGGGTCACCAATATTAAGGGCTGAAGCTAAGGTGTATGGGTTTGGCTCAGGTTCAAGCACTTGTTTTTGTGCAGCGATCATCTTATAGAACGGGCTGGCCCCTTCTGCCTGAATCACAGCAACTCTAGGCAATTTATCAATAAAACCCAAAGCGAACAGATCGGAAAGACCTTTTCCTAAAGCCGATACATTACTCAGAGCTCCACCTGGCACCACAATCCAATCCGGCAGTTCCCAATTCAGGTCTTGTGCAAGTTCATACACAATGCTTTTCTGACCTTCAATCCGAAATGGGTTAATCGAATTACAAATATATAGGCCCAGTGATTCACTATGTTCTTCTAAAAATTTTATTCCGTTATCATATGTACCTTCGAAGGAGAAAATATTTGCACCATACGCCAAGGTCTGCAGTACTTTATTTAAAGAAATATTTTTATTAGGCACAAAAACATAGGACTTTGTTTGTGCGATTGCTGCATACATCGCTAATGAAGAGGATGTATTTCCTGTGGAGGTACAAGTGAATCTGCTGTATCCCATGGATTTACCATGTGTAACCGCAACGGTCATGCCATTATCTTTGAAGGAACCACTTGGGTTTTCACTTTGCGCTTTTAACCATACTGATCTTGCCCCCACATATCGCTCTACGGTTTCCGTACTGTACAACCCTGTATTCCCTTCATATTTTGAAACAACCATCTCTTCTTCCACATCCGGAAAAATAAGCTCCTTATACCTCCATACACCACTGGCATATATGGATCGGCGGTCAGACAAACGCTGATGAAAAAGATGTTTTAGTGCGTCCGTATCGACTGCACTAAAGTCTTGTTGAATATCCAGCATCCCATTGCAGGTACATGTATAACGGAATTCACTATACTCCGTCTCACAATTTATACAGATATATTTCATGTTTTATCGATAGACTTCCTAGGTCTATCCTATCCCCCTCTTATTCTGACTTCATGTAGCCCTGGTAGGTTATTTAAAGATGGTTTTACAACAAAATGATAGTTCTATTCAATCGCATAAACTTCGTCGTTTAGACTTAATTCTTGTTTATTATCCAAAAAAAGGTTTTATTTTCCACTATGTTACACTAAGACGTTACTCTTGAAAAGCACTTTTTGCATATTTTTAAATTTAAAAGAAAAAGTTAGTTTTATATCACATAATATTCTATATAATTACAATTTTTGAGTATATAGTATGGAGAATAAACTACTTCGGAACATCGGTATAAATTGAATCAAATAAAAAAAGAACCGTTCTACAAGGAGGAAAGCCAGCCATAAACAGACCAACTGGTAAAAGGAAGACAAGCTATTAACGAGTGGTAGAGTTCCGGACGTATGATCCATATCAAGGTCATGTCAGACGAGAATGGGGCCATCGTTACTCGGTTAGAGGCATCTCCAACACAAAAAAGAAAGGCCTTCTTCTTCCCAGTTGGGGAATTAGACGACCTTCCGATACTTTTGGAACATATGGATATGGTAAAAGGCAGAGCGGGGCGCGGCTTGTGCAATAGCAAGCCGCGTAAGGGTGAGATGCGGCGCCTAATGGGTGCAGCATCTCATGAGGTTGCACCGCGTCAATACTTGCGGTGCTTATCTCAAGCCGCTGCACCTACATAGCAGCGGCTTCTTCTCCCAGCGGCAGCGTGTAATACTGCGCCTGCTGCCCTTCATGCTGCTGGTACACAACGACCAGCAGCGTCCGACCTTTCGCGGCAAGCGGGCTGGCGCCAGCTAGCACCCGCTCAAGCCGGAACGGAAGCACATCCAGTACGGTGTGCTTCTGCAGTTCCTTTTCGCCGAGACCGAGGTCGGCGAAAGCACGGGCACCCATGACCGTCTGTGCGGTCATGGCTGAGGTCATCGGCAAAGCACGCGAAGCGTTGTCGTCCACCCCGTCCGCCGCTCCAACAGCGGCGGACCCTGTTGCGTCGCCCCCAGGAAGCGACGCCGCGCCATCGCTGCCGATCACACCCGCCGCATCCGCGGCAGAGTCTTCACCGGCAGCAGCCGAACTTCCCGCAGCGGTAATCGCACTCGTGCCGCTGCTTTCCAGCCACGCCGTGCCTGTGGCACCGGCAATACGCGGCAGGCGAACGTCTTCCGGACGTTCAGCCAACGTTTTCATATAACCCGCCCACTGGTCTTTCTGGAGTGGATCTTCCCACCAGATTTTGCGTGGTTTGTACTTGTGGCCGAGGAAATAATCCAGCTTCATCAAGCCGAGCACAATATCCATATGCGGCGTGTTGCGCGACTCCAGGAAGCTGTGCAGACGAGTGAACAGATCCTCCAGCTGGTGACCGATCTTCTGCCAGCCCTGACCCTCCCAGTAATCCCCGAACGCCTGGAAGAAGTCAAATGGCGAATCGAACTCCTGCTCCATCAGATACTTCAGCGTATGGTCCATTCGGTGTGCGTTCCAGTATTTCTCCAGCACATCTTCCAGCCGCTTCAAGCGCACGATGTCGCTGAACGGCAGCACGTCACTGCCCAGAATCTCATACGGCGCGTGATCCATATACGTGTAGTTATACTTCTCCGCATCCAGACGCAGACCGGTACCACGAAGCATTTTGAGGAATCCAAGCTGAAGCTCTTCCGGCCCCAGAGCAAAAACATCGTTAAACGTCTTCCTGAACGTATTGTAATCTTCCTCCGGCAGTCCGGCGATGAGATCCAGATGCTGATCGATTTTACCGCTGGCTTTTACCTTGTTCACGGTACGACTCAGCTTCGAGAAGTTCTGGCGTCGTTTTACCAGTTCATTGGTCGGATCATTCGTGGACTGAACCCCAATTTCGAACCGGAATGTGCCTGGCGGCGCATTCTCTGCCAGATAGTCCAGTACCTCGGGACGCATAATATCAGCCGTAATTTCAAACTGGAACACCGTCCCCTGATGATTCTCGATCAGGAATTTGAACATTTCGAGCGCATAATCCCGCTTGATGTTAAATGTCCGGTCCACAAACTTGATTAGCTTCGCGCCCTTCTCGATCAGGTACAGAATGTCCGACTTTGTCCGCTCAATATCGTAATACCGCACGCCGACCTCGATACTGGACAGACAGAACTGACAACTGAACGGACAGCCCCGACTAGTCTCAAAATATACAACCCGTTTCCCGAGCTCCGGGATATCCTCTTCAAAACGGTGCGGTGACGGCAAATCATTCAGATCCGCTTTTGGCCGTCCCGGCATGAGAATGACTTCTTCCCCTTTGCGATACGCCAGTCCATAGACGAAGTGGAACTTCTTGTCCCCCTCCAGCTCCGTCAAAAGCTGATGCAGCGTCTCTTCCCCTTCACCCATCACGATGAAATCGACATTGGGAATCCGGTTCATCCAATATTCCGTGTCGTAGGACACTTCAGGCCCGCCGAGCAGAATTTTCACCTCAGGCATAACCTTTTTCAAAATATCAATGACCTTGATTGTCTCTTCAATGTTCCAGATGTAACACGAGAACCCGATCATGTCAGCACCGCGCTGATACAGATCGGACACGATATTCATGACCGGGTCCTTAATCGTATACTCGGCCAGCTCAATATCAAAATCCTTCTCACTGTACGCCTTCAGACACCGCAAGGCCAAAGAGGTATGGATGTACTTTGCATTTAATGTAGAGAGAATAACTTTCATGGTTCACAACCTTTGTCTGGACCACCAGACTATATTTTTCATTTCAAAACGTAAGAATCTTCATCCAACATCTCACTCGTATTCATAAAAAGCATCATCATCCGTATCCACGTCTTCGCCCGTTTGCTTCTGGAAAAACTCGAGGAACGGCAGCCCGTACTTGCGGTACTTGACCTCACCGACCCCTTTAATATCCAGCATGTCACGTTCTGTCCTTGGACATACCACGCTCATCTCGCGCAAGGTCGCATCATTGAAAATAATGTACGACGGCACATGCTCTTTCGCCGCCAGATCACGACGGATCAGACGCAGCTGCTCAAATACCGTCTCGTTAACCGCAGATGGCATTGCATCTCGTCCACGACGTCCGCCATAGTTTGTACCCGAAGCCGTCGCCGCCGTCTTGCGGACCACCCGCTGCATCACTTCACGCTGACCTTTGAGCACTTCCACCGCCAGTGGCTGCAAACGAACAACCGGATACTGCCCCTCGGACAGCATCAGATACCCTTCCGATACCATCACGTTGATGATCTCTGCGATCTCACGTTCCGTACGATTGCCCATCACACCATAGGTTGGCAGAGAGTTGAAGCCGTAATCGAGCACTTTTTTGGCACGGGAACCTTTGAGCACCGAAGCAACCAACGATACACCATACCGTTCACGCATGCGGTGAATGCAGCTGAATATTTTCTGCGCATCAATCGTCATATCCACCAGCTCACGGTCGTCCGTACATGAACTGCAAATGCCGCATGGCTTGTCCTCATGCACCTCACCGAAATAATCCAGCTGTGCACTGCGCAAACAACGCGTCGTGTAACAGTAGTCCACCATCTGTTGCAGCTTCCGGTAATCGTTTTGTTTGCGGTCGCCCTCCATCGGGTTCTGCTCGATCAGGAACTTCTGGGTGATAATGTCCTGTGCCCCGAATAACAAAATGCACTGGCTCGGCTCTCCGTCCCGTCCCGCACGACCGGCTTCCTGCACATATGCCTCCATGTTCTTCGGCATGCTGTTATGAATAACGTAACGTACGTTGGATTTATCAATCCCCATCCCGAACGCATTCGTGGCCACCATCACCCGGATATCATCGTACAAAAAAGCTTCCTGGCTCTGGGACCGTTCATCGTCCGTCATCCCGGCATGGTAGCGTCCTGCGGGTAATCCCGCCTGCAGCAAACGCTGATGCAAATCGTCCACGTCCTTGCGGGTCGCGGCGTACACAATACCCGGCTCGCTGGCGTGCTCGCGCGCGTAATTCAGGACAAAGTCCTTTTTGCTCTCGCCGCGCAGCACGCTGAACGCCAGATTATCTCGCCCAAGTCCGGTCACATACGTCTGCGGGTCCTGCAAACGCAGGAGCCGCAGAATATCTCCCATGACTTCGGGCGTCGCTGTAGCCGTAAAGGCCGCAACCACCGGCCGCTCCGGCAAACTGTCCACAAACGGCGCTACCGCCAGGTAGCTTGTCCGAAAATCATGCCCCCACTGCGACACACAGTGGGCCTCATCCACAGCAACGCACGAGATCGGCAAATAGCCCATCTCCTCGCGGAACCAGTCTAGCTCCAGTCGCTCAGGCGCGACGTAGAGCAGCTTCAGCTCACCGCGCTGCGCTGCGCGGATACGATCATTCACTTCTTTGCCGCTGAGCGTACTATTAATATAGGCGGCTGCAATACCAGCCGTGGTCAGGGCATCGACCTGGTCCTTCATTAATGAGATCAACGGGGAGACGACCAGCGTCAGACCCGAATATAACAAAGCGGGGATCTGATAACAGATCGACTTCCCGCCCCCGGTTGGCATAATGCCAAGCGTATCTTCGCGTTCGAGCAGGCTGGCTACAATCTTTTTCTGTCCCTCACGGAAGTCGGGATAGCCATAATATTTTTGCAGGAGACCCTGCGCTTCTTCTAATGTAGGTGTTTGCACACTCATGTAAAGACTCCTTACTTATCACCGGTGTTCTTCCACCAGCTTGGTCCGATCCGATTCTGACATCCGAAAGCGGATTATACCGCATCCTTGACAACAAAATGGCGTTCTCATGACTTGTCCGTCAAGCAAACGCCGCTCCCTTTAGTTTAACGGCCCAGCCCCGAATGAGCAACCGCGTTTTACTGTAAAACGATCTTTGGCAAATGTGTAACAGCGGTATAACCTAAGTGATCCGGAAAGAATGCAAGTAAAATCAGGTCTGAGTGAACATTCTAGGACAAATTAAAAAACAACCGCCTGCCCTTTTGAGGACAAGACGATTGTTTGGATTTAAAGTGCATTTGCTAATCTTTTAGCGCCTCAACTTCAGATTCAGTTAGACCACTCGTTTTGACAATGATAGAAACTTCAATGCCGAATGAAAGCATATTTTTAGCTATTTCAAAAGCCTTTCTTTTTTCACCTTCCGCTAATCCCTTTTCCGTAGCCCATTCAATCATTGAGGCTTCATCGTGCAAATACTTTTGCCGCTCTTCATAAAAACGACATGCTTCACAATCCTGACTTAGAAACTCCAGCGTATCCATCGCTTTCTTCAACGTAGGTTCATTCATTTGCAGCACCTCCCATTGTTTGTGGGGACGAGTTTTTTTCTGTGGGTTGCGTTGCTAATCTTTTAGCGCCTCAACTTCAGATTCAGTTAGACCACTCGTTTTGGCAATGATTGAACCTTCAATGCCGAATGAAAGCATATTTTTAGCTATTTCAATCGCCTTTCTTTTTTCACCTTCCACTAATCCTTTTTCGATTCCCTTAGCAATCCCCTTCTCCGTAGCCCACTCAATCATCGAGGCTTCATCGTGCAAATACTTCTGCCGTTCTTCATACAAGCGACGCGCCTCACGATCCTGACTCAGAAACTCCAGCGTATCCATCGCTTTCTTCAACGTAGGTTCATTCATTTGTAGCACCTCCCAATTTGATTTGTCAGCACCTTTCAGGAACAAAAGCCAGTTAATCAGACCACCTTCCATCGGAACGGATTGATCATCCAGCTTGGACAGCTCCATAAAATGAACTTCGAGATCATCACTCAATTCAAGTCCAGTGTGGTCTTCCCTCAGATGAAATACATTATGATAACGCTCATTTTCGATAAACGAGTAATTTAAAATATTAATTGTCACACACTTTTTCAGTTCCTTGTAAGTTTGGCCTTCCTGCAACTGACTGGAATAACGCTTGCTCCAATAGTATAAGGTCCGCTTTTCAATATCGTATTTATTAAATAACTGCATCTCAATGTTGATCAATTTACCTTCAGCTGTTTTCGCCCAAATATCAAATATGGACTGTTTATCCAGCGGAGCATCTTTATCGGTATACGGATTAAGGAGTACAATCTCCGTCAGCGGCTGTTCCCCCGATTCTGCAAACGTTCGGTTCAAGAACACTAGCAGTACATCTTTATTTTCTTCACTGCCAAAAATACGCTTGAAAACAAAATCGTTCCGAGGATCGAGCAAATCAGACATCTGACCATCAACTCCGTTTCTTTCTATTATACCATGCTTGGCATGCTTAATTGCAGCATCAACCACCTTTGGGCAAGTTAAACATTCCACACCAAACTACGGTCTCTTACTGCTTCTTCAAGTCTTGAATTTGCTAAGAAGGCTCTCTTCCTCCATTTAACTTAACTCCCGCTTAATTAAGGATTATTTTAACTTATTTGTTATTAATTAATATTCGCAATGTGTTACCATCGATTAATGATTAGCTTACAGAAAAGACATTTTCGTACCTACATATCCATTACCCTATATCGTTCGATCCCACTACCATTAAAGGAGGGCCGGTTTATTTATGTCGAAACAACATGCACATGCTAGTGACTCTTCAAACATCTCACCACCAAAATCGTGGATACGCCGACACCCGATATTCACTGCACTTTCAATATTGATTTTTGTTCTATTCGCCGCTGTATTCCTCTATTTCTGGCTTCGCCCTTACTTCTCCACGTTTGATCGATCCGAACAAGGAGATCTGAGCTACTCCATGCCTTCAAGAAACGGAGAATATACCGCCGAGATTTTCGGCGTGCCTTATGGTGGTGCGGCAGGTGGAGTTACTATGTGGGTCGACGTGAAGAAAACGAATGATCCGAATGATTCTACCGTAAAAAACATATATCGCGCCGAGTACCACGGACATGACCATCTGGAATGGGAAAGTGAAAATACCCTCCGAATCGAAAACTGGAATGAGTATGTAGATGAAACCATTACGCTAAACATCGATGAAGAAATCTATGACGGTTGGGGCTGGGCATGCCAAAGCCTGCGTACGAAAGACCAGTACGTTCGGTGTCTAGCACCCGAAAAATAAAAACACAAATAAGCAGCCCCTCTCGCCGACTCTCACGGCAAGCGGGGCTGCTCTTATTCCACCTCTAGAAAGGATCAACACTACTCTTTCTCTTTCTCTTTCTCTTTCTCTTCCAAGCCGCTGTTCACCCTACTCACCACCGCCTCAAGCTTCTGCCGATTGGCGAGCAGGCCGGGGTCATTCGGCAGATAATCCCTTGCTTTGCTGTTATGCAGAAGCGCCTGCTCCCAGTTTCCCATGTGAGCGTAACAAAGGGAGAGCCTGGCGTGTGGCAGCCAAGTGCGGCATGCCGCAGGCACGGGACGTAGACCTGGATCGCGGCTGCTGACATCGAGCGCTTGCATGTACCAGTAGATGGCGGAGACTAGCTCCTGCCGCTCATGGAAGCAAGCAGCGATGGCGCAGCAGAAGTCGGCATGCGGCAGGTCGAATTGAAATGATTGCAGCAGCGCACCCAGCTTTCGCCCCGGCTCGCCAAGCCGTTCATAACATTCCGCCAGCCGCGCGCAGGCGATGAGCCGATCCTCGCGATAGCCGCTCGGCTCCAGCAGCAGCTTCGCATACGCCCGAACCGCCGCCGCATAACGCCGGCGGTCATAACATTCGCCTGCATAATAGAACAGCAGGCGTCCCTGGGCTGCGCCCTCTTCGGCGATCCATTTGCGCAGAATGCGCACGTTTCGCGCCGAATGATGGCCCGCTTCGCGGCGGTGCGTGACGGCAATGTCTGCCGTAATGACACCGCTCTGCGGGAAGCCTAACTGCTCGTGCAGCCGGCCATGCCAGCGGCAGCCCGCTTCCCGCTTGACGAGGCGCAACCGTCGGTCCGTCACGAGCGGACTTCCCTCCGGCCCCTCGGCCAGCGTATAGCCCAAGATCACAGCAGCCGTCTCACCGCCGGACGGCAGCTGCTGCTTCAACCTTTCAAGCTTCGCCCGTTCCGCGGGCAGCAGCACATCATCCGCATCCAGCCACAGGATATATTCCTGCGTGGCCTGGTCGAAAGAATAATTCCGCGCTGCAGCAAAATCGTCCTTCCACTCATACGTGTAGACCCGGTCGGTGTATTGCGCGGCTATCTCTTTCGTACGGTCAGATGAACCGGTATCTACAATAACGATCTCGTCCACGATGCCGGCGACCGAGTCGAGACAGCGAGCAAGCGTGCGTTGTTCGTTCTTCACAATCATACACAGACTGATGGTGATCACGGTTTAAGCCCCTTCCTGTCTTACGCGTATTGCAGTTTTTTTCTTCTCAGCCTTATCTGCTACCCTTCCCCAGTCTCCTGACGACGCAGACGTTTAACCTGCTCCACCGCATTGTCCAACGCCTTTTTGCGTTGATTCATCAGACGAAGGTGATTCTGTTCCACGGCGGCAAAATGTACATGATCCAGCTTCATCCACTCCGTCAGTTGGCTTGTGGTAGGTGAGACATGCAGCTGCGTTTCCCGCCGCCTGCGTGCCACGCAACATAGATATTTATGATGAATTTCCAGCTTCAATACTTCAAAATAAGGCATCAGGCACATCGCCAGGTTCCCGGCGTAGAATGTCTGCTTGTGATCGTAGAACGGATGATACCCGTAAGGAACTGTGACGACCAGCGTCCCTTTTTCATGCAAAAGGCGATGAATATTCATTAACAACGTTTCGGGATGGGCAAAATGCTCCAGCACTTCACCCAGCAGCACCGTATCGAACGGTGTTCTGCCTTTCCACTGGGTAATATCCAGCATACGAAAATCCACTTTATCCTGTACCGGCTTCGATTCCTTCGCCAGCTCTTGCTTGGCATACCGAATGCTCTCTTCTTCCAGATCAATCCCCGTTACCCGAAAGCCTTCCCGTGCCAGCAAAATGGAGGTGATGCCCTGGCTGCATCCAATATCCAGAATTCGTTTACCTGTCGCTTCCCGGCACATCCAGTGAATGCGGGTACGTGTGGCTTCATGCGATTCCTCCGAATTGATCTCGCCATAATAACGCTCACTTACCCGATCATGATTCGCCATGGCTGCCTCCTGACGTTTCCCTCAAGCTTTCAGGGCTCACATCCGGCCGAGTCGGCTGTCCAAGCACCACTATATTTCCACCGACACATCCGGCTGTGGCATTACGTGTATCGAAGATCAGCTTGGCATGATCCGCCATCTCCTGATAATCGAATCCCGTATGATCCGTCGTAATCATGACCAGATCAGCCCCGGCCCACAATGCTGGTGATGCTGGTTGAGCATGAGCAACCGTGCCATCATCCTTGCGGAACACAGGCACCATAGGATCGGTGAAGACCACGTCTGCCCCTGCTTCACGAAGCAGTCTATAGACATCCAGCGCTGGCGATTCACGCAAGTCGTCGATATCTTTTTTGTACGCCATACCCGCCAGCACAATTCGGGCTCCCTGCATCGATGAACCGTTCTGTTCGAGCAGCTCGGCGGCACGCTTGACGACTCTTTCCGGCATTTGCCGATTGGTCGCATCTGCAAGCGAAATGAATTGCAGTTCCGATCCCTGACGGCCAGCGGCCCAGGACAGATAGATCGGGTCAATTGGAATACAGTGTCCACCAATACCCGGACCCGGATAGAACGGCATATAACCGAACGGCTTGGTTGCCGCAGCGTCCAGCACCTCCCAGATGTTCACGCCCATTTGCTCACAGGCAGGTGTCAGTTCGTTCACGAGCGCGATGTTCACGCTGCGAAACGTATTTTCGAACAACTTTGCCGTCTCCGCCACTGTCGTTGAACTAACGGGAACGATTTCGTTCAGGAACGAACCGTAGAATGCTTTTCCATAAGACAGACAGGACGGCGTGGAGCCGCCAATAATCTTCGGTGTATTTTTCACCCCGTAATGCACACTTCCGGGATCTACCCGCTCTGGAGAATAACAGACATGGAACTGCTGTCCTACTTTCCACCCTTTCGCAGCTTCGATCGGATGCTTCACACGCTCTTCGGTGGTGCCAGGATATGTGGTACTTTCCAATATGACAAGGCTGCCCTCCTGAAGATAAGGCGTTATGCCATCCACCGCTGCAGCGATAAATGAAATGTCCGGCTGATGCTCGGCGGTCAAAGGCGTAGGCACACAGATAACTATGACATCGGCCTGCGCCACTGCTGTGAAATCCGTGCCTACCATGAACAACCCGGCCTGAGCAAGGGATTGCACCACCTTATCCTCAATGCCGATCACATACGATTTCCCGGCACGCAGCTTAGCCACCTTCGCACCATCGATGTCAATTCCGTGCACCTGATATCCAGCCTGCGCCATCTCCACCGCCATGGGTAACCCAACATACCCGAGACCAATGACGGCAGCTTTCAGGGAGCGGTTGTTTATGTTTTGAAGCGTGGTACGTTCCTGTGTTTCCTTATTTCCTTCGTGCTTGCTGCTCTCTACCATTCCTTCCACCTCCAAACGGTCCGCCTCCCTTCTATTAATCGATAAAGCCGCCTGCACGCAAAAATTGGGCAATCGCTGACCGGTTCATCATCGCGCTATCCGAACGATACTCGGAAAAGGTCACACGAGGCAGACCACTATACGGATCTGTCAGGCTTTTGTCCGGTTCTTGTGGCAAAATCACATAATATTGCTCGTCATATTTGTAGGTACGTGGTGCCTCGAATGGAGAAATGAGTACTTCATGCAATTTTTCGCCTGGACGAATCCCGGTTACTTTATAATCGTGAGCCGGACGACCTGCCTGTTCCAGCATGACCGAAGCCAGATCCGTCATCTTGCAGGCCTTCATTTTCATCACAAACGTCTCACCGCCCACTGATGCCTCAGCCGCCTTCAATAACAAATGGATGGCCTCCGTTCGCGTCAGGAAAAAGCGGGTCATGCCTTTGTCCGTAATGGTCAGGCTCTTGCCTTCATCAATCTGACGACGGAATAATGGAACAACACTGCCGCTGGTTCCGAGCACATTCCCCCCACGAATACACACAAAACGGGTGGACTCGCTCAGTCCATTGGCACGAATCATCATCTTCTCACCCAGAGCCTTGGTCATGCCATAAACGTTAATCGGATCTACCGCCTTGTCGGTGGACACGTCAATGACTTTGGCAACCTGCATGTGAATCGCAGCGCGAATAATATTCTGCGTGCCGATGACGTTGGTCTTGAATGCTTCATCCGGCTGATCCTCGCATACCGGAACATGCTTCAGTGCAGCCAGATGGAAGAGAACATCCACCCCACGACAGGCTTCCTCCACAGCACGATAGTCGCGAATGTCCCCGATGACAAAACGCAAACGTGCATCATGACCGAAATCCCGCTGCATCGCAATCTGGGCGTACTCATTACGCGAGAGAATCCGAATCTCGGCCGGATTCTGCTCCAGCAGCACCTCAGTCAGTTTTTGTCCCCAGGAGCCTGTTCCTCCGGTGATCAGAATCGTTTGTCCTTTAATCATGGTTGAATCCCTCCTTGTTCAGATCATGAATTCGCGTAATACCGCAGCCATCTCTTCCCGGTTTAACCGATCTTTGGGCGGTACTTTTTTGATCGAAGTATTGCTGGAATGCACAATATTCACGTAATTGCGCGGAACTAGCAGCTCATGCGGAAGCTCAATGACATTGCCATGTGTTCCCCGGCCCGGCAGCTTCACCCGGTATCCTGCTGCGTACTCCGCCGTTTTATATAGGTAGACATAGAACTGCGGGGAACGATGGAACGCTGGAGCCATCTCATGATTCACGCTGTCCCACAGATATCCATTCTGATTAATGAGTGCCATCGTTCCGGGCTGCGGCTGCACATCATAGAGCTGTTGAACAAACGTCTTGTGATACAGATCATCTGAATCCAGTCGGGCTATATAGATATCCTCTGCTCCCTCGGCAAAAGCCAGAATGGCACGCACACTTTCGATATTTGTTCCAAAACGGATATTGGAAGGCAATGGCTCCTGTTCAGCCAAAATCTCTTGCATCAGTTCCCCGGATTCCTTGGACAGCTTCACCACGGTCAGGAAATCCTGATTCGTCTGGGCCTTAAGGCAATGCAAGGTGAATCTACGAAAAATACCCACCCGCCGCTCCAGCCATTCTCTCGTCAGCCGCTGCGGGTCCATCCCATAATTGTTGAAGTTAATCTCAATAACCACTCTTCTGGACATACCCTTCCTCCTCATTCATTCTGTGATCTTCTTTCAATTCAGTCAGACTATTTTCATAGTCTTTGCAGCCCTTTCCACGCCAAAAACGGCCTCTGTCTGCTTGAAGCTGCCATACAGAAGCTCTAGTCAATCCAGCCGACTCTATAACGTATGAAAAAATAATAGAACCGGTCCGGACTCTTGCACGTGTTCTTCCATAAATCAGCTTTTACATAAGCCCGCCAGCGCTCACCTGTACCGGAAGTAGATTGATATAT
Organism: Paenibacillus sp. 276b; assembly: GCF_900107875.1. NCBI lineage: Bacteria > Bacillati > Bacillota > Bacilli > Caryophanales > Paenibacillaceae > Paenibacillus > Paenibacillus sp. 276b. The sequence continues at coordinate 671,703 of NZ_FNRR01000002.1, read as the reverse complement.
ACCCGAAGATGCGCCCTGCGGGTCGAACGCACAATACGTAGTCGAATCCGCAACATAGAATAGAGCAATTGAATTTTCAAAGGGGGCCTTATACCAGAATGAATGCAATCTATCTTGAAATGGATGGTGTGCTGGATCAACTTGAAGCCGCGGTGAGAGAGCAGCGTCCTTTCTCTCTGGTCCGTGTGGGTGATGGGGAGAATATCGTCATGTCCCAGGAAACGGTCTGGACCACGGAACAGGTTCTGCAAGAGCGTTGGGCCATCAAGGCCAATCTGGGTCAAAAAGGACTGCGTCTACCCAATCTGCAGCTCCGGGATGAGGTAGCCGCTTCCTTACAACGGGCGAATATCGTAGGCGTTCTTCCACACGGGGACAGTACTATCAAAGCCCCGGAGCATCTCAAAAGACAGCTGACCGACACGGTGTTCGCGCATTTCGGCATTTCTCCGGCACTGACTTGCCATGCCTGTGTCAATCGGGAACTCGCGCAGGTGCCCCGCTTCTGGAGTATGCTCGCAGGCAAGCGTATACTGCTCGTTACCCGCGAGATTGAACAGTTGCGGGCCATGCTCGTTCAGGAGCCGTATCACCTGAATATTACAGCTGCGCTGCCCTTCGACGGCTGGGATCAGATGCAGGAGACACTGCAATGGATTCAAACGAATCAGGATACCTTCGATGTAGCTCTCTTCTCCTGTGGTGTGAACGCGGTTGTCCTTGCGGAGCGGACAGCGGCACTTGCGGGCAAAGTAGCCATCGACTTCGGCAAAGCCAACAACATCATTTTGAAAGGCCGCGCCAACTAGTTTGTAAAAGTTAAAAGTGGATACTACAACAAAAAATCCCGGACTCCTTGGAGCCGGGATTTTTGTCTGTTCATCATAAGATGCCGTATGATAACACTCTTCCTGTTGAACCTTCTGTTCACAGGAACCAATTGGTGGCTGCAATACCATAGAACACTTCGGGTCCGGTTCGTACCGATGTGGATACCCCTGAAATAAACGAGGTATACACACTTTCCAGTGCAGGCGGTGCGGACAGATCCTGTGCAGTGAACGAATGAAATTCAGCGCCACCGTTCTGACCTACTGTACCTTCGGCGCGATAGATTACAAAGAACGGATCGTAAACACTGCCCCGTACAAGTTCAACAACGAACGTATCCCCCACTTCTCCAGTAACGCCAACCGTGCCATTCAAGGTGATAATGGGGTTTGGGACACCAAGGGTCTGCAGACCAATGGAGCCAAACGCTTCCGGCGAAGGAGACAGGGACAAACCCGGCTGTCCTACGAATCCCGAGTTCATCGAACTTCTCATATCGAGAAACACACCCATGAGTAACACCTCCAATGCTATGGGATACGTTATTCTATGAATCTCGACTCTCTTTGGACTGGATGGGTAACAGATTCCATCCACCTATTTTTATTTGCCCCCGGTTAATGGTATATTGAACTGCATAACGAAATGAACGGATCGTATGCACACAAGCGGTACAGGCTGTTCAGAAGGAGATTATTATTTATGAATAAACGCAAACGCCCAACAGGCAATACATCGGCCAAGGGGAAAGCATCCACAGGTTCGTCCACAGCACGGTCCGGTCGGTCCACTTTCACTTCGGCCAAATCATCAGGACCATCCGCATCACGCAATGCAGGAGCGGCGAAGAAACCAGTAGCCGCCAAATCCTCCGCGGCTCCCAAGAAGGCCGGAGCACCCAAACCCAAAGCAGCCAAACGCTCGGGCAATTCCTATTATCGCAAGCAAGAACCACCACGCCCATACAAGGTTACTGAACCGGATGAGCTGCTCAACTTCTTGCTGAAGCACTTGAAGTCCGGCCGGAATGCGGTCAAATCCATTCTGGGTCGTGGTCAGGTTTCCGTTGATCAGAAAGTGGTGACCAAGTTTAATCTGGAGCTGACGCCAGGGCAAATCGTAACGATCAGCAAAGAAGGCGCAGTTGCCGCTCCTTCCCTGACGGGCATTAACATTTTGCATGAAGACGATGATATCATCGTCATTCGCAAGGAAGCCGGACTGCTATCCATTGCCGCTGACAAAAGTGATGATCTTACTGCTTATCGCCAGTTGACCGAGCATGTTCGCCGTACTGACGCGCTGAACCGAATATTTATTGTCCATCGTCTGGACCGCGACACTTCGGGTGTCATGATGTTTGCCAAGAGTGAAGAAGTGCAGCAGAAGCTGCAGGACAATTGGAAAGAGAATGTACAGGAACGTTTGTATGTTGCCCTTGTGGAAGGCGCCGTTGCGAAAGAAGAGGGCACCATTTCCTCATGGTTGAAAGAAACCAAAACGCTCAAAATGTATTCTAGTTCTCGCCCGAATGATGGACAACATGCCATTACACACTACAAACGTCTACAGTCGAACCGCGAGTTCTCCTTGCTGGAAGTCCGTCTGGAAACGGGACGCAAAAACCAGATTCGTGTGCATATGGAAGATCTGGGCCATCCCATCGCAGGCGACAAAAAATACGGTGCTCATACCAAAACACTGGGTCGCCTGGGACTGCATGCACGGGTTCTCTCGTTCATCCATCCAACGTCGGGTGAGTTGATGAGATTTGAGACCGACATTCCGAAACAGTTCCTCTATCCATTCCGTACGGATGCTCCACCAGCGAACTAACGGGATGATTCAAAGAACAGGCATCGCTGACTCAGCGATTTCAGCCGATTCTGGACAAGCCTCGGTGCCGGAACTGGCCGATGGACTGACCACGCCTGAAAGGAGGAAGCGATACTGAAAAACTTGCTGATTACCGGTTATCGTGCACATGAACTACAGATCTTTGGACAGAAGCATGAGGGAATTCCTTTCATCAAAAAGGCGATCTCCTCCCGTCTTACGCCCCTGGTCGAAGACGGGCTGGAATGGGTGCTGACTCCAGGCCAATACGGTGTAGACCTGTGGGCCTGCGAAGTGGTGCTTGAGCTGAAAAAGACGTTCCCGGATCTGAAGCTGTCCATCATTACCGCTTTTCAGAATCCCGAGGAACAATGGAAGGAAGACAAACAGGAATATTATCGCTCCATTCTGCAAGGTGTGGACTATTATGGTGCGATTAGTCATCAGCCGTATATCGGCCCGTGGCAGTTTACTGCGCGGGATGACTTACTGCTGCGCAAAAGCGACGGTCTCCTGCTCGTGTATGATGAAGATGCCGGGGATGGAAGTCCCCGTTTTATTAAGGAAAAAGCGGTCAAAAAACAGCAGAATGAAGATTATACGATCATCAGCGTCACCTCAGAGGATATCCAATCGGTCGCCGAAGATGAACGGATGAACGATGTTGGGGATTATGAAGATTCTTCATTCTGATCTGTGCACGACTGGAGTGGCAAAGAATGACGTACATATGTTTTTTTTGGCGGTAGGTTGGGTATAAGTAGTAGTAAAACTGCGATTACCATGTCGTATGGGACAAAGGGGAACTGCAACCATGACATTAACGCCAGAGCAGCGCATTCAACTGCATGGATTCAACAACCTGACCAAGTCGCTGAGTTTCAATATGTACGATATCTGTTATACGAAAACCAAAGATGAGCGCGAAGCTTACATTGAATATATTGATGAACAATATAATGCGGCCCGGTTGAGCAAAATCCTGAACAACGTGTCTGACATTATCGGTGCCCATGTGCTGAATGTCGCCCAACAGGACTATGTTCCCCAGGGCGCAAGTGTGACGATGCTTGTCTCGGAAGGCCCCATTGTGGAGATCCCTGAAGAATCCTTCGATGAATCTCCAGGCCCTCTGCCCGATAATGTTGTCATGCAGCTCGACAAAAGCCATATTACCGTTCATACGTACCCCGAATTCCACCCGAGCGAAGGCATCAGTACGTTCCGGGCAGATATTGACGTCTCTACCTGCGGTGAAATCTCGCCGCTAAAGGCATTGAACTATCTGATCCACTCGTTCGATACGGATATCATGACGATGGATTACCGGGTACGTGGTTTTACACGGGATACGAGTGGACGCAAGCTGTTCATTGATCATGAGATCGGCTCGATCCAGAATTACATTCCGGATGAGATCAAGAGCAGCTTCGACATGATTGACGTGAACGTCTATCAGGAGAACATTTTTCACACCAAGTGTAAACTGAAAGAATTCGATCTCGATAATTATCTGTTTGGTTATACCAAAGATAAACTGAGCAAAGCCGAGCAACAGGAAATTACGGAGTGGTTGAAGCTGGAAATGGATGAGATTTATTATGGCAAAAACATCAATCGTCCTTCTTCATAGCTGATTCGTAAGGACTGATTCATACGGGCTGGGACAAAGGATAAGATGTCATGAAGCAGGATTTCGTAATGGAAACCTCCGGCATGCGCTTGTCCTTTTCTTTTGCCTAACTTGACAGGCAGCAGCTCATTTTTTTATGATGAAAGCAATTGCATTTTCCATTGAAGGAGACTGAGCCGTTGATTGAAACGAACACTTCCAGACGCAATGAATCTCTGTTACAAGCGCTGAACGCGCAGCACAAGGTTACCACTGAAAATATTGCCAATGCAGACACACCCAATTACAAAAAGAAATCGGTGGAGTTTGAGGAAGAGCTCAGACGTATCATTGAGAATGGCAAAACAGATCAGCTCGATATGAAGCGGACTCATGAAAAACACTTTCCGGTCAGTAATGCCAATGACTCCATCGTAAACTACCGGATTGTCGAGAACAACGAAACTTCCATGAATAATAACAACAATAACGTTGATATTGACAAGGAAATGGCGAACCTTTCGGAGAATCAGCTCATGTATAACTACATGGTTGATCGGGTCAGCGGGCACTACAAGAAAATGAAAAACCTGTTGCAGGATATGAAATAATGAATGGTAGAGCAGCCCTTTGGCTGCTTTTTGTTTTGTCTACATTCGGAAACATGTAGATGATCTATTTTGAATTATATTGATCCATATTAAACGCATTTAGCGTCGCTTTTCTTTTCCTAATCAGGAGGATATGCTCCTCTACTTGTGCCCTTTTTCGGTATCCTCTCTGTTTCGTAGTATAATGAGATAAAATGTATGATTTCATATCCAATAAAAGAGGTGCAACATGGCTCCACGTCATTTAAATGCTTTTCAAGGCTCCAAAGTCCGGCTGGCTGCTCCTTGCCCAGAAGACTGCATGCGGCTCTCCCGCTTTACTGACAGTTATGATTACTTGCGTAATCTGGATACCGATATTGCTGTTCCGCTAACGCCGGATGAGACGGGGTCATCCGCAGTTCGTAGAGACAATGGCTTTGAATTTGCACTGCGTACTCTCGAGGACAATCGGTTCATCGGATTCACGGCCCTCTACCGAATTGAGTGGAATAACCGCTCTGCACGCCTGGCAATTGGTATTGGTGATGACAAAGATCGGGGCAAAGGATACGGCAGTGATGCTCTCGCCCTGATTATTCGTTATGGATTCCATGAATTGAATCTGAACCGGATTGCGCTCGAAGTGATTGAATACAATGAAGCTGCGAGGCGCGCCTATCTGAAAGCCGGATTTCGGGAGGAAGGCCGTCAGCGCTCTGCCGTTCTACGGGATGGCACGCATTATGATCTGATCTCCATGAGTATCCTTGCAGAAGAATGGTCAACGCAGACCAAACTTCCGCTCGCGTTTCAGTCTACTCATGTCCAAGGAGCTAAACAGACGGAAGATCACTCAGACTCACGATTGGTCGCTGCCGAAGGATCTGCGTTGTCCTTACTTAACACCAAAGGTACAGAGAACTCTCCTGTGCAACCTCGGATTGGTGTCGGAGCGGTCATCCTCAACGAACGTAATGAAGTCCTTTTGGTTTGGCGGAATCGTCAGCCTGAACAGTACACCTGGAGTATCCCTGGGGGCAAAGTCGACCCATACGAATCCATTGAAATGACGGTCATTCGGGAGATTAAGGAAGAAGTCGATCTGGATATTACCATCGACAAGCTGCTCTGCACCGCAGAGACGATCCGACCTGAAAAACAAGAACATTGGATTTCCGTCCTCTATTCAACTCGAGTTATTGGTGGCATTGCTCGTAACCTCGAAGAAGGCGGAGCGATTGGTGAGATCGGTTGGTTCCCGCTGGATGATCTGCCATCGCCACTTGCTAGTTTCGCGGTGCCTGGTCTGGAAGTTGCGAAGAAACTCCATCTTTATTCGGAAGATTGAAATCGGGAGAAACGAATCTCATTACGGTCAGACAAGTCATATAAAGAAAAACAACCGCCGAACTCCTCTCTCTAACATAAAGGAGAGCTTGGCGGTTGTTTTCAGTTTTCTGCGCAATTTCCTTCTTTGTGGTAGTCTCAGTACGTGTATACATAACTTTTTTTCCAAAATCAAGAACCGTTTGGCCCTTTGCACGGTCTAATACGCAACAACATCCATGAAAGGAGGAGCCATGTGACCCCTGCTCAACTGACCATCGCCGCACAAAAAGGGGATGCCGAGGCTTTTGCAGCCTTAATGGAGATGCATCAGAGCCGACTGTACCGGATCGCCTGTGCCTATCTGCACAACGAGGGCGATGCGCTGGAAGCGATACAGGAATGCACCTACAGAGCTTATCGAAAGCTCAAGAAATTAAAAGAACCCTCCTATTTCGCCACTTGGCTAATCCGCATTCTGCTGAACTACTGTGCAGACGAACGCAAACGCAAGAGCCGGTTCAGCCACGTTACCGAAATTCATGAACCCAGCAGCTGGGACCAGCCCGCAGACCCTGATCTGGCCGCAGCCGTCTCTGCGCTGGATCGAGATTGCAAACCAATTATTATTCTAAGCTATTTCGAAGGTTTCTCCTTAACAGAGGTCGCTGATATTCTCGAAATTCCGACCGGAACCGTAAAATCCCGACTGCATCGAGCACTTAGGCAGCTCCGGGACCAACTTGAAACGAAAGGAGATGTAACATCATGAGCGATGAAATGAAGCCATTTGAAGCCATTGAGCAGCGTCTGAATGATCGTAAAACAGAATACGACGCCATGTCTGTACCGGATGCCGAAGCATATCAGGCTGTACAGGCCGGAATTCGTCAGGCTGCGCGCAAGCGCAAGTCCCGGCTGCGCTGGGTTATGAGCTCCATATCGGCAGCCGCAATCATCCTCGTGTTTACGGGATGTATCCGCGTCTCCCCCGCTTTTGCGTCCTTTGTGGAGCAACTGCCAGGCATGGAGGGCATCGTCAGTATGATTCGCCAGGACAAAGGGTTAATGATGGCCATCGATCAATCCCTCTTGCAGAAGGTTGGTGTGACCGATGAGCATGATGGAGCTTCGGTGACCGTGGACAGCATCATTACAGATGAGTCACGCATGGTTATTTTTTACACGATGAAAGGCATGAAAGATCCAGACAAGGGTATGTATGACATCGATTTGCTTGATGAGCATGGTAAAAAGCTGCCTGTTGCGTTTAGCTATTCCACTCCTAAGCCGGCTTCAGAAAGTGGCATTTATGAGGATAAAATCGATGTCTCATTTACACAATCTTTACCCCCACAAGAGTTGACAGTTGTATTTAAGGAACGAGGTAAGGAACCGAATAATAAGTGGAAAGTCACTTTCCCCGTGGATCGCAGCTTAACGAAAGGCATGAAAAAAATCATTCCCGTAAACCAAACAATGACCGTGGACGGGCAGCGTATTCATGTAAAACAGGCCGTTCTGTATCCCACTCGCCTTGTACTTGATATCGAATATGATCGGAACAACACCAAAAAAATCTTCGGAATTCGTGATTTGCAATTGGTAGATGAGCAAGGCCGAGCATGGCGAACGGATTCCTCCTCCATCGGAGGCTCTGGAAGTTCTGTCTTTTTCGAGAGCATGTACTTCTCCACTCCGAAAAAACTGACGCTGCAGGGGTCTGGTCTTTCAGCAGTGGATAAGGATGAATTGGTTATCAGTATCAATCCATCTTCAGGTGAAATACAAGGGGGCCCATCGAGTTTGAAATTCCTGCATAGCAAGGTAAAGGGTAAAGATCTGGTCATCGAGTTTTCTATTGCAGACGCTCAAGATTCCATTTCTGCTCTGTCATTTACCAATATCAAGGACAGTAAAGGAAAGCCATTCGAAATTAATGAGTTAGGCTGGAGTCCTTCAGGTGAAAATGGGATCTCCGAAGCAAGGATTTTCATTAAAAATGCAGCCGCAGCCGAAGGAAATCTGACAATGGAAATATTCTCTTACCCTGATCAAAGTCGTGCACCGTTCTCTATTGAAATCCCTGTGACTCCCTAAAGGAAATGTAACAGCCATAATCCGCAAGCCACATGAAGTAGTCATGCACTATAATGAAAATATCAACCATCTAGAATTAAATCGATATGTTCACAGGAAAGGGTGTTTTCACAATGAATAAGCGTTCAATCCGTTACCCGCAGCCACTCGCTCCGGGAAATACCATTGGCGTGGCTGCACCATCCAGCGGTGTAAGTGAATCCTTGCATCATTACCTTGAAGGGAGCAGGCACAACATGAAGCGCCTTGGTTTTGGTGTTCAGGAGAGCCTATTTCTACGGCATAACGCCAAATGTGTAAGTTCCTCCAAGGAAGATCGCGCTGCCGAGATCAATGCATTTTTCCGCGACCCTGAGATTCAGGCTATTATTCCTCCGTGGGGTGGAGAGTTCCTTATGGATATTCTACCCCTTCTCGATTGGGAAGCTTTGAAAACCTTGCCGCCCAAATGGGTTATGGGATATTCGGATATCAGCACCTTTTTATTCGCATACACCCTGATCACCGGAACGGCTTCGGCACATGGTCCGAACTACGTGGATCTAAGATCCAATGAACTCGATCCGGTGACCGCCCGCTGGATTGATGTATTACAGACTAGCCAGGGAGGGCAGGTTACTCAATCTTCTTCCACTCACTATCAATCGGAATGGAAACCGGATTTGTCGACGTTCAATCTGGATACTCCTTCTCGCTGGAAACAGCTTGGGCAACCCGAAGGAGCAGACTCGCAGGTTACATTCTCAGGTCGGTTGATCGGCGGTTGTATGGATACAATCACCTGTCTGATTGGCACGCCTTACGCACCTGTTGAAGCGTATCTTAATCAGTATTGTGCAGAAGAAGGAACGATCTGGTATCTGGAAAGCTGTGAGATGAATGCGGGGGATATCTACCGCCATCTGTGGCAGATGAGACAGGCTGGCTGGTTTGCTGGCGTTAAAGGCTTCATGTTTGGCCGACCTGCTGGTTATTCGGATACAGGAGATTTCAACTTCATCGATGCCCTGTCTTCGGCTCTCGGAGATATGGATGTTCCCGTATTGTATGACGTGGACCTTGGTCACATCCCGCCACAATTAACTTTTGTGAATGGCGCACTGGGCAGCGTGGCTTATGAGAATGGGCATGGAAGACTTGAGATGGCATTTGTGTGATCACCTTTTGTAGGCAGATGCATACCTTGAAGTAAGAAATGATTTTGAGGAAGGGTTGTGCATCATGTCTGAATCCACGTCCACACCATCCGCACGGGTCGTATACCAAGCCAATCAACCAATGCTCCAATCCGTGCAAAGTGTGCGGAATATGCTTCATCATACAGCCCGGCAGCATGTAGGCAAGAAGGTGCAAGTCCAGAATATCGATGGCCAAGTATGGGAAGGTGTCATTATCAGCGCAGATCGGGGAATATTGTATCTCCAGGTTACGCCGATGCATGGATATCCCGAGCCACGCGCCTTGTTTGGACCAACTATTTTGCCACTCGTGCTGTATGAGCTGTTGGTCATTACCCTGTTGATGTAGTTGTTTTTTGTTTCGATCGAGCCTAATCCAAGAAGCTTCTCTCCCTTTGACCATCCGGCCCTGGGAGCGAAGCCTTTTTTGGGTTTTTGGAGTGATCGGTTATCAATTTGGTGTGAATGCATGCATTAATCTCTGCAACCTGGATGACTTCCTGTAATTCGTGCGGTATGTTTCCTTGCTAACGTGTGAAATATGATACAATGGTGTCGGCACCAAGCCTTATCTCATATGAACGGAGCTTGATCCGGTTGGAATATATCCCTCATGATCCTCCACCCGTGCCTCAGTCTGAGACGGAGCTGGTTGGGACAAATCATACTGAACAATCCCGCGTGATTGCAATCTGTCTATTGGCAGGCAAGATCATGCTGCAAAGTGGCGGTGAGACCTATCGTGTGGAAGATACGATGAAACGCATGGCTGCCGCGCTGGGCCTTCCCCATTCGCACAGTTATGTTGTGCCCACAGGTATCTTCTTCTCGGTTGATGCAACCGAGCCTGCCAAGCTGATACGGATCTCTGAACGAACCACGGATTTACATAAGGTATCCGAAGTGAATGCCGTTTCCCGGCGTATTGGACAAGGTGAATTGTCCGTTGAAGACGCCTATGCATTGTTACAACAGATTGAGGGACAGCCCTCCTCCTATTCTGCAGTTGTGCGGCTTACAGCGGCGGCGTTATCCAGTGGTTGCTTTACCATTATGTTTGGTGGAGGCTGGGACGACTTTCTCCCTGCCGTTCTCTGCGGTGGTATTGGCTATGCAGCAGTCATTGCCTTCCATCGATTAGTACTGGTGAAGTTTTTTGCCGAACTGACCGCTTCATTTGTCATCGGTCTGCTCGCCTTTTTGCTTGTCTATATGGACGCGGGTCATGAACGGGACAAAATCATTATTGGCTCAGTCATGCCCTTGGTACCGGGACTGCTGATTACCAATGCGGTGCGTGACCTGATGGCCGGGCATCTCGTGTCCGGGTTATCCAAGGGAGCCGAGGCGTTTCTGACGGCTTTTGCGATTGGTACCGGCATTGCTGTTGTTTTTTCACTTTTTACGTAAGATGGAGGAGTTGCAGGTTATGCTTCATTTTATTGAACAGGCCCTGACCAGCTTTGTCGCCTCGGCCGCATTCGGTATTATTTTCAACGCTCCTCGGCGCATGCTGCTTCACGGTGGATTTGTCGGCATGATCGGCTGGATCATCTATATTGTGCTCGAATATGCTGCGGATGCTGTTCCTGCTACCTTGGCAGCGACCATCGCGGTTGGTGTCATAAGCCAGCTGTTCTCCCGCATGTTTCGCGCGCCCGTCATTATCTTTAGCGTGGCAGGCATCATTCCGCTTGTCCCCGGTGGACTGGCTTACAATGCGATGCGTAATTTTGTGCAAAATGACTACGGTGCTGCCATGGAGATGGCTGCCAAGGCGCTCATGTTATCCGGTGCCATCGCGATCGGACTTGTATTGTCCGAAGTGTTGAACCAGATGATTCGTCGTATACCTGAATCATTGCGAGCAAAATCCTAACACAGCAGAAGAATATATTATCACTAAACTAAAACGATAAAGGCCTGTTGGAGACAAGGTAAACGCTGTCTCCAACGGGTCTTCTATATTTCCAACCAATGTTGATCCGTTATCATCAAATTTTGCAGTGTTTTGTTTTCATCCTTGTATCCATTTGTGTGATAACTGTACAATCCATAAAAAAGAACTCCCCATGTCTGTTGGACAATCCTTGTCCATTGGTGTACGGTAAACCATTCTCTTTTATGGTAATGCACGCTTCATAACCGATGCAAATAAATCCGCCGCAACACCACTTCCGGATCTCATATAATGCTCTGCATCCGTACGATCAAATCCCATCCAGACTGCGGTCGTCCACTTGCTGGTATATCCTACAAACCACAGATCCCTGTTCGCCTCCTTGTTTACACCAGGTAATGCAGCTTGCGTTGTTCCTGTCTTCCCCGCTACCTTATGCTGACTCAGTTGTGCCCTGCTACCTGTTCCTTGACTGACCACATCTTGAAGCATGCCGGTCATGGCCGTTGCCGTGCTGGTGGAGATCACCTGCTTGTTCTCTGGCTTAAAAGCATAGATTGTCCGACCGCGTGAATCCGTAATTTCACGAATTAGATGTGCCGTATTGAACTTGCCGTTATTGGCAAACACGGAATATGCCTGGGCCATTTTTAGTGGAGACACCCCTTTATGCAAACCACCTAAGGCAATTGACAGATTAAGATCCTCCTTGCCCAGTTCAATGCCCAATCGACCTGCAAATTGATGTGCGCGTCCCAGTCCTGTCTTATGCAGCAGCCATACAGCCGGAGCATTGATGGAATGTTCAATGGCTTGCGACATCGTAACTGTACCTCTGTAACGCCCGCCCAAGTTGCTTGGTTGATAACTCCCATATTTCATGCGTTGATCAGGCAGCATGCTTTCTGGCTTAAACCGACCTGATTCCAATGCAGGTCCGTATGCAATAATAGGCTTAAATGCAGAGCCTGGTTGCCTTGCATCCGTGGTTGCCCGGTTAATGCCTCCTTTTACGGGGTCACGCCCTCCCATCATCGCTTTGACCTCACCGTTATGCTGGTCCAGTATGACCATACCCGCCTGCACTTGCTCATCCTCATGATCATCGGTGAACCGTGAAGATTCACGGAATGCTTGCTCCATCGCCAGCTGCGCTTGATCATCCAATCCCGTACGCATGGTCCAGCCTGCGGATTCAATCTCTGCTCCACTCTTGCCTGTGAGACGAGAAGCCTCCTCAATTACCGCATCCAAGGCAGACACGTAAGCAGGCGCTGTTGAGCCTGGAGTCGATTCAACTGTAGAATTGAGCGGTGTATAGTCCACATTTCGCGCTTCCTCCATCTGTTTTTTAGTAATAATTCCTTGCTCATGCATGATACCAAGAACCACAGAACGCCTCTCTTTGGACAGGTCTTCCCGATCCACCGGATTGTATATAGAAGGTCCCTTCGGAATGCCGGCCAGCGTAGCCATTTGCCAGATCTCCAGCTGATGTAGATCCTTAATCCCGAAGTATCGCCAAGCCGCGGCTTTAACGCCATATTGCTGGCGTCCCATATAAATATGATTCAAATATAGCTCTAATAGCTCATCCTTGCTAAATCTCTTTTCCATCGCCATGGCAATCGACATTTCATTCACCTTGCGAACCAGCGTTTTATCTCCGTTCAAATACAGATTTCTGGCCAGTTGCTGTGTAATCGAGCTGCCTCCTTGACTCAGGTTCATATGTAAAACATCCTGCACAACCGCCCTGCCAATGCCGATAAAATCCAGGCCATCGTGGTTATAGAAACGTCGATCTTCCGTAGCCAGAAACGCCTGCTTTAACAGATCGGGCATATCCTTTAAATCAGCATGCAGCGCATATCCCTTGGTTTGTACTTGTAATCTTGAAATTTCTGTTCCATCCGCATTGGTAATGATCGTGGAAGAGGCCACCGAAATGGCCTCAGGATGATTGCGAAGGACACCTTCGCCGTAAGTAACTAGATAGATATAGCCGACCGCAAGCAAAATAACGATTACTACAGAGGCATCAAATATATGATAAATTCCGCGCCTTATGCTGGATCTCAACATTCAGGCTCCCTAAATACATGTGGATTGGAGCCTGAATGTTCCTGTTGCTTCATTTCCATAGAATCCAGAGCAAGCTCCAGCCTTAACGTCTGCTCATACGCTAGCCTGACCCAGTGCTGAATCTCCGCTTCATCCCGGCAGCGTCCTTCCACGATCGTTTCAAGCGAGGAACGAACACCGTAGAGAGTAAGTTTCATCGGCAGATCTGCATTTATGCGACCAGATTGTAATCCAACCCAATCTGCTTGTATACGTTGCTTATGACTTCTCTCACTTTCTGACGCTATTTGTTGTCGGCTACTTTCTTCGCCATACATATACATACCAGAACTGAACCATTCTTCGTCTCTCGGCTCTCGATCTATCCACTCCTGGTCTGAACTGTTTAAGCGCTCCGATTGTATACGTATCGCAACGTCATTCAGATCCGTGGCAATCTGCCGCAGCTCTCCTCCGTTTAACACTTCAATCTGTGCTGGAATTCGGCCATGGGCCAGTTCATGAGTTCCACGACCAATCACCTTGAGGTCATCTGCAATCTTCTGGGATCGAATCCAAAAAAACAATGCAAACATACCACCACCGATGAATATAACCAATGGCGTTGTACCGATATGGTTTATCACCCAGTACATAATGCGAGTTATTCCTGTTGTCTCCGATAGGATATGATGATGGGCAAAACGTAACATGTGATAAACGACAAATAGGAGCGCTACGCTAAGTAACGCGCTTGCTCCGGAAATATATATGTAGCTCAATCTGACTGTACGTAATAATAATCTCATATTCGGTATCCTCCTCAATTTTGCAGTTCATGTGTACGATTGAGGTTAAGAATACCGAATATTTCTTAAGGAGGAAGTGGGTAACTTCTTATCATTTTCTTAATTCAGCATCTAGCATAGATGCTGAATCAAGCAAACTCTCTTATATAAGAAGAGGATTCTGCCAGGTTACCGTTCCTCTGTATCTCTGTTCATCGGAGGAGCAGTCACCGGAAAACGCGTAACAAAATCGGTCCGGCCCTGTTCACTGTAGGCAGTGATACTCCCGCGATGTAATTCAATCATGGATTTGGCAATAGCCAGCCCCAGTCCGGTGCCGCCTGTGTCGCGAGAACGGGATTTGTCCACCCGGTAGAATCGATCGAATAAGTGCGGCAAATCCTGCGCCGGAATGGGTTCACCATAATTGCTAATGCGCACCACAGCTTCTTCACCTTCAAGAGACAACGCAATCTCCATCACTTTACCCTGTGCCCCATAACGGATCGCGTTACTGAACAAGTTCTCATACGCACGAACAAGCTCGCCAGGAGCGGCCTGAATCCATAAAGGTTCTTGTCCACCAATGATCTTGTATGTCATGCCCGCTTCTTCCAGCATCGGAGCGAACTCCTCCGCAAGCTGCATCAGGAATGGATTCAGGTTCAAGGAAGTCAATGACAAGGGTAAGCTACCACCACTGACACGGGTATATTCGAACAAATCGTCGATCAGCTTCCTCAATGTTAAGGATTTCTCGTACGCAATACTCACGTAATAGCGCATCTCAATTTCATCCTGGTACCGATCCTTCTCTATGTATTCCAAAAATCCGAGAATGGAGGTCAGCGGCGTCCTCAAATCATGAGAAATGCCTGTAATCAATTCATTTTTGGCAGCAACTGCGCTGCGCTCCTCCTGCAATGACAGCTGCAATTGTTCAGCCATCTGATTAACACTGGCAGCCACAACGCCAAATTCATCCGATGTCTTCACTTCGATCCGATGAGACAGCTCCCCTTTGGCAACTTCCTGAATTCCCGCCGTAATCTCGTCCAGAACCAGCATCACCCTGCGCGTGAACAGGAAAAAGAACAGCACAAAGCCAAGTATGCCAACCATAATCATTAATGGCACCGACCCAATATGGTTCACCAGCCACCTGATGCCCCTTGCAGGGATCGAATAATTAGGATAGGTCTGAGCCGCCAGAATGGAGTGTACAACTTTGCTGCCCCCATACAAAATAGCCGCCGTCAAAATGCCACTCAGCAGAAATGCGTAGATAAATTTCCACCGGACTGTGTTAATTAATTTTGAATTCATTTCGGAACTCCTTGCTCACGCTCTGTATCCAATTAACCTCATAGACGCACGTGCTTATTGTGGTTTGATCATCTTATAACCAACACCCCATACCGTCTGTATGAACTTGGGATGTTTGCTGTCGAGTTCGATTTTCTCACGAATCTTACGGATATGCACCATGACAGTGTTGTTGGACTCCATAAACTCCTCTTTCCAGACCTGCCTGTAGATCTGCTCCATACTCAGCACAGAGCCTTGATGGCGTGCCAGCAGCTCCAGAACGGCAAATTCACGGGGAGTCAAGCGAACAGGCTGCTCATCCACCCAGACCTCATGCGTATCGGTGTTGATGACCAGATCGTCAATCACCCACTCATGCTCCTTGCTTTCCCGGCCCTCATTGAAGGTATGGTACCTGCGAAGCTGTGACTTTGCCCGTGCCACAAGTTCAAGCGGGTTAAACGGCTTGGTCACATAATCATCAGCACCGATGCTCAGCCCTGTGATTTTATCCATATCCATGCTTTTGGCGGACAGCATAATGATCGGCATTTTCTGCTCTTCCCTAATTTTCATACATGCTTCAATTCCGTCCATATTCGGCATCATGACATCCAGAATGATCAGATCAATTGGCTCTTTCTTCAATTGCTCAAGCGCCTCGATCCCATCACTGGCTGTCAGAACCCGGTATCCTTCATTGCCAAAATAAATCTCCATCAGTTTAATAATATCCTGCTCATCATCCACAAGCAGAATGGTTGCTGGCTGTGCCACGGCATTATTCCTTTCCATTCCTTGAATCATTGCTTGATCAAAGTATACCACTAGGAAATGAATCTGCGAAAATCATCGCCCTCGGAAAGAAGCAAAAACGTTGGATTTCCGGTAAACTGAGTACCCTCAATAATGGAAACGATTATGGAAACCCGATGCAGCTTCTGAATAGGTTCCTCTCTCTCTCATCAGTAGTATTGTTTTCTTCCATTTCGCAATCTCTATTATTAACATATAGTATCGTCGATCTAATCCTTGCTTAACCGTTGCTTGTTCCGGATAACATGTTCTATGTATTCTATTAAATCTTGCTCTATATTTAGGCAGAACCTCACATTATGGACCTGGATCTATCTATTCAAACAACGCTACTTTGGGCTCTATACCAGTCAGTGTCAGCATCGTATGCAGTTGACCCCTGTGGTGATACACATGTCCCATGATCTCAAGCAGCCACTCCAGACGACTGTACGAAGCTCCCCAATAGGAGTCAGTCACCTGTAATAATTCCTCTGTATTAAACTGTCTATATCGATGATAGAGGTACATCTGATTCGCAATCAGCGCTTCTTTGATCTCACTCAGTGAATTCGGCTGATTTTCCTCGTAAAACAAAGCCATTTCTTCTTCGGAAGCTCCCTCCGAAATATGTACATCTGCACGACAAATGACGGATAGATGAGAAAGCAATTCTCCGACCGGCCGTTTGCCCTCAATCGGAGTCAAAGCCAAGTCTTGCTCCGACAGTTGGTCACATAAATGGATTAATGATGTCACTGCCACATCAATATGTTTAAATGCAGACTGAATCAACAGAAACACTCCCTTTTTATCCCATTATATAGAACGTATGATCGCTAATCAACCATAAATTCCCCCTTTATATATAAACCAGCTTTGATCGAAAACCAACAATAATGAACAAAAAAAAGTCCCTCCTCCCCCATACAGACGGAATTTGGGACATTTTGTTGCTCCGATGATAACAAACACGAACTCAACTTGAATATAACGAACAATACGTTTGATCGAATCGTCCTGCGAGCAAGTCAGCCTTGCGAATGAAAAATTGCAATTCCCCACAATCCCACCATTGAAAACCGATAGCGTCATGCGTATCAATTTTTAATAGAAGCAAGGTATCCGCAAGCTCTTGTTGTGTCCGTTTCTCATCCCCGCCATAATGTTCAGTCAGCTTCCTCTCACACGCCTGCTCGTCATAAGTATACTCTTCACCAAGTACGATCTGTAACAGCGCCTGGTGTTCGGCATCCGGATGCTGACCGTCCGGGTATCCAAACATGCCACCCCAGTTCTGCGTACTCGGATGATTCCAGCTGGACTCAAATTCCAGGTATCGGTCATATAGACCTTCCTCCCCTTCGACAGCTACCGTTCCACCAGACAGCGGGGCGGCGATTGCATTCAGAGCCAGAGAATCAATGTATGCATATGTAGGAAACTCGAGATTAGGCAGCACTGTTACCGAATGTGCTACAAAATCGTCCTTACCCAGCGCGGTTTCGCCATCAGGCTCTCGCCTTATCAGGTTATGAGCGTCCGGCTCGTAAATCACACGATGCTCAATATGATAAGCCGGTTCATCCACACCAATGAAGAAGTATAACATGCCCCGTTCGGGCAAACTCCCGCGCCCATCATTAGGCGTATATGGCGTCAAATCCACGAGATTCAACTGGGCCAGGAACGTCATGGGCACCCCGTCCTGTGTCAAAGGCCATTTCATGTTGCTCGGCAGATCCGGATTTCCACCTACACGTGAATTTCCTGTTCTGCGATACTCATCGATTGTCGATACATCAAGGCGAATTCCCCAACGGCTTGAAGATAACAGCAGATCGGCAGCATTACCCAATCCATACTCCTCAAGAGTTTTCCGGGCTTTTCTGGTCAGACGTTCACATTGTTCAGGTTTAATCATACAGATCCTCCCCTTCTGACAATACATCTATGGTGAGACATATTCAGGTTCACACCTGTATATTCTTCCGCTGAGTCTTCTTTCCCTGCTTCTTGCAAAAAAAGAGACTGACATCCGGTGTCAGTCTGCTTCCTTATTATCCAGTCGGTTCATTCTTAACGATCCCGATTCGGTGAATCATTCTGGAAAGCACGAATATGCTCCTCGCCATCCAAAAATTCATGGGACTGGTGTGCAGCCATTACACCATGATAACTAATATCCAGACCCAAATCTTCCTCTTCTTCCGTGGAACGGACAGGAACGATCTTGCCAATCAGTTTCAGACCAATCCAGGTCATGACAAATCCCCAGACGACCAAAGCCGTGAGGCCGAGCGCCTGAACACCCAGCAGCCTCCAGCCACCTCCCATGAACAAGCCACCATCGGTTGCAAACAAACCCACGGCAATCGTTCCCCACATTCCGGATACAGCATGAACAGGGAACGCACCCACCGGGTCATCAATCTGCCTGCGGTCCAGCCAATTCGTTGCAGCCATCATGAGTAATCCAGATACCGCCCCGATGAATATCGCAGCTACATCACCGACAAAAGCACACCCCGCCGTAATACCGACCAGACCGGCCAGCGAGCCATTAATGACCGATGGTGCGTCTGAACGATTGAATCGGAACAAGGTGTAGAGCAGTGTAGCCGCACCGCCCGAAGCAGCAGATAACATCGTAACGATGGCAATGTGACCGATCCTTACATCAGTTGCGCTGAGCGTACTTCCAGCATTGAAGCCAAACCAGCCGAACCACAGCAGAAATGCGCCTACAGATGCCAGCGGCAGATTGCTCGGAAGCGCAATGGCACTCACGCCAAGCGGTGTGTATTTACCTTTACGTGGCCCAATAATAATCGCTGCAGCCAGTGCAGAGAACCCGCCCAACGCGTGAATGACTGCAGAACCGGCAAAATCCTGCATCCCCAGCTTGCTGAGCCAACCGCCGCCCCATGCCCAGTGTCCACCAATCGGATAAATAATGGCCGTCATCAATATGATGTACAGCAGATAGGCACGAAAGTTAATCCGTTCAGCCACAGCGCCCGATACGATGGAAATGACGGCAATGGTGAACGCGGCCTGGAACAGCCAGAATGTTTCCAATGAAACGGGTACATCCAGGTGAGACAAGTCTCCATTGAGGAAAAATCCGGTTATGCCTACAAAACCTCCGGCATCAGAGCCATACATCAAGCCAAATCCGATGGCATAGAAAAGCAACGTTCCAATCGTAATGTCAGCAAAAACCTTCATAATAATATTTACGCTATTTTTATAACGTACAAAGCCAGCCTCCAGCAGCGCGAATCCGCCCTCCATCAACAAAATCATGGCTGCACTCAGTACGACCCAGACCGTATCCATCCCGGAGCTTAACGTCTCCAAAGTCATGCTTATACATCCTCCGTTTCCCTAAGCTGTCTAATCTCCCGGATCGTTTCGGGCGTAAGCTCGATTTCATCCCGTTCGATGCTGTCCGGATGCTTGATTCGTTCAGCAATGCGGTCCAGTTCTCGTATCCGCCGCCGGATTTGTTCCATTTTGCGAAAACGCTCCTTCACCTGGACCATATATTCCACCGCCTGGTGATGGGATGCAGGGCGGCCTGCGAACCATTTGCGTACAGTCGACAAGGACTGATAAGCCACTTCTTCCGCACGTTTTTTTTGTTCGAATTGTTCAATTTTATGTTTAAGCGTTTCGATCTCGTTTTCTTTTTTGACCTTGAGCTGTTGGATAAGGTACAATAAATCGGACGATGATATTTGCAATGCTGTATGGTGATACACCTCGTCAATTACTAACATATCATGTCAGGACTCCTTACATATCAAGTTACTTGTTATCGATTATAGAGTCCACCACTACTTAGCGTCAATCCTTTTTTGGCGATGGCATGATTTCATATGACCCATTTATAAAAAAAAGCTTCATTCTCATGCACAAAACTTCAACTAACAAAGTAATTCAAACACATCTTCGCATTCACCTTTCATATCCTCTATGATGTGTATTAAGCATCCACATTTTAGGCACTACACTTACACAAGCTGACATCATAGAACTCATTTAAAGGAGAGGATCGCACGATGTTCACTCGTAATGACGACATTCGGAGCCAAATCTGGGAAGCCGTCTCTGGACTCACTGAAGAGCAATTGAACCTCCAACCCACACCTGACCACTGGAGTATTATGCAAGTTCTCCGTCACCTGAATTTGATGGAAAACATCATTGTGAAGCAAGCCCGCACCGCGCTAATGAAGGAACAGACC
Organism: Paenibacillus sp. 276b; assembly: GCF_900107875.1. Taxonomy (NCBI): domain Bacteria; kingdom Bacillati; phylum Bacillota; class Bacilli; order Caryophanales; family Paenibacillaceae; genus Paenibacillus; species Paenibacillus sp. 276b. Next base: position 651,119 of record NZ_FNRR01000002.1, on the reverse strand, counting down.
GTTTCTGTGGACAAAAAACCATATGAGCTTACATTGGATCGCAGCCGCTCTGTTAGCGCCCCGTCTCATCTCCAGCCTCCTGCGGAACCGAAAACGCTGGCGAATGTACGCCACGACCTGGAAGACTCCCATCAAGCGTTGATGCATCTCGCACAAGATCATGAGGCTGAACTGCTGCGAAGCAAGTCCTTTCTTCACCCGGTTTTCGGTGAGATGGATCTGGCTCAGTGGGTCGATTTTGCAAGCTATCATGAAGAGCGTCATCTGGCACAGATTCAGGATATTAAACAAAGGCTTGGCGTGTCGCACACCTAAGTCATCCCCTATTTACTCGATGTAAGCAAAAATAACCTCCAATCCACGCATTGTGGATCTGGAGGTTTTCATTTATTTTGAAACATGCTATATTTTTTTGCCCAAAATCGCCAAATCCCGGTTGACACCATCCAGCACAGCCACTTCAGGGTAATAGCCCCACTGTTCAAAGCCATGCTTGCGTAATAACCCCAGACTCGGTTCATTATGTCCAAACACAAATCCCAGAATCGTCTTGATTCCAAGCGCAGGACAAGCGTCAAAAATGGTGTTCAGCAAACGTCCGCCAGCCCCAATTCCCCGGCACTGCTGATCCACATACACACTGACTTCCACCGTCCCATTGTACGCAGATCGTCCATAAAATGAACCCAGGCTAGCCCAGGCTACAACCTGTCCCTCAAGTCTCATCACCCAGAGTGGGCGATGATCGGAAGAATGCTCCTCAAACCACGGAATACGTTGCTCGACGGTCACCGGCTCCAAATCCGCCGTCACCATTCGGCTCTCAATCGTAGAATTATAGATCTCCACAATCCTTGGTAAGTCCTCACGACTCGCATACTCAATCTGTACACTATCCAGCTTCATGTCTACTCCTCCATCATCCAGATCGATTCTATCTTATGACGGTATTATAACGGAGGAATGAAGTCGACGTCATCCCCCAACATTCAGCTCAAATCCATATTTACTCAGACAACCCTTGAATCGTGTTACCCCGGGTTAACTGCTGGCTCTGATCCGCCCAACGAATGTTAACAGAACGGGAAGTGAATAGATCCGGGCCGTCCGATACCTGGAAGTGCAGATGAGCTTCACTGGAATTACCTGAGTTACCCAGCTCTCCAATGAGGTCTCCCTGCTTGACTTTATCCCCTTTTTTGACGGCCACACTGCCTTCCTTAATGTGCCCGGTGATGCTGTATTCTCCGTATCCATGGTCAATGACCACATTATTACCCGCTGGTTCTTCCGGGTTCATAACACCTGGTATATTATCTGGAATATCATTCTTGATATCGACTACGGTTCCGTCCGCAGCTGCATAGAGCGGCTCACCAAAAGCGTAGTAGTTTTCGTTCACCTTTGCATCTCCGTTGTAACTGAAAGCTGCTTTGGTGCGAATGATATCTAGCGCATAGCGCTGTGTTTCATGCTCGTAATGATAGTTTGACATCACATCATTGCCTCCCCAGAACACATACCATTCACCCTTCATTGGGAATTGAAATTCTGTTTTGGTGAATGTTTGATCCGTATCTTCATGGGGTTCCAGTGGTTGGATTAACAGCCCTTCAATCTGATTTGCTTCGGTAAAATAGGCTTGAATTCCTTTGTCTCCTGTTTGATCCTTCCAGGCGAGCTCAGTTAAATGATTCACTTTGGCATTCACCACTAGATCAAAGGAAGTTACGCCCTCAAGGAATTGATCCGCAGACGATTTAAACTGTTCAAGCGTTAGTGCTTCCTTCAACTCGGGACTCATCTGACTGTAGATGGCATCCTTGGAACCGTTCATTAACGTATCGATGAAATTGTCGGGTGTAATGATGGCGCTCACCTCTATACCTGAATTCTCTGCCTGATGGGTACTCTCACTCGCTTCATTGGCATTTGTCGTCCGTTCCTTGGACTGCTGCTCCGCCTGCTCGGATGTAATCGAGTTACTGTTACCGCAGGCAGACAACATCAAGCAGGCTCCAAGGGCAATGGCAAGCAACTTCCAGCTCTTTTTGCTCTGTAACTTCTCATGTGCAGCATATCCTGATTTCGGAAGACTTCCCCCGCCATTTAAGTGATTCGCACGAATTTTAGATCCTTCTTTTAAACTGTTCATTCTCTACATCCCTTCTGTGTTCGTTATACTTTCCTGTTAAGTGTACAGAATGAATCTTATCCTTCGTCTAACCCATCCTTACATGTAGTTAAACTGTAGCGTCTTCTATGGCTTCATAATTAAGATTCCGTTAAGATAGCTCACACACTACATAGTCCTTTCGGATGGTATGATTAGCAATAAACAAACAGGAAGCCCTAGGAGGTCATTTCACATCATGGATCACGTCTCCATACTGCTAGTTGATGATGAACAAGCCATTTTACATATGCTCAAAACCGTCCTGCTCAAAGAGCAATTTGTAGACATCGACACCGTTACCACTGGAGAAGAGGCGATTACCGCCTGCGAAAATAAAACCTATCACTGTATCGTGCTGGACATCATGCTGCCTGGCAAAAGCGGACTGGAGATCTGTCCCTTCCTGCGGCAGGTGACCGATGCACCGATTCTTTTTCTGACCGCCAAAACAACGGATTATGACAAGTTAACCGGATTCGCCGTTGGCGGCGATGATTATGTCGTTAAACCATTTAATCCACTGGAAGTGGTCGCCCGGATCAAATCACTGCTGAAACGTTATTTACCTACCAAAATGGCGGCGACTACAACGGCGTCTCCACCCTCTTCTGACGTAACTTCGTCATCTCCTGCCGTGCAGGAAGGGGTATATGATTTTGGTCGTTTTCAAGTATTTGAACACGCCGGTGAACTTCAGGTTGAAGGACAACCTGTAACCTGTCCGGCTCTTGTCTACCAGCTGCTGCTCTTTTTCTGCAAGCATCCAAATCGTATTTTCACCAAATCGGAATTGTATGAGCGTGTATGGGGTTCGGAAGCCATCAGCGATGACAACACCGTTATGGTTCATATTCACCGTATCCGTGAGCGGATTGAAGCTGACCCCTCTAACCCTGCGTTTCTCGTCAATGTTCGGGGACTGGGGTACAAACTCATTCAGCCTAACCAAGTGTCACGCGCATGAGTATTCGTCGCAGATTAATGACCCGGTTTATCGGTATGCTTGCTGGCGCAGTAGTTCTTATCATCCTGTTGGGTTCTGCAGCCACCTATTGGGTTGTTCAAAAGGTAAATGAAGTAAGCCTGGTGGACGACTTCGCTACCAGTGGTCTTGACCAACTGATTAATACCGCAGAAATCATGCCCGATGGGACGGTCCGCTATGATCCCAGGCTGCTGAAGCAGGTCGAGAAAAATCAGGGATGGCTTCAAGTTGTGGATGAAAAAGGCTACGTCATTGATGATTTTAATACACCGGATGACGTTCCGAAGCAATACAAGCCTGGAGAGCTGATCGCATACTGGGAGGCCAAGAAGCCGTTCCCATACCAGATCGTCATGCTGATTCGGGAGAAAAACGGCGAGATGTTCACCTTGCTGTACGGCGAACGCAATCAGACCAAATCCTTACTCGATCAAGCCCGGGAGGACAGTCATTACACCGATGGAGAGCTTATGCTGCGCCCCAAACAAGAGGATGCCATCCGTTCCAAAGGTGCGTATCTGCAAATTTTGGATGCCTACGGTCAAGAGCTGGCTTCTTATAATAAACCTGCCATGGGCGTCCCTAACAGTTACAACATACAGGAACTGGCTTTGCGTATTCGATATCCCAATCGATATGGGATATCGATCGCAACCTTTTACGATGAACAGAATGGCACGACCTGGATGCTGAGTATACCTGTCGATCCAACTGCTACAGGGGATGAAAATCCCTATAACTTCATTTTGACCCCAGTGCTCATCGTGCTGATCCTATCCGTTGTGATTTTGCTAATTCTGCTGGCCTTATGGTACGCCAATCGTTTCGGTTCCCCCATGCTGCATATGCTCCAATGGCTCCAACGACTAGAACAAGGACATTATGAAGAACCCAAAGGCATTGGCGGCATACCTCGCAGTCAGCGACGAAATGGCAAATGGAAACGGAAATACCACGTGTATGCCGAAGTGCTTCGCTCCATGCAGGCATTATCCGCAACATTGAAACAAGATGAAGAGCTTCGTAAACAGACCGAAGCTCTGCGTGAGGAATGGATCGCCGGAATAACGCATGATCTCAAGACACCGCTATCCTCCATCCAGGGATACGCCCATATGCTTGAAGCACAGAAATATAGCTGGTCCGCGGAAGAAGTAAGAGAATTTGCGGGCATTATGCTGGATAAATCCATGTATATGGACCGACTTGTGAATGACCTTGCCATGACGTACCGATTGCGAAGCGGTGGATACCAGCCACCTGTGGAAGAAACTGACGTAAATACGCTACTTCATGATCTCGTCCAGCGTGCAGAACGCAACCCGGTATATGGCGAGGGACGTATTGTTTTCCGGCCTGCGAAAGTTCCGGTATACGGCCATGTGCATATTCCTTCGTTTGAACGCATTGTGGATAATCTGACCGCTAATGCCCTTCTGCATAATCCAGCGGAGTCAACTCTGACCGTTAGTGTGCATCCGGGTAAGCAGAAAGGTGAGTTCAGTGTTCATTTTGCCGATGACGGTCAAGGAATGGACCCGGAACTGGTCTGGAGGCTGTTTGAACGATATTACCGAGGGACCGATACAGGTACGTCCGATGTCGGATCAGGCCTTGGCATGGCGGTTACGAAAGGGTTAATTGAAGCGATGCAGGGCCGTATTGAAGTACAATCAACTTCTGGTGAGGGTACTGTCATTCGATTAATATGGGATGGACAATCAGAACATGGGTAAAAAAACATTCCGCTTGACCTTTTCATTTTCAATCTATATAATCGACACTCAATAACACCTGTTCCAATATATTGATATGGACTTCAACGATATTAAGATCAATTCAATTGATATCGATTTTGCATATTTGGCGATGACCAGAGACAAGATTCCGTTTGCGTGCTGCCCAGAGAGAGAAGGGATTGGTGAAACCTTCTTCAGCGAACGGACCGGAATTACCCCTCTGCAGCCGTGACCTCGAACTTCAGCTTTTCGGTCTTCTTCATGAATTCCGGACAAAGCTGTCAGTAGAGTTCACCGCCTGATCCCCGATAACGGATCCCAATGAGGGTTATGATGTTCTTGTTTGCGGCGGCTGGTCGTGTTCAGGAGCATTCATAACCAAATTAGGGTGGAACCACGAGCTGAGCGCACTCGTCCCTTTTCCGGGACGGGTGTTTTTTGCGCTTCAAATTTGAATATTGGAGAGTGGTTCACATGAGTAATCCGAATAATAACAGCCAATCCAGCAACCAATCGAATGACCAACAGCAACCCGGGCATCCGATTGAAATTCGCCTGCAAGGCGGAGCTGTACGTTCTTACAACGCAGGCATCACTGTAGGAGCGGTCGCCTCATCCATCAGCACAAGTCTGGGCAAACAAGCCATCGGCGGAATCATAAATGGTAAGAATGTCGATCTCGACTGGGAGCTTGAGCAAGATTGCGAACTCGTCATCGTTACTTTGGACAGCGCGGAAGGTCTGTATCGTTACCGACACAGCACAGCTCATGTACTCGCGCAGGCTCTCAAACGCATCTACGGTGCGGAACAAGTGAAGCTGGGCATCGGGCCTGTCATTGAAGATGGATTCTATTACGATGTCGATCTGGAGCATGCTCTATCGATCAGTGATTTGGCTGCCATTGAGCAAGAAATGAACAAAATCATAAAAGAAAATGAAAAGATTAGCCGCCGGGTAGTTAGCCGGGAGGAAGCACTTCGCATCTTTGGAGAGATTCAGGACCCGTATAAGCTTGAACTTATTCAGGATTTACCGGAGGACGCTGAGCTTTCCATTTATGACCAAGGAGAGTTCTTCGATCTCTGTCGCGGCCCACATCTCCCGTCCACTGGTCGAATCAAAGCATTCAAACTGCTGAATGTGGCTGGTGCATACTGGCGCGGCAACTCCGATAATAAAATGCTGCAACGCATCTACGGCACTGCTTTCCCGGGCAAAGCCCAATTGGATGAACATCTGCACATGCTGGAAGAAGCGAAGAAACGGGATCACCGTAAACTAGGCAAAGAGCTTGAACTGTTCATGTTCTCCGAAGAAGCACCCGGTATGCCGTTCTATCTGCCCAAAGGCATGACTGTTCGTACAGAACTGGAGCAATTCTCCCGTGAATTGCAGCTGCAGGAAGGCTACCAGGAAGTTCGTACTCCCCTCATGATGAACAACCGTCTGTGGGAGCAATCGGGGCACTGGGAACATTACAAGGACAATATGTATTTCTCGGAAGTGGACGATGCGACTTTTGCCCTGAAACCTATGAACTGCCCGGGACACATGCTGATTTTTAAAAATACACTCCATTCCTATCGTGAGCTGCCTATTCGTATGATGGAATTCGGTCAGGTCCACCGCCACGAATTCTCAGGCGCTCTGAACGGCATGATGCGGGTGCGGACTTTCTGTCAGGATGATGCCCATCTCTATGTGATGCCAGAGCAGATCGAGGAAGAGATTAACCAGGCGATTTCATTGATCGGACGTATGTACGACATCTTTGGATTTGAGTACAACATTGAGTTGTCCACTCGTCCGGAAGATTCCATGGGATCGGAAGAGCTGTGGGATCAAGCAGAAAGCGCATTGCAGAATGTACTTGATCGGCGCGGTGTGAAATACCGCATTAACGAGGGTGATGGTGCCTTTTACGGTCCGAAAATTGACTTCCACATTCTCGATGCACTGAAGCGCAGCTGGCAGTGCGGAACAATTCAGCTCGATTTCCAAATGCCCGAGAAATTCGATCTCACTTATATTGGCGAGGATAGCCTGAAACACCGTCCTGTCGTGATCCACCGTGCCATCTATGGTTCAATTGATCGTTTCATCGGCATCCTGACTGAACATTATGCAGGTGCGTTTCCGCTCTGGCTCGCGCCCGTGCAAGTGAAGCTGCTGCCAGTGTCAGATCATTACGCAGATTATGCGCTTCAAGTTCAGAGCCAGCTGCGGGCTGCCGGTATTCGAGTAGAAACAGACTTGCGCAGTGAGAAGCTAGGCTACAAAATCCGTGAAGCTCAGATGGAGAAAGTGCCTTACTCGCTTGTACTGGGGGAAAATGAGAAAAATGCCTCATCAGCCTCTGTCCGTGCATACGGTCAGGGCGATCAAGGCATTCAGCGCATTGAAGCATTTATTGAGCTGATTCAGCAAGCTGTGAAGGCCAAAGCCTAAGCGCTTAATCAGGAATGGGCTGAAACTTAACGTTAGAGGCAGCCGTTATTATGGAAAACGGTTGCCTCTAATTCTGTTCCAAGAATGTTTCCCCTTTTGCTTCGAGCGGCCAACAATTACAACTTTTCTTCTGGTCTAAGTCCGACTTGCTCTTCGCTCCATGTCCAGAAACGCTCAGCAGCTGCGACATCCAGCGCATGGGCTTTCAATTCCTGGTCCTTTTGTTGATAGAAGTAACGCCCGGTTACGCCGGCGACTTCAGGGCTTGTGGCGAGATAGATGGCCGTTTGTGCCCCTTCTTCAGGTGAAAGGAAAAACGGCAGCTTGCCCACCAAAGCCATAATGCGTGTGCCAAACCCAGTATTGCGGTCTACGCCAATACTTGTACCAACCGCACCGGGATGAAGGCAGTTGACCGTGATCCGGGTTTCCGCCAATTTGCGGGCCAGAACACGGGTGAACAACACGTTAGCCAGCTTGGATTGAGCGTAACTTTTGATTGGATTGAAGCCTTTATGCAGATGGGGATCTTCGAAATGTATTTTGCCGGCTTTGTAGGCACCAGACGAAACATTCACTATACGCCCCTGCTTCGCAGACTTCAACGGTTCGATCAGGAGTAAGGTAAGCAGGAAATGTCCAAGATGGTTAATACCGATAGCTTGCTCGAAACCATCGGAGGTTTCTTGGCGCTTCAACATGACGACACCCGCATTATTAACGAGAACGTCAAGTGTGTCGTAACGCTCACGGAAGGACTGGGCAAAATGACGGATGCTTTCCAGTGACCCCAGGTCACACAGCATCAATTCAATCGCAGTAGAGCCAGACTGACGCAGAGCCTCCTCCAGTGCCTGCTGTCCGCGCTTCTCGCTGCGGCACGCCATAATCACGTGATACCCTTGCCTTGCAAGTTCAATGGTGGTTGCCAGACCCATGCCTGAATTGGCTCCCGTAACAATGGCTGTTGGAATGGACATCAGGTACTTCCCTTCTGAACCAGAGGTTCTTCATATTTTGGAACTCTCGTCTTCTTGTTTTTTTAGCACTACTGACGTCAATATGAGATAATTGAAAGAACACATATTGGTCTTATAGGGAGGATACGTATGCTAACCAAAGAAGACTTCAAGAAACTGAAAAAAGAAGCGAAACTTGAGATTGCACTCATCGAACAGGAAGTTCAAAATCTCCAGCAAAAGATAGACTCATCCCTGTATGAAAAAGATAAACTGTGGAACGATGAAGAGATTGGTGAGCTTACCCAAAAACGGAAAGAGCGAAAATATAGTTCATGGACGATTGAATTATGCACGATTATTGAAGACCTGCTAAATCAACTATACCAGCAAACGTATCAAAAAAAATTTAATTCGATCCAGTTGATGAAAACTCCTGCATACCGCTCATTATCCAATATCGAGATCCTTCAGGCTGAATTGAAAAATCAGCATCTTTCCCTGAAATCGGGAGAAGAGAAATTTGAAGAAGAAATAGCCAAAGTGTTTCAACTGAGAAATAAACTTATTCACTCCAACTTTTCTTATGCTTCCATTATTAGAGAAAATCACGATGCAAAGCAAGAGTTTGAATTCATCCTGGATACAGTGAAGAAGTATAGAAAACACTTGAAATATAATCAGTCAGAGAACTGACGAATGCATGATTCAAAATGGTCCTACACGACAAAGGAGGTGCCCCGGATTCGATCCGGAAACAAATATGAACAATCAACCCATGGATATTACGGTTCTAAATCTTCATATTGTCACACCTGCGGGTAAAAACCCGATCTATCCTGTTATGTTGCGCGATGAAGATGGTATTACGCTTGTGGATACAGGCATGATTGGCCAATTCGCCGAACTTCAGTCCGCACTGGAGCATGAAGGCGTTCAGCTATCTGATATCAAGCGCATTATTGTAACACATTCCGATATTGACCACATTGGTAATCTTGGTGCCCTGGTGAATGCTGTTCCCGAAGTGGAAATCTGGGCGCATAGCGATGAAATTCCGTATATCACGGGCAAAGAGCCCATGATCAAGTTCACGCCAGAACGCAAAGCGTTGCTACCTGAACCTATAGCGGAGCTGGCGGAACAATTGATCTCACAACGGACTGAGTTCAAAATATCCAAAGTGCTAGAAGATGGTGACATGCTTCCTCTACAAGGCGGCATCCAGGTCATTCATACACCAGGACACACCCCAGGACATATCTGCCTCTACTTCCGGGAGCAACAATTCCTGCTCGCTGCCGATGAATTACGTGTGGTCGATGATGAATTGGTGGGTCCTTCTCCACCCGCAACACCGGACATGCCTGAAGCACTGCGCAGCTTGAAAAGATTACTTGGCCTGAAGCTGGAGAAGGTACTTTGTTACCATGGTGGCGAGTACACCGATGAGCCGAGTCGGCGCATTGCCGAACTCGCGGAAAGTGCGGACTAATTGGTCCCTGCAACCTAAGCTATATTTACGTAAATAATGAAGCGAAGGGGCTGTCCCATACGTCATGAACATGGCGGGACAACCCCTTTTCTATTGTAAATGTTACGGTTTCGGCGTCAGAACGATCAGTTGGTCATCTCCATCGCGTGGCGATCCCCTGCCATCCCGGTTGTTCGTGAGCACGTATAACTTCCCGTCTTCTCCGGCAGTCACATTGCGAATACGTCCCCACTCGTCTTTAAAAATCGGCTCTACCTGCGTTACTTGTGTACCATCTTCGGACAGAGTAATTTTAAGCAGTTGTTCACCCCGCAGATTGGCAGCAAGCAGTGATCCGGCCCACGGACCTTCCTCTATAAAGGCTACACCTGATGGAGCCCATGTTTCATCTCCACTATGGGCAAGCGGAGCCTGATATGTGCCATTCTTATCATCGTCTCCCTCTACCTCTGGCCAGCCGTAATTCTCACCTGCTTCAATCCGGTTAATTTCATCAAAATTACGCTGACCATGCTCTGTAGCGTACAGATAGCCATTGTTCGGGTTCCAAGCCAGGCCCTGTGCGTTCCGATGCCCCATGCTGTACACGGGTGAATTTGGCCAAGGGTTATCTTCTGGGATCGATCCGTCGAGACCAATCCGCAATATTTTGCCACCCAAGCTATCTTCGTTTTGGGACAACTCCGGCTCATAGCGTTCACCTGTCGTAATATAGAGCAGATTGTCCGGGCCAATCTTGATCCGTCCTCCATTGTGATTCACCCCACCAGGAATGTCACGGAGCAGCTCCTTGTCTATAGTCGCCTTCCCGTCACTTACCTTCAAGCGCAATACCCGATTGGCAATGTCACCACCACCTTCCAGATAGGAATGGTATGCATACAGATAACCGTTATCATCAAAGTCCGGATCAGCAGCAAGTCCAAGCAGGCCGCCTTCCCCCTCTTCATTAAACGGTGCAGAAAATTCAATCAGAGGTTCAGATGCCAGCTCTCCGTTCTCGATGACCCGAATGGTACCCGGTCGCTCTGTTACAAACATCCGTCCATCAGGCACGCTTACCAACTCCCAAGGTACATTGAGTCCGTCGACTAGCACGGAAGCCTCGTAAGGGATTACAGTACTTTTGTCTGTTTCATCTTCCCCACCACTCGCACCGTTATTACCACCTTCCGCTGTCTGTCCCTGACCTGCCCCCTGTCCTTGTGATGTCTGCTGCGATTCTGTCGTTGGCTCACCCGAAGCATAAGCAGTTAGCAAAGCCATACTGAGTAAAGAAGCATATAACGGAACGCTTAGTCGATTATTCATGAATACATCTCCCTTCTAATTTTGTTATATCGTGTAATCCTAGTTTCAAGGATTGTCCATTTTCAAAGTAAGTAAATAAGTAAGTAATTGAGTAAGCAAATTAGCAACCCTACGCGGTTTCGCCCTGTATTACCCTCCCTACCTGCCACTCAAACGGGTAGTTAAAGCTAATTTTCGGTCATCATTCCTTCCTCCATTTGGATTTCCCCGACATTCTTCTATAATAGAAAGATAGAACGAATGAAAGGTGGACATATAACTAATGAATCAAACTCCTTTATCCCGGCTGGAAGCTGGTCTGTCTACACAAGGATTGGACGCCATGCTGATTACAGATCCGAAGCATATTTACTATTTAACAGGTTTTGCGAGTAATCCGCATGAACGTTTCCTTGGGCTTGTTCTTGCACGCGGCGAAGATCCGCTGTTGATCGTGCCTGCACTCGACGAGGAAGCCGCCGCAGCCGCTTCTTCGGTATCCAACATTGCCACGCATACTGATACGGACAATCCTTACGCCTTATTTGAGCGTTATCAAGGACGTCTGGGCCGCGTAGGTCTCGAAAAAGAATACGTCACTGTCGCACGTTATGAACAGTTGACCGCCGTGCTGGGCGCTGCCAACTTTGAAGATGTCGGCCCTTTGCTTCGCACCTTGCGTGTGAAAAAAACACCGGATGAAGTCGCTCGCATTCGCCACGCCATTCATCTGATCGAAGAGACGCTCCGCCAAGGACTGTCTCACGTTCGTACAGGTGTAACCGAAATCGAACTGGTTGCCGAAATGGAATACCAGATGAAGAAACTGGGTGCAGACGGCCCTTCCTTCGATACGATGGTGCTCACTGGCCCCAAAACAGGCTTGCCACACGGCACACCAGGTGAACGGAAATTGCAGCATGGCGATCTGCTGATGTTCGATATGGGTGTCTACGCTGGTGGGTATGCATCAGATATTACGCGCACATTTGCCTTTGGTGACATTTCACCTGAACTTAAAACCATCTATAACACTGTGCTCGCAGCAAACGAAGCTGCCATTCGTGCAGTTAAGCCAGGTGTCACCTGTGCGGATATTGACCGTGCAGCACGCCAGGTTACGGAAGAAGCCGGATACGGCGAACGTTTCCTGCACAGAGTTGGACATGGAATGGGCATTGACGTGCATGAGTATCCTTCACTGCATGGTCAGAACATGGACATTCTGGAGGAAGGTACGGTATTTACGATTGAGCCGGGTATTTATGTAACCGGAGCAGGCGGTGTACGTATCGAGGATGATGTAATTGTGACGGAGACGGGTGTAGAAGTTCTGACGACATATCCGAAAGAGCTGCAAATCCTGACGGACTAATCCTTTTTGGTCATAAGCAAAAGTCCCGTGAAACCATGAATGCATGGCTTTGCGGGACTTTTGTGTTTGGATTCAGCATTTTGCAGAAGAACTTAACTACGAATCTAAGCTTCATCCTTGAATTTAAAGCTTCGTGCAGCATATAGAAACGGCGTTCCTACCGCGGTCAATACAAATTTGATCACGTATGTGGTCAAGAAAATTTCAAGCCAAACGTCCCATGGATAGATGAAGGCAAACGCAATCGTGCAGAAAACCAGCGTATCCGCGAACGAACTGATGATCGAACTGCCGTTGGTTCGTATCCACAACTGATTACGCCCTGGCGCCACCTTACGCAGCCAAGTGTATAGTCGCACGTCCAGGAACTGACTGATGAAATAGGCTGTCAGACTACCGAGTGCCAGACGTGGCAGCATACCAAACAATTTTTCCATCGACTCCTGTGCAAAGTCCGTCGATGCTGGCTCAAAGAACAATACCATCTGCATCAGCACTGTCGTCATAATCAAAGTGAAGAACCCGAACCATACGGCTTTACGTGCCTCACCTGGTCCATATTTCTCATTGAGCAAATCACTGGTCAAGTACATGCTGACATACATCGTATTGCCCAGCGTCAGAACGATACCCATAATATCTATCGTTTTGGTCACCTGCATATTGGCAATGACTGTTGCCACACCAATCCAGGCATAAAGACCCTTTTTACCGAACAAGCGGTAACACAAAAGAAAAAAGCCGTACGTTACGAGAACGAAAAGCGCTCCCCATCCTAAATTAAACAATATAAATACACTGCCTTCCTAGTTTTGATTACGCGGGATGGTTACGAACCGCGGTTTGGCTCTGGGCCAAAACATGAATACTTTATCACATTTCCCCAAGCTTGAACAGCACTAAATAACTCCAACTGGCTTCAGATGATATTCACCGTATGCCCAACGGATGCTAAAAGCAAAAAGCCGCCCTCCGGATTAACCCGAAGAACGGCTGCTCTTGCATGGCTTGTGGCAGTAACTGCCATCCGCCTATTATGAATCTGAATTACGCCTGAACGGCTGAATCCAGATCACGACTTTGATCATTAAATGTATCATGATCGTTTTCTTTCAGAATTTTGCTAGTCACAAGTCCTGAAGTCATGGACCCGTTCACGTTCAATGCTGTACGACCCATATCGATCAGCGGTTCAACCGAGATCAACAATCCTGCCAGAGCTACCGGCAAGTTCATCGTGGACAACACAATCAGGGAAGCGAAGGTTGCCCCGCCGCCTACACCAGCTACACCGAATGAACTGATCATGACAACCAGGATCAGGGTAATAATGAAGTCCCAGCTCAGCGGATCGATTCCGACCGTTGGAGCAATCATCACCGCCAGCATGGCCGGATAGATCCCGGCGCAGCCGTTTTGACCAATCGTGGCCCCAAAGCTTGCTGACAGATTCGCAATCCCGTCGGATACACCCAGTTTCTTCGTCTGCGTCTCCACGTTAAGCGGAATTGCTGCCGCACTTGAACGAGAGGTAAAGGCAAATACCAGAGTCGGCAGAACCTTTTTCAGATACGTGAGTGGGTTGAACCCAGAGAGCGCAATGATAATCAGATGAATGATGAACATGACGAGCAACGCAACATAGGATGCAATCACGAATTTGATCAGCTTCAGAATCTCATCCGCATTCGTGGTGGCCGTTACCTTTGTAATCAGAGCCAAAATCCCGTAAGGCGTCAGCCTGAGCACCAGTGTTACAATTCGCATAACCACCGCATATACCGCATTGACCATACCTCGGAATGTTTCCGCCTGCTGTGGTTTTTTGCGATCCAATCCGAGCACCGCCACACCGATAAACGCCGAGAAAATAACAACCGCCAGTGTGGATGTACGACGTTCTCCGGTCATGTCCGCGAATGGATTCGACGGAATGAACTCCAGTACTTGCTGTGGAATCGTCTGATCCTTCACGTCAACGAGACGTTCCTCCATCTTCTGTCCTTGTGCAAGCTCTCTGTCTCCACCTTCGATCTCAATGGAAGTCAGGTTGAAGCTCAAGCTTGTCACAATGCTGACCCCTGCGGCAATAGCCGTCGTGATCAACAAGATCGCGATAATCGAAACACTCATTTTACCGAGATTCTGCTTGCCTTTCAGATTCATGATGGCCGATATGATAGAGACCATGATCAATGGAATCACGACCATTTGTAACAAACGAACATATCCTGAACCGGCCAGATTAAACCAATCGACCGACTTGGTAATGATTTCAGAATCAGATGTGTAGATCAGTTGCAGAATGACGCCATATACAACCCCGATTCCCAAACCCGCAAATACACGCTTGGTAAAGGAAATATGTTTCTTCTGCATCCAGAACAGGACACCCAGAAGAGCGAGCATAACCACTACGTTCAAAATGATTAAAAAGGTATTCATCTGTATAAATCCTCCTCAGTGTGAGTAACCGGATATTCCGGTTTTCTACTCGCTCAAAAGCGATATTCAACAATATATCACATAACAAACTATTCTGGTAGGTATTAATTGATATTATGTAATATGCGTGTAATAAATTCATCTATTCCTGAAAAAAATACACTGAATCGTGAAAATTATTGTATTCAACCTCCGGTTAATTTTGTAATATAGGTATATCCGCTTATTCCCAAGTTTTCTCAACGTGAAAATTAGGCCTTTCTTCGTTGGTATTTAGTCTTACGATAACGGAAAAGCGACGATGTTAATGAACATGACGTGAAAGGATGATCCTATGTTTCGAAATCGCACCGTTGCCGGTAAAATCAGAGGCACTTTGTTCCTCGTACTGCTGGTTGCTTCCCTGTTGTTTAGTATCAGTTTCTATGCTGTCTCCATGAATATTATGCAGAGTTACGTGCTTCCACAGTTCGACAAGGTCCTGGGCACGTCCATTCAGGATATATACAAAAACACATCCGCTTCTAAAATTTTGCAAGTACAGAGTGGCGGAGCTGGCTCTGAGGGTGCTGCACTGACCGTGGAATCCTATTTGGCTGGCAAAGCCAAAGAGCATAATCTGGACGGAGCATACGTTGTCTCTATTCAGGATGGTAAAGCTACGGTTGTCATCGCAAATACCTCCTCGGGCATGAAAGCCGGAGATGAGATTAAAGTAGAAGCAGCAATGAATGAGGCCACTGAGAAAAAAGAAATGGAAATCAGCCAGGTTTATGCCGATTCCTTCGGTGTACATAAAGCAGCCTTTATTCCGATCGCAGGAAGTAACATGATCATGGCTGTTAGCATGGATGCCCAATTCATTCAGGACAAAATTGCACAGATCTTCTGGTTGTGCCTCGGTATCACGGCATTGGTCTTTTTGCTCGGATGGCTCATCTCAACAAGCATGATCAAACGTGTAACCAAGCCGATCATTCAGCTCGTTCAACATAGCAAACAGATATCACAAGGAGATCTGACTGCTGAACTTCAGATTAAAGGTAAGGATGAAATTGCACAGCTCGCTTCAAGCTTCCAGACGATGACTCATAATCTGAAAGAAATGATTAGCCGTGCCCTCTCCACATCCAATGAAGTTGTGGAAGGCTCCAATGATTTGCTCAAACGGGTAGAATCCATGTCCGGTATGGTGAAAGACTCCAGTCGTTCTGCAGAAAGTGCCGAGAAAGGCAGCGTAAGTATCGCTTCCAGCGCAGCCGAAAATGCCAGAGCCATGGAAGAAATCACGCAAGGCATCATGCATATTGCCTCCTCTTCTGCCGAAGTATCCGAGCAGATCGGAGATGCTGCAAACGAAGCTGTTAACGGTAACCGTCTGGCACAGGATGCCATTCAGCAAATGGAACGTGTCGGCCAGACCGCGAGCGAATCTCTGCGTTATGTGGAAACGATGAACGAGCGCTCGATCGCGATAGGAACTATCGTTCAATCCATTTTTGAAATCACGAAACAGATTAACATGCTGTCCCTCAACGCTTCCATTGAAGCAGCACGTGCTGGAGAGCATGGACGCGGGTTTGCCGTTGTTGCCGGAGAAGTACGCAAACTGGCGGAGCAATCCAAAACAGCTACGGAGGAAATCTCCGATTACCTGGGAACCATCCGTGAAGATGCTGAACGTTCGGTTGATGCTATGAACCGCGTAACCCAAGAGATTGGATCAGGTACTCACGTGGTTCAACAGGCAGGCTCCGCATTCCAGCAGCTTAACGAATTGATCCAGAACGTCAATCTGACCATTCAGACGGTATCGGCCTCTACCCAGCAAGTATCAGCTGGAGCTGAACAAGTCAGTGCTTCCGTGGAAGAAACGGCTCAGATCACGTCCAAATCCCGTCAAAGCATGCAAGAGATTGCTTCTACAGCGGATCTCCAACTGAATGAAATGGACTCCCATTCCAGCACGGTACGTCATCTACATGAGCAAGCGGTAGAACTGCAATCCGCCATGAAGAACTTCAAAATAAACTAACCGGAATACCTTTAACCCATTATTTCCATCTTCGAATCAAACTTTAACATTAGGTACACAAATACCCCCATGCTCAGCATCGTTCCAGGTTTCAAGGAACGTTGCCACGCATGGGGGTATTCTTTTGGACTGCACATCAGGATGCTTCCTTTTATTCAGGTGCCTGAACGCCCATAATCTCGTATAAACGCTGCATATCCAAAGAAGAACGTAATGATTCAGCTACACGGTCAAACTCCATTTCCTTACGTTCACGTGCGCTGTACGTCTCCAGCAACGGAGCAAGCCCTTTTCCTTCACGTAGACCATTAAGCCATGAGCGCCGGAATTGATCACTTTCAAACAAACCATGTAGGTACGTTCCCCACACTTTGCCGTCAGTCGTGCCCCAGCCTTCATTGAAGGATTGACCTCCCGGATGGGCGATTTCGAATAAGGCCGTTACACGTTCAGGCTCAATACACTCGGTAACACCCATATGAATCTCGTATCCATTGATCGGCAACGAGTTTGCTGCATCACTTTCCTTGGGCAAACGAATTGGATGAAGACCGTGTACATGCCCAGAGGCTCTCACCGTTTGTTTGTTCTGTAGAAATGTTGTCGATAGGGGCAGCCATCCCAATCCATGGGCTTCCTGAATCTGATTCGCTTCTACCGCAAATGGATCTTTGAGATGCTGACCGAGCATCTGATATCCACCACATATCCCGACAAGCTGAACGTGTTCACGCTCCGTCTGGCTGGCAATCGCTTGCTCCAGTCCTGACGCACGCAGAAATGTCAGATCACCGATCGTATCCTTCGTACCCGGAAGCAGAATGGCGTCGGGATACCCTAGTTCATCGGGAGAAGTCACGTATCGCACATTCACATCCGGCTCCCTGGAAAGGGCATCAAAGTCTGTAAAGTTGGAAATACGCGGATAACGAATTACCGCAAGGTCCAGCTCCTGCTGACCGGATTTGCCGTGTCGCATGGAATCCAGTACCACGGAGTCTTCCGCTTCAATCTGAATATCACTTATGTAAGGCAATACGCCTAATACGGGAATACCTGTCCGTTCTTCAAGCCAGTCCAACCCAGGCTGCAGCAAGGACAGATCTCCACGAAACTTGTTGATGATGAATCCTTTTACACGCTGAACCTCGTGCGGCTCAAGCAGCTCCAGTGTACCTACAATGGAGGCAAAGACACCACCACGATCAATATCCGAGATCAGAATAACTGGAGCATCCGCCCAGCCCGCCAGATTCATGTTAACGATATCCCGATCCTTCAGATTGATCTCCGCCGGACTGCCTGCACCTTCCATCAGCACAATATCATACGTCGCGCGCAACCGATTCAGTGCATCCATGACCGTTTGTTTGGCTTGGGGCAGGAAATGCTGCCGGTAGTCCCATGCACTCATCTGTGTAAGAGGCACACCGTGCACGACAATCTGGGAATGCATATCCCGAACCGGCTTGATCAGGATTGGATTCATATCCGTTGTCGCTTCAATGCCGCATGCCTCGGCTTGTGCTCCTTGGGCTCTTCCGATTTCCTTGCCGTCTTCCGTGACGTAAGAATTCAGTGCCATGTTCTGTGATTTGAACGGAGCCGGCCTGAAGCCATCCTGCTTGAATATTCGGCATAAGGCCGTCGTAATTACACTTTTCCCCACATCCGATGCCGTCCCTTGCAGCATTACTACTGCTGCCTTTTGTTCGGACGTTTGTGCAGAAGTATCTTCCACGTTCCCTCACCACCACTCTCAGCGTTATATCAAAAAGAATCCCTGTAACAGACTAAGTACCGTTAGCAGTGCGGCCTCAAGCAGCTCATTCATGGCTCCATATGTGTCCCCTGTAAGTCCACCCAGCCTTTCGCTGATACGCCCGGCAACGAATTTGCCAATCACATAACCAGCCAATGGTACCACAATGATCGCTGCAACAGGATATAGCCACCATGGTAACGTCCCCAATCCATTCTCCGTCGCCAGTACCTGGAACATGGCTGTATCCGGCTGGAAGATCCATACCGCAGCCCATGTGATCACACCTGCCAGAATGGTTAGCCCAACCGCGGAGCTTCGTGCACGCTGGACTTCCCTCCGTTCCCCCAATCCCTTGAACAGGACAGCGAGTCCATCGTCCTTGCGGGCATTCGGCCAGGCCGCCATGGCATATACCATGAACCAACGGCTCCAGATCATCGGCAGGATGAGCAAAGCTCCATAGGCCCAGTTACCACGTGCGATAAAGTCAGCAATCAATGCTGCTTTCATCATCAACAGCAGGACACAGGCGATTACGCCCATGGCCCCCACACGACTGTCTTTCATAATCTCCAGCATTCGCTCACGGGTTCGATAACTGAGTAGCCCATCTGCCGTATCCATCCAGCCATCCAGATGAAGGCCTCCGGTTAGCCATACCCATAACGTCAAGGTTAACACCGCTGCCGGAAACGATGGAAGCAGTGCACCCGTCAGGGCTCCGCCCAGCCAGACGCATAATCCGATGACCGCACCAACCAGCGGGTAATACACTACACTCTCCCGCAATAATGGCGGGACGAAATCAAGCTGCATTTTCACCGGGAAACGGGACAGAAATTGAAAAGCGGCCGCAGCCGCATGTTTTTGTTCAAGATCGCCTTTACTCATAATCGATACTCCCTGCTTTTCAGCTCAATCGCAATGCCCACTGTCACCAGAAACACTTCGCGGCAAACCGCGGCAATCCGCTGATTGAGAATGCCCGCCAGATCCCGATATCTTCTGCCCAGCGCATACTCCGGCACAATACCGTCCCCTACTTCATTGGTGACAAGCACGAGCAGACCCGGATACGACTGGATGGCCGCTACCAGCGCATCCATATGATCGTACAGCACCTGCACTGGTTCATGTTCATGCGCTAACAGCACATTGCTGAGCCACAGTGTCAGACAATCTACCAGAACGGTCGGTGCAAACGTACCTGTATGGGACTCTCCCATTCGTGTAATTAACTCAGGCAATGCCAGCGGTTCCTCCACCGTATGCCATAGATATCCTGCTTCATCCCGCTGGCTCTGATGCAGGCGTATACGCTCGCGCATCTCGTCATCATAAGCTTGAGCCGTAGCGACATACCAAGCCTCAGAGGATCGCTGCATACAGAGACGCTCGGCAAACGAACTTTTGCCACTTCGCGCCCCGCCTGTCACGAGTACACTCATGAGGATACCTCTCCTTGTACAGAGGAATCAGCAGAAGCTGATGAAGACTCCGTAGGTTGAGTCTCGTTCGTGCCACCAGATACACCCGCACTTGCAAATGTCGCCATCTCGTTCAAAATGCGGCATGACGCATCAATCAGATGAAGACTAAGCACGCCTCCGGTACCTTCACCCAGTCGCATGTCCAGATCCAGCATGGGCTTCAGGCCCAGTTCACGCAGCAACGCTGCATGTCCACTTTCATGCGATGTGTGGGAAGCAATCATGTATTCTGTACTGAGCGGAGCAAGATGACTTGCAATCAACGCGGCAGCGGTGGAGATAAATCCATCCACGACAACCGGGCATCCGTTTGCAGCAGCAGCAAGAATCACGCCTGTCAGTCCGGCAATCTCCAGTCCGCCCACTTTGCACAGTACATCGAGTGCATCGTCTGCATTCGGAGCATTCACGCTGAGGGCTTGGCTGACTACTGCGGCTTTGCGCTGCAAACCGATATCATCTACGCCTGTTCCCCGGCCAACCGCTGAAGCAGGTGCTGTTCCGGTTAATGCACACATCACCGCAGCGCTAGCAGTTGTATTCCCGATCCCCATCTCTCCGGTCACAAACAACTTCGTTCCCTTCGCAACCTCGGTGGAGACCACTTCAACTCCTGCAAGAATGGCCTGAATCGCCTCGCCCCGGGTCATGGCAGCACCCTTCGCCATGTTGGCTGTTCCTTTACGGACTTTACGGGAGACCAGGTCTGGATGATCCAGATCCGCATTCACCCCGATATCCACACAGATCACATGAGCTCCAGCGTGGCGCGCAAGTACATTGACAGCCGCTCCCCCTGCTAGGAAATTCAGGACCATCTGCGGCGTTACCTCAGCAGGAAAAGCACTAATCCCTTCTTCAACCACCCCATGATCCGCAGCCATAACGATGACAGCTCTTCGATCAAAGCAAGGCCGAGCCTCACTGGTGATCCCCGCCAGACGAATAACTAGCTGTTCAAGCTTGCCCAGACTGCCGGGTGGCTTCGTCAATGCATCCACATGCGCGGAAGCTTCAGCCGCAACTGCCTCATGTGGACCCACGATCCGACCCATTAACTGTTCCAACACCTGTTCATTATTCATACAGCCAGCACTTCCTTTATCAAAATATGGGGTCTCCCCCGCCTCATTCATTTCTTCTCTCGTCTTAGCAAAAGCTGTGGCAATCCATTGTCGGGATGATTCACCATGGCCGGGCTCACCCGGAAGATCTCCCGAATGTTCTCTTCCGTCATCAACGAATGGGGTGTGCCACTGCCTACACAAGTCCCGTCACGTAGCGCCAGAATATGATCGCAAAATTGCGCGGCCAGATTCAGATCATGCAGCACTGCCACAATCGTAATATGATTTTTTTGACGCCACGCTGATAATAACTCCATGAATTGCAATTGATATTTGATATCGAGAAAGGTGGTTGGCTCGTCCAGCAATAATAGTCTGGGTTCCTGAGCCATGACTTTGGCAAGCGCAACCCGCTGCCGTTGCCCGCCACTCAGTGCATCCAAAGGTCGTTCGGCCATGTCACTCAGACCCAACTCCTCTAACACCTTATCAACTACTGCTGCTCCATCCGACGATTCTTTGCCAAGCCAGTTCTGATAAGGGTAACGTCCCATCTCGACAACATCTCTTACGGGATAAGAGATGGCCGGCAGACCATCCTGCTGCAAGACCGCAATCATACGTGACAAATCTTTACGGGTGTATGAGGAAATGTCGCGTCCATCAATCTGTATGCTGCCTGCGTTCGGCTGTTCGGTTCCGGCAAGTAGCTGAATCAGGGTCGATTTTCCACTGCCGTTTGGACCAACAACGCCCCACCATTCACCCTCTTTGACTTTCCAGTCCACTGCATGCAGAGCCCGATGGTTACCATACATTTTACCAGCTTCCGTGACCTCTATCATCGGCCGGCTCTCGGTAAGGTCTGTTTTCATGAATGTGCTCATGGCATCATCCCCTTCCGCAGCTTTTTGTTCCGGTGTAGCAGATACGCGAAGAATGGCGCTCCAACGAAAGCCGTAACCACACCCAGCGGAATTTCGGTTGGGGCCAGCAATGAGCGTGCAATCGTATCTGCCCAGACCATGAAGATGGCTCCCCCAATCGCGGACAAAGGCACCAGCAATCGATAATCAGGTCCGACGATGAGCCGAAGAATATGCGGAATGACCAATCCGACGAAGCCAATCACGCCGGATACGGAGACAGCGCCTGCCGTAAGCAGCGTACCCACAGCTAACACCGACAGTTTCAATCCATCCACCTTAACCCCGATATGAGCAGCCTGTCGTTCCCCCAAGGCAAGCACATTCAACGAACGCGCACGGCTCCAGAGGAAAATCAGCCCCAGCACAAAATACGGGAAAAGGATGGCCGTATACGACCACCCACGCAGTGCCAGACTTCCCATCGTCCAGTATATAATTTCATTGATTGTCTGCTTCGACATGGTCGACAGGAAGGAGACTACGGCTCCCAGGAAACTTTGCATGACCACGCCAGCCAGAATGAGGCTGTGTGTCGGTATTTTGCGTCCCTCACGAGCGAGGGCCAGCACAAACCACAATGTAACTACTCCCGTCAGAAACGCGACCAGTGGCAGAGTCCAGATCCCAATCAGTGCATACTGCAATCCGAAAAAAATCAGAAAAGCCGCACCTACCGATGCACCGGACGATACGCCCAGGGTAAACGGATCAGCCAGAGGGTTACGAAGAACCCCCTGGAATCCAGTTCCGGCAATCGCCAGCGATGCACCTACAAGCACGGCAAGCAGTACACGTGGGAATCTGACCTTCCATATAATCTGTTCTGCTGCTGTATTCCAGTCAGGAACAATCCAGTCGCCCAGCCAGGGGATGCGATGAAGCAAGATGCCCGCAATGTCCCGGACAGGCAGGGCAACCGAACCGATGCCCGTGCAGATGAGCACGGTTAACACAAGCAGCACAATTCCGGCCGTTCCGTACACTGCCAGCTTTTTACTCATTTGAACAGATCAGGGTAGATCGCTTTGGCTACTTCTTTCAGACCTTGGGTTACCCGTGGTCCCGGACGGCTCAACAGGTTGGCATCCAGACCGATGACTGCATCGTTTTTCACAGCCGTGATTTGATCCCATCCGCTGCGTGCTTTGATGATTTGATCCAATGTTTTGGAATTTTCATCAATGACATCGTTCGCATATAGAATGACGTCCGGGTTAGAAGCAATAATGTTCTCTTCATTAATCTGATTCCAGCCAGTCAAGTCGGAAGCTACGTTGTTTCCTCCGGCAAGTGTGATCAATTCATCCATGAATTCGCCTTTACCCACAGTCCAGCCTGGAGAGAATTCAACGTATACTTTTTTCTTTTCTTCTGGTTTAACTGCCTTCACAGCTTCAGTTACATCAGCCACATCTTTTTTCATCTGGGTGATGATCTCCTGTGCTTTTTCCTGATGATCCGTGATTTTACCAAAAGTTTCAATGTTATTCATCACATCATCCACTGATTTAGGATCTGTTTTGAAAATGGTAATGCCCAGATCGCGCAGTTTCTTCACCGACTCTTTGCTCATCGAGATACCTGTAAATACGATGTCAGCTTCAGCTGCAATGATCGACTCTTCATTAGGCTTTGTTATGCCGCCCATTTTTGGTTTCTTTGTTGCTGCTTCCGGATAATCGTCATAGTCGGATACCCCTACGATCTGCTCGTCCAATCCGAGTGCGAACAGGGATTCCGTTTCAGCCGGAGATACGGATACGATTTTGGCTGGTGCTTTGTCAAAGGTAAATGATTCACCCGTAGCATCTGTAACCGTGAGTGGATATTGTGTTTTGAGATCTGTTTTCGCCTGTTCCTGGGATTGCTCCTGTGCAGGTTGCGAGGTTCCTGTACCCTCGTTCGTTGTTGTTGTACCACATCCGGCCAACGTCAGTGCCAGCATCGCTGCGCTCAGCAGTGACGCTACGCCTTTCCATGTCTTGAAATTCATTGTGTTCATTCTCCCCTTCTCTATCCATTCTAGTGAGTAGTGCTCCTGTCCCAATTCCGCTTGAATTTGTGTTCCGAAAAAATAAAATCCCTAATCCTTGGGTCAGGATCAGGGATGACGTCTCGCATGTGGCGATCTGCGCATGATCAGCTTGGCGCTGTATATGCACAGAGAACTGCCCGAAACGCTGTCCTTTCCTCGAAGGAACACCGGTTTATACGTCCAGGGCAGGTAACCTGACTTACAGGAATTCATCCTGATTTACAGTGGCGGGACCGTGCCGGATTTACACCGGCTTCCCTATTTCACCCGTTTGCCGTTCATCGCCTTATATAAAAGCATGAAACATTACTGCATGCACTCGGGACCCATGGTCGCTAATATTGTTTAACCATTCAAGTGAGCATCCTGCATCGTTGGCAGGGCTTGTTGAGCCTCCATCCGATGATGCACTTGCTAAGTCACACTTCTGTTGTGATTATAGGTTATATTGTACATCCTTACAACCCGATTTACGGAAAAGTCAATCTGGTTCCAACCCAGCTATCCCCATCGCCAGCCAGCCGGATCTTTATCGCTTGTCCTGGTACTACCTGCGTATCCCAGAAATCTTGATTCGGAATGAGAAGTGACACAATATAACGAATAACACCGCCATGCGTAATCACGGCTACTTTTGGCACGTTTATGCTGCGAGAGTGCAGTATTGGTGAAAAGGACATCAGACACTCTTCCATAAATGAATCAATCCGCGCTGCAAATGCTGTCCAAGGCTCGCCACTCGGTGGCGTTACCTCATGCGGCGCATCGATCCAGTCTCGGTACTGCGAATTGTCCTTGAGCTGATCGTAGGTCAACCCCTCCCACTGACCAAAGTCGATCTCCCTTAGTCGGGCATCAAGCTTGGCCTGTCCCATTTGGGACGATGCAATGTGTGAAAGTGTCTGCTGACAACGCAGCATATCACTGCAATACAAGGCGTCGCATGTGATATCGCTACACTGCTCACGCAGCGAAGATAGCTCCTGCTTTGCCTCAGGCAACAGTCCGATGTCAGTATGCCCAAGATACCTTTTTTCCAAGTTCCACGCCGTTGTACCATGACGTATCAACATAATATCGCGGCTTTGCATGCCACCATGTCCAGCTTCTATCTCCATAACAGTGCACCTCCAGCAGACCATATCCCGAAGGTGACCAACCAACATAATAAAACAAAAGAACCTGCCGACCAGAACATAAGCCGTGTTGTTCGTACAATATCTTCTGCTTCCATCCGTCTAGTAGGCTCGCCCATATATGCGCGAAATGAAGCCACGCCGTGATATACGTTATGCCCGCCAAGTCTTATGCCCAGCGCTCCGGCCACCGCCGACTCGGGGAAACCGCTATTCGGGCTTGGGTGCAGTCGTGCATCCCGGGACACCATGCGTGCTGCCCCTCTGGCATCCAACTTCATGAACCAGGCTCCCATAATTAACAGTAAGGCGGTAAGCCGCGCGGGAATCCAGTTGGCCCAATCATCTAGACGGGCAGACGCCCAACCGAGATGCAGATATTTTTCATTTTTATAACCTACCATCGAATCCAGTGTATTCACCGCTCGATAGGCCATGGCAAGTGGTGCACCACCAATCAGGGCATAGAACAGTGGAGAGACGATGGCATCCACGATATTCTCCGCCACAGTCTCTACCGTCCCACGCACAACCTCCGGTTCATCCAGATGAGCCGTATCACGTCCTACAATCATACCCAGTGAACGTCTCGCCGCAGGCCAATCTTGTTGACTCAGATGGCGGTAAACTTCCATACCTGCATCCTTCAAACCTTTCGAGGCAATGGTGGTTGCGATTAACACCACTTCTGCCACAACCGCAACAGCGGGATGAATAAGACCCAGCACATAGATCAATCCCCAAGTCAGTGCAAAAGAACCGCCTGCAATCAAAAGGGGAAATAATACGCCCGCTCTTTTGAGAGCCTGGTTCGAGTCCGCCCGCGATCTTATCGCCCGCTCCAGTGCAGAGATGGCCTTTCCCATACCAATCACCGGATGAGGAATCCAGCGTGGATCTCCGATGCAGCGATCCAATATGTATGCTCCTACAATAATCCAGGCTCCAGCCATTCCCGTCCAGATCGGCCAAGAAGCCCATTGAATCAGTAGAGATGTCATTGCTTGTTATTCCTCTCTTTCCACTCCTGCGCGGCTTTCAGGCTTTCCATTATCGTGTCATACACCAGCCTGCCGATCGCTGCACCCATGACCGTAGCCGTCCCGGCGTAACTGATGAGCGGTTTATTTACTTCAGCCTGGCTTACCGCGAGTACGATGGCATCCGTTGTTGTTCCGGTTGCGGTTAGACCATTCTCTGAATCGGCCACACCGAAATCAGCTAACGCAGCGGCCTTCGCCTCTACCGCAGTCTGAATGGCATTCACCATCGCTCCAGCAGTCATACGCCCATTCATCCACAACATGATATTGATCGTACCGGGAGTATAGGTTGAAGCCGAAACCTTCCCAATTTTCTGGGACACCGTCCCATTGCTCATCTCATTCCCCGCAGCATCGAACACAGTTCTTGCAGAACCTGCCCTCGCTGCATTGGATACCCCTGCTGTAGTGCAGCAAAGTAATCCGAACTCATCACTTTCGTATTCCTGGATCGCTGTGTGCTCCAATCGAACGGCAGTCAGAAGACCGGCACATTGATCCTGCTGCTCCTGCCATTCACTCAACAGATCAGCAATATCACGTGGTGGATCGTCACAGCGATAATGTTTGTCCACATAGATGTTGAATATACGATCCAGTTCAATCATGCCGCCCTCATACACGGCACTGGAGAGTGCTGTTACAACAGAGGGGCTGGACGCTTTAATATGCCGTTCATGTGCAGAGACGAATAATCCTGGCCATACAGAAGATCTGTATTCATTTTGGTCCTTTTGTACATGGGAATAATAATTATAGAATGGCAGTGCCATCGCTTTGTCCCCCTGCCTCTAATCCGGTTGTCGGATTAGACGTAATTACATTTCCTATCGTTTCCAGAAAACGTCCGTTAGCCTCCGCGTCCTTGACCGCAAAACGTACATGTCGTTCCCCAAGTCCGGGATACATTGCGCAGCTTCGGATCAGTATACCGCGTTCACCGAGGGCAGCCTGGATGGACGTCGCTGTCCACGGCTCTGGCAGAGCTAACAGTATAAAGTTCGCTTCCCCTCGCGTCACCTTACATCCCAAAGCCTTCAGGCCTTCCGTTAATCTCCCCCGCTCGTGTGAAACCAGTGCCAATGTCTCCTGTTCAAAATCCTCTCCGCTGCGCAAACAGGCTTCTCCTGCGATCAGTGCCAGCCCATTCACACTCCAGGTGACTTGTTTCTCTGTCATGGCACGGATCAGTTCGGGACGCCCCATCGCATAACCCAGACGCAGGCCTGGTATCGCATAAAACTTGGTCATTGAACGAATGATGATCACTTGCGGATACTCTTTCAAGCTGGACGCCAGCGATTGCCGCTGTGATTCAGCAATAAAATCGATAAATGCCTCATCGACAACCAATATTGTGCCTGTTGTCTCTGCTTTACGAGCAAGCCGTTGCAGAACGTCCACCGGATACTGTACCCCATTGGGGTTGTTGGGCTGTCCAAGGAATAGCAGGTCCACCCGCTCCATCAGCTTCTCAATATCTTCCGGTTCTGCTCGCCAGTCCAGCTCTTCCCGTCCTTGAACATGGTGGACTTCTGCTCCAAATTGTCTGGATAATGCACTGTACTCTGAAAAGCCGGGCTCTACCGTACCTACTCTACGAGGCGCGAGTCCAAGTAAGATTAGAGCCATACTTTCCGCCGCCCCATTGCCCACAGATATGTGATCCGGGGTTAAACCCAGTCGGTCACTAAGCAACATTTTGAACGCCCGATGGCCCGGATCGGGGTAACGAAGTACCATATGTAATCCTTGCTCCAGAGCCTCCAGTACTTCCCGAGGTGGACCCAAAGGATTTATGTTTGCGCTAAAATCGAGGAAATCCGCAGGATTCCCTCCAAAACGTGCCGCGGCCGTCTCCACATCACCGCCATGTCCGAAAACTTCAATTAAACCGGTCATCCTGTCCGTCATCCTTTCTGCATGTCCTTTTTATTATGGATGTGGTGGCAGGCAGGGGTCAATCCTGATTTGGCTATTCAAGCCCTTTGCGGCTTCAATTTCTTTGTGTCCTTTCGACAATTCGTTTACAATAGAGAAGGAATTTCGATTCCGTAAAGCATCACTACATAAGGGATATGCATCCCTCACATACATTAATGGAGGAATGACCATGCTGTTTGTTGATAACCAGGGCATTACAGATCCTTCTGTAAACCTCGCCATTGAGGAATACATTCTGAAGCATCTGCCGATGGATGACAGTTACTTGCTGTTTTACATCAACCGCCCGTCCATTATTATCGGAAAACACCAGAATACCATTGAAGAGATCAACATTGAGTATGTTCAGGATAACGGTGTTCAAGTCGTACGTCGTCTTTCGGGAGGCGGAGCCGTTTATCACGATCTGGGCAACCTCAATTTCAGCTTTATTACCAAGGATGACGGACAATCCTTCCACAACTTCCGCAAATTCACGCAGCCTGTGGTGGAAGCCCTGCAAGAGCTTGGCGTTAATGCCGAACTGACGGGACGCAACGATCTGCAAGTGGGAGAGAAGAAAATTTCGGGCAATGCCCAATTCTCTACGCGTGGCCGCATGTTCAGTCACGGCACATTAATGTTTAACCTGAACCTCGACCACGTCCAGGCTTCACTCAACGTTAATCCGGAGAAGTTCAAGTCCAAGAGCACCAAATCCGTGCGCTCTCGTGTAGCGAATATTCGTGATCTGATTGACAGCAATCTGACCATTGAACAATTCCGGGACGAGCTGCTCCGCCATATTTTCCGTATGGAGCCACAAGATGTTCCTCAATATGAACTCACAGAGAAAGACTGGGACAAGATCAACGAAATCTCTGCTGAGCGTTATAACAATTGGGACTGGAACTACGGGCTTTCCCCGGAAAGCAATGTGAAGCATACACGTAAATTCCCTGTCGGTATCATCGATCTGCGCATGAATATCAAAGATGGACGGATTGAAGATATCAAAATCTTTGGTGATTTCTTCGGCGTAGGCGATGTGGCGGATATCGAAGCTATGCTGCGTGGCAAGCGTTACGAGGAATCTGAGGTGCGTACTGCACTTAAGGGTCTGGATGTAAAACATTACTTCGGCAACCTGGAGCTGGAGGACTTTATTGGCCTCATCTTCCTTGAGGAGTAAGCAATTTAGATGTATATAGATGTTTTGAACTAACTATGATCACTGAAACGGAGAGGACAGAAAAAACCTGTAAAAGCGAAGCGTTCACCTTTATCACCGGATTTCCCCCTTATAAGAGGGATCAAAAAATCTGGGGATAACAGTGATTGGAAGGTTATTCTGTCATCGTAGTGCTTGTGTGAGTTTATTTAGTTCAATTAAATAGATACAGATAAAAAAGGAGAGAAACACAGATGACCTACAAATTAATCGCAATCGACATTGATGATACCCTGATCAACGATAACAAGGAAGTAACGCCTGCAACACAGACTGCCCTGGAACAAGCGGTAGCTCATGGTGTCGTTGTAACACTGGCAACCGGACGTGCCTATGCTTCTGCACAAGCACTCGCTCGCCAAACGAAGCTGAACGTGCCAATCATTACGTATCAAGGCGCTTTGGTGAAAAACTTGCTGGACGAAAAAGTACTCTACGAACGCTACGTTCCACAGGACGCTTCCCGCAAATTGTACGACTACTGCCTGGAGCATAATCTGCACCTGCAGACGTACATTGACGACAAACTTTTCGCCCGTGAAGAAAACGACAAGCTGCGTGACTACGCCAAACTGAATGGCACTCAGTACCACATCGAACCGGATTTCATCAAAGTGATCGAGCAAAAAACACCGAAACTGCTCATCATCGATGAGCCGGATTACTTGGATGAGGTTGCGGTTGCCCTGCGCGAACTGCTCGGATCAGAAGTACACATCACCAAGTCCAAGCCATACTTCCTTGAAATTATGCACCGCGAAGGAACGAAAGGCCATGCACTAACCTTCCTGGCAGAACACTTCGGTCACCAATTGAGCGAGTGCATTGCCATCGGGGATTCCTGGAATGACCATGAGATGCTGGAAGTTGCTGGTCTTGGTGTAGCGATGGGAAATGCGATCCCTGCTCTGAAAGAGCTGGCAGATTACATTACCGCGAGCAATAAAGAAGACGGCGTGAAGCAAGTGATTGAGAAGTTTGTACTGAACGCAGAGTAAGCTTTTAAGAGGTCGAATCCATATAAAACATGTTATTTCAAGATACAATGAAACAGCCCTGCACGGTGATGAATCGCTTGTGCAGGGCTGTTTCTGTAATAAAACTGTTAATTATTCTATTTTGCCATACTTCTCGTCAAATTCACGATTCCGCTCACTGATCTCCTTCATTACTCTCCCTTTGGATAAATCGGCCAATGGCCTAGGAAGCAGGAGTGTTACTCCTATAATGAATAAAAAAATGGCCAAGATAAGTCCAATGATGCCACCCGTTTCAAAAGTGGCTTGCAGATAACGGCCCCATTGATTGAACCAGATCGTTACGTCCGGTAAATGAATAATGGTCCCAATATGGATCATGCCATAGAGCACGATTCCCGCAAACAATAAAACAGCACCGATCCCCTGTCTATTTAAATGGATTACTCGCCTCATTCCTGCGTAAAATATATATTCCCTATTTCACCATGGATTTGGAAGTCTGACCCAATGAAGTTGTACGTTTTCCCTTTTTAAGCCACCCCATCACTTTCTCATTCATCGCCAGCAAACCTGAAACGATCAGCGCAACGCCTAACCATGTAATCCAGCTTACATGCTCATTGTAGAGAACCGCCCCAAGCCCGACCGCAATCGGAGGGGAAATGTATAACCAGGTCGCTGGGAATAACGGGTTGGTACGAGACATGATCCAGTAGAACAAGCTGTGCCCGACCATCGAACCGATTACCGTCAGATAGATCAGGGATGATACCGTCGGCATCCAATCCAGTCCAGTTGTGCTCCACGATTCGGTCACCGCTGAAAGCGCAGATAACAGTACACCTCCGTACATCATTTGCACCGCATTGATCGCTACAGGATTAGCCTCCTTAAACTGGTTAATGACCTTTTTGGAGTACAACGCACCTGCCGAGTAACAGACTTCACCCACCAATACGGCAATACAGCCCCAAAGCCACAGGGAACTACCACCAATCGATACACCCGGCAACACGACGAGGATAACTCCAGCAAAACCGATCAGGTAGCCCGCAATCATGCGTGCAGACGTTTTTTGACGCAACAGCGCTGTCTGCATCACCATAATCATCAGTGGACCTGTTGCTGACAGAATCGCGCCAACACCCGAGCTCACATATTGCTCAGCCCAATACAAAGTCGCAAAGGTCCCGAACGTGAGTCCCGCACCCGTCAAGAGCATCTCTTTCCGCCATAATAAAGACAAGTTCACTTTCCCTTTCATCCACATCCATGCAAACATTAGAGCACCTGCAATGATAAAGCGTAGTCCGGCCGACAGAAAAGGCGGCATGCCTGCCTCCACGCCAATTTTAATCGCTAGAAACGTTGTTCCAAAAATAAGACACATTACGGTAAATGCTACTGCAACCATGCTAGCCCCTCCTTCATCTGTTCTCCATCATATAGCACTGTCCACAGAACAGAATGAATAAAACAGAACAGTTAGTTCCCGTTTGCTGTTACAATGGAGTTCAAAAGGAGCGTGAGCCGGGTGGGCAAAGCCATTATGATGACAGATAACAGCCTGAAACTATATGAGCAAGTGGTACATTATCTGGTTGTACGGATCGAAGCCGGAGAGTGGAAAGAGCATGAGAAGCTGCCGTCCGTGCGGAGCCTGTCCGAGCTGCTCGGTGTACATCGCCTCACCGTTTTTAAGGCCTATCAGGAATTAAAGGAACGGGGGAACGTTTACGTCAAGGATAAGTCCGGTTATTATGTCAGCCCTGCTGACCCTTCTCCCGTGACAGATCAGGCCGATGACCCGGCAGTCTCTGCCTGGTTGCATTGGGATTCACTTGCCCGCGTGCAATCCCTTGAGGCGGAATACCAATTTTCCAAATCATTGATCGACCCCGCCCTGCTGCCAAACCGATATTGGGGAGAATTAATGCGGGATTTGCTGGATTTATATCCCCGTCTGCTTGGGACGTATTCCACGATTCAAGGAGATCTGGAGCTGCGTAGTGCCTTGGCAAGCCATCTGACGACGAGAGAACGTTTCTACATCTCGGCTGATGAAGTGCTGATCACTTCCGGGGCACAGCAAGCCATTGATGTAATCTCCCGCAGTCTCGTCAGACCCGGTGACCGTGTGCTCATGGAGAGGCCAACGTATGGCCCTGCGATGGAAATTTTCCGCAAACAAGGTGCCAAGTTAATTTTTACGGATATTCATCCTCATGGCTACGATCTGGAACAGATTGAACGCCTGATGAAGCAGGAAAAGCCGAGAGTATTTTATATGACGCCGACCTTCCAAAACCCTACGGGCATCAATATTCCGACCGAGCAGCGCAAACAGCTACCTGAACTGGCAGAACAGTACGGATGTTTTCTGGTGGAAGACGACAGCACCTATGATATCTATTTCAAGGAAAAGCCTCCCGCGCCAATCTTCACATACGATACTACAGGGCATACACTCTATATTCGCAGCTATAGCAAATATGTCGTGCCGGGTCTGAGGATTGCCGCCATTATGTGCCGTCCCCGGTTCATGCCAGGATTACAAGCCGTAAAAGCACTGACAGATAACGGATCACCTCTGCTAAATCAGAAGCTTTTCCTCCGTTATTTCCAGTCCCCACGCATGCACCAGCACTTGTCCAAGCTGCGTACCGCCATTCAACTGCGGATGGAAGTAATGGAACAGTGCCTTCAACAAACCAATTGGACGTGGACTCGTCCTGAGGGTGGACTCAACATCTGGGCGGAGCTTCCGGAAGGTGTAGATACGGGGCGCTTGCTTCACCGATGCATGGAGCATTCCGTCGCTTTTGTGCCGGGAACGGTATTCGATCCTTCCGATGCGAACGCAAGTCGCAAGCTGCGTCTCTCCTTCTCCTATGCTCACGAGCAGCAAATCCGAGAAGGCATGAGCAGACTCATTGCGTTGGCTGAAAATACGTGATGATACTTTTGCAAAATCTGCATTTGCAGATTAACGATAGCTTGTCTAGCAGGTCGCAAATTATAAATCTTCTGTAACATAAAAAGTCGCCATATGGCGACTTTTTGGGCTGCTTCTGTTCTCGACTGATAAAGTTAGTTAGATCATTGTTTTTTATTGAAATCCCTCTCCATTCATCCTATAGATCCTTCCTTGCAAACAGACGGACCGTTACAAAATAGGAGGCAATGAACAACAGAAGAATGCAAACTGAAACAAAAACATAAACCGAAGCACGAGCCATTCCGTTCTCGCCTGCCATATTCATGAGCGAGGCAACAGGTTGCGCTAAAATAATAAGAACGATCATGAAAACCGTATTAATTATTCCCGCTCCCTTTTTACTAAGGGCGTAAAAAAGAGGCATATAGATTGAAATTAAAACAAGCACCATTCCAACCGAAATCAGGATGTCCAGTACCGATAAGTCGGGCTTGTTCAGTTCAGGAAAAAGAAAGTTAACAAGCCAGTGAGCGCCTGACGAAGCGAAAACTCCAAAAAGCGTATAGAGAATGGCAGACAGATACTTCGCTTGCACAATGTTTCTGCGGCTAAGCGGGAGCGTGACAAGAAATTTATGATTATGGTTTTTGATATCAATCATGGTTGCAAGCATAATCGAACCGAAAGCGGTATAGATCCCTACAAAATACATCGACATTTCCACTGTCGGGATAAATGCGACACTGAATACAACAAAATAAAAAAGGATGGACCATAGCGAGCTTTTCAAAGCGATATAATCTTTGCGAAGCAAGTTAAACATGATGCTTTTCCCCCTTGGCCGTAAAATAGATAAGGTCTTCGAGGGAGGGTCTATGTAAAAGAGCATAATTGCCAAATAATCGTTCTGCCTCCGCCTTGTTTTCTGCCAAGCCTTCAAAACCAACCGCTGTCTCACGGATTCCCACAAATTTCCTTCGGGTGTCTGCATCAAGCAGCTTCATGTCCCCCTTTACTATCGTATATCTCTCAAGCACATCATCCTTTGCTTCATTAAAGACAAGCTTTCCTTTATGGATAAATGCAATATAGTCTGCTATACGCTCCAAATCAGTCGTAATATGAGTGGAAAAAATAATGGATCTGGTTTCGTCCTGTATTACATCTGCAAGCAGGTCAAGCAGTTCTCTACGAAACACAGGATCAAGCCCGGATGTCGGCTCATCCATGATGAGTAGCTCAGCATCGTGAGATAAAGCGATAGCCAGTGAAAATTTTATTTTCATGCCTTTGGACAGTTCTTCAATCTTCTTTTTGGAAGATAATTCGAATTGCTCCAGGTAGTTGTTAAATTGCTTCTCATCCCATTTCTTATAAAAAGGAGCAATCATGCTTTTCATTTCACGGATCGTAAGATGCTCGTAATAGAAACATTCATCTGAAACAATGCCAATGCGTTCTTTAACGTTAACTTCCTGAGCAGGCATCTCTTTTCCCAATGTTTTGATACTCCCGGAGTCCGGACGAATCAAGCCGGTGATCAGGTTGATCAGTGTGCTTTTTCCCGCTCCATTCGGGCCGATAAGTCCGGTAATATAACCTTGTTTTACATCCAAAGTGATATGATCCAGCTTGAATAAGGGGTACGTTTTGGATAGGTTGCGCAACTCAATTGCGTTCATCATGCTTCTTCCTCCTCAACTAGCAACGTAAAATGCTTAACTACATCTTGAACACTCATGCCCAGTTCCTTGCTCTCACGAAGGATATCGAGCATTTTATCTTCGATTCGTTTCAGCCGCTGTTCCCGAATAAACTCCTGATTGGCCCCGGAAACAAAGGAGCCTTTGCCTACGACAGAATCAATCAGTTTCTCTTTCTCAAGTTCTTCATAGACACGTTTGGTAGTAATTACACTGACCTGCAGATCCTTTGCAAGTTGACGGATGGAGGGGAGACTCTCCCCTGCAACCAGTTCCCCGCTTAAAATGCTCTGTCTAATCTGGGTTAGAATCTGCATGTAGATGGGATCGCTTGATGCGTTTGATATTAGTATGTTCATGTTCTCTCACCTCACTGGTTTCAATCCAGCCCATGTATAGTGTATATATATAATATATACACTATACATGGGCTGAGTCAATAATCATTCAATTTTTTCCCAATACAGACAAAACAGCAAAGTAGCCCGAAAAGTCGAATGACCTCCCGGGCTACTTTGTTGTTCATTTTCCTTGTTTTTTTAGTCGTGTTTCTTGGCACGTATGGTACCTTTTTTTCTTACGTACTGGAAATCACCTTATCCACAAGACCATACTCGACGGCTTCCGCAGCGGTCAGGAAATAATCTCTGTCTGTATCCTTTTCAATCCGCTCCATCGGCTGTCCCGTATGATCGGCAAGCAGCTTATTGAGGCGCTGACGGTGCTGGATAATCCGGTTGGCATGAATCAGCATATCCGAGGCCTGCCCCCGCGTTCCGCCAAGCGGCTGGTGAATCATGATTTCGCTGTTTGGCAACGCCAGCCGTTTCCCTTTGGTCCCACCAACCAGCAGGATCGTACCGAAGCTGGCTGCCATGCCTGTGCAGATCGTGGAAATGTCAGGTTTCACGAATTGCATCGTGTCATAGATGGAGAATCCGGCAGTCACGGAACCACCAGGACTGTTGATATACATTTGAATATCCTTCTCCGGGTCCTCTGCGGTCAGAAACAACAACTGGGCCACGATCGCATTGGCCATCTGATCCTCAATTTCCCCGGATACCATAATGATCCGATCTTTCAGCAAACGAGAATAAATATCATAGCTCCGCTCTCCGCG
This sequence comes from Paenibacillus sp. 276b, assembly GCF_900107875.1. Lineage (NCBI taxonomy): Bacteria > Bacillati > Bacillota > Bacilli > Caryophanales > Paenibacillaceae > Paenibacillus > Paenibacillus sp. 276b. The sequence continues at coordinate 614,806 of NZ_FNRR01000002.1, read as the reverse complement.
GGCTGTCTGTTCAACAACATAAGGTACCACGTTCATGCATTTTGCCTCCCCGGTTTACGCAACCATGGTGACCGTATATCCTCCCCCATACGACATTGAACTCATACCGGAGCTTGAATAACTGTACATCACTGGCTGCATCGATTGAGACGGCAGAGTCTGCTGCAAAATCGTTCCCGCCACAGCCATCGGATCATCGGTCTGATTCAGGCATAAATCAATTAAACGGGCTGTATCACCGCTGCGGAACGCCAGTAAATAGCTGCGCAGTTCCTCCCGATTTTGCTGATACTCTTCCAATTGATTGGTCTGATCAGCATCCGTTTCGTTCAGGCTGTGCCTCACTTTCGCCAGAGCAGAGCGGGCACGACTCAGGGCAGCTTTGACCGCCCCTTCCGTCGTGTCCAACAGTTCAGCAGTCTCTACCGTCGTGTATCCCATCAGATCACGTAACATATATATCGCTCGCTGCCACGGTGGCAGTTCATCCACAAGGATTTGAACAGCGGACTCGACTTCCTCGAATCGCTCTTCTTCCTCAAATTCTTGCATAAATGGCTTCATGCTTTCCAATTTGCTTGCCAAGTTCTCACGCTTCCGTATGGCGTCAATCCAGGTGTTGCGTGCAACGCGGATGAGATAGGCTTCCCAGTTCATGTCCTCTGTCATTCCCGTTCTTGGGGTAGCTGAAGAGGATAATGCTTTAACACATGTATCCTGAACCAGATCCTCCGTCTCCCAGACTGAACCAGTTATTGACATGCAGTAGGCGTATAAAGAGCCCAGCAGGTTCGGAAGCGCAGCTTCAATCGTTTGCTCTAACGAATATCCGGTTTGAACACCGGAATGGCTATATGGTTCAACTGGTTTATCATTATGTGGTCTGTTGATTCTGCAATCCACGGACTTCACAAAGGCCATGTTTGGGGCCCCCCTTTGTTGGTTCCTGATTGATCTTGCTTCAATTCAATTGCTGTAATTGCCTTACACTATGTAAACGAAGAACCTCCGGTAAAGGATACGCTCTTCTGAATTTATTTTTAGCATTGTTGTCCTATTCTCCCAGCTTCACCTTCAGACCGGTAAGTGCCAGCGTAATCCCCTGATCCAGATCATAATTCTGGCGCACATCGACGTCGTGAGACATATGTGTAAAATAGGTCTGACCCGGCTTCAAATCCTGCAACAGCTCCTGCGCCTCAACCATATCGTACACCGAGCGTGTGGAGAATTCCGCAAGTTCATGAACAAAGCTCGTTCCAAGTACCAGCAGATCGAGCCCGTATAGCGGCTGCTTCTCCGCAGCTTTCAGATCAATGGCATCCGAGCAATACGCCCAGGTGTATCCTTCACGTTCCAATCGATACGCATACGAATAGCCATTATGACCGTGGCAAACTTTCCAGGAGTGCACCTTCCACCCACCGAGTTCGATATCCGCATCCGTTTCCAGGAAATTCATATGACGACCGAGCCATGGAAATTGACTTTGGATGGTCGCGATCACCTCCCGTGGTGCATACAACTGCCCTTTTACACCCAACCATCGACACGCATCTGCCCATTCGGGCAAGCCTCCAATATGATCAAAATGCGCATGAGTGATCAGCAGCGTCTGCACCATCCGCATCCCCTGGTCTTCCATCTGTGATCTCCAGTCCGGTCCGCAGTCAATCATGAAAGGTTCGTGCTCGCCATCACTATGAATCAAAACAGCAGCACGTTTGCGGCGATTGATCCCCGTAAGTCGGGCTTCTGTGCAAACGTCACAATCACAATACACCCGCGGAGCACCCATCGCATCCCCGGTTCCCAGAAATGTTAGCTGATTCATTATGAAAGTCCCCTCTCTATCCCGGAAGCAATGCATCCCAAATTCATGTTCCATCCGATTAATGATATGTAAATTGTAATCTGCCACCTCTATTTTTGCAAAAAAAAGACCATCCCGCCGCAGTTATTCACTGCAAACGGGACAGTCTGTTGTTTCACTAAACCAAAGCCCGCAGCTTCAACGTCAGCTCTTGGCCCTCAGGTACATCTTTGGATTCGGTAATCACCCAGTTTGATGCGAGGCGTTTTGCCAGCACATCTGCCTGCTCTGGTTTTAATTTCAACCCGGTCACGATGCCTTCACCCACTGTGAAGTCTCTCTCCGGCTGTAATCCGAAGGACTTCTCCAAGTAGATCCCCAGACCACCACGAGTGTTAAAGGTAATCCGGTAGCCGTCTTTAACCGCGCCTTCCAGATTCTCGCCATGCTCATCCGCATAGGAGAAAAGATCATCATATCTGTAGTGCTCCTCAGACACGGCATCAAAAGCAGCCACATCTTTGGCCTGTATCGCTTCCAACAAAGCTGCATCCGACATGCCTTTGCTACGAGCCTGTTCCAGCCGAATGGCTGTATTTTGGGACAACTTAAACTCAGCGCTCATCCACCTCACACCTTCCTGTCACTATATATCGTTATTCCATGATATTCCTAATCCATTATATCCTGTCTCGATAGCCGGATACAAAGTGTCCTGGTGAAACTTCCATCCACTCCGGTTCTTCATCCCGTCCCCGAGCGGATGGGTCGGTATCCCCACTGTAGATCGGTGGCATAACGTTCCGTACCGTTGGATCAGGTACAGGAATTGCTGCCAGCAATGCCTGGGTATACGGATGTACCGGATTACGGTACAGTTCTTCTGTTGGTGCCACTTCCACCAGCTTACCGCGATACATCACACCGATTCGATTGGAGATGTGGCGTACCATCGACAAATCATGGGCAATGAACAAATAGGTCAGTCCCAGCTCTGCCTGCAAATCTTCAAGCATATTGACCACCTGTGCCTGTACGGACACATCCAGAGCAGACAACGGCTCATCACACAAAATGAACTCCGGGTTCACCGACAATGCACGGGCAATGCTGATCCGCTGACGCTGCCCCCCACTGAATTCATGTGGATAACGCTCCGCGTGCTCTGGTTTAAGACCCACACGGTTCATTAGGTCAAGCGCTCGCCCCTTCATCTCTGCCTTGGAAGCATAATTATGAATTTCCATGGGTTCACTTATAATCTGCAGAACATTCATACCCGGATTCAGTGAAGAATAGGGGTCCTGAAAAATCGTCTGCATCCGTTTGCGGAATGGCTTCAACTGGCGTTCATTCATTTTCGCAACATCCTGTCCGCCAAACATAATGCTTCCGTCCGTCACATCATAGAGTCTCACGATGCTGCGTCCAGTCGTTGATTTGCCACAGCCGGATTCACCAACCAGTCCAAATGTTTCTCCCTTGTGAATATGAAAACTGACGTTATCCACGGCTTTCACGACGTCTTTGCCTTTGCCAGCACCACGTACCGGAAAATGTTTTTTCAAACCACGCACGTCCAGCAGTACTTCACGCTGATCGATTCCTGTACTCATTTCTCCACCTCCTCTGACGATGCTCCTGTTTGTACTTGTTGTTGTTCCCGACCTTGATCGTCCAGCAACCAGCATAGCGCTCGATGACCGGGTGCAGTCTCGGTATACTTAGGCATCTGTTTGCATACTTCCATGGCGTGTGTGCAACGTTCCATAAACGGACATCCGGTTGGCGGATGAAGCAGATTGGGCGGTGTGCCTTCAATGGTTGCCAGCCGCTGGCGTCCACCTTCCTCGCCGTGCTTCGGAATGGAGCGCAGCAATCCCTGAGTATACGGATGCTGCGGATGAGCGAAAATACGCTCCACTGGCCCCTCTTCCATAATAAGTCCACCGTACATCACAATCACTCGGGTACAGACCTGAGCAACGACACCAAGGTCATGCGTAATCATCAGAATGGATGTCTGCGTGGAATCTTTTAGTTCCTGCATCAGCTGTAAAATCTGTGCCTGAATGGTCACATCCAGCGCTGTCGTCGGTTCATCCGCGATCAATAACTCCGGCTTGCAGGACAGAGCCATGGCGATCATTACCCGCTGTCTCATGCCTCCGCTGAACTCGTGTGGATATTGGTCAATCCGTTCTTCCGGAGAAGGAATGCCCACTTGCCGCAGCAACTCAATCGCTTCCTTGCGTGCAGCCGACTTGTCCATTTTCCGGTGACGACGAATGACCTCTGTCATCTGTTTGCCTACACGAACCACTGGATTAAGTGATGTCATCGGGTCCTGGAAAATCATCGAGATGCGGTTGCCCCGGATTTTGCGCAGCTCATTGTCCGACTTGGTCAGCAGATCCTCTCCACGGAACAGAATCTGACCATCCGTAATCCGGCCCGGCGACTGGATCAGTCGAATCAGCGAACGGGCGGTAACACTTTTGCCACTTCCGGACTCGCCGACCAGCCCAACCACTTCGCCTTCTTTTAACGTAAAACTCACACCCCGGACGGACTGTACCTCACCTTCCCGAGTTGCAAAGGACGTTTTCAGTTGTTTGACCGATAATAAATCTGTCATTGTATTCACCCCGCTGTTTACATGATATGGGTTGTCGACTATATAAGTTAAAAGATTAATTTCACACTGGATCACTATGTGATCAACTCAACTTCAAACATTTATCGCTTGTTCGCTTTGGGCTCGAAGGCTACGCGGAACACATCCCCCAGGAAGTTAAACGACAGCACCGTCAGCAAAATAAACAATCCCGGGAAAATTGCCATATACGGCGCTTCACTAATAAAGCCCTGTGCATCATTCAACATGCTGCCCCAAGAAGAGTTCGGTTGTTTAACACCCAGTCCGAGGAAGCTTAGTGACGATTCCATCAGAATCGCACTCGCGATGTTGATGGTTGCTGCGACAATAATGGTTGGAATAATGTTGGGAATAATGTGCTTCATGATGATCCGGCCAGGCTTTTGACCCGATACACGCGCATACAGTACGTATTCCCGCTGCTTGACCGACATCGCCTCAGCCCTGACAATCCGGGCAATATTCATCCAGCTCAGCACCCCGATAATAACAATAATTGTACCGATCCCCGGCTTAAGATATGCGTTCAGGATCAGCATCAGGAAGAAGGATGGAATCGACATGAGCACGTCAACAATACGCATCAACGTATTATCCACCCAGCCGCCAAAATAACCACTAACCGTCCCTACCAGTGTTCCCATAATAACGGCAATTGCCATCGAAAGGAAACCTACGGCGAGAGACACTCGTCCTCCGTATAACGCCCGAGCCAAATAATCCCGTCCGTAATCGTCCGTACCAAACCAGTGATCTGCACTCGGCTGTTGAAGCCGCTCCATCACTACAATTTCATTTGGATCATGTGGAGACAGAAACGCAAACAGGGATGCGAGTACAAAGATGCCCAATATGATGACAGCCGCAAGGCCCAGTTTCTGCTGTCGGAACTGCGTCCGTAAATTACGCCAGCGCATTGAATTCATTTTTGTCTCACCCCGTTGTCTTGATTCGTGGATCTACCACGCCATATAAGATATCAGCTACCAGGTTTCCGACGACCAGCAGCACAGAGGACATCATCGTAATGCCCATAATAATTGGATAATCCAAACCGTGAACGGCCGAAATCCCGAGAGATCCCATCCCCGGCCACGAGAAAACGGACTCCGTAATAAACGCTCCCGCAATCAGCTCCGGCAAAGACATGCCGAGAATGGTGATTACAGGCAGCAGTACATTTTTGAGCACATGACGAAGCAGTACCGTTCCTTTGGTTGCGCCGTAGGCATATTGGATTTGGACATAGTCCTCTTCCAACTGACTGATTGTATTCGAACGAATATACCGCATGTACACGGACACGTTCATGAAGGTCAATACGGTACATGGCAAAATGCCGTGTTTGATAATATCCCATGCGGAGTCCATACCAACCGTTCGCATACCCATGCTTGGTAACCAGTGCAGCTCTACTGCAAAGAAATAGATCAGCATCATACCGAACCAGAAACTAGGAATCGATATCCCGATATACGAGATTAAGCTGAGTCCACGGTCAAACAGACTGTTCTGACGCGAACCCGCAATCATGCTCAGCGGAATAGAAATCAGCAAAGATAATAATAGCGATGCCCCCATCAATCCGAATGTAGCGGGCAAGCGTTCAACAATCATTTCGGCAACCGGGCGATGGTTCACCAGTGAATAACCAAGGTCGCCAGACAGTACATTTTTGAGCCATACGACATATTGCACGTACATCGGTTGATCAAGACCGAGGTTTTGCCGAATACGCTCCACATCTTCTGCCCCCATATTTGGGGTAACAAAGGAAAGCACCGGATCGCCCGGCGCCAGCTTGATCAAGGTGAACGATACGATGGAGATTACAAAAAGAAGAGGGATCGCTTGTGCGATCCTTCGGACAATATAGTTGTTCACATGGGCACCTCCGAATCAACGCCGGCCTCGCGGCCGGCGTTATTGGCTTGTTATATAGAATGAACGCAAGTGGATTGAACAAAGGATTCACATCGGCCACTCCGATGGCAGAACAATCTTCCGATCACTGTTATCACCAGATTTCTTGATTTCGTATTCTATATAAGTTTCAACTAATGAATATTTACACTGACACTCCGATGACAGAACAACCTTCCGATCGCTGTTACCCCCAGATTTCTTTGATTCCTTTATAAAAAGGGGAAATCTGGGGATAAAGGCGAACGCTTTGCTTCTTCAGGTTATTTCTGTCCTCTCCGTTATTGTGTAAATGTTTAGTTGAACATATATAGTACGAAGAAATTCAGTGATAAAGGCGTTTCTCCAGATTTTTTCTGCTCTCTACGTTCTTTGTGAATCTCAAAGGTTCAAACAATACGTTCATTCTATATGATTATTTTTTATAAATTTTGGACAGATCTTCAAGCATAACGACTGGTTTTGGATTTGCATCTTCAACGCCGCCGTATGTGTTATCCACAGCCACTACAGCTTTCGTGTAGGCGATTGGATATACAGTCATTTCGTTTGCTACAGTTTGTTGGATTTGTTTGTACAAATCACCACGTTTAGTTTCGTCAATTTGAACGGCTGCTTCATTCCACAGCTTGTCGAAATCAGCATTTTTGTAATGGGAGTAGTTGTATGCCGCATCACTCAGGAAGAGAGATTTATAAGCATCTGGCTCATAACCCATGATGTATCCACCAAAGGACAATTCAAAGTCTGTATTGTTCATGTCCAATGTACGGTTACCATAAGCCGTTCCATCCATCGGCAGCAATTCCACTTCAATGCCCACGTCTTTCAGCTTTTGCTGTATGTACAGCGCTTGGCTTGTTTGTGGTTTGTTCGTATTTGTGTAAGCAAGACGCAATTTCAGGTTGCTAACGCCTGCATCAGCCAGCAATTGTTTTGCTTTTTCCACGTTGTAGTCGTATTTCTCAACATCATCCGTTTGGTACAGCGTGTCCGGTGTGAGAATGGACGGAGCCGGTTCAGCAAAATCAGCTGAGGAATACGAAGCGGTGATCAGTTCATTTTTATCCAAAGCATAAGCGATGGCTTGACGAACTTCTTTCTTTTGCATCGAAGGCACGTTCAGGTTGAACACCATGTATTGCAAGCGGCCTTCTGGGTAAGTCAGCATGTTGAATTTGCCTGTGTCGTTCAATTTGTTGTAATCCTGTGTGTCGACCATACGCATTTGAATCTCGCCGTTTTGCAAAGCCAGGTTCGCTGCATTTGGATCTTTCGCTACACGATACGTCACGCTATCCAGATGAGCTTTGCCTGCAAAGTAGTCATCAAAACGTTCCAGTGTTACGTATTCGCCCGGACGGTATTCCTTGAACTTGAACGGACCGGAACCGATCGGGTTGTTGTTTTTGTCGCTTTTCTCAATATCGGCTTCGCCTTCGAAAATGTGTTTAGGGATTGGAGAGAAAGAAACCAATGCTCCTTCAAAAGCAGCAGATACTTCCGGCAATTTGAATTCTACCGTCAGGTCATCGATCTTGGTTACTTTAACCGGTTTGCCATCAAAAACATACTGACTACGGGAAGAACTGTGCTGTTTCTCATCAAGGATGCTATCCATTGTAAACACAATATCATCCGCTGTCAGAGGCTGTCCGTCATGCCATTTCAGACCGTCTTTCAGCTTCAATGTATACGTCAGGTGATCATCAGAGAAGCTGTCGCTTTCTGCGAGCACATACGTTTTTTTGCCATCATTCACATTGAACAGTGGAGCATATAAGGATTGATCAATCGTCAACGTTACACGGTCACCCGCGTAGATCGGATTCATCACTTTAGGATCGTCCTGAACGGCAATAATGATGCTTCCTCCGTCTTTCGGTTGCCCATCATCCGTTGTTGCTGTATTTTCTGCGTTATTAGACGAAGAACTTGTTCCGTCACCGCTGCTTCCGCATGCACTCATGATTGCCACAACCAGAACCAGCATCAATGACAGCCACATTTTTTTCGATTTCATTATGATATTTCCCCTCGCTGTAATTTAACGTTCTGTTAGATAGTATAGGCAAGGATTCGACAAATTGCAACGATTTTTTCCAACTTAACCTATCGGGTTTAAATGAAATAACATTATTGTCTAGCAATGCAAAAAACCTCCAGCTCACGTTGTGTAGTGAAATGAAGGTTTGGATGACAATTCATCTTCTGAAATTCAATAACAGGACGATGCTCGTACGGGCTTACAACCCGGCTAACACCTGGTACCATACGCCTCGTTTGGAATATAGTGTACTGCGTACCTTGTCCCATCCGCCGAGGTAGTTAATATCGAACAGACCTTCTGGCGTTGGGAACGAGGACTTCGTCTCTGCAAACACTTCAGGGTCTACCGAACGGAAACCATGCTTGGCAAAAATGCGCTGTGCTTCCGGTGTTCGTAGATAGGCTACAAAAGCCTCCGCCAATTCACGATTGCCATGCTTACCTGCATATTTGTCCACGACAACTGCCGGATTTTCAATCAGGATCGTGTTTTTGGGAACCACGATGTCATAATTTACACCCTTGGCAATCCGGGCAAGCAATTCATTTTCATACGTGACGATCACGTCACCCACGCCATATTCGAAAGCCGCCATGGAGGATCGACCACTCTTATCCAGTGACTCGACATTCTCATGTACTTTTTCCAGAAAAGCTTTGGCCACGGCAGGATCTTTCTTGCCTTGCTCCTTCTCAGATAACTTCAACCCTGCACCATAGATGGCATTAATGTCCCACTGTGCTCCGCCTGACGTCTTGGGATTAGGATAAAGCACTTTAACACCCGGCTTGGTTAAATCTTCAAAATCACGAATCCCCAGCGGGTTGCCTGCTCTTGTACCCAGAACTACAATGGAACGGGTGATCATGCCTTTATTCGGAGCCTGCTTCCAATTGGAGCTGACCAAATCGGCTTTGACCAGCTTGTCGATATCACTTTCCATCGCGAGTAGCGCAACATCAGCTTCGAATCCACCAACAATGGCTCTGGCTTGTGTGCCAGAAGCTTCATAGGATTCCTGAAAGTGAACCGTCTGTCCGGTCTTTGCCTTCCATTCTTCCTGAAATTTGGGCAGCAATTCTCCGACGGCGTCTTTGGCTACACTGTAAGCACCGATTACCAGCGTATTGGATTGGTCGTCCGTCGAGGTTCCGTTCTGTCCGCTCACATCTTCCTGCTTGCTACATCCAACGGTCATGCAGACGAGCAGAAGTATGAGGACAACATATAAAGGGTTGAATTTCTTCTTCCTCGTCTGCATGGGCAGCCCCTCTTTTCCAAAAATAAGGATCATTCCTGAATTAAATGATGTTCTGATTAGATGATGACCGGCATTGGATCTTCCTTCAATCGGTTCTCAACAACCCAGCTATGGGTATCATTGAACAGATATGCCCGATGCACAAGCACTCGAATCTGTTGGCCGACTTGCAGCGTTGTTTTCTCCAGGGATCGATACGTAATGAGTTTATGGCCCTCAACTTCCACTTCCACCATCCATTCACTTCCACGGAAATGAAGGTGTTTGACTGTACCCTTTTCAGTAGCGGACAGCATGCTAAACTCGTTTTTCAAACCGATCTCGATATACTCAGGCCGGATCAATGCACGTGTGCGCTCTCCTTCCACCGCATGTTCGAAGCCCTTGAGCTGTGAAGCATCCTCCACAACGGTAGATTCCCCGATAAATGTAGCAACAAATGGCGTCTCTGGATTTTTGTAAATATCCCATGGCGTACCCTTCTGCTCCAAGCGCCCTTGGCTGATAATCATGATTTCATCGGCAACTTCAATCGCTTCATCCTGGTCATGGGTTACAAAGATCGAAGTGATGCCTACCCGCTCAATCAGCTCTCTCAGCCACGAACGCAATTCCTGACGGATCTTGGCATCAATAGCGGCAAAAGGTTCATCCAGCAGCAGCAGCTGTGGCTCCGGAGCTAATGCTCTGGCAAAAGCGACGCGCTGACGCTGTCCACCAGACAACTGATGTGGATAACGCTGTTCGAAACCTTTCAGCCCCGTCAATTCCACCAGCTCCATGACCCGATCACGGATCTGGGCTTTGGGTGTCTTTTTAACCTTGAGCCCAAAGGCGATATTTTCAAATACCGTCATATGTTTGAACAAAGCATAGTTCTGAAATACAAATCCGATTCCCCGCTCCTGCGGAGGCAGATGGTTTACGACTTTTCCGTGAAAACGAATCTCTCCGGAACCCGGATTCTCCAGCCCTGCCAGCATACGCAGTATGGATGTTTTCCCACCTCCGCTGGGTCCCAGCAAACCGATTAGATGGCCTTTGGCAATATCGAACGAGACATCTTTTACCGCATGAAAATCACCGAAATGTTTGTTCAGATCACGGACTTCAACATGCATCTCAATGCACTTCCTTTCGCTTCTTGGCCCATTCCATCATAAGCAGCAGCCCGACGGAAAAGGTAACCAGTACCAATGCCACACCATTTGCGGCAGCTACGTTAAAATTCTCTACATCCTGATATACAAGCGTTGTTGCCGTCTGCGTTTTGTTCATAATGTTACCCGATACAACCAGCACTGCACCGAATTCCCCAAGCGAGCGGGCAACCGTCAGCACAAGACCGTACACAACCGCCCAGCGGATGGAAGGCCAGGTAACACTCCAGAACGTTCTCCAGCCGTATGCACCAAGCGTTGACGCAGCCTCTTCCTGCTGAGATCCAAGCTCCTGCAAGACAGGCATCACCTCTCGAACCATCAATGGAAAAGTAACAAACAACGTTGCAATGACCATACCCGGGAAGGCATACACCACATTAAATCCAATTCCTTCAAAAAAAGCGCCCATAATGCTGTTGGGACCCAGCAGTAGTACAATCATCAATCCGCCAATGACGGGCGATACGGCATAGGGCAGATCCACAATGCTGTTCAGCAGCCCTTTCACCCGGTCACTCAGCCATCCGGCGCGGACCAGATAGATAGCCATCATAACGCCAAACAATGTATTTAACAGTGTGACGACAAGTACAACAAGTCCTGTCATCATCAAGGCATGCAGCGCCTCAGGGCGCAACAGCCCATCCAGGAATCCTCCTGCCCCGTCTTCAAATGCACCAATAAAAATACGTCCAAGCGGGATGATCAGCAGTACAATGAACACCACAAACGTCAGTCCGATTAATAGTCGCCTCATCGTCTTCTCCCCCGCATCTGCACCAGATTAATGAGCCAGAGGATCAGGAAGGAGAGTGTTAAGAGCAGTACGGACACGGCCGCGGCTCCGGTTGGATTGTCACTTTCGATCTCGCCGTAAATAAATACGGAAGCCGTCAATGTTCTTCCCGGAATATTGCCTGCCACCAGCACAACAGCCCCGAATTCGGCCAGTGCTCTGGAGAATGCGAGCATTCCCCCACTAATCATGCCCGGAGCCATGGACGGAAGAATGACCTGCCTGAATGTGCGCGCCTTCGATGCTCCCATCGTGTAGGATGCCTCTTCCTCCGAAGGATCGATCTCTTCGAGCAAAGGCTGCACCGCACGGATGACAAATGGAAACGTAACAAAGGTCATTGCGATCACAATCGCAGGCTGGTGAAACACAATTTCAAACCCCATGGATTCCGCCAGTTTGCCAATGGCACTGATCGGACCCAGGAGTAGCATAATCATCAGGCCACCAACGGCTGTTGGAAGAGCAAAAGGAAGATCTACCAGACTGTTAAGGAACGACCTCCCAAAAAAGCGATAACGTGTCAGCACCCAGGCAATCATGGTTCCCAAAATGACGTTAATCACCGTAGCTATAACAGCCAGCCGGATCGTTAACAGCACGGCTTTCCATGCAATTGGGTCCATAATACTTTGGATAAAGTTGCTCCATCCTTCAGAGAAGGAATTGACGTACACACCGATGATTGGAAGTACAATGAGTACGATAAAATATAGCAATACGGTACTGCGGAATCCCCAAGTCCATCCCTTGTGACGAAGAACGGTATTCATTGCTGCATTCCCTCCCAGCCTCCGGTTCTATGTCCGGTCGGCAGTCTTCCTGCTTTGGTACAACCATTTTCCTAAGTTGGATTTTATTACTTTAATATTATTCCCATTAGTCTACTTGGTTTTTGCTTATCTGATACTTTACCAGTTTGCAGTGCTAATCGTCAATGCTTTTATTGAATAAAATCGGCGTACCTATGAGATGGATTTTATAAAAATTACACTCGCCACTACGCGGCCAGAACAACCTTCCGATCGCTGTTATCCCCAGATTTCTTTGATCCCCTTTATCTAAGTGGTTTGTTCGGTATGTAATGGTTAAGGTACAATCTAGAGGAACAATTTGGAGCGAAGGAGTGGAGTAATATGTTATATACGAAGAATTTATCGACATCCCGACGGGATGAGATGAAGGATATTACGCGGGAAGTAGAGCAGGTTGTCCGTGACAGCGGTGTGCAGAATGGGACTGTATTGATTTATTGTCCACATACGACAGCAGGCATTGCAATTAATGAAAATGCAGACCCGGATGTCAAACATGACGTGCTGCTTCGTCTAAACGAGGTATACCCCTGGCAACATCCCGAATATCGGCATGCTGAAGGAAATACGGCTTCTCACTTGAAATCGATCACAACCGGACCATCACAAACGGTGATTATACATGAGGGCAGATTACTGCTTGGCAGATGGCAGGGCATCTATTTTTGCGAATTTGATGGTCCTCGTCAACGGGAATATTTTCTTAAAATCATAGAAGGTTAGCTCCATTTCAACCCCATTTCTAATGATTTGCCATTGATTGAAATAAAAAACAAACAGGCGGCCCACCCTATTCTAGGGATGTAACCCGCCTGTAATGATCTTCTTCGCGCAAAAACTTTCGCGAGACAACGTTATAAAGAATTAATGTTATGACAATTCACCGCCCTGAAGTGTGGAGTGCGACAAAAGCGCCTTATTGGACGCCAGGCTGGTGTTGGAGATTACGGCAGAGTACTTTGACATGAGATAACGCAGCCGATTCAATCTCTGCAAAGGTTAAACGGTCCTGAATATAATACGATATGAATCCGTGCATGGACAAAAACAGCGTACGTGGTACACATTGAATATCCTCTTCCGTACAGCCCTCTTCATTCATGTATTGCCGAATAATGGAGGCGAACAATTCAAAGCATCTTCCTTGCTCCGTACGACAATACGATAGCAATTCCTCATCCCGAATCATGAACATAATCTCGTACTGATACGGATTCTCCAAACCAAAACGAATAAACTCCATCATGATATGTTCCACCTTGCTCACGCCGCCCATGACTGGCCTGACCATGGCTTGCAGCAGCAAATGCCCCAGATGATTGAAATCTTCAACCACGATGGCATAAAACAGCTCTGCCTTTTCCTTAAAATGATAATACAGCGACCCATGACTATAGCCTAGATGCTGGCCGATGCTTCGCATCGAAATGGCACGGTATCCTTTGGTAATAAAAAGATGCCTTGCCGCCTCCAGTATCCGCTCCCTCGACAACTCCTGTTCGACTGCTCTTCTAGCCATATATTTTATTCCCCTTCAATAAAATAAAGCCGCTGTCCCTCCGTGATCCGGGATTGCCCTTGCGTCAAATCTGTGATCCAGGCCACAAATGCCTCGGTTTCACTATCCGGCGGAAGACAAGTCAACGTAACCTTATCGGTGAACCCAGTTTCACCTGTACGGACTTCCCGGCTCCTTAATTCATTTTCCACTTTGCCCAGCCATGTGTAATCCAGTTCAACAAACACTTCACGATGGAGCACTTTGGTAATCGCTTCCCCGGCTTCTATGGCTGCAACTGCTCCATCCGTATAAGCGCGAATTAACCCACCTGCTCCAAGCATAATTCCTCCAAAGTAACGTGTAACAACGATAGCCACATTCTTCAATTGCTGATTTTTGATGACTTCAAGAATCGGTTTTCCAGCGGTTCCGCTTGGTTCGCCATCATCGGATTGCTTCTGGATCTCATCCCGCTCACCAATTATGTATGCGGAGCAGTTATGAGTAGCATTCCAATGTTTTTTCTTGATTTCATCAATAAAAGCGTTGGCTTCTTCTTCTGTCGTGACCGGCATAATATGACCGATAAATCGCGACTTTTTGATTACAATTTCCAGATTGCCCGGTCCTCGAACCGTGCGATAACGTTCAATCATCCCTATCCAACTTTCCACCAATTTGATCCATTTTACAAGAAAGCAGTTCCCCGCGCGCACGCGGACGAACTGCCTTGGTTTAACATCCGGGAAACCATTGCTTCACAATGACTCCCCGAATGTAATTACATTACCTTATTTAACTATATGAGCAGACCGATGAATTATTCAGAAAGTCTCGCTTCCAGCGCTGCTTTCTCTTCTTCAAAGCCTGGTTTGCCCAGCAAAGCGAACATATTTTTCTTGTAAGCTTCCACGCCTGGTTGGTCAAATGGATTGACTCCTAGCAGGTAACCACTAATGCCGCATGCTTTTTCAAAGAAGTATACCAGATATCCGAAAGAATATGGAGACATATCTGGAATGTTCACAATCAAGTTTGGTACTTGACCATCTGTGTGTGCAAGCAGTGTTCCTTGGAACGCTTTTTTGTTAACAAAGTCCATTGTTTTACCTTCAAGGAAATTCAGACCATCCAGATCATCCGGGTCAGCTTGGATCGAAATATGCTCCGATACTTCAGCAACCTGAATCACAGTTTCGAAGATGTTCCGGCTACCCTCTTGAATGAATTGACCCATGGAGTGCAAGTCAGTCGAGAAATCAACGGATGCAGGATAAATCCCTTTATAGTCTTTACCTTCACTCTCTCCGTAAAGCTGTTTCCACCATTCGGATACAAAGTGCAAGGATGGCTCGTAGTTCACGAGGATTTCTGTTCCTTTACCTTTGCGATACAGTGCGTTACGAACAGCTGCATATTGATATGCTTCGTTCTCAGCTACGTTCGGGTTGCTGTATTCTTTGGAAGCGTCAGCCGCACCTTGCATCATTTCTTCAATGCTGATGCCAGCTGCTGCGATTGGCAACAAACCTACAGCCGTCAGAACGGAGTAACGTC
The DNA here is from genome assembly GCF_900107875.1 of Paenibacillus sp. 276b. NCBI lineage: Bacteria > Bacillati > Bacillota > Bacilli > Caryophanales > Paenibacillaceae > Paenibacillus > Paenibacillus sp. 276b. The sequence goes on along the minus strand of NZ_FNRR01000002.1, from coordinate 599,268 downwards.
CACCTACATCATCCGGGATAATGAAGGATTCATAGCCTTCTTCATTCGCCAGTTTTTTCAGTGCGCCGCGCTCTTTATCTGTCGTTGCATAGATACGTTTGCGAGCTTCTTCTTTACCGTATTTTTTCTCCAGTGCTGCACGGAAGATACGGAAAGCAATCGCTGGCTCCGTTGTTGTACCGGATTTGGAGATAACGTTAACGGAGAAATCTTTACCTTCAACCAGATCCAGCAAATGAGTTACATACGTGGAGCTGATGTTGTTTCCTGCAAAGTAGATTTCAGGCGTTTTGCGTTTGTCTTTAGGCAGATTGTTGTAGAAAGAGTGCGTAAGCATCTCAATCGCTGCACGTGCACCAAGGTATGATCCACCAATACCGATGACGATCAGTACTTCAGAATCGCTTTGGATTTTAGCAGCCGCTTTTTGAATACGGGAGAACTCTTCTTTGTCATAAGCGGTAGGCAGGTCGATCCAGCCCAGATAATCCGATCCCGTTCCCGTTCCGTTGTGGAGCTGCTCGTGAGCCAAACGAATCGGTTCAGCGAAATAGTCCACTTCATGTTGATTGACAAATTGCAGGGCAGTGCTGTAGTCAAACTTCACTTTTTTTGCCATGATCTATAAAACCTCCTGATATCGGTAGCGTATTTTTTTCCGTTTTCCATACTAAACAACTTAGCCTAAGGATACTTCAAATCCACAGGGCTGACAAGCTTGTAGCACGAACTTTGTCGTTAGAGTTTAAGAAGCAAAAAGGGTTAACCGAATCCGCGAGTCGCGGTTCTGGTTACCCTTCTTGTATTATTCCGCCGGGTACGAACAGCAGTAGTCGGTAACGCTGCGTATCTCCAGTTTAAATTTGGATTCGGCAGGCACGTGGAACGTAGCTTGACCTTGAATCTCTTGCCAATCTTCTTCTCCGGGAAGTAATACTCTCAGATCGCCGGACAGTATTTCCATAATCTCACGGGAATCTGTACCGAACTCATAACTACCTGGAAGCATAATACCCAGAGTCACCTTGCTGCCATCCCCCAAAATAACCGTTCTACTCGTTACCTGGCCCTCATAATAAATGTTGGCCTCTTTCACTACACTGACTTGATCAAACTGTGACATGCGTACCCGCTCCCCCTGAAGTTAATCAAAACAAAAGGCAAAACAGATCAAGGCGGTTGCCCGCCCATTCTCTGCCGGAAATCACTTGCTGCTCGGCAGGACAGAAATTAAACTGTCCTTCCTACAGCATTTTTCAAGCTATTACAGCAATGCTTTTACGCGACTAACCACGTTTTCCACAGTGAAACCATACTCTTGGATAACACGGTCGCCAGGCGCGGATGCACCAAATGTGTTGATTCCGAGAATGTCGCCTTGGTCGCCGACATATTTTTCCCAACCCATTGGGTGAGCCATTTCAATCGCCAGACGCGCTTTAACATCTGGAAGCAGGACGGATTCTTTGTATGCTTTGTCCTGTTTCTCGAACAGATCCCAGCTCGGCATGCTGATTACACGAACTTGGATGCCTTGTTCAGCAAGTGCTGCTTGAGCTTTGACAGCCAGTTGCACTTCGGAACCTGTCGCGATGATTTGGGCAACAGCTTTGCCTTCTTTTGCATCAGAGACAACATACGCACCACGTTTCACATTCTCACGTGAACCTTCAACGGTACCTTCCAGAATCGGCAGGTTTTGACGAGTGAGTACGAGTGCAACCGGATTGCTCTTGTTCTCAAGCGCGTAAGCCCATGCTGCAGAAGTTTCATTACCGTCAGCCGGACGAATAACTGTCAGGTTAGGAATGATACGCAGGGATGCCAATTGCTCAATTGGTTCGTGAGTAGGACCGTCTTCACCAACAGCGATACTGTCGTGAGTCAGGACGTACGTTACAGGCAGACCCATCAGGGCAGCCAGACGAACAGCTGGACGCAGGTAGTCTGTAAATACGAAGAATGTACCTCCGAATACTTTCACACCACTGTGCAGTGCCATACCGTTCATTGCTCCAGCCATACCGAATTCACGGATACCGAAGTAGATGTTGCGACCGGAATAATCTTCAGGTGAGAAGTTCTCCAGGTTGTTCAAGTGAGTCATTGTGGAGCTTTCAAGGTCAGCAGAACCACCTGTCAGTTGTGGCACGTTATGAGCCAAACCGTTCAGTGCATTACCGGATGCTACACGAGTGGATACAGCTTTGTCTGTTGCTGCATATTTAGGCAGATCGCGATCCCAACCTTCTGGAAGATCGCCATTGATTGCCGTTTCGAATTGAGCTGCCAGCTCAGGGAATGCTTTTTTGTACTCAGCAAATTTCTCGTCCCATGCTTTGTTAGCAGAGATACCACGATCTTTCACTTGTGCAAAGTGTTCGCGAACTTCAGTTGGAACGTGGAAATCTTCCTGGTAAACCCATTTGTAAAACTCTTTAGTCAATTTAGCTTCGTCTGCACCCAGTGGAGATCCGTGAGTACCGCCGTGGCCGCCTTTACCTTGTTTGTTCGGGCTACCGTAACCAATTACAGTTTTAACTTCAATCAGTGTAGGACGAAGCGTATCTGCTTGACCTTCCTCAATTGCTTTCTGGATTGCAGGCAGATCGTTACCATCTTCAACGCGCAGCACTTGCCAGCCATAAGCTTCAAAACGCTTCGCGATGCTTTCAGAAGAAGACAGGTTCAATTTACCATCCAAAGTGATGTCATTGGAGTCAAACAACATGATCAATTTGCCCAGGTGCAAACGTCCAGCCAGGGAAGCTGATTCATGGGATACACCTTCCATCAAGTCACCGTCACCACAGATTGCGTAAGTGTGGTGGTCGATTACGTTGAATTTGTCTTTATTATATGTTGCGCTCAGTTGAGCTTCAGCCATAGCCATACCTACAGCCATTGCAATACCTTGGCCCAGTGGTCCAGTTGTTGCGTCAACGCCTGCAGTATGTCCGAATTCCGGGTGACCCGGAGTTTTGCTTCCCCATTGACGGAACTGTTTCAATTGTTCCATAGGCAGGTCATACCCGCTCAGGTGAAGTAAGCTGTACAGCAACATGGAGCCATGTCCTGCGGACAGAACAAAACGGTCCCGGTTAACCCAAGTTGGGTGGTCCGGGTTATGTGTCATCGTTTTTGCAAAAAGTTGGTACCCCATTGGAGCGGAGCCCATAGGCATTCCCGGGTGTCCGGAATTTGCCTTCTCGATTGCATCAATCGCCAGTGTACGTACGGTAGTGATCGACAGGTTGTCGATGGTGTTGTTCTCTTCCTTTTGAATCGCTTCGTTCTTGTCAGTCATGGTTTGTCCTCCTCATGTCTTTAGATAAGTCGGGTTGCGCAAGCGAATCCCTCTCATCATACAAGCAAACCGAATTTCACAATAAGTGAATCCGCTTGAGTGTTTCATTTTGACTTATTCACTTTTGTATTGTATCACTTGGCGTGAAGGTTTTCCATAACCTTCTTTTAGAAGATCGGGAAAATTCGGCTGATTATGACGAGGGATTTGTTTCCAGTTGCGCAAAAAGAGTGTCATACTGAGCATTTCAGCATATCTTCTAGCTCAGCCAGCATCGCAAATCCATCGGATGAAGTATAACCTTTAAGCGGAAAACCATACTCTTTTTAGATATCGAAGTTGATTTTGCATATAATGGTCCTTGATCATGATTGGAAAAATCGGACTTTTGTGCACATCAGGCTGTACTTCATATGGAAAGGAGGATTCACATATGCCGGAACATTTGGCTAAGTCAACAAATTCGCTAAAGCACATATTACCCTGGAAAGCCGGGGTTTTAACAGGTCTTACATCCGGACTGGTGCTCGGGTTCTTTTTAAAGGCTATTCAGACTTACACTGGTGAAAAAGTCTATACCTTGCTGCTGAACATTGATTTTGTTCCATGGCTTCCGCCCACGCTACCTGAGTTCATTGAATTTGGGCTGCATCTTATCGTTTCCATAATCATTGGCAACTTCTACATATGGTGGATTCAGCGTTCAGGTCATCCGATATCCAAAGGCGTCCTGATCGGCGCTCTCTCTTCCCTGCTGTATATTCCACTCTCCCAGCTGTCGAGTCGTGTGCCTGATCTATATGATATAAAAGCGATACTTTACTGGCTGACAGGGCATCTGTTATTTGGCGTGGTCGTTGGTTGGTGCGGTCATGTATGGAAGCACAGCCAGAAGCACAACCAAAAAGGCGATCCCCCTTTCAGACATGAATAGGGGACCGCCTTTTCTTTTTTCGGAATAGAACTGAACTGTATCTTTACGAATCAACCTTGCGCAGTATTAAAGCATTAGCTTAAAACACAACGGTTTTATTTTCATGAACCAGTACACGGTCTTCAACATGCCATTTAACGGCACGAGCAAGAACTACACGCTCAATGGTACGTCCAATGCGTTTCAACTCGGTTACATCATCCCCGTGGCTTACACGCTGAACGTCCTGCTCAATGATCGGTCCGCCATCCAGCTCTTCCGTAACATAGTGAGCTGTCGCACCGATAATTTTGACACCTCGGTTGTACGCTTGGGCATACGGTTTACCGCCGACAAAGGCAGGCAGAAACGAGTGATGAATGTTAATAATACGATTGCGGTAATGCTCAATGAACATCGGAGAAATGATCTGCATGTAGCGCGCAAGAATAATCACGTCGATATCATTACCAATGACGTCCAACTGGCGTTGTTCCGCTTCCTTCTTCGTATCCGCTGTAACCGGAATATGGTGATAAGGAATGCCAAATGATTCTACATAGTCCTTCATATCCAGATGATTGCTCACAACAAGCGCGATGTCTGCATCCAGATCGCCAGCCTGCCATTGCCACAACAGCTCAACCAGACAGTGATCCTCCTTGGATACAAAGATGGCAAGTTTCTTCTTGCGGCTAACCGCAGAAAGACTCCAATCCATTTTGAAACGGTTTGCCACTTCTTCGAAATCAGCTTCCAGCTTAGGCAGGTTCAACGATAATTGTGGAAGATCGAACTCGATCCGCATAAAAAACATGCCGCCAGCCGGGTCCATTGTGTATTGGTCCGACTGTACAATGTTTGCACCATGCTGGTGCAAGAAATGGGATACTGCGGCAACAATTCCCGGTCCATCCGGACAGGAAATGAGCATCCGCGCCCGATCGGCGCGGTTTTTAACATCAGGACGTACTTGTTTAGCGTGAATCTCCATCGGGTTATTTTTCCTCCTTCAACTAGGCCGTGACAAAAATTTCTTTGCCTGCAAGCCAGGCGATCAAACGATGATTCAGTTGTTCTTCATTCAAATGCGGGAACAATGCGGCTTCAGCCACGAGGTCATACAGACGTTCCAACGGCTCACGTGGATCGGCTTTCTTCGCTTTGGCATCATTCTTGAGCAGTGTCCAGATATCCAGAACATATGAACGGGACTCAATCTCTTTTCCTTTGAAGAAATGATGCAATTGTTCCACTTCTGTCAGGAACTCGGGACCAAATCGACCAGCAACATCCCCGCGAAGCAATGCAATTTCTACTTCATACATAGGACGCTGAGTTTTGGCTTCTTTACCAATCCAAGGCGTTTCCAAAATAAACGGACGTCCCTGAAGAGCCTCGTGATGCACGATGCGGTTAATCGCCTCAAAACCAATCCAGCCAGAGCCAATCGGTGTATGACGGTCCTTGTGCGCACCCACAGGGTTCTTACTATCATTAATATGCATTACGGCAATGCGGTCAAGCCCTACCGTACGATCAAATTGTTCAAGAACACCGTCCAGGTCGTTCACGATATCATAACCCGCATCGTGAATGTGACATGTATCCATACATACAGTAAGGCGTTCATTGTGTGTAACCTTCTCCATGATCTGAGCGATCTCTTCAAAGCTGCGGCCCATTTCAGTTCCTTTGCCAGCCATCGTTTCCAGAGCGATGTTCACATCCGTCTCTTTCACTCCGTCTAGCACTTCATTCAAGCCTTCAGCAATACGTCCGATGCCGTAATGAGCATCCTTGTCCGTAAATGCGCCGGGATGCAGCACGATATTTTTGACACCAATCGCATGTGTACGACGAATCTCTTCCTGAAGGAAACTCACGGCCAGCTCATACGTGTTTTCTTTGTAGGATCCGAGGTTAATAATGTATGGCGCATGGACAACGATATCTTCCATTCCGCCCTCTTGCATCGCAAGCTTGCCTTCCTCAATAAACATGGACTCAATAGGCTTGCGGCGGGTATTTTGCGGTGCACCTGTATATATCATAAACGAACTGGAACCGTACGAGGACGCTTCCTTCGTTGCACTCAATAATCCCTTGTCCGAAAAGGACACATGGGAGCCGATTTTAAGCATCATTAATCCCCCTTTTTCTGAATTATCCCTTATTCTAACGCGATTATCGAAATAAATCTAGAAATGCGCTATAATTCGGGATATAGGCTATTTTTTACAGCTGTAATTTGGAACATGGGTGGGCGGAATCCGTCTTTCCGTGAAAATCAATAAACCGAGGTGACTCCGCAATGATTTTCGGCTCCTACGTTTGGACGTTGACTAGTAGTTCCCCCAGCAATTGGTTTATGAACACGATCGCATTCTGGACCGTTCTTTTGCTTGGAAGTATGTGTGTTGGCGGATTTTTTATGATGCGCAAGTTTTTGAAAGTGCTTCCGAAGGCAGACGGGAAGTCCAAACTCGATTGGCAGAACCACTGGGTTGAAACCAGCCGTCATTTATGGACAGATGAAGCAAAAGCTTTTCTCGACCAGCTTGTGGAGCCTGTTCCTGGCCCATTTCGAGATATCGCCAAACATTCCATTGCAGCAGAAATCGGCAAAATTGCGTACGAAAATAATGCACCTGAAGTATCCAGAGATCATTGCATTAAAGGATACATTATAGCCACACCGAAGCGGGATAATAAGTTTCTGGTGAAATTTTTGGAGAAGAACCAAATTGACTATTCGCCTTATAAACATTTGATGAATAAATAGAAAATGGAATACAGCCGAACATGCATTAGGCTTACATATTTGCAAACATGCTCCGTCAGGTAAGTCATTCCCAGCAAGGCAGTGCTTACCGCCCGGGGCTGTTTGTCGATCCAATATTACATGTCAGCATAGTCAAAATAACAAGGAGGTCGCCAAGATGAAGATTGCGATTTGCGGAGGTACCGGTTTTGTCGGAGGAGCACTCGTTGATTACTGGCTTCAGACAGGCCACCATGTGAAAGTTATTACACGCAAACTGCCGAATTTACATAATCCCAGCCAAAACCTTACTTATGTCTCATGGGAACAGGTAGAGGAACAGCCTCATTTGCTGGAGGGAATGGATGCCTTGGTGAATCTGGCTGGAGAAACGTTGAATCAACGTTGGACAACAAAAGCGAAACTGGAGATTGTTGAATCCAGAGTGACTACTGTAGCACACGTAGCCAAATTGATAGATTCACTGGAACACAAACCAGAGGTGGTCGTACAGGCATCTGCCATGGCAATCTATGGCACCTCTCCTACAGAAACATTTGATGAGAACAGTCCTCAAAAATCGGTGAATTTCCCATCCCGCGTTTCTCAACAATGGGAAGTTGCTGCTGATGCCATCAAACATGTGAGACTTGTGAAAATCCGCGTTAGCCTCGTGCTTGGTCATAAAAAAGGTGCTTTTCCATTAATGAAACTGCCTTATATGCTTGGTGTTGGGGGCAGGGTGGGAAGTGGCAAACAGTGGACCAGTTGGATTCATATTATGGATATTGTGCGTTTGATTGATTTCACGATCCAAAATAAAGAAATCTCCGGTCCGGTGAACGCCTCTTCGCCCAACCCGGTAACCAACGATGAATTCGGACGCACGGTAGGCAAAGTGTATCATCGTCCGCACTGGTTCCCCGTACCCGGAATTCTGATCAAAACACTGGTCGGAGAACTCTCTGTCGTGCTGCTTCAAGGACAGCGGGTTATCCCGCAAAAAGCGTTGGATCACGGATTCCAGTTCACCTTTCCTACATTAACCGATGCACTGGAAGATCTAAAACACCGGGGTCTATCCGACTGATCGATACGTGTAAACAGACTCAGCTAACGTAAAGGTATCCCCATCTTCCAATGGATATTCTTTGTACGGAGCAAGAACATCGCCCTTGAGAATGGTTCCATTCACAGAACCCAAATCCTTAATGACATAGCCCGATTTGTTCCGGCTCAATTCCACATGAGCACGGGACACACCGGTTGCTGAATCTACCCACTGGACCATGTCCGCCGATCGGCCAATAACAAACGATGCTCCTCGGACATCCATCCGTTCATTTTTGTCCCCTGTTGCTGATCTGCGTTCAAGATAAAAGGAAGGTACTACTAGACCTGCTCCCGTAATGCTTCCGCCAGCAACACTCTGCAAATTTACTGTAGCATCAGCCGCCGCATGATGACGAATGAGCTCCGATGTTGCAGCCACGGATTCGACAGTATGCTGAACGAGAGGTTCATCAGAAGCTTCAGATGGTATATGTAGATTTTGAAAGCGAGAATTTCCTGCTACAGATGACCTGGATTCAATAGATTGCCCCCGTTCTGATTGAGCATTTTGTATATCACCAGAGCTCTGTTGACTCGTGTAACCTTGTCCATAGGTGTTACCTTCTGGTGACATTTCAGTTGCATTCCAACGCCAGCTCTCCTGAAACATCTCTTCTTGGCTTTCTTTCTGCTTACCTTTGCCTCTTCCCAATCCAAAAAAAGCAGATTTCTTATTGGTAGAGCCCTCTTGTAATTCGCCATCTGCATATTCTTCATTCGGCATCTTTTTGCGTAGAAAATTGGATTTCGAATTTTCGAATTTTCCTTTGGTCACCCATGCCCAACCCGCGATCCCAAGCAAGCCAGCACTTAATGCTGCAGATAGAATCTTTTGTGTCTGCCCTGGTTGTTCCATATAGATGAATCTCCATACCAGCGCGATGGCAATCATACAGCCCAGAATGATATAGGTCGTTTTGGAAGAATCCTGCTTCTTGTCCTTCTCGTCCTTTTCCATATCATCGTCCTGTATTGAATCAAACATTTGGCGCTGTGACGGATTCGTAACACCTTTCGCTTGCAATGAGGACTCTATCGGTGAACGTCTGCCCGAAAATCCTGAAAAGGGTTTGTTAAGTGGTTTGTCATCCTCCGCAGTAGATATCCTCGGTTGATGATTTGATTTTAACTGCTGCCCAGCTTCGCCATTTCGATCCAACTGACGATACTGATCTTGCCCACTTCTATTGGAAAACAGATCATTTCCCTGCTCCGGAACTGCAGAAAGTGGCATTCCTAATTTACTGTCAGTTGAGCCGGATGACCCACGTGAAGACATAAACGTTGCCTGGCCTGAACCACTCTGCTCATCAGCATATAATTCAAGCAAAAGTTCACGCAGTTGTCTAATATCCCATTGTTCAATCTCACATAGCTGGAGGACACGCTGAATCCCTTCGCCCTGAAGTTCCTGAACATGGGCCATTAACCTAATAACCAGTTCGCGGAATTGCTGAGGCGTCGGATCTACCTCAACTGCATCGACAATTGGAATATATACTAAGCCAAGCTCTCCCAGTTCAAGTGAACCATTGATAAATATGTACTCTTCCTGAATCTGTAATTTACGCGAATCCAACATATATTGTCTACACTCTGTAAACGTATCTGCCAGCTGAAACAATAGACCATATAACACACGCAGCTTGATTTTTCCCAACTTCAACATTTGAGGTAACATCTTATATCCTGAAATATCGTATTGTAACGTTACATTTCGGTCTACCTCTCGAATATGAACGGGAAGAAGTCGGGGAATTTGATTGGAAGACAACATGCCCGTCTGCACACGGCTCAGTTCGTCCATTCGCAGCCCTTCCGCTTTCTCCAAAACCATAAACGATCCGCCGTTTCGAATGAAATCTCTCGTTAATCCATACATGCCAATCCTCTCTTTCCATTGCTTAGTTAAATCATGTAGATATAGGCGCTAATGAATCCTGGCAATACGGCCAGCATAAAAGGAAACTTCAATGTCTTTTCCTGATTGACCAGCTTGAGCGAACCGAGCATGAAGAAACCGGCAAGATTTCCTGCCATGCCACGAATCCGCTTCGCTGAATCCCTGCGAAATAAGAGAATGACTAATCCAATTGCCCCTGCGTACAAAACGGAGTAAATAATAACGTGAACGCCAAAGGCCAGTCCTGTCCAAGCTCCAATTCCTCCAAACAATTTTACATCTCCCGCACCCACTGCGCCGATCAGATACATTAGAAATAAGACACCGAACCCGATCGCGAATCCGGCTGCTGAGAATAGAGCCCCCTCCCATCCTCCCCAGATGATATGGGCCACAACTCCCGCGACAGTCACTGGTAAGGTTAAACGATTTGGTATTTTCATCGAACGAACGTCTGTAACAAAAGCTGCAATCACATACAGACTACAGGCCAGGTAAAACCACTCCACCTCCACCATCTCCTTCCTTATTTTCTGGAAGCCACATTAAACTCGGTCACCGTCTTGGCACCATCCGCAGTCTCTACAACAAATGTCCATGTGCCTTCCGTTGTACGTGTACCAACAAACCAGTTCCACTCAATCACACCATTTTCGTCAGCAGTCGCCCACCCGATATGCTTGGCTGAACTTTCACCGGACTTGTAAAATATCGTTAAGTTCGCTGTAGCTCCGGGCTCCACTTGAACCTTAATTGTCGCGTTGTTGCCTATGTATGCTGGCTCCGGCTTGGATAGTACGGTTGCTGCTCCAGCTGAATCCGTGTCTCCCCCACTACTGTTGGAGCCTTCTCCGGTATCTCCAATCCATACCCGTTCTGCCGCAGCCGCTTGAATGCGTAAAGACTTCCCTAGAAAGGGAACTTTAACAGGCAATTCATAGCTCAATTCAAGCCTGAAGTAAGGATTCGTTTTATTTTTGAGATCAGGTATGGAAACACCATTAACATGCACACGCTCTACATTTAGTACAGAAGTATTAATAAAAGGCTCAAGCAGCGGTTTAACGGTAGGATCAAGTACTGTCTCAAGAACGGATGTCTTTACCTCCTGTAACGGTTGTTCACCCCTGGCAGCAGCTGCACGTACCCAATCACTTAGCGGCTCTGGCAGTGAAGAGGCGTACTCTTCGGCCCATTCCGTCAGTGACAACTCCGGTATTTTCCACCCACCCTCCGAACCTTCACCATCTGCGGAATCAGAGGGGCTGAATACAAGGGAGACCGGATATATTTTCGTGGATAACTGCTTTACTGCCTCTCCTGCCGTGCTCTGCAATGCTGTTGATACCAACGTCATCTGTACGATGTAAATGAGGAACATGACAAAGAACAGGAATACAGGCAAAACCAGTGAGGCTTCCAAAACGATGCTGCCCATTTCCTTTTCTGATGAACCCGTCTTTTTTGGAGAACCTTCTTTTTTTGGAAAACGCACTTTGGAAACTGAATGTGTCTGCTCAGTCAGAGACTTTAATCTTTCCAGTCTACGCACTCGTGTAAGTCGACTCTGTAATCGTGCCAATATTTTTTCCTGCAGATGCTGCTTATCCATAATCCCTCCACCGAAACGACCCAGATTACTCAATAGGAATAATCGGCCTTTCGATCAATGAAAAATCGCCCATCCTCTACCTGGTCTGCACTACCCATGAGAGCACCTATACTTCTTGTGACTCCTGGTAAAAACCACAATTTAATACTGCTGCGCATGTTTCCTGAAGCGTATGTCTGCTTCTCATCCGGATTCACGCCGGTATTCAATCGGATCAAAGCCAACATTCTGGACATTTTGCGTTCATTGTTGCTATGCATTAATAGGAACAAACGCAGATGGTCCCTGTATGTAAGCTTGACTTTGATATATTTGGACAATTCCACACTACCTTCTTTAGCCAGTTTCACCATATCTGCTATAGCGTTTGTAATTCCGTATAAAATTGCAGCAGATAATACAAGTAGTGGATTCCCAAGCTTGCTATTCTCAATTAGTCCTTCTGCAGTTCGAATCGCCAGACGCATGCCAAAGATCTCCGCATACGCAGCGGCAATGTTCCCAGAAGGATTATGGAAACCATAGACGATGTACTCCAGTTCCTGATTTTCCAGTTTGAACACTTCACCAGCATCTCCACTACCTTCAGTCCAGCTCAACAACTGTCCAAAATCCATTGAGTTGAAATACGCCAGTGCATACTCATTCTGGAACAACTCATCGCCAAAACTATCCAGCAAATTAGACATTCCTCCGAACAAACTGTCCATTCCGTTCATTGCGTCACCACCGGAGTCATACGGATCTCCAGCAATCTCTGCCTTCTTGGCTTCTTCACGGCTCGCTTGGTTAAAAGCGATGTTGGCGTTGTAGTACTCCTCCAATTGTTTGAAGGCTTCCACGGAGCCGGAGCTCCCCTTTTCGATTTGTGACAATATGCGTTTAACTTCCTTCAACTTCCCTTTGGATTCCTTATCATTCGCTTTGCGCTGGGCATCAGATCCGCGACCGCTCTCCAACAGCTGTTTGCTTTGGAGAATAACATTGGAGGGACCACTTCTTACATAAGTGTCCATGTATCGTTCCGTGACCTGACTAGCCTGTCTAACCGCTGGTTTAATGAAAACACCACTCATTACCGTAACAGTGCGAAGCTGCGTATTAAGCTCCATACTGTCATTTCTGACATTGGTAAAATCCGAATTTTGTGAGCGTACATGTGCATTTAACTGATCAAACAGCGTGTCTGCTCTTACAAGTTCCGAAGCAAGGGAGCGTGTACTCTTGGCTTCACTTCCTGATCCGGTAGACGGAGGGCTCGTCCCAGGCAGCGTTGAGTTGCCTACGTTTTCATAACTGGCATTCTGTGAACGGTTCTCCCCTTCAGCGATTACCTGCTTCATTTCCTCATTGATCTTGCGAGCTTCTTCAATCTTAGCTTGGGCTTCCTCCAATTTTGTCTGGTGTGCCTGCAATGCTGGTTGTATGATCGTGCTTATGCCTGTCGCCACATTCCCTACACCTGTCCGATAACGAGCTAGCTCTAGCATGTACTGTTGCTGGTTAAATGGCAGCCCCTCATCCATTTGTTTTTTGTTAAGATAATCCGCATAACGCGCCGCTGCTTCGGCAGCTGTCTCTGGCGTCTCTCTTAACATCTCATCGTAAATGGCAGAGGAGGGCGGATTCATGATCAGTGCAGGCAGACCCTTCAGCTTATCGGCGGATTCCGTCTGATTGGCTATTGCTTCGTCCAGCAATTCCTCACGTTTGTCATACAGTTTTTGCAATTTTTTGAGCAGATCCACGGTATGAGCAGCTTCTTTCATCTCTTCTGACATCGGCTTAAAACGGTTGACCACTTCCAGGGTAAAATCAACCGGCGCACGATATTTCATATCCTCCTGGATCTGGCGATTAAAAATATCGTATCTGCCCAGTTCACGCTCCATGCTTAGTGAAGTCGTATCCCATTGGATATCCAGAATGGGAAACCCATCTTTCACAGCCGAGGGCTTCACACTATCATTCAGCACCTTGGCCATAATGGAGTCACCACTGCTGTCACCGTATCCAAATAGACCATACTCCCGCAAGGAAGTATCGTAGGCTGACATCACAGATCTCATCGCTGCATGCGTCATTCGTTCTGCCTGTACTTTGAAAGCAGCAATACGTGCATAATCAATGAAAATGGAAACAAACATAAAGATTCCAGCCAAAATCAAGATCAAGAACACGGTTACGGCTCCAGATTCACCGTCTTTTTTTCTGAACAGTGCTTCCTCCTCCTTTCCTCATTTTTTGGTTTTGCCAAAATGCTGTACAACCTGTCCCGCTTCAGCGGCAGTACTGGCTGCGGCTCCGCCCTTGCCTTTAAACTTGGCTGCATAATAACGGACCAGATCCACCGTTCGGATGAATTCCGTCGGCTCTACAACTGCAGATGAACCTTGTGTTAATACACTGTTACCTGAATCAAATAAAAAAGAAGGCAGCGGTAAAGAAATCACCTGCTCCAGCTTAGTCGTTACTTTTCGCTGGATCAGCGAGTTCTGATATTCAATTGTCCCGTTCATGCCAGAGGGCATACCTTGTGCCGCTTGGGACAGTTTCTTTTCCGATAGACTTCCGCCTTCTCCTGCGGGTACTGACACAATAACCTCATTGTCCGCTCCCACCCAACCAAACAGTGCTCCGAGCAATCGATCATCGGTCAGTCTCCAGTACAAGTTGTCATGTTCCCCAGCAACAACTTCTCCTGTCATCGCCTGCTTGTGGCTGTTATCCCAGCTGTAGGCGGCACGTTCAGAAGCTGCATACGCATGCTGGTTCAAAAATGTTTTCTGATACATGTACATGGAGAAAAATAAAAGTAACACGAGAATAAACAACACAATAGGGAAGACCAGGGAAGCTTCAACGGTGAAGCTCCCTTCTTCCTTTTTGAATCTACTAACCCGGGAAAAATTCATTACTTTTCGTGTCCACTTTACTAAGGAGGCTCGTAATTAGTTCAGTTATTTGTTTCTTGAATATTAATGCAATAATGATAATAACGCCGATGATCAGAATCAGCTCCAACGTACCAAGCCCATCCTCTTCCTTCCAAAATCCAGTTGCCTTGCTTTTCATCAATTCCAGCATCCCCAATTCCTCCTACATATTCATCATCATAAAAGCAGGTGCCCCGATCATCACCACAATTAAAAAAAAGATCAGTACCATCGGAAACACCAGTTTGGAAGAAGCCTGTTCTCCCTTAGCCCGACTAACAGCCTTGCGTTTCTCCCACAACACATGGGACAGATCACGCAGCGCCAATACAAAGTCACCACCCCCTCGCCGGAAATTCAGCAGCACTGTTGTTGTAAAAATCGTCACTTCCTGTACACCACAGCGGCGACTGAACTGTTCAAAGGATTGTTGAAACGAATAACCGTTATTCCAATCCCCAACCATCTTTCGCAGCTCATTATAGAGGGGATGATTTCGTTCTCCCTGACTGGCTGCACAGTGAACAATGGCACGCTGCACCGTTTCTCCCGCACCAACTAGCAGAACAATTCGGTTCAATAACTCCGGCAGCTCCATGAGTATGTCCTGATCTCTTCGCTGTACTTTGGTGTTAAGATCTTTGTAGAGCGCAAAGGGCAGTGCAGCACCGAGTGCCAATCCACCTACCATACCCCCAAGCCCCATGTCCCCAACGAGCGCCAAAAGGCAGCCTACGAGCAACATCAGCCACGAATAAGTCAGCATCTCAGCACAGTAGAGCATCGTTTTCTCTCCACTATGCTGTATGCCATACATTTTCTGAATGGCATGCTGCATACGGAACATGAGCACAGGCAATCTGCGGCCCACCTCGAACTTGTCCAGTAAAAACAAAAAGGGGCCATGCAGCTTCTTCAGACGTATTCCTTCCATATCCAGTTTGCGCAAATGTCGGTAGGTCTGCCCTCGCGTTCGATCAAGCACCAGCCACCCTGCTCCGAGCACCCCTCCGAAAATAACGGGAAGCAGCATCGTGTCAGCTCCTTATACTTTGATATCCATAATGCGTGTAATCCACAAATAACAGCAGGCAAGTAACGCCAATGCCCCGCTGGAGATCATATATCCCATCCCGCTGTATAACGGCTCCATAAAATCCTTGGCCGTAAAGTTTAGAAAAATCAGAAAAATAAATGGAGCGGCAAACATCACTTTAGATTCAAACTTCTTCTGTGCCACCGCTACCATGATGTCCTGCTGAATATCCAGCTTCTCACCAATCACCGCAGAGGTTCGCCTTACCACTTCGACCAGATCTCCACCCGTTCGCTTACAAGTGATGAACACATCGGCAAAGTTTGTGATATCCTCAATTTTGGCCCGATCCGAGAAGTCTTGCAGCGCCTCTTCAATGGGCTGACCATATTCCATACGCGTCCTCAGAATGGTGAATTCACGAATGAGATCTGTATCCGCCTCAGGATTGAGCATGCGCAGATCCTCCACTGATTCCTTAAAACCGTTCTCTACTGATTTTCCCGCAGCCAGCGCAGAGGATAACGCATATAATGCCTGCTTAAAATGTAAACTGAGAGTCATTCTTCTTCGTTCCAGCAGTACTTTGGTCCAGTGTTTTGGTACCCATATACACCCCGCAGCTAATATCAAGCCGGCCAACCAGTGATGATAGAACAAAATACCGACACCAAAGAACAACAAACTACTAATCAGCATACAGACAATCCGCTGTCTCCGGGAAAGCGTATATACGGTGTAGTCTGTTAACGCCTGTCTGGCCTCACCCAACTTCATCACCTACCAATGAAATCAACTAATTTACGTTGTTATCCGATCCATTCAACTCATCACTATTGCGTTCTATGTACTCGTTCAACCATTCCGCTAGCCCAGCCATCTGAATTTTATCCACTTGTCTCAGTGTTCCAACTTGCACGAGTCCGCCAATAATCTTGCCTTCTTTTTCTTCGATTTCCTGGAAACGAAACAGTGGATTGAGCAGTACTTCTCCGTCCTGCATGCCAATCACTTCGCTAATCTCGGTCACCCGACGTGAACGATCACGCAGCCGGGATAAATGTACAAAGATATCAATGGCCGAGCTGATCTGCTGCCGGACAACCGCAATGGGAAGATCCGCTCCGCTGAGCACCATGGTCTCCAATCTGCTGATCATATCGGAGATCGTATTGGCGTGACCCGTGGACAACGAGCCATCATGTCCAGTGTTCATGGCCTGCAACATATCCAGTGCTTCTGCCCCCCGCACCTCACCAATGACAATTCGATTTGGACGCATCCGCAAGGATGACTTGATCAGGTCCCTAATAGATATTTGCCCCTTGCCCTCGGTATTGGCATTACGCGTCTCCAGCGATACCAGATTGGGTACCGTAACAATCTGCAATTCAGCAGAGTCCTCAATCGTGATGATCCGTTCATCCGCCGGGATAAACTGAGATAATGCATTTAGGAAAGTAGTTTTCCCCGACCCGGTTCCGCCGCCGATAAAAATATTGTATTTGCTGCGTACCAACTGCTGCAGCAATTCTGCCGCTTTCTCATGCAGGGCACCTTTACCAATCAGATCGGACATCTTCATCGGTTCACTTGGGAATTTCCGAATCGTCATAGTCGGACCCTTCAATGCAATAGGAGGCAGCACGATATTGACCCGAGAGCCGTCTTTCAACCGCGCATCCACGATTGGAGAAGACTCATTCACAATCCGGTTCACCCCGGATACAATCATCTGGATAATGTCTTCCAGTCGTTCCCTGGACTCGAACTCCAGCGTGATCTGTCTGACTTCACCTTCCTGCTCAACGAAAATCTCCCGGTGGCTGTTAATCATAATCTCCGTAATTTCGGGATGATCCACCAAGGGTTGCAGAATATCCAGCCCTCGAAAGGAGTCGAATAACCGTTGTACCAGCGTATGACGCTCCCCGGAGGTCAGATCATCCAGTTTCGGGTCAGAAAGTACTTTACGCTCGATTCCCTGCCACAGTTCTTCGTCTCCCGCAGAAGAAGTTAAATCCAGGCCTTCCCTGACCTCACGACGCATGATCTGAAACTGCTCTTCACGGTCCAGTATCATCTTGGATGAATCCATCATAGTGACCACCCATCACCCTTCTGGATTCGTCCTGTCTGCTTCAGTTCTTCTTCCCCATCCTGTACGATCATGGCGCATAGCCTCTTCACTTCGCGTTGAAAAATCGGTGAGCTGAGCATCACTTCCTCCTGACTCAGCTGCTTCCAGGAAGGGATATACGGCAGCACTCCATCCAAATGCAGATCAGATCTTGGCAAAGCATTGATGACGCTGTCCCGATACTTGTTGACAATGAAGCGGGCACGATCCAGTACACTTTCATGCAGATCCGGCCACGTACGCTCCATGTGCTGAATCCATTGACCCCAGCGGTGCATGGAAGAGATGTCATCCTCCACCAGCCACACGAATGCATCGGCAGCATCGAAAATCCCCTCACTGCGTCCATCCCAACCTGAGTCCCCATCCAGAATGAGCACATCATATTGCCCGCAGTCCGCCAAATACCGAATAAGGCTCATCGTATCCTCACGGGACATTTGCAGCAATTCCTTCCGATTCGATAATGGCCAGAATACATCCGACTTCAGCACTTCGTGACGAAGTACATATCCGTCCACCCCTTTGGAGGAAGACTGTGCTTGTCCCTGTTTGCCCGATTCCTTCCTGCCCACCTTCAAATCGTAAAGAAGACGTGACAGCCCTGTTTCTGCATCGAGTGTACGCTGCCCACTTCTAGACAGACCTTTCTCCAGAAACGGCATCGAGCTATCTAACGTCTCCAGATTGAGATACAGAACAGCATATCCTGCAAGCCCAAGCTGCTTCGCCATATGCATCGCCACCGCAGTTTTGCCACTCCCGCCGGAAGCTGATACAACTCCAATAGAAAGTGTCTCCTGTCCTGGACGATGGGTTTTCTTCCGACGCGGCTGCCGACAAGCATTAAGAACAGCATCCATCAGCGTAGGCAATGGTTGATATTTCATCAGCCGTTTATCCTCATCCACCTCATCTAATCCTTCACTAAGCATCAACCATGGAATACCCGAGGTTTCGCCACCGTGACTCAGCCAGCTGTTCAGAAATTCCGGTTCCGCAATCACCAGGTCCGGCAGTTCCCTGCCTTCCTGTTCGTTCATGTGATCCCTGAACGCTTCCCATTGTGAAAAGGCGGTAAATCGTATACTGGAGCCGGACGGGCTGCCTTGTACAAAATCAAGCCAGGCGCTGATATACTCTCTGTCTTTAGAAGCCAGCACTGCCTTAAGAACAATCAATTCTTCTCCCCTCCCTGCAAAAAAAAGCACAAAAAAGCACCGTCCAATAACCGCAAAAATATGCAGTGTATGGACGGTGCTTCCGTCACGTGCTATGAATGTATGGATAATATAGCATACAATTTCTGGGGGAGCAAGGGATTTATTCAACTTCAACTAATCTCCTACTCCTTATAGCTGGTCATCCAGATCACAATGTATCCATTTGTTATACCATTTCCTTGTCTAACAAAGTATTGTTCGATTTGCATTCTATTCCTTATCCCTGTTCGTAATAGTTAATTACGATAGCTTATATTTTTATCAATTTGATGTGAAATAAATCAATTATCATTATCAGTTTCACAAAATTGAGTATTTCAAAATTAATACTTGGTTCACATAATATTCATCCAATAAAATACTTTATTTTCCGAATATAGTTTACTATTGGATATATTTTCTATATAATAGAGTTGTATTCCAAATATGAGAGGATGATAACGATGAAAAAGAAACTTATTACTGGTCTATTAACTGTCGTTGCGTGCTTCACTGTTGGTTCTACATCTTTCGCGGCTACTGCTACTACACCAAGCCCTAGTGCTACTTCTGCAGAAACGTCCAATGTAATAACTCTTGCAGATCAAATTTCTGTTCCTATTAGTTTGAGAGTTGGCGAGAGCATTACAGTTGCTGGCTCCAACTTTTGGATTAGCGGGGACTATGGCGGTATTTATTTAAATCAACAAGGATTAATAATTGGTTTGTCACCTGGAGTTTGTACAGTAGTTGGTTATTTACCTAACGGTGATACTGTACTCTACACTGTCACTGTACGATAAACTCATACTTAATCAGAGGGGATCTAATTCATCCCCTCTTTCCTATGATAATTTATGTAATATATTTTAATAAATTTTAGAAAAGTAAATTTATTAGACCTTTATTCTAATTCCCTTCCTCGAAAAAAACCGCCATCCAATACCCGCACTAACATGCAGTATATGGAAGGCGAATCCCATAAGTACTATTTTATCAATAACTCTCAATTTAGAATTAAATGGTATTTAAAAATTATAAAATAAAATCGTTCTTCTATTATCTCTTTGTCCCCTATTTCAAAAAAATCAAGAATGATAAGGTGCATCAAACTCAATAATATTGCGGTCAGGATCAAGCACAAAAATTTGGGCGAACCCTGCAACACTATCTGGTCTTGCCTCATATTCAATTCCCTGCTGTTCCAGCCAGACCAAAGTCTCCTTGTAACTCTTCACCCAGATCGCAAAATGTCCATCTGTTGTATCAATGCCAGCCTCACGAAGCGTATGTCCCTGCGGATGCTGTAATAGATGAAGCTGTTGACTACCAATGGCGTACCAGGTGCCCGTGGAGTTGAAAGGCGGACGTTCAATCTCCTGCATGCGAAGCAAACCGGAATAGAATTTCTTCGCAACCTCCAAATTACGTACAGCCAGACTCACGTGGTGTATATGTGCATATTCAATCATTTCTTCGACCTTCTTCCCTGAAATAGACTTTCTTCAGCTTCCCACCAACTCTAAATTCAACCGCTTACATAACTATTGTAGAAAATCCAAGCGCTTTCGCCAAGGGAAAAAAGTTCAGAAAAAGCAAAAAATAGAGCAGCTATGGACCTGCCTTCGCAACAACTAGCTGCGAAAGCCATAATGAAGCGTGCCCAGTTCCCCTAATTCCGGTGATAAGTCGTGCGGCGGACCGAACGGCACGCAGGGATTGCCATCGAGACTTTCTTCGCTGACGATCTGTTTGTTGTGGTATGTTGCGCTACGTGGGACATTTACTCTGGCTTTCTTGGCCAGGAAGAAGCTCGAATAGATTTTTTTTCAATACGTAGCAGTGGGGAAGACGGTTCTCGAACGCCGATACTTCCAGGATGAGGATACAGCCAGGATAATCAGTCTTAACGTCGTCTACAACCGAACCCTGTATGACCAAGGGAGAGAGCTTCTGTCAGTCATATTTGAGGAAATCCTCTGACCTATCTGGTTGCTATGATGCTTAAACGCTCCGTCAGGGACCTCAGTCATTCCCAGTCCTCATCTTCGAGACAACGAATTTGGCAGCCTGTGCGCTACGCAGAAGGCTTAGAAGAGCTGCGGAAGTAAGAGATGCAACTTCGCCGCTCGATCAATCATGTGCCAAAGCGAAATTATGCCTAAAATACGCAATCTGTAGTCTATAGGCTTATCACTACCCATATGGAAGCCGCTACTGCTCACCCGTTTGTTAATACTATAACCACAATGCATACAAAAAAAGAAAAACACCCCTGATTGAATTCAGCGAACCTGTCGGTTCACACAAATTCATATCAGAAGTGCCTTCTCCAGAATATCCACATCATAGCAGCTTTACCAGGCTAACTTCTCATCAGAGAGAATCATACCTGCTTATCCGAACGCTTTTTATTTAGCACTATCCAATGCTTCTTGCGGGATCTTGATCTCTTTCACGCCATTATGGTTAGAGAACGTACTGGTCATCTTCATGTCCATCGAGATTTTCTGTCCTTCCTGCTCCATATTCATAACCATGTTGACATCCGTACTTGCAGGCAGGTAGGTTTCTTTGTTGATCATATATTTCATTTTCATGCTGGTAATATTCATTTGATCAAGCATCGCTTGAGTTTGGGCATCCGATCCATTTTGCTCCATAACCGCTTTGGCCAGTTCCTTCACGTTATCACCGGATACGTCAGCGTTAATGACGTAGTTGTCGCCTTCTTCCGTAATTTTGGTGTCTTCGGCAATCTTTTTGAATTGCTCCAGCTCACCTTCCGGATTCATGCTTGCCTGCATCTGCTCAATCAGTGGTTTCGTTTGCTCGTCAGGAATTTTGACCCACTGGTTCCCCACCTGCGAATAAATCTTATCCGAAGTGATGTACTGCTTCACATTCTGCGCTTCCTGTCCGGACATTTCCATTTTCATCTCCTGATAGATCATCATCGGATCTTTGATGATATCCATCTTCAGTGATGTTTTCACCTGTTGATCCTGGGACTGCTCACCAGCCACCAGTTTCAAATTTTGATCGATATTGGCTTCCGTAGTGAAGCTTTTCATATCTTTAGTAGCTGCATTCGTTTTCTCAATTAACTCGTCCAATGTAGGGATCTTTGTCTCCTGCTCCGCAGTTGTATTCCCCTCGTTAGACGTTTCGTTTCCAGCTGGCGGCGTTGCTGTACTGTTATCTGCATCGCTTCCGCAAGCTGTCATGCTTACCGCTAATAATGCCCCAATAATTAATGTAGTCCACTTCTTCAAGTTATTTGCCTCCCAAAATAGAGTTGATCCGTACTCATTACCCAATTATTTCCGTTATTAATCAATCGTCACCGATAAAATATGTCACACTTCAGCCTTTCAAAGGAATCGATCCTTAATTTCAGGTGTAGGCAGCATGCACGCTTCATCTTTACCGAACCAGCGATATCGGTTGCGAGCTACAGTGTTATATATGGCATTTCGAATAAATTTCGGTACAATAATCAACACGTACAATAATGGATAAGGGAATTTCAAACCTTTGGCCAGACGCAGCGCTGCGGTTGAACGTGTATAATATTTTCCATCCTCAATGAGTACAAAAGTATCCATGCTGTCCGTGGACAGATTGCCCTTCTCCAGCAATTTTTTCGCTACATCCGATTGGAGTGATGCAAAATGATATTTCCCCTCAGGGTCACGCTTGATAATCCACTTCGTTAATCCTTGGCAGAAATGACAGACTCCGTCCACAAGCACAATCGGGTGTCCCTGATGCTGATCCGTTTGATTTACTGTCATAATCGTGGCCTCCTCATGTGTGCTATTAGCATAACTTACCCGTTTTGAGTCATCTCGGTCGCTTTTTCACATTTTATTTAAGTAAAACGGAAAATAGAAAAAGAGCGCAGGCTCTATGCCCACGCTCGTATCTGTTTTGGCAATTACTCGGCAATTGCCTTTTCCATCCATTGGTCGTCGATCATCTGTTGGTGCAGGTCACCAGCCCACTGGTCCATGCATTTGCAAATGAAATCTTTGCGACATACCGGACAAGGTGTTTTCTGTAGACGGCTGATATTGGTCAGCTTCCATTCCGGGGAATGGGAGTAGAATACACGGCATTGTGTACCGTCTACCAATTTCATTTTAAATTCATACAATCCGTCTTCCTTGTTGCCACTAGCTAATTCTAAATTTGCAATACGCGGTCTATAAGACATGGATATCACCTGTTAATTCAAATTTGGTTCATGCATTGACACTTCTTAGTACTAAATCATATTAAAGAAATTTTAGTTCGATGTCAACTCACGCACATTTACCCACCAAATAGAATATCAAGAATGGTACCCACCTGACCCTGTTTTTTCCCTTTCAACACATCCGGATCGAATACTTCTACATATCCACAGGAAGAACAGGCGACGAAGAGATAATGATTGTGCTGAATATCAAACATTTTGCTAAGTCCTGCTCCTGACATGGATACTTCCTTAATATTGCAATCCGTACCCCTGCATTTGGTACATACAAATCGTCGTTCTATCATCTCTTCAATACTCATTGTCGTTCCCCCTTATTCGAATGTATGACTTCAAGCAAGAGTAGATTATGTAAAATAGTACGCTGTTCAACATGCAATCTCCTGCATCTCATCTGTATTATAAAATACAAAACCCTGCCGAAGGCCAGCAGGGTCTTGTACTCGAACATCAGGTATCCAAAGATACCCTGCTCTATATGTTCCCTTTACTCCTACGAGTCAGGTCTTAAACTACATTAAGTACCACATCAATATTGCCGCGTGTTGCTTTGGAGTAAGGACAGAAATCATGTGCCTTGCGTGCAAGATCCTCTGCTTGACTGTGATCCACGCCAGGCATGCTCACATCCAAACGTACAGACAGTTGGAAACCATCATCTGCCGGATCTTTGCCGATGGATACATTACTTGTGACCACCACATTCTCCAATTTCACGCCTGCTTTGCGTGCCACATTGGCAAGAGCACTTTCATAACATGCACCGTATCCCGCTGCAAAGAGCTGCTCAGGATTGGTTCCTTCACCACCGGAGCCTCCAAGTTCTTTTGGCATTTTCAGATCATGCTTGAGCACGCCATCCGAAGAAGCCACCGAACCTGTACGTCCACCTTTAACTGTCGCTGTTGCTGTATATAAAGCTTCCATTAAGAATCTCTCCTTCACCTTTAAGTTTTTTGTTGCCTACAATTCAATTTAAACTTCTGGCTCATTTTGAAACGTTGTTGCTCCTTATTCAGCTTTTACATCTTTATCTTTTTCATGCATTGGGGATGAACACAGGTAATTTATCCAGGGTTGGGTAATATACTAAGGCACAATTCACTCTCCGGTAATTTTTGTCCTCATACACAAAAGTTGCACTAGACAAAAATAATTGAAGGAGTACAATGTAAGTATCAACATAAACGTTTAGACATATGTGAAGTCGTTTAATTACGCTTTTAAGATTTTGGTTTCAATGTTCCAATTTAATCAAAGGAATGACACCGTTCCTCTTCATATAGAATATCAATACTTCAAAGTCGGGTGATTATATTATGAGTAAAAAAAATCCGTTCAACACTCCTTCAAATGAGCCATTGGCTGCGGGCATGGCCCCATCTCTCGGGGAAGCCCACAGCTCCATGAAGGTGCCTCAGAACGCTGCTTGGTGGAAAAAGTTCCTTGCTTTTGTTGGACCGGGTTACCTCGTTGCCGTTGGATATATGGATCCTGGGAACTGGGCAACGGATATTGCGGGTGGTTCACAATTCGGTTATACGTTATTGTCCGTTATTCTGATTTCGAACTTAATGGCAGTTGTGTTACAGTCTCTCGCTGGCAAGCTCGGGATTGTCACAGGACGGGATTTGGCGCAAGCCTGCCGCGAACGATTTAGCATGCCTGTTGTAATCGTGTTATGGATTTTGTGTGAGCTTGCGATTGCAGCCACCGACCTTGCCGAGGTTATTGGTTCAGCCATCGCGCTCAAGCTGCTGTTCAACATCCCCATGTTATACGGCGTCATTATTACCGCTGTCGATGTACTGGTCATTCTTTTGCTGCAAAATAAAGGCTTTCGCGCATTGGAATCCCTCGTAATTGTACTGATGGCTACCATCGCCCTCTGCTTCGGGATTGACCTGTTTCTCGCTAAACCAGATATGGGTGGCGTCATGCATGGTTTCGTACCGAATGTCGAGATTTTGCAAAATCCGGCTATGCTCTACATCGCCATCGGGATTATCGGTGCAACCGTCATGCCCCATAATCTGTATCTGCATTCTTCCATTGTGCAGACCCGTCAGATTGAACAGACGCCAAAAGGAAAAAAAGAAGCGATTCTGTATTCCACCATGGATTCAACCATCGCTTTAACGCTAGCTCTGTTCATTAATGCAGCCATCCTGATTGTGTCTGCTGCCGTGTTTCATAGTGCGGGTATGACCCAGGTGGCGGAAATTACAGATGCTTACCATCTGTTGACACCTCTGCTGGGAACCACCATCGCCAGCATCCTGTTCGGTGTAGCCCTGCTGGCTTCAGGCCAAAACTCAACACTCACCGGCACGTTGTCCGGACAGATTGTAATGGAAGGCTTCCTGAACATTCGTATTCCAGCGTGGCTTCGTCGACTGGTTACACGTCTGATCGCTATCATCCCGGCCGTCATCGTAACAGCCATTGCTGGAGAGCACGGAACAGAAGAACTGTTGATTCTTAGCCAGGTTGTGCTGTCTCTGCAGCTACCCTTTGCCGTCATTCCGCTGGTAATGTTTACGAGTGACAAAAAAAGCATGGGGGCTTTTGCCAACAAGCTGTGGCTCAAAATCATCTCCTGGATCATTGCCGGAGTTATCGTTGTCCTGAATGTGTATCTGATTATCCAGACCATTCTGTTGTTCTAGGTTAAACGGAATTACGCCGTATTTTGTCTAACTCAAAAAGGCTGATCAACTCAAGTAACGTACCCCTTGAGACGATCAGCCTTTTATATGTTAGAGCAGCAGCCTAATTATACCGAATAGATCATAAATACTGCTCTTATTTAGTTGTCTGAATTTTGAGTTACCATTAACAAAGGAAGAAGTTCCTCCAGTGATTCAATAGTCCAGTCTGGACGCTCTGCATCCGCAAGCTCCGGCTGGAATCTGCCATAACCCTGCAAAATCCGGATCGTGTGCATACCCAGCTTCTTAGCCGGAATAATATCATTATCAATCCTGTCGCCGATCATGACCGCTTCCTCAGGTTTGCATCCCGCCTGTTTCAACGCTACAGCATACAATTCAGGATCAGGCTTGGACACTCCTTCTTCAGCCGAACAGGCCAGCACATCCACATACTTGCGCAAGCCGTAGCTATCCAGCCGATTTTCCGTCCCCGGACTCTGATTGGCAATGATACCAATCTTATAGTGTTGCGACAACGTCTGGAGAACAGCGTCGGCTGACGCAAAGGGGCGCTCAAGCTCTTTGCGGAACTTCAGCTTCTCCTGTATCTGTTCCCGGTGCCCCTCATCGCTGATAAGGGTACGAATAGCCAATTTCATCGGCCATTGCTCGTAATTTCGGTAGGAGGCGGCAAATATATCTCGCACCGTCTGCATCTCCACCTGATAACCAAGCGCACAAGCTTCACGAACGAACTGACCGATAATATCATCTACCGGCTCCCATTCGTCCACGAGCGTATCCCCCACATCAAAGAACAACCATTGTATTCCACGTACATCCGGCACGCCTATTCCTCCTCGTTAGCCACAGGAAATCCATATCCCTATTTCCCAAACCATAAAAAAGAAGACCCACCATCATGCATGAGTCTCCTCAAGATTCCGTTTATTTATGATTTCAATTATAACAGGCAGCTGACACTGGATCAATCACAGGAATAGTACTAGCCACTAGCCATTCAGTAGAAACCCAACTTCCCCATTCAAGGAATATACAATACGGTCTGCTCCCATTCCCCGATAGATCCCTTTGGGGTGGCTTTGTTCCGTAATGACACACAGGGACTTGGATGTCCAGGAGCGGCAGATCTGCAAATATCGACAGGTCAGGTTTAGGCTATTTTCAAAAATAAAAACATTGCCGACACTACCTTGCGGCAAAAACCATTTCTGAGCAGCAGCTGTGTTCATGCGAATGACATGCTCCACACCGATTCTCCGGAGCCTGCGCTCTTCCCCTGCACTGTTGGTCAGAACGGCAAACGGCATTTTTTTGTACATCAGCAATTTGATAAATTTACGTCCTGCTTCATTTGGAGCAGTCACTAAGATCATCTCTTTATCCATCATTCGTTCCTCCCTTGGCGTGAAAAGACAACAAAAAAGAAGCGTGGGGGACCAAGGCCTCCCGGACGCTTCTTCAATAATCCATAGCAAAAAGACACTATGAACCAGCGTACGGCTTGTTGCCTCTCCCTTTAACGCTTACGAGGTTAGCTGACGGATTCGGGCGCGAGAGTCGCCCTATTTCCGGCTGTCACCGGAAAATTCACCCCATGGATGCCTACTGTCTTGGACAGTTCATCCTGTTGGTTCCCCCGTTTCCCACCCATGAATGAATGGAAACTCAGCGATTAAAACATCGTTCTTTTATAATCATTAATCAGAGCGATATTATCGTTTGTTTCGTTTTTCATGTAAAATTTAATTTAAATTGGAATTACGATATGAATCATACACCCGTGCCATATTGGTGTAAAGTCTGCGCAGATCACCGAATCGACGGATTTTTGCCATTTCACATCAATAATAGCGCTTACAACGTATCCATTCTCTACCCATCTCATCAAAGCTCTCTAATTCTCTCTTTAGCGAAATTCAGGTAGCAAATCAGTCACAGATCATACACGACAGCTTCAAATTGAGTTAAAAAAGCAATATTAATTTTGCATTATTTAATTGTAATCAATATAATAGAAGAAAGAAGAATATGAAATGGAGGCGATTTTCATGTCAGTCTACGACTACAAAGTAAACACCCTTCGCGGTCAGGAAGTTGAAATGTCCAACTATCGTGACAAAGTACTGCTTATCGTGAATACAGCAAGCCAATGCGGCCTCACACCTCAATTCAAAGGTCTGCAAGAGCTTCAGGATAAGTTTAAAGACTCCCCATTCGAAGTTCTTGGTTTTCCAAGCAACCAGTTTGCACAGGAAAAAGGCTCTTCTGATGATATTGCCGAGTTCTGCCAGATGAACTATCGTGTTAGCTTCCCGATGTTTGAGAAGATCGATGTGAATGGTTCAAGCGCTCACCCTCTATTCCAGCACCTTACCAAAGAAGCACCAGGCGTACTCGGCTCCAAAGCCATCAAATGGAACTTCACCAAATTCCTTGTGGATCAGAACGGACGTGTTCTGAAACGGTATGCTCCCAAAACAACACCTGATAAAATTGAAGCGGACATCAAAGAATTGCTTAAATAACAAGTAAAGGCCATCCGACCCCAGCAGACAGAATGAGCATGCATTCAGGGGAAACGGGTGACCTTTTTTTGTCTGGCCCATCTGTACTGTAAATAAAACAAAAAAAGAAGAAGCTTCCCATACGGGAAGCTTCTTCTTTATCGTTCTTATCATGCGGTCGAGAGGACTCGAACCTCCACGGGTATACACCCACTACCCCCTCAAGATAGCGTGTCTGCCATTCCACCACGACCGCATGTCGTAAATAATCGGCAACAAAATTGATTATACCCGGTTCATGTTTAAAAGTAAAGCATTTTTCTTAATATCATTTTAACTGCGCTTTTCCTTCCATAAATCGTATAATCTCGTCATTTTCTCCTACGAAGTGCATATGATTAAATTTAATCCCGTTTGTATACCCGATTAGGCCGATCACTCTACTTTATTTGTATTACCATCCTTCATATCCCTTAGTATAAAGTAACTCATAAAGTTATATAAAATAACACTAATTAGATTTAATATTCAAAAAACAAAGAAACTATTGACAAAAAGCGGATATTTATGTGAATATATATATCATATAATTCGGATTTACAAACATAAAGCGAACCAAAAAGGAGTATAAATGTTATTTAACATAACATTTAACGAACGTAGGAGGCGAAAGATTGTGAACCGTGGGAATAAGCTGCTCGATTATGTCAAACTGCTTGATTCCTCTATCCAGGTCGGAGGGTTCACCCATTCCTTCGGTATGGATGCCCATATCGCTGAAGGTACCATTCGTAGTGTTGAAGATCTCGAATCATTCATGCGCTGTCAATTGCATCCCAGCATCGTGCGTCTGGAAGGTATGGCGATTAAAGGCATATACACCGCCGCAGATCACAAGGACGCATGGCGTACAGCCCTCATCGACAAACTCGTTCATGTCCAGCGCACCCCAGTCAATCTTAGAGAACATGCCTCCATTATGGGCAAACGACTAATTAAGCTAGCTCGCGCACTACACCCCTGGATTGATTTTAGCCATCTCGAACAAACGCTGGCTAAGTATGAATCTGTTGGCTGTCTCCCCACTGTTCACGCCTGGATTAACCACCACCTCGAAATCCCTGTCGAGGAGGCGGTCCTTGGTTATCTGCATTCAGCCATGAGTGCCTGCATAACCGAAGCCTCCAAAGTGATTCCCCTTAACACCGATACAACCCAGGACCTGCTGGTTCGCCTGGCCGCAGACCTGGAGCATGAATGGGATACCGTCAGCGCCTCCGCTGCGGATGGACCGGTACAACCGACCTCATTGTCCATGAAAACGTTGTTTCCAAGCTTTCACATGCTTGGAGCAGGGCTTCACGCATACAGAGCCTAATTCCCATCCCCTTTTTCTTCACACAACCCACCCTCACACAGTAAAATATAAAAAAACACGCCGCAACCTCATTGCTGGCGTGTTTTTTATGTCATTTATTTTGTCTATTTAACGCATTTACGCCATTTAACATATTAAAATACACTTATTTCCGTCTTTTTTAATTGTTAGATGACGCAAATGCGTATATAATAAAACATACAGCTCGCATATCTATATATTTTACACCAAGAATAACCAGCTGAACACTACATTCCAACGAGGGGTGAACCCTTTTGAACAAAAAGAAACCTGTGACTCCTTTCGGATGGGCCATTAAACGACGACTAACCGAACTCCAGGTCGACCAAAAGACATTTTGTGAACAGTATGGCATTCCGCCATATCGTCTGTCCAATCTCATTCACGGTACCCGCAAAGCAACCCGGTTCAGGAACCAGGTCGCAGACATCTTGGAAATTCCAGATGATTTAAGATAAGATTTCTGCCAAGGAGGAGCTCATTTCATGAGATACTTAATATCCGATCTGGAGAGATTATCGTTCCAGTCCATTCAACACCAACTTATCATCGTCGATCACAACTGGATCATTCGAAGCTGCAACACCGCTTGGCAACATGGACTTGGGCAACTGCTTCCCAAACAGAGCGTAACAAGCCCCTCCAGAACAGCACCTGAACCGCCTCATTACCTTCATCTTGTAGAGGGGTGGACATTACGCGAGGAGAAAGCAAAAAATGCGAAGATTGTTCAGGAGTTGAAAAGTATCACTGCACCTTTTAAAGACAGTTATACATACGATATCTCCGTTCAAACTGCTCACAGCGAACAGCGATGGTTCCGTATGGAACTCACCCCATTGATTCAGGCCGACCCATCCCTGCTGTCTGATCTTGCACTGATTGCACACACGGATGTTACCGAACAGAAACAGACAGAACGCCAATTGAAGAAGGCTCTGTCTGAAGTGCGCACTTTGCGTGGACTGCTTCCCATCTGCGCTGTCTGCAAACAGATTAAGGATGAACAGGACAGCTGGAACTCTGTTGAAA
This sequence comes from Paenibacillus sp. 276b, assembly GCF_900107875.1. Taxonomy (NCBI): domain Bacteria; kingdom Bacillati; phylum Bacillota; class Bacilli; order Caryophanales; family Paenibacillaceae; genus Paenibacillus; species Paenibacillus sp. 276b. The sequence goes on along the minus strand of NZ_FNRR01000002.1, from coordinate 568,468 downwards.
GTTATTTGGAGAAGCACACCCATGCCGAATTCACTCATGATATCTGCCCGGATTGCATCCGAAGACTATATCCGAAGTACTCCAACATTCTGGACAAGCGCTCCTGAACTCATCCTACGCCATGAACCTTAGCTACACAGACAGATGGTGCTCAAACTGCGACATATCCAGCTCTCGCGGTTTTCCTTGCAGTGCAATTGCCCCTTTGTCCATTACATAGATATAATCTGCAGCACCGCGTACAAAATCAATGCTTTGCTCCACCAGCAAGATGGAGATCTCATCCTTTTCCTTAATTTGCAAAATGACCTGCCGGATGTCCTCTACGATGGAAGGCTGAATACCTTCTGTCGGTTCATCCAGAAGCAATAATCCCGGCCGAGAAGCCAGCGCGCGGGCAAATGCCAACTGCTGTTGCTGCCCACCACTCAAATCACCACCCTGCCGCCCATACATCGTGGCAAGCACCGGAAACATCGCTAGCACATCCTCTGGGAACGTCTTCACCCCTGCAGCACTCGTCTCCAGACCCAGCAACAGATTTTCTTTTACCGTAAGCTGCGGGAATATTTCCCGCCCCTGCGGCACATATCCAATCCCCGACCTGGCCCGTTTGGCCGGATCGTGGGTGGATAATTCCTGACCTTTCCACTGAATACTTCCCTTGCGCGTTTTAAGAAGCCCCATCAACGTCTTCATCAAGGTGGTTTTCCCTACACCATTACGCCCCATCAGGCATACTACCTGACCTGGCTCGACATCCAGATTCACACCGCGCAGCACATTACTTTCCCCATAGCCGGACTCAATTCGTTGCAGCGACAGCATGGTCATCCCTCCTTTTGCCCAGGTACACTTCAGCCACTCTCGGATCTTCCTGCACTTCCGCCATCGTACCTTCCTTAAGAAGTTTGCCTTCATGCATCACCGTCACTTTGGCTGCATACTCGCGGACGAATTCCATATCATGCTCCACTACCACAACAGACCTTTCTCGCGCAATCTCCTGCAGTAGGCGACCCGTCTTGTGTGTTTCTTCGTCCGTCATCCCCGCTGCCGGTTCATCCAGCAGCAATACACGGGGTTCCTGCAGCAGTAGCATGCCAATCTCAAGCCACTGCTTTTCCCCATGTGATAGAGCACCTGCACGTGCGTCCACACGGTCCTGCAGACCAACCTGGAGCGTAATCTGCTCCATTGCCGGACTTATTTTTGAATACCGTTGAATACCCAGAGCCTGTAAAGGAGAACGACGAGTCTCCGCAGCCAGCGTCAGGTTCTCCTGCACGGTCAGACCAGCAAAGATCGATGGAGCCTGGAACTTGCGCCCTACCCCTTTTCGAGCAATCTGGTGCTCCTTCAGACGTGTCAGATCCGTACCATCCGCCATCTTCACTGTACCGGACAAGGGCTTGGTTTTGCCGCAAATCACATCCAGCATCGTTGTTTTTCCAGCACCATTGGGGCCGATCAGAAAATGCAGATCATGTTCATGCAGCTTCAGATCCATACCTTTGACCGCAACAAAACCGCCAAATGCCACCGTGATTTCCTCGGCGACCAGAACTACCGGAACGTCAGTAGACTTTTGGTTTTTCCTGACTGACTGGAACATGCACAACCTCTCCTCTCCGTTTCAGCAAGCGCACCACATGACGATATACACCAACAAGTCCATTCGGCATGAACAAGACCACTGTTACAAAGAGCCCACCAATGACAAACAACCAACCTTCCGGATAAGCTTCACTGATGCCCGTTTTGGCTGCGTTCAGTACCACAGCTCCGATTACCGCACCAATCAGCGTCCCACGCCCGCCCAAGGCAACCCATAATACCATTTCAATTGATGGCACGATTCCCATCATGGAAGGTGAGATGATCCCTACCTGGAGCACAAATAACATACCTGCGATTCCCGCCAACGCTCCGGAAAGGGCGAAAGCCAGCGTCTTGAACCCTGCCGGGTCATAGCCAAGAAAGCGAACCCGATTCTCCCCATCCCGCGCAGCTTCAAGCACCTGACCAAACCTGCTGTTCACAACCCGGCGACAAAGCAGGTAGGCGAGCACCAGAACAGCAAGCGTTATATAGTAGAGAGCAATCGTTGTCCCTGCCGAATGAAGGGTAAAACCAAAGATCGCGTTATATCCCGTTATACCATTGGTCCCCCCCGTCCATTCCTGTTTGCCCACAAATAACGTTACGGTAATGAGGACTAACGCTTGGGTCAGGATTGTAAAATACACACCGGTGATCCGGTTACGGAATGTGAACCACCCCAGGGTAAAGGCCAGCAATGCCGGAAGGGCAATGCCCAGCAATAGCGCCACTGGGAATGACCTGAACGGCTCCCAGAACCACGGCAGACCACTAAGACCACTCCATCCCATAAAGTCTGGAAGTGTTGTACCGCTGGCTTGCAGCTTCAGATACATCGCCATGGCGTACCCACCAAGTCCGAAGAATACACCATGGCCCAGACTAAGCACCCCTCCATATCCCCAGATCAAATCCAGACCGATCGCCAGAATGGCCAGTGCCAGGAATTTCGCCAATAGACTAAGCCGGAATTCCGTGGAAATGAGTGGAGCCAGACACATCATGATCAGGACAACCGCCCAGATGATCTTCATTTTCAGACTACCCGTCTTGAGAAGTGCCGACATCATATAACCCCCTTCTTCGCATTAATCCAGACTCCGAGTCCGTATGGCAACGAGCCCACGCGGCTTCCATTGCAGAAAAGCTACTATACAGACAAATACCAGCACCTTACCGATAGAGGCTGAGGTATACGTTTCAAATAACGTATTGAACATGCCAATTCCAAGCGCACCACACACGGTTCCCACCAGTTTCCCCACACCGCCCAGTACAACCACCATGAACGCATCTACGATATAATACGTCCCCAGCGAAGGGCCAATCGGTCCAATGAGTGTCAATGCACATCCAGCGATGCCGGCAATGCCCGAACCAATCGCAAAGGTCATGCCATCCACCCGTCTGGTGGAAATCCCGAGACAGCCCGCCATGCTTCGATTTTGCATCACGGCCCTCATCCGTCTCCCGGAAGAAGTCCGATAGATGTACAGATACATGCACAGCAGTACAACAGAAACCAGCGCGATAATGAAAAGACGTTTATACGGAAACACAATACCATCCGCGATGGTCAGACCTCCGTTGAGCCAAGCCGGACTGGATACCCCTACATTTGGCGCCCCAAATATCGTTCGGGCCAATTGTTGCAGCATCATACCTACGCCCCATGTAGCAAGCAGACTGTCGAGCGGCCTCCCATACAGATGCCTGATCAGCACCACTTCCAGCAACCAGCCTATAAAAGCCGCCACACCAAAGGCGATAGGCAGAGCCACAATAAAGTAGACATCGAACCACGCTTGCGGAGCATACGAAATGAACAGGTTTTGCGTCACATATGTAGCGTAAGCGCCGATCATGATCAATTCACCATGAGCCATGTTAATGACATTCATCAATCCAAATGTAACCGCGAGTCCCAATGCAATTAGCAGCAAGATGGAGCTGATGCTTAACCCATTGAACATTTGCAGGACAAACATATCCATCGCCTTTCCCTCCTCATGCTGTGAACATCTGAAATTTTATACAAGACATCAATTTGCGTTTCGCATCAACGCTTTACCGTGATGTTGTAAGAGGGTGTGTTGTCTCACCCTCGTCTGTTATTCAGCAGTTCTGACGTGAGATGCCCATGCTATTTGGTACTAAGGGAAGCGCCCCAATCGTACGTTTTCAGATACGGATCAGGTTTGACGGGTGCTCCGGAGTTCCACAATTCCTTGAACTGTCCATCTTCCTGCACTTCACCAATCCGCACCGTTTTGTAGATATGCTGGTTCTCTCCATCCACCGTCACTTTTCCTTCCGGCGCATCGAATTCCAGACCTTTGGCTGCCTCCTTCACTTTTTCAACATCAGTTGATCCTGCTTTTTCCACGGCTGCTTTCCACAGATAAACGGCCACATATCCCGCTTCAATCGGATCGGCCGTCACCCGGTCAGCTCCATATTTTTCTTTATATTTCTCTACAAATGTTTTATTTTCAGGTGTATCTGTCGTTTGATAATAGTTCCACGAAGCCAAATGCCCTTTCAGCACATCCGCACCAATCCCCCGAATTTCTTCCTCCGCCACACTCACTGACAGAGTTGTCAACTGTTCCGAAGAGATCCCGGCATCCTTTAATTGTTTGAAAAAGGCGACATTGCTGTCTCCATTCAGCGTGTTGTATACAATATCCGGCTTGGCAGCCTTGATTTTGCTGATAATCGTACTGTAATCCGTATGTCCCAGCGGTGTATATTCTTCGCCTACGACTTCGCCACCCTCAGCTGCAAGCTGAGCTTTGATGACCTGATTGGCCGTTTTTGGGAAAACATAATCGGAACCAAGCAGATAAAACTTCTTTCCCCTATTCTCCAGTAACCAGGTTACGGACGGTACGATCTGTTGATTTGTCGTGGCTCCTGTATAAAAAATGTTGGGGGATGATTCCAATCCTTCATATTGCACCGGGTAAAACAAGAGACCCTTGTTCTGCTCAAACACTGGCAGCATCGCTTTCCTACTCGCAGAGGTCCATCCGCCGAATACAGCGGCTACTTTATCCTGCTGCAGCAACTTTCCTGCTTTCTCAGCAAATGTAGGCCAATCGGAAGCTCCGTCCTCAACCACTGGCTCGATCTGTTTACCCAGAACTCCGCCCGCTGCATTGATCTCTTCAATGGCAAGCATCTCCGCATCCTTAACCGACACTTCACTGATTGCCATCGTTCCACTTAGGGAGTGAAGAACACCTACCTTAATCGGTTCTCCGGACGAAGTTGATTCTCCCGCCCCACCAGAGCCCGATGCCTCCGGCGGCGTTCCACCCTCCACACATCCTGTCAACGCAATGACTGCACCGAGCAAAACACTCCATAACTTGACCGTCCTCTTCTTCAATAGCCTACACTCCCTTTTTTTAGTCTATTGACGAACATTAAGGTCATATATGTCCGAAATGTTCGTTGATCCAAATTATGGAGGGTCACACTCACCGTGTCAATAATGCTTACACAATTTTATTTTATGCATACTCATTTCATGCATGCTGCTAATATAATTGGAACCATATTGACAAAGGGTCCACCCTGTGTGAGTATATTTAACATATAACATGATCCATGACGACATAGACTATCAAGGGAAAGGTCGGATTACCTTGCACTGGACTGAGCAGGAAAAAGAAAAACTCCTGATTACCGTGGCTGCTAACCTCGCCCGCGAACGCAGAGGACGTGGACTTAAACTGAATGTTCCTGAAGCTATCGCATTGTTGACCTCCGAACTCATGGAACGTGCACGCGATGGGATGAGTGTTGCAGAGTTGATGAGATACGGCGGCACGATCCTGACACGCGAAGACTGCATGGAAGGTGTATCCGATATGATTCCTGAGGTACAGGTGGAAGCCACTTTTCCTGACGGAACAAAACTGGTCACTGTCCACGAACCTATACGCTGAGAAAGGCAGGAGAACTCCATGATCCCAGGTGAATATCGCTTAAAACAGGATGATGAGATCGTCTGTCATCCCGATCGCTTAACCGTGCGTCTGATTGTACTGAACCGCGGCGACCGTCCCGTTCAGGTCGGTTCTCACGTTCACTTCTATGAAGTCAATGCTGCGCTGGACTTTGATCGCCTTTCCGCTTTTGGGCACCGTCTGCATATTCCGGCAGGCACCGCTGTTCGTTTTGAACCTGGTGAAGAAAAACCGGTCGAACTCACCACATTCGGTGGCAAACGTCAGATTTATGGATTTAACGGATTAACCGAAGGATCGGCAGATCAGCCACCTGATCCACAGAAACTAGAAACATTTCTGAAGACATTTGCACCCCCTATGCAGGACGGAGGGGACCCTTTATGAAACGAATGAGCCGCGAACAATACGCGTCCATGTTCGGGCCTACAACCGGGGATGCCGTCAGATTGGCGGATACGGAACTATGGGCGGAGATTGAGCATGATTACGCTGTCTATGGGGATGAAAGCAAATTCGGTGGCGGTAAGGTTATTCGTGACGGGATGGGTCAGTCCACATCTGCCCTTCGCAGTGATGGCACACCTGATACCGTCATTACCAACGCCGTCATCATCGATCATTGGGGGATTGTCAAAGCGGACATCGGTATTCGCGATGGCCTCATCTGCGCAATCGGCAAATCCGGCAACCCGGATACGATGGATGGAGTCGATCCCGCGCTGGTTATTGGCGCATCGACCGAAATCATTGCCGGAGAAGGCATGATTGTGACCGCTGGAGGCATTGATACCCATATTCATTTTATTTGTCCACAACAGATTCAAACGGCATTATCTTCAGGAGTAACAACCATGATCGGCGGCGGTACAGGACCTGCAACTGGCACCAAAGCCACCACCTGTACACCCGGAGCCTGGCACATTCACCGGATGCTGGAGTCCGCAGAGGCATTTCCCATGAATATCGGTTATCTAGGTAAAGGCAATAGTTCCAGCACCGCTCCATTAATTGAACAGATTGAAGCCGGTGTCATTGGACTGAAGCTGCATGAAGATTGGGGCACAACGCCAAGCGCTATCGATGCCTGTCTGACCGCAGCCGGAGAACATGATGTTCAAGTAGCCATTCATACCGATACGCTGAACGAGACCGGATTTCTCGAAAATACACTGGCGGCCATTAACGGACGCACAATCCACACCTACCATACAGAAGGTGCTGGCGGCGGACACGCGCCGGATATTATTCGCGCTGCCGGAGAGTCTTACGTCATCCCCTCTTCGACCAACCCAACACGTCCTTACACACGCAATACCGTAGAAGAACATCTTGATATGCTGATGGTTTGTCACCATCTGGACCCGTCTATCCCTGAAGACGTTGCTTTTGCTGATTCACGTATTCGTCCCGAAACGATCGCGGCCGAAGACATTTTGCATGATCTTGGTGTATTCAGCATCATCAGTTCCGATTCGCAAGCGATGGGCCGGGTTGGCGAAGTCATTATTCGCACCTGGCAAACTGCCGACAAGATGAAAAAGCAGCGAGGCAAACTTGAACTGACCTCAGGCTCCCCGTCCGATAATGATCGGATCAAAAGGTATGTCGCCAAATATACGATCAATCCAGCTATCGCTCACGGCATAGGCCATCTCGTCGGTTCCGTGGAGGTTGGCAAGTTGGCAGACCTGATCGTCTGGAACCCGGCCTATTTCGGGATAAAGCCCGAGATGGTTATCAAGGGCGGTATGATCACTTTCGCCCAGATGGGTGACCCCAACGCATCGATCCCTACGCCGCAGCCCGTATTCGGCAGAAGGATGTTCGGTGCTTACGGCGGTGCACTTGCCAAAGGGTCGATCACTTTTGTCTCCCAAGCCGCAGCAGATGCAGGAATCAAGGAGATGCTAGGCTTGAACAAGCGTGTGGAACCCGTCAAAGGCTGCCGATCAGTGAGCAAAAAGGATATGATTCACAACGACGTGACACCCATCATTGAAGTCGATCCCGAAACCTATGAGGTACGGGCTGATGGCGAGCTTCTCACCTGTGAGCCCGCAGACGAATTACCGATGGCACAACGCTATTTCATGTTTTGACAAAGGGGGACACGCATGATGATGCACAGCGGCACGAAATTACTCCGTTATGTTCAACTGCTGGATTCGGCCTTGCCCATTGGCGGGTTCTCCCACTCGTTCGGTCTGGAGGCATACACTCATGACGGTAGAATACGGACCACCGCCCAGATTGAACAATTCATTCGCGGCCAGCTTCATTCCAGCCTCGTACGGCTCGATGGTCTTGCCATCAAGGGTGTCTACCAAGCCATTGAGCAACAGGATGCCGCCCTTCTAGCCCTTTACGACAAACGTGTACACGCCCAGCGAACCCCCAGGGAACTACGGGAAAGTGGGCACAAGATGGGTAAGCGATTACTCAAACTCGCGAGATCACTATATCCGTGGATGGACTTTTCTCTAATCGATGAAGCCGTACAGGAACACGGTGCATTTTGCGGCATTACAACCATTCACGGCTACATCAATTATCAGCTGGAAATTGGACTGGACGAAGCCGTCACCGGACATCTGTACACCTCAGTTAATGCTTATGTAAATAGCGCTCTGCGTCTTCTGCCCATCGGGCAAACCGAAGCACAGATGCTTATCCAAAAACTTTTGAATGATATTGATTCTGAATGGTCTCAAATTCGGGATAACGACCCGGAAGACATGCACAGCTTCGGTATTGCCCAGGAAATCTATGCTATGCGGCACGAGAGCCTGCCAGCCCGTCTGTTTATGTCCTAACTACAATAATTCAAAACCAAGGAGGAATTTGTTATGTGTGGAGGAGCTAATCATACGCATCATGCGGAATGGGAACGTAAGGTATTTGATCGGAGTCGCCCGATGCGAATCGGAATCGGTGGGCCGGTAGGTTCAGGAAAAACGGCCCTAGTAGAGAAGCTGTCCAAGGCACTGCGTACACGCTACAGCCTGGCCGTTATTACCAATGATATTTACACAAAGGAAGATGCCGAGATTTTGCTGCGTCAGAATGCGCTCGCGCCGGAACGTATTATCGGTGTAGAAACAGGAGGATGCCCACATACAGCTATTCGCGAGGATGCTTCAATGAATTTTGAAGCCGTTGATGAGTTGATTGAACGCTTCCCGGACTTGCAACTGATCTTTATCGAAAGCGGCGGCGACAATCTCTCTGCTGCATTCAGCCCTGAACTGGCGGACGTATTCATTTACATTATTGATGTGGCTCAAGGGGAAAAACTGCCTCGCAAAGGCGGTCCAGGTATTACACGTTCTGACCTGCTACTGATTAATAAGACCGACCTCGCCCCTTATGTTGGCGCAAGTCTGCAAGTGATGAAGGATGATACTGAACGGGTACGCGAAGGACGGCCTTATGTGATGTCGAACCTGATGAGTGGTGAAGGGGTATCCGAAATCGTCCATTGGCTTGAACATCAATATATGGATGACGATGCTTCCGCTGCGCATCTGCATACCCACACTCATGAGCACGGAACGACTCACAGCCACTAATCCTTCTTCCTCTTCACATGGAGTTGAACATGGACCGAACCGCAGTACCGGAGAGGCCGTGATACGCCGCAGCGAGCTTCGGGCCACTTTCGCCCTCCAAGGCGGGCGCACCGTCATGACCGATCGGTATTATAGCGCCCCTCTGCGGTTCAGTCGATCCTTTCGACCTCCGGGTGGCGGAGATGAATTATGTGTATACACCTCAGACGTCTCTCCAGGCGTGCTGAACGGTGATCATTATCGATCCGAATGGCAATTGGGCCAGAACACTCACTTAATGCTAAGCAGTACATCAGCCACGAGGCTTCATCCAACACCTACTGTTCCGTCATCTGTGAACCATCACTTTCGACTGGAGCAAGGAGCGGTGCTGGAGTACTTCCCTGAATGCGTTATCCCGTTTAAAGGCAGCTCATCATCACTCACCACGACCTTTGAGCTGGGTGAACAAGCAATACTTGCGTATGCTGATATCTGGTCCGCTGGACGGATTCATCGGGGAGAAGTCTTTCAGTTCAAGCGATATCGCAGTCTGACAGAAATCTGGCAAGGGAAGCAATTGGCCGTATGGGATCGCTTCGGGCTCGAACCAGAGCCGGACGATCCAAAATCATCCGCAGCGTTGTTAAACTACACCCATACTGCAGCTTTATGGATGATTGCCCCCGGATTGGGCGCAGCACAGTTGGAGTCCGTACGGTCCATTCTTCCCCCAGATGGTCGCATGCTTGCCGGGGCTAGTTTGCTCGCTACAGGAGGGATTGGTGTTCGTTTGCTCGGAATGGCTGCTTGGGAACTTCAGGAGCAATGCCTTCAGATCTGGAACACCCTTCGCTCCGATCTTTTGGGTAAACCTAGCATCACATTCCGCAAGTGAAGGCTACACGTCTATCAGACTAACAACTTTCGGAATCGCATGTTCATGTTGCAACGAGTTTCAAAGAAAAAAACCTCTGGACCACTCTCCGACGGGTTTCGGATGTGTTCAGAGGTTTTTTTATATACGCAGATAATCCAGTCAAGTCGTAGCTTCCACTAACTTGTACTACAACAGATCGTCTCCTTTGGGCTTATCTTCTCCCTTGTAACGAAAGTCGCCTGAATCTCTGCTTTCCTTGGATTTACGATAACGGGTAAATTCAATATATTCACTGATAAAAGACTGTTCCACAGTCGATAATTCGCTTTCTTGGCAATTCAATTGCCGCAACACGTCAAAAAAATAATCCTCCCGTTTTTCCCGTACCATCGCCTCCTTGGATGGACGCCCAATCATGAGCCAATCAAGGCTCACATCAAAAAACGAAGCAATCTCAATTAGTTTATTCGTACTCGGAATAGATTTACCGCGTTTCCAGTCACCCAGATTGCCCGTGCTGATCTTCAGCTGTTGGCAGAAAGCCTTCTTGGTCATTCCTCGTTCGGCAATCAGGTGTTCAATTCGCTCATAGATCGACTGCATACAGAACCGCCTTCCAACCGTAATAATCAATACATGTACCTAAATTATACCACAACCTTCCTGAATCCTCAGCCTTTTAATCCCAGGAATACGTTCTGGTATTTCTCATAACACAAAGATAGACTCCCATGAATAATCATGAGAGTCTATCTTATAACGTTTGTTACTGTGATGCGGTCGAGAGGACTCGAACCTCCACGGGTATACACCCACTACCCCCTCAAGATAGCGTGTCTGCCATTCCACCACGACCGCATATTCAATTGTAAAAATGGTGAGCCATGAAGGGCTCGAACCTTCGACACCCTGATTAAAAGTCAGGTGCTCTACCAACTGAGCTAATGGCTCTTGCTGTAACTTCACCGAATGTGTGTGTGCCATGCGTAACTCTTTTGTATAGGAGCTATGACTTTTTGAGGATTCCTCATCAGGATTGTACATCCCTGAGGTGGTGAAGATAATGACCCGTAGGGGATTCGAACCCCTGTTACCTCCGTGAAAGGGAGGTGTCTTAACCCCTTGACCAACGGGCCTTGTAAACAAGTTGTCTTTCTTGGCGACAAGAATGAGTATATCATAGGCCAACTTAAATGTGCAACACTTTTTTTCAAACTTTTTTTATGCACTCCTTTTCCCCTTCTCCATGAGGTCAAGAGCGTTGCTCACGCCTGAAATGTCTTTCACAAATTTATCATCGTAATCTTCGCATTTTGTTAAATTAATATCAAAAAACTTAAATACACTTACATTCACTTATAATATTGCAAATATCATTATTAGTACTTATAATTAACCTATCAGTTATTTACACGGTCAGCTACGTATAAGGAGGCGGCACGTTTGTTTCAGGAAGAACGAATGCAGCTGATTATTGAACATTTGCGTAAACACAATCGCATCTCAGCTGATGATATTGTATCCCTCTTTGACGTTTCCCGGGACACAGCACGAAGGGATCTGATCAAACTCGAAGAACAGGATGCCATTATCCGAACGCGCGGCGGTGCAATTCTCCCCGTTCCACCAGACGAGCACCGATCCTATAAAGATCGTTTGCTCCACATTTCCAATGAAAAAAGAGCTATTGGCAAGCTAGCCGCTGCTATCGTCCGCCAAGGCGAACACATTATTCTGGATTCTTCCACTACAGTGCAGACTTGTGCCGAAAATCTAAATGGCAAGTCCTGTACTGTCATCACCAATTCCATTTATTCAGCTGATCTTCTCTCCAATCATACCGCTGTCGAGATTCGTTTGCTGGGCGGCAAAGTCGATAAGGAGCAACGTTATGTCTATGGTACTTCAGTGATTGAAACTCTTTCCCATTATTATGTAGACAAAGCCTTTATCGGCATTGGCGGAATTACGATGGATGGCTTCAGTGCCTCTGAAGAAGAAGGAAAGATCAAGCACAAAATGATGCAGGCTGCAAAACAGGTTATTGTACTCGCTGACCATTCCAAGTTTGATAAGCGTTATGGTTATCGTTTTGCGGACTGGTCACTTGTTGATATGTTAATTACAGATCAATGGCCTTCCCAAGATTGGCGGACTTTTCTAGCCGAGCAACAAGTCGAGATTCTCATTCCTGAACCTACAATTGAAAAGGAGTTGTAACATATGAAATTATTTGCTACCGATTTAGATGGAACCCTATTGAACAGAGATAGTCAGATCAGCCCGGAAAACGCAGCTGCAATCCATAAGGCGCAACAAGAAGGATTGAAGATTACGATTGCTACAGGTCGGGTCTATTCCGACGTATTAACTATAAGCAGCGAAGGCGGAATTAACACACCAGTCATCGGCTCCAACGGAGCTACCATCCACGATGCCAACGGTGAACGCCTATTCCATCTTCCACTTGAGCGTGAAACGGCCGCATCCGTCATGCAGTGGCTGGAAGATCATCATTGCTACTACGAGGCCTCCACACAACAGGGTATTTACGCTCCTATAAGCAGCCACGAGGCGATGCTCGCTGAGATGGATCGCATCCTGGGTTCGAGTCCTGGGGAGGATATTGAACGCCTTATTCGAGCTGTTAAGAAGCACTATGACAAGAAAGACTATGACCGCGTAAACTCCCATCAGGAAATCCCTTCCGAAGCTTACATTTACAATATTATGGCCTTTTCAATGGATCCGGCTCAATTGCAGCAGGGACGCGAATACTTTGCTTCTCGCTCCGATGTAGCCATGGTGGTGTCCTCTGAACACAACTTTGAAATGCAGCATCCTGATGTATCCAAAGGTAACGCCTTAAGCAAACTGGCAGCTCATCTGAACATTTCCATGGAAGATACAGCAGCCATTGGTGATAACTTCAACGATGTATCCATGCTGAAAATGGCAGGACTCGGTATTGCCATGGGCAATGCTGAACCGGAGATTAAGGCGCTTGCCAAGGCTATCTCTTTGACCAATGTGGAGCATGGTGTCGCACATGCCATTCAGTGTGTTCTTGAAGGCAAGCCCGTTTCCCGGCCGGAGACCGTCGTTGAAGGCGGTCAGTAATCGATTGTCGTGATAGCTCGGCATTGCGCGACATAACGAACCAGCGATAGCCTGGGCTCACCTCATATCAACGGATCGAACGTGAGGCACATCCTGTAATAAAACAATTAATTGCTCGGCCCGATATGATCCAGGCAGTTGAAGAGTGAATTCAAGTACAGTCTCCTCCCCGGAGTCTGTGCTTATTTGCTGTTCTGTTTTGAACCCAACCACCGAGATTTTCTCCTGTCCAAGCAAAGCCAAAACGGTTTTGAGGGTGTCCCCTTCCTTTAGAAGTCGAATGGTCAGCGTCTCTGTTCTCGCGGACACCAACCAGCGTGTCGGCCGATGCAGCAGCATCTGTGCCACTACAATAAGCAGCGTAACCCCAGCCCCAGTCCAATACAATCCCGAACCCACAGCCAGTCCCATTCCTGCAGTCGCCCAGATTCCCGCCGCTGTCGTCAATCCCCGGACCGTGTGACGCTGTGTGAAGATCATCCCTGCTCCAATGAAGCCAACCCCACTGACCACCTGTGCGGCAATCCTGGATGGGTCAAGCGAGAGATTCGCCCAGCCTGCCTGATCCTGAAAGCCATACTTAGATACAATCATCATCAATGCTGCACCCACCGCAACAACAAAGTGTGTACGTATCCCCGCTTCCTTCATTCGGTTCTTGCGCTCATATCCGATCAACACGCCGCATATGCCAGCTATGAGTACACGCATTAAGTATTCCATTTCCATGTTCATCACCTCTCTTATGTATATGCTTACATGTATCTTTCTTTACTATTTACCCAATCCCTGCCTAATAAAATAGCCAAATTCAATGATTCCCCCGATGAAATCATAATGAAGTCTCATATAGACAGAAAGAAGTAGCACCACAACTGGCCCCACTTCATATATTCTGGATTACTTATTGATTGTCTATGCTATTTCAATCCACACATCACTTCTCTGCCCGAAAACTCTCCCCATACCTTTCTCCAAGTCCATAATAGTGTCGGAAATTATAAATTAAAGGGTTCCACTTCTCTGGGTTAATCTTGTTCAAACCTGCAATCAGTCGGGTATGTGCGTGTACCTTCAACGCTTTCACTTCCACAATCGCCATGAAAGGTGTATGTTCGGGAATACGAATGTGTTGTACCGCGGCTTCAATCTGGAGCGGACATTCCTCTATTTTATCCGGCTCAACCTGAACTGAACTTTGGGGTGTCAGTCCAGAGACGGCAAATTTATCATCGCAAAACTCAAATCCCATCCTCCTTTTCTCCTCAGGAACGGGATATATTCCGGTATAACGCCCCAGTCCCTCAACCTGCTCCCACATGGATGCTTCCGGCAGATTAATCACACATTCGGGATGACGACTCAGGTTCTCAAAGGCTTTGCCCTGAATACCGACTCCAAGTACCAAGCAGTCTCCAAGTGCCCATGATGAAGAAAGGGGCGACAAGTTTGTCGTTCCATCTTCATTTAACGTGCTCAGCAGCAATACCGGTGTGCCATAGTACAAAATACTTGGATTTATCACCTCGTGCTGTATCAATTCGCTGGTCCAGCCCACTTGATGCTCTGATCCAAACTCTTCTTGCGATCTATCATTGGTATACATTGTTTCTTCCTCCATTCTTCAATCCATCCCTTCCATCTCTTGGGTTCTAATTCATGCATGATTAATTGTAATACACCAATAGTTAAGGTATCATCGAAGTATGAATACCTATCCGAATATTTCTGTGATTGCATCGTTAATTGCTGATCCCAGTCGTGCTATTTTTTTGGAAGCTTTGTTGGATGGTCGTGCGCTTCCTGCCGGCGAACTTGCATACATGGCGGGTGTTACTCCTCAAACAGCAAGCAGTCATCTCGCGAAGCTGGTAGAAGGCGGGCTGCTCGTCGTTGAACAGCAAGGACGACATCGATACTATCGTCTCGCAGGCAAAGAGGTTGCTTTTCTGATTGAGACGATGGGAAGTATCGCCGCACCAGTACAAGTGAGATCCCTCAAACAGTCCAACCAGCTTCAACATCTAAGCTTTGCTCGAACCTGTTATGGGCATCTTGCCGGAAAATTGGGGATATCGTTGTGTGAAGCTTTATTACGGGAAGGTTATCTCGAAGAACCTGAGGATGAGCAGGCCAAGGATTACCACATTACAGAGAAAGGGATTCAATGGTTCACTTCTTTTGGCATTATGCTTGAAGGGAAAGCCGGATCACGCCGCGCTGTGGCTCGCAAGTGTCTGGATTGGAGTGAGCGTCGTCACCATATCTCCGGAGTACTGGGAGACGAACTGGGACGCCGCTTGTCTGAGCTGGACTGGACCCGCCAGAAGGAAGGCAGCCGTTCGGTGGAAGTCACGGAAGCTGGCAAGAAGGGTTTGTACGAGGTATTGGGCATTTCATTATAGGGACGCAATCGGGCATTCTTTCTTGTACATTGGCAAAATGACGATACATCAAAAATCCCCCTCCTGAGTATCCGTTAAAGGTTACTGAGGAGGGGGATTATGTTTTGTTCAGAACGGAGAGAGAGGGATTCGAACCCTCGCACCGCTTACGCAGTCTAACCCCTTAGCAGAGGGTCCCCTTATAGCCACTTGGGTATCTCTCCAAGAATGGCTCCCCGAACAGGGCTCGAACCTGTGACAACTCGATTAACAGTCGAGTGCTCTACCAACTGAGCTATCAGGGAATAATAATCTTGAATAACCTAAATTTATCATGATTAATATTCCAAGTCAACATGCCTTCGGTGACTTTCTTTATAAGCTTCAGATACTCCCATAAATGCTCATCAGGGAGCATATTGCATATAGTCTTGTGGTCTTGTGGTAAGAAGTGTTGTTTCCAAAAAACGTTCACCTCAGATGGTATGAATCCCCAACTTGCCGGCACATCGACCACAGCGGTACCGCTTCGGATCAACTTTGCGTTTACGCAAATATTCCGTGCCACAGCTCTTGCACACCAGCTTATAGCGATACGGTAATGGCTTTCTGCCCTTTCCATCAGGAAGGGATTGACAGAACCGCGAACCGCCCACCTTCTGCAACAAGGCTTTGAATTCAGGGTCCCGGTGTTGGTAGCCGCGTCCACGAATGTGCAGATGGTAATGACAAAGCTCATGCTTGATGATTTTTTCAACCTCTTCCCGCCCATAGGCTTCGAGCTGATGAGGATTAATCTCTATTCGGTGACTCTTGAGCATATAACGCCCACCTGTAGTCGTCAGACGACGGTTAAACAGCGCCTCGTGAGTGAACGGAACCCCGAAATGATCGAGTGACACCTGCTCAATCCATTGCTGCAATTCCTCATTTTCCATCGGTTTGTCCTCCTTTCACACCTCTTGGGCCATTTGTTTTTCCGCCATAATACTTGAATTTTAACCGTTTCGTAGGCTACACTGTCAAGTAGAATGTATGAGGGGAGATTATTACTCGTTATGCCTACAATGCGCTACGTCATCCTGCAGCAGGAACAGCAATTGCAGTTTGTGGAAATGCCTGCCGATTACGCTTATCAACTCAGTGCGCTCAACCTGCGCCTGCACAAAGAAATTGACAAACTTACCGCAGCAGATGTACCTGTTCTGCCTTGGGCAATCGCCGAATGTGACAATCTTGATCTTCTGGACGAGCAACTCTCCATCATCGGAGGCCTTGATTATATCAATGCGCTTGAACAAAGCTTTGCAGCACTAAGAGAGAGTGAATATCCTTTGATTTCCCTGCTCACTGAGATCCGGGCGCTTCAGGCTCAATTAGAGCAATGGTATGAAGAAGAGATGGAATCACTCTAATCCACCTATGGACTTATTATTAATGCAGGATGGAACTAAAAGCGCATCTCCTAAAAACAGGGGCTGCGCTTTTTTTCATTTTCTTTCAACCCTACATTCATACGCCTCGCTCTTCAGTACATATCCGTATAGATATTGAATTTTCCGAGTTCATCAAGGGTTAATTCGCACAGTCCAGGCTATTGCCACATATGCTAACGTACAGATGAATTATGCAAGAGGAGGAGATACCCTTGCCTCAATGGCTTTGCAATCAACTGATGCGTGCATTTCACAAAAAAGACAGCAGACAGATCAAGCTGCTGAACGAATGCTGGTTCTTTTACCGAAATAAACCGACAAGTGGCACCCCGCGCAGCGCGGACAGCGAACTCTAAAAATCTGACGCCACTCTCTCCGTCCACTTCAAGCTCTCACTTCATTCATAAAATTCCTTCGAACAATACAGTACGGGCAACAGTACTATTATAACTGACAACAAACAGCCTTCCCATTACAGGGAAGGCTGTTCTCCAATCATTGTGTTGGATTAGGAAGACTGCTTAGAAGAAGCAGGCTTCTTCATCGTGAGGCCGACACGGCCTTTTTTGGTATCCACGTTCATCACCCAGACCGTTACATTATCCCCGACAGATACAACATCCATCGGATGTTTGACGTAACCGTTACTCAGCTGTGAGATGTGGACAAGTCCGTCACTCTTGATGCCGATATCAACAAAGGCACCAAAGTCGATCACGTTACGAACCGTACCTTGCAGCTCCATGCCTTCCACCAAATCTTCAATTTTGAGCACATCCGTGCGGAAGATCGGTAGCGGCATTTCCTCACGCGGGTCACGACCCGGACGCTGCAAGCTGTCCAGAATGTCACGCAGTGTAGGTACACCCACATCCAGCTTCACAGCCAGCTGTTCCGGTTGTTGCTCCGACAGGAGAACAGACAGTTCCTTGCTGCCCAGCTTGTCCAGCGCAACCTGAAGCTCCTTAAAGAGCTGATCAACGACCTTATACGATTCAGGGTGAATCGGTGTGCGATCCAGCGGGTTCTCGCCTTCACCAATCCGCATAAAGCCTACGCATTGCTCATAGGTTTTGGCACCCAGACGCGGCACTTTTTGCAACTGGCGACGATTCGTGAACCGGCCGTTCTCTTCGCGGTATTTCACGATATTTTTGGCAATGGTGGCATTTACACCCGCAACATAGGACAGCAGTGAAGGCGAAGCCGTGTTCACATCCACGCCCACATGGTTAACTGCGGATTCCACAACAGCCTTCAGGCTTTCTTCCAATATTTTTTGAGATACGTCATGTTGGTATTGGCCTACACCAATGGCTTTTGGATCAATCTTAACCAGCTCAGCCAGCGGGTCTTGCACCCGGCGGGCAATCGAAGCAGCACTCCGCTCAGCAACGTCAAGATCCGGGAATTCTTCCTGGGCCAGCTTGGATGCAGAATATACACTCGCTCCAGCTTCATTGACGATCAGATACACGAGACTTTCGTCCCCGTTCTCCTGAATAATCTCGGCAACAAACTGTTCTGTTTCACGGGATCCGGTACCATTACCGATAACAATCAACCCGATATCATATTGCTTGATCATCCGATGGAAAACCTCAGCAGCTTCACGCTTCTTGTTGTGTGGTGGCGTTGGGTACGTAACAGCCACTTCCAACAGCTTGCCCGTATCGTCGACCACAGCCAGTTTACAACCGGTTCGATAGGCAGGATCGACACCAAGCACACGTTTGCCATGAATCGGCGGCTGAAGCAACAGATTACGAAGATTAGCCGAGAATACGGATATCGCTTGGTTTTCACCTTTTTCCGTCAGTTCTGCACGAACCTCACGCTCAATCGAAGGGGCAATCAATCGTTTGTAAGCATCTTCAATCACAGCACGCAAAACGTCTTGGACCGCAGATGCACCCTTGATGATTTGTCCTTCCATATGACGGTGAGCCGGTTCAGGCTGCACGTCCAGGCCCACTTTCAAAATGTTTTCACGTTCACCGCGGTTAATGGCGAGAATACGGTGAGGAGGCATTTTTTTGGCTAATTCACGATAATCATAGTAGTTCTCATATACAGACTCCTGCTCAGCATCCTTTGCTTCCGAAGTCAGCATGCCATGATCGAGCGTATAACGACGAATCCATGCACGAATAGCAGCATCATCTGCAATATTCTCAGCCAAAATGTCTTTGGCTCCCTGAAGTGCAACCTCTGCATCTTCTACCCCAAGTTCAGCATTGATATAACGCGCAGCTTCCTCCAGAGGATTCCCTTGCTTTGGTTGACCCCAGATCCAGACAGCGAGTGGTTCGAGACCTTTTTCCTTCGCTACACTGGCACGGGTTTTCCGCTTCTGACGAAACGGACGGTACAAGTCCTCCACTTCCTGCAGCTTAACTGCCTGAGTGATAGACTGTTTCAGTTCTCCGGTCAGCTTGCCTTGTTCCTCTATAATACGGATGACTTCCACTTTGCGGTCTTCCAGATTACGCAAGTATACGATGCGTTCTTCAATGAGCCGCAGCTGGTTCTCATCCAGCTCTCCAGTCATTTCTTTACGGTAGCGGGCGATAAATGGAATCGTATTGCCTTCGTCCAGAAGCTCCGACGTTGTGCGGACCTGCTTCAAGGACAGTGACAGTTCCTTGGCTACCTGTTTGATGATTCGTTCATGGCGTTCTGCCTTTATTGTTTCTTCATTGGGTTCCAGAACCGTTTCCTGTTCAGACAAATAAATCCCTCTTTCCTTCCTGAATCGTTCAGTTGAAGCTTGTTCAGGGCAGCTTTGCTGCTGTAATCACAGTATCGAACCTGCATTCATGCAGATTCCTCTCCCCTATATTATCACAAAATCCCGTTCAGATTTCCAGCATTCGTCCATGTTACAAGTTCTTACAATTGAGATTACGTATCAAACCTTCATCTCAACCATAAGAAAAGACCGAAAAACGTCTCCCCGACGTCTTCCGGTCTCCCCTGACAAACACTGCATTCACGCCAGTTTATTATACCCGTTCGAAGCGGAACATTTCACTCCAATAGTCTCCCGATGCACGGCCTACAGAGATCCCACCATACATCAGCGCATCCCCGGTAAACGTCTCGGAACCACCTTTCAGGCGGTAATCCGCATCAGGGTCGAGGCCCTTCAGCTTCAGACGTTGGAGCGGTGCATTTGGTTCAGACAGCACACGGAAGTAGAATACAACGGCTTCGCTGCCATCTGGGGCAATAAACATCCATGCCGTTTCATTTCCCTCAAACGGACTTAGCAGGCGCCGGAACGTTCCGTATTGGATGGTTCCCCGAATTTCTTTGTACAGTTCAACCTGAGCCTTCACGATAGCATTCTCTTCCTCTGTGAAACGAGTCAAATCCAACTCGTATCCAAAGTTACCCGACATCGCGACATGTCCACGAATCTCTAGGGAAGTAATTCGGTTGACCTGATGATTTGGAACCGCTGAGATATGTGACCCCATTGAACTTACCGGATATACCAGGCTTGTACCATACTGAATACGCAGACGGGATATCGCGTCCGTATTATCGCTGGTCCACGTTTGCGGCATGTAGTACAGCATACCTGGATCAAAACGGCCGCCACCACCTGAACAGCTCTCGAACAGGATATTCGGGAACGCCGAAGTAATACGTTCCATGACTTCGTACAATCCAAGCATATAACGATGCGCAGTCTCACGCTGTCTATCTGCTGGAAGCAATGCAGAACCCACTTCCGTCATATTCCGGTTCATGTCCCATTTCACATAAGTGATCGGCGCAGATCCAAGCACATCGCTTAGCATGCGTACAATCTCATCACGCACATCCTGACGGGAGAAATCGAGTACCAATTGTTGACGCCCTTCCGTACGACGACGATCCGGCACATGCAAACACCAGTCCGGATGAGCACGGTACAATTCGCTGTCTGGCGAAATCATCTCAGGCTCGAACCATAGTCCGAACTGCATGTCCAAACTGGTTACCCGGTTGGCCAAATCATCCAGGCCTTGTGGCAATTTGTTCTTGTCCACAATCCAGTCACCAAGTGAGGAGTTATCGCTGTCCCGATGTCCGAACCATCCATCATCCAGTACGAACAGTTCAATGCCAAGCTTCTTCCCTGCCTGGGCGATCTGTTCAATCTTATCTGCGTTGAAGCCGAAATAGGTCGCTTCCCAGTTGTTGACCAGAACCGGACGCTCTGCATTACGGAACTTGCCACGTGCAAGGCGTTCACGATACAGATTATGATACGACTGAGACATACCATCGAGACCTGCGTCCGAATAGACCATGACCGTCTCAGGCGTCTGGAATGACTCCTGCGAATCCAGCTTCCAGCTGAACTCAAATGGATTGATTCCAAGGGATACACGAGTGGTGTGGAACTGATCCACTTCTGCCTGTGCTGTAAAGCTGCCGCTATATACAAGACTGAACCCGTAGACTTCACCCTGATCTTCGTCTGTACCCGGTGTCATCAGTGCAATGAACGGGTTCTGCTGGTGACTGCTTGAGCCTCGACGACTCTCGATGCCTTGCAGGCCGGAAGCAAGCGGTCTGCGAACGATATCCCGTTCACGCGTCCATGCTCCTGACAATTGCAGCAATTCGTAATCGGCATGCGGGAAATCAACGGAAGAGCTGAGCGCACGTGCAATATTCACCGAGGTAGCGCTCTCATTAATGATGCGCATGGAACGCGTAATCGCATTAAAGGCCGTAAAGGCCGTGTAGCTAAGTTCAATCTTGATCCCTGCAACACGGTCCTCCAGTTCAACGATGAGTGTCTCGGCTTCATCGTCGGACTCAACATAAGTTGCAGGCAGTCCGGTAAGCGCTGTCTTTCCTTTGATCAGTCGATGGCCTGTATACGTAAACTCCGAAACGGTTGAACCATTCTCAAGCTCCAATTGGATTGCCGGATTACGGAAATCACTTGTACCATACACCGGCAGTTCTACTGCCAACGTGTCGAAAGAGATCGTCCGATCTTCCGGCACCGGATTTGGGCTGAACGAAGCACGCTCTGTACGCACATGAAGCCAGCTCAGATCGGTATCACGCAGTTTTTTGCCATAATATAAATGTACCAAATATCCCGAAGGCAGTACCTGAAATACATAGCTTGCCTTTTGAGTCTGTAGATGAAATTGAAGCTTCTCCTGATCAATATAAATGCTCATGTGTCTCCTCCACCTCTATATATGTCGATTAACGTAAACGGTTTCTCAGGTATCATTATAACGAAAAGCTTCACAATGTTCTACGCTTTCATGAAGCTTTAATCAAAAGAACGTACCCCAGCCATTAGGCTGTTGTACGCTCTTTTGATTGCTGTCTGAAATTGTGTGTTCCTGCAAGGAACATCCATTGTCTACGGATGGCACGGCAGAACAAAGAAACAACTGCCTGGTGCCTTAAAAATCGATTAAACCCAGGCTGATCTGTAAGGCTTCGTTGACCAGTTTCATGGTCTCCTCGTCCAGATGGGTAATCTTGTCGGTCAGCCTCTGCTTATCAATCGTCCGTATTTGTTCGAGCAAAATAACCGAGTCCCGGTCAAAGCCGTGTGCCGCCGCATCAATCTCTACATGCGTCGGCAGCTTTGCCTTTTGGATTTGGGCGGTGATCGCCGCCACAATACAAGTAGGACTAAACCGGTTGCCGATGTCATTCTGGATGACCAGAACCGGCCTGACTCCACCTTGCTCGGAACCAACAACGGGAGAAAGATCCGCAAAAAAAACGTCACCGCGTTTTACGATCAATGTCTACACCCCGCTAACTAAGCGGTCCAGAGTGCTGTCCGCATCTTCCTCCGCGTGAAAGGCCTCGGATGCCATGGTGAGGTTAATCTTCGCCATCTCCATGTACCCTCGCTGCATCGATTCACGGATGTAACGTTTCTTACGCTCCGTCAAATACAGCTTCATGGCCTGCCTAATCAATTCGCTGCGGTTGGAATTCTCCAGCGCTACGATGCCATCCACTTCTTGCAAAAGATAATCAGGCAAACTGATCATGATCCGCTTGGTGTTCTGCAAGTTGGCCACCTTTCTTCCACCCCCACAAACCTTTCGCCATTGTGAACCAGTATTACGTTTTTCCAGAACTTTTATACAAAGGAATATATATGCCCCGAGTATATCAAGTATGCTGTACTCCATTATAAACACGGGGAACAATATTCGTACAGACCAAACATCTCTTTTCAGGATTTTTCATCCCAGTCATCATTCATAATTCGAGATGCTCCGACAGTTTTCCTTCTGTTCTGAAAAAAAGTTTATTGGTAATAGCGTCCAGTCGAGCTATCAGGATGTCAAAAGAGGGTTGATTCTGGCGACTACTGCTCCATTACGGGTATAAACCCGCGGGATTCGATGCGCCATCATGCAGATCACTTCGTAGGGAATCGTACCGAGCTGAGATGCCACTTCGTCTGCAGTAATGACTGCACCCGATTGGTGGCCGATGAGAACAACCTCTTCGCCGACTTGAATTTCTTCTGCTTCTGCTGCAAAAGATTGTAGCGACACCATACACTGATCCATGCAGATCGTACCGACGACGGGAACGCGGCGGCCGCGCACAAGTACTTGTGCTTTACCTGACAGCATTCTTGAAAATCCGTCTGCATAGCCTATAGGCAGGGTCGCTATTCGTTCGTTCCCTTGTGTTACATAACGGGTTCCGTAGCTAACACCCCAATGAGGTGGCAGCGTTTTGACCAGAACCGCCTTCGTCTTCAGTGTCAATACCGGGGACAGCTTCACTACCTGATGATTCACCTCTCGCGAAGGATACAATCCGTACAGACTAATTCCCACACGTACCATATCGTAGGACAACTCCGGTGTATCAATGGTAGCGGCGCTGTTCGCCGTATGTATAATCGGGATGACACATCCCTGATCCCGCAGCGCATCAACCACGCCTCGGAACCGTCGATACTGCTCCAGTGTATAGGTCTTGTCTTTTTCATCCGCCTTGGCAAAATGGGTAAACATGCCTTCAAGCATCACCTGCTTCAGCTTGGCTGCTTCCTGAATAAAAGCAACTGCCTCTTCGCCAGGCAACAGGCCAAGTCTGCCCATGCCGCTGTCGATTTTGATGTGAACCTTGAGCTTACGAGAGGATGTGCCCGTCTCCAGATGTTGAATGGCTTCGAGTACTTCCTTACTGAACAGCGTAATGGTTACATCATGTTTCCATGCTTCAGCGATGCCTTCTGGCGGCGTGTAGCCCAATACCAGAATCGGAAGGGTAATTCCGTGTTGTCGCAATTCAAGCGCTTCGTCAAGAAAAGCTACACTTAAGTAATCCACGCCAACTCGTTCCAGTTCTCTGGCCATCTCCACTGCCCCATGTCCATAGGCATTTGCCTTTACACAAGCGAGCAGTTTCTTGCCTTGCGGCAATGTTTCACGGAAAGCGTCTACGTTGTTGCACAAATGATCCAAATTGATTTCCGCTTGGGTCGGCCGATATTGTTCTTGCACGTTAAGTCACCTTCTCTAATCATCTTAATCCGGCTCACGTCAGACTCCATCGTAATGCTCAAGCATGTGACTGTCAAATGAACGGAAGATCTGCAGTCCAAAACACATACAGGAGCGCTATCCTGAAGTCGGGAGCAAACGCGGAATAAGACCCATAAGCCAGACCATGAATGAGATATTCATCTCTCCATAACGTAACTCATCTGCTTATATCGTATTATTTACCCGGTTCCTCCCGCGTAGAAGCGTGTTTTGCATTATTGAGTGCACTGGACCTAATCCTTGCTTATCTTACGCAGGGTCATGGGCTGTTGATACTCATAGCTTCAACCGAAATCAAATTCTGCGAATCATTGCTATAAAACAGGAACGAAGACCTGTATATGCAGCAAAGCACCGGAGAATTCATCTCCGATGCTTCTTAGCATTCCTTATGTTAGGACGACTATACTTTGCAAATCATTTCCCTGACTCTTCCTGCATCGATGTCGCAATCTGTACCATCTCATTCTGTGGAAGATCTGCACTTGTGATCCGGTACTCCACTCCATCTGTCATCCATGTAAGTGTCTGTAAGGCATCTCCACTCAACATACCCAGCGTGAATCCAAGATCCACGACACTGGATGGCGCAAGTGATACCGCTCTGTCCTGCGGCCGCGCTTCAAAAATCGTGTAATTATATGTTCCTTCGTAGCGAAGCATAACCGAATAGTCTCCTGATCCTTCCACGATCTGATCGTCTTTCAGCTTGACGCCTTCCGGTGCATAGGTCGGCTGAATAACCCCGAAGCTGCCTGTACCTTCCGGCTCGGCCGATGTCGGTTCTTCGGTTCCTTTCCCACTGGCTGGATCTTCTGAACCTTGCTGCTCGGCGTTATCACTCACACCCGTCTGTCCATCACTAACGGTTCCGCTTGGATTGGATGCAGAACCTTCCTCTGTTGCAGCTTGAGGATTGGTAGTCTCTTTACCCTCCCCAGCAGGAGCCGCGCCTGAGTCAGTACCAACCTTGCCACCATTTTCAGTAGCAGCAGTCATATTACGCTGCATATCAAAAGCGTCTTTCTCAAATTCGGTACCAAATTTGAAGCTATCGAACTTCACATCGACCACCACATTGGCATTCGAGTCGGATACTTCTACCTGTTTTGGAGCGTAATCGCTTTTGTTTAACCATATTTTCTGTCTGACCAATGCATGTGTATTGTAGTTGGCAGCTACATCGAATACATAGCTTTCCTTCTCATCGGCAAACTGGCGGGTCGAATCACCTGTTATGCTGCGGATCAGCGTCTCGTAGAGGTAAACCTGGCCTTGGTTATCCGGCCAGTTACTCTGGAAACGGAAGCTTTTGTTCTGACTCGGTGTCAGGACAAATACGCCCTCATCATTGCGCAGTACAATTTGTGTTACATCCTTTTTGGCATTCGTTAACGCGATACGATAATATGAAGGCTTTTGATGCCATACCTCGACCTTGTACTGCTGCGGCGTATCTCCGGTATGCAGCGTCATAACGCCTGCCCCCTGATAACTTTCCATTTCTCCTACGACTTCGTTCAGATCTTTGACCACGGCTGCCGCATCCTTCTTCCCGCAGGCGGCAAGTAAGGTCGATAAGACCAATACCATGGCAAGCATCCATGATATTCGGCGCATGACATCATCCCCTTTAGCACATGTTTTCACTTCAGGATTGTGCGTACAGCAGAACCCCTACTTGATTAGTACATGTTATGAGGGACTTGTTCGATATATGCGGACTAGTTTGACAAGCATTCCATCAATCAGTGCCGCAACACCCTATCTGGTAACAAAATCAGTCTCGGGTAGGATGTAAAATCCAACCAGATTCTTCATAGTAAATACAGATAACAACCCAACCCATGTAATTACATACCACGATTATGTAGCTTAATTGATGTACAACTCTATTTTAAATTGGAGGAAAATAATGAACACAACCTATCTTCACTCATTGCTGAATGGATTGGATGATTTTGTGGAAGAGCAGCTTCAACGTTGGAAAGGAGTAGGTGTGGCGGTAGCGGTTATTCACAAGGATGAAGTCATTTTGCAAAAAGGATACGGTTATCGCGATCTGGAGTCCCAGCTTGAAGTTACACCCCATACCCTATTCGCGATCGGTTCAAGTACCAAAGCCTTCACAGCATCAACCGCTGCCCTGCTGGTGGATCAGGACATTCTGAAGTGGGACACACCTGTTAGAACGTATTTGAAAGACTTCAAAATGTTCGATCCGGTAGCTACAGAACGCCTGACCATCCGCGATATGCTCTGTCACCGCTCCGGACTTCCAAGGCACGATATGGCATGGTATAACTCATCACGGAGCAGAGAAGAACTCGTAAACGCGCTTCAGTATCTGGAGCCTAATGAGGACTTTCGGAACAAATGGCAATACCAGAACCTGATGTATATGGCCGCTGGTTATCTGGTGGGTCAACTCAAAGGAACTTCATGGGAGAATGTTGTCCAGGAGTCCCTGTTTAACCCACTTGGTATGAATTCAAGTGTCTTCTCTGTCGATGAGATGCAGAATCAACCTGACTTCGCCTTCCCTTATATGGATCAAAATGGTGAGAATACGCGGATACCTTTTCGGAAAATTGATGCCGTAGGCCCTGCTGGCTCCATTAACAGCAATCTGGTCGATATGATCGCCTGGGTGCAATTTCAGTTGAATCAAGGGCAACAGGGTGGGAATCAACTGATTTCCAAAGAACAGTTGGCTGTTACACACAGCCCGCAAATGGCTTGTGATTCACCATTCCACAGCAAAGAGCTGCCTGTTAGCACGTACGGTCTGGGCTGGATGATCGATTCTTATCGCGGGAACGCCATGATTCATCACGGCGGGGCAATCGATGGATTCGCTTCACAGGTCGCCTTTTTACCAGAGGAACAGATCGGTGTTGTAGTCCTTTGCAATACCAATGGAAGCATTCTTCCCTACACGATTTCTTTTAACGTTATTGATCGTTTGCTTGAATTGAAACCTGTAGATTGGAGTGGGAGATTAGCCAAATTAATGACTGGAGATTCAACTGATTCCGAAGCAGCAACAGACACCATAGAAACACCAACTACGCCAGAAACCTCGGTTGAGGAAAAACCAGTGGAAGCTCAGGTTCATCCCCATGATCGTCCTATCCATGCGTATGCGGGAAGTTATAATCATCCGGGTTACGGCGAGATCGTTATTCAACAGACGAACGATGGGTTACAGGCCACATTGAATGCCATTGAAATGCCTATGGAATACACTGGAAAAGATACGTTTTCCGTAGAGCTTGTCCTGTTTGGCTTGAAAATCACTTTTACGTTTAAGACGGATGAAGAGGACACCATAAGCTCTCTCTCCATTCCGCTACTGCTGGAACCAGGTACGAATCCAATTGGATTTATAAAGACACCTTCAGTATAAAAGTAGCCCCCACCGGCCTATCCCATTGTAGTAATTACACTCTTTACCACAATGGGATATACGCCGGATAACTCGCAGTATCTTCTTCTGTATTTTGACTTCTCTTCACCCACAATCGACGCAGATCAGGCATACCGTATGCTACGACACGGTAATCCTGAAGCGAAACGTGGTGTGCATGTTCTTCCCTGAAGCTGTATGTAGGCAAGAGTAAGGCCTCTTGAATGAGTCGCCCCTCCAACGTCATTAGCGTACGCAACCGCTCAGCACTATCCTGAATCATAACGACGTGTCTGCATTCACGTTCTAGCTCGCTTTTCGCTCGTCATCCAATGCCATAAGGAACAGCGTATTTTGGAAAGTATACATCGTTAATAGACTCAGCGTCACATGCTCATCGAACACTTCACCCGTGTAAATCAAATCATAAGAGGCGAATTCATCATGGTATACGGCATCTACCGGATTACCTGGCGTAACACTCACTTTCAGTCCAATAAGTGCACAACGCTGTGCGAACCAGGCCATGTCTGTCTCCATTTTCTCGCCTTCCTCTACCCACACATTCATAATCTGGCCTGCGTAGCAGCTGCGTTGTAACAGCTCTGAAGCTCTTACGAGAGATAAGTCAGCAGAAAGGGCTGTTGGCTTCGATTCTATTCGTTCAAGTATCTGCTTTTCCTTGGACTTGTCCCGAATCAGGCTATATGCAGCATGTACACCTGTGTGTGCCAACGCCACCATCATCTCTTGTGGATCCATCAGTTGCTGAACAGCCTGACGAAAGTATAAATCCTGCTGTGGGCCTTCTTTTCGCATATTAAAAGTCATAAACACACCGCCCTGAACCTCATGTTGAATCAAGCGAGCCAGTCCGTCTGGAAACAAGTCCTGTTTGATCACTGACTCCACTAGACCCGTCTGAGGAAGCTGCCATATTTCAACCCGATCAATAAACGCCCGCCCCCTGAAATACGAAGGGAACACCTCCAGCACAAGCAGCTTGGGATGATTGCGTGTCAATCGGTAAGGCCCCGTACCAATCGGATGCATCGGGTCAAGCTCCACATCACGGGGTAAGATGGATGCATTCATGCTGCTCATCAGATCCGGGAACATAAAGTTGGGAAACCGCAACACAAAGCGCACCGTTAGCTCGTCGAACGTTTCTATGTGATGAATGGAGCCAAACAGTGACTTGCAAGGGTTCTCCTGATCGGAAAGAATCCGTTCAAACGTATATCTTACGTCCTCTGCATTAAGCATCCTGCCATGGTGAAAGACTATGCCTTTGTGCAAATAAAAGATCCACTCTGTTCCCTCAGGGTTGCTCTCCCATGCAACGGCAAGACTCGGTTCACAGACTTGGCGTTCAGCGTTGTACTGCACCAAGCGATCAAATACCTCCGCAACAATTCCAACTTCTCCCCACATGTAAGCCCGGGTAGGGTCCAATGTCTCAAAAGCAGTCTCCTGTGGAATTCGCAGTGTATCAACTCTTCCCCGAGCGCCGTGATCGGAACGCAGACCGAACTGGCCTTGTAATCCTTGCATCAATATTTCTCGCATCGAAAACGGCATTGTTGAAGCCAGCATATAGGCCTCCTCCAACTTGTTTCCCTGCAACAGTCGATCAAATCGTTCCTGAACAGCCTGTAACAGAGGATGGCAAAAAACGAGCACCGATGTCTTCCCTCTGCCGCGTTGCGGGCTCCATCTGATCCAGCCATGATCCATAAATTTGTTCATAATCAGATTCATATTGCGCATCGTACAACATAAATGATTCGCCAGCTCACCAATCGTTGTGTGTATTTCTTCCTCTTCGTCCACGTTCGAAAAGGCCACGCGAAGCTGAATATAATGATCCATGACCTCCACAACTATCCCTGCCTTTCCTTCCCTGAGTAAAATACGAAATTGACTCGTACGCTTCTACAGTTTTTCTTCAGGTTTTCCTCCATTATACTCAGGTACATCGACAACACCAGCGGGAAGGAAGAGAACTGCACATGAAATATACTGATTTGCATCCCAACATCAAGATTCGTATCATTACTGATTTTTTTACGGATCTAACTCAGAAATCCATTATTCCTTTTATGGCGATTTATCTGAGTGTCCAGATTGGTGCAGGCTGGGCAGGTATACTGTTAACCGTTAATATTGTGGCCTCCATGATCGTTGGCTTGGGCGCAGGATACTGGTCTGACCGAGTCGGGCGCAAGAAACTGAT
Source organism: Paenibacillus sp. 276b (assembly GCF_900107875.1). Lineage (NCBI taxonomy): Bacteria > Bacillati > Bacillota > Bacilli > Caryophanales > Paenibacillaceae > Paenibacillus > Paenibacillus sp. 276b. Next base: position 538,317 of record NZ_FNRR01000002.1, on the reverse strand, counting down.
GGTCATCGCCCAAATGTTGCAGGTATTCGCCCTGTTCTTGCTGGCTGCCGCCAACTCCCCATGGATGGACTCCGTTCCTTTAACTTGTGTCATGTTTCTGCTTAGTAGCATCAGTTCGGGTATCACCGGACCCATTGCCAATGCCATGATTGTAGACGTGAGCAGTGAACATGAACGTCAGTATGTCTATGGGCTGCAATATTGGACCACCAACGTTGCCGTTACGATTGGTGCGCTGATGGGCGGGTTATTATTCGAGTCCTTCCGCTTCATTTTGTTCAGTCTGGTATGCATGGAGAGCTTGGTTACACTATTTATTCTCTTGTTATATATTCACGAAACAATGGATATTAAACACTCGAATCAGCTTGATGCCCCGATTAATAGGAACATACTGAAAACGTATGGCTGTGTATTTAGGGACAAACGTTTTATGGTGTTTTTCACCGCAACAGTGCTGGCTGTCTCTCTGGAATTCCAAATGGATAAATACATCGCCGTTCGTCTGAAAAGTGAATTCAACGCCCAACTGTTCCGTTGGGACATCTCAGGTCTGCAGATGTTCAGTCTGATCATGGCGATTAACACTGTGCTCGTCGTAATCATGGCCATTCCTTTCTCCAAATGGCTGGGGCGTTTCCAGTCCAGATTTATTATGACTGTCGGCATGTGTCTGTACACTACGGGTTTTGCCGTGCTCGCTTTCAGCAATTGGGCCTGGCTGCTTATTACATCCGCTGTACTGCTAACCATCGGTGAGCTCATGTATGCGCCCGTCCGTCAGGTCATGCTTGCTGGCATGATTCCTGAATCCGACCGTGCTGCCTATATGGCTGCAGACGGCATGAGTTATAACGCGGCCGCTCTCCTGGGTAGTCTTGGCCTAACGATGGGGGCCTTTCTGCCTTCCTATGCAATGGCTGGCCTGTATGTATTGATGGGGATCGGTGCTCTCGTATTTTTCCGTCAGTCGCTCCGGCCGTCAACGGTTCAAAGTGAACCACGACCCTGTGCAGATGCCTCATAAATTCCAAGCTCCTCTATGCTGGACTTTCTCCTGGTAGTTTTGAGTTCTATTGGAAATGTATATCACAATCTACTATCTTGAAACTTATCGGGCCAGTAATCAGTAATAACAGGAGAGTCCTATTTACAAAATTTTCTTTTGAAGGAGTGTTTACATGCATTTATCCAATCGAAGCACCCGCTTCAGACTCACCTCCATAACGGGGGCGTTCATGGCGTTGGTCCTGTCGCTCAGTCTATGGGCACCCGCCGTGCAAGCGGAGACCGCACCTGCTGCGGTCAATGAAAAAGGGAAAGTGACAGCGCTGACAACGGAGTCCGCGACAGCCTTTCTGGATACATTTTTTGATTCCGCCGAAGCGAAGGCCCAATATGTTGGTGCTTCCGTAGTCGTTGTCAAAGATGGAAAAGTCGTGGCAGAGAAAGGGTATGGATATTCCGATTTGGAGAGTAAAACGCCCGTTGATCCGAAAAATACCACCTTTCGTATCGCCTCGGTCTCCAAAACATTCACATCAGCCGCTGTCATGCAGCTCGTAGAGCAAGGCAAGGTGGATTTGAAGGCTGATTTCCAGACCTATGTGAAAGGACTGGATTTCGATAATCCTTTTGACAAACCTGTAACGGTAGAGAATCTGCTCACACACACCACCGGATTCGAGATTCGCGACCCGCAGCAGGAAGACATCCATGATGACTTTGACAAAAGTGTATCGATGGAGGAATATGCCAAGTTACATATGCCACCTGTCGTTCGAGAACCTGGTAGCGCCTACATGTACGACAACTTCTCCTTCCTGCTGCTTGGCATGATTGTGGAGAATGTGAGCGGCGAGCCTTTTGAATCGTATATGCAGCAGCATATCTTCAAACCTCTGGGTATGGATAACAGCAGTTTCTTGCTGAACGGCAAGTTCAAAAACCAACTTGCAACAGCCTATGATGCGGGCCATAATCCACTCGACCTGTACACCCTTTCCCCAACACCTATGCCTCAAGGCGGCATGCTCTCAACGGCAGAGGATATCGGGAATTTCATGATCGCTTTCCTGAATGATGGTGTGAAGGATAACGAACGTATTTGGAAAGAATCTACGGTAAAAAGCATGGAACAATACCGTTCTTCCATTCATCCGCTGCTACCCAATACCACTTATGGATTTGAAGCCGCTTTTCAGCTTCCGGGTGCAGGCAGCAGTTCCAAAATTATTACCAAAGCTGGCGACCTGATCGGATTCAGCTCTTATCTCTTCCTTATTCCTGAGCAAAACACCGGCGTTTTCCTTACTTACAACCAGACGGGAGCACTTCGTAATTTCTTCTACCCGGCCTTTATCCAGACGTTCTTCCCGCAATATGCGGAGCCCGTCAAATTCAAGGAATATACACCTCAATCAGCGGATGAGCTGCAACGCTTCGCTGGTCTATACGCGGATCTGCGACTGAGCACCATTGTCAGTTCCCTGAAAGATGGCGGGAAAGAACCCGGACAATTGAGCATTTCAGATGCTTTCATAGGCCCACGTAATCTGATCCAGGTTGAAGATCATCTCTTCAAGGATGAATTAACAGACCAGTTCACGGCGTTTAAGGAAAATGCAGATGGAACCATCTACATGAAAGAACCTTATCTCAACCCGTTCGGATATGAGAAAAAAGGACAGAAACCCCAAGGCTTCCGGGATGTCCAGGCGAATAGTCCTTATGCTGAAGCCATCTATGGATTACAATCCCTTGGATACTATACCAATGATGCAAATGAAGCTTTTCAACCCAAAAATGCCGTTACACGGGCTGAATTCATTGAGGATGTCCTTAAAATGAGCGGGCTGAAAGCCAGCAAAACGACGCCACCTGCGGATACCGACTGGGCAACTCACCCTGCTGCCGGTTACATTCAGCTAGGTTATGAATCCGGCATGATCGCCGGTGCGGATGAGAAACAGTTCAAACCGGATCAGGTCATCACACGTCAGGAAGCTATGGTGATGATTTGGAGAACTCTCCAGCTGCAATATCCAAATGAACTGTTCGAGGATGTGAAGCTGGCCGGGCAGACAGATGCCTGGGCTGTGCCTGCGATCCAGATGATGGTTAAGCTAGGCATCCACGGTCCTGAAGTGAAGGTGCTGGAGGATGGATCAGTCGATTTCCTTGCGCGCAAACCACTGATCCGCCAGGAAGAGGCAGCGATTATGTATAAATTGTTCACGCAGCCAACCGATAAAATCGTAGCTGAGTTGATGGCAAAACAGTCAAAAGCGGAGGCTTCCCCTGAAGACGAAAAACCTGCTGAAGATGCTTCGGCTGCACCTGCAACCGTGAATCCTGAATAAACTGAACACCAGATTGCAATAACAGTATTACTCTCGCACTCATAACATAAAAAATTAAACAGGCTTGTTCGAAGGAGGAGCTTCCTCCCTCTGAACAAGCCTGTTTTGATTTGTACGCTGACCATTTGTAGCCGGAATGCTCTGCTGTCTTCCTCTTCTCCTATACCTCGCTTAACATGGAAGAGACATGTTGATTGCCATTCCGCTGGTCATATTTGTCTGCGGCCGCTTTGGCATATGCCGCAAAATAGTCGGCCAGTATACGCAAATCTCCTGAATCTCCTTCATAAGGGAATGAAGCGGGAAGCCGCAATCGGTATCCTGGAGATTCATCAGCCCAGCGGCGCAACAATTGTGCTGCTCTGGCATAGAACATCATTTTGGCAAACGGATCTTCATGGTCCATCGCGAGCACTATACTTTCTTCCAGTACATCGATGCCCTTCGCCGGGTTCGTGCGTGCAAGATAATCCATCTGCTCAGCAAAGCTCTGCACAAAATCATTATGTCCTTTGATCATGCGATAGCCTTTGGCCTGATGTTTGTCAGCTTCATCAATCTTGCCAAGTCGGTATAGTGGCATCAAAATCTCCGATAAGGTCAGGTGCGGAATTTCGGCACAACTCATTCTCCCTTTCAAAATGGGCTTCGCTGCTTCCAATACCTTCTCATCATCACCTGCCAATAACCAGTAGCGCATGATCTCGTCCTGCTCACAGGCTTCACAATCACTCATAAAGTCACGATCCATACTTCTGAACTTCGTATAACTGGTACCCGCCTCCTCCAGATCGCCAAGATCCATGGATATGCGGAATCGATAATACCAATACGAACGTTCACTGTACCCAAATGATTTGAAGCGACGTCCAAAGTCCTCCAGCAGCTCCATCATTTTATCGCGAGACACTTCCGGGAAGCTGGATAGTTCTCCCAAAATCCATTTATACGACCACATTAACGTTTCTTCGTCATAGCGTTCTGGCTCTTGATCAAACTTGCCCAGCTGCCAGGAAAAAGCAATCAGTGCTTTCATCGGATAACCGCAGAATGTCGCGGTCTCCACGATCTCTGAACGCGCTTCGTACGCTTCCTCCTCCATGCCATTCACATCGGCGACTCTTGCCGCTTCCTCTAGCATGCCAAGCTTCGCTGTTCCATTAGGCAGGCCATAGGCCTCATCCATCAAATCCTCAAAATCCATTTCAATCTTCATCAGGCATCCCCCTTACGATCTGTATTCGCACGCAAACCCCAATCAATAAAACGAACGATGCCCTGATTCAGCACCTCAAGCTCCTGTCGATTCATCGCATAATGCCCCATCATTAATGCATTGACATACAACATCTCAATGGCAATGGGAGTCATTTGGGCATCCGGTGTAGTCAGGACCCGCTGAATAATTGGATTGCTGATGTTCAGGTACAGGGTCGAATAACCTGCGGAACTAATTCCGGATGACAATGATCCAAGGACGGAGGAGAATAATTCTGTACTCTCCTCACTTGCTTTTTCCAATGCACGCAGCGTGGAAGACTCCTGCGAGAGCGTGAACAGCACCGGCAAATCAGCTGGCTTGAAGCCCTTGACCTCTGCACGGCAGCGGAAACGTTGCAAAGCAGAGTCAGCAAGGCGCAAGGCATCATAATACTGATTCCGTTCAGCTGGTGGCACATCAGTGAAACTCATGGATACCTCATCCGGCTGCAACCGCTGCGTCTGAACATGCTGCACCACTTGTGGCAGCATTGCCATCAAATCGCTGTCGTAGATGTATCCACCGTTAATGACCAGCATCGATTGGGCTGACGCGACATGATGAATCTGGCGATACTCATCCACTGTGGTAGTGAAGTACAACGTCTCTCCCTCACTCATCAACTCGCCCAGTTCCCGATGACCACGGGTACTTTCAAATGGAAGCCAGCGGTGAATCATGGCATAGAACTCCTGATCCTGCACAGCCAGTGCCTTCATCGACAGCGCATGCAGGCGAATCAGCTTTTGCAGCCGTTCCGTCTGGCGCTCAGCCATGTCGGCCAATCCTTTACGAAGGGCATCGCCAAGTTCGGAGCGAACCTCTTCCAGCTTTTCATTTTCATAAAAATGTTCCCGTGAAGCTGTAGGTTGAAGCTCGTCTGTCCAGATAAGGCATTTCACGAAAAAGGCCCAATCCGGCAAAATATTCTCCGCCTTCTCCGAGATTAGCATCCGCTTCAGATACACCCGGTGAGAACGCTTGGCATTCAAATTAACTGCATGCGGAAGAACAAATGCGATGCCTCCTGTACGACCTGAAGCCGTCGTCAGTGGGATGAAATCCTGAAACTTCTCTCCCAGCAATCGTTCACCAAAAGCCAGCACTTCCGCTCTGCGTCCACGTGCAAGCCCAGGCTCCATCAACCAGATCGGTGACTCGCTATTGACGATATGTTGAACACCGTCACTATGCAGGATGACTGGATAAGGCAGCAGCGCTCCATAATAGAACAAGGCTTCTTTCACATATTCCGTTTCAAAATAATGCGCTGCGTCCGGCGTACAACGCAGATATACTTTCGTTCCAGGAGACAACTGTGTCTCCAATTGCCGAATCGTATACGTTCCATCGGGCTTACCCCGCCACTCCATCGAAGGTCCACCCTTCGCGGATTGCGTCAGCATGACGATTTCATGACTCACCATGAAACAGGACAATAATCCGATTCCGAATCGCCCGATAAACGAAGTCTCTCCATCCAGCAAGGCCTGCTGCCCACGCTTCGAGGATTGACCTATCATCGCGAGAAATTCATGGATATCGGCTTCTGTCAAACCAATGCCGTTATCCTCCACCATCATGGTCAACTGCTCGCCTGTTCCGGTCAGTTCCACACGTACTTCACCCTGGAATCCCGGTTCCGCTTCTGTTCGAGCTGTAATGGCATCGGTCGCATTCTGCATTAATTCACGTAAAAATACTTTAGGGCTGCTGTATAGATGGTTCGATAGAATCTGGATCATACCGCTTAGATTCACCTGGAAGCGATACTCATTGGATGCTGTCATTTCGCTCACCTTCCTCTGGTCCAAACACATCTGATGTTTCCTACTTGGAAGTGTTCATATGATGTGTTAGACGAAATAGTTATGTAATCACAAGAAATGAGGCGTTCCATTGGATGAATACGCCAAGTAACGACGTTAAACCGGCCTTGGCTAACCAAGACCGGCGTTAGATGAATATTCAGGCATTCATGATATGTAAGAGGCCTTAAGTCTAATTACCACGTTATGGATGGCAATGAAACGAGATATTGCATCCTTTTAACCAGAATACATGGTATAGACCACAGTGAAAACAAACCTGAGACCCGATTTCGCCGGACTTTAGGGTGAAGTTGCTGTTTGCGTTTGGGACTAAAGACGTATAATTTTTATATTTCGGCCCTCCATTTGAACGATATATCTCATCTGGACGTATAATCTCCAAACTCAGATCGGACGGTGAATGTGCATGATTGAAGTTCGCAACATTTCTAAGCAATTTAAAGTGCATCAGGCACTGAACGATGTCAGCTTCACGGTTGAACAAGGCAGCGTTACCGGGTTGATCGGTCCTAACGGTTCGGGCAAAACCACCCTGATCCGCATCATGAACGGCGTTCTCGGCGCTTCGGGTGGGCAAGTGAGCATTAACGGCCTCGATCCCTTCCGTGAGACGGAGAACGTACTCGCCCTATGCGGCACATTAACCGAGCAGAGTGGATTGTATGAAAATATGAGTGGGCGTGACAACCTGATCTTTTTCGCTGAAGCTTTCGGTGTACAACATGCCAAAGCACGGATTGATGAGCTTGTGGATCTGTTCGAATTGCAGGAATATCAACATCGAAAAGTAGGTACCTACAGCACAGGCATGAAAAAACGCGTAGGTCTAGCGCGGGTGCTGCTGCACCGCCCCTTTATTCTCTTTCTGGATGAGCCAACCAATGGGCTTGACCCGGATGGGATTCAGATGGTCCTCCGAATCATCCGTCGGCTAAATCAAGAGGAACATATGACGATTCTCGTATCGTCTCATGTGTTATCCCAACTATCGGCCGTGTGTGATCGATATATTTTTATGGAAAAGGGGCGTAAGGTTGAGGAAGGTACGGAGCAGGAGATCGTCAACCGATACCTGACCTCACCCCGGATTGAGGTTGAAGCGACCATGCCGAATGGCTGGCAGACGGTAACAGGGTGTACACCGGAGATGGTTTCCGCCAACAAAGCCGTTTTTCAGCTTCAAACCCGTGAAGATATTCCGTTGTTACTGCGACAATTGAGTGAGCGTGGACAAGTCTATCAGGCCCGGATTACGGGCAGCGATCTGGAGAGTATTTATTTTGCCATTAGGGAGGCACATCATCATGAATAACCGACAAGCCATACGTGCACTTGTTCGAAAAGATATTCGAGCTATCACAGCCAGTGTGCAGCTTTGGCTGCCCATGTTGATCGTTCCGCTAGTTATCGGGATCATCATGCCTGGGATACTCATTTGGGCAGCCTCAAGGATGGAACTTGCTTCCCTCGGCAATATGAGTTTCCTGCTTGATACACTGGATAACCTAACCCGTGCCGGGCGGATTCCGCAGCTTGCTTCGATGCCTACGGATAACCATCGTATTGTCTATTACCTGGCCTTGTACATGTTCGCACCCCTGTTTCTCATCATTCCGGTGATGGCATCCAGCATTCTGACGGCCAACAGTTTTGCAGGCGAGAAGGAGCGCAAGACTCTGGAAAGTCTTCTGTTCACTCCGATGAGTATGGATACGTTGTTTAAAGGCAAGGTGTTAGCTGCCCTTATTCCTTCCCTGCTGTTATCCTGGATTACCTTCATTATCTACGGAATCATTGCCAATATCCTGTTGTATCCCATGTTCGGGGCATGGATGTTTCCCAATCTGAACTGGATCATTCTGGTTCTATGGGTTGTTCCAACGTGCAGTCTTGTGGTCATTCTGTTAAATGTACTGATCTCGGCGAAGGTACGTGGATTTCAGGAGGCCTATCAACTCGGAGGACTGGTCGTTCTTCCATTGCTTGCGCTGATTGCTGGTCAGGCGAGCGGCATGCTGCTTATCAGTCCTCTCATGTTAATCCTGGTCGGAGCAGTACTTCTGCTCATCAGTTTCATTTTGCTTCGTCTGGTTACTTTGTGGAACAGTCGTCAACAGCTGGCTGAAAGTCAGATTTAGGCTGAATATGGTTGAATATAACGGCAGAAGATCTGATCTTCTGTCGTTTTTATCTGACTGAGATGTGTAACATATTTTCCATAGTTTACCGATATAACGTAAGGTGATAATGTGTTACTTACATACATAAAAAGAAGGGTGCCGATTGATTTATGAACAAATGGTCTACACGTATGCATCGCACGGTTTGCACCTTGCTGCTGTTCACACTGATCACGGCAGCAGTGCTTGGAGGCGGAGCCAATGCTCATGCAGCTTCCCTCAGCCAAACTACGGTATATTATGAGTCCGATGGTGTATTGTACAAAGTATCCGGTGACGGAAGCGGAACTACAGAGGTATTGCTTGATTTTGAAGGAGATGGTCTGTCTGCGGCTGGAACCTATCTCTATTACACTCGTTCCGAGTCTTCCACAACGCTGCTTCGCGTTCCCAATGACGGTTCTAGTGATTCCGCTGAAACGTATGCGACAGATGTATTGAGCTACTTTACGGATAACGGGTTCATCTATTATATGGATTCCAAAGGAACGATCTATCGTGGAAATGGCAATAGCGAAGCTTCCGCTGCCACCAAAATTGCAGACAAAGCAGATACAGATTTCCCGCTGCTCGCCGTAACGAAAGGCCGTGTATATTATAACGGGCTCGTTAATGGAAACCCATGGATCGTTTCTAAGGCATCCAATGGAAGCGGAGCAGTGCAACGAATTGCTGCTGGTGCAGTAGAGAGTCGTTATTTTATGAACGTGGCCAAAAACGAACTGCAATTGATGGTGAACACTGACCCATACGAGCAGTACTACTCTACCAACGCCATTATCATGTACAAGGTAAACTACAATACAGGCAAAGGTACAGCAGTTAATCCCAAAGCAAAGCTGGATGTGAACGCTGTTTATGCTGGTGGCTGGGGCAACAATCTGTATGTGTACAACAAAGGCATCAAGCTGGATAGCAACAAGGATTATGATTATTCAACAGGCAAAGCCTTTGCATTAACCACTTCTGGCAAAACACTTCAGATTCATAGTAAGAGCATCCGGGAGGTCAATCCACTGGGTACGGATAAGGTTGTCGTTGTGGATGCAGACAAAAAGGCGTATGCCAAAACCATCGCCGGGAACAAGGTATCCAAATCTGCCAACCTGAATTTGAACAGTGTCACTTTCGTAACTGCTCAGTTGACCAACGGAACACCAACTATTGCATATCTATCCGGTACAAATGGTCTTTATTCCGTGAGCACAGCTCTCAAAGTAACCAAGCTTGCTGGAGAGGAATGGTCAACGTTCCAGCTTCATGACGATGTTCCGGGCATGTTCTACATCAACGCAAATGATCTCTATCGGCTGTATCATGTGCAAGCCAATGGCACAGGCAAAAAGGTGCTAAGCGACGTTTTCCTGGATGATATCCTGTTGGTCGTGCCAAACTAACCCACGCATGTGGGTATAGACTTATAGAGACTTATAGCTATCTCAACATTCTAGTTTCAAATATAGAGGATAACTCTAAAGCCATCACGGCTCTGGGTATCCTCTTTTTTTCATGTCCAAAACTATTTTTCAAAAACATCTTCCATATGAGAATGATAATTGTTATCATTAAGAAAATAAGACAAAAGGATGGTCCGTATGACTGAACAGCTTTCCTTCATTTCTGAAACCTCATCTCTACCGCTCCTCTCTTCCATGTGCCGTGTACGGCGCGGGGAGCATTTCCGTGTGCAGGGCAAGACGGTGTCCCGGCCCATGCTCTGTCTTATTTTACAAGGAGACGGTGTTCTGGTCTTGAACGATACAGTCTATACCGCCGAAGCCAATCAACTGTATGTTCTTAAGCCAGGAACAACGATTGAGGCGGCTGCACGCTCGGCTGTTACGGAGTTTATAATACTTAGCATGGATACGGTATGTTTGCAGCAAGTGCGTGGCCAATGGAAAATGTCCTCCTCTTCTGGTTTCCCGCTGGATTGGGAGACAGGCAGACTGATGGTTCGTCATGACCAACAAGCCAGAGCGCGAGTTGAACAATTGTATGAAGCCTACCGCGGCGTTCACCCCGATCACTTTATCAGTATACATAGCCAGCTGCACGAGCTTTTGCAGTATCTCTCGGAGAACCGGCTTGAAGAAAATTATGAGAAGGTCGATCCGGCGCTTGAACGCAGCATTATGTATATGAAAAGGTTCATGAGTGAAGGTATCAGCATGGATCAACTGGCCAAAATTGCCGGATTGACGCCAAGCTCCTATTCTCGCAGTTTCAAGAAAGCCAAGGGCATGTCACCTACCGATTATCTGAATCGCTTACGGATTGACGAGGCCAAAAAACAGCTCAAGCAGGAAACATGTGTAATCAAAGACGTCGCCGTATCTGTTGGCTATGGCAATGAATATTATTTTAGCCGCAAATTCAAACAAACCTTGGGGATCGCACCCAGCCTATATATGAAAAAAGACCAAATTCGCGTGGCTACCGCGTCCAGAATGGGACTTCATGAGAACCTCTCTTCGCTCGGATTGTCTCCCGTAGCTGCAATGGACGGATTCCATGATCGGGAGCTTGATGAAGTCGAGCAGCAGCAGCGGCTATCCACACAATTGGAGAAATTACGTCAGGCCAAGCCGGACCTGATTATCGGTGACTTTTATCATCAACCCTTTTACGATAAGCTCAAAAGTATTGCACCTACGGTTATCATGGATCAGGCCCATGAATGGAAAGAAAATCATGTACGCTTTGCTGAACTGGTCGGACGGGAGCAGCAGGCCTTACAGAATTTCAAACAGCTTGAGCTTCGCAACCTTGATATCGGACTCCGTTTGAAGCATCATTTCGGGCAAGAACGTATTATGCTTATGCAGGTTACGAATCAGTCTATCCGGCTCCAGGAAAATATCGAGCATCCATTAAATCGCCTTATCTACGGTGAACTTGGACTGAACCCTGCACAGATCATATGTACAGACTTAATGACAGATGAGTATGCGGCAGATAGCATCCCCATGCTGGATACGGATCATCTGTTCATGAACCGTGTCTCCAATACTCCTGCCAGTGAGAAACTGCTTCGGCGTATGAAACAAACTACAGCCTGGAATCGATCTCCAGCCGTGTTGAAAGGTAACGTACACGATATATCCGATTGGTCTGTACGATCCTGGACCCCCAGCGGACGCCATCAGATCATGGACGAACTGGAACAGATCGTTCAGCAGCTTGTGACCTTATCACGTGTGGGATTAATCGGCCAATTGTAAAGCATGTGTTTTTCTTCATTATAAATGTACAAGTGCGTAACCCCCAAGACAAAAGAGCCCTCTCCAATTCGGAAAGGGCTCTTTGCTTTTGCTGTTATTAATGTTCCTTAATCTCTTCCTTCGGAACCAGTTTGTATATTTCTTCATCTTCCATGGTATCAATCAAGCGATCCAGCCATTTGTAGTAGGCCTCTGCTTGAAGCACCTTATGCTTGTCTTCCTTAAGAATGTGAAGAAGTTCAGCATCTGCTTGTTCATCCAGATCAGCAATCAAACGATTCAGTTCATCAACGGATTTGCGCAGTACCTGAAGGTTACTCTCCACGGCTTTTCTCCATTTAATCACAAAATAATCCGTAAACGTCTGATGCCAGTCATACTCCACTTCATATAGGTCTTTCCGGGAGCCTTTGCTCCATACTTTATTCACCATTTTTAGATCCAGCAGTGTACGTACGCCGGTACTCATGCTCGTTTTGCTCATTTCCATTTCCCGGCCCATATCGTCAAGGGTCATAGGTTTGTCTGCAAAAAAAAGCAATCCATATAAGTGTCCCGTGGACAGCGTAACGCCGTAGAGATCCATATTACGCCCAATGGCTTCAATGACGCGTTTACGGATCCTAAGAACGGTTGCCTGCTGTTCCTCTTGTAAATGGTCCAAGCTCATGCTTGCAACCTCCATTCTCAACATTCCCAGTCTCGGCAAAATAATTGCAACTGTTTAAGATCCGGCTTACATGGGAAAGTATCCGGCAGGACATCCTATATGCCAACAGGCTTTAGGTTACCCCATGTATTTCATGGGAGCTTGACCAAGTTGCAAACGCCTACGACTATCTTTTAACCAAAAAAAACTGCTTAGATTCAGCACATTTTCTATTGTAGAAAAAGCGATATCAAATGTAAAGGTGTCTTATTAGCCAGAATAAGGAGAATGACGGAGCATATGGACGGAAAACTTTGTACAGTTTTTACTGTACAAACATTATGTACTGTTTATTCGGTTGCTATACGGGTTAAGTATTGTTAGAATACAAAACGTTACCCAGAAAGACGGGAAGCGAAGCAACGATTACCGGATTTCGTGGCTGGGCGCACAAGTGTATGGGCTTGTGGATGCTGAAAGCCGTTCGAAGTGCACAACACATCAGAAGGGGTGAAAACATGACCATACTTGAAGTAAAAAATGTAAGTAAACTGTTTGGACCCCAAACCGAGCAAGGTCTACAATTACTGGAGCAAGGTTGGGGCAAAGAAAAGTTGGCCAAAGAAAAACAGATAACGGTTGGTGTCAACCGGGTCAACATGGAAATTCAGGAAGGTGAAATTTTCGTCATCATGGGACTGTCCGGAAGTGGTAAGTCTACACTTGTTCGTATGTTCAATCGTCTGATTGAACCGACATCGGGAGAGATTCTTGTCCATGGTAAAGATCTACGTAAGATGAACAAAGAACAATTGCGCGAAGTGCGTCGGAAAACGATCAGCATGGTATTCCAGAAGTTTGCGTTATTCCCGCACCGTACCGTTCTTGATAATGTGGAGTATGGACTCGAAGTTCAAAAGGTAGATAAAGATGAACGTCGGGAAAAAGCAAAAACGTCGCTTGAACTGGTTGGCCTTAAAGGCTGGGAAGACAAAATGCCGGATGAGCTGAGTGGCGGGATGCAGCAACGTGTAGGTTTGGCTCGTGCGCTGGCGAATGACCCGGAAGTCCTGTTAATGGATGAAGCATTCAGTGCACTTGATCCACTGATTCGTCGTGATATGCAGGATGAGCTGATTGAGCTTCAGGATAAAATGAAAAAGACCATTATTTTCATTACCCATGACTTGGACGAAGCGCTGCGCATCGGCGATCGTATTGCCCTCATGAAAGACGGCGCAGTCGTGCAGATCGGTACTCCGGAAGAAATCATGATTCAACCGGCCAACTCATATGTGGCCCGCTTCGTCGAAGACGTGGACTTGTCCAAGGTCCTTACCGCATCTCATGTTATGCGACGTCCTGAAACGATTACGCTTGACCGTGGTCCTCGTGTTGCCCTCGAATTAATGCGCGAACGTGGTATTTCCAACCTGTTTGTCATTGACCGTTCGAAGAAGCTGCTTGGTGTTATTACAGCAGAGGATGCAACCCGCGCAATGCGCGAAAACAAAGTGTTGAACGATATTCTGATCACGGATGGGCCGACTGTAGCGCCCGAAACCCTGATTCATGAATTGTTCGAAATTGTAAGTTCAGCCCATGTGCCGCTCGCTGTTGTTGGCGAAACCGGCCGTCTGCAAGGTGTTATCGTCCGCGGTGCCCTGCTTGGAGCACTAAGCGGTGAAGTTGCAGTAAAGGAGGAACTTGTGAATGATTCCCAAAATACCACTAGCATCGTGGATTGAAGCGATTGTTGACTGGATGAGCACCTCGCTCTCCGGATTATTTAAAGTCATTTCTGTTGTTATTCAGGAGGTTGTCGGATTTTTCTCCGGGCTGTTCATGCTCCCCCATCCGCTCCTGTTTATTGTAATACTCGGTGTATTGGCATATCTTGTTGGCCGAATACCACTGACCCTGTTTACAGTTATCGGTTTCTTGCTCGTAGATAACCTCGGATATTGGTCCCAATCGATGGATACTTTGGGCCTCGTTATTACGTCAGGATTAGTCTCCATTCTGCTTGGTGTTCCCATCGGTATCTGGCTCGCATACAGCAAAACTGCAGCCCGGATTATTACACCATTGCTTGATTTTATGCAGACCATGCCTGCATTTGTCTACTTGCTGCCAGCGGTAACCTTCTTCAGCCTTGGTGTGGTTCCCGGTGTTATCGCGTCCGTTATATTCGCGATTCCACCTACGATTCGCCTGACTCACCTCGGAATTAAGCAGGTATCTGGCGAACTGGTCGAAGCAGCGGATGCTTTTGGTTCTACGTCCATGCAAAAGTTGTTCAAAGTACAGCTTCCACTCGCATTGCCTACCGTAATGTCAGGGATTAACCAAACCATCATGCTGTCGCTGTCCATGGTTGTTATTGCTTCCATGATCGGTGCACAGGGTATTGGTGCGGAAGTCTATCGTGCGGTAACACAGTTGCAGATTGGTAAAGGTTTTGAAGCAGGTCTGGCTGTCGTGGTTCTCGCGATCGTACTTGACCGTTTCACTCAAAATCTGTTTATGCCAGGCCGTAAGAAAAGCTCACGCTTCTCAGCGAAACAAAAAGCCTGGATTACTGCTGCAGCCACATTTGTTGTGCTCGTAGCTGGTTTCTCACAATACTTTGTTGGCGGCAACAGTACTTCTTCCGGCGGTAACAACACTCCAGCGAATGCTGTAGGTGAAGAAGTCAAATATCAGATCATTGGTATTGATCCGGGTGCAGGCATTATGAAATCCGCTGCCAAAGCCATTGAAGATTATCATCTGACGGACTGGACCCTGATTGAAGGATCTGGTGCAGCGATGACTGCCACACTGGACAAAGCCATTAAAGCGGAAGAACCGATCATTATTACAGGCTGGACTCCACACTGGATGTTCAACAAATATGATCTAAAATATCTGGATGATCCCGAAAAATCTTTCGGTGATGCTGAAGAAATTCACACCATCGCACGTAAAGGCTTGAAAGGAGATCACCCGGTTGCTTATGAATTCCTGTCCCGTTTCCAATGGACATCAGATGAAATGGGCGAAATGATGAGTGCCATCCAAAATGGTACATCTCCAGAAGAAGCCGCAAAAGACTACGCTGAGAAACATGCAGACCAGATTGACGAATGGACCAAAGGTCTGACGCCAGTTAACGGTGATGCATTTAAACTTAGCTATGTAGCCTGGGATTCCGAGATCGCTAGTACTAACCTGTTGAAATATGTCATGGAAAGCAAACTTGGCTATAAAGTTAACGCCCTGCAAGTTGAAGCTGGACCTATGTGGACGGGTGTCGCCTCAGGCGACGTAGATGCCTCTCCAGCAGCTTGGCTGCCATTGACTCACGCTGACTACTGGGAACGTTACAAAGACCAGGTGGATGATCTGGGAGCCAACATGACCGGTGTACGCACAGGGCTCGTTGTTCCTGCATACATGACAGACGTTAATTCGATTGCAGATTTGGAAACAGGTGCTTCTTCCTCCACTCCATCGGCGAATGCCAATGTGGGAAATGAAGTGAATCACCAAATTATCGGTATCGATCCAGGTGCCGGAATTATGAAATCCACAGCGAGTGCCATTGAGAAATACGGTTTGTCTGACTGGAAACTGGTTGAAGGTTCAGGAGCCGCAATGACAGCTACGCTAGATAAAGCGGTTAAGAATAAGGAACCGGTTATCGTTACCGGTTGGACACCGCATTGGATGTTCAATGCATATGACCTGAAATACCTGGACGATCCGGAAGGCGTCTACGGTGAAGCAGAACAAATTCATACCATTGCCCGTAAAGGGTTAAAGGAAGACAAACCTGTCGCTTATGAATTCCTGGATCGCTTCTCCTGGACACCTGAGAATATGGGTGAAATCATGGTTGCCATTCAAAACGGAGAAGATCCCCAAAAAGCCGCAGCAGCTTTTGCAGAGAAGCATAGCGACAAAGTGGCTGAATGGACCAAAGGTCTGACCCCGGTGAATGGAGATTCCATTAAACTGAGTTACGTAGCCTGGGACTCCGAGATTGCAAGTACGAACTTGCTGGAGTACATCCTTAAAGAAAAACTGGGTTACAAAGTAACCTCTCTTCAAGTGGAAATCGGTCCAATGTGGACCGGCATTGCCAATGGTGATGTTGATGCAACTCCAGCTGCATGGTTGCCGCTCACCTCTGCAGATTATTTCAACAAATATAAGGATCAGATCGATGATCTCGGTCCAAATATGGACGGTGCCAAAACAGGTCTGGTTGTACCAACCTATATGGACATCAATTCCATTGAAGATTTAAAAGATAATTAAACCAGATTAAGATGGATAAACCTGAATTTAGCAAAAAGACCACCGAAAAAATTTCGGTGGTCTTTTTTAGTGTAACTTTTAATTGATTAGGTAAGCTAATGGGTTAAAGCTATCAGGTGTTTAAAGCTGTGAAACTGAATTATGTATTCAGACTCTACAAATTTCTTTTCTTTTTCTACGCTTACCCAATCAGCAACAATAATACGCCAATGGTAATCAGCACAATACCAAAAATCCCATACACCACTCTTGCACCCTGACGTCCAATGGTTTTCACAAAGAGACCTGCTCTAAAACTCTTCATAAACCAATCCCAATTATTGATTCCACCCAACAAACTGAAAATCCCTGCGGCAATAGCCAATAGTGCGATTAAAACCGGTTGATCTTGCATTTCAACACTCCTTCAATATAATCCTGTCTACTATACCTTCCTCTGGTAAAAATGAACAGTCATTAATTAGTAAAAAAAATCAGCTTGCAGATGAAGGTCTGCAAGCTGTTCTCATTAGAGGATTGGCTCCCTTTTCATAGGAAGATTGATTAGTCTTATTACTTCGCCTGAAACTCACTCGCTGACATCAACAGGGTTACAACTTCAGCACGAGTTGCTTCAACGAGTGGATTAAACATGTTCTTGCCTGTACCTTTCACCAGTCCTGCATCATATGCAGCTGCGATATAAGGTACTGCCCATGCAGGTACTTTATTTGCATCTGCAAAGGTTAGTGTGGCATTCGATTTAACTGGAAGTCCGAGCGCTCTTACGAGCATAACCGTCATCTCTACACGGGATACTTTGCCGGATGCACGGAACGTCTCATCCGTATAGCCACTAATGATCCCTTGTTCTACAGCTTGAGCAATAAAGGATTGTGCCCATGCTGGAATTTTGGAAGCATCCTTAAACGTCAACGCCTTGCTGCTGGCTGGAAGTTCAAATGCTCTTGCCAGCATTACAATGAATTCGGCGCGTGTTGCCGGTCCATTTGGACGGAAATTACCGTCCTGATATCCATTCACAATTCCCCGGGAAATGGCCTGCTCAATGGCAACTGCTGCCCAGTGATTGCCGATATCTTTCAAAATCATACCCGGATTGGTTGGTGTAGTACCTCCTCCATTCCCATTCCCCGGAACGGAAGGTGTTGTAGGCGTGGTCGGAGTTGTTGGATCTGTTGGTGTTACAGGTGTGGTTGGTGTCGTTGTACCTCCACCACTATTACCACTGCCCGGATTGCTTCCGTTGCCATCCCCCGGAAGTGGAGCTCCCTTCAGATCGGTACTGCGTCCTTCCGTTGTCTGATTTACCGTACCTACACGGTCCAGATGTTCATGGAAGACTTCATAATCGACCAAGTTCAGTTCATAGTACCGGTTGTCATCCTTCGCCGCTCTCATGGACCGATAGAAGTCTCCACCGTTAGCCATAAACGAGTTCGTCGCTACGATGTAGTATGCGTTTGGATCGATGTCTGTGTACGTGCCATTGGCATTCTTAATCTGTACTTTGAGCACGCGTTGACCGACTTGGGTCACCGTATTGGTTATAGCGTCAACTTTCTCGCCCGGCTTCGTGGAATCATAGTAGAAACGCATGCCTGAAACTTGCGGGAAGCGCCCTTCGCCTGTTTCTACACCACTCACGCCATTTTCCAGCGCAGCCGTAATTTCCTTACCTGTCATTTTTAGCGCAGACAGGTTGTTTCCATTTGGCATCATTTTCAGCAATTGTTCCAGGGTGATGTCTCCCTCCTTGAACGATTCCCGAATGCCTCCACCATTTTGAATGGCTACATATCCTTTAACATTGTTTTCCTTTACAATAGATTTCACTTTCTCTAGCATGCCGTCTGCTACCAGGTTACCGAGATTGGTTTCCTGCTTACGCACACTGCCGCGTTCTCCATCAAGGAATACGTTCGTTTTACCGATTACTTCTTTTTTGAACTCAGCCAGAGGTTTCGCATAGCTTTCTAATTTCTTGGCTGCTTCCGGATCATTGGCGTAGACGTATGCACCAGAGGCATCCTTTGCATCCAGGTTCAGCAATTTGCCGTTCCATGTTGTCAGTACGCCTGCTTCGTTGAACGTTACATCCAGTTGACCCAGGGAAACGTCATATTCTCCCGTCTGTACGACCAGCGTCGGATCGGTGTGCGTATCTACAACCACCGGTTTGTTCAGAATGGTGTGTGAATGACCACCCACTACGATGTCGATGCCTTCTACCGCTTCTGCTAGTTTCAGGTCTTCCGAGTAACCCAGATGCGTCAGCGCGATGATTTTGTTAATACCTTCATCTTGCAGCATGTTCACTGTTGCCTGCGCACTTGCTTTGTAATCCTTAAACTTCAGATCATCTCCCGGTGATGACAGGGATACGGTATCCGGTGTCGTCAAACCAAAGATTCCGACTTTCTCGCCGTTTACTTCCGTGATAATGGCCGGATAGATTTGGGAATTCTCACCTGGATTTCCGATGGTACTGTTGTACAAGCCACCCAAACTCGCATCCTTCGTATAGTCAATATTGGCACTCACAAATGGGAATTCCGCTTTTTCAATAAATTTCTTGAGTACGCTTGGGCCTTTATCAAACTCATGGTTTCCGAAGGTCATCGCATCGTATCCGATCATGTTCATGAATTCGAGATCCGCCAGACCGTTAAAGAGGTTAAAGTACAATGTACCCGAGAATACGTCCCCTGCATCCAGCACCAGGGTGTTATCATTGCGTGTTTCTTTAATAGCTGTTACGCGGCGCGGGATGTTATCCAAATGCGCGTGCGTATCATTGGTATGCAATACACGCAGGTTGAAGTCGCCCTCTTCTGCCGTGCTTCCAATGCTCAGCTGCGCGAGCAACGGATCATGGTCACTGACCCGACCATTGGAATCTTCGAAGTCAGCATTCACATGAACCGCTTCAATAGCTGCTGTTTCAGACAGATTTTTGCTCACCAGAATATGATCCAGTGTCTGAGAGTTTCCATCATAGATGTAGGAATAACGCTTGTTCTCTGGCAGTTTGTTTACCAAATTATCCAGTTCATTACCTTCGATAATATTCAATGTTTTGGAGAACTGGAAGTCATTGAAGTCGCCAAGAACAGCAACATTTACCTCTGGGTCTTTGTTTAGCAGTTCTTTAACAAAACTGTTTACAGCAGTTGCCTGTCGTGCACGTTGAATTTCACTACTTCTTGTCGCAGGCTGTATACTTCCGTAAGGCTTCAGATCGCCGCCTTTGGAATTCAGATGATTTGCAATCACAACAACACGTTCTCCGTTGAACTCGAATTCAGCAGCGAGCGGCTTGCGCGAGCTTGCAAAAGCATCGTTTGTTGGATCAATCCGTCCAGGATTCAGGGACAAGCTTCCGTCCGTTTCCACTTGGATACTCGTTACTGCGTCCCCTTTATTTCCTTGTTTCAGGGTTACACGTGACTCATTGTATAAGAATCCTACACGAATGTTCCCCCCCGGAGCTCCACCATCCTTATTGTTTTCTGGAGCAATATCCGTGTATTTATAGGTAGGACCACCTTTAGATGCAATAGCATCAATCAGAGTTTGGAAACTTGCATCAGCAGCAGTTGTTCCACTGTCTGTAGCTCCATCATTATCTTGTACTTCCATTATGCCAATAATATCCGGATTCTTTAGATTATTGACTACAATTCCACCGATTTTGATAGCTCTCGCTGCATCCTTCTTGCTGAAATTTTCCACATTAAAAGTTGCAATCGTCAACTTACCATCGGCCTGCTGAATCGTCGTTGTTGCTTGCTCAAGCCCGCCGGAAGTGATGACTGGAAGATTCCCCTCCGGATTAACCTTGAAATTGCCGTTGGAATACGTCATAACACCTTTGACGGACTCAGTAAACTTGTCACCAGTTTTGACCGCCTGAGACGGCTTTTTGTTAATGAACAATCGTTGCGGATTAAGCGCACTCTCGTAGGGTTCTGTACTATCCGCAGTCAGGATAACACCTCCTGCTGGTGTGCGTACCGGATTATTCAAACCATTGTCAACGACAACTGCCAGGCCCGGTTCACTGGAATATGGACCGATAATTGTCGCATTATCAAGTTGTACTCTCATTCCTTCCAAACTCTCATAAAAATCGATCGCATCCGTTTCCGGGTTAAACTCCCCAAACTGATCTGAATCAATTACATTAGGGATGATTCGATCGTTAGTTCCCAGAATCACAGGCTCAGGAAGTTGTTGGTTGTTGTCTTCAACCGTAATTGTTGTTGCAACGATCTCTGTCGTAGACAGCTCAGTCGTCGCTGTTGCATATTCTTTGACTTGACCCGACACCTTCACCTTGTTGCCTACTGTCATTCCATGAGAAGACTTATAGATGAGAATTCCTTCGGATGTTTTCAGATCTTCATCTTCCATTCCAGGAACCTCCTGTATATAGAAGGAGCTTGCATTTACAACATAAGTCACAATACCTTCGACATTCTGAACAGCTAAACCATCATACAAAGAGTTATGGGAAGCTCCTTGAATATCATGGATTCTAAGATTGTCCAGTTCATGAAGAACTTTGTAAGTAAAGGTATATACCTCACTTGTATTTCCACCCGATACAGCAATAGCTTTAACATTCGTGTCCTGGTCTACTGTAATCGGAGCACTATACTTTGTGGATGTTTGGGTTGGTTCAGTACCATCAACCGTATAATAGATTTCTGCTCCTGCCGTTGGCGATGACAATGTCACTGTTGATCCTTTGACAAGACCGCCTGATGGAGCACTGGCTGTAACAGAGAGCAGATTTTCGACAACATCCGATGCTGTACGTGGAATCAGTTCAAGACCATAACTTGTATGATAGGTCATAACCCCTGTCACTTTTTCGTATGTTTTGCCTGTTGCCAGTGCAGTAGGGCTATTTTTGGCATAGATCGTGATCTCTCCACCATCGGCATCTGTCGCATAAAAGGTGGAACTGCTGCTTCTTGTCACTGTAACAGCGTTGACTTCGACAAGCATCCCTTCATAAATGCCACCTGTACCCTTTCCTCCTCCTTCAGCAGGTGTGAAGTGTTTGGATGTCAGTGTAACAGGTTCAGGGATATCTTGTGTTTTATTCAAGACCTTAATATAACCGCCTGGAAATCCGGTCTTGTCCTTCTCTACCTGAAGCAAACCGTTATAGATCGTTAGCGGACCATAAGCTTCAATACGATCACCCGGCTCCGCTGTGGCGTCTGTTCCACGAATGACGATTCCTGCATGTTCATCCTGAATGTATAGATTCGCCAATCCTCCTGATTCTTCGCGATAAGTTACAATTCCTTGTACAGTAACCGGTGTATTCTCAGATTTATTTCGTGCTTCGAAGATTGAAATAGGGCTGTTGTCGATGATGGTGTAGTCAAAACTGATAACATCACTATTGTCGATCCCCTCTTTGGCTGCGTAGGTTTCAATGTGAGTTGCATCATTTACCGTGATGGGCACGGTGTAGGGAAGATAATCAACATCCGTATTCTGTTTGTAGTATACAGTTGCACCGACTGTGGTTGTTTCCAAGGCCACCTGGGTCCCTGTTGGAACAGCGCCGGAAGTAGGATTAGCTGTGACGTTTGCCACTTTAGTTACTGGAGTCTCATCGATCAGTTGGAAGGTTGTTGAAGAGGAGTCAATGTATTTGAGGCCAGGAAGAGAAAGATAGGAAGCTAACGTTCCATTGGTTATCCTGACTTTTTTACCAAACAGCTCGGGATTTTTATTTAATCCAAATATGTCACGTACGGAGGTATCACTGGGAATTTGAACAGACATAATCTTGCTTAAATCCCTTTCCCCTGGAGTATCGGCAAGTCCGAAATTACTTCCTCCACTAAACGGAGCTTCGGTTTGAAGTTGGTTTTTAGAATTATTGTTAAAGTACCCGATAACGTATCCTTCTACTGTCCCCGGTAGTCCATCATTGTTGCGAGCTATCGCCTGAGCAACCGTTAACGGCTCATCCGCCGCGGCTGCCTTACTGCTGAACAATCCGGCTGGAATGGCACCCGTGATGAGCAGGACCATGGCCAGGAACAACCTGAGCCACCTCTTCATTTGCAGAACATGCATCTTTTACCTACCTCCATGTTTTAAATTCATAATCATTTGTTCATGAAGCTTGTACATTAGTTCAAATATAAGATAACTGAACTTCTATTACGTGTAAACAATATTCTTTTTAAATGGTATAAAATAGAACACAAACATCACAAAATTGATGACAAAAAATAAAAATAGGTAAAAAAGTACTACTTTACAGCTTTTATATGTCAGATTTATTACTTTTATAGTGAATTTCTGTGTATAAAAACCTATATTGAGTAACTTAAACTGACATAATAAAGATGTGGATCTCTGTATTCGACATATATTGCTAGATATCCCTATAGCCAATTCGCCTTAAAAGGAGTTTGTTCAAGATCTTTTCACAGCAAAACGATGCGACAGTCAGGGTTGACCATCGCATACGTCTCACTCGTTATGAAATCCTAAGTTAAGCCATACATTTCAACTTTGCTATATCCAGCCTAAAGTTTGTCCTATTTCAAGAAATAAGTTACTTCTTCACCGTGCTGTTATACTGCCCAATCTTGTCTGTAATTTGCTTCGCTGCTGCATCCAATACGTCTTGCGGTGTACCTTGTCCATTCAGAACTGTCTCGATCGCTCCTTCGACAATTTGACGGGCTTCGGGGAATACACCCATTACAGCCCCGGATGTTGCTGTCGAATCAGCGGAAGCGTGTAATTGGTCGACTGCTGTCTGGAATTGCGGGTACTTCGCCATATTATCCTTTAATACTTGCTCATCGTAGGCTGCTGTCGTAATAGGGAAGTATCCTGTCGCAACACTCCAGTTGGCTTGTACCTTAGGTGTAGCCAGGTACTTGATAAACTCCCAAGCGGCTTGCTGTTGAGCTTCGGATTTGTTGTTCATAATATACAAGCTTGCGCCACCAACAACGACGCCGCCTTCTTTGGCATCTGCTGGACGTGGCAGGAAGCCTGTTCCCAGCTCAAACTTGCCACCAGCACCCTCTACAATTTTGCGCAATCCAGCGGTGGAATCCAGCGTCATACCGATTTGCTGTGCGGTAAACGCAGCGGTCGTATCGTCAGTGCTGCGTCCCAGATTAGAGACGGTTTTCTCGTCCATCATCTTTTTCCACCATGTCAAAGTCTTCACACCAGCTTCGGAGTTCAGCATGGATTCAGTCGCTGCACCGGTTCTTCCGTTACCATTGTTTACATAATCTGCATTCTGGTTCGCAAAGAACTGTTCCATAAACCAGCCATAGATGGCCATGGATGCACCTGGTTTACCGTCTTTCGCCAGTGCTTTAGCTGCTTGCTCAAACTCTTCATATGTCTTAGGCGGGTTCTCCGGGTCCAGACCAGCAGCTTTGAACATATCTTTGTTGTAATACAGAATCGGGTTCGATGTGTTGAACGGCATCGCATTTAATTTGCCATCGATGGTGTAATAACGGATGATATTGGGCTCCAATTGGGACAGATCGAACTTATCTTTATCGATAAATTGCTGTACCGGCGTAATCATGCCCGAATCGATCATGAACTTGCTGCCGATCTCGTACACCTGGATAATATCCGGACCACTGTCCGATCCCATGGAAGCTTTGAGTTTGTTCAGGCTCTCATCATATTTCCCTTGATAGATTGCCTTCACCTGAATGTCCGGGTGACTTGCGTTGAAATCGGAAGCGAGTTGATTAATGGCTTTCTCCCCTGCACCCGACATCGAATGCCACCACGTCAGTTGTACCGGTTCAGCAGCTGCAGCATCTGCCTGCGCTCCGCCCGTTGTGCTTGTTGTTTCGGTTTTTCCGCCACAAGCGGACAATACCAGCATAAGTGCAGCCAACATCAATGCAAATGTTCCTCTTTTTTTCAAACGAAACCCGATCATAATCGCTCTCCTTTTTTTGGGGCTCACGTCACAATAAGTGCTTTAATTTCTGCAAGGTGGCCGTTATGGTTACGAATCGTTCTTTCGATCGCTGTTATCACCGGATTTTTTTCATCTCCCTCAAAGGAGAAAATCCGGTGATAAAGGCGAACGCTTCGCTTCTACAGAATCGATTTCGTCCCCTCCACTGCTTTTGCAGCCTTTAAAGAACTTATTTCAAGAGTGAGGCCTTGTTTATTCGCTCCTGGGTATCCAAACCACTAACCCGTTAAATCCATACACTCTTAACTTAATCAACCCTTCAGCGCGCCTGCGGCCATACCGCGGACAAGCTGTTTCAAACCGAAGACCAGAAGCAGCAGCGACGGTAAAATAACAAGCGCTGTGCCGGCAAACACCAGATTCCATGCTGTGGATTCCTGGAACTCCAGCATCGAGATCCCGATCTGTACCGTCCTCATCTCTGGAGTATTTGTAACAAGCAGTGGCCACAGATAGGAGTTGTACATGCTCAGGAACGAATAGATTGCCAATGTTCCAAGTGCCGGGCGAGACAATGGCAGGACATGGGACACAAAATACCGGATATGCCCACAGCCATCGATCTTCGCTGCTTCAAACAGTTCCTTGGGCAGCTGCATGATGAATTGTCTCAGCAGGAATGTACCGAACGCTGTTGCCAGGAACGGAATGGTCAGTCCCTGATACGTATCGAGCCAGCCCCAACTGCGCACCGTCAGATAGTTCGGGATCATGGTGACTTCCCAAGGAATCATCATCGTCGCCACAAACATGCTAAAGATGACGTTCTTGCCTTTAAACTCCATTTTCGCGAATGCATAGGCCGCCATACTCGCTGTAACAAGCTGACCAAGCATCGTCAGTCCTGCCACCAGGAATGTATTGCCGATAAACGAACCAATCGGAACGATATCGAATACTTCCGTGAAATTGGACAGGTCTATCGATTGCGGGATGATATGAGGCGGATACGCACTGGCATCCTCCGGCGTCATGACCGCCATGAAAAAGGTGTACAGCACCGGATACAGTACAAGTGCCGCACAGATTGTAAGCAACATATACAGCAATGTTTTGGTCCATGGTGTCCTCATTGGTAATGCACTTTCCTTTCCACCCATTTGAACTGAATCAGGGTCAGCAGCATAATGACCGCGAACAGGATAAGCGCCTGCGCACTGCCCGTCCCAAAGCGGAAATTAACAAACGCTTCCTGATAGATGGAATATACGAATACATTGGTGCTGTCCATCGGGCCACCACGGGTTAGAATGTTGATTTGACCAAATGATTGGAACGCACCAATGATCGATACAACTGTGACGAAAAACAGGGTTGGCGACAGCAGTGGCATCGAGATTTTGCGAAAAGTAAGTAAAGGACCTGCGCCATCAATCTTCGCGCTCTCATAAATTTCATCCGGGATGCCCTGTAATCCGCTGGATAGAATAATGTAATTGAATCCGAGATTCATCCAAATCGTCATAATGGAGATCGATATTAAGGCCCAATCCGGGCTGGTCAGCCAGGGAATTGGATCGATTCCAACTTTTCCTAATAAATAATTCAGCATGCCCAAGGTCGGATGGAACAGGAACTTCCAGATGACCGCCGATGAACCGACAGACAATACCACGGGCAGAGAGAATACAAACTGGAATATACGCATTCCCTTGAAACGGTTGTGTGTTAATGCCGCTAGAATCAGAGCTGCCAGCATGCCGGTTGGCACGGTAAACAGGACAAATAGCAACGTCACTTTCATGCCTTGCAGGAACAGTCCGGACTGGAATACCGCCTTGAAATTGTCCAGTCCCACATAAGCTGCAATCTGTCCGGTAGGGTCAGTGGAATGCAGACTCAGGTACACCGACTTGAACATCGGATAAAACAGAAACACTGCAAATAAAAGCAGCGATGGTGCCAGGAAACCATAGGCCAGCATATTCTCCCGCATTCGCTGCACACGCAGCGAAGCTGTCCGGCGCTGACTTGTACCCCATACGCGCCGTCTGGCAGCAGGCAAGCCGATCCGGTTGTCAAGCTCACTCATCGGATTTTCTTCCCCCTTGATCTACGCATTCGGTGTGTGAACTTCATCACCCACATTATCTAGTGTAAAAGCCAACTGTCACAGCAGCATCCGTTCTGAATCAACGCAGCGTTAATCGTGGACAAGCGACTTTACCAAACAAGGGATGTTAAATAGACTTCATAACAAGCTCAGCAAACAGCAAAAAAACCGCAAGAACCCCTTGATTCGGGAACGTTCGTGCGGCTTTATGTGTTAAGGGAAGATGAACAACGATTAGATATCTACTCAATCAATTTAACAGAAAACTGGATATTTAATGTTAACGCAAAATTTTCGGTAGAGAATCCCAAAGAAAATGGATGGCATATAAGCATATAACATACTCTTTTCATGCCATTGGCCAGTGTAGACGAAGCCTTTTAACGATTGAGATGATACGGCACAGTCGTGACAATCACGTCTTTGTAATTGATCAAATAAGCGCGGATCATGAAGCTGGTCTGGTTGTGTAGTACATTTTGCCACCAATGCTTGGTGATGAACTGTGGAATTAGAATCGTGATATGGTCCGTCTCGGCCGTTTTCCATTCCACGGTATCAATGAACTTCTTGAGCGGTCCCATAATACTGCGGTATCTTGATTTAATGACAACCAGGCGAACGCCAGGGTTCCACTCTTCCCACTTCTGCTCCATCTTGCGAATGGCTTCATCATCGAACCCGATATACAAGGCAACCACGTGATCTGACATCGTCTGGGCGTAAGAGATTGTATTCATGACCACCCTTGTAATGCCAGCCACCGGAATGACGATCGTATTGCCCTTTCTCACCGGTTTCTCCAGCTTGATATCAATCCTCAATTCATCCGCGATGTTACAGTAATGACGGTGAATGCGCATGAACACATAAACGACGAGTGGCAGGAAAATAAAGATAACCCATGTTTGTGTGAACTTGGTGAATATAAAAATCAATGTAATTGACAGTGTGGTCAGCATACCAATCGTATTGACGAGCAGCTTCACACCCCATCCGGATGGTTTGACTTTGATCCAGCGAATCATCATGCCCAGCTGCGACAGGGTGAATGGAATGAACACGCCCACCGCGTAGAGCGGAATCAAGCTTTCCGTATTTCCTTTGAATCCAACAACCAGCAAGGCAGACATCACACTGAGAAAAATAATACCGTTCGAGAAGCCAAGGCGGTCTCCTCTAACCATAAACATATGTGGCATATATTTATCCTTTGCCATCATGAAGGACAGCAGCGGGAAAGCAGAATAGGCCGTATTCGCTGCCAGGAACAGAATCAAGGCCGTTACACCCTGAATAATAAAATACATCGTACCCCTGCCAAATGTCGCTTCGGCGATCTGGGAAATGACTGTGGCTTTCGGATCAGGCTTCACCCCGTAACCATAAGCAAGTAACGTTATCCCGATAAACATGGCTCCCAGAATACATCCCATAAGCATCAAGGTTCCTGCTGCATTTTTCTCCGCAGGCTGCTTGAAGTTCGGAATGGCGTTACTCACCGCCTCAACCCCGGTCAAGGCCGAACAACCCGAGCTGAATGCCTTCAGCAGCAGAAACAGACTCACATGAGACATACTCGTTCCGAATTCTGGGGCCGCAGCTTCCATGCCACCAGCCAGAAATTTGATACCTCCGGAGATAATCAGAATCGCAATCGAAAAGATAAACAGATATATGGGGATCGCCAATACGGAAGCTGATTCCGTCACCCCTCGCAAATTCATAATAGTCAGAAATACAATCATGATCAGTGCAATGACGATGCTGTAATCATGAAGCATTGGAAAGGCAGATGTAATCGCATCGGTCCCTGCGGACGAACTTACCGCAACAGTCAGAATATAATCGACCAGCAAAGATCCTCCGGCAATCAAGCTCGGAGCCGTGCCGAGATTATCCTTGGCTACGATATACGCGCCGCCTCCTGTTGGATAAGCAAAAATCGTCTGGCGGTAGGAAAAAATTAAAATGACGAGTAATCCCAACACGGCGATGGAGATTGGAACAGAGTACCACAAGGCGGCGAATCCGGCCGCAACGAGCACCAGTAAGATCTGCTCCGTACCGTAGGCAACGGACGATAGTGCATCGGAGGACAGGATGGCAAGTGCCTTCCATTTCCCCAATTTTTCTGCATCCAATTCAGCCGATTTCATAGGCTTGCCTATTAAGATTCTCTTCATTTTGCCAAGCATGATCATAACTTCCTTCCGTCTTTCATCTGTGAAGCATTGTTATTATGCAAAATCGCCGAGCCATTGACAATACGTCATTTCACCCGAATTTCGCCAGCGTGTGATAATGCATTCTACGATTCAATAATCGATAACAAAGCCGCGCTTTATCAGTTTTTTGAACGTTTTTGAACCAAAATGGCGTTTGTTCGCCGAAAAAAAGGAAATGGCCTTCGGTTTAATAAACCAAAGACCATTCATATTAGGCTGTGTTGTAGCTCTTTCTTTTATACGATTTCGATCCGTCAAACTTCTATGCCCAATATACCAGGACGTGGAGTGACACCGAAAGCTTGGGCCAATGTAGCTAGCTGCTCATCCGTAATTCTCTGTCTGATCTCATGACCTGCAACCAGCATATACACCTGAGCCGCTTTCTCAATAGTCTCAATGAGGCCAAAGGCTTCATCAATCGTTGTACCTGTTCCAAAAATCCCATGCTGCGGCCAAATGACCGCATGGTATTCCTTCATTTTCTCAGCCGTTTCCCGTCCAATTTCATTCGATCCAGGCACCATCCACGGAATAATACCAACCCCGTCAGGAAATACGACAACGCATTCCGTACACATCTGCCACAGCGTCTTTGTAAATTTCATTTCATCCAACTCATGGATAAAGGTCATCGCCAGCACATTGGTCGCATGGTTGTGCATCACAACCCGGTGTTTCGAGTCGACTTTCAGACGTTCGATATGACTCATAAAATGCGTAGGCAATTCACTCGTTGGGTTCGCTCCCGACTTTAGCCCCCACAGCACTTCCAGCTCCTGTCCATCATTCGATACTCGTAGCAACCCCAGATTGCTCTCCGGATCAGCCAGTACATTTTTGAAATATTTGCCCGAAGCAGTCACAATAAAATACTTGCCTGCCAGCTCATGCATCGAAAATGCTGGTTTGATCTTGCGGATCACATGGTTGATATCGATATATTTGGCAACTTCCTCTTCCCCCAGCAGATAGCTGACATTGCCACCATTGCGTTCATCCCACCCGTTTTTCCACATATGTTGAGTAATCTCCGCCATCTCACGAACAAATGGGATATGGAAGCCTGCAGCCTGCGTTGTTTCATTGGTAAGGGTCACGTTCATCATCATTCTCTCCTCATGATAAAAAATAAAATGCCCATCACGTACATAGTAAGTTCCTTTTTTCACATTCATTATACCTTTGTTTACTTTTATTAGTCAATAATACACAGCGTTATTTGCTTTATTTATTTTTGTTTATGTTTGTTTGTGTATATTTATAAAAATAAGCAAAAAAATACCTCACCGGCGTCCGGCGAGGTCAGTCACACATCTATCTAACACGAGAAGGGGTTTACAAGAATTATCTTACCTCTGCTACCTTAATAGAAGCTGAAAATGAAATAAAAAAACGATGAAAACCCCTTTACCAAAAAATGACGGTCACCGCTGCTATCCATCCATTTATGCTATATATTTAAAGACGTTGTGCTGTATTTTGGAACATATTTATTCCTTTTTCAGCAAATAGGACGGGTGCATCAGTCCTGTCGGTTTATAACGCTCGTCCCGTACATACTCAAAGCCCAGCTTGGACAGCAGGTGACGTGACACTTCATTATCCGGATGATGCCCAGCAAACAACGCTTTAGCCTTCAGTTCTCCAAATGCATAGTCAATCACCGCTCGTGCCGCCTCCATGGCGTAGCCCCTGCCCCAATGATCCCGGGTTAGATGAAATCCCAGTTCATATATCTCTTCTTCCGGAGAATACGGGCGCAATCCGCAGCAACCAACAAACACTTCCGAATCTTTCTCAAAGAGTGGCCAGTATTGCACTCCCACATCTTCTTGCCTTTTTAATTCCTGAGTCAATCTCGCTTCCACTTCATCCTCGCTCAGAAATCCTTTGCTGCTAATCCACTTCGATACCTCATGATCTCCCCATAGAGCGGAAGCCAGAGCACGGTCTTCTTCATTCCATGTCGAGAAAACAAGCCGCTCAGTTTCAAGAAACGTTGGTCTTTTCATCGTCCAATAACCTCCTGTTTCACAACATCAGTCTTCATTCTGTTCCTAAATATAAATTACTCGAATGGTAGCCTATGTAAACAAAAATTTGATCTAAACCTATTATATCACTGGGGTCGCACATACAATTTCTGAGGCTGTTTCTTGATTGAATCGATATGATGTATCCATAAAAAAAGAAAAGCCTCTGCCGACAACATGTCCGACAGAGGTTCACAAAGCACGCTACATTCATTAGAAATCAGATGTCGCGATTTGAATCGTGCCT
Organism: Paenibacillus sp. 276b; assembly: GCF_900107875.1. Lineage (NCBI taxonomy): Bacteria > Bacillati > Bacillota > Bacilli > Caryophanales > Paenibacillaceae > Paenibacillus > Paenibacillus sp. 276b. The sequence goes on along the minus strand of NZ_FNRR01000002.1, from coordinate 506,929 downwards.
GTTGAAGCACCTGCCGCAGTAGTCAGCAGTGCAGCTACGAGCAGCAAATCAACAGACAACGTAAGGCTGTTGCCAGCTGGGATCATATACGTGATCACTGGAGCGTTAACACGAGTCACAACCAGATCTACCGGGGCAGTACCAAAATTGTTCACCGTGATGCTGGCATTCGTGCCTCCAGCGAGGTTTTCATAATACGATTTACCCACGCTTGCATCTAAGGCATAAAATTGTTGCGGTAAAAGGATGGCCATGGAAATCACCTCCTTTTGCTTTGATACAGTATTCTATGTTTGGAATCTATTAATGTAACGGTAAAATGACCGTGTGATAACGTCCATTTTAATAGAGACGCTAGAATACTAGACACAAAAAAAAGCCCCGCCAGTCATTAGGCGGAGCTAATTACACAAAACTCATATTCTAAGATTTTTAAGCATACAGCATGAAAAAGTTCAACTCATGCCCCTGTTGTTTGAGGTAATTATACAACTGTGAACGGTGATGGAATACGTGAGTTAGCGTTTCAATCTGCCATTGAGCCTGCAAATGACCGTGCTCCATATAGAAGGCTTTGGTTGAACGATTCAACAGCTCTTCTTCGCTGAGTGATACAATATAGGCTTTGTAGACCTCTAAATTACCCCAAAGTGTTGCCTCCAATTTTTCATTATCCTCGATCCCTGACAGGCTATTCTCTACCACACCAACCTCGGCTTCGCTCTTCTCCTGCATAATGGCAAGGTCCGATGCCGTGATCTGAATAAAATGATGGACCAGTTCCACCAGTGAACGCATATTGTCCTGCGGGCGGTACGCCCAATCCTCTGGACGGATTAGGCGGATCAGACTCGCCCCCGTACGTACTCCCGTCTCCAATTCATTGAGCAGATGATTCCGAATTTGCAATGTTCCATTCATATATGATATCTCCTTTACTATTATTCTCACGATCTCAGTATATCTGAAGGGGCAACCGACTTATTGTACAAATCGGACAACCTTTGTTGATGTTCCTTGGCAGCGGTCAGCGGGGTTTCCCCATAAAACTTGCGGAATTGACGAATCAAGTGGGCTTGGTCAAAAAAACCATGATTCAGGGCCAGCGCTACCCCATCCGCCGTATGCCCCTGATGAATACTGCCCAGGACACGATGAAAACGAACCACCTCACTGAATCGCTTCGGACTGATTCCGATCCATTCTGCAAACTTCCGATGCAGCTGGCGTTCACTAACAACTTCTCGCATTGCCAGCTCACTGACGCTCATACGTCCCCCATCGATAAAGATGCGATGCAGCGTGTTTTTCATCAAATCATTCTCGTATGTATTGGTTTGCACGGATAGTGGACTCAGATAGGCATTCATTACCTCCACCCGTTCTTCAAAGGTTCTTGTTCCAGCCATCCGCTCCTGAAGCTCATTCAACCTGACTGGCCAACATTCCTCAAGCGGAATTCGCACGTCCGTAAATCCTTCCAATGGCAAACCATGAAAAACGTACGCCCCACCCGGAAAAAAACGTACGCCAAATGTGTAATCTGCGGAAGGACTTACATCGGATGCCTCGGGCACAGCAAATGGATGCGTATAATTGCCACAGTATGCATAGGAATGAGCCGAACGGACCGAGTCGTATGTAATCAGCATGTCCGTGCAGCCATCCGGCAATACCCTAGCGGGCACTGATATAGGTTCCCGATCTTGCTCTCCTGTGTGGGGAATAGAACCGGATTCCCAATAACAGGCTACATGAGCCATTAGGGAGATAGAAGGTATTTGTTCAATATAATACGTATTCCGATCTGTCCCATTCATCTGAATGGGTCTGAACAGCGGATGCAGGCTGGGGTCCACGAACCATCCCTCCGTTACTAGCATTTATGTACTTATCTATCATACCATCAACCGATGAAATGAAGAAAAAAAGTACCCCGCCGGACGATCCGACGGGGCTAGTCACACATCTATTTAACACGAGAAGGGGTTTACAAGACTTATCTTACCCCTGTTACCTTAACGGAATCTGAAATGAAGATGAAAAGAACATCAATTTTTATGGGCAACACCGGAGACATTTATTGCTCCCATGAAGGATTAAGCGCTCTAGCCATGGCCCGGATATAATCCTGACTAGCCCGCTGGCTAACTTCCGCATCAGGCACAAATACTTCGAAGCAGTGATAAGCACCGGGATACAGGTGCATTTCGACATCCACTCCCGCTGCCGCAAGGCGTGTCACATAGTCGATTGTCTCGTCTCGAAATAGATCCAGCTGGCCAACACACGTATACATCGGAGGTAACCCTGCCAGATTTCCAGTTTTTGCCGGGACAGCGTAGGAAGGTATGTGCTGTTCTTCGTTTTCCCCCAATCCCTCCTTCTCTCCTCCAAGGTACATACTCCATGCCTCCAGGTTATTCGTCCGATTCCATGTGGCATTTTGTTCCGTAATTTCGTGGCTCGAAGCCGAAATATTCCGATCGTCCAGCATCGGGTACAGCGGCATTTGGAAGATCAGGCTCGGCCCACCTTTATCGCGGACCATTTGTGCAAGTGCTGCAGTCAGTCCTCCACCTCCACTTGCTCCTGCAATTGCGACCCGGCTAAGATCAATGCCAAGCGACTCCGTTTCGTCCGTCATCCATACCAGACCTGCATAGCAATCATGAAGGGCAGCTGGATAAGGATGCTCAGGGGCCAGGCGATAATCAACCGATACAACTACGCAATGAGCCGCTTGTACAAAGCGTTCACATAATGCATCATCCATATCCGGATGTCCCAGCACATAACCTCCTCCATGAATCCACAACATCGCTGGCAATTTATCTCCAGTACGCTCAGCCGGTTCATATATTTTGACCAGCATGTCTCCTGCTGCCCCAGCAATAATTCTCTTTGTTGTGCGTACGTCATCCGACTTCTCAATCGGTGGATTCATGAGCATCGCCCGGCTAACCTGCAATACCCCCTTCAAATTAAAGCCCGGAAACTGGGTCAATGCATCTCTTAATTCAGGTACCACCCGATCTACAAAACTCATATGCAATTCCTCCTTCAGTGTATGTTCTTTATGCTCTTTGTCCATTCTCAGCTTCCCACTCAGCCAACTCTGTGCGCACTCGAGGTGCCACCTCTGTTCCGAGCAATTCAATCGCTCTCATCACCTGATCATGTGGCATCGTGGCAATCGGTACGTACATCATGAAACGTGTAATGCCCACATTCTTGCGAAGGTGAATGATTTTCCGGGCAACCGTCTCTGGATCACCTACGTACAAAGCACCCTCATGGCTACGTGCAGCATCAAAACTGGCACGACTGTAATGTCCCCATCCGCGTTCCTTGCCAATTTTGTTCATACCCGCCTGGGTAGAAGGAAAGAACAGATCAGCCGCCAGTTCTGTATTTTCAGCCACAAATCCGAGCGAATGCGACCCTACAGTAAGCTTCGAAGCGTCATGTCCGGCATGTGCCGCTGCCTGCTTGTACAACTGTACAAGGGGGCCAAAATTCCTTTCCGGGCTCCCGCCAATAATAGCCAACGTCAACGGAAGCCCCAGCAATCCTGCACGCACCACCGATTCCTGATTGCCCCCGCTGCCAATCCATATGGGCAAAGGGCTCTGCACAGGCCGTGGATATACGCCCAGATTATGTATTGCAGGTCTGTGCCCACCTCGCCAGTTGACAATTTCGGACTTTTGCAGGTTAAGCAGCAGTTCCAGATGTTCATCGAACAGCTCATCATACTCACCTAGCTCATATCCAAACAAAGGGAATGATTCACTAAAGGAACCCCGCCCTGCCATAATCTCCGCACGTCCATTCGAAATGCCATCCAGTGTGGCAAAATCCTGAAACACACGTACCGGGTCAGCGGACGAAAGTACCGTTACTGCACTAGTCAGCCGAATACGCTTGGTCAGGGATGCAGCTGCGGACAGCACCATCGCAGGGGAAGAAGCCGCATAATCTTTACGATGATGTTCTCCTACGCCAAATACATCCAACCCCACCTGATCGGCAAGCACGATTTCTTCCACCACTTCACGCAATCGCTGTGCGTGACTTATGACCTCACCTGTCCGAAGATCGGGTGTTGTCTCCACAAACGAAGTAATTCCTATTTCCATAACTGATTTCTCCTTATTCAAAATTGGACTATCACTACTCGTAAAATAAATTACCGATCGGTATGTTATTTAGGTAGTTAATATATCTCAGTGTTTCTCTTACTGTCAATCTATTTATTTTGATTAAAAATGTATCTCATTTCTTAAATACATCCTCAAAAAGACGTTGGTTTGACAAATTATTGAGAGTTATATATTATATATCATACTGATGAGTACGAAATATCTATACTTGAGAAAATATAAGTAACAAGGAGTATCTATTATGGCGAGAACTCGCGAATTTGACGAAGAGAAAGTACTGGATGCAGCGATGCAGCTTTTTTGGGAAAAAGGATATGAGGCCACTTCATTAAGCGATCTGACTTCGAGGATGGGCATCCAAAGACCCAGTATATATTCCACTTTTGGAGATAAAAGAGAACTGTTCGAAACTTCGCTACGGAAATACACGATGGCTCGTGCCGCAGAGATGCGAACCAGACTGGCGGGTATTACATCGGTTAAAGAGGCCTTTCGTACTTTTTTTGCAGAAATCGTGGACGAAGAATACAACGCAGAGCGACTCAGTCGTGGATGCTTTTGCATCAATACGATGGTTGAGCTTGCACCCCATGATGAGAAATTTGAAATTCTCACCCGGGAACATCAGATGTACCTGTCGGTCATCTTTCAGGAAAATATTGAGCGGGGAATGCGATCAGGGGAACTTAACCCCTCCCTGGACGCTAAGGCTGTCGCGCAAGCACTTATTGTATCCCTAATTGGACTGACCGTTTTCATGAAGTCCCGTCCCAATCGTTCATTTATAGAAAACTCGATTCGAGTCACACTTTCCTTGCTGGGTTAAGTCCAAGTGATGATAAGAAAAAATAGCACTGCTGGCTAAAACGCCGGCAGTGCTTCATTCATTTCACTGTAAACTTGACCCTCTGCGATTGGCTGACAAACATAATACCTCATTCGGATTTTCCAAAAGTATATACTTTGGTCAAACGCCCAGTCGTTCGCGTGGGCAATCGCATAGGATGCCGTATAAATGATTTGGGAGGTTTTTTCTTGAATAATTATCAAATGATGCATCCAATGGCTAACTCACATTATGTGCCCCATATGCCCCATAACATTGTCGTTCATCCAGTGGATCATTGCGTAGTCGAAAGTCTAATGTCCCTGGTGGGAAAAGTGGTTATCCTGGAAACGACTCGCGGTAGACTGGATGGATGTGTGGTCGCTGTTAAACATGACCATGTTGTACTAGAGGAAAGAAATAGAAAATTCTTCGTGCGCATTGCCGAAATTGTCTGGATTATGCCTGACTAAATACCGATTGAGGGCTAACGAACCGAACGCCTCTTAACAGGGGGATTAGACCACACTTAAGAGATGATTCCTGTACTGCACAGGGGTCATCTTTTTTCGTCCGCTCGCCTTCGCTGTTCATATTTTTTTAAAGAGACGAGTACAGGTTTAAAGTTTCTCGAAGGAACATTATAATGAGAGTACGAAATAACGATGCATTACGAGGTGAGAATTTGCAATATCTGTTTACAATACTATTCATCCTAGGCTTTATGGCTTTCTTCGTATTTATTGTTTTGATGGTCTTATCCATACGAAAACATAACCGGATACAGATAAAGCATGTTTTGCTAACGGCGGCATGTTTTGCAATTGCTTCGATAGGAATGTATGGCATGTTGACTTTACCTTCAAATCCTCCGCAATTATCTGGGACAGACCACACGGAGAAACAAGAATCTGGCGCTGTTACAACAGAGGAATTCAAAAACAAGTTTAATGGCGCCATGGGCAAATACCGACTGAATGGTTTGAGTATTACCCGCTTGGATATGAAAGACTCTTCAGAGCAGGGCACTGACGCTTTCGAGTATGTATTCAATGATAAATTACGATTGGTTGGTACATTAAATTCAGATCAAAAAGTGCAAGAAGTCAGGTTGTACGGGACTGGTGATGTCAGCGAACCAACGGGTGGAATCTTTTTGACCGCTATCGCTACACTCATTCTGACAACCAATAACGAGTACACGTATAATGATGCGCAAGACGTGATTCAGGATATCGGCATATTGGATCGCGATGTAAGTCAGAGTAATTTTGATGGAGCGAAGGTTCGAAATGGATTTGAATATCGCTTCAGCATACAGGATCATGATCACTCTACTTTTGAAATAACTGTTGCGAAATAAGACCCAATGTGTAAAGAGGCCGCTCCATGAAGGAACGGCCTAACGTGTGATATGTACTGTTTGGATAGTTCAGTAATAATGAACACCTCCATAATGCGAGAGTTACTCAATGATGTGTCTTACCTTTGAATCACATGATTAACGATTCTCTGAGCATCGTATTTAACCCATCCCAACAGTGCTGAACCTCGTGATGTTTGCCAAGGCAGCCCTACAAAATATAGTCCAGCAACCGGTGATACTCCTCTCTCGTGTAAAATTTCACCTTGGGAATCAAAAGCAGTAGCGATATCAATCCAATCATCATTTCGTTTAAACCCAGTAGCCCAGATAATATTGTCTATTGGTGCCTCACTCCCATCCTCATATAGGATGCGGTTATCTATTGCATTTATAGCACGTGGACGCTTGTTAACTTTCCCTTTAGTGATCAACTCTTTTAACTCATAGCCATATACGTACTCAGGCTGATTTCGTAACCATTTTCCGACCATACGATCTGCACTTGCACGTAATACTCCGAGCTTTTCGAAATACCAGAATATACTTCGTTTCATGATATGCAAAGGTCTAAATGTTATATTTCGAGCTATGGATATGTATACGGTTTGTCTATCATCTGATGCTAACTCTACAGCAATTTGGGCGCCTGAATTCCCTCCGCCTACGACTACTGTTGTTCCAGGAAGCAATTGAGAGCGGTTTTTATACTCTGATGAATGAAGTTGAATTACATTCTCGGATAATGATGTCGCAAAATGAGGAACATTCTTGGTCTGGAAAGGTCCCGTCGCAACGATAATATTGCGCGCTTCTATCATTCCATCATTGGTTTCAGCATAGAACATCTCATCTCGTTTCGAGAGACGAGAGATTGAACAGTTTAACTTTATTGGAAGCTCCATTTGTTTAGCATAGTTTTCAAAATAATCTGCAATTTCATCCTTGCTTGGCAGGCTATTTTTATTTCCACTAAGAGGCATTCCGGGTAATCCGTCATACATTCGTGGGGTAAAAAGACGCAAGGAGTCGTACCGTTTACGCCAAGATTCCCCGACAGATGAGACAGCGTCAACGATTAAAAAGGTTAACCCCGACTGTTGAAGATAGTAACCTGCCGCCAAGCCTGCTTGCCCAGCCCCGATAACTAATACATCATACATATGTATCATCTCCAATATCGCTTATGTATTAATATATGAGCAATTATTCATATGTTTATTTTACTTAACTACTGTCTATTTAGCAATAGTAGAGACTATCATCATACTAATCAAAATTAAAAAGACTCCCTCACGGGAGCCTTTACTCATTTAATCCTAGTTTGCTTGTAACGTATCTTTAATGCTATTCCTGATATGCTGGTTAGTTTTACCTGGTGTATTGATCGATGTCATCAATCGCAGTTTGATGCTCTCTTCTATGATGATCTTCATGCTGTCGAACGTCGTTCTTTAACTTGGCTAAGAACCCCCACCCCATAAATACAAGTAAAAGCACGGTAATCAGCGCATAAGCAAGGCTATATAGATTCATATAGAAGTTGATAAAAATTGCAGCGAGCATCAAGCCCAGAATCCACAATGTCCACTTCGTACCCTTTCTCAAATGATTTCCTCCCTCGATCTTAGTAAATGAAAAAAGGCTCCCTTTCGGGAGCCTTCATCTATCGGCATTACAAAAGGTTTTTACACCTTTATTACATCATGCCGCCCATTCCACCCATACCGCCCATATCAGGAACGCCACCAGCGCCTGCAGGTTCTGGTTTGTCAGCGATAACCGCTTCAGTAGTCAGGAACATTGCTGCTACGGAAGCAGCGTTTTGCAATGCATAACGTGTTACTTTGGCAGGGTCAACGATACCCGCTTCGATCATATTAACCCACTCGCCAGTCGCAGCGTTGAAGCCTACGCCAGTTTGTTCTTTTTTCAGACGTTCCACGATTACGGAACCTTCTTCGCCAGCGTTAGCTGCGATTGTACGGATTGGTGCTTCCAAAGCGCGCAGGACGATGTTTACGCCTGTTTGCTCGTCACCGGACAGGGCTACGCCTGCAACCGCGTTGTATACGTTCATGAGCGCTGTACCACCACCGGATACGATACCTTCTTCAACCGCAGCGCGAGTTGCGTTCAGGGCATCTTCGATGCGAAGTTTGCGTTCTTTCAATTCTGTTTCAGTAGCCGCACCAACTTTGATTACTGCTACACCGCCGGACAATTTAGCCAGACGCTCTTGCAGTTTCTCTTTGTCGAACTCGGAAGTTGTTTCTTCCAGTTGTGTACGGATTTGGCTAACACGTGCATCGATATCGGATTTGTTACCAGCACCGTCAACGATGATTGTGTTTTCTTTCGTTACACGGATCTGACGAGCTGTACCCAGTTGTTCCACAACAGCGGATTTCAGGTCTAGACCCAGTTCTTCCGTGATCAATTGGCCACCAGTGAGGGCAGCGATATCTTGCAGCATTGCTTTACGACGGTCACCGAATCCTGGAGCTTTAACAGCTACAGCGTTGAATGTACCACGCAATTTGTTCACAACCAGCATCGCCAGTGCTTCGCCTTCGATATCTTCAGCGATCAATACAAGCGGTTTGCCTTGTTGAACGATTTTTTCAAGCAATGGCAAGATTTCTTGCGTGTTGGAGATTTTTTTGTCTGTGATCAGGATGTACGGGTTGTCCAAAACAGCTTCCATTTTGTCCGTATCCGTGATCATGTATGGAGAGATGTAACCGCGGTCGAATTGCATACCTTCAACCACTTCCAGCTCTGTAGCGAATCCACGGGATTCTTCAACAGTGATAACGCCGTCTTTACCCACTTTTTCCATAGCTTCAGCGATCAGTTCGCCTACTTCTTCGTCAGCTGCAGAGATCGCCGCAACTTGTGCGATGGATTGTTTGGTTTCAACTGGTTTGGAGATGGATTGCAGTTCAGCTACAGCAGCTTTAACCGCTTTGTCGATCCCTTTACGGATACCGATTGGGCTAGCGCCTGCAGTTACGTTTTTCAAACCTTCTGTGATCAGCGCTTGAGCCAATACAGTTGCAGTTGTTGTACCGTCACCGGCAACATCATTTGTTTTGGTTGCTACTTCTTTAACCAGTTGTGCACCCATGTTCTCGAATGCATCTTCCAGTTCGATTTCTTTAGCAATCGTTACACCGTCATTCGTGATGAGCGGGCTTCCGAATTTTTTCTCCAGAACCACGTTACGGCCTTTAGGACCGAGTGTTACTTTAACTGCATTAGCCAATGCGTCCACACCACGAAGCATGGAACGACGAGCGTCTTCACTGAATTTAATGTCTTTAGCCATGGTAAGAAAACCTCCCTAGTATATTGTGTAAAATGGTGTTGCTATATGGTTCGGTTAACCGATTAAAATTTGAATTAGTCGAGAATCGCGTGAATATCGCTTTCTTTCATAATCAAATATTCTTTACCTTCGAACTTGATTTCTGTACCGGCATATTTGGAGAAAATAACGCGATCTCCTTCTTTCACTTCCAGAGCTACACGTACTCCGTCTTTCAATACTCCTGCGCCAACAGCAATAATTTTACCCTCTTGCGGTTTTTCTTTAGCGGAGTCCGGCAGTACGATCCCGAAAGAAGTTGTTTGCTCTTGCTCCAGTGGTTCTACCAATACGCGTTCACCTAAAGGTCTGATCATGAAAAATAGCCTCCTTTTGAAATTATATAACGTTACATTGTAGGTTGTAGCCATATGTATTAGCACTCGACAGTGTTCAGTGCTAACAACCAACTTTATGATACTTCAACTTGAAGCATGATTTCAAGTCCTTTTCATGAATTCCTGCGAGATTTTACGTTGTATTTACACCAACCCAGCCAAAAAACTCCCGATTGGCCTGCGTAAATGCCATAATACCTCATTAACTTATTCCACAGAATCCGTAAGTCCTCCTGCATCGTTCTCAGGCAGCCCTTTTCCATTGTATCCATTGTTGAACATAATATGCCTGCCTGTCCCGTCCATCAGAATATATAACCGTAAAAGCTTGTCTCCCTTTAGTTCCCGGGTAAGAACTGGTCTCCTTATCCCGGGATGGGCACCATACAAGATTATCATAGTCATAACAATCAGATGGATCTCTCTTGTTATACTGCGCTCTGCTTATCCTCGGCACGGATGTAACGGGATTCAGCCTCTGCATCAGCTGCAAGCTGTTTGCGATACACAAAGCCAGACAGAAACACACTGATCTCATATAACAGGAGCAAAGGAATCATCACAAGAAAATCGGAAATAAAGTCAGGCGGTGTAACCACAACCGCAATGAAAATCAGGACAAAATAAGCGACTCTGCGCATTTTGCGAAGCCGGATGGGATTCAATATGCGCAGTCCTGTCAGGAACATAATGATTAACGGAAGTTCGAACAACAGGGATACCGGCAGTACAATGCCAAACAAAAAACTGAAATACTGCTTCATTCCGTAAGTCTCGACAAGCCCCATTTTTTCCGTAATCGATGAAGTAAAAGAAAGTGCCATCGGGAAAACAACGTAATAGGAGAAAGCTAACCCGATCAGAAATAACAGAAATACATAAGGTACATACTTCAACGTGGCTTTTCGCTCACGCGGCCTGAGACCTGGACTGACAAACTTCCAGAGCTGAAACACCGTAAACGGCAGCGTGATGACCAGTGAGAACAGACCAGCAATCTTCATGTAGATGCCAATCCCGTCCCAGAACGAGAATGCATGCAGTACAAAGCCCTGAGCGGTCTCTGCCTTCGTCAGATATTGATACACCGGGTCCGCCACCAGAAAGCCTGCCACCAGCCCCAAAATAAAAATACTCAACACATAAATCAACCGCTTGCGCAGCTCACTCAAATGTTCTGTAAGCGTCATTTCTTCCTTCTGCTGCGTCATGCCTGCCCCCCATTGTTGCCAGCTTAAAATACAAAACCCTTCCGGCAGGAAGGGATTTCTCTTTAATTGCCGTCAAAGTTATTCCGGCAGGCGTTTGTCCTCAGGCTTGTCTGCAGATGCAGTTTCAGATGCCAGCGGCTTCGCCTTTTCCTGCTCCTTGCGACTGGATGAATCATCATCCGCAATAATCTCACGTGCGCCTTCTTTGAATTCACGGAAAGTGCGTCCGACGGCCCGCCCCAATTCCGGAAGCTTGTTGGGTCCAAACAAAAGCAACGCGATAACGGCCAGCAAAATAAAACCTGTTGGTCCAATGGAACTTAACATTGATATTATTCCTCCTCGTTTCAAGCTTCAAAGATGCACACGCTAGGCCATAAGGTCATGGATGTCTTTGCTTCATTTTGAATTATGTCAATCATACCATAGATGTAACCACTTACATAACCCACATTATTCACAAAAGAGACCCCGACATCCAATCATTTTTCCTGCTTAATTCACACCTGCTACTATAGCTGTTTCACCCTTATTGCTTGAACTGACCCGTAACCATTAACAATGCTTCCGGAAGCTGGTCCATAATGGCCGCCAAATGCTCATGCACACCCTTCGGTGTACCTGGCAGGTTGACAATCAATGTACGTCCGCGAATGCCGCATACGCCTCGGAACAGCATGGCAGAACGATTCTTGCCCATAACACTGTATCTCATGGCTTCAGCCATGCCTGGAACTTCCCGTTCAATAACCCGCCGGGTCGCTTCTGGAGTAATATCACGAATCGCAAGCTCCGTTCCCCCAGTGGTCAATACCAAATCAGCGTGAAAATAATCTGTCATTTCAATCAAAGCCGCAATAATCTCATCGGGTTCATCCGGAACGATGCGGTACTCCACGATTTCCCCACCCAGTTCTTCTTCCACAAGTTCCCGGATCACTTGGGCACTCGTATCCTCACGTTCCCCGCGGGCCCCTTTGTCGCTGGCTGTCAGGATTGCTGTTCTCCACACCATAAAGATCACCCTTCTCCTCTATGAAAATAAATGTCCCTTATCGGCTGAAATCGCCGTTTTTGCCACCACTCTTGGAATTAAGCATGGTTGGACCGATAATCATATCTTTTTGCATGGCTTTACACATGTCATAGATCGTCAGTGCCGCAGCCGACGCCGCCGTGAGCGCCTCCATCTCGACACCTGTCTTTCCTTCGGTTTTGACCGTAACTTCAATCTGCAATTCATCGACACCGTTGTCATGAAAACGAATATCCACACCCGTCAATGCCAATGGATGGCACATCGGAATCCAGTCCGACGTTTTCTTGGCGCCCTGAATGCCCGCAATTTGAGCCACAGCCAGAACGTCACCTTTGCCGATTCGGCCCTCCCGAATCGCTTCAAGCGTAGCCGGACTCATCGTCACTTTGGATACCGCAACAGCTGTACGCACGGTACTTTCCTTACCCGAAATATCAACCATCCGAGCTCGTCCCTGTTCATTAAAATGAGTCAGTTTATTGCCGGAAGCCTGGTCGTTATTCGTTTCTGAATTCAATCACATCACAACCCTTTATACGATATGTAATATACCTTCGGTTGTTATCAACAGATCAATTCGCAGATCAAGTGGGTCCATCGGAATTTCATCCTGTAGCTGGCCTGGCAATACCAATGCAGCCATCCGTGGCCTTTTGTCCGTCATCGCACATTTCGCTGCAAGTGTCTCTGCAAAACGATCATAATAACCGCCGCCATAACCAATGCGCCCTCCATGAAGGTCATATCCCAGCCCCGGTACGATGATAAGATCAATATCCGGCCAGCTTTCAGGTTGCAGCACTTCAGAGGAATCCTTGGGTTCAGGTATCCCCCATATTCCCGGCTGAATATCCTGTTCACCCATGACACGTCGCAATTCCATGCGAGCCGGATTCGTCAGCACTTTCGGCGCGAGCATCTGATCTCCATGCTTCCAGCCTTCTTCAAATAAAAAAGCTGTAGATGCTTCGCTTCCATAAGACAAATAGCTGAAAATCATAAGCCGCTTGTTCCCCAGCTTCCATTTGTCCCGTCTAAGGCGCTCCAGCTCCCGTTTCGTCACATCATTAATCTCACTCATCGCCTGCTGACGCATGCTTTCATCCATCAGATCCCGGCTCTGTCTCAGCTTGGAACGAAGACGGATTTTCTGTTCCGTATGATCCTGCATGTCCTTGAATAACCTCCTGTTGATCGGGAAGGTAAACTAGCTCTCAATTAAAACCATTTATATGTTATGCACCAGTTGTCATCGTGTTGGAATCGTTAAAATGATTCATTTTCTGCAAAATCCTCATGTATTAACATGCCTTCTTTCAGTTTATCATTGATTGACCAAAAAGACTACACGCCCCAAGCATTCCTAATCGGTGCATTTGCTCTGTATTTCATGTAAACTGGGATATAGTTGTCATATCAAGAACTGGACCTATGGAGGAACTTAATTTTATGCTGCTGCAAGTATCCGGAATTATCAAACGTTTTGGTGTCGATCCAATCCTGGACGGCGTGAACTTACAAATATTAGAACGCGAGCGCATCGGACTCGTTGGTGTTAACGGCGCAGGGAAATCCACTTTACTCAAAATTGTGGCTGGAGAAATGTCCTACGATGGTGGACAAATTTTCAAATCCAAGGAAACAACGCTTGGTTACCTCGCTCAGAACAGCGGACTGCAATCCGATCGCTCCATATGGGAAGAAATGATGAACGTATTCGGCCACCTGACTCAGGCGGAAGCAGATTTGCGTCAGATGGAACAGGATATTGCTGATCCCGCGCAAATGGAAGATGAAAAAAAGTATGCCGATCTGCTTGAGCGTTATGCGAAACGCTCGGACTGGTTCAAGGATCATGGCGGTTATGAAATGGAAACCCGCATTCGCAGTGTACTGCACGGGATGGGCTTCGGTGAATTCTCACCAGATACCCAGATTGCCACACTGAGCGGCGGGCAAAAGACACGTCTTGCGCTTGCTCGCATTTTGCTTCAGGCCCCTGACCTGCTAATGCTGGACGAGCCTACCAACTATCTCGATATCGCCACCCTGACGTGGCTCGAAGATTACCTGAGAGGTTATTCTGGCGCCCTGCTGGTTGTATCTCATGACCGGTATTTCCTTGATCGGCTTGTAACGAACATCGTGGAGATCGAACGGCACCGCTCCAAAAAATATACGGGCAATTACAGCCGGTACATGGAACTGAAAGCTGCCGAGTACGAAAGCCAGATGAAGCAATACGAGAAACAACAGGATGAAATCTCCAAGATGGAGGAGTTTGTTCAGAAGAATATCGTCCGTGCTTCAACAACCAAACGGGCACAGAGCCGCCGCAAGGCACTCGACAAGATGGATCGACTCGAAAAACCGATGGGAGATTTGAAGAAAGCTCATTTCTCGTTCGAACCGGCTGTGATGTCCGGCAAGGAAGTGCTCCGTGTGGATCAGCTTTCCGTTGCCTACGATGAGGCTTCGCCGTTATTCCGCAATGTATCTTTTGATCTAAGACGCGGGGAAACGGTTGCTTTGATCGGTCCGAACGGTATCGGAAAATCTACCTTGCTCAAATGCCTCACCGGAAGTTTGCGTCCTGTAAGCGGTGAGATCCAATGGGGTACCAAGGTGCAGATTGGCTATTATGATCAGGAGCAGACGGGACTTAATCCTTCCAATACCGTATTGGAAGAACTGTGGAGCGCATATCCAGGCATGGAAGAATCACGGATTCGTACGGTGCTAGGCAACTTCCTGTTCAGTGGAGATGATGTACTCAAAAAGATCTCATCTCTTAGCGGTGGAGAAAAAGCTCGTGTCTCCCTCTCCAAGCTCATGCTCAAGGAAGCCAATATGCTCATTCTGGATGAGCCTACGAACCATCTCGACCTGTTCGCCAAAGAAGTGCTTGAAGCGGCGCTGATGGACTATGAGGGCACATTGCTGTTCATCTCGCATGACCGGTATTTCCTCAATAAAATGGCTGAACGTATTGTCGAGCTGCATCCCGGCGGAACAGAGCATTACCTCGGCAATTATGATGATTATGTAGAGAAGAAACAGGAGCTTGAAGATATTGCGCGCGAAGCTGCTGAAGCACGCCAGGCCTCTAACAAAAACTCAGCCAAATCTGATCCAGGTCTATCCGCAACCGAAAAATCCGGTGCCGCCTCATTCGAAGCGGACAAGCAGGCCAAGCGCGAAGAACGTAACCGGCAACGCAAGCAGGAAGCTCTGGAACAACAGATTGCGAAGCTGGAAACGGAGATTACAGAGCTTGAGGCTCAGATGGCTCTGCCTGAAATATATCAGGACTACATGAAGCTGCAAGAGCTTCAGGAGAAAGCGGAAGATCACAAGCTTCAACTTGCCAAGGCTTATGAAGAGTGGGAAGAATTAGCTTTGGAA
Source organism: Paenibacillus sp. 276b (assembly GCF_900107875.1). NCBI lineage: Bacteria > Bacillati > Bacillota > Bacilli > Caryophanales > Paenibacillaceae > Paenibacillus > Paenibacillus sp. 276b. The sequence continues at coordinate 491,211 of NZ_FNRR01000002.1, read as the reverse complement.
TAAGAAAAAAAACAAAATAGACTGGATTTTATATCAAAAGCTGATTCCTTACGGGATTGGCTTTTTTTTGAGCATAAAGCGAGACAGATTTGAGTAGGATGATTCCCTATTTGTCAAATCCACTCGAATCAAGTAAAATATTTTTACGTTGTAAATCCTCTAATTTATCCACAAGAAAGCAAGATAGCAAGCAATTCAATTCATTTAATTATACGGCGGTAGAATAGCTTTTTTTGCACAAAAACCATATTTATCCACCGAGTTATCCACATTATCCACAACTTTGTGAATATAACTCGACCATTTTATCCCCTAAAGCCTTTTATTTTCGAAAACATTACTGGTTTGACTTTGAGATAGTTACCCACAATTTACACTGAATATGTGGATAACTATAATCACACCTTGACAAACACATTCGTTCTTTCAAATTTTTCTCCTATAAAAGGACAAAAGCAGACCTCTGTATTTAAGGCCTGCCTCTGGTTTATTTTTGACATAAAGTTATGTGATTTACTGGAGTACTATTACGCGTGCACTGATTCATCACTTTCGGAAGACTCCGCCTTCAGTCCGGCCGCATTACAAGCTGCAACATACGCCAGACCCGCTGCCATGACAATATCATTGTGCGTGGCAGTTCCTCTGAATTCACGTCCTGCACGCTCCACGGTAACCGCAGCTTCTGCACTCGCAGCTTCTCCTCCACTCAGTGCGTGCATTTCCATATCGACAAACGTAATGTCGTCCGAGATACTTTGACCAATCGCACGAATCGTTGCATCTACCGGACCACCGCCAACCGCAGAATAGGATTGCTCCCCTGCGCTCGTGCGAATACGAACTGCTGCCATTCGATCCGTCATGCTGCCCGCCGTAACCTGCAATTCAACCAGTTCATAATCCTGTGCAGGAATATTCATGGTCTGACTCACCATCTGCAATAACTGGTCATCGCTGACCACCTTCTGTTGATCGGCGGTTTCTTTAAAAATCTCATACAGTTGTTCCATCTGCTGCTCATCCGGTTCAAAGCCATATTTGCGAACCCGATCCTTCAAAGCGTGACGCCCGGAATGTTTGCCCAGAATAATCATACTGCGTGGAATGCCCAGCGCTTCCGGATCCATAATCTCATACGTACTCCGATTCTTAAGCAGACCATCCTGATGAATACCAGACTCATGCTGGAAGGCATTGCGCCCTACCACCGGTTTGTTGTATGCAATTGGGAAATGCATCGCACGGCTAATCTGACGGGATGTCTCATACATCTGGTTCAGTTTGATATTTGTCGTTGCGCCAATAACATCTCCCCGCGTCTCCAGAGCCATAATCAGCTCCTCCAATGCACAGTTACCCGTCCGTTCGCCCACACCGTTGATGGTTACTTCGATCTGGGAAGCACCGTTGGCAATCGCAGCCAGACTGTTGGCAACCGCAAGGCCCAAATCATTATGACAGTGAGCGCTGTATCGAACCTTATCTCCGCCTCTTGCGCCCTCACGTACCTGACGGAACATCTCTCCATATTCATGTGGCAGTGCGTACCCAACCGTATCTGGCAAATTGATAATACTTGCTCCCGCTTCAATGGCTACTTCGACCATCTCGATCAAATCATCCATCTTCGTGCGAGCCGCATCCATGGCAGTGAATTCCACAATATCCGTGAACTGACGTGCATAGGAGACCATCTCCCGGGCGGTAGCTACGACTTCGCTGCGCGGACGGCGCAGTTGATGCTCAATATGAATGTCCGAAGAGGAAATAAACAAGTGAATCCGGCGGCGCGCTGCGTCAGCCGTTGCTCGAACGGCTGCATCAATATCCCCTTTGACCGCACGCGCAAATCCGCAAATCTCCACGTTTTGCAGTTGTCTGGAAATCGCCTGAACCGCCGCGAACTCACCTGGACTTGAGATCGGGAATCCAGGCTCGATGACGTCAATGCCCAGAGAAGCCAATTGATGTGCCAGTTCAATTTTTTGTTCAGGTTGCAGACTCGCTCCCGGTGCTTGTTCTCCATCGCGCAGTGTTGTATCAAAAATCTCAATCATCCGTTTGTTATTGTTCGTTGTCATATTCATCAACCTCCATCAAATTTGAATGTATATTGGATTTTTGGGATCGGAACGAGGCGTTCATTTCCCGTTTTCTATGTTTATTCATTTTGCACTCCATGCTGGCGTGCACGTCGACTTGCACGCCAGTCTTATTTCTTTCTAAACCATGATTATGGATTCCCATCGCCCACCCTGCTGCCGGCAGCAAACACAAATAACCCGCCATCTCATCTAAGAGACGGCGGGTTATTATCCCCTCCGCGGTACCACTCTTGCTTGATGGTCCAGGCTTGCGCCAGGCACCATCCACCTCGTCGTCTCCGGCCTAGATCCATTGCAGTTGCGTACACGCAACAATAACAACCGATCCAGCCGGAGAAACACCCTATAACGGAGGTTAGCCGTTGCTGTGTACCACGATGTCCTTTGGTTACAAAGACAAGGGATGAGACATCGCCTCATCTGTTTCCACAGCTCCGTTCCCGGGCGAGATTCAAACGATTCCAGCCACTGCGTTGCACCACCCCGCAGCTCTCTGTGCGCTTTATCGTTTTACTGCTCCCGTTCATTACATTTATGATATGTGACCATGAATTTAATCACCATTTTGAAAATCAAAAAAGCCTGCCATCTCCTGCAATAATGCAAGAGACGACAGGCTGTTCACCTTCGCGGTACCACTCTTGTTGACTTTCATTTCCTTCGAGCTGATCCTGTATGCGTCCATACCGTTATCATTGCCCAAAGTGACAAAAGCCCCCTCAGTTATTGTTGATCTTCTACCGATATGTCATCCGGATTCCATCAACAACGGCCCATTCACGGAGGCAACCCGTAACCATGTACTTTGGGCCATCATCGGCCTTCGGCTTCTCCCGAGGAGTTACCGTGTTCCATCGTTCCGCTTCCAGGTGAGTTTCAGGTTTCCTTCGACTGCGTTGCACCACCCCGCAGCTCTCTAAGACCGGGAAATACCCTACTGTTCCTGTTCATTGCGTTTTTAGTTCAGGAATCATAATTCCTGTTTTAATTTGTAATTAATATACATTCTTCACTTGAGGCTGTCAAGTCTTCATATGCATGAATCATTTTATAGCGATTGTACAGACCATGCCTCAAGTGAAAGTCCAGGATCAGCTTTGGCATCGAATTCCGAGATTTCTCCCCGCTGCCATTTCAAATACGCTGCAGCTCCAATCATCGCTGCATTGTCGGTGCAATATTCCATCGGCGGGATCAGCAATTCGAGCCCTTCCTTCGCACAACGCTCCTGCAAGGCTGAACGCAATCCCCGGTTTGCCGCAACGCCACCGCATAACAGCAATTGACGTGATCCATACTCACGGACAGCCCTTACTGCTTTTTCTACCAGCACTTCGACGACAGCTTCCTGGAAGCCCCGTGCCACAGCCGATGGTTCAAGCGTTTCTCCGCGCATTTTGGCTTGATTCAGCACATTCAACACAGCAGACTTCAGACCACTTAGGCTGAAATCATACGAATCTGCTTCCAGCCAGACACGTGGCAAAGGTACCGCCTGCTCTGCTTCAGCAGCCATCCGGTCCACATGTGGTCCTCCCGGATAGGGACAACCCAGTGCACGCGCTACTTTGTCATAAGCCTCGCCTACAGCATCGTCACGCGTACGGCCGATCAGTTTGAACTTGCCTTCGGATTCCATATGCACAAGCTCGGTATGACCACCTGAAACCACCAGTGCCATCGCTGGATATTGCAGCTCATGGGTAAGTCTGTTGGCATAGATATGTCCCGCAATATGATGTGTGCCAATGAGTGGTTTGCCAAGTGCCATGGCCATGGTTTTCGCCGCGACGATACCGACCAGCAATGCACCAACCAGTCCAGGCCCTTGCGTCACGGCGATTGCACTCAGATCACGCGGACGGATGCCAGATTGTTCAATAGCCTGTTCCAACATCAGTGTAATGACTTCAACGTGTTTACGCGAAGCCACTTCAGGTACAACTCCGCCAAATGCCTTATGTGTCTCGATCTGACTGGAGATCAGATTGGACAGCACTTCCCGTCCATCCTTGACTACCGCTACGGATGTTTCATCACAGCTTGTCTCCACGGCCAATATATAAGATGGTGCTGAACTTACCTTTTCATTGAAATCCTTCATGAATCCGTTACGCTTCCTTCCTCTTCGCCGCTCCGGCTCGCAGGCGGCAAATTCGCCCACATAATCATCGCATCTTCCCCATTGTCGGAGTAATACCCTTTGCGAAGACCAGCCGATTCAAACCCTTTTTTCTGATACAAGCTCTGGGCAATCCGATTCGAAACCCTGACTTCCAGCGTCATTCGTTCCATCCCGAGATAAGCCGCCGTTTTCATCAATTCGTCCAGAAGCTTCTCACCGAGCTTGCGCCCACGATAAGCTTCCCGGACTGCAATATTGGTAATGTGGGCTTCATCCATGATTGTCCACATGCCGGCATAGCCGATCGCTGTACCTTCCAATTCCATGACCATATATTTAGCAAAATGATTGTGTGTCAATTCATTTTGAAATGCTTCTTCCGTCCAGGGCAGGGTAAAGGCTTCATGTTCAATAATCATGACATCGGGAATATCATCCAGAGTCATGAACCTGAACTGAAGCGTTGCTTCCTGCTCATCATTCTCCACGTTGTCCATCTGCTTCCCCTCCCCCTTTAGCCTTTGCGTAGCAGGTTGGCTTCCGCTTCAGCCAGCTGAGTGTAATTAGGCACGAGCGCATGCACGTCATCTCGCTGACCTGCAAGCAGCGCCTCGGCGCCTAAGCGCCCAACCCAGCGGCCCTCCAGCTCATAGGGTACAAGCTGGAGCGCCGTTCCTGCGGGGCAGCGAAGCTCAGCCGCTTGTGCCACATGCGGGCCCGTCTCGCCGACAATCCAGACGGCAGCGGGCCGCTCTTCCGGCGCCGCTTCCGCCATGCGGGCGGCGAGGGCTTCCAGCCATCCGTCCACCATACGGATGGCATCTGGCGCCAGCCGCCGGGGCGCAGCGCTCCCGGCGGAGGCAAACAGCGCGGTATAGGCTTGACCGCGCCTTGCATCCACAAGCGGAACGATCCAGTGGACAGGGGCGGCACCGGTGCCGCCCTGGTCCGCGGATGGCGTTCCGCCAGCCCCTGCTGCGGCATCCTCTGCCGCAGCTTCGGCCTTGGCGGCGAGGCCACTGTGCCAGCCGCCCCAGGCCATAGCCTGAAGGCTGGACACCCCGACAACCGGGATGTCCCACGCCCAGGCTAACGTTTTCGCCGCGGTCACCGCAATGCGGATGCCCGTGTACGAGCCCGGGCCAATGCCCACGGCAATGCCGTCCAGCTGTCCCGGCTGCGTGCTGCTAACTTCCAGCAGCTGCTCCATTACAGGCACGACGTGTACCGAATGGTTGCGTTCTGCCCGTTCATTCCGTTCTTCCAGAAGGGCGTGGCCTTCCATAACTGAGGCTGCCATCACCGCAGTCGATGTATCCAACGCCAAAAACCGCTGGCGCGGCTGTTTTTGTAAATCTTCCATCATCATTTAACTCCATTCTGTCTGAACTGTCGGCACATGGCAGCATAAGTCTCGCCATACCCATCCAGCGTAATCGTTCGATCCTCTGGACCCGTCGTCTCGATCCGCACATGCAAGTGTTCCTGCGGCAGTAATTCGGGAATGATGCTGGACCATTCAACCAGACTGACTCCGGTTCCATAGAAATACTCATCCAGTCCAAGCTCGTCCGCTTCTTCCAGCGATATGCGATACACGTCCATGTGATATAAGGGCAGACGCCCTTCGTATTCCTTGATCAGTGTAAACGTGGGGCTGTTGACCACATCACGTACACCCAAATGCCAGGCAAACTTTTGTGAAAATGCCGTTTTGCCCGCGCCCAGATCACCGTCCAATGCAATCACCATGCCGGCGGTTGCCTGTTCAGCGAGTGCGGACGCGAGTACTTCTGTATCTGTAATGCCATGGGAGTGATACACCCACTGCTCATGCGTCTGATTCAATATACGCCCCACCTTTGGCGGTCAAGCCGCCTGAGTTCACTTTGAACTTTATTATATCGGTCCCATTCTCCCCCCGCAACATCGAAGGATCAGAAGCAGTACGGAAGACAGGCCACCATTCACACGAACGACAAATAAACCGGTACCTGACGGCACCGGCCTTCCTAGACATCCTTCACCAGCACTTTGCCTTTTACTCTTCCAAACGGTCTACACGTACCGTCTGGGTATTCCCCGGTCTGCTGCCCACCTGCACCGTTGCCATGCCATTAGCTTCATCCACATTTTCGATCCAGACCGGATCTCCTTCCAATGTAACTGCAATCGTATCTTTGGAATCATAAATGGCTTTCGCGCGTTTCACATCCAACATTATTCATACTCCCCTTCCGGATCATCATGCGATTCCCGCACCATGCTATCTGTCGTACTTTCACCGATATAACCGTTATCTTCCGTGACTTGTCCACCGCCCAGACCCTCATTCACCATCCGGTCAATGTCCAGCATGAACGACTCCCTGTCAAGCGGCAGCTCTTCTGATGTGATAGCCTCCCAGTTAACCGCTGTTGCAGGTGTATGAAAACCTTCAGACCCTTCCGACTCGGCACGAGGATACGGAGAGAACGTATGGGCGTGAGCTTCAGCTTCGTCTCGTTTGTTCTTCATAGGGGTGCCTCCTGACGTGATAGTTAATAACTAACATCATCCTCTTCCAAAACCAGCGCCATACAGCACAGATCTTAAGGATGTTTCTGTTATCATCCCCCACTCTTTCTGAAGCATACCGCTTCCGGGGAAATACGGTTATCCCTCCTGTGAAATGCCCATACTATACATAAAATGTTCTCGGAAAGGAGCCGTTCATGCATACGGTCTGGAAAGGTGCAATTAGCTTTGGTCTGGTTCATGTTCCTGTCAAAATGTTTTCGGCTACCGAAGACAAAGACATCTCCATGCGTTACATTCACAAAGTCTGCGGCAGCCCACTCGCTTATGTACGTAAATGTCCTTCCTGCGAAGTTGAGGTTCAATGGGAAGAGATCACCAAAGGATATGAATATGAGAAAGGCAAATTCGTCTTGTTCGAAAAGGACGAGCTTGAAGCGTTAAATGATTCCAGCAGCAAAACCATTACCATTCTGGATTTCGTAGATTTAACGGAGATCGATCCGATTTATTTTCAAAAAACGTATTACCTCTCCCCCGATCAAGCGGGAGGAAACGCCTACCAGCTATTAATGACTGCCATGAGGGATACAGGAAAGATTGGCATCGCCAAGATATCCATTCGCTCCAAAAGCAGTTTGGCCGCGATCCGTGTACTGGACGATTGCCTCTCTATGGAAACCATTTTCTATCCAGACGAAATCCGTCCCGTCTCTCAGGTTCCCAACCTGCCCGAGGTCCTGAACGTAAACGAGAAGGAGTTGACGATGGCGAAACTGCTGATCGATCAGTTATCCACTCCTTTTGAACCTGGTAAATATACAGACGACTACCGCGCCAAACTGCTGGATCTGATCAATCACAAAGTAGCTGGTGAAGAAATCAAAATTGCCCCTGCCAAGCCGGAAGCGAATGTCATGGATCTTATGGCAGCATTGCAAGCAAGTATTGAAGCTGTGAAGCCCATTCCAACCGATCCCGGAACCACCACAGCCAAACCCAAAAAACGTGCTCCTAAGAAAACTTCGGTCCAAGCAGTGGCTGGAGGAGAAGAAGAGGCTCCTGCTCCTGCGAAAAGAAAGAAGGCTGCTCCTAAACCCAAGGCTTAAGCGGCAAACAACAAAGAGATTCGTTTGTCACCAACATCAACATTGGAGATCCGGCCATGAAGCCGGATTTTTGTTTTGTATTCCATAATAGAAGTAATATTCAACCAAAAATGACTACACCAAAATCGAAAATACAATTGACGAAAGTTGATTTATATTTTATATTAACTAATGAAAAGTAACTTATTTATAAATGTACAGTTGAGTCTCATATCTACATGAGCTATGACATTACAATAGCCCTATACCATTGCCAATGAGCGAACCGCAACAAACCAACTAAACTTGTTTACAGGAGGAAATCCTTATGACTTCTACTTATCAAATTCCTGCTACAACCCATCTGGGTGAAGTAAGTCTGCGAATCAGCAATTTGGAGCGATCCATTCAATTTTATACCGAGGTGGTCGGACTGAAACTGCTTGAACGCAGTGAAAAAGTCGCTACCATGACTGCCGATGGAAAGCATTCGCTTCTACGCCTTGAGCAGTTGACCAATGCCGTGACGATGCCTGTTCGCTCCACTTCAGGCTTATATCACTTCGCCATCCTGCTGCCCGACCGCAAATCGCTGGGCCTTGCCCTCCGTAATCTGGCTGAATCCGGCATTGAAATTGGTCAGGGTGATCATCTGGTCAGTGAAGCATTCTACATTTCAGATCCGGATCAGAACGGTATCGAAATCTATGCAGACCGCGCCCGCGACACCTGGAAGCGAGATGCAGATAATAACTACATTATGTCAAGTGATCCTGTTGATGTAGACAGCCTGTTCGCTCTGGCCGCAAACGAGCCTTGGCAGGGATTGCCCGCCGGAACCGTCATTGGTCATGTTCATTTCCACGTACGTGGTCTGGAAGAATCGCGCCGTTTTTATACAGGAGTCCTTGGTTTCGACATCGTTGGTAACTTCGCCAACATGTCCGCCCTGTTTGTGTCCGCAGGCGGTTATCACCATCACATCGGGCTGAACATTTGGGCTGGTACAGGCGCCCCTGTAAATCCTGACAATGCGACAGGCATTGACTACTTCACCATCGTTTATGACGAGAAAGAACAATTGGAACAAGCTGTAGAGCAACTGCGTCAGTCGAACGCATCTATCGAACAGCAAGGTAAGGACTGGTTTACTGTAGACCCACAGAATATTCGCATTCGTTTGACCACAACGAGCTAACACGGGAAATCCGTGACGTGAATATTGTGTATTAAATTGAGTACTCTGATTAGCCCGGACACAAATTCCCTCGCTCCATATAGGGAATTCAGTTGTCCGGGCTTTTTTGCCTACCTTTTTTTTATGTTGATATATGCCTTTATCCATTTCCTAATAAAATTGGTGCAATTGGCGTATCCTAACCAAATATCTAGATCGACATGCGAAGGAGAACCCACATGATTGAAAAGGGGCGTTTAACTGTAAGACAACTGGGCTCGCTGATGTTCTTATGCACGATTGGTGAACAGATTATCGTCTTCCCCTCGATGATCACTTCATATGCGCATCAGGATGCATGGTTGTCCGCATTATTGGGCGTTGCTGGAGGAGCAGGCATACTGTCCATTATGCTCGTTGTGTACAAACTGCAGCCCCGGATGAATCTGATTCAACATGCATTGCATACTCTTGGGCCCTGGATCGGGGCCTTCATCAGCTGTTTTTATCTATTCTATTTTCTAATGGGTACCTCCGCGTTTATACGAGAAATTGGGGATTTCATGACGACCCAGATCTTGCCCGAATCCCCGCTCTTCATTGTGAATTTGCTCTTTGTTTTCACTCTTGTCTGGGGGCTCTTATCTGGTCTGGAACCCATAGGCAGGAGCGCCGAGGTATTTCTTCCCCTGATTGTGCTATTTCTGCTCATTCTGACCGTCTGTCTGTTCCCGCAATCACATCTGGACAACATCAAGCCTGTTCTTGGAGAAGGATTTCTGAATCCCTTTAAAGGCTTTGTCGCTGTGCTTACCTATCCTTATTGTGAATTGTGTATCTTTCTTATGCTCTTTCCTTATGCCAAAAAGGAAGCACACTGGGAAAAGGATATCCTTCTGGCAGCCATTATAGGCGGATTGATGCTTACCCTAACGCTAACGATCTGTCTGCTGGTCATGGGGCCATTTATGACGCAGCACCATTGGTTCGCAGCATTTAATCTGTCGCTGAAGATTAACATAGGCAACTCTTTGCAACGGATCGAAGCCTTTATGGCTTCCGTCTGGATTATCGCCGTCTTTTTCAAAAGCATTCTGTTTTTCTATAGCTTTGTACTTGGAATCACTCATCTCTTCAAATTGTCCAGCTATCGTCCACTCATTTTGCCTGGTGCCCTGTTGGTTCTGGCCATGTCCATTGTTCTAGCTCCAAACGAAAATTTCTATCTCAAGGTTGTTATTCCATATTGGATTGATTGGGACCTGACCTGTGGCATTGCAATTCCTTTGCTGCTCATTATGGTACACAAACTAAGGGTACGGCTGCGGAAGAGTTAAACTTGCGACAGTCAACTTAGGGCATCAACCTCCAGACAGATTTGAAAGAGGAAAGGAGTTTTAGGCACATGTTCAATCCTCTGGTTCCTTTTGAACCTATATCCCGAGATGTGATCCCTAGCGGGCAAAACTGGATTGCCCAAATCAAATGGGATGGGGTCCGCATGCTTGCTTACGAGGACGGACAGGGAATTCAATTAATTAATCGCAGATTGCACAACCGAACTGCGCAATATCCTGAGCTGGTTCAGCCACGCAATCTGTGCTCCGCCCCTTCTTATATTTTGGATGGAGAGATTATTGCCCTTGACCCGGATACGGGAAAACCGTCCTTCTATCACGTGTTGCGGCGAGATCGCATGAGCAGACCGGATGGCATTGCCCAAGCTGTAAACCAGATTCCGGTGACTTATATGGTATTTGATATTCTTTTCTGCGATGGGGTATGGGTCACAGATCAACCACTTGCAAAACGTCAGCGTCTGCTGCATCAAGTTCTGAATCCTGCTCCCCATGTTCAGGAGGTGACCAACACGTCAGATCCGGACGCCCTGCTCACTGTGATGAGACAGCACCAGATGGAGGGAATTGTATGTAAAGACCTTTCCAGTACCTATGGAATCAACGGTAAGGATCAACGCTGGCAGAAGGTCAAGATTTTCCACGATCTATATGCGATGATTGGCGGGGTCACCTACCGCAGTGGTATCGTCAATGCAATCGCAGTTGGTGTATATGATGGGCCAAACTTTGTCTATATTGGTCATGTCGGCACGGGTAAACTGAACTCGGACTCCTGGCGTAAACTAACCGAAGAAGTACAGCCTCTCATCCGAAAGGATAGACCATTCCATAACATACCTGAGAGAAGCGCGGAGACGACATGGGTTGAACCACAGATCGGAGTCAAAGTGCAATTCATGGAACTCACCCACCATCTTACCCTACGTCACCCAAGCATCCAGGCTTTTGCTTCGGTAAAGCGAGATGAGTGTGAGATCAGCCAGATCAGTCATCTTATCCCTGAACGATAAACTAATTTTTACATCCACCTGAAAAAGTAAAAAGGCTTTCCTTTTAAATTATACTTGTTCCCCAGAGGAGGTGTTATTCATGGCCCATACAATAAAGGGCACCATAACGATTAATGGAATGGAACTTACTGTGACTAATCCAGACAAGTTGTTATGGCCCGAAGCAGGTGTAACCAAGGCTATCTATTTGCAAAAGTTGGCGGCACTGGCTCCCTACCTACTTACTTACACCCGTAATCGGCTGCTCACCACGATACGTTATCCGCATGGTGCAGGCGGCGAGTTTTTCTATCAGAAAAATGCCCCAGAGCCAGTTCCGGAGTTTGTGCGAACCGAGATGCATGACGGGATACGATATGTGGTGATGAACGACCTCCCTGATCTGTTATGGCTTGGCAATCTGGCCGCTCTGGAGTTTCATCCTTCCTTGCATGCCGTAGGCAACCATCTGCCTTGCGAGTGGATGATTGATCTCGATCCTTCGCAGGAAGAAGAACCTCGCATTATGCAGGCGGCCTTAATCGTAGGGGAAACGCTAACTTCACTTGGTTTGAGATCGGTACCGAAAACATCCGGTGCCACAGGTGTACAGATTATTGTTCCGATTCGCCAAGGTGTAACCTTCGATGAATTAAGAGACATCGGTTATTTTGTAGGCAAATACGTCACTCAAAAACATCCGGATCTATTTACACTGGAACGACTAAAAAAAGACCGGGGGGATCGCATTTATTTTGATTACCTCCAGCATTATGGTGGCAAAACGCTGGCAGCTCCTTACACTCCCCGCGCCAAGCCAGGTGGCACTGTGTCTACTCCACTCACATGGGATGAAGTGCGGAACAACGTTTCGATCAAGGATTACCACTTGATGAACATCGTGGAACGCCTGACGAAGACCGGGGATCTGATCGCAGCTGTCGAACCCCAGCCTGTTGAACTGATCATCCAGCATTTAAAACAAAAATAGCCGGTCACCCTCAAACCAAGGGTACCGGCTATCTTTTCGTTTACGCGCGATGAGATTCGCTAATGTATACCTTTTTTCTTGAAACGTCCGCCCTTCACATCGTGAATGTTACCAATCGCCACAAAGGCATGTGGGTCCCAATCTTCAACAATGGACTTCAGTTTAGCTTCTTCCAAACGAGTAATAACCACAAAGATAATTTTCTTCTCGTCTCCGCTGAAGCCACCCTCTCCATCCAGGAAAGTGACGCCACGACCCAGACGGTCGGTTAAGGCTGAACCAATATCACGATACTTCTCGCTGATAATCCATACCGATTTGGATTGATCCAATCCTTCATTCACAATATCAATCATCTTCATTGCAATATAATAAGCAATCATGGAATACAGGGCGTTTGGCCAGCCAAACACAAAACCTGCACCTGCAAAAATAAATACGTTAATGAACAATACGATCTGACCTACAGACAATGGTGATTTCTCACTCAACAGTATGGCTACAATCTCCGTACCATCCAGTGAACCGCCAGAACGAATGACGAGACCAACACCAACCCCCAAGATCAATCCACCAAATACAGCTCCAAGCAGTGGTTCACCTGGCGTCAGTGCAGGAACGTGGTGTAACAATGACGTTCCAATGGACATTACGACGATCCCGAGCAGTGTAGATAGCGCAAACGTTTTACCAATTTGTTTATACCCCAGAATCAGGAAAGGCAAGTTCAGCAAGGTCAGGAAAATTCCGAGTGGCAGATGTGTAAGCTCTGACACCATAATCGAGATCCCTGTTATTCCCCCATCAATAACGCCATTCGGCACGAGAAATACTTCGAGTGACACAGCCATCAGTGCAGCACCGACCAGAATCATCACGATGCGCTGCAGAAGCTTCAGTGAAAACACCGAACTCTTCACATTGCGGTCCGGCTTGGATGTTAGTTCTTTAACCGATACATTGGACATGGTATCCCCCCCGTTTTGATCAAGATGTGAATCCATTTCATAAATCATTTAAGTACCCCAGAGGAACCCTACATACAGAGGAACAACGCCGTCCCAACGCTATATGCACCCCGTTATAAAAGCACCTAAAGGCTATATGAAATGTATTCAAGTATGTCTTAATTCCGGTTGACACTTCCAAAAGAGAGCAAAAGGGAGCCTGTTTTCCCGCAGACTCCCCTCCTTCGCCAAGACATAATTTATATAAACATTATATCATAAAAGATCAAATTTGAGCAAAATAGTTAGCAAAAAGAAGATAAATTCACAAAAAGTGAACTTATCTTGAGAAATCCGCCCTATAACGGCTAAAGCAGCGGAGAAAGCATGCGAGAAAGCATTTCTGCCCCTTTTTGCCACCGTGAACGCTGCTGAAACACCTTCACGTCAATCTGGCTGCATTCATCCAAATCACGTTCAAAATCCTCGGTCAGCCGTTCCATGGATGATTTTTCGAATAACACAGCGGTCAACTCGAAATTGCAGAAAAAGCTCCGCATATCCATATTGGCTGTGCCTACCGTCGCAAGCAAATCATCCACAATCAGGACCTTGGCATGCACAAAACCTTTGCGATATTGATAGAATTTAACTCCCGCACGCAACAGTTCTTCGACATAGGACAATGAGGCCAAGTGCACAAGCCGGGAATCCGATTGATACGGAATGATGATTTTCACATCTACCCCACTCACGGCAGCCGTCTTAATCGCTTCATACAATGCGGGGTCCGGAATGAAATAGGGTGTTGTGATGTATATGCGTTCGCATGCCACGGAAATCGCCCCAAAGCACATTTCTTGAATGGCATCCCAGTCCTGATCCGGCCCGCTGGCCAGAATCTGAATCCGCTCTTCCCCGCTGCAAATATGTGGAGGGAACAGCTCTGTCAGTTGAGGCTCTGTAATCTGCTCGCCGGAAGCAAGTTTCCAGTCGTTCAAGAACGTATTTTGCAGGAAATATACGGCATCTCCTTCAATCTGTACATGGGTATCGCGCCAGAATCCAACCTCCGGATATTGTCCGAGATAATCATCACCTATATTAATTCCACCCACAAATCCAATCCTTCCATCCACCACAACAATTTTACGGTGATTCCGGTAATTCACCCTTCGGTCAATCGTTGCAATGAGCGGCGGCAGAAAATAATGAAACTCCACGCCTGCGTCCTGAAACTTGCGGATAAAGCTCCAGCTCATCTTGTGACTGCCGAGTCCATCGCAGATCAAACGCACTTTGACGCCTTCTTTCGCCTTGCGAATCATCACGTCCTGAAACTTTGTACTGATGACATCATCCCGAAAAATATAAAATTCAACATGCAGATGGTGCTCTGCCTGTTCCATGGCCCTCAACATGGCTTCAAATGTCTCCTCACCATTCGTCAGTACTTGACTCCGATTGCAACCTGTAATTGGGCTCTCAGACAGGTGTGACAGCAGGTTGAACAAACGATGCTGATGATTGTATCGGCTACCAGACATCTGATCGGCATGCTCGACAATATGAGCCTGCTCCCAGATCGTTTCCCGTATTTCCCGAAAGATTCGCGAACCGCCCTTACGGACCTTCTTTCGTTTGCTGTAGTCCTGGGCGACAAAATAATACACAACAAAGCCGATCAAGGGTACACAGAATAAAATAAAAAGCCATGCCACAGCTTTCGCCGGATTACGGAATTCCAGCAACAGAATGGTGGCTGCCTGAAAAGTAAATACGAGCAATATAATGACCAGCCAAAACATTCGGCTTCCTCCTCATGGCAAGGGATAACCTTGCCGTTCTCTCTCACTGTACAAGCTTTGACGATAAAGCCTTTAGCTAATCATTAGATACCCAATGTATGCACTGTTCGTAACGTTTGCTTAGATAAAATTTTACATACACAGCGCATCTGTAACAGTGCTCAGCCAGTTCTTGCCATGCTTTGGCGTTGTATATTCTGACTGTGTTCCCCTCTACATATGATTCATTCCAGTCTGCGGATCAGCACTCCATCGCCATTTCGCATACTCTGCCTTCCAGACTCTTCCTCTTTTCTTGATTGGAAGGTGGTCTTCTTACGTAAAATTAGATATAATATTCGTTAAAAACTTATTACTTAAAGGAGAAGACTAGTTAATGGAAAGTGAGAGGTATGCGTTAAATTTAGTATTGGTTGCATTTTTGATAGGACTTTCGGCGTTTTTTGTTGCAGTGGAGTTCGCTTTGGTACGGATTCGTCCGAGCCGGATTGACCAAATGATTGCAGAAGGAAACAAGCGTGCCTTGGCTGTTAAACAAGCCGTTGCCAACCTGGACGGATATTTGTCCGCCTGTCAGTTGGGTATCACGATTACATCTCTGGGACTGGGCTGGCTGGGAGAACCCACGGTAGAGAAAATTCTCCACCCTGTGTTCGAAAGCATGAACATGCCTGAGGCAGTTTCTTCATTCTTATCGTTTGTTATTGCGTTTGTTGCCATCACGTATTTGCATGTGGTAGTTGGCGAACTTGCACCTAAAACGATTGCAATCCGTAAAGCCGAAGCCGTTGCTCTGCTGACGTCTACACCTATCATCTGGTTTAACCGAATTATGTATCCTTTTATCTGGCTGTTAAACAGCTCAGCGAATCAACTGGTCAAGTTGTTTGGAATCAAACCTGCATCGGAGCATGAAGATGCGCACTCCGAAGAAGAATTACAGTTTATCATTAATGAAAGCTTTGAGAGCGGCAAAATCAACCAAGCCGAGTTCGGATATGTAAGCCGAATTTTTGCTTTTGATGAGATGCTTGCCAAAGAAATCATGGTACCCCGGACTGATATGGTCTGCCTTTATGTCAATAGATCGAACGAGGAAAACCTGGATATTATCCGTCAAGAACAATACACCCGTTTTCCAGTAGTAAATGAGAGCAAAGACGATATTATCGGTATCATTAATACCAAACAATTTTTCCTGGAGTTGTACGGGAACGAAGAACCTGTCGATCTGTCTTCCCTCATTCAGCCGGTATCGGCTGTTCACGAAACGACTCCGGTCAAGGACCTGCTCAAGAAAATGCAGAAGGATGGCGTGCATATTGCCGTGCTGGTCGATGAGTATGGAGGTACGTCCGGGATTGTAACGATTGAGGATGTGCTTGAACAGATTGTCGGAGAAATTCGGGATGAGTTCGACGCAGACGAAGTGGAGGATATTCAGGTTATCAATGAAAACTATGTCATTATGGATGGCAAGGTGTCCTTGTCCAAAGTAAACGATATGTTCACGTCAAACCTGGATGCTGACGAATGGGATACTATTGGCGGATGGCTTTATAGCCATCGTCCAGAGATGAATGAACAGGAAGAATATGAGTTCGAGAATCTCACCTTCGTGTTGCTGGAAAAAGACAAAAATCGCTTCTACAAAGTCGCCGTTGTTCCTAAGGAACCACTGACCATGTCCGACTACACCGATGAAGACGAGACGAATTAATAAACTCGCTTCTTCAATATAGATACACTAAAAGGTGGTGTCCATCGTCGTGAAGATGATGGATACCACCTTTTTCATATGGCAGGCGTATTGGGATGAGTCGCGGTTAGCGATACTTGCTGTTTAGCATAGTTCGCTCTCGCGGCGAATATCTAACGAATCGAGCACGTTCTATTGGCCCTATTTTCACTGTTACAACAGTTTAACGAATCGCAGACACTCTAATGCCTTGATCTGCTGGTCCTTTCGCATTTTTCCGGCGTAAAAGAGACCCTGAAGTTCGTTAGACTTGGCCACTCATGCTAATTCACACGATAAGGTGCCTAGAGTTGTTAGCACCTTAGTTGAATTAATTGGCTGGATCTGCCTTGTCTTCGACGATTCGATTCTGAATCTTCCGGAAAATAATTTTGATGATCATATATAACGGAATAACGATAATCATCCCAAGAATGTTCCCCAGGTCTGCACCTACAAGCAGTAAGATGACGGTAGTCAACGGATGAATGTCCAACTGTTTGCCATAGACATAAGGAGAGATCAGATTATCCTGAATTTGCTGAGCGATAACAATGATGACAAGCGACCAGATCGCCATTGAAGGTGATTCAATGAACCCCACAATGACGACAGGAATGGCTGCCAGCAAAGCCCCTACATAAGGAATGAAGTTCAGGATAATGGATACGGCCGTCAGGAGTAATGCATATGGCAAACCGAGAAAGAGAAAACCAATATACATCAGGATGCCCAAGGCTACATTGACAATGACACGACCTACAATGTAGCTGCTCAAAGCTTCATCGATTTCATGTACCGTCTCTTCTCCATCTTTACGGTAACGTCTCGGGAGCAACAGTGTAAGATTAGTTCCAAATTTGCTGCCTTCCTTGAGCATGTAATACAGCATGATCGGGAACGTCGCCAGAATGATGACCAGATTAGATACGACAGAAAACAATCCGGATACATAATCCGTTACCTGGGCAATTCCTTGACTTAGAAAATCGGAGAAGCGTGAGAACAGATCGGAATCCTCAGGTATATATTTTGAAAGGAAACCACTCTTTTCGAATTCAGCCAACTGATCACTGAGCGATGTAACCAGTACCGGGGCATTCTCCACAAAATTCAACAGTTGTTCACGCAGTGAAGGCCATACAAGCACACTGAATCCTGCCATAATCAGCGCAATCACCACGTAAATAATAAGGACTGACAGTGCACGTTTCATTTTGTGCCGTTCCATATAGTCGACGAGCGGACGCAGCAGATAATAGAAGAAACCAGCAATCAGCAGCGGAATAATGATGATGTGAATCAGCGAGGTCAGGGGGCTGAAAATAAAGTTGACTTTATCCCCCAAATACACGATGAGCAGCAGCAAAATAATTGCTGTGCATATACGGTAAAACTTGTTGTTTATCAAGAAACGTGATCCCTCCATACGCTGCTCTGCCAAATACGACTGCGGCGATAATATGTATGTCATGCAACTTAATACAGCTTGGACAGCGTGTTCCATTCCAAGCCGTATTCTTATGTATGATTATATGTACCCTTAAATGCTAGTCATGCCACAGCGAATGCTGAATATACTCTCTTTTCCATCCTGAAGGAGAAATTGGGTAAAAAAAAGAAGCAGGCGATTAGCCTGCCACATCTCTTTTGTTGAATACAACCCATGAGATCAACATGAAAACAACATAATATACAGCTAGCACAGCAACAGAAAAGCCAAGTGTCATGCCTGTATTCCCACCGTCAAGCATACTAAAGTCCGTCACTGGATCCATATACCGACTGAGATCCATGTTATTGAACAGAACATACTTGGCCCATTCATAACGAACGGGATTGAAGATCAATGAGAACAAATTCTGTGTAAACATGATAAATAGAGACAAACCGATGGCCAGAGCTCCCGAACGAAACACGGAGGAGACCATAAAGGCAATAGCGAGCGTAATAAACAAGTCCACGTACAGATATCCCCATAGTGCAAATGCGCGTGATGCAGAAGCACCGCTTCCATCCGGAGTTACGGAATGGGAGAACAGCATATACGACATTACGGTTGCCATAATAACAACAAGTAACGTACTCAGAATACTGAATCCAATCACGGACAAATATTTGGATGCCAGTATTTTGCTGCGTGACCACGGACGAATCAACAGTAGTTTAATGGTTCCCCAAGTGAACTCTCCGGCCACCGCTTCGGCTGCAATGACGACACAGAAGATAGTATTCAGGAAAAAGACGACCTGAACGGTAGTAATAGCTGCTTGCCAGTATGGAACTTCACTGGACCCCATGCCTTCATTGAGCAGAACCGGCATCAACAGCGAAATTAATGCCAGAATAGATAACATAATCCAAGTACGCGGACGACGGAAAATTTTCATGTTTTCATTCATAATGAGATTGCCGAAATTACCCAATGCTTCCGCCCCCAGTCACCTGCAAAAATTGATCTTCCAGCGTATGGGTTACGCTACGGATACCGTATACCTGGAACCCTTCACTGACCAGCCTCGCATTCAAGTCCGGAATCTGCTCACGGGATAAACGAATCACAATGGCATTGCCCTGAACTGTAGCTTCGCTAATTAGTTCGGCTGCACGTGGAGCATCATTTACCTCAAAAGCAACTTCAGTAAGTACGTCTGCTCCCGCCTCAGCTCTGAGATTTCTCACATCAATCAATTTGCCATTTTGGATAATCGCAACGGTATCACACATCAATTCCATCTCCGACAACAAGTGGCTGGATACAAAGACGGTGATCCCTTCCTCCTGACAGAGCTGACGCAAATAATCCCTAAGTTCCCGTATTCCCTGTGGATCGAGCCCATTGGTGGGTTCATCCAATACCAACAACTTTGGTTTATGTAATATGGCTTGGGCCACGCCCAAACGCTGGCGCATACCCAGAGAATAGGTCTTTACCTTGTCATGAATGCGTGCTGTAAGCCCAACACGTTCAATCGTCTCGGCAATGCGTTCTTTCGTAATACCAGGTGACATCCGGGCAAAGTGAACGAGATTTTGATATCCGGTCAGAAACTTGTACATTTCTGGATTCTCGACAATAGCCCCCACCTGAGCGATGGCCTGTTCAAATTCATTCTTTACACTGTGTCCCGAGATGATGATATCTCCTTGACTGATGGACATCAGCCCTACCATCATTCGAATCGTTGTTGTTTTCCCCGCCCCATTGGGTCCTAAAAAACCAAAAACCTGCCCCGGAGAAATATCCAGAGTCAGGTCACTGACCAATGATCGGGAGGAGATGATTTTACTGACGCCCTGAAGACGGACGACCGGCTCCTGCTGCATTCCATTTCCTCCTTCATCAACGGGCATTCACATCATGCCCGCTTCTCATATGAAGATAGTGTATCATAATCTTTAGTATATTGTCCCGCAAACTGGGATTTACCCTGACGTTTCATATGAACTACACACGCTTCACAGCATCCAAGCGGCATCTCACTCCGATAAAATCCGGTGCGAAATACGTGATTGCCTCCACAGTCCTCTTCCTTTAGTTCGACAGAGCCCCTAGCGACCGACACAATCATCCCACAACTGACACAGTAAAAGCGGTCCGTTTCAATCAATGATATTCCTTCCCCTCACAAGGAGCATTGAAGTCCCTGTTATTTGTCGTTAGACGCTGAATTTTGATACATTTTGTATCTAACTCGTAATTTACTTGACACCGGGACTAATGTCAACCCCTTAAAGGTTTAAAAAGAAATGAAATGCAAAAAAAGCTCTATAAATGCGACTAAAGTCTCGCATTCATAGAGCCTTTTCAAGTACAAATGATACAATTCGGCACATAGTATGGGTTAATACTATCATTCAGTTTTTTCATGCTCAGTCTCGGTATCTCCATTCTTCGGATAATACCAAAGCAATGTCCAATCGTCCCCATCCTTTACGATATAACAATTCTGCACGATTTTAAATTGACCAAAGGTTCCCGTAAACTTCTGGGTAACACCAATACGATATGCCTCTGCAAATGGCTTAACGCCATCAATTACCGTAACGTCAAACTCTCGCTCTGGTTTTTCCATCTCCAGATCAAAGGTTTCCACCCCAAAATGCTGCATGAAGATATGCGCTCTCGACTGTAAATAAGCGCTTTTGGGAAAGCGCTCTTTCATCAATGGATGAAACAACTCCCATGAACTGCCGAAATCACCCGTCTGCTCATATTTGTAAAACTCTTGGGCAATGGAAGCAGCTTCATCCGGTGCATCTGCACGAAACAGATATGGGATGGTTCTGACTATGAGCCACAACAGCAGCAGCACAAGTGCTATGAATCCGATCTTTTTAAGTAACGCATTCCGGTTCCTTCTTCGCAGCATGCCCCGTCCCCCCTTGTCCTACTTCCATACTTATGATGGATAGCAAGCAAGTAGAAGCGGGAACTAGCGAGCAGCATTTCCTGGGAAATCACTTTCTTTTGACTGATGATCGCCTTGGAGACCTGAATCTTCTGAAAACGACATTAACCCCTATATATAAGACAATTCCGCCACATCCGCCAAGCAGATCTACGCCGACATCACGGATTGAACTCGTCCGGTTAGGGCTGAACTGTTGAATATATTCATCAATGGAGGCGATAACCGCTACTACGGCCAGGGCAGCAGCGATACAAGTGAACATCCGCATTTCCCTGTATCTCAGCCCACCATAGATAAGCACCGCCAGCACAGCATATACAAATAAATGTGCACTTTTCCGAAATATGAACTCAACAAAATCATACGGTCGTTGTCTTAAGGAATAATCAAGCTCACCGTATGTGAATTGCACATCAGGTAGCGCAAATCCGATCTTTACCTTTTCAGACCATTTATGCAGCCAAGGCTGGATGGTCTGCTGCTGATATGATTGGGTCGAAAAGTGCCAAATCACCAAAACCCACGCCGCAATCAGAAGCAGTGACAAGATATAAACATAAGGTCGTTTATTACGTCTATGCTTATGCCTTCGTTTCCCGTAATCCTCCTCCATAAGCATGGTCCTCACCACTTTCATAAGCCTTTCATTATTTCTGTTTATTTCTCCAAATGTTCTTCAATTATTCCGTGAATGCGATCTTTTTCCTGCTGATCCACGATGTAATAATAAATCCCATTGATTTTCTCGCCTTTACCCTTGATCTCCACCGTATCTACATTCTCCAGATCATTACGATAATCAAGGAGAAGTTCCTTCATCTCATCAAAAGTAACATCCGTTCTGACATGAGTACCTAGTTCATCAAGCATATTCTGGATATGAAGTACACTGGAGAATTGCATCGTATTCTTAAGCATCTGCTTCAGAACCTCACGCTGTCGATCATTACGACCCAAATCCCCTTTCGGGTCATCATAGCGCATTCTTGAAAAACCGAGCGCAGCAACACCGTCCAGATGAATATTCCCTTGATCATAACTCTGGCCCTCATAATCAAATGCAAAAGGATTATTTACATCCACGCCTCCGACCAGGTCAATGATTTTGGCAAAGCCCTCCATATCCACTTTCATATAATAATGAATGGGGACTCCCAAAAATTGCTCAACGGTATTTACCGACATGTCCACGCCTCCGAAGGCATAAGCATGATTGATCTTATCTACTGTATTGTGTCCCACAATGTCTGTCCTTGTATCCCTTGGAATATTAAACATGAGCACTTGTTTTTTTCCTGGGTTCACACTCAGTACAATCATCGTATCCGAGCGCCCTCGATCATTAGGACGCTCATCCACGCCAAGAATAAGTGCATTAAAAGGCTCTTTACTGTTGATATCCACAGGTAGCCCACCTCTGCTATCTGTGACCGAGACGGGCTTTACAGGATTCCGGGGCTCATAGATTTGGTCAGCGGTTGATTTAACGGATTGATAGAGATATATGGCATAACCAAATACAACAACTACAAACAAGGAAACAATCCAGATGGTAACTTTCATCCACTTTTTCATGTGTTCTTCCTCACTCACATTCAAGATGATGAATAGCGGTTAAATGATTGCTGCCGCTTTCCCTTCCAGCTTCGTCAAACCCGGACGACCTACCGAATAATATTGAAGATTAGACGCCTGCACCTGTTCAGCACTATACAAATTACGACCATCAATCATAATTGGATCCTTCATGATTTTGACCAGTTCATTCAAATCGATATGAGCGAATTCCTTCCATTCAGTCAAAACGCACAAAGCGTCTGCTCCTTCCGCAGCATGAAGTGGATTCTCTTCCCACGTGATGGAAGCTACATCTACCTCTTTACGGAAATTCGCAGTTGCGATGGGATCGTAGGCCTTAATGACTGCTCCAGCATCACTTAAATGCTGAATGATATCGATCGCTGGAGCATCCCGCACGTCATCTGTCTCCGGTTTAAAAGCTAACCCCCAGACAGCAATTGTTTTTCCTTTTAAAGATCCCAGCGCCTCTTCCAGTTTGTGAATGACATGTAAACGCTGATCTTGGTTTACTTGGACAACGGATTTTAACAGTCTGAAATCATAATCGACCATGCCTGCGATCTGAATTAAAGCCTGTGTATCTTTTGGAAAGCATGAACCTCCATAACCAATGCCTGCCTTCAAAAAGGAAGCTCCTATACGCTTATCATAGCCCATGCCTTCGGCTACTCTTGTAACGTCGGCTCCTACTTTTTCACATATATTCGAGATTTCATTAATGAATGAGATTTTGGTTGCGAGAAATGCATTGGAAGCATATTTAATCATTTCGGCTGATCGAATATCCGTAATGATCAGGTTCTCGGTCAATGGCCGATGAAGTTTCTTCAGTGTTTTAATTGCCCGATCACTGTCTGTTCCAATGACAATCCGGTCAGGATTCAGCGTATCCTTGACCGCAGATCCTTCCCGGAGGAATTCGGGAACAGAAGCCACATCGAAAGGCTGAGATGAAATACTGCTAATCAGCTCACGGACACGATCATTGGTGCCTACAGGAACGGTGCTTTTGGTCACGATAATTTTGTAGCTTTCAATGTGACTTCCAATCTCTATAGCTACTTGCTCCACATAGCTCAGGTTGGCTTCGCCGCTCGGAAGAGAAGGCGTGCCTACAGCGATAAAGATAATATCCGACTGGCTAATCGCTTCAGCAATATTGGAGGTGAATGATAGTTTGCCTGCTTGCATGTTGGAAGCCATCAACTCTTTGAGGCCAGGCTCATAGATGGGCACGTTGCCCTCGTTGAGCATCTCTACTTTGGCCTCATTGTTGTCCACACAGATGACTTGGTTGCCGATCTCCGAAAAGCATACTCCCGATACAAGACCTACATACCCTGTTCCAATCACCGCAATATTCATCTTGTTTTCCCCCAATTCACGCAATTTTGGATAATATCTGTCCATTCCATCTCGATTCGCACGATATCCTCTTCCACCAGCTCACTGCCCATCTGAACTTCAATGATTTCAAGTTCGGTTACGGCTTTCACACTGTGTTTACTACCTGCCAGGATGGAGATAACATCCCCTTGATTAAGCAATCTCAGTTCACCATCCAGAATCAGTTCGCCCTGTCCCGAAACAACTGTCCATACTTCATTTCGTTTGAGATGGTATTGATAAGAAAAATTCTTATCTGCCTCAACAATAATGCGTTTAGTTAATACCTCTTCTCCTCTGGCATTACGCGTGTAATCAAGCACTTTGTAACAACCCCAGCGGCGTTCCTCATACATAGGACGTTGATTATCATCCTTAAGAATCTCTTTAATCTGTGGACTTGCCTCTTTCTCACTAACCAGAATTCCATCCGGACTGGTCGCAACAATAAGATTGGATACTCCCAGCACACACACCGGAATATTCAACTCATTGATCAGATGTGTGTTTACCGAGCTATTCGTCATTACACCTTTGCCCACAATATGGGTACTCATTTCGTCCGTCAGCGTATTCCATGTGCCGAGATCTTTCCAATATCCCTCATAAGGTGTAACCACAATGTGACTGGCTTTTTCGACTACTTGATAATCAAAGCTAATTTTCTGTAATCTTCCGTATTGTTTGAGCATCTCTTCATACTGAATTGGCAGTTCAAGGGAGATCAGCAGATTAATCAGATAGTTCAGCTTGAATGCAAAAACCCCGCAATTCCAAAGGGCAGATTGCTCTATCATCTCTGCCGCTTCAGTCTCACAGGGTTTTTCTTGAAAACGTGATACTTTGGCGTAATGGTTATGTTCTTCGGTTTCATGTGGATCAGGAATAATATAACCGTATTTCTCTGAAGGATAAGTGGGCTTTACCCCGATTAGTGCGAGCTCCGCACCAGACTCATCCAACACTCCTTCAAGCTCTGTAACTTTATAGAAAAAGGATTCCTCCACATATGGATCAACGGGAAGTACAGCAACCGTTTCGTTCAGACTGACGCCCTGTACCGAGTACAGATAAACAGCTGCCAAGGCAATTGCGGGAAAGGTATCTCTGCGTTCCGGCTCTACGACAAGATCAACCTCATCGCCCAGTTGACTCCGCAAAATCTCCACCTGTGGCTTACTCGTTGCAATCGTGGCCTGTTCGCTTAATCCCGTATGCTGCAGTTGCCTCCATACCCGTTGAACCATGGATTCCGTCTGCCCTTCAGGGCCCTCCAGTACTTTCAAGAACTGCTTCGATCTCGTATCGTTGGATAAGGGCCATAACCTCTTGCCTGATCCACCGGAGAGAAGTACGATTCTCATGGTTATCACTCCACTCTCTATATTTTACACACATTGAGCCCATTTTTTTTAAATTGTTGCGGTTTTTTCCCTATACTTAGGTGTAGGTTGAGAGATCGTTTTTGAGGAGGTATCCATGTTTGCCGTGTTTACTTCATGAGTCCATATTCGATAATATCCCGAGTTTTTCCCGTAGGAGTTATCAATCAGTACATTGGGTTTTGACATAAGGCAGGATAAGATATGTCCGTGTAATCTGGAAGAATGAATCATGCGATAATCCGCGAAACAACGAATAGCCTTATTCACCAGATAATCACTATATTTCATCCATAGAAACTGTGAAATGGCTCGTGACGCCCGCTTTTTCAGTCCTTTACTGATGTAATAAATAAGTTTCTTTTCATATCTGTTATATAATGTTGGCCAATCTAAGTAGTCACCTTGCTGCTCTGTTGAAATCGAAGATTGTTGAGAGATTTGTTCAATATCTGTTCTAAAGAAATTCAACTTTTCTTTACGTGGGGATCGTTTCAATTCAATTGGCCATAATTGATGTGCCATATCAGGAATTAAAGCTACCTCACAGTTGGGGAAATTCTCGGATGCAATTTGAAACGATACTTCATCTCTAACATATATATGGAGATCTGGATGTTGATTAAAAATAGCAGCGGTTCTTTGAAGAGCAGACGGATCCTTATAAAATATCGTCTGAGGAAGAATCACAATCTTATGATTCGGATAATGCTGAACAATATTTTCTCTCAATTTTTGATGTGCTTCGTATAAATCGCCAAAATTCCCGCCACCATGGAGTACAATAATTTGATCTCGTGGTATTTCAACCTGATAATCAAAATCATAAACACTATATCTATGGGTGACGCGAATACGGTGGTCTTTAAAAAAAGTCTCTGTTCCTTTCATAATAAGAAGATCACCACAATTGCTATGGACAGGGTAATCAATATAATAAATTTTGGAATTAGAAGGTATGATCTCCAGTATGGATTCAAGCCGTTTTTTCAACTCATCCATGGGATGAATCCTTTGCACGTTTGACATCTTTTCCGGCTCCTTTGAGTATATTTTTCTCTCTCAATCTTTCCTTTAGAAAAGTAATATCTTCCTTGTTGTACAGCATCTTATGCATAGGCATTTTGAAAATAATGGATACAGATGCTAATGACATCATTATGCGAACAAAGGAACCGAGCAATAATGCTAACCCTATTCCGTATAAGCCCAGTAGTGGAGTGAGCACAAAAAATAAAGTAATCGTCACTGCCAATGCTACAATCTGCCGGAGTACGATTACACCAGGTCTTCCCAACGCATTAAACGCCGAAGCCAGAATCCAGGATCCTCCGCCAACAATGCATTCCAGAGATAACAAATAAAACACACCGCTAGCTTCAAGAAATTCCGGTCCGAACAGTATTCCAATAAAAAAACGACCAATCAGCATACTAGGTATGATGATGATCGTCATAAGAACCATACTAATACGGAAGGCTCTGCCTACAAGAGTCAGTACCTTCTGCTGCTCCATGCCTGCGACCTTTGGAAAGATCACATTCGTTATCGCAGTCTGAACTACGTTAAACATTCGGGAGAGGGCAAAAACAACCGAATACAACCCAAAATCTTTGGGTGTAAGTAAAGCCAAAATAATTATTTTATCAAACTGGTTATACAAAGTACCAAGCAGCTCCACACCGTATACTCGAATACCATAACTGAATAGGTGAATACAGGTTCTAAATTGACTCACCAGCTTGCTTGCTGAACTGAATATTTGCTGCCTCATGGCATACATGTAACAGATTAATACAAGTATATTAGCTGCAAAACTAACAATGATTGCTCTTTCCACTGTTAATATGCCTGTTATCCACAGCAGTACCAGACCAACAAGATTAAATAAGGGAGCAAACAACCTTGATAGATTATAAATATGGAATTTATCCGTTCCTTGGGCGGCTGCTGCAAGCACTCCCATAAACAGCATTACAGGAACCATGGATACAGTATACCAGCGCGCAATGGAAACGACCGATTCCGAATATCCGGAGAGCCAGAAAGAGATGCCAAACCAACTTACAATCCCAGCTATCAAGCTGATAGGAATTTGAACCGCAAAACTCATGCTGATGTATGTTGGTAATTGATTTATGTTCTTTTTCACATTGTAGATTAACGAGGTTGGTAGACCAAATGCAGCTAGACCAGATATAAAGGCGGGCCAAAACAGTACAGCAGCAAGTTCACCTTTACCTGTTGCCCCGAACATTCGAGCTGTAATAATAGAA
Source organism: Paenibacillus sp. 276b (assembly GCF_900107875.1). Classification (NCBI taxonomy): domain Bacteria; kingdom Bacillati; phylum Bacillota; class Bacilli; order Caryophanales; family Paenibacillaceae; genus Paenibacillus; species Paenibacillus sp. 276b. The sequence goes on along the minus strand of NZ_FNRR01000002.1, from coordinate 463,322 downwards.
GTGAGAGTCGTCACAGCCATAATAAGAATATTGGCAACACTGGTCATAAAAATGGTCTGCACCATGCTAAGCTGCCTTGGCTTTTTGGCAATTGCCATATTCATCAGGTGTTCAGTCCTCTGCTGTTCCGGAAAGACCCTACGATCGTTCCGTTACGATAAGATATTTTTACAAGCTGGCTCATAACCTTCTGTACATTATTCATACATAACAAAATGAGCAATCCTGCCTGTGCAATTCGGATAATGTGCTTAAACAAACCCCAACTACTTTTATTATATCTTGTTGCATCACTAATTCCCTGCCAGTACATCCTTCGTAACAACCATCGCTTATTTAATCTGCTTTTGGAGATTTTGTGTTGCACTGAACCATATGGAGTGTAATATATTTTGTATTTCTCCCGTATTCTACTGATTAGTTCACTTTCTTCGCTTGAAAGCAAATTGTTTCCAACCCGCCCCAGATCTTCTCGAAAAGGCTCGATATTATCAAATACACTTTTACGGAAGGAAACATTAGCTCCAAAAGGGAAATATGGAGGCTTCATCTCAATTACCATATCGGAAAAATCCATCAGTGTGTATAAACCTATAATCTCGTCAGGTATCCAAGCCGGTTTTCCACCTTCCCAAATAGGATCTATTTTCCCGCCAACACATCCAATTCGCTCATCCAGTTCAAACACATTTATCACTTCTTGAATCCACGATGGGGATGCCAATGCATCATCGTCCAAAAACATAATAAATTCACCTTTAGCTTCTCTTATCGCACGATTCCTGGCATAAGAGAGACCAAGCCGACTCTCAAAAATATAACGGACATTTTCGGGCCAGTGTGAATCATGAAATAACTCCTTCGTATTATCTTTGGAATTATTATCAATAACTAGCACTTCAAATTCAATATTGATGTCTTCTTGAGCAAGCACACTGTGGACCGCTTCAACAGTGTCGACAGCTCTATTGTGCGTACATATGACTACCGATGCTCTCATAATTCCACCTCTATGCTTTGTTTTCGTTTAATTTTTTCAGTGAAACTCCCGGTTTGGTTCAGGTAATCTTCATAGCACTCTAAATATTTTAGGGACATCTTCCTCCAATCGTTAAGAAGAGCAACTTTTCTTGAGGACTGGCCCATTTCAGTCAAACATGCCTTGTCTTCTATCAAGTAATTAAGAATAGTTGTCAACTGTGTTACATCATTAGGATCTTCCAAAACAATTCCAGCTTGATCCTTTTCATTACTTCCTTTTATGATTTCAGTTACGCCGGATTCCTCCGTTATAACGACCGGTATTCCTGAGGCAAGAGCTTCGAGTACAACCAGACTGCAAGCCTCATAACGTGACGGGAAGATAAAGAGATCCACATTGCGCATGATATGTCCCATATCCTTGCGATAACCCAAAAAATGAACCTGATCTTCAATATTCAGATCCTTAGCCATTTGAGGATAAATGCTTCTGTTGGTAGAACCAGCTACAACAAGAGATAGCTGAGGCACGGATACCATTGACTTTAGCACGGTGTCCAGGTTCTTTCTTGGACTGCTGATATCACCAGCAAAAAGACCTACAACCCGGCTAGGGTCGATATCCATTTTGCTCTTCTTCCCAGCTTCAGTGGGATAAAATTCACGCACATCCACTCCATTGTGAATGACTTGCACCTTATCATGCTCAATGCCCAATTTAATTAGTTCATTCTTCACTTTCTCGGAAACAGCAATAATCTTACCACTTTTGCGAAAAGCGTAACGTTCGAGATAAGCATTCACAAGGGTGTAAAGACCAAAATACCAACGTTTCCAAGAGCGATGTACGCGGAAACTATGTACGGGGGATTTAATCCATGTGCTGTGTACAAAGTGAACAGCATTGATGTCCCCTTTAGCCCAGGTGATAAAACCATTGACCATGACAAGATCAACCTGTTTTGTCTTTCTTAGCTTGCGAATATGAATCGCACTTTCAAACGCAAAAATTTGATAGCGTATTAGCTGCGGCAACTTGACAGAAGGAAACACCTTTATCCATGTTATCCCCTCTTTTTCAAGTAATTGAGGGTCCACTTCATTAGCAACCATAATGACCTCATGGCCTTGTCTCAAAGCCTCAACTACAACCTCATAGTTGACTCTGCCTTGTCCCTCTCCTTTAACCACCCTATGGGTAACAATACATATTTTCATCCTTAATCCTCCTAGATTCGGACATGAAGATTGTGGATATAATCAGGCTAATTGCTTCAAGAGCTGACCTCGATGTGACCACAGGCAATGATTTACAACCCAATCATATCCGTTATTTCCCATCGTTTTGGCTAGCCTCTCATCGGTAATCAGTTCTTCAATACGTTTGGCGATTTCCTTCTCATCCAGAGGATTTACGAGATAACCGGTAACTTCGTCCTTTACCGCATCGGGAATTCCACCACTATTCCCGGCAATCACAGGTAATCTGTAGTAGTTGGCCTCGAGGAATACAATTCCGAAACCTTCAACATCACCCTTCTCCTTAATATCACGGCTAGGCATGATAAATAAATCAGAACATTCATATAACTGATGCAGTTCAAGGTCAGTGATCCCACCTGTGAAAACGACTACAGATTCCAACCCGTACTGTCTCACCAAGAGTTCCAATTGTCCTTTATGAGGCCCTTCCCCGCAAATCAGATATTTCAGATTAGGAATTCGTGTGATCATGTGACTAATGGCTTTCAGAGTGACATCATGCCCCTTTCGCTCCACCAGACGAGATACGGTGATCATTACTTTTTTACCGTGCAGATTATATTTATCCCGGATATCTTCGTGGAGCCCATTATAACCGTTTAATTTACTTACATTTAATCCTGGTGGAATAATGACAATTTGTAGCTCCGAAATGCCGAGCTCCACCAATTTTGACTTGGTATACTGACTATTCGCAATCACCTTGTCAGAGCGCCTTAAAATGAACAGCAGGAGTGGGAACAACCTACTGTTTACCATCCCCATGACATCAAGACCATGAACATAAGGGAAATATTTCACTCCAAAACAAGCCTTCATAATCGGACCCGCGATACCAACCGGGAAAACATTGACAAAATGTATTTCCTCTGTTTTTTTACGCCACCTTAAAACAATAAGCTGTATGACCAAGATAATCTGCGATAGGATCAGCAGGATCTTATTTGAGTTCCAATAAATTCGTTTTCGAATAATCTCAAAATCGGCCTTCTGGTCAAATTGTTCGGATTCGGTAACATCTTTGATTTTGTTCGTTAGAACAGTGGCTTCTGCTGCAGGAATTTGGGTGATAAGCCCATAAGCATAATCATGAATCCCTCCTTTTTCCGGCGGGAAATCAATAGCAACAAATACTTTATTCATACGTTTTATCTCCCTTGAAAGACCTCATGGATCCAGCATCTATACCGTGTTCATAATGATATTGACCGTGTCTTTAGCGCATTTATTCCAGGAAAACAAACCTGAGTGACCTTTGCCTTTGTATGACATTTGCTCACTCAATTCTGGATCGGATGTAATCTCAATCAACCGTGATGCTGCATCTTTCGGGCTATCGGGATTAAAATACAAACCGGCATCTCCGCACACTTCAGGAATGGATGCGCGGGAAGATACAATCACCGGGCAACCCGTTGCCATTGCTTCTAAGGGTGGCAATCCAAACCCTTCATATAGGGAAGGAAAAATAAACCCTGCAGCATTTTCATATAGCGCCTTTAACTCTTCATCAGTAACATACCCCAACCAATTGATTGCATCTGAGTCGGCCCATCTTTGTTCACCAAATACTTTGTTGTTTTTGGAGCCAACAATAACTACATTCAAATTATGAGCTTCAATTTCAGGCAACACTTCAAAAATAAGGTTGAAGTTCTTGTAGGGATTCATCGTACTCACAGCCAAAATAAAGGGAGATTGAATCCCGTATTTTTCAATCGTTCCTTCCGCGGCTTTTTTCCGATGGATGTGATCAATGCCCAAATGAGTGACCGCCAGCTTATGCTCCGCGATCTTACAGTGCTGCATCAGCTCTGCTTTGGAGAAATGAGATACGGTAATAATTTTCTTAGAGGTTTTACCCAGACGAACCATTAGAAATTTGTACCAGACACGGAAAGCAAAAGAGAAAGCCTTCGGGTAATTGAAGACAGCAGCATCATGAATCGTGACTATCTGGTTTTTGTTAAAAGCAGGGCCTGTATTGCACAAATTAATTAACAAACCACCCTTGGCATAAAAGGGAAGTTCAAGCTGCTCCCACAGATGTCCTTTCAACTTACCAACCACTTTGTGGCGCATATGCTTGAATGCTGGTTCGTTAAGTATATTGGCAGGAGACAATAGACAAAATTCATAACGATTTCTGTCAATTTCACCCCGATCAATCAATTGATCAATTTCTTTCACTAGTTCCAGTGCATATCGCTGAACGCCTGTTACAGTCTGGGTTAAAAAACGAGCATTAATATATATCTTAATCATGTGTATCTCCAGCTCTCTTCAAATATTCTAAACGACCTGTCACGAGGTTTTCCGAAGCAGAAGCTCCTGTGAACGCCTCATAATAAAGCCCAACAAGTTCTTCGTTCATCCGAGCAGCGCTAAATTTCTCCTTATAGATGGCATAACCTGCCTCACCCATTTTCACCAACTCAGCCATGTTTAGGTTCTTAAGGATGTTCAACAGGTTATGAGAATGTTCAATGTCAAAAATATATCCACTTACACCCTGTTGAATGAGTTCTGGTAGAGCTCCGCGGTTACTTCCAATGACAGGTTTGTGGTTCTTCATCGCTTCAATAGCCACAAGTCCGAATCCTTCCCATCTGGATGGCATAATGACTGCATCGCATTGCTGATAATATCGATCTATCTCCGCGTTATTCACCCAACCAAGACGAATAACGTTTTCGGGGAATTCCCATACATTCTCTTCAAGTACATTATCTCCGATAATATATAGGTGAATATGTTGCTTCATTTCGGGATTTTCTTTAAATAGATTTAATACAATATCAAGCCCTTTTTGTCGGTCATATCTGCCCACGAATAGCAACTTAATGATGTTAGTTTCTTCCGAAGGTTCGCTGAATTGAATCATGTTACTAGCATTGCGTTCACGTACACCGTTATAAACGAGTTTGGACTTGGAGGCGGATAGTCCCAAATGTAAAGATTGTTCAAGTTCATATCTCGAAATATTAACAATGACATCCGTTTTAAACTCCATCAGCTTTTCTATTAAAAAATATCCTTTTTTGTATATTGGCTTTGTATCCATTAGAAAAGCCCAACCATGGGAACAATAAAAAACAATTGCCTTCTTGGGTCGCACAAAAAATAACCCTCTTGCAAGCAGGCCTGCAAATGAGCTGTGAATGTGAATAATATCCGGTTGCACTTCCTCGATAACTTTATGAATCTGTCGCATGGCTGAAAGAAAATATTTAGGATGTCGTTTGTATTTATAATACAGAATATGACTCGGATCCAGCTCAAAATGGGTGGCACTGTTATGCTCACTCATCAGCAGATAAACATCAAAATATTGCTGTTGATATCCAACAACTTCATTTATATAAGTCGCCATTCCACCAACAACGTACTCGCCGATGTGTAAAATCCTCATTTTCCCCTCAACCCGCTTTCTGTGGTATATCTCTTGAATCACGAGAATAAACAAGAGCCATACCAATAATCATCCAGAAAAAAATGTTGGCTGGGAACATCTCCAGTACATTCGTTGTAAGGCTTGCAGCAGCTACCCCCGCCCCAAGTGCGATTGCCATCTGAGGCAGACGCAACGGATTTGAATCCGAAAGTATATTCATTTTTTTCACGAGCGAGATAACAATCCACATAAATAGAACAATAAAATACATCAGCCCGATCCATCCCGTCTGTTCATAGAAAGAAAAGTATTGATTATCGACAGCAAAGTTATTGGAATCCAAACCGATAATCAGTGTCCTGCGGCTGGCAGCACCAACGGAACCAATTCCATTTCCAATCGCTCCATTCATCGTAAACGGGGAGGTAAGATTGTTGCCCCATGACTGCAATCGATTCAGTAAAGAGGAACTAGAAAGAAGGTTATTAGATTCAAGCAAAAGCCTTCCGAAGAACACAACTGCTGGAAGCAAAATGAAGGTGAACGCCAAAATTAATGTATTCTTTTTGGTATACTTTCGAATTTGAAGAAAAAACATAACCACTTGGTACACAATCCAAAGAACCAAAGCAGAACGAATCGTGGATAAAAGTAAAAAACTGATTGTCACTATCTGAATGATTCCTCGAAATATTCGGTGATTCACAGCCATTTTGGTCCTTTCCGCAATCAATCCTGTAATCACCAAAGTATACGCATAGCCGTCAGGCGAATAGGTGATGGATGATAAACGAGGCACACCTTCAAAATAATTTTTAATATTCACACCATAGATAAAACCAAGTGAGATCAACTTTTCAATTCCAAGTGAGTACTGAATCAACCAACCCGCAATTAATAAGAAAAAAACAATTAGGTTTGTTCTGGCAAAAGGGTATATGCCTTGGTTTTGTGAGAGGAACATTCCAGTGAATATCATAATTAACGGAAAGAATGTTATTTTTATGCCATAAATAAGTGTTACTACGCTTGCACCCAGCAGCAGATTAAACGCACCCAGTACAACAACTGACCCCAAGATGAATAGAAACGGTCTGATAAACGTAGTATGATTTCGGTACACTTTGCTTAGAGCAAAGATCGCCACCAATACCATCCCCAAGTCCTTAAGTGAACGAATGATGAGATTATCAACATAAATAGAAACCAAACCATAGATCGACAGATAGATCAGTAACATATGGGTAGTTGTCATGAGCAGTGGATACTGTGACTCCGGCTTTTCATATACATTCACATGGTGCCTGGCATTTAATGATGTGATTTGCATTTTACCCTCCACGCCTGATTAACTTTTCGTATATGTCCATATGTTCTTTAAGAAGATAGGCTTCATTAAATGTTTGGCTATGTGCATAGCAATGCTGCTTCAATTGAACCTTATCCTGTTCGGGCAGATAATAATATTGAATTATCCCTTGAGCAATAGCCTCTGAACTGAATGCAGGAAACGAAAATTTATCCGGTTGAACCAGAATCTCTGGCATTCCTCCTACACGAGAAGCATATACAGGCGTGCCAACCTGATAAGATTCGATCACAACTCTTCCAAAAGGTTCAGCCCACGTAGAGGGAACAACGGTAAGATCCATCTCTTTCATCTGTGGGGTAATCTGAGATTTATCCAGTTTCCCTCTGAAAATAATACGTGATTCTGACCCTGCTAACTGTTTCAAATGCTGTAGCAGTGGACCATCCCCAAAAATATGCAGGTTGCCCACAATGTCCTGTCCAAGACTTTTTACCGCATCAATTAGATATTGAACGCCCTTTACTTCCGTTAATTGCCCAAAGTAACCGATATTCAATGGCTGATGATGGTGTATCTCCTTCTGTGCATACAACTCCTGGACATTGTTATTTTCCTCTACAATGTTATGAACGACATGTTTGGAGGATCGTTCGAAGAATCCAAGCGTTGTATGACTCCCAAGTATATGATTGGATATACCAATTACCGAAGATATCATTCGGCTGTATCTTCTTGATATTCGTCTATATAACCTGGAATAGGCAGATATTTTGATCGGGTCAATTAATGAAAAGTCACGTAGCGTATGCACGACTGGAATATTCAATTCATGTGCAGCCTTCCAGATTGCCAGACTCAGACCAGGGATATTTTGTGTATGAATAATAGCAGGTTGTACTCTGGCTAAATACGCTTTGATGTATCGATATTGCTTAACATTAAAGATATCCTGGACTCTCCACATCATCTTATTGGCAACTGACGTTTCTTGTACGGAGTCCCCGATCCAATACCGATTGTTGTAGGGCAGCCGTGAGATTTCAATCCCGTTAATCATCTCTGTACGTACTTCCCCTTTTTCGTGTCCACCTACAGTAATGACTTTGACATCATAATGACGATTCATCGTCTGCGCCAGAATTTGTGTTGATATCTCTGCGCCCCCAATGATATGGGGTGGATACAAACTGTGAGCAATTAATACTTTTTCCATTCTTCTCAACTCACTTTAATCAGCTTCATGGGGTTTGCTGCAGCATCGCCCGGTAATGGTCAATTGTAAGCTTTAATCCTTCTTCCAAGCCAACCTCCGGTTCCCACTTTAAGATTTCCCGTGCCTTATCAATTACGGGTCGCCTTACTTTTGGATCATCTTCTGGCAACGGTAGAAATACCAGATTACTCTCTGACTGGGTTAGCCTTTTAACCAAACGAGCAACTTCAAGTACGCTATATTCCGTGGGATTACCAATGTTGATAATTTCTCCATTTGCTCTATCTACAGCCATCAGCTGCTGTAGTCCTCGAATGTTATCATCCACATAACAGAACGAGCGTGTTTGTGATCCGTCACCGTACACCGTAATATCCTGCCCTGTCAGTGCCTGTGTTACAAAGTTAGAAATAACACGGCCATCATCGTTCCGAAGTCCTGATGAATACGTATTAAAAATACGCGCCACTTTCACGGGAACACTGTGTTTCGTGTAGTATTCATAACAAAAAACTTCACCCAAACGCTTGGCCTCATCATAACAGGCTCTAGGCCCCCAAGTGTTCACGTTACCTCGATAACTCTCAGGCTGCGGATGCACTTCAGGATCTCCATAAGCTTCACTCGTACTCGAATATAGGAACTTTGCTCCTTTGGTACGAGCGAGCTCCAACAAATGATAGGTTCCTCGAGTGTTCACCCAGATCGTTCCGATCGAATCTGCCTGATAGAACTTGGGTGAAGCGGGTGAAGCCAGATGATAGACTTCATCTACTGACTGATCTACCAGAAAATCCAATGAGTCGGGTAGCGTAACATCAGCTTCACGGAAAAAAAAGAGGGGGCTGTTAGCCACCTCTTGCAGATTTTTAGAAACGCCTGTTGAAAGGTTATCTATTCCTGTAACCTGATGTCCTTGATCAATTAATGATTTGACTAGATGTGAGCCTAGGAAACCGGCTGCGCCAGTCACTACAACATGTTTCAATGCGATCACGCTCCATATTATCTAAAGAGTTTGTTAAAATGTATTACTTTTGATCATAACGCCAACGGTTTTAAAAATGATAATGATATCCATCTTCATTGAGACGTTGGAGATATAGTGAAAATCATATTGCAGATTATGGTGAATCGGCTCCTTGCGAACATCACTTACTTGCCATAATCCAGTAATCCCTGGTTTCACCAGAAAACGTCTGCGCTCCAGATCCGTGTAGCTTTCTTCTACGATTCGCTTCATTTCAGGTCTGGGACCTATGAAGCTCATGTCACCCTTGATAATATTAAGCAATTGTGGCAGCTCATCCATGCTAGTTTTACGAAGTAATCTACCCAGCCGTGTAATTCTTGGATCATTACTTGTCGTTGGAGATACGCCATATTTCGGCGCATCCGTACGCATCGTTCTGAATTTATAAATACTAAATTTAACTCCGTTTTTCCCGTAACGTTCTTGTCTGAATATTACAGGTCCTTTGGAATCAAGCTTAATCATAATTGCTGCAACAAGCATGACCGGTGATGTAATCAGCAACAGGACAGCCGCAATAATAAAATCGATAAACGGTTTTATTACGTCAGCATATCCGCCAACACGCTGGGAGTAAGGCTGTTCTAATACTGCCGAAGTGCCATCCTTGGCCAGGGCTTCTCCACTCCCAAAGTATTCCGGTCTTGAAAGTTTCACAGACTATCCCCTCCTGCTACAAGCATTTGGTTCAATTGTTCCTTCATCAGAATCTCTTCGATCGCCATTAGGACCGGCGCACGCAATTCTTTATTTTTGAGAGCAAAATCAAGTGTGGTCAGTATATAGCCCAGCTTCTCACCGACGTCAAACCGGGAGCCTTCAAAATCATAAGCACTAATTCCTTCATCCCGATTCAGCATTTGCAGCGCATCCGTGAGTTGAATCTCACCACCTGCACCCACATTTTGTTCTTCCAGATACTCAAATACTTTAGGTGTCAAAATATAACGGCCCATAATAGCCAAGTTGGAAGGTGCTGTACCCAACGGGGGTTTTTCAACCATGCTGTTTACAGAGGATAAGCGTCCCTCTGTATGCAGGGGATCAATAATTCCATAGCGGTAGGTTTCACTTGGACTCACCGTTTTCACACCGAGTACAGATTGTTTGACCTTCTCATATTGCTGAATTAACTGCTTCGTGCACGGTACTTCAGAAACCACAATATCATCGCCGAGCAATACAGCAAACGGTTCATTGCCAATAAAGTTTCGAGCACACCATACCGCATGCCCGAGTCCCAGCGCTTCCTTCTGCCTTATGTAATGAATATCAACGTTGGAGGACTTCCGGACTTCTTCCAGTAAGCTGAGCTTTCCTTTTTCGAGCAGATTTTGCTCCAGTTCAAACGCGCTGTCAAAATGATCTTCAATCGCACGTTTTCCCTTGCCCGTTACAATAATAATGTCCTCAATCCCGGAAGCTACAGCTTCTTCCACGATGTATTGAATGGTCGGTTTATCCACAATAGGGAGCATTTCTTTAGGCATTGCCTTTGTAGCGGGTAAAAATCGGGTTCCCAATCCGGCTGCGGGAATGATTGCTTTCCTCACTTTAGTCATCAAATACCACCCTATCCATTATTTTTTTTATGTTTAAAAGCATGAGTTGGATCACTTATTAAAATCCATGAAATCATGAAATAAATTGATGCAATTCTTACTTTTAATTTCATAAAAGGGCATCAAACCCAACCTCACATCACACCCTTGACGATATACGTCTAAGGTACACTACCCACAGTGTGACCGAGTGCCTACCTTGATAAAGGTATAGTAGACATCACCTTGACGACATTATTTGTGGATCAAATGTGTGCATTTTTTAAGCATTTTCCCCATAGTACGCATTCCGGCTCTTGGGCACCTGCACATTGTTCAAAACAGCTCCCAGGATACGTGCGTTCACATGTTCAAGATGGGCTTTTGCCTTTTTAACCAGATCCTTCTTGACCTTGCCCGCACTCACGACAAGAATGACGCCATCACACAATGAACTAATAATTAAAGCGTCCGTAACTGCAAGAACAGGAGGTGTATCAAATAAAATTACATCGTATTCGTCTTTTAAATCTTCAAGCAAAGCTGTCATTTTACGTGATCCAATCATTTCTGAAGGATTAGGAGGTATAGGGCCAGAAGACAGAACATGCAGCCCTTCCACTCCGGTTTCTCGAAGTACTTCCGTAACTTTATATTGGCTGGATAATACACTAGTCAGCCCCACATGGTTAGGAACATTAAACATGCGATGCACCGTAGGTTTACGTAAGTCCGTATCCATAAGCAGAACCTTTTTCCCCTCTTGTGCATAAGTAACTGCCAGATTGCCAATCGTTGTCGTTTTCCCTTCACCAGACAACGCTGAAGCAATCATGATCGTTTGGATCTGACTATCTATGGATGAGAATTGGATATTGGTTCTTAATTTCCGATATGCTTCAGATGATGTAGACTTGGGATTAGCCATAGTGACGAGGCTCCCTTGATCATTGGTTAACCGTGGCATACTGGCCATCACCTACCTGTTTTTGAGATGTTGTTGACTGTTTGGAAAAACGCGCTTCTTCTTTTCTGATTCTTGAAATAACAGCAAGTGCAGGTATACCCAGCTCTTTTTCCAATTCATCCTCCGTTTTCAACGTATCGTCCAAGTATTCCAACAAGAATACAAACCCTACAGCCAGCAGAAGTCCCACAAGAAAACTGATTAGGATGTTTATAAAGGGATTTACATTAATGGGTTTAGAGGGATCCGTAGGCTTGGCTTCACTCAGAATCGTCACGTTGTCCACTTTCATAATTACGGGGATTTGGGATTTAAACACTTTGGCAACGGCGTTTACCGTTTTCGCTGCTTTTTCAGAAGATAAACCAGTGGCGGTCAAACTCATAACCTGGGATTCGTTCGCGGTCGTTACCCGGATGCTCTGTGCCAGTTGATTCCCATTCATGCCTAGATCGGGGTATGTAGCAGCAACTTTATCGAGGATTGCTGAAGATTTGATTATTTCCATATACGAATTAATCACTTTAATGTTGGTTTGAATTGAACTAATATCAAGATTTGGAATACCTTGAGCATTATAAGCCTGGTTCACGATTAATTTGGCATTCGCCTCGTAAATAGGTACAGTCAAAAAATAATTTTTAACACCTGCCCCTATACAAGCAACTGCAACAAAGGCAATGATGATCCAAATTCGTTTTCGTAAAATTTGCATGTACTCTTTTAGCTCCATCTCGTATCCCTCCTATTTAAGTCAGCAAATTATGATGCAGATTGTCTCTTCTGTATATATTTAGCTGGTTACCAGAACAACAATCTACGCTTCATAATTACGGGTTCTTCCGGCTCTATGATTTGATTGTTCCAGACCGAGCACGCATTATTTTGCAAATTTTGAACTAGACGATCTCCAAATCGGCGTTCAAGCAGGTGATATGCAGCTTTCATTGAAAATGTTCTTTCTTCCAAATTATGAGCATCCGATGAAATGAAATGAAATCCGTTTTCTTTGCAAAAATGAAAACACCATCTCTGAACTTTTCGCCCGAAAAGTCCTATGACCGATTGAGCCGTGATTTGACATAAAGCACCTTGCCCAACATATTCAACCAATAAATCGGGATTGTTTTGGATTGGACGATTTCGTTCGGGATGAGCAATAATAGGAATGATACCCGCCAACTTAAGTTCTTGGAGTATCCCGGGGAACTGCGAGGGGATATGACCAAAGGGCAATTCCAGCAACATGTATCGGCTCCCGGCGAGTGTGCAGCACTTTCCTGCGTATAAGTCTGCAATCAAGTTGTCATGCACCCTGATCTCCTGTCCGGGACGGATCTCCAAGCAAATGTTGCGTTTGCGAAGTTCTGCATGTAGCAGGTCCACTGCCTGATTGACCACGTTGGGTTGATTGTTGTACTGCCCGTTCAGGTGATGCGGAGTAGCAATGATCGAGGTAATTCCTGAGGCTGCCGCTTTCTCAGCCATCGCAATGGACTGTTCCATATGAACAGGGCCATCATCCAGACCGGATAAAATGTGGCAGTGTATTTCAACCATATCCAAACGTCCTCAATGTATGATCCCCCTCGCCCCTTTATTCATTGCGCAAATGCTTTTGGTGTTAAAGAACTAATGCATAACGCTATGAAATATAGTAAAATGGCGTTAAGTACATGCTTGTTCAGAATATGTTTAGAATGTGTTCAACTCATATGGTAAAATCAATGTAATGATAGGTTTCCTGCAAGTTAGGTTGTTCCGATGCTTTCTCATACTGAAACCGGGAAACGGTCGGAAACTGAACTTCTCGAATCATTGTATTTAACTGTCCCGTTATATATAGTGTCTGCTCTTGCTGAATATGCAAGCTTGAATGATACAATGTGAGCTCACCGAAGGGCTGTTTCCATTGCAAACTTGCGTGGAGTCGTACACATACATGGCTATCTTCTACATCCAAACCAATCAGCATCTCTGATGATATGGGCAAGTCCAGATCGCTCAGGAAGGTGATCGCTCGTGTGTCCATACCAAGCAACAGAACGGGGCGTCTTTTGCGGTCTACCAATTTGCCATGAACCTCCTGAATGTACATATGGACATTTAATTTGAGATCCGCCCATTCCTGAATCATTGAATTCATGGCTTCATTCCTTTAGAATGGATTAGCTTGCAAGAGTTGCCCATACTCCTTCTCACAGGTATATTGGCTAGGCAACGTGGTCATACTTAAAATATCCCAAATGATACAATTTGTAACTCCATACGTTCAATTTACGATACATTTTGTATCATGTCAAGCAGTATTTGGACATGGTTCTTTTGATTTACGACAATATGAGATGTCCTTAGACAGACCTATATACAACTAGGACTACTAAGGCGTTACGATGATGCAGGAAAGCTGCCCTGATCAAACACTTGGCTCAGGATTGTTTCAATATATATTTGATGGCGTTCAGGGGGAAATAGCATATGAGCTACGGAAATCGCATTGCTGAATTAAGGGAACAGCGGGGACTTACTCAAGAAGAACTTGCGAGCTCCATTCATATTACAAGAGCTGCTCTCTCCCACTACGAGAAAAACCGACGCAAACCGGATTTCGAAGTGTTAACGAGACTTGCTGACATCTTTGGCGTATCTATTGATTATCTCATTGGACGGACGAAACAAAATGATGTCGTAATGGATGAGGACGTAAGGGAGTTCGTGGACGCCCTTGAATTATCAGATAAGGAAGTGCTGGAACGCTTCGGCCTGATGATTGATGGCAAACCCTTAACAGAAGAAGAGGCACGTCGTTTTATTGCTTTTGTCCGCATGGAGCGCAGTATGGATTAAACCGCAAAGAAGACCCAGTACCGAGAAAACATCACTCTCCGGTTGCTGGGCTTTTTTATGTCTTGATTTCCCTCCATCTATTCTAGGCTTGTCGATGTGTTGTCAAGCGCGCTTGTTGTTGTCGGAGGATACGAAATGGTTCCAACGCTCCGGGTCGATTCCGCATTGCAGTAAAACTTTCATGATGTCCATCTGGGTTGCTTCGACTGGTTTACCTTTCGGCTTACGATCGCCCCTGTTTGGTTGCTTCATATTCATTCCGCTAACCTCTCTTATCTTTATACTTTCCCTGCACTCCAAAACTAGCCTAATTATACTTGAGAAAGTTCTTCAATGTTGTCGTCTCATGGCGATAGCGTTTTTTGTGCGGGTTCTAATTTTGTCGAAAACCAAATAGGAGCTCTACAGCGCCGCATTGGCCGCCATAAAGCTCCTATTATTCTTAATACAACCCGTTCATGCAATCGGACAGGAATATATTAACCTCCTGTACGTGCAAGTTCACGCATGTTTGCTTCAAAAGCAGCCAGCAAAGCAGCCTCTCCGGTCAGGCCCGTTGCCTGAATCCGTTCGATTTGCTCGGTCATTCGTTTGAAGTCCTTCGGAATAACACGAACAAATTGATCTACAGATTGCTGCCAGTTATCCAGAATGCGATGACCAACGGCACTACCTGTATTCGCAACATGACGTTGAATCATGCCTCGCAGATCTGCACTCTCAGAAACATCTTCGATACGCTCCAAAAGTACCATTTCCAGATTACAACGTTTCAGGAATGTGCCTTTTGGATCATACACATAAGCAATACCTCCGGACATCCCGGCTGCAAAGTTACGACCTGTATCACCCAGAACGACGACACGTCCACCCGTCATGTACTCACAACCATGGTCGCCTACACCTTCAACAACCACTTTGGCACCCGAGTTCCGTACAGCAAATCGCTCCCCGGCGATACCACGAATATAAGCTTCACCACTGGTTGCCCCGTATAGAGCGGTGTTACCAATGATGATGTTATCTTCGGCATCAAATGTGGCTTTTGGAGAAGGCATGACGATCAGTTTACCTCCGGACAACCCTTTACCTACATAGTCATTGGAATCCCCTTCAACAGTCAATGTCATACCTTTAGGTACAAAGGCCCCAAAGCTTTGTCCAGCGGAGCCGACAAATTTGAATTGAACCGTATCTTCCGGTAATCCTGCAATTCCATATTTGCGCGTGATTTCACTACCCAAAATGGTTCCTACTGCACGGTTAACGTTGGTAATTGGAAGCACCGCTTCAACCGGTTGACCAGATTCAAGCGCAGGTTGCGCCAATGGCAACAACTGCTGCATATCCAGCGTCTCCTCCAATTGGTGGTTTTGATGCTGTGTACGGTAACGTGCAGAGCCTTCCGGCATTTCAGGCACATGCAGTAATACGGACAGATCTACACCTTTCTTCTTCCAGTGGTCTACAGCCTCTACTGTTTCAAGGCAATCTGTACGGCCCACCATTTCCTGAATCGTACGGAAGCCAAGATCAGCCATGATTTCACGAACGTCTTCAGCGACAAAACGCATGAAGTTAACGACATGAGCAGGATCTCCCGTGTAATTTTTACGCAATTCAGGGTTTTGTGTTGCTACACCTACCGGACATGTATCCATCTGACAGACACGCATCATGATACAGCCGAGTGCAACGAGTGGTGCTGTAGAGAATCCATACTCCTCAGCTCCCAGCAAAGCAGCAATGGCCAAGTCACGACCATTCAGCATTTTGCCGTCAGTTTCCAGCACTACACGGTCACGCAGATTGTTCAGCATCAACGTTTGATGCGTTTCTGCAAGTCCCAGCTCCCAAGGCATACCCGCGTGGCGAATCGAACCTTGTGGAGAAGCCCCTGTTCCACCGTCATAACCGCTTACTAGGATAATGTCGGCACGACCTTTAGCTACACCAGCCGCAATCGTTCCAACGCCGACTTCGGATACCAATTTAACGTTGATCTCTGCACGTGGATTGGCATTTTTCAAGTCGTAGATCAACTCAGCCAGATCCTCAATCGAGTAGATATCATGATGCGGTGGCGGAGAGATCAGACCTACACCCGGTGTTGATCCACGAACTTCAGCAACCCAAGGGTATACCTTACGTCCAGGCAGCTGTCCACCTTCACCCGGTTTTGCTCCCTGTGCCATCTTGATCTGAATCTCGTCAGCATTGACCAGATAGTTGGATGTTACACCAAAACGTCCGGATGCCACCTGTTTGATCGCACTGCGACGAGAATCACCGTTACTATCTTTAATGAAGCGAGCCGGATCTTCCCCGCCTTCACCTGTATTGGATTTACCACCAACACGGTTCATCGCAATAGCGAGATCTTCGTGTGCCTCTTTACTGATTGAACCGAAGGACATTGCCCCGGTTTTGAAACGACGCATAATGTCTTCGACGGACTCTACTTCTTCCAAAGGAATCGCAGGACCGACCGGTTTCAGTCTCAGCATGGAGCGAATGGTCAGCAACTGATCATTTTCTCCTTGCACGAGTTTGGAATACTTTTTATACAGTTTGTAATCGCCCGTACGTACTGCATGCTGCAGCGTATGGATCGTTTGCGGATTGAACAAATGCTCTTCTCCGTCGTTACGCCATTGGTATTCCCCGCCGGAATCCAGCACTTTGTCATTACCATCCTTGTCCGTAAAGGCACGGTTGTGATGAGTCAATGCTTCGGCAGCCACTTCTTCCAGGCCAATCCCGCCAATTCGGGAAGGCGTCCACGTAAAGTAACGGTCAACGAAGTCCGATTTCAGACCCACGGCTTCAAAGATTTGAGCTCCACGATAGGATTGAATCGTCGAGATTCCCATTTTGGACAATATTTTAATAACGCCTTTGGTAGCGGCTTTAATATAGTTCTTCACAGCTTTATCATGTGAGATGCCACGCAGCAGCCCTTGCTGAATCATGTCATCCAGCGTTTCAAACGCCAGATAAGGGTTCACCGCACTTACGCCGTAACCAAGCAACAAGGCATAGTGATGAATATCACGTGGCTCTGCCGATTCCAGCAAAATGCTGACTTTGGTTCTGGTTCCTTTACGAATCAGATGGTGATGCAAACCTGCTACAGCCAGCAATGCTGGAATAGCCGCATTCTCGGCGTCCACACCACGGTCAGACAGGATCAAAATGTTGTGACCTTTGTCAATGACACGGTCTGAAGCTTCGAAGAGCAGTTCCATCGCTTTGCGAAGTCCTTCTGCGCCCTCTTTTGCTGTAAAGAAGATCGGAATCGTCATGGAACGGAAGCCCGGACGACGAACGTGGCGAATCTTCGCAAAATCCTCATTAGAAAGTACCGGTGTATCCAAACGAATCTGACGACAACTCTCCGGTTCAGGATTCAGCAGGTTACGCTCAGGTCCGATCGTTGTTGCCGTAGACGTTACAATCTCTTCACGAATCGCATCGATCGGTGGATTGGTAACTTGTGCAAACATCTGCTTAAAATAGTTGTACAGACGCTGTGGACGATCCGACAGAACCGCAAGCGGCGCATCATAACCCATGGAGCCTGTAGCTTCCATACCTGTTGAAGCCATGGGCTCCAACACTTTGCGTAATTCTTCAAATGTATATCCATACGCCAGCTGAAGCTGGGTTACGTTATCATGTTTTGGATCAGGCAGTTCCGGTGCATCCGG
Source organism: Paenibacillus sp. 276b (assembly GCF_900107875.1). NCBI lineage: Bacteria > Bacillati > Bacillota > Bacilli > Caryophanales > Paenibacillaceae > Paenibacillus > Paenibacillus sp. 276b. The sequence continues at coordinate 445,061 of NZ_FNRR01000002.1, read as the reverse complement.
CAGCTCATTCAGATCCATCAGATGCTCATCGAGCCAATCCTGATACGGATTCTCGGCCGCAATGAGAGCTTTCACTTCCTCATCCGCGATAATCCGTCCTTGTTGTGTATCGACAAGCAGCATACGTCCAGGACGCAGACGATCTTTGTAGAGAATTTCTTCAGGAGCGATATCAAGTACCCCAACCTCAGAGGACAAAATAATACGATCGTCTTTCGTTACATAGTAACGTGCAGGACGCAGACCATTACGGTCAAGAGTTGCACCAATCTGCAAACCGTCGGTAAAGGCCATTGCTGCCGGTCCATCCCAAGGCTCCATCATCGTGCTGTGGTATTCATAGAATGCTTTTTTGGCAGGGTCCATTCCCTCATCTGTACTCCAAGGCTCAGGAACCATCATCATGGCCACGTGTGGCAATGAACGGCCGCTCAAATACAGGAACTCCAGCGTGTTATCAAACATTGCTGTATCCGAACCATCCGGATTGATAACCGGTTTTACTTTCGAGATGTCGTTACCGAACAATTCGCTCTCAAACAGCGACTGCCGGGCATGCATCCAGTTCACGTTACCACGCATCGTATTGATCTCACCGTTGTGGATCATGAAGCGATACGGGTGGGCACGTTCCCAGCTTGGGAATGTATTCGTACTGAAACGGGAGTGAACAAGCGCAATCGCTGATTCCACGAGATCTTCCTGAAGATCCAGATAGAACTGTCCCACCTGTTCCGTTGTCAGCATGCCTTTGTAGACAATTTTGCGACAGGACAAGCTTGGCAGGTAGAATGAACCACCTTCTGCTTCATCCGCTGAATAACGAATAGCCAGCTCCGCACGTCTACGAATGACGTACAATTTCCGTTCAAATCCCAATTCATCCTTAATATCTGTCGATCTTCCAATGAACACCTGACGCACATAAGGCTTCGCTGCAAGCGCAGAACGTCCCAGCATCTCATCAAACGTAGGCACATCCCGGAAACCCAGGAACGTCTGGCCTTCTTCTTCGATGATCTTCTTAAGGCTCTCTTCATGCGCGCTCCGAATGACAGGGTCCTGTGAAAGGAACAGCATCCCTACGCCGTAGAAGCCCTGTTCAGGTAATGCAAAACCAAGACGGTCCGCTTCCTGTGCAAAATAGCGATGTGGAATCTGGATCAAGATACCGGCTCCGTCACCGGAATTCGGCTCACTGCCCTGTCCTCCGCGGTGTTCCATGTTACTGAGCATGGTCAGTGCCTGACTAACGATGTCGTGTGAAGGTACTCCTTTGATGTTGGCAACAAAACCCATTCCGCATGCGTCTTTTTCGAACTGTGGGTCGTACAGACCCTGTTTAGGAGGTAATCCGATGTGTCTCATGGAACGCAACCTTTCTATAGTGAAGTATTTCGGAAAGATCAAGAACATAGGCAACAAGCAACAATGAAACGGAAGGAGCGGGCATTTCAATATGAATAAACACCTGCTAGATGAACGAGGCGACAGCAATAAGGGCTGTCAATCTTATAATTGCTGCTATTGCGGCAGAGGCCATCCATGAGATGAGCTGGTCCGGATCACCCGGTAAACAGCTTGGTATAACAACACGCAACCGCTGGCACGGCCGCTGATATGGAGCGACGTTTTTTGATATAGTTCTATTATTTTAACACCGACCTAACATCAGCGCAATTTAAACTTTTTAATACCTCTGATAAGAAATGTTTTGCAGTACAGCTTTAGTGTGATGATGCTAAAATTCATCTCTTTTTCGAATAATTATACACATTTTATGTCAGAGTACAACTAATTTTAATTGCTGACAAAAGAAAATCATTCCATATGTAGCCTGCATTTAACCATAGTTGGGCCAATTTCTCATACCATGCTCCAGCGAATATCTTCATCCTTATGCATTTGTATACAAAAAGAGTCTGCAACCCGTTTTCGGGTCACAGACTCTTTGCACTATTTGACTACTATATTGCATAATTTTGATACTTGAGTTCAAAGTTTATTTTCACTATTCTGTCCTATTCCGGTTCAATTCGGCTTATGCCGTCACCACTTGACCGGATTCAGCCACTTCAGCTTCTTTTTTGCGACGTTTGCCGCTCCAAAGGAAGAAAGCCAAGGTCAGCAGCACAGATATACCTGCATAGATTGACAGAATACCGACCTGATGCCACATCACATCGAAATTGCCACTGGATACAACTGCTTTGAAGCCCATGATGCTGTGCGTCATTGGCAGCCAAGGGCTAAATGACTGGAGCCATGACGGAATCAGCTCTACCGGGAAGGTTCCCGCACTTGCTGCAAGCTGGAAGACCAATAACAGGATGACAACATAACGACCTGGCAAGTCAAGCCAAGTTACGAGGGCCTGAACAATAAACATAAAGGTTAGTCCCGTAAAGATCGTGAACAGATAGAACAGCGATACGCTGTGCGTTTCCAGTCCAAGACCGTACAGCATGAAGCTTGCCACGATTACGGATTGGATAATGCTCACAAAACCGAATACGAGTGTACGGCTGACAAAACGGTTCCAACCCGTTGCGCCCGGTACGGAAGTTTCCCGCATTTTCAAAACAATCGTTGAAATCAGTGATCCAACAAACAAACCGATGGACAGGAAGAACGGCGTCAACCCTGTACCGTAATTGCTCACGTTCTCTGTTGTATTCTCGGATGTATTCACAGGTTCGGCGAACATATTCACCACATCGTCCGTTTTCTTGACTTCTGACGTTTTCTGAGCTGCATCGTTCAGCTTGGTAGCCAGTTCGCTTGAGCCGTCTTTCAGCTCAGTTAAACCATCTGCCAGCTTGCCTGCCCCATCACCGAGTTGTTTGGAGCCATCCGTTAGTGAACTCACGCCACCGCTCAGTTTACCTACACCCGTTTGCAGGGCTGTGGTTCCCGAGCCCAGCTGCTTGGCTCCATCTGCCAGCAATGTGCCACCACTTGCAGCCTCGCCCAGCTTGCCGCTAAATTGTTTCAGACCATCGGAGAGTTTCGCTCCGCCTTGGCTAAGCTGTCCAGCGCCCGCCAGCAATTGCTGCTGACCATCCACCAACTGGTTCGCACCCGTCAGAAGCTGCTCTTGGCCTCCGTGCAGCTCGGACGCACCTGCTGCCAGTTGCTGATTGCCCTGGTGTAATTGATCTGCACCCTGCGCAAGCTTCTGTTCGCTCTCATGCAGTTGCTTACTGCCTTCAGCGACTGCTGCACTGGCTGCCAGCAGCTTCTGTACGTCTTCACTGGCTGCCAGTTCAGGGTTGGATGCAGCTAGCTGCTTCAACCCGTCAGCAACGCCCTGAGCACCGTCAGCAACCTTACTGCTGCCATCTACTGCCGATTGCAGGCCAGTGGCCAAGGTGCCACTGCCCTGGACTGCACTTTGCAGACCATCAGACAGCTTCGCACTGCCTTGCTCTGACGATTGCAGACCCGCTTGCAGCTTGCCTGCTCCGTCCACGGAAGATTTTAGTCCAGTTTCCAGCTTGGCACTGCCGTCCTTCAACTGGTCTGCACCGCTCTGAAGCTGGCTTGTCGCCGCAGCTTGAAGCTGCTGCAAACCGGATACCAGATTCGATGTACCACTTTCAAGTTTGGTTGCCCCCGTGTGCAGTGCATTGACACCATCACTTAATGGAGACAAGCCATCCTGAAGTTCCAATGTACCGGATGCCAGTTTCGCCAGATTATCCTTGAGCTTCACAGCTCCATCATCCAGCTGGCCTGCGCCCGTATTCAAGTCTCCTGCGCCATCGCCAGCTTCAGCCAATCCGTCCGATACTTCGGAAAACTTATCGAGCAAGGTCTCCGCGTAGGATTCCGTTACTTTGGCCGAAACTTTAGCTTTCAGATCCTTGATGGCCGTTTTGCCAATCTGCGCACCCACAAAGCTGTAATTTCCATTTGGTTCGTAGATCAGATCAGCCGGTTCTGGCTTATCATCAAGCAACGTGGTTGCCTGGGATGAAAAGTTTTCCGGGATCGTAATTTGCATATAATACTTGTCGTTTTCCATGCCTTCTTTGGCTTGGTTGGCACTGACAAAGTCCCATTTAAAATCTGCATTTTTCTTCAGTTCATCCACGAGGTCACTACCGACATGCAATGATTTGCCTTCCAGCTCTGCCCCTTTATCAAGGTTAACAACCGCAACCGGCATTTCATCGACATGACCATATGGGTCCCAGTAGGCAGCCAAATAGATACCACTATATAGAATCGGTATAAACAAAATTGCAATAACGGGGATCAACACCTTCGGGTTTCTCACGGCCGATCCCACATCCTTGAAAAACACGGATAAAGATTTCATGTCATTTTCTCCCCTTGTTCTCTCTGCTTTCCAAGCAGAATAACCATAATGAAATTAATTTTGATGCGTTCCGGAAAATTTACCGAAACACGAAGTGACCACTTTCCTCAAACGGTCACTTTAGAGCAAAAAAACAAACCTGTCTCTCGACAAGCCTCACTGCCTGTAATCGTATGACTAACCCATATTATAGTAAGAATAAATTCGGGTTACGTTGCTGCAGCAATTCCTTCCATTAAGAAAAGGCGAAAGTAATTCTTGATTTCCTCTTTGCTCAGCGGTTCGTGTTGCTTGCTCCAATCTGAGGTGAGGGCAATGTACAAACGAATCATCATAAAAGCTACTACCTGTGGATCACACTCACGAATCTCTCCGTTGTCTCTTGCCTTCTCAAGCTCCCGAGCCAGAAAATCGGAGATGACTTTCTCCACTTTCTCCAAACCTTCCTTGGCCTGAAGAGTTCCAAAATCCTTAAGCTCCTGGGACAATTTAACCAGCAAATCGTGATCACGACGAAACTCCAGCAATGAATCTAGTACACGAAACAGATTATCAAAAAAAGCACTTTCCTGATGAACTTCACGATGAGCAATGTTTTTCATTTCCTGGATTACTTCCACCAAAATCTGATCAAACAATTGTTCCTTATTCGTAAAGAACGTGTAGATCGTTCCCTTGCCAACATTCGCAATCTTCGCTACCTGATCCATCGTGGTTGCCTTGTATCCAAACATGGCAAAAGACTGCGCAGCTGCATGAATGACCTGCTGTCTCCTGTCAATCGGAGCCATCATATCCCTCCTCGTTTTCGTTGATCGTCCTCTTTAAATGACCAAAAATACAATTCGGTCATTCGGTCAAAATCAAGATTACCACTCTCATCATCAGATTGCAACCCTAACATTAAAAAATTGTGTTAATTTTTTTTAACCGAAATGCAGTGGAAACTGCTTCTATCGTCGTCTATAGTGTATGATGACTCCAATAACACGGATAAAGACGAAGTTTTGATGTATCAGAACATTAACTATAGTGTAAATATGTAACGAATGAACATGATTTTCCGCTTCGCTGTATATTCATGTAGTAATGCAACGTGCGGTATAACTGTGAATGTTAAATTTAAATTGATGAATAAAGGTGAACTCATGCGAAAACCAAGAGTGCTCTTGTTATCCGAAGGTTTCGGCACCGGTCACACCCAGGCCGCCCATGCGCTCGCAAGCGGCATTAAGAAAGTCAGTCCACATGTGCATAGTCGGGTCATTGAGCTCGGCAAATTTTTAAATCCAACCATGGCTCCGCTTATTCTGTCCGCATACCGCAAGACACTAACCGTTCAGCCCAAGCTGGTCAGTCTGCTGTATCGGACACAATATAACAAATCATTAAACGGATTTACCAAACTGGCCTTGCACCGGATTTTCTATACACAGACGGCTCAAGTCGTATCCCAATTGAAACCCGATGCCGTAATCTGTACCCATCCATTTCCGAATGCGGTCATCTCACGACTGAAACGTCAGGGACTTAATATTCCACTATATACGCTGGTCACAGACTACGACGTACATGCAACGTGGATTAATCCCGAGGTCAACAAATATTTGGTATCCACACCTCAGGTAAAGGCTCTGCTTGAGATCAGGGGTGTTGAACCCTCTCGCATCCAAATCACCGGTATTCCTGTTCATCCTGACTTCTGGGAAGCAGGAGACAAGGTAAGCCTCCGACAGGAAATGGGGCTTCAGAACATGCCCACTGCTCTGCTAATGGGTGGCGGATGGGGTCTTTCCTTTGATGAAGAGCACATGAAGGCCCTCACATCATGGGCGGATCGTGTACAGCTGCTGTTCTGTCTGGGAAGCAATGAGAAAATGATTGCCAAGCTGAAGGAAATGTCCTGCTTCCAACATCCGAATATACGCATTCTTGGGTATACCCGTGAGGTCAGCAAACTGATGGACGTATCCGATGTTCTCATTACGAAACCAGGTGGCATGACTTGTACAGAAGCATTGGCTAAAGGCCTGCCGATGTTATTCGTACCTCCATTGCCGGGACAGGAAGAAGAGAACTGTGAATATTTTGTACAAGCCGGATACGGCCAAGTCATTCACTCTGCTGACGTTATCGCCGATCGCTTCAGGCATTTGTGTGAGCAGATCTATGCACCACGTGAAGCTGAAAGCCAGCTGAAATCAGTCCACAAACCAGGGAGCAGAAACACCTACGATCCAACGTGTTGTGCCCAGGCTGTCCATGATTTATTGTTCCCGGCTACAGCGGAAGTCACATCCGCACCTAAGGAACGCCTCACAGCCGGATTTGGGGCAACTTCGCTGTCAGGTACCCGAATCCCATTCTAGCAGCTCTATGACCCCTTATAGTCGTTCTACGAGGATGTTTTATCTCTTAAGGACATGCATAAAGAAGGTTCCCCTCCAATGATCCGGAAGGGAACCTTCTTTTATTTCATTCATATATACGTATGATTTGCTGCAAAAAAGGGTAATTTAAATAACAAACTCTAATCACCAATGAAATTAAAAACGACGAAATAAAACTGCATTACAGGGCTTTTCAAGGTCTATGTAGCAAATACATAGTTAACTACCCTGCCTGTTTGCAGAATTTACAGGTCAATTACTTGTAAAAAGTATGATGCCCGATCGTTTTTACTTTTTTCTGGGAGCGAGCCACTGTCAGATCATCCGCAAGCGTCAATGACAAGAAATAATACGTATCATCGGCGACTTCCTTTTTCCCATTCAACGCTGCATTAACTGCCTTGATACTGTCCTCATTAGGAGTAACACGTTTCAAGCGCCCGTTCGCTACAGGACTGAATTGAGATTTCTGGTAGATTACTTTGTAAATGGTATCGGGAAAATTGGCTGACCGCAGCCGGTTTAAGACAACATTGGCAACTGCCACTTTGCCTTCGTACGGTTCACCTTCCGCCTCTGCCATGACGATTTTTTGCAGCAGAAGCAGCTCTTTATCGGACACACTGTATGACCAGGTTGCAAGTTTCGAGTCTTCCTGGTTCAGGAGTTTGGTCCGTGTAAAGTAAAGTTTTTGGGGGGGAGTCGTAATTGCAGCTAACGCTTTGGCATGCTCAATCTTGGCCAATTTCAGAGCAGCTTCTTTCTTCGCTTTGGCCGCAGCTGCAGCTCGGGCCGCATGTTTAGCCTTGGCTTCTTTCTGTTCCTGCTCTTCTTGGGCAGCCGTCAGCCAGTTCTTGGCCGGGAGCGAATTGGTCCAGTTATCAGTCTGAATAGACGCATCAGTAGATAGACTTGTCCCGTCTTCCATCATTCGCCTGTCTCCGCTAAAAGAATTTTCGCTATTTTCTGCAGATGCCGCAAGTTCGGTCATCTGTTTGCTATCACTTGCCTCATTCCACTTACCAGTCGCTTGAACGACGTTAGCCCCCACTATACATACAAGCAGCACAGATAACATCGGTGCCACCCAACGATTCTTGCTTATAATATCCATTCGAAGATTCCTCCTGTCGAAACAATTCCCTAATCTAAGTAACCACAAAAAAAGAATTTGAATAACGATGGCTAATATTACATAGGGAATAACGTAATGTCAATGTGATTTTATGTCATATCAATGAGTTTCAGGAAAAAGAAAACGTATCCACAACCCCATACATCGGCGCCTGACCTGGCTGTGTCACATAAAGCACAAAATCTTGCACCATCCAAGAATTAACACTTAAAAATTGCCCTGGAAGCACTTTAAATATCCCTTTATCTTCATTTCCTGGGTCCTGACCCAGAAATTTACGCGCAATCGTAATATGAGGAGAATAAGGTCTTAATTCGGCCTCGAATCCAAGGGAGGAAGTTGCGTCGACGATCCGTTTTTGCAGAAGATGAAGTTGATCCGTTTCTCCTTCAACACCTTTCCACAGCACCTTTGGCGCCTCTTCCAAACCGAACGTTCCCCAACCGGATAATTGCAGTTCAAAAGGCTGGAACCCGGCCGTTACCGAACGCAGCGCTTTCCGAAGTTGTCCAATGTCACTAACAAGGATATCTCCCAGAAATTGCAATGTAATATGATAATCCCGGTAGTCCGTCCATTTGCGAAAATCTAGCTTTCCTTGCACCTGTTCCGCAGACATCCGAAGTGAATTCTGAATATGTGCAGGCACCCGGAGTGCAATAAATAATCGTTCCCGTCGGGATGGAAGATCCGTATGTGAATGTAAATAGTTATTCATGGTATACACCTCATCTAAAGTTCGTTTTATTATTTCACAGTCGTCTCTATGGTTTCAAGCTGGTTAAGTATAGAGTGACACAATTTTTGGGATTTGCACAAGAGGCTGTATTCCTGCCTTTTACGCACATCACCTTCTTTTCTGCTACACTAATACCACAACTTATTTCAATTCAGGAGGCCACTAACTATGGGTAAAATTGTATGTTTTCCATCCCTGTCGACAAAGCAGCAACAACGTATTCTGGATGCAGCACCAGGTTATACACTTACGGTTGGCAAAGCCAAAGAGATTGACACATCGGAGTTAAAAGAAGCCGAAATTATCTTAGGCTGGTCTCCTCTGGTAACTGAACATGCACTTGAAGAAAATAGCCCATTGAAATGGGTTCAGGTCTGGTCCGCAGGTGTGGACAACCTTCCTTTCTCAGATTTGGAACAAAAAAGTATATTGGTAACCAGTGCTAATGGCGTACACGCCATTCCCATTACCGAAATTATTCTGGGCATGATGTTGTCCCACAGCCGCTGGCTCAGACAAGCAATGCTGCACCAGCAGCAGGCGGAGTGGAAATCCCCAGGCAAATCACTTCCTGAACTGCATGGCAAAACAGCGGTTATCGTCGGCGTGGGGGAGATTGGATCAGAAACTGCGCGCATTCTCAAAGCACTGGGCATGAACGTCATTGGGGTTCGGCGCTCCGGAAAAGACGTTCCAAATGTAGACCAAATGTACAATATGTCCAGCTTACACGAAGCACTAGGGCAAGGCGATTACGTTATTAATATTTTGCCACTCACAGATGAAACCCATCATATCTATAATCAGACTGCATTTGAGCATTTCAAATCCGGTTCCTGTTTCGTCAACGTGGGACGTGGCCCAAGCGTGAATACGGAAGCTCTGCTGGGTGCACTGGACAGTGGACAGGTTGCCTTTGCTGCACTTGACGTATTCGAGGAGGAGCCGCTCCCTGCCGACCATCCACTATGGGGTAAGGATAACGTCTTGATTACGCCACACATTGCAGGCAGTACAGAGCAATACACCGAGCGGGCACTTGATATTTTTGTTCAAAATTTGGAAGCATATATCGCCGGAAAAACCCTCCCGCTCAATCTGGTGAATTATAGTCATAAATACTAAAAATGCTAGATGTTCCTATGTGAAATTGTACAAATTCATGTAAGGTAGTTTCCCTACGAAAATCAAAAACCTCCGTACCGGAAAATGGATTTTTTCCGGTACGGAGGTTTTTTTCAGTTATTTTCAGCGCAGTCGTTCTAAGTGCATAGCCAAATGTGACGTATAAACGTACCTTTGCTCACCGTTCGATACTGGTCGATGTTCCATCCGGCATCCAGAATGTGCCCCTCCACCCATTCGGTGGAAACGATCACTGCCCGTCCTGCAAGTCTCTTCAAACTGGTCAACATGGCAAGTTGTTCCTCATCCGGAAGAACAGAACAGAGATTATATGGCATGTCCAGAATAACTGCATCGTAGAAACCTTCCAGATCATTCATATCCCCGAGGGTAATTCTGGCTGAATCATACCCATAATGAGGAAGATTAATGCGAGCACCCTGTACTGCCAAAGGGTTCAAATCATTTCCTTTGGCCTCAATTCCCATCGACAATGCCTCAATTACAACGGTTCCCATTCCGCAGCATGGATCGAGCAACTGATGCCCCTCCACTTGCGGAATAGCAATATTGACTAACGCTCTGGCTAACGTAACACCAAGGCCTGTGGAGTAATTTTGCGGCTTCTGATGATGGGTTTTCCACGAGCGATCGGCTTCTGTCCATTGACCGAAGAGCCATTTTCCATTCAATAGCATTAGTCCAAAAGTCACGTCAGGCTGTTTCATCATAGCTTTGCCTTGAATGCACATGCCCAGCTCTTTTTCCAGCAGACGGGAATGCGCATAATCCGGCATGTCATCGCCCTCTTTCAAGCAGACAACCTTGAACGTTTCACCAGATGACAGGTCGATTTGTGAAGCGACAGGTTTCAGACCTGCCACTGTATCCGCTTCGGCCATCACATCCAGTCTGCCCCGGACAAACGGACTTCTACCTGGTGGAATGCAAATATTGGACCAAACATAGGCGTGATCTCCTGAACCAATATCTGTCCCAGGAACGAGCATCGTTTCCAATTCCAATTCACATAGGGCACGTTCATTCTCATGGCAAGCGAAGGTATATACGTAACTTCCGACAACTGAATCTTTGCTGTTTGTAGAGCTCAATATGGTAGCCGTCCTTCATGTTTCTTCTATTATAAGAAGAGGTTTTATATTTTTAATTTTTCAATGGAAGAAAGCAGATCCTCGGACAGATCTTTTAGGGATTGAATATTGCCGCTAATCGTTTCCATTGAACTCACCTGTTCTTCGGCTGACGCTGACACTTCCTCAACACTTGCCGCGGATTCCTCTGACACTGCCGAGATTTGTTGACTGAAATCATTCATGCGTCCGCTCGCTTCCTGCATGCCTTCCAGACCATCCGTCATTGTACCAATGACTTGAACCATACCCTCTACCGACTCATTAATGGTACGGAACAGATTGCCGGAATTACGTACTTGCTGCTGCCCTCGTTCTGTTTCCAGTACACCTGTTCGCAATTCCTCAACAACACCCTGAGAATCCTTCTGGATATCCTCGGTGATGACGGTAATCTCTTCTACAGAAGTCCGAACGGCTTCGGACAACTTCCGCACTTCTGCTGCAACAACTGCAAATCCGCGTCCACTCTCTCCTGCACGGGCAGCTTCAATGGAAGCATTCAATGCGAGCAGGTTGGTCTGGCGCGCAATGTCATGAATAACTTGAACCAACTGCGATATATCTTCGTTTTTGCGGTCCAGCTGTTCCATCTTGTTCATGGAAGAGGAAACTGCGCCAGCAATCTGTAGCATTTGGTTCACGGATTGCTCCATGGACTCGCGACCTGTCTGTCCTTGTTTCAGAATCAGTTCTGACATCAGACGAAGCTGATTCCCCTGTTCCGAATGTTGCTGAATATTTGCGTTCAGCCCCTCGACGGTACGGGCGGATTCAACAGCCGTTTCCGCCTGACTCTCCGCCGCTTTTGCCGACTCTTCCATCGTTATGGCAATTTGGCGACTGCCGATCTTAACCTCTTCAGAGGAAATGGCCAGTTCGCTGCTTTGACGATTGACGGCTTCAGCGATTCGTCTGACATTCAATACCATCGAGGTCAGATTACCTTTCATGTCATTCACGGCTTTGGCAAGTACACCAACTTCGTCTTCATGTTTGGTATGTATGTCCTGGACATTCAATTGACCTTCCGCAATCAGTTTCACGGCACTGATCACCCGAAGCAGTGGTTTAACGACTTGTGAACGGATAATAGGGATCGCAATTGCTGTAATGATAATCATCACGAGAACACCAATGACGATAATGATTCGTCCATCTTGGACGGATCTGATCGTCTGAGCCGCAGAGAGATCGGACTGCTCCTGATTGTAATCCACCAGATAGTCCAGATGGACTTGCATGGCATCGAAGGAGGCGGCCCCTTTTTCGGATACTTCCTTAGCCAGCTGTTCCTGACCTTCGTCACTCAGCTTAATTGATTGCGTGTTAATTTTGAGGTAAGCTTCCCACTTTGTCTTTAACGCTTCCCAATGTTCTTTTTCTTCAGCCGTCTTTTGCTGTTGATCATATATTTTAATAGCCTGAGCCGTTTCGCGAATGTATTTGGTGCGCTCTTCAGCAAGGTCCGCTTTAGCCCCTGCCTGTGCATCAAAGTGACGATAGCTCAATGACAGAATATGTTCTGTTGTATAATTCAATCGGTTAATCTGCTGGATGGAGGGCATCCAGTTATTGGTGATCATATTCGTGTTTTTTTCCATCGAGTTCATTTGTGTAACAATCGTGACACTAAGAAGAATTAAACAGAGGATTAATAGATAGAACGCGATGCTGATACGCAGACCGATACTCTTGATCCTGAATCTGCTGAACATGTGATTTCCCCCTTGTGCCCATCTTCGGCCACTTCCGTATTTTAGGTGCTTTTGTCGTTGTTTTACCCTTCTTTTGGCATCTTGCAAAATACTCTTTTCTATATTATATCTATAGGAAAAGAGACGTAAAGTATTATAACATTCTTTTGTTTTAGACATGCTGTATTTTGTAAAATCTTGTGATTATTTCACACTATCTGTAGAACGGAATCGAATGATGTAAAATGATGACCAAAATGAAGCAAAAAAGAGCTGCAGCATACGGCAATTATCCGATCTGCAGCTCTTACAATTCCACTCCATTCAGATGGCAGGTATGGAACCATCCATTCTTTGTATCATAGCGGGCTAACAGCCGCCCCCTTATGCGTTCACCAGCAACTTGTAAGATGCCAACCTTCGCTCGTAATCTGGTCCAGTTGTCACCACAAGCAGTTGATCCGTATTCAACCTTTGGCACACCTGCTGCAACTGATCCCAAACCTGTGCCGATGTACCGGCATAATGCCGTTGAACTTCATTCTCATTGGCATCGGTCCCTTCGTTGGTGCTGGTACTTGTGTTGATGTTGTCAGATTGCGTTGGAATCTCTTTCCCAACAGCTCTGCGTTTCTCCGCCATTTCGCGGCTACAGGACAACGCTTCTTCCTGCGTCTCCACACACAGCACACTTACAGCAACCATAACCTCCGGCTCTTTCCTATTGGCGCTGGGGATAAAGCCCTCCCGATAACGCCGCACAGCCTCCGTACCATCCGCATCACTCATGAATTGTCCGAATACATACCCCATACCGAAGCGAGCGGCAAACTCAGCACTCTTCACGTTTGTACCCAACATCCATAAGGATAATGGAAGCTCCGGAATCGGACGGGCCGTCACCGGATGTTCCTCATAAGTGTAACGATCTTCCAGCAGTTCGGTCAGTGCAGCGAGCGACTCAGGCAACTTGGACACATGTTGCAAGTAATTGCCACTCAAGGCCATCGTTGCATGGGGACCTCCCCCAGGAGCACGTCCCAAGCCTAACTCAATGCGCCCCGGGTATAGCGCCGCCAATAGTCGAAACGACTCCGCTACCTTAAGCGGGCTATAGTGAGGTAACAGTACGGCACCGGAGCCAAGCTGGATCGTGTTCGTTCGCGCGCCAATATGGGCAAGCAGCACTTCCGGTGATGCTGATGCAAGTTCGTCCATGTCATGGTGCTCCGACGTCCAGTACCTTGAATAGCCCCACGCTTCAGCATGCTTCGCAAGTCTAACGGATTGTTGCAGCGCCTGTTCTGCTGTGGCGCCGTTCAACCTTGGAACAAGGTCAAGTACGCCCAGATTGTATTTTCCACTGATGTTCGCACCCAAGCGTCTCATCTCCCTTCGTCTCGCTTATCTCTAATCCAGATCGTAGATGGAACCGACCTTGAGACCATAAAGTTCATTGTAGATTTTCTCGGCAAAAGCATCCGTCATCCCGGCAATATAATCAATCACCATATGCTCCCAAGTCCAGATCGGATTCGCCTTCGCCTGATCCTTCTCATAACGTTGCAGCCAATCGGATGGAATAATGGATTTGGACGTTTCCGGGTCAAGGAAAGCATCCCACAGACGCTTGATCATCCATTCACTGCGCTTTTGCAACCTCTGCACACGCAGGTCACGAATCATGGTCACCCAGGCAAAGCTCTTAAGCACACTCACCGTGCGCAGCATATCGAGATCCTCGGCTCCTTCACGGACAAATGTAACCTTTTTCCAGTCTCCGTTATCAATAACCCCCAGGCTAGCGACAAAAAGGCTGACCCAGTAAGCCTTGACCTCACGGCGGGTACGTGAGTAATCATGCTCGCAGAAAGGCATCTTTTCATTCCAGATGCGCAGGAACGAAGCGAGGACTTCTTCGACTTTTTTCCCAATCGCTTCCCTTGTCCATCCGTTCCAGAACAGATCCTCCAGTGTGGTAATCTTATCCACAATCAATCGATTGATATGTGGATCTTGCAGGAAATGCTCGTGTACTTCGATTTTACCTGCCTTAATGCCATCTTCCAGATCATGTGCGGAATACGCAATATCGTCGCAGAGGTCCATCAGCTGCGCTTCAAGTGTCTTTTTGCCAGCAGGAATGTCCCAACGATTACGAATTTCGCGGATATACTGCCATTCATGATGATACATGCCTTTCTTGCTCTCCGTGCCAGGATACGGGTACTTATTGATGCCCAGCAGCACCGCATCCGACAGGTTTAACCCATCAATATCTTCCCGTTTTTCCAAATACATAATGAGACGGAAGTTATGCGCATTACCTTCAAAGTGCTCATACTTCCGCTTGAGCTCTGCACGAATTTCCGATTCCTGTTGAGGTGATTTGGCCCCGCGATTTTTCTTCATGATTTTCTTGACCTCTGTGTTGATGAGATCATCGAGGATGCCATCCAGCACTTCTTCCCCTTTATGCCCAAAAGGCGGGTGACCGAAGTCATGCGCAATCGCGGCACACTCCACCACTTCCGAATCAATAATCAGTCCGGGGCTGTCCGCTTGGTTCAACTCCACCTCCGGGTAGCGACGCAGCAAGCTTCTTGCTGCTTCTCGCGCAATCTGCGCCACCTCCAGGGAGTGGGTCAATCGTGTGCGATAATAATCGCCCGTTCCTGCGCCAAACACCTGCGATTTGCCTTGCAGCCGACGAAAAGTCGGTGAATGTATCAGTCTGGAATAGTCGCGCTCATAGGCTGCACGAGCCCCGTCCAGTTTCGTTAGTTCAGGGTATTGTCTATGTTCTCTCAGATCGTTCCATTGCATGTTGATCACTCCTAGCCGACTGTCTCTATTTTGAGTGATTATACACATATTCTGCAGTTTCGAAAAGCAAAACCTGTCTGCGATTGTCATCTCTTCTCACATCAACTTGTGATGCACAGTCGTCTTCTCTTATTATACCCTGCCAGACTATCATCCGTGCACCTAAATGATAATGATATAAAATGAAATCACAATTTACATCACATCAACCCGCAGACAGAAAAACCAAATAAGTACTCGCTGTGCGTAGTAGCCGTTCCGGTTACGGATCGTTTCTCCGATCGCTGTTGTCCCCAGGTTTTCTGAATTCCCTTTTTAAAGGGGAAAACCCGGAGACAAAGGCGAACGCTGCGCTTCTTCAAAATCGATTCCGTCCCCTTCACTACTTTCGGCTGTTTCTTATTAACAAATCCCAATGACATGTAAGATTCTTATAACGAGACTTTATTATCAATGATTACAATGCATATATCATCCGAATTTTCATTCATCACTTCAATAATAGTCTGTCTTCCCCATCCCCTCCCCGGTATGGGTAAGGAGGTAAAAACAAAAAAACCGACAGGACGGAAATGCCCTGTCGGGTGGAAATGATAGTACAGCGATGTTAGACCATAACTTTGCAGATATCGTTGGTGAACTCTACCGGGTCTTGAATTGGCAGTCCTTCGATCAGCAATGCTTGATGATACAGCAAGCTTGTGTAAAGGCTTAGTTTTTCTTTATCCTGTGCGAATGCGTCTTTGAGGGATTTGAAGACATCGTGATTTACGTTGATCTCCAGCACTTTATCTGCCTGTACATTTTCGCTGTTCGGCATGGCTTTCAGGATTTTCTCCATCTCAATCGTCAGCTCACCTTCAGTGGACAAACATACCGGGTGGCTTCTCAGGCGTTTGGAAGCTTTAACAGCTTTTACTTTGCCGCCGAGCTGTGCTTGCATTGCTTCGAATAACTCTTTGTTGTCGTTGTCCTGTGCGTCCGTCTCTTCTTTATCTGCACTGTCCTCGATGCCCAGGTCACCGCTGGAGATGGATTTGAATTCTTTCTCTTTATAATTCGTGATCATCTTGATTGCAAACTCATCAATGTCGTCGGTGAAGTACAATACTTCATAACCTTTGTCGAGTACACCCTCGATCTGTGGCAGCTTCTCAATCCGTTCAATGGATTCACCGGATGCGTAGTAGATGTACTTCTGATCTTCCGGCATTCTGGAAACGTACTCGTCCAGACTAACCAATTTCTTCTCTTTGGAAGAAGAGAACAAAAGCAGATCCTGCAGGGTATCCTTATTCACGCCATAGTCGCTATATACGCCATACTTCAGCTGACGGCCAAACGCTTGATAGAATTTCTCGTAATTCTCACGCTCGTCCTTGAGCAAGCTTTGCAGTTGGCTCTTGATCTTGTTCTTGATGTTCTTCGCAATCAGACTGAGTTGACGATCGTGTTGGAGCATTTCACGGGAAATGTTCAGAGACAGATCCTCGGAATCAACCATACCTTTTACAAATCCGAAGTAATCTGGCAGCAAATCACCGCATTTATCCATGATCAATACACCATTAGAGTACAGTTCAAGCCCTTTTTCATACTCTTTTGTATAATAATCAAACGGTGTATTCTCCGGGATAAACAGGATTGCATTATATACCACTGCGCCATCCGCGCTGATGTGCAGATGTTTTAGCGGTTTGTCAAAACCGTAGCGTTTTTCCATATAGAAGTTGTTGTAGTCTTCTTCGGTCAGTTCGCTTTTATTTTTACGCCAGATCGGCACCATGCTGTTCACGGTTTGCTCTTCTTTGTACTCTTCGAACTCGTTCTCTGTACCCTCTTTTGCACGCTGACCTGTCACATCCATCTTGATCGGGTAGCGAATGAAGTCAGAGTATTTCTTGATGATGGATCTGAGGCGATACTCTTCCAAAAATTCGTCATACGAATCTTCTTCAGTATTTTGTTTGATCGTCAAGACGATTTCCGTACCCACGGAATCTTTCTCGGCTGGAGAGATCGTGTATCCGTCCGCACCTTCGGATTCCCATTTCCATGCTTCGTCGCTGCCCAGCGTTTTACTCGTTACCGTCAGCTTGTCCGCCACCATAAATGCGGAGTAGAAACCAACCCCGAATTGTCCGATGATGTTGTGGCCGTCTTTGGCTTCATTCTCTTTCTTGAACGCCAGCGAGCCACTCTTCGCGATAACTCCCAGATTGTTCTCCAACTCTTCTTGGGTCATCCCGATTCCTGTGTCGGTCAGCGTAAGTGTACGGTTCTCTTTATCAATGGTGAGCTTGATGTAGTAGTCCTCTTTGTTGAAGACGAGTGTATCGTCAGTCAGTGCTTTGTAATATATTTTGTCAATGGCGTCACTGGAGTTGGAGATCAGTTCTCTCAAAAAGATTTCTCTTTGGGTGTAAATGGAGTTGATCATCATATCTAGCAAGCGTTTGGATTCAGCCTGAAATTCTTTTTTAGCCATGAATGGGTGTCTCCTTTCAAATTGGGGATAGAATGAATTGGTTGAATATAGAAAGTAAACCTTTGAATACTCCCATGCAGAATATTACGTTACTAGAAAAGCCTTCAATCGCTTTGATCACTAGATTATTTTGATTCACTCAATCGTTCATTTAAAATAAGTGCATGATTTTCTGCGGTCTAGCCGTTCCGGTTACGAATCGTTTTTCGGATCGCTGTTATCCCCGAATTTCTTTGATTCCCTTTTTGAAAAGGGAGAAATTCAGTGATAAAGGCGAACGCTTCGCTTCCTCCAAATCGATTTCGTCCCCTCCACTACTTTTGCATCTGATCAGGAACTGATTTTAAACATTGAGATTTTTATCAATTAAAAATCTAGTGATCAATCTTTCGCGTGCCAGGCCTTTTCTAGCTCATTCCATTCTCATAACCTATTTAAAGTTAACTTAATCCATATTCAAAACACAATCATTCCATATGTAGTCGTGTATTAAAAACATCATTTGTTAGCACTCTGATGATCGGAGTGCTAAACCCTTCCTTTTATATAACATATGGGAAAATTGGGTGTCAATACGATGGCGGTTATTTTAGCAAAATCATAGAGTAACACTTTAAGTTTTGCGCATCTCTACCCATTTTAGCTCAATACATCATGCAACACAAAAGCCGCCTCGAACCACAGTTCGAACCGGCTTGGAGATAGATCGTAATGTAGGAATAGTAGCTATTATCACATCATTCCCATTTAATGTATTTCGAACGGGCATCCACCTTGCTGTGTAGTAACTGGCCAGCTGGTTGACTGTCTTGGGCGGGTGACAGTGACAATCCACGCACTAAGAAAACTTACAGACGTTAATTGGTCTTTTTAGGATGATTTCGCAATCTAAAGAATCGTAGACACGCTATTTTTACCCTTAGCCGACCTTTCGAGACTTTCCACTGGTTTTCCGCGAAATAGCGTGAATTCGTTAGATTGGCAAATTGGCAAGAAATCGCAGAATAAGGCTTCCTAGGTTCGATAGATTTGGAACAGAAGTTGGTGTTACAGCTACAAGTTACACTTACGGTTAGCGTTGTCGTTCAAGCAGCGTTACAGCAAAAGTTAGAGTTACAGAGATAGAGATACGGTTACGGTTGGAGATGCAATCTTCTACTTTTTGGCCATCTTTGGATCAAGGGTGTCGCGCAAGCCGTCCCCGAGCAAGTTGAAACCAAGCACTGTGAACATGATGGAAAGTCCGGGGAAAATCAGCGTCCACGGTGCTTTTTGCAGAAACTGGCGCGAATCCGACAGCATTTTGCCCCATTCCGGGTCTGGGGGTTGCGCCCCCATGCCGAGGAACCCAAGCGCAGCTGCTTCAATAATCGCTGTTCCAATCCCCAGGGTACCTTGTACGATGAGCGGGGTGAGACTATTGGGCAAGATGTGCCGGAACAAAATTCGCATATTGCCAGCCCCCAGCGTACGCGCTGACGTAATGAATTCCTCCTGTCTCAAGCTAAGTACCCTTGAACGCACCAGTCGTCCGTAGGTCGGGATGTTCACGATTGCAATCGCGAGTAGTGCATTTTGCAAAGACGGGCCGAGAATCGCCACAATGGCGATTGCCAATAGGATAGCTGGGAAAGCGAGCAAGATATCGAACAAACGCGAGATGAGCATGTCTGCCCATTTTCCATAATATCCAGCAATCAGACCGAGCAATGCGCCCGCAATAATAGAGCCAACAACAGAAAAGAAACCAACCCACAATGAAATGCGCGCTCCATGCAGCACTCTGGAAAAAACGTCACGCCCGAGATCATCGGTACCGAACCAATGCTCTGCCGAAGGGGCTTGCAAACGATCTGTGAGTACCTGCTCTTTGTAATCATACGGGGCAATGTACGGGGCAGCAAAGGCCAACAGGATGAAAAAAACGATAATAATCAAGCCTGCTAGCGCAAGCCGATTTCTCCGAAACGTTCTCCAGGCTTCCCGCCATGGACCCGAGGCAGGTGCCGACGCGGCGTCAACAGATGCTCCGGTATTGGTCGATAATTTGGCCATGCGGCGTCTCCCTTCTGTTCATACTCATTTATAACTAATCCGAGGATCGAATACAGCGTACAGCAAGTCCACAATCAGGTTGATTACTACGAAAAAAAAGGCCACAATTAGAATGCCGCTCTGGATCACCGGATAGTCCCGCGAACTAATTGCTTCATATATATAGCGACCTACACCGGGCCACGCAAAGATCGTTTCGGTCAGTACGGCTCCACCCAGCAAAGATCCGGTCTGTATGCCGATGACGGTGAGCACGGGAATAAACGCATTTTTCAATGCATGTCCATATATGACGAAAAACGGGCCAAGTCCCTTCGCCTTCGCGGTTCGGATATAATCCGAACTCATTACTTCAAGCATGCTGGAACGCGTCATCCGGGCAATAACGGCCATTGGAATCGTGCCGAGAGCGATACTTGGCAGCAGCAAATGTTTCGTTACCGTCCACAGCTGATCCCAGCGTCCGGCAATCATCGTATCCAGCACATACAAGCCCGTAATGGCTTCAATGGGATCGCGCGCATTCATCCTGCCGATGGATGGCAGCCAGTGCAGTTTGTTAGCAAACAGCCACTGCTCCATCAACCCAAGCCAGAAGATCGGCATCGATACACCCACCAATGCAATGACCATACAGCAGTAATCGAACCACGAGTTATGTTTCCACGCACTGACAATTCCTGCATTCACGCCGATAATGATCGCAAACAGCATACTCGCCATCGTTAATTCAAGGGTCGCTGTCAGATAGGGCACAATTTCCTGGGCAATGGGAACCTTGGTGCGGATGGATGTGCCCAGATCTCCCTTAAACAAATTGCCCAGATAAGCAAAATATTGTTGAAACCAGGGTTTGTCCAGTCCGAGCTGGTCACGCAGAGCTTGCTTGGATTGTTCGGTTGCCTTTTGCCCGAGTATGGTCTCGGCCGGATCACCCGGAATGGCGTGGATAATGGAAAAGACGATCAGGGTCATGCCCAGCAGCACGGGCAGTAACACGAGTACACGTTTGACGATGTAACTGTTCACTCCTCATTCACCTGCCTTTAACGTATAAAAAGCGCTGGCAGACATGCATGCTTTAGATCGTTACATCCTGATGTGGGTTCTGCCAAGCATTGCGTGTACGCCAGCGCTTTGAACTAATGGTTCCTATTTAATACTAAGTTCAGCTCATACATAAGTTATTCGAAGTAGGCATTAGCATAGGATTCCGTGCCCAATGGGGACGGTACAAAATCCTTCAGGTTCGCTTTACCTGCCAGAATAGGAGTGGTGTGCACAAGTGGAATCCATGGAGCATCTTCCTTAATAATAACTTGCGCTTGCTTGTACAGTTCCGCACGTTTGTCCTGATCCGTTTCTTTCTGCGCACTCGTCAGCAACATATGCAATTCTTCGTTTACGTAGAAGCTGCGGTTGTTACCCGGGATTGCATCCTTATCCAGCAGCGTGTACAGGAAGTTATCCGGGTCACCGTTATCACCAGTCCAGCCGAGCATGTAAATGTCGTCTTTCTCCCCAGCTTTGGCATCATCCAAGTACGTCGCCCACTCCGGTGATTCGATGTTGACGGTCACTCCGATTTTCTCAAAATCGGCCTGGATCGCTTCGGCAACCTTCTTGCCGTCAGGCATATACGGCCGGGATACTGGCATTGCATAGAATGTTACCGGGTCAGGCAATCCGTCAGGGTAGCCAGCTTCGGCAAGCAACGCTTTTGCTTTTTCCAGATCGTAAGCATAGTCCTCAATACTGTCGTTATACCCCCACAGCGTTGGCGGCATCGGGTTCACCGCTGGCTGCGCTTGTCCGGCAAAGAAAGCATCGATAATGCCCTGTTTGTTTACCGCGTGGTTGAGCGCTTGTCTTACTTTCACGTTATCAAACGGTTTTTTCTTAAAGTTGAAGCCAATGTATGACACGTTAAATGGTGGACGCTCGATTTTTTGCAGCTCACTATTTCCCTCAAGGATGGACAGATCGTCCGGGTTCAGATCCTCCATGATATCAATCTCTCCGTTTTGCAGCGCATTGAAGCGAGCCGTATTATCCGGAATCGAACGCACGATCACTTTGTTCAGCTTCGGCAGTCCCTCTTTCCAATAATTCGGATTCTTCTCCAGGGTGATGGAGTCGTTCCGCTTCCACTCTTTGAATACAAACGGGCCTGTGCCTACTGGCTCGCTCTTGAAATTCTCCTTTTTCTCCTGAATCGCAGTTGGACTTGCAATGCCAAATGGCGTCATCGCAATGTTTTGCAGGAAAGGCGCTTGAGGCTGGTTCAGGGTGAACTCGACCGTTGTCTCGTCAATCGCCTTCACTTCCTTGATCACGCGTCCATCTTCCGGACCAAACATGGAATCATAATAGTCGAAGGAATCTCCCTCGAATTTATATTCACTGGCCGGATCACTCCATCGGTTGAAGTTGAACACCACAGCGTCTGCGTTGAAGTCGGTACCATCGTGGAATTTCACGCCGGACTTCAGCTTGAAGTCATACTTGAGTCCATCCGCCGAAATCTCCCAGCTTTCAGCCAGTGCAGGAACAACCTCAGTTCCACCTTCCTTGTAGTCCAGCAATGAGTCGAATACCTGATGTCCAATCTTCAGCGACTCCCCATCCGTAACGATTGCCGGGTCCAGCGCCACAGAATCTCCGCCGCGTCCCATAATCATTGTATCCTGTGCTGCCACTTCTGCTGGAGGCTCGCTACCTTCCGCCG
This sequence comes from Paenibacillus sp. 276b, assembly GCF_900107875.1. NCBI lineage: Bacteria > Bacillati > Bacillota > Bacilli > Caryophanales > Paenibacillaceae > Paenibacillus > Paenibacillus sp. 276b. The sequence continues at coordinate 422,403 of NZ_FNRR01000002.1, read as the reverse complement.
GAACGGGGGAATTGCCTGTACCCTCGTTACTGGCGCTGGAGCAGCCCGATAGAATCAACACTGTGCTCATGGCCATTGCCATGACCCCGGATAACCACTTTTTTCTCATTCGCATACGTACAACACCCTTCCCTGTCTCATAATGTGTGTGATACTGGCGTGAAAAAACTCCAATGATTACAATCGATCGGTTTGGTGCTTTGTATCATATGAAAGGCTTTAGATGCCTTTGATACCTGGGATGGGTGTTTAGATAAGTTGAGGAGTATATATGAAATGTAAAAACGGATGTAACCGTACACATTTTGTAAGTTTTTTCGGATGATGTGACGAGTTGTAAATGCCTGTGGTTGTTGCGTAATAATTGAACTTAGGTCAATAAGCAACAGTAGAATGGTACGGACTTGGTGGCGGCTTAAAAGACTGATTTAGAGAGAACGGTAGTGTTGTTTGGTATGGAATTTGGTATGCAGTTTGGCTAAAGGCTTGGCTTAGGGTTTGACTGCGAGTTAAACGTCATGGCTAAAGTGTAATTGGCAACGTCTAATGATGGCGATTAGCCGGAACAGAAAGTTGGTAAACAGGACATTTAAGTGGTTTCTCAAGCAGGTTGGATTGGATTGTTTCAATACGTTGTGAGATTGATCTAGAGATGTTGGATTTTACAACAGGGAGACATTACAATAACTTTTCATGTTAAAGTCTTGTCATGATGAGGAGGTTTGTGTAAATAAACAGTGGTGAAAAACGATTTCGTGTAACTTACTTTACATCACATTCATCAATTAGACAAGAGATTTACGGACATAAGTCTTCAACTTTATTATATATGTCAATATCATTTACATAAAACACAAAAAAGGAACACTATTCGACAAAAAGTGTCGTGTGTCCCTTGTTGTGTTCCCTCTTTTAAAACCAGGTCCAACTTATATTTTTATGTTAGGTCAGCTTATTTTTTGAATAAACCTCTGCGGTACATGACCGTGATAAAACGGTAAAAATCATAACTCGCCCCACTATCGATGGTGAACAACGGATTTTTGGTGTCATATGCCAGTGCTGCGTCAACGGCCGCTTTTGCCCAGACTGGAACTTCCATCTGCTGGCGCGCCTGCAATTTATCGACCTGGGATTTCAACGCATCAAACGCTGCTTTCTCTTCGGCTGTCATCGGTTCGCCCCCTTTCGGTGGTTCGGTTGGATTCGTGGGATTGGTTGGTTCGGGTGGCTTTGGTGTTGCTGTTGCATATTTTGCTTTCAATTCCGCTGCCGATCCTTGGAACTCGTTCATATCCACATTGCCGCTGATCCCGTTCACCTTGCCCGAGTCCGTATACTGCCAGAACGTCCAACGTTTCCAGGCCGGCTGGTCTTCTGGTACACGTGTGTTGCTGTAACGCGCAATCCATAGATCGTATGAGTTCATCGAAGGTTCAAAATTGCCAGCAAATGAATTGCCCGTGTATATGATCGGTTTCACACCCGTGAGACGTTGCAATTCCGTTAAAAAAGCCTTGGCTACCGTGTTGATCTGAGCTTTGCTCAGGTTACCCGGATTGTTCTCGTAGTCCATAACAGGAGGTAATTGCAGCGCCTTGGCGCCTCCTACTTTTTGCAGTGTCGTGGCATAATGCGCCGCTTCAGCCTTGGCACCATCGCTAGTCGTTGCGCGAAAAAAATGGTACGTCCCTACCAGCATGCCCGCCGCCAGTGCGCCAGTCACATTGGTTTGGAAATTCGGATCCGTATACGTCTGCCCTTCGGTCGCCTTGATGAACACAAACGTCATACCGCTTGCCTTCACTTTGGCCCAATCGATCGCGCCCTGGTAACGGGAAACGTCTATGCCCTGCGTGTTGCCCGAGCTTCTTGTTTGCATGTTTCTCACACCCTTTATGCGGCAAATTGCCGTTTGTATCAGCATTTTGCATCATTCGATTCAAGCGCTCCCGGGTACAAGTATAGACAGATTAGATCATTCTGATCTATACATTGCTGATTGGAAGTCACTCTCTTGATTGATGCAAAATGCTCCTATAGTTAATGCTTGGGGATCGGGAGTTGCTTGTGTGCGTGTCCCTTGTTGTTGGTAAAAGGTAAGTCGTATGGCTATGGGTTATGTGGGTATTGCTATTTGGGTAAGATCAGGTGCTGCTTGGTCAGTCTGCTTCGTATTCTATGTCGGTGCTATCTAACTTCTATCGGTAGTCTATTGGGTTTCCATCAACTCACTAAGGAAAAATACCGAGTCGGTACGTTACCGTTCCAGATACGGATCGTTCTTCCGATCGTTGTTGTCTCCAAATTTTCTTGATTCATTTTCTTAAAGGTTAGCAATTCGGAGACAAAGGCGACCGCTATCGCTTCCTCAGAATCGATTCCGTCTCCTTTACTACTTGTATCCAATGGATCAGATTATCGATTCAAATATTTTCTCTCTCTTATTACAGGACATATTTGAATGAATAGTCTTTACTTCGTTTCATCTCTGTTCTGTTCAACATCCTTATCATCTGACTGTACAAAAGATTCTCTGTAATCAGGAGTATACTTGCCGGGAATCCCCCCGTCTCCTCCCTTACCCTTGAGCACTTCAATAGCCTGCCGGATCGCAGGCGGAATCGGCGCGCCTAATTTGCCCCCGTTTTCGATAATGGACAATAACTCATTTGCGATATAAAAAAAGGCAACCGCATCCCTGAACAAATGTCCGTCCCCCAGAACACCGTCCACCAGATGAGCCACCGATACCATTGCAAAAATAAATACCTTTCGCGCAATGCCGAACATCCCGACATTACTCTCCAACTTGCAAGTCATGCCTGCCGCCGCGATGCCTGTTAGGTAATCGAGGATGACGAACACGAGTAGTACGCCGAGCACAGCAGACCAGCCGCCAAAGAAGTAGGTTGCTGAGCTGGTTATTAGGGCGAGGAGCCATTTCCATAGGGTGTCCCATCGTTCCATGGTTTCACCTCCTTTGGTTTTTAAATACCAGCTGCTCCAGAGGGAATAATAAAAGCGCACCACTTGGGTACGCTCGTTAAATTCCTTCAGTTTTTTCTAAAATGTAATCCTCAATAACCTGGCGATAATCAGTATTGGTAATGTCATTAAGCAAGTATACTTGACTTGTCTTTGGGTTGAGTCCTTTATTCAATATTCTTGCTGCTGCAATACGTACCACGACTTCGTTCACCATCACAAAATCCCTCCTGTATTTTCATTGGCTAATAATAAAATTTGATCTTCCAATTCCCTCATTTTCTCTTCTGGAGTCAATTCGGGACAAATCCTTTTAATGACTGGCTTTTTGGTTTCTAGATCGACCTTCTCAATATAATAAATATTAAGATCGATCTCATCATACTTCAAATCAATGTGTTCTAGTTTTGTGATTTCTTTCCGCGGCGAACCATCACTTGGCATGAAAGAAAGTACAATCTCCCTGTCTTGATCATATATGATTCTCATACCTGTTTGCATTGTATTGTCACCTCCTTCCCGATACTCTATATGTTGGCACAAAAATAGCGCATCACTTGGCATAGAATTCCATATCTCATATCCCTCCATTAACTAAAGAATGATTGTCCCGTTAGTGATGCCCATACATTTCCCACTTCGGCATTTGTTCTCCTTGCTCTCACATAAATCCCTAGTGGCTGATTAAAATCTACTGACTTATCAATAGACCCAAATGTCCATACTGACCTAATCATTCTACTATTCGATACATCGTATTGAATATGTTGATATCTTTTATTTACTACATCCAAAACAATATTCAAGAAGTAAGCAGGAGCAGCATACTGATCAGGAAATTCATAACCGGAACTTGTAGACCCACCGATATTTTTCAATACCAGACCCGGAATAGTATAGACAGAATCCCAGTTTAGTCGACTATTATTATCACTAGAAACAAAACTAAAACTACGGAATCCGTTCGGTAAAGTCAACAACAATCTATCAACTGTTGTATTTAGTGGAGTATTAAAACCCGGCACACTATACAACGCCTGTTCTGTCGTTGCCGGAAATACATCCGTACCATCCAAACCGTAATTATCCAATGAGTAGTTATCTATACCTGGCATTACGTCACCTCTTTACCGCTGATAAAAAATGAAGTTGCGTTACCGGCTGATTGAACTTGGATAGTTTCACCTGCTAATATGATTTGATCCAAAAAAGGAATAGTAATCGTGTCAAATGTCCTTATCTTGTGACTATTTATGATCTTCGTCCCTCCTAGAAACATTGTAAAGTCTACTTCACCGCTTGCTGCTGTGTTGCAAATGGTGAGCGCTTTTAGAAAAGAGGTTGTATTCGCTGGAACGGTATACACTGTAGTAAGGGTTGTTGTTGCCTGACCTTTCGCAAATCGTTTTGATACTACTGCCATCTATAACGCCCCCCATAGATTTTCTTCTGGTGTTTGCAATACCCAAGGATGCCAAGAGTTATTATTTCTAATCCGCGTATAAGTGATTGACGGACTAATAAAAGTCGTAACCCTTTGTAATAAAAACGAAGAAGAATAAATAATAACCTCAATATAAAAAGAACCTTGAATTGGGCCGTTTGCAGTCACACTACTGAAATAAAATCCAGGGGTCAAATAGTCATTTAAATCCGAACTCCCCACCACCTTGACAATTCCATCATCCTGTGTGAGCTTGTACTTTTGCCATGGCTTATCGTCTACATATTTTTGAGCAGCTAATCTAGCATCATTGAGCGCCTTTTCAGTAGGTACAAGTTCTTCAGAGTCACCGTCAATCTTATTTGACAGTTGCACTTTACCTTTTACCGTAAGGGATGCATCCGGGATGTCCATCTCGCCCATCATTTGGCGTAATGTCTCCAAATCCTCCCGTGTCGCAACGCCTGCATCAATTTTTTCAAAAATCCCATTAATACTCTCCCGGGTAACGTTCTCGTTTCCTAAGGGCAGAGGCAATTTCAGTCGATTCGTTTCTTTTGGCATTACGCCCACACCTCCAGTTCATTCCACGTCAAGGACGCGGCGTCCAGTTCATCCCAGGTCACCTGTTTTTTATCCAAATCGTCCCAGATCAGATAGCGATACTCATACTCTACGGCCATGTGGGCCGGTTTTAGTTCATCAATCGCGCGTTTGAGATCGTCAATATTGGGCGGGATGCCCATCGTATCCACAAAGCTCACCGTAAAGCTCCACTCTTCCGGCTGAAAGGTTACATCTACTTTGCCTCCAGCGTACGCCTCAGCGACATTCGCAACCAATCTCCCTGAAAACTTTCCGGCGCCACGCAGCTTCGCTTCGACCACCGCACGCCGCTGATCCACAGGTTTGAGACGATCCGTCTCAATGCCAAGCTCCTGCTCCCAGAAATCCAAGCCCCACGTTGCCGTGCGGACAAAGAACTGATCCAATGTTTCATCTAGCGCCTGATACAGCAGGTCCATCTCGGTCCCTTTGGACTGCATATCCGCCTGTATCACGCGGGAAGTCTCATAATAGCTCGGCAAATACGAGAACAACTCCCGCCCTTTCTCACTCGTCAGTCCAACATGTACAGCAGAAGGTGCACTCATGACCTGCATCCTCCTTTCCTTCCACATCGATGCAAACCGCTTCGCTCAAATGCTCAGTTCCCGAGCCGCTTACCTCACGACCCAAGCACTCTTCTGGCCCACCACTTACTTCATTTCCAGCTGAACCAGATACCGTATAGTCAGAATATTCCCGATGTCCCACCTTACCGCTGCCTCCACATCCGCACTTCGCTTTCACCATCTTCACTGCGCTACTCATGCACATCCACCGTCCCCAGCACCGCAACCTGACTCGCTGTCATCTCGATATTCTGGTCGCTCACACCGTTTACGGTCAGCTCCGAATAGTCGATAATCGGCGGAATGTCGAGCAGGATCGCGGCAATTCGAGTGTAGCGTACAAGCGGATCGGAAAAAGCCAACTGTTTCAGATACGCAGTCACCCCATGTTCGATCAACGCTCGTACATCTGCCAACGTCGCATCACTCGCTAGCGTCAGCTTCACCTGGATGTTCATCGGCACTTCCTCTGCGGGCATCACGGTCACCACCGGACCAGCAGGAGCAACGCCTTCACCCTGTCCATCCTGCGTTGGGTCCACGTATTTCTGCACAGCCGCCACCAGATGGGTTCCCGCGGCACGTTTGTCCGTATCCAGCAGGTACAGTCCCACCGTGCCCGGCCCCTTCCATAGCGGTATGACACGAGTTGCACCAACACCTGGCACCTCACTGGCCCATTGCACATATTGCGCCTTGTTACCGCTGGTTCCCTGGTTGCGGACTTTGGCATAAAAGCGTTCCAGCAGCGCCATATCTGCCTCGATATCCGCACCACCTTTGATCACCTCAACGTTAGTTACAGAGGTAACGCCACTCACGGGTGTAGACAGCACGGTCACGGTGCCTGCAGGCACATTGCTTTCTTTTCCGGCAACGAGCGCTCGCACGCCAACACTACCCAGACCATCTTCTCCCAACTCCACACGACCAACCGTTTCATACTCGAGCGAAGCTTCACCGGAGATTTCATCCGCCAAAGTAGCCACAACTGTACCCGCAGGAATCACCTTGCCCGGCCTACCCACGAATCTAACCGTACCTTGTGCCGCCACCGCAGCCCGTCGCGTAAGCCCATGCTCCCCCGCTCGCAGATCGAGCTCCTCCGAACGAAAATTCGAATCACTGCTCGCCGCAGTGCTCGCAAAGCCGCGCCGCAGCAGTTCCTGCGCCCACAAAGCCGCCTCAGACAGCATAAACGCAACCGGAGCCTCCGCATCCCACAGAAAAGATCCTTCCGACTTGTCCAGATCCGCGGGCAGACGATCCAGCATACGCTGCATAATCTGTTCCTCCGTCTGGTCCTCCAAATAACGCGGAATCTCAGCCATCCCGTCAGATCACCTCACTTTCCAAAATAAACATCTCTTCCTGCACACTCGCCACCCGGCATGAGAACATGCATTGCTCCCGATTCCAATCAAACGTAAACTGGTCTACCGAATCCGTGCGTGGATCAGCCAGCAGCGTCTCCGTAACCATACGGGTTATCTCACTTTCGATTACGCCCCGACTGTCCCCCTGACCAACCAACTCATCCAGCTCCGAGCCATAGTTTCGAGAATAGATCACATGTCTGTACCTAGGCGTCTTGACCGCCTTGATGCACCACTGTACCCAAGCTTCATGCGCACCTGCCGCAGCTACCTTGCCACTTGGAGTCAGCACAAAATCCCCCGCATCGTAATCGAATCGCCAGCTCCGTCCAAATCGTACCTCTTCCGAAGCCACTCCTGACAGATCTTCCTCATCTCCCCATACCAAGCCCGTTTCCGGGAACAAACTAGGCATGCGCACTCACCACCTTACACAGCACCACAATGTCGTTACCGCCATTCACCCGCATCGCCAGCACACGGTCCCCAGCTTTTAATCCTTTACCAAGAGACCACACCGCTTCTTCCACTTCCTCTTCTTGCAAAAGAAACCTTCCCGTGCCGGTCGTTCCGCCATTTGCCACGTCAGGTATACCGGAAATCGCGCCAGCAGCCTCGCGTTCCGGCAGTCCAAGCGTGCCCGGCAGCTCGGCCACGAGATAGTCCTGCACTTCGTGCTTGAAATCATCCAGCTTCACGCCGGATGAAGTCATCGTACCCAACACCGCGCCAAGGCCACTCACAGCCTGACGGGTTTGTGTGCTCATCGCACCCCGCATGACCTCGGCAAAATGTCCGTACGGATCTTCTTTATTCAAGATAAACCCTCCTTTTCACCATCTCGACCGTGCCCAGCTCCAACGTCATCGTTCCAGGTCCGGCGGACAGATCACGGCTAACCGACATGATGATCAGTTTCAGCCCTTTAAGCAGCACCGCGTCTCCGGCACGAATCGTATTCACATCAGGTGCGGATATCGTAAAGGTCTCCTGAATACCCGTCAGACGGCTTTTCGCCAGCTTCTTGGCGGCAGTCGCCGTTTTGACCTGATCGTCTTCGATCAGCTTTTGCAGCGTGCCCAGCTCGGCTACACCAGCCTGCTCAATCGCGAGCACTTTGGAAGGAACCTCTTTGCCGCTGCTGGACTCCGAGGCTGCCATCACTTTAACTTTGGTGACCGCACCTTCGAGCGTACGCATCTGGGTCAGATCGATCAGCCGATCCAGCTCGTGTACCTTCGCATTGCTGCCCACCTTAAACAGCTGCAACCCGCCCGGCGTCATCCGCGGATGATACATATCCCCACCGGATTTCACCGTTTCCTTCAGATCGGCAAACATCATCGAAAAAATCGTCTGCGACCGATAAACCGCTTTGCTCAGCTTTGTTTTGGTATCCGGCAGCGCGGCGTATGGAATTTTCCATTCTTTAGCGTATGTTTTGAGTCGTTGCGTGGCAGTCTGGTCTTTCGGCAGCAGGAACTCGTCCTCTGATTTTTCCAGATAAATCATCCGGTCGTAGACGGTCAGGGACAGTCGCTTGGTACCGCTGTTGGAGCTTTCCACTTCCCAGATGACCGCAGGGTGCAGCAAGTGGACCATTGATTTTTCGCCAAAAGGAATCCCGCTGATCCGCACCGCCATACCCGGTGATATCGCAGGTAGACCCGAAGACGAAGACACCGCCAGCCGGATGTTGGCCTGATAGGCAATCTGGTCCAGCGAATCCTTCAACGTAATCGTCTCCACCAGCTTCGTGATGTCATATTTGTCGTCGACAATGACCTTGTAGGTCATGGCATCACCAGCTTTTGTCCTGGCTTGATCCTGTTCGGATCACTCCCGATGGTCTTCACATTGAGCTTATAAATCTCGTTCCACTTGGAACTGCTGCCCAGCTTAAGCTTTGCTATTTTGGACAGGGAATCGCCAGATTTGACGGTGTAGGTCTTACTGCTCGTTTTCAGATCCGTACGAGAACCTGACTTGCTCGCAGACGTTGCACCGCCAACCTTCTCCACTTTGGAATCCCGCCACGTTCGCAGCGTAATGTCAAAGTAAATATCCCCGCTCTCACCGCCTCGGAAGGTGGTATTGTGGGAGATCAGATACACGGGCACGTTCACCCCTGTGTTTGTAATGATGAAGCGCAGCGGCTTTTTCGATACCAGAAACGTATTCAGCATATTCATTGCTACACGCGGATCAGGCAAAGGCTCGTACATGCAATAGGATGCATCATATTCTTTGGGAAAAAAAGAAGAGAAGGTGATCTCCTTCACCTTCTCCCCCTGCGCAAAATCAAACTCGCCATACTCCAGCATATTAATCGTTTCGTATCCCTTGGATCGGGAGATCGTCAGTTCTTCCGGTTTCACCGGGAATTGAAACTTCGTTTTCCCATCGATCAAGGTAAATTCCATTTTGACACCTTCCACGTTATCTTTAAATACAGTCATGACAGGCCTCCTTTCTACTTAGGCCATAATCGTTTTTCGATTTTCCATCGCACGGCGCACTTCGCCTGCAAATCTCATTCCAACCTGATGTGAAATCGCATCGTAGTCGATGGCGTTCTCCCGGACAGTCACCTGCACTGCACCTTGTGGTACGTTTACGGATATCTGGTTGGTCGTCTCGGTTTTGAAATCCTTGAGGTAAGCGGACAGACTGCTCATCTGATCTTCGGATATTTGTACCGTCATCGTGGATGATTTGCCGTTGGCATTTCCAGCAGTTTGCGCTCCGTTACCTAGACCCATGGCTTGGGACTGCATCACGCTTGTTCCCATAAAACCAGCAGATGTAGACTGGCCGACCTTACTGTTCATATAAGCTGCTGGACCCGTCATTGTCAGTGCCGGTGGAATATAGGCAGGTGGCATCTGCGGACCTGTTGCTACTTGCGACGTTGAAACCACCATTGCTGCTGGGGATACGGGGACAGTGGATACGGGTACGACAGGCTTCTCTTCCTCTTTCTTGGAACCAAAACCGAAGAAACTGGATATGCCATTGAACATATCCTTTGATTTCTCCATAACAATATTCGTTCCCTGCACAGCAAGATTCGCCATTTTCGAAATACCCTCTGCATGGTTATTGATAAATCCACCTACCTTATCGCCAACCCAGCCACCTGCTTTCTCACCAAGCCAACCACCTAATGCACCTCCTGCAAAGGTTCCACCCACCGGAATTACACTGCCAAGGATGCTGCCAAGAGTTGTTCCTACTGCACTACCAGCAACAGAACCTAATGCACGCACTCGTTCCTCTGGAGGGGCGCTCGCAAGATCTTTAATATTGCTAAGCATACGAATCGGTGCAAATAACTTGCCTGCGCCCTTGGCTAACCCTCCACCCAGTTTACTCATTATTCCAGAGGCTCCACTACCTCCTGCTCCTCCACCACCAAATAGTCCTTTGACATCTCCCCACATTCCATCAATACCACCGATTAAATCCGATCCTGCGGACGAGAAATCATTGACAAAAGTGGCTCCGCGTTTCGTAACCTTCATCAATTTCTTTAACTTATTTCCTGGAGTGGATGGCCTTTTTATTTCTCTCAACAGCTTTTTCCCACTACTCCTGGCAGCGAATCCTTTCTGTACGCCAGAAGAAATCGATTTGCCTCGATCAAACATGCCCTTCATCTTTTGCAAAAAGGTTTTAGGTTTTTCTTCGGCTCCTGCTGCTCCCCCAATATTAATGGAATCCAGCTTGGTGCTCAGCATATTAATTGACTGCGTATTCATACTCAAAGCATCTATTAATGGCTGTGAATTCACATTAACGGACACACCTGAAATTTGGTGACTCACTTTGAGCTGCACATTAGCTGTAGCATTCAACATCTTAGATCGGATTTGCTTCATTTTTTTCAACAAACCATTTAATGCTGGAGTAGCACGGTCAGCCAAATCAACCGTTGGCGTGATCCGCAATCTACTCAATCGCATAGCCGTACTATAAATGCTCTCCAGCCTGCGCCCGGTTGTTCTCAGCTCATTGTTCACTTTAATCAGACTCTGATAGCGAACTCTGCCCAGACGTTCCGTTGAGCGCTGGATCTGATCCAGATATCGGATGGTCGTTCGCATTTCCGCATTGGATTTGGATAAACCCACAATCATTTCTGCCATTTCTTTCACCCCCTGTCCGATCTAATCATCGATTCATTTGCGAGGTGATCGCTGCCATTTCCTCTTCCGAGAAAGCAATCAACAGCGAGCGCTCCCCGCGTGGCAAAGACCAGAATTCTCCGGGCCGTAGATGATGACGAACCCACATGTGATAAAGGAACGTGGTCATCCCGCCGGAGTGAATTAGTTTTTTAGGTCTTCAATCTCCACACCGAAGCCGGACAGCTCAAGTACCTTGTCGCCAACGGCATCCAGCTCACCCGCAAGCAGCATACGGCGAACCGCTTGTTCCCCACCGGACAGCTTCATGCGACCAGTGATGCGGTTGTCTCCCCAACCGGACAGTTCGAGTCCGCGCACATTCATTTTCACAGTAGCTTCGGAAATCAGTAGCGCGTTAAATGTTTCGGTATCCACCTTTTCATCAGTGCGGCCTTTGACCGTTTTGCGAATCGTACAGCGTTCGCGGATCTGATCCACTTTGGAGGATGTCAATCCACGCAGAGTCAGCAACAGATCCAAACGTTGAATCCGTACATTCTCTTCCGGCAAACGCTCTGCTGCTTCAAACAACTGATCCAAAATTTGTTCTTCCGACATATTCTCATTCATACTCATTGGTTGTGGTCTCCTTCTTAGCTACATAGTTTCAATTTAGAATAAAAGCAGCCCTGGCTAGGGCTGCTTAATAATAACTCTCCAAACACACATAACTATTCAACAATAATCTGGTTATTGGCATAAACAATGGTACCAAAAGTTCCAGGGGACGGAATCTTTTTAATAACTTCTTGTTCTCCCTTAACCGTATTTCCAATCATCAACTTCCTTGCCGGACCAGTAATCGTATTATTTTGAATAGTAATATTATTCATTACATCCGAAGATAACTTAGTTTGCATCGTGATCGCTGGCAAGAAAGACGATTTGGGAGCTGGTGTCATATCCCAATCAAGAATGGTATTGTTATCAATCCTAATATTATTGCGGCTGAAAAATAATTTGATAGCTTCTAAATAGGAGGAATGAATAGAGTTTCCTTCAATCACCGAGTTAGTTTGAGGAAACAATCCCTCTTTAGAAGGAGTTGTGAAATGAGGATAATAACCAGAATACCTCATGGTATTGTTGTATGCATAAAAGTTTCCTTCTATGAAATTCTCTCCACAATATTCAATGATGCAGTTAGAGATCTTAACGTCAGCGGCAGTCCCCTGTGGATTACGAACAAATATCCCATTCGTAGCATCTCCTTTTGGAGTCTGGTTTAACTCTCCTGTTCTTCTGATTGAACATTCCGTAATCTCCATGTTACGCACAGAATCTGCAGCCGAACCCGAATCGGAACCATACGTTTGAATTCCACGATAAGCCGTATCCTCAATGATACAATTGGTAATCTTGATATCACTTGAACTTCGTACCGTAATGGCGGATTGCCCCCAAATTTTATGCATTTCACAATTCTCGATAAATACCGTAGAAGCATTCTGAACATAAACGGCATTACCCTGAACAACAATATTGGTAATGTTTCTACCTATATTTTCGAAATTGCAGTCTGTGATACTAACATTTTGATGACTTTTGTTTTCAAAATAAATAGCTGTTTCCATGATATCTATAAAGTCACAGTGATGAACACTTACATTCATGGTATTATGCAGTTGAATGGCCCGAACTTGCTTTTCACTCCTGAACTTAAGGTCATTGAGAATGATATTGGAGCCTTCAATTTGCAAAGGAGCTTCAAGCATTAGAATCGCTCCATTCCCAAGAATATTCTTAGGCTTTGTGATTTTAAGTGTGTATTTAAGCAGATACGTGCCAGAAGGAATCATCACATCTACCTCATTACTTTCCATCAGCTTATCAAATGCTTTGGTCCAGTCCCATTGGGAAACAGGCAAACTTTTATCGGGTACCAAATTTTCAAAATCTTTAATGGATAACATATCAATCGTCTCCTTGGTAATAAAGATTTATATTCCTATGATGTAGTATGCACTGCTGAGAAAAGTAGTTTTGGAGCCTATATCATAACAACTAGATATCATATGAAAACAAAAGTTTCTACGGAGATACTTAGATACTTACAGAAGCAGACTCTGAAAAATCTTAGTTCGCTACAATCGGGTTCAACAATTCGAACCCTTCAAATGTAAAACTTGTTTCCTCCGGTACTTCCTCACCCGCAGTCCAGTTGGCAAGCTGGATTTTGTCCACCATGCAACCTTTCAACAGGACACTCTCATGTCCGTAGGATTCTGGATCGTCCACCTTCGAGATAATTTGGAACTTGGTGAAGCCGCGCTGGATCATGTCCGAAGTGACTTTGTAACCCGTCATCGTGCCTGTTCCTTTTTTTGCACCATTCTTGTGTACTTTCCAATCGTTGCCGACCAGATTCAGCTCACGCTTCTCAATTTCGACGCTGGCCTCCAGCTTATTAATATTCGTCTGCCACACACCATCGATATGCAGCTGACCATGGGTACCGAGAATTACTCTTGACGCATCCAACATAACAATTCCTCCTTGAAATGGTTGGCTGATCATTGTTACACGGTATAACTTCGCGGGCAGAATAATCTTCCGATCGCTGTTATCCCCAGATTTTTTCTGCCCTCTCCGTTATCGTGTAAAACACCAGCTCAAATAATTTTAATCAATTTAATAACCGATCTTCTCTACACTACTTATTGCACGTAAAACGTTCCAAACAACTGCTCCATCACATCCGTCAGCTTCACATTCCATTGCAGGAATACCTGGTCCGCCTCAGGCTTGAGAATTGGTGCAGCACCATAATAAGCCGGGTCGAGAACGACATCGTATCCCTCAGCTTCAATGACATTGCTCTGTGCGAGCAGCGCCAAATAGGCTTTCATCGCACCGATCAGCGCCTGACGTCCTTCTTCCGTATTGTTTACTTTGCCGATATACGTATCTTCAGCAGAGCGCTGCAAATCCGTATTAATTGCATCCATGACACGAATGGAACGGATTTTTTTCCAGGCATTATTCTGTCCTGCAGCAGGGGTCACGAGTGTATTCACTCCGCGAAGCGCCTTCACCTGACGTCCATCATGGAAGAAAATAAATACGCCATTCTGTACCGCCTGCTCCTGTTCTGCACGAGTCCAGCGACGAGTCACGTCATCGAACGGAGAAGGAGCGTATGTTGTGGATTCATTCAGACGTTGTCCGGCAATCAGACCCGCAACATAAGCAGACGTTTCCGCCGAGCTGTAGAACGCATCTCCCAGACGCACACCCGTACCAACATTAATCACACCCTCATGATTCAACGTAAGTGAACGTGCTGCTGCCTTCTGTGCTGCAGTCGTAGAGGTGTCGTCTGCCGTAGTACCACCGAATACAGCCATCACGGGTTTACCCTCATTGCGTACACGTTTCACCCAAGCTGCAAAACTCGCCAGCAAAGGTGCATCCGCCGCATGATCCAGTGCCAAAACGTCAAATTGCTCTCCTTCCAGCGCGCCCTGCACGGCGATATACTCCGCATTGGTCAGTCCATCGTTGCCACTTGCACCACCTTTAAAAGCCGCTCCCACAACGGTTGCAACAACACCTGTACCATCGCCAATCGCCTGAGCGTTAATCCAAATGTTGCTTTCATCCGCGTTGATCTCTTTCGCCAGTGACGCTGCCGAAATATCCGCAGTCAGCAGTGCATATAGCATCCGGTTGCCTTCAAACAAGCGCACTTCATGCTTCGTATTATCAATTACACCCGGTTGAATGGTGACGTAGAACCCGTTACCCCGGTCACCCGGATACTTGGCGTCCAGTTGCAGAACGGCTGTATCACTGCTGTCTTTCAGCGTAAGCGTGGCTGCTTTCGCCGTCTCTCCGGCTACCCGATAAGCGAGCAGCTTTTTCGGTCCACCCAACAGAGCGAGCTTCAAGGATGTATAAGCTGTTCCGTTATCCAAGGCATGTGCCGAGAAAATACGCTCAATTGCAGCTTCACTGCCAACTTCTACAAAAGTACCCACCGGACCCCAGTTTGCCTTGATCGGCACAACCACCGTTCCCCGATTACCAGCCTGAATGGCCGAAGACGCTGCCGCCTGAAAATTCATATATAAGCCCGGAAGTACCGGACGATTCGTTTGCTCCCAAGTTCCGCCTGCCATTATCCCTTCACCTTCGCTTTCATAAATTGGTTGATGCGTTCCTTCGCTTCCGCAATGGAAAACGTCTCTTGCGCTACTTCGTACAGCGCACCATACAGCACCTCTGCCTTAACGGCAAAGAGGGCTTCGGCATGATTCATCAGCTCGGCCCGCGTGTATTGCGGGGCAGCCTGTTTATTTTTTTTCACTGAGCTTGCCATGGCCATCTCACCTCATTGTTTGACTACTGAATTCGTTGAACCTGATCTTTGCACCATAATTTTGACCTATGAATTTTTGTCCCTATGAACCTACGAAACTATGAACCTATGAATTTGAAGCTAAAGTATGATATTGAATTTCTCATCTGGAACCCCATCTAGAGTCCCTCTCGACTAGCGCTTACTCTATCCCTTTGCTATGGTGAATCTCACGGATTAATGGCACATCCGTACCCGGACGGCGAATACGCTGCTGCAACGTCAGACGAATCTGCCCGTTCAAGTAAGCGTCTGCCTGCAAGTCGGCAGAAACTTCATCCACCGTCACATATCGCGTACCGTCTGTATCCGTCAAAGCAATACGGGGTTGCACAGCCAGTTGTTCAACCAGATGTGTGACCGTTTGACGGACATCTCCCACATTCGCAGCCAGCACATGCCCAATCCATTGCTTACGAATCTCCAGCGCAGAAGTCCCTGCAGTGGTTGTACTGCATCCCGTCAATCGCCACAGTATAGACTTGGACCTATAACCCCCAGGCCAGGCATCCCCATATACGGACCATTCCTGTCCAAGCTGAGTTCGTGTCCAGCCCTGAAGTGCAGCCATCCACGAATCTGTGGTTTCAGCCTGAGCATATTCCACCGTTTCCGGAACATACACCCCAAATCGCAGGCTGCGCGTAACCAGTCCAGAACTGGCATCCACACGATCACAATCTGAAGAACCCAGATAAATACAGGTAAATGCCCCGCCTTCTTCATCCTCCAGCCTGACCTGATGCAGTCCTTCCATCAGCGCTGCTGACCATACTTCTACTTGTTCAGCACCTCCATCTTCGGGGCGTGCATATGGAGAGATTTTGATGATCCTCCTATACCCAGCCCAAGCAGACTTCGGTACTTCTTCTGCAAAAGCAATCACGGCACAGGGTCCGGCTAACACCTCTCCCGGTGCAGGGATGTCCTTTACTCGGCCATTCCATGCCGGAACAAGAGCCTCCAGCTTCTGCTTCAGCGTTCGTCTGATGACGTTACTCGCTTTCCCTGTGCTGTCCGTGTTGTTTAAGTCA
The DNA here is from genome assembly GCF_900107875.1 of Paenibacillus sp. 276b. Classification (NCBI taxonomy): domain Bacteria; kingdom Bacillati; phylum Bacillota; class Bacilli; order Caryophanales; family Paenibacillaceae; genus Paenibacillus; species Paenibacillus sp. 276b. Next base: position 405,836 of record NZ_FNRR01000002.1, on the reverse strand, counting down.
CTACTCATAGACACATTTATTTCGCCCCCTTCAGCTGCAAGTTTCGATCTGCCCGCATTGTGCAGCGACAATGTGGCAGCAACGAACTCCCCCCCCTTTAACCGATCTGCTAATGGAAAAAGGAAATCATCGTCAGTACGTCTCTGTGCTAACGGTTCTCCACCGGCGCCAAAGCTGGACACCATTCACCGCAACAAAAAAGACCAGCCCCTTGTGGCCGATCTGTACATTAGCGTATGTGCTTTCGGTGTGTGTCCTTTGCTATTGATCCGATAATATAATCTTACACCCTTTCATTCCTAGCGCGGATGGTCATTCGTACGACTTCGGTGCGATTAAGGGTGCATCTGGGGTGGAAAAAAGACGATCATTGGGTTGAAGTATAAGACGTCTTATTAACATTATTTTATTTCTTTGTATTTGGTATTATAGGCAATGAGGTATTTCTCTGTAGAGTCCTCTACAGCAATCATATCTTTACTGTTTTCGTTTTTGATTTTAAATAGTTTTGTACCTACATTGTAGGTGTTGGAACTAATAACGTTCCCATCACCGTGATCACTCTCATTGGTCGAGGATACCTCTATCTCACCTACTTGTTCAGCTAGTTCCTCCTCTGAGATGATGTCATTGCTTGTAATATAGACTTCTTCCTTTAGTTTTATCATTTTATCTGAAGCAAAACTTCCTGAGGAAGATGAACAACCAATCAAAAGTAAAATCAAAGAAACGACCGGTATAAATAAAAATTTTCTTTTCATATTACCTCCAGGAATAGATTAAGGCCCCCAATTGATGAGGCCTTGACTTGGCTATTAATTAATAGAAGCCGAAGCTTCATCAAGAGTAACTAAACGATTATCGTACAGGTTTTTAAACGAACTGTCACCCGTTTTAAGCGATTGTACACCCTGTTTAATAAAGATACTTTCATCCTCATTAATTGGAATGTATACATTATCATCGATCTTTTTTAGATACATCAATACTTCTGTACCTTCTTGGAGTTCGGTTGAATTTTCATGGTAAATAATAGACGTATCCGTTTCTCCGCCAATTTGGCGTAAAATAATTGTATCTCCTTTTGAACCTTCTCCTTTGATGACATTTTCTATAGCTACCTCTGATTGGTGAAATGCTTCTTCGGTTTCACCATCATTTTTTATGAGAGGACTAAGTTTGTTTTTAACAATCCCACTCACAATAAGATCAGCATCATATGCACGAGCTTCGAGTGTGCTATAGCCAATAGCCCAGGAATAATGATTTATTTTCAAATCTTTTTGTGTTATCTGAGCCTTTTGAAGAATATTTTCGGGAACATCTAGTACAGGTTCTTGATTCTGGGCTTTAGCAAAGTTATTGTCATAAAGAACATTAACGGTATTTATGTCCCATGAAGTTGGTGACTTGTTTGGACGCCCATCTACCAAAGTTCCAGAAGATTTACGTTCAAATGTATTTGGAGTCATAACTGTAGGATTACCATATGGAGCATGATCCAACCCAAGGGCATGTCCAAATTCATGAGTTGCGATACCCTCTACATTGTCTGTATTGTAATGACTTTGCGTTGTGTAGTATGTATTAACCCATGTTTTCATAGTGGAATAGTTACCAGTTATAATACTAAATGTCCATTCCGCAAGACCGTCCCAAGTAACGCCACTGTCAGATTTATTGCCCGCAGTAAATTTAGAATTCGTACCAGCTTTCAGAAAAACATCAGTAGATAGATTCCATTCATCTCTAGCATTTGTCCATATGTTTATGTAGAAATTATTAGAACCATTGTTTTGATAAGTTATATTTCTGCTTCCCCAAGAATAACCAGTTACTGGAGTCGCATAAGCTTGTATGTTACTAAACAATAATCCTCCTAAGCCGCATATTAATAACGCTTTCTTAATATATTTCATACAACCACCATCCCTTTGTTGGATTTTTTTTCCACAAAAAAACCATACCTTGAACATGTAAATATGTCAACGTAATCCAGAAAAATAGCACTTTTATACTGATTTTTTCGGATTGAAATTCAGTAGAAAAGTGCTATTCTTTATTAATTTAAACAAAAGAAATGAATTAATTCCTAAATATCTGATCATATCTTACAAAAGATAACATCCTATCTTTCTAAACGATGGACTGACCAATGCGGAGTATATTTATGAGACTCGCCACATTTCACTTCCTAAAACACAAATAAAAAAAAATAGATTATTTCAGCGTAACTTTCGGATTCAACGTGATTTCAAACGCACGTCCCCAGATGAAATCGGGGTTCGTATATTCCAGCAGTGAACTGCAATACTCCGCATAAGCTGCTTCGCCATTACAAATTTGTTTGATCGCTACGTTCCCTTGGGCAAAAGCTGTTTTGTTCGCCAACTCCGTGGTGTAGGTCTGCATCAGATCCCTGAGTAAAGTCTGCAAATGAGCATAATCTGCTTCTGAGTTAAACAACACCATATTCTGATCCGCAAGGGTTGCCACATTGGTATACAGCGCATGCGCTCTGGAATACGTGCGGATATCTGCAATCGCTACTGCTTTATAGTAGTAATCTTTCAGGAAACGTTTGAACAACAATGAACCATGTGCATTCATGGCATCTCGCAACGTATGGGCATGTGTTTCGGTTGTAATCAGAGCATAACGGGATTGTCCCATACCCACAGCCATACCGATTTTGTTCCCCGGCGTATTCCATGCACTGTACCCCAGGACCCGACCCGTATACGGACTGTTCAGGAGTGCTTCGGCTACATCGACGTTCGCCGGACCTTTTCCTACAAAATCAATCACCACCGAAGGAAGACCCTTCTCACTATTACTCGTCAATTGCGCCACAGCCGCCTGCATCTGATCCAGCGCCGTAATAGCAATAATCTCAATGTCCACCGATTTATTACCCGGTTTGCCTGGATGACGGTTCGTCATGCGATCCAGCTCAGACGCCATGTCAAACGAAGAAGCTTCATCAACAGATGTAGCATTCGTTAATTCATTTCCATTTTCCATATCGGGAGTTGTATCCGTTACCACATCAGGCTGTGGATAAGCGGAATCCGTTACAACCACACCACCAACAATATCCACATGACGCACCACATTCTCGTGCACATTCATATATTCATAGGCATTGATAATCGTGGAACCATGCGGGCCAAAATATTTCACTGCATAACGCGTCTTCTTCCCACCACGAAGCAATTGGTTAGCCATGCGTGCCAACAGAGCGTGACCCAGGCCATCCGCATCTGGAAGGATAATCGCCCGATCGGGATCTTGTCCATCCGTCCCACCGAGCCATTCGTTGATCCGTGCTTCCACATAATTGATTTCGTTGATCTGAACGCCTTGCGTATTCGCATCGTCGACACCTACGGCGAGGAAATCAATATATCCTTTGCGAGCAAGCTTATCCAGAATGTATAGATTCGTTTTGAATTTATGTTGTCTGGTGTTGTAGTACTGCTCTTTATTAAAATACGTCGTTTCCCCATATTCCTTAGCCTCTGGAGAAAGGTTGTACCCGTTCACAATATCCTCGAATGCCGTAAAGGACTGGCGTGGCTGCTGCATCAGTGCACGTGACTCGTTGTAGGCATCCAATGCGAGACCATCTGCAAAAGAGGTGGTAGCGAGTCGCATAATGGTATCCATCACAAACACTGGTTTTCTTGGATATTTCCCTTTAATCGCTTTGATCACATCGAGCAAACGGGTAGTGTCCTGGTCGTAATCAGGATATGTTCCGCCTCCATCTTCACGAAGCTGACGACTGCCGATCAGACCACCATAAGCCAGCATATCCGAAGAGATGATGAAGCCATCCACTTTAGCGGCATTTTTCAAAATGAAATCATGAATATTGGACGGTTTCCCATACGTAGGCGTAGACGTTCCAAGCAATGTGGTGCCTTCTACCGTTTTCTCGGAATCCAGACGATTTTGAATGTCACCCAGGTGCGGTGTAATGATATGGATACCGGCTGCTTTTCCTTGTACAACGACGTCATCCAGATTCGCTGGACGATCATCCAGTGGAACATACAATACTGTTTTCATATCCTAAAACCTCCTGTTAGATATATTCAGTCTTTCTTTAGTACCCGATCAGAGCAAGTGTGCAATCACCGCATAAAAAAACCGGCCCCTGGCCGGTCTGTACATTAGCGTATGTGCTTATCGGGATATGTCACTTGCTACTGATCCGATAATACAATCTTACATGTTTAAATCGGTCGCGCTGACGGTTGTCCGTATGGATTACGTCTATTTGTTGTCGCAATCATGGCGGTTAAACGTCGGTTTCTTGCAGAGATTTCCTCCAGATAACCCAACAAATCCATTCCTGATGCTGTTTATATGATAATAAGCAGCCTTTCAAACCTTATTTACGATAAAGGATGGATACGATCATGAAAAAAAAGCTCTGGTTCTATCTGTGGATCGCTATTACCAGTTACATGGCTGGCCCCGTTATGTACGCTTTGACAATGTACACCTTTTATCAGGAAACAGATATTCTAACTACTTCACTCATTGGATGGACCGCTGCAACATTCTCATCCGTTGGTATCCTGTTTATCCTGGTCACAGTCATTCTGCTTCGAGTGCTGCACATCTATTATTTCTGGCTGCAAACCCTGCTATTTGAGTTACTTTTCCTTCTGCTCGTCTATATGACCACTGTTCTTCTTGGGGCTGGCAATACAGGTCTGCCCTCGCTGTCCTTTCCATTTACGCCTGAAGGCATTCCCTTATGGATGTTCTGGGGAAGTATTGCACTTATGAGTTCCTGGGGAATATGGACAGCGCGTCAGCCCATACGAAAATCACCATACATGCTGGCATCCAGAGTCATTTTGATCCTGTTTATCCTTGAAATTTGGTCCCGTTAAAAAGATTAAAAGAAGCACAGCCATCTCAGGCTGTGCTCTCTTAAACGTATTTTGCTCACGCGATAATATAGCGGAAGTTTTCCCAGCTTTCCGGAACTGAATTTCCGTTTCTTGCATGATGGTAGAAGCTGAATGGAAATTTGAACACATGACCTCCATGCCAATCGCGGGAACGTCTGTCGGTGAGCCAGTATTCCAGTTCATGTGGAAGTGCAACAGAGCGTTCTGCACGAATCAATGGCAGACGATCAACTGGAGATTGCAGCGTTGGCATCTCCTGTTCGGCATCCACATCCCGGCTCAGTCGCAGCGCCTTGACCATCCTGAGAAAAGGCGGAATGCCTTTATGGAACAAAGCAGGGTAATCCAGTTCAAATAATATATTAAGCGCGTGCCCGTAGGTTAGCATGTGGCCGATCAGATCATGATGTGCTTCTGCCTGATAGATGGTACGAAATGCGCCAAGCTCATCCAGAATCAGCCGGGACAATTGTTCCGGGCGTTCTATATCAGGGAATCCGTCTGCCTCACTTAACTTCAAGCTGCGAATTTCTTTCACCGTTGTGTTTACCCAGGATCTACCTGGAATGGTTCGTTCAAAAGAATCAATAAGTTCAACCATCTGATCCATGTCATGCTCCGTGCCCCAACCATCCAGTTCACGAATGGCTTTTAGACTTAGGGCACCATAGATGGCCTGATGACCCACCCAGTGTAGCTCTCCGATGGTTCGATCCAGCGCTGCTGTAATACGCGCTTCGGCCTCTTCCCTTGGCAAAACCTCTCCCTTCCGGGAGTTCAAGCCATCATTCAACCCGTGCTGGCGAAGCATGGCTTTCGCTTCAGCCGTAACACTGCCCGCCGCAAGGGCAGTGAGGCGATTTTCCCGCAACCAAAAATAAGCCGCAATAGCTCCCGCCCCATAATGGGCATGCCACAAATCTCCTGTACGCTCCCGACTGGACACAATAACAGCCAGCCCTTCTTCCAACAAACGTCGATCCAACATGCCACCACCCTTCATCGATGCGAATCCTGATATACACACGACCAGCAACAGTTTTTTAGCAAAACACTCTTTTTAAAGCGTTTACTTCTATAAGATGATTCAAATGGTGCACATATGACCGTTTTGCCTGCTGTTCCGCGCATTTTAGCCGATTCGAAGTCTCCCAACATCACGTATGGACACTTCCAGCGGATAGATGTTTGCTTTTTGCTCCGAAAAGAACCAGGTTCGCTCCTTCTTCACCACAATGAACAGACCGTTCACATCCCCTATAGGGGCAAAGGTATCACTTATCGCTCTCCATCGTTTCAATCCCATCTGCTCAAGTTCATCTACCGCAGAAAGCACATCTTCCGTGACAAGTCCCACCTCACACACCTGCAGTAGATCTTTCTCCGAAAAGGCGTGATCACTCTCGTTATGAACGGTATGATGAGCAATCAGCTCCAGAATGTTACCGACAGGATCTTCGAAATAGAGCGAATTCGAGTTCCAATTCGTTGAATAGGTCTCATCATCACCTTCATGCCTACTTAGACGGACACGTGCCGCTGCCCATGCCTTGGCCTCCTGAAAACGATTGGTTGGAATCATCCAGGCCAGGTGGTAAAACGGATTCTGGTCTGTTTCACTTCGCATGAATATCATTTTCGTTAAACCAATCTGTAGCGTGAAGGCATGCTCGGACTCTTCAGCCATGTTCAAACCCAGTGTGTTGATATAAAAGTGCTTAATGTCTTCCAATCGTGCTGTATATAATTTGACCTCTTCAAAAATCATGCTGTGTCCTCCTTCACCCGACCGTTCATCTTCTCCCACTCACTCCAAGGCACCATGCCAAGTTCCGGCTTCGCTTCATCCGGGAGCATCGATATGAATTCCAGAGAATGACCATCCGGATCGGTAAAATACACGGACACAGCCGGCATCCATCCAAATACATATAACTCGCCAATATCATCATCCTGAAAGTTATGCGTCTTGATCCCTTCATCCTCTAGGTAAGTGACAGCTTGCTTCATGTCCTCCAACGATACCTGAAAAGCAAAATGCTGTCGCTGCACCTCGGAAGGGTCCTTTTGCCACAGTCCGAGCATCGCGTTGCCTACACCGCCAATCCAGTAAAAGGAGTTTCCACGTTCCTTCTGCCCATAAGCATGCTGCAATCCAACAATCTGTTCATAAAAATGATGGGATCTCTCCAGATCCGTTACGTTCAGATGAGTCTCAAATATGCCTTTAATCATGATGAAAACCTCTTTCTCTTAACTCACGGACGGCTTCCGTACTGCAGTTAACGTCTCGGCAAGGTGTAAAAATGAACCAATCACGCGTTTGATCCGATCCTCAATGTCCTGACTGCCTTCAAATTCTTCGTATCCGTCAAACGTTGCTTCAAATCTTCTGCGCTGTGCACCACCAATGGAAATCCACTCCTGCGCGTTAATACCGTGCAAATTGCGAATAATCACCTGCAGCTGCAAAAGTGAGCTTACGCCCACCGCACCTCCTGCTGAGCTGATGGACAATACCGGTTTACCACTGAAATGAGCCTGACTCAGGTGATCCAATGCATTTTTGAGTACACCGCTGATGCTGCCATGATACTCTGGCGTAGACAGGATAATGGCATCTGCTGCGAGCATACGTGTGTTCAGGTCAGACAGATGCTGATCTTCATTCTGTTTTTCATCCGGTGCATAGAATGGGAGCGGTGTCTGATATAAGTCGAACAAGCTGGCTTCATGCCCCTGACCGCTAATTACCTCCACGGCATATTCCCCTAAACGTGTACTGGTTGCATTTTTCCGATTACTGCCTGCCAAAATGATAATATTCATCTAGGTCACTCTCCTTCGATTTTATATAGATATTCCATCTCTTCGATTCAACTTTCTCTACTCTCATCTTACCTTGCTTCCACCTCGGAATCGTCGGCAGATAGACTTAACTTGCAGCACAAAAAAACTCAACCTTTGGGTTGAGTTTCTACAACTTTAGTCTGAGAATATGGGAAGATGGATCAGACGACCCAACCATTTCTTACGGCATGAAGCGCTGCTTGTGTCCGGTCTGCCAGTCCCAATTTGTCTAAAAGATGACTGACGTGGGTTTTCACTGTTTTCTCGGTAATGATTAGTTTGATGGCAATCTCTTTATTACTTAATCCTTGTGCGATCAGCCCCAGAACCTCTCGTTCTCGACGAGTAAGCATGTCCGGTCCATGAGAAGTTTCTTTTCCCAGCCCTACCCGCTCTTGCTCTGGAAGCCGAGTAGACGAATGGGGATTTGCACGCCCATGCGGTTCATTCATCGACACTTCAGACGAAGCCATCACATGCATTAATTGTCCTGCTGCTGCAGGATGAAGCTCTACCTGACCTGCATGCACATTACGAATGGCAACGGCAAGATCCTCTGGCTCAATATCTTTTAGCAGATATCCCTTCACTCCAGCGCGCACGGCTGGTACGACATGATCCTGATCTGAAAAGGACGTAAGTACGATGATACGGATTCCAGGCAAGATCGAACGAAGCCTTCTCGCCGTCTCGATCCCGTCAAGCACGGGCATATGCAGATCCATTAATACCACATCCGGATGCAGTTGTTCTGCTTGTTCCAGTGCTTCCTGTCCATTCGAGGCTTCTCCGACGACTTCCATATCTGGCTGAGTGGACAAAAAAACGTGCAACCCGCGCCTCACCATTGCATGATCGTCCGCGAGTAAAATCGTAATCGGCATGTCTTCTTCCCCCTGATTTATACAGATTCGGACGGAAGTGGAATGACGACCGTTACCGATGTTCCCTTTCGGGATGAACTCACAAGTTCAAGTCTGCCGCCCAGTGACTGGGCCCGCTCCCTCATGATGGACAGACCAAGTGAACTGGCAGGCAAAGCCTCACGGTTTTTGGCCCCCCCTTTTCCTCGATCTGTAACGATTAATATCGCTTCCTGATCGCTTAGCTGGAGGGATATCTCAGCGGAAGGGACTCCCGCATGTTTACGCACATTATTGAGTGCTTCCTGTCCAATACGCCATAAGCCTTCCTCAATACTTTGAGGCAAGGAGCGCATACCCGTCCGATGTACAACGACCTGCAATCCCTGTCCTGTACCATATTCCTGCAATGCACTGAGCAGACCAGACTCCAAACCCGCCGGACGAAGCTGCATAATCAAGGCACGCATTTCCTTCAATGCTTCCTGCGACAAGGAACGTATATCCTTCATCGCTTCCGCAGCCGGATGCAGCTGTAGTGATCCGGCTAACATGCTCTCTGCCCCTTTGGCTGTGAGAGACAGGGAGAACAAAATTTGGTTCACCGAATCATGCAAATCCCGAGCCAAACGGTTTCGTTCCTCCAGTCGGGTCAATTCCCGCCGTTTGTATACCAGTCTCAGACTCTCCCACGAGGCTGTAATATGTTCAGCGAGTGCATCGAAAACCTCACGATCTGCCTGAAGGAAGCCATTGGCCGAGCCCAATCCAACCACCAGTACTGCCGTTTCGCCAGGAGAACTTAATGGGATGGGAGCAGCCAAGCCCGAAGCCAAAACAGACTTAGGGAGCCCGGTATTGCAGATGGCAGAAACATCTTGGATTTCCGTTGCCGACAATACCATAGCCCGATGAGAATCAATCACACGATGCATGCGAGTCTGCAACTCTGGAGAGAGTCCAGATATTGTCATCATTTCGGACCTGCCATGAGCATAAGCGGCCTGTACCATAAAACTTCCGTTTTTCTGGGATAACAGTGCGGCAAAAGGCCAATCGTAATGATGCCCAAGCAGCTTTACAACCATCTTGGCCATATCGTCTCCACTGCTGCAATCGTTGACCGTCACGCCCAGCGATCGGCTGAACTCCCCCAGCCTGACATACAGATCCGCTCGCCTTTGCTCTGCGCTATATAATCGCATCCGCTCCATTGCACTACCTATCTGATAAGCTACAGCCTGCAAAAGCGCCAGCTCACTATCACTGAAATGCTCTTTCCCGGGTGCAGCAACATTCAGCAGTCCCAGCATCTTTTCCCCCGAGCGGAGCGGAACCGTTGCATGATGGGTGATGTCATGGGTATCTCCCCATTGATGATCGACGGCATCCTCTAGGCGTTTGCAATTAATAATATTGACGGCATTATCCAATCTCCCGTCCCGGAAGCGATTCACGCACCAGCAAGACCCACAGCGCATCGGCTCCTTGTCATGATGCAGCAGAGCAGGAGGCAAACTGTAATCAGCAATACAGGAGTACTCTCCCTGATTATTGATCAGGAATACCCAGCCCGTAGTCAATCCCGTCAGTTCCAACAATTTACCGAGTACCGTATCCAGCATCAGATTCAGGTCGTTGGATGTGTTGAGCGTTTCCGCGATCGTCTTCAGTGTGTACATCTCCTGCATTCCGGCTTGTTCCGTCATGCGGATTCCTCTCCTTTGACTGATCCTTAATATTGTTTTCAATTATTGTATACAATCAGCGAAGGATATAAAAGGATGAACTTCTTGCTTCGCCTCTAGCCCAGCTTCTGTCGCTCTTTGCGAGATGCAGATAAAGGCTCCATATTAATCAGACCCCGATCCGACAGAGCCAGCGCCATTTTATAGAAAGCACGTGTCCGAATCTTCGTATACGTATCCTTGCTGACAGGCGGGTCAAACACATGGTTATACACTTTATAGTCAAATACATCGTCATCCTTCAGATAACGTTCGCTGACAAGTACACGTTCCTTCTCGCTCAGTCGAGATACCACAAAATCAATCGTATCGCAGTACGCCTGACGTGCGCGCTGTACATCCACATTATAGATTGCCGTTCTGGCAGTGGAATCTCCCGTCACATTCGTTGCACCATGGAAACGCTCAGCGTAACTCGCCGTCACCATCACCTCTCGTTCTTCAAAAGCAATCGTTTTATAAATTCGGTATTTTTCCAGCGCGGCTTCAACAGCAGTCTGTGTTTTGCGTCGGTCCAATTCGGGCAGCATCAGTTCCATATTCATTCTCCTCCTTTAACATTCGTTATAGAATGAAAGTTTAGTAGCTTCGCATGTTCCACTCCGATGACAGAAAAATCTTACAATCGCTGTTATCCCCAGATTTTTTTGATTATATTTTCTAATGTAAAAATCTAGTGATAAATGCGAACGCTACGCTTCTCCAGCTTTTTTCTGTCCTCTTCGTATGCGTAACTTAAAGTTCATTCTATAAAAGTTAAACTCGCATTCATCTCATCTTTGGTATTTTGTATTATTCGGTTCCAGTCGCTTACGGGTACAATAGATAGACGAATAGATGCTTTTCGATCTACCTATTGCTGATTTGAATCGCTCTTGGGATTAATACAAAATACTCCTTTTATTAGAGTTATCCAGTTCTCTCAAATAGTAACGGCATTCTTCAAGTTTTTTCTGTTGCCTTTTGGAATCAGTTAAAGTCAGGTATGAAGCAGGAATAATTCATTTTCCTCATCATCCAACTTGTCTCAACTTTACATTTTGTTCGTATTTTGTTCGTATTTCTATTTGAGGATACCACTTTCTGGGGATCGGCGTAAACCTTCATTTTGGGTCGTTTTAACTATAAAATAAAACCCGCGCTCTCATTTCCTTTACCTTTTGGCATAATTGTTTCATATCCCTTTACCTAATGGTATATATACGATATAGTACAGATAATTAAAGATCCTCGTATAAGTCCGACTTTTTATATTTTAAGATTGAATGCCAGATTTGCACGTTTAACGGAGAGGGTAGAAAAAACCTGGAGAAGCGTAGCGTTCACCTTTATCACCGGATTTTTCCCTTATGAGAAGGGAATCAAAGAAATCTGGGGATAACAGTGATCGAAAGGTTGTTCTGCCATCGGAGTGACTCGTGTGAGACAAGTTCTCTTAATATATAATTTAGGCACTTGTACGAATCAAAGGAGTGGAATGAATTGTGGAGCACGCTTTTGGTCCTTATCTGAAACAACTACGCGAGCAACAAGGATACAGCATCAATCAGCTCGCCGAAGCAGCAGGAATCAGCAACTCGCAAATTTCACGCATTGAGAATGGGGTTCGCGGAGTTCCCAAGCCTGCTACCATCCGCAAAATCTCCGACGCACTCTCGGTTCCCTACGCGGATATGATGAAACAGGCCGGGTATCTGGAAACCGGAAAACCAGCAAGTGAGCTCCATGACGCTCCAGAATGGGCAACGTACAAGGACCGTCGGGATTTCAAAAAGATGCTGGAAGACGAGGATGATCTGATGTTTGACGGCATCCCGCTGGATGATGAGGATAAGAAACGGATCAAGGATGTCCTGACAGGTCTGTTCTGGGAAGCCAAACAGATGAACAAACGCAAAAAAACGAACGATCCGGACGAGCGCCCATGAAGCATTTCAAGCTGAACAAACTAAAGCAGCAGGTGAGATGATATGGATGACATTGTAACAAAGCTGATTCGAAAACACCGGACAAACTGCCCATTCAGCATTGCCAGAGCCATTGGAATACAGATCCGGTTCACCAATCTGGGCAAGTCTACCAAAGGACTGTATTTCCGAAAGCTCCGTCGCAGATTTATCGTCATTCACAATGACTTACCGCCGGAATGGCAGCGCTTCGTGTGTGCCCATGAACTTGGACATGACCGATTGCACAAAGGCATAAACCGGTTCTTTCTGGAGGAACACTCCTATTTTGCCCCAGGCAAGCTGGAAAGACAGGCCAATCGTTTTGCCATACAGCTTCTAACTTCAGGGGTGATGCCAGAGCCGGATGAATCACTGGAGAAATTTTGTTTGCGTACTGGACTGCCACGTGAAGTGCAGCATTTTTTTTAGCCTTTTTAAGAACATACGTTCCTCACGAGTGAAGTTCTCTCTTAATCTTCCACTATGAAAATCAGATGTCACTTTCAGGTTACCTATTTTTACACAAATCACGAGATTTCCTAATAGTAGTCTGGTAAAATACAACATGAGTTGTGCAAACGCTCAGGTAGATTATTATTTTGGGGAGGTTACTGATTCATATGAAAATCTGGAAGACTTATGTTTCACTTGTGCTAACGCTCTGTCTGCTGTTTGGCAGTGTGGGCATTGCCGCTGCTGCAACGGATACCACTCCGGGCACAGGTAAGCACATTACTATTCTACATACGAATGACACACACGCACGCGCAGTTGAGTCCTCACCTGCGATGGGTTTCGCCAAAGTTGCTGGAATTGCGGACAAATACCGTAGCGAAAACCCAAATACCCTTCTGCTGGATGCCGGAGATGCAGTGCATGGTACAACCTTTGCTACACTCGTTAACGGTGAGAGCATTGTCAAAGTAATGAACGAAATTGGTTATCAGGCGATTGTACCGGGTAACCACGAATTCAACTACGGTTCCGAGCGCCTCATCGAACTTGCGGATATGATGAACTTCCCCATGCTCAGTGCCAATGTGAAAAAGAAAGACGGAACTCGTCTCTTCGATCCTTACCTCATTAAAGAAGTAGACGGCGTGAAGATCGGTATCATTGCGCTGACTCCACCGGAAACGATGTATAAAACGAATCCGAAAAATGTGGAAGGTCTTGATATTACAGACCCAACTGCAGAAGCCAAAGTTCTCGTGAACGAAATTCGCAGCAAAGTAGATGTTGTTGTTGTATTGGGACACCTTGGACAAGACGCGTCCAGCACCGATACTAGCTTCAAAGTTGTAAAAGAAGTGCCTGGCATTGATGTATTCATCGACGGTCATAGCCATACGGTTCTGCAAGATGGACTTGTATCGGATAACGGAACACTGATCGCCAGCGCTGGAGAGTATACAAACTTTGTAGGCGTGATCGACCTGTGGGTTGACGGCGGCAAAGTAACGAAAAAACAAGCAACACTGATTGATGAAACTGAAGCAAAAGACATCAAACCGAATGAGAAAGTTGCCGCATTGGTGAACTCCATTCTGAAAGAACAAGAACCCATTTTGAAAGAAGAAGTAGCCAATACAGCGATTCTGCTGGACGGCAAACGTGAACAAGTACGCGCAGGTGAAACGAACCTGGGTGATCTGCTGGCAGATGCCATCCGTGACATCAGCAAAGCCGATATCGCACTCACAAACGGTGGCGGTATTCGTTCTTCCATTGAAAAAGGTATCGTAACTAAAGGGGATATCATTACTGTCCTTCCTTTTGGTAATCAGGTTGTAACGCTTGAAGTAAAAGGCTCCGATGTACTCGCAGCCCTTGAAAACGGTGTAGGATCTTATCCAGAACCAAGTGGCGGATTCCCACAAGTATCCGGCATGACATTCAGCATTGATTCTTCCGCTGCAAAAGGCAGCCGTGTACACTCCGTCATGATCGGAGATAAAGCCCTTGATCCAAAAGCAACGTACACAATGGCTACGAATGATTTCACTGCTGTTGGTGGTGACGAGTACACGATGTTTGCAAAATATACAACGTCCGGCATGTACGGTGCTATGGATGAAGCGTTGATCGAATACATGCAAAAACTGGGCGCTGTAGAAATCAAAACAGACGGTCGAATCAGGGAAGCAAAGGCTCCTGCGGTTGAACCGGAAGCTCCAGTAACGGAAACACCAGCTCCAACTACACCAAAACCAGAAACACCGTCGAAACCGACGCCAAGTAAACCAGCTCCAGCCAAAGTGCATGTTGTAAAATCCGGAGATTCCCTGTATTCCATCTCCAAACAATACGGTACCACTTGGCAAGCTCTGCAAAAGCTGAATAAGATCAAAAATCCACACTGGATTTATCCAGGCCAACAATTGAAACTGCCTGCAGCCTCTTAAGTTCTGAGAAGAGCAGATAGTTGTACCAATTAAAATTCAAAGAAAGGGTGTCCCTCAAGCCATAACTGGCTGATGGACACCCTTTTTTATTTTACAAATTACATCACTCAGTAGTTAACCTACCGAGTTGCACACTCCATGTTTACATGAATATAGCTTTGCTGCAAAAATAAATCCCCAAAGCCACTTTAAGAAATCACTTCATCCCATGCCCTCTACCATGGACTATAGAAGATATCTCCAAAATTGCCACTCTCATGCGGTTATTTCACATTCAAACGATATATTTCTCGTTCCATGATTTGCGTATTTGCACCTGCATATATTCCTGACATGGTTCGCCAGAAGCTCTTATGGACAAACCGACTGTATACAGAATACAATTTTTCAAATTCTAGTAATTTGGTATGACAATACGCAAATAGTGTTGCATCCTTATATGACTATAGCCCTCTTTTTAACGCTTTAATCCGTTACATAACCACAAACATCTCTTACCGCATAATATCTGGACCTATTATACATCGCTCTATTATATAGAGACACGTAGCATGGTTTTCATAAGGATTTTTTTTAATTCTGGACTATAGTTGTTCCTTCACCTGACTTACAGCCTCTTGTGCCGTCATACTGATTCGTTTGGATTCGCCTTGTGCTGCAAGCACATGCGATCCAAATTCTACCTGTCCCTCTGCCGCACCTCGGCCAATAACAATCTGGACAGGCAATCCGATCAATTCCGAATCCTTGAACTTCACCCCTGGCCGTTCATCCCGATCATCGATCAGTACACTGTATCCGGCATCTACTAGTTGTTGTTCCAGTTCAAGCGTGAGCTCGCGTTGCTGTTCATCTTTCCAGCTCATTGCGATCAGATGTACATGATAAGGCGCAATGGCTGCTGGCCAACGGATGCCATCCTCTCCGGCATATTGTTCAGCAATAGCTGCCATCAGACGAGACACACCGATACCGTAACAACCCATTACAGGTGCGCACTGCCGTCCATTACGATCCAGGAAGGATGCTCCCATAGCGTCGCTGTACTTGGTTCCCAGTTTGAAGATATGCCCGACTTCTATTCCTTTTGTGAATACAAGCGATTCTCCACAGGTTGGGCAGCCGTCACCTTCAGCAGCGAAACGGATTCGATCTACTCTGTCCAAAGCAAAATCTTTACCCGGAACTACATTCGAATAGTGTACATCAATTTCATTCGCTCCTGTAATGGCATATTCCATTGCAGCTACATCCGCATCTACTACAATCGGCAGATCCAGTCCAATAGGACCCAGGAAACCTACAGTTAAATTCGGATGACTTGCAAGGGCAGTTTCATCAGCTAGAATTAGCTCTTCTGCACCCAATACCTGCTTCAGCACGATATCATTCACTTCATGATCCCCACGAACAAGCGCAGCGACCAGTTGACCATCAGCCTGATAAAGCAATGTTTTGATCATATGCTGGGCATCCTTGCCCACAAAGACGCTTAACTCATTGATCGTACGTACACCTGGCGTTTGGATACGAACCAACGTGTCACCCTCGGTATTCCCATCAGCTTTTTCAACCGTTTTCAGGTCAGCAGAAGCTTCTGCTTTTTCTGGATTCTTAGCAGAAGATTTAGAAGTCTGATATCCCGCCTTCTCCAGATTTGCGGCATATCCACAATGTTTGCAGGTTACGATCGTATCTTCTCCCACATCAGCAAGTGCCATGAATTCGTGGGTCTCCCCCTGACCACCAATGGTGCCCGCATCAGCTTCCACTCTAATATATTCCAGTCCACAACGCTCTAAAATGCGCGAATATGCCGTATTCATAGACTGATAGGTGCGATCCAGCTCTTCCCAATCGGAAGCAAAAGAGTACGCATCCTTCATGATGAACTCCCGTCCCCGCAGTAATCCAAATCTTGGACGACGTTCATCTCTGAATTTGGTTCCAATCTGATAAAGTGTAAACGGCAGCTTCCGATAAGAATTAACCTCGTCACGAGCCAGTGCAGTCACAACCTCTTCATGGGTTGGACCCAAGGCGAATTCTCGTGCATGGCGGTCCTTCAGACGCATTAGCTCAGGGCCATACTGTGTATATCTTCCGGATTCTTCCCATAACTCAGCAGGCTGCATGATTGGCAGCAATACTTCCTGACATCCTGCACGGTCCATTTCTTCCCGAACGATACGCTCGACATTCAGCAAGATACGACGTCCCAAGGGCAGGTAACTGTATATCCCTGCTGCGAGTTGGCGAATCATACCCGAGCGCAATAACCAGCGATGCCCTGCTGCATCTGCCTCTGCTGGTGCTTCACGTAATGTTGGAACAAGCATTTCACTTTGACGCATCTTGTCACACCCCTTATTCTTCTAATCGATATTGTAAATCTGGTTATAAACAGCAAAAAAACACATCCGTCAAGGGACGAATGTGTCGTGGTACCACCCTTATTTAACTGCACTTTGCCGGCTGACCTGACTTCAAATCATCAGGTCATTTGCCATAAACCGGTTCTACGTTTGCAACCGATGCAAAACGTGAACGCGCAGTCCTTCAGGGCATAACGGGCCCATCCGGCGAAGGTTACAGGCCGTTCGGGCCTTCTCCTCCGCAGCTCGCGAGGTAGGAATAACGAAACAGCAACAGAAACCTTGCACTAAGCGGTTTCCTCTCTGTAGAAGCTGGCTAACGTAATTGTGTCCTCGTTAATCGCTGTTATCATTTTTGATCACCATAGTGTATTTACAAGAAGTTGTCAACCACACTGTTGCCAGCTTTACGTTAAAATGAATTGCTGGGCGATGGCTGACATGGCTGGGCGTTCCCTGTAATATAGAGAAATAGAAACCATGTATTAATTGATAAAGGAGTTTGTCCTATGCCATATATTATTTACGATCTTGAATTCACGGTAAGTCGCAATACACGTTACTCTTCTGAAATTATAGATATCGGTGCCGTCAAAGTAACGGAAGGTGAGAACGGCCTGTTCGTGTCGGATACGTTCCACACTTATGTTCGTCCATCCAATAAATCGGTGCTATCCGCCGATACAATTCAGTTTACGGGTATTACGCAGAAAGACATCGACGCAGCCCCTCTTTTTCCGGAAGCACTGAATCAATTTATTGCCTGGATGGGAAGTGAATCCTATTACATGTGCTCCTGGGGACCGGATGACCGCACCAAACTGATCTCTCATTGTCGCACTCATCAGCTCGATGTAGCCTGGATCACCAACCACAATGATCTTCAGCAGCAATGGTCGCGAACTGTGCGTAAGGAAGGAAAATTCCGTCAGCTTGGACTCGCTCAGGCTCTGGAACTGTGTGGTATTGAATTCGATGGCACTCAGCACCGCGCTTTGGATGATGCGATTAATACAGCCAAAGTATTCATGCATCAATTTGATCAATTCAAACTGGAAACCAATTGCGCCGCAGATGATGAGGGCATCACATCCAAAGTGGTCTATTCCAGCAGTGTAGAAGATGACGAGAAAGATTCCCCTTTTGGTAACCTTGCACACCTGTTCAAGACCAAAGAGTAATTGCATACAACGCATGTTGAACAAAGGCAGACCAGCCATGATCTGCACTGACGTTCAGTTGTAGATCTCTCTCCAACGTTCCAGACGTTCCTTCATCAAAAGACGGTAGCTCTGAGGCTCCAGAATTTCGGCATCGGGTCCATATTGAGACAACCAGGTTAGAAACCCTTGTTCATCACTCAGTATGGCCTCAAATAACAGCGTACCCTCCGGTTCGATCGTCAAGATGGGGCGTGCAAAAAACTGCTCCTGCATGACACGCTCCACGGCGTGCGGCGAGAATCTGATCTTGAATGCAGTCCACTCCGTACTGCCGCTAAGTTCCTGTGGCGTGCGGAAGTGAGATTGTAAAAGGTAATCATCTTTGCGGAACGTGCGTGGCAAAATCCGAACCCTGTGCAAACGATTCACTTGAAATATTCTCAGTCTTTCTGACAGGTGACAATATGCCAACAGATCAAATCGGTATTCACGAGGAATAAGACAGTAGGGATCCATTCGCGCAATCCCCTTTTTACCTTGAAACAGATATTCTCCTTCAATAGTGTTCTGGGAAATTCCGGCCTGAAGCAAGGTCACCAGGGAATGATTCAGAAGTTCGGTACTTTCATTTTGCCAAGCAGATGTACCCACTTTGAACAACCCGCTAATTTGCTCAGACCATTCCACTCGCTCTGTTTTGTTTTTCTGACTCGAAGCAACCACTTTCTCATACGCGCTCTCAAAAGCAGGCTTCAGCAACGGACGAATATTCTCCATGACTTCTGCCAGGTGCATAAAGGCTTGAGCTTCTTCATCAGACCAATTCAGCGGATACATGGCAAAATGGCTGATAAACATGTATCCTCTCCCGTGTCCCATATTGGCGATGGGGATATGCATTGCACTGAGGGCCTCCATGTCGCGGTATATCGTCCTTTCCGTTGTTTCGCACCGCTCGGCAAGCTCACGGGCCAGAATACCCGGTTTGGCCTGCACAAGAGTTATAATGCGCATTAATCGGATCAGTCGGTCTGTCATTTTGCCGGACCCTCCACGATGTTGTTTCAATAAATTCGATACAACTCCATCCATTTTTTTATTATTATGTTGTTTAGTACATTCGACTTATTCCTTGACTTCACCTTCAAAAAATTATGTAGAAACATTCCTTTCCGCCCCATCTTCCCTAGTTCTTTATCCCTATTCACCTAACATCGTTTTTCCGCGATTATGAACCATGGAATTAAAAGTAATCCCGTAATGGTGCCGAAGTTTCTCCAATATTTCGGCTTCCTCAAAATAATCTAGATCCTGTTTGCGAGCCGCTTCAATTAACAAAGCATCTGCATGACGACGCAGCATATCACTGCCCTCTTGTGTACGGCCTCTTTCATAAGCACGCAAAGCTTGTTTAATCAGAGGAACTGTTTCGTTTAATTTGATTGTCTTCTCTACCTTGGGATCTTCCGGCTGACGCAGCATGCCCAGATGACTTGTATACTGAATATACAACTGTTCTCTGCGCAGCAGCACTCTCTGGCTTTGTTTCAACTTTCGCGTACTCCAATAAGCTGAACATACGGCACTTTTCCCCGATACACGCGGTCCCATGGCGAATTCGAGTAAGATTTGTTTACTCTCTCCCTTGTATACATCACCAAGTCTTAAAACCCAACCGATATCCGTTTCTTTGGAACGACAGCCGTAGATGCCCTTGAGCTGAATTCCAAATTCCGGTTTGAGCAAAAGTTCCAAGTCTCGTGACACAATTTTGGGTGCTATTTTCCTGAGTCTTTTGGCAGGGGCTCCGTTACGCCACTCCACCATCATATATACGGGGTCGGCTCCCCCTGTCGGTATGGCCTCTCTATTCCACGAATAAGATACTTCAAAGACTGAGTTCACTGGTAGTCTCTCCCCCGATTTATATGTATTATCTTCTAAGTTATCAGGGTAAATGGACACTATATTGTCACGGAACATATGTTCGCAGGAAATTTTTCCATAATATTAGTTTCTCATCCCTAAATCCGCGTAATTACGACAATAAACGACGAAAAAGCTTGGCAGTATGCCAAGCTTTTAGACCACTTTTATATGACAAGTCCTATCTTAAATCGTAGATGGATTAATTCCCATTTTGTGTAAACTTTGTACAGAATCAGGTTCTGTGATTGGAGCATAAGTAATACTGTCGATAATCAATTCACGCCCGATCGGCTCACCATTTACAGTGATCATAATCGTTTTGGTTGTTGCAGCTTGTTTAGTTGTGTACATACGTTTCTACCCCTTCGTATTCACGATCTTCATAAAAATCGGATATATTGTTTTCACTCATTAAATTACAAATTTCGTTAATATGAATAGCATGCACCCAGAGCTGAAGTAAAAGAATGATGTCAAGGCCGTCCGGAGTGCTGCCCTGTCCTTCTATTACCCCGACGTTATTAAAATTAAACACTTGTCCACATGTATTGATTTATTCTCATATAGGGTAATTAAAACTATATCATCTTGAACCCATTGTCCCGGTTTTGACGTATAATGTAAGAGCCGTATTTCAACAAATGACGACGAAATCGGCAAACGATTATGTAACCGAAAGAAGGTGTCATTCATGCCAAAACCCATTCAGGGTTATTTCATTCGGGTGTTATTCACCACATGTGTATTGTTTACTGTTTCTTTGACTTCAACAGTCAGTGCAGCAAATGCCAATATATTCTCCGATATCTATAGTGGATGGGAACGAGTCTCCGAGCTTCCTGGAGAAGTGAACGCCTTGCAGGAAAGCTATAAACAGACGCTGGAGCAGTTGAATCAGACCTCTGCCCAATTGGGACAAGCCCAGGCAAATGTCGAAGCATTCAAGGCCCAGAACGAGTTGCTGCTGGCACAAAACGAAAAACTGACCGACATGGTGAGCAAGCTGCAAAATGATCAGGATGCCAAAACGGCAACTGCCAAACGCATTCAAACGATGATTATCACAGCCGTTTCACTCATATTGGGATACTTTATTCTGATTCGGGTGATGCGCTGGGGGATGCGTCGCCGTTCTGGCAGAGTATAAAAGAACAGGAGCAACCGCATGCACATACACCTGAATAATGCCGAAGCTGGCGGAGCCGGACAAGTGGTCACGTTCTCGTTGATTCAGGACGACCGCCTGCATATTCTCCACCCCCAGCAAATTGTCGCTTTTCGCGGCCCAAGCAGCAGTCGCAATGATAAATTCATGAATATTTCGGGTATCTATCGCAAAAAAAAGCTCATCAAATCCGAAATTACCGGTCCTTGTCAATTTGTGGCCGCCCTGCCTCCCGGATTCACCATGAAGGAAGTTGAACTGAGTGAGAACAGCGATCTGCTGTACGACTTCCGTCACCTTTTCTTCTACTCCGACGGCGTCACGATGCACACCAAAATTCAGAAAATTAAAAACATGCTCATCACTCGGGATGCCGTGAAAATGAAGTTTTCGGGCAAAGGCAAGATTGGATTGCTGACACAAGGTCAGGTCTGCCAACAGGAACTGCACCCTACCGCACCACTATACGTGGATGCAGGCAGTATTATCGCCTATCCTGAGAACGCGCAGCTGGAACTTACCGTATACGGGAACAACCTTGCCAGCCAGCATATGAACTATCATTGGAAGATGACAGGACATGGCTCTGTACTCTTTCAGGCCGGTCGTGAAAATCATAGACTGGAACAGGATATGAACGATGAAGGCTTATTTAAGCGGATTCTGAAGGAAGTCATTCCTTTTGGAAATGTATTAATCAAATAAGTCCAGATGACGTTAGGCTCGGTTATAAATGGGTTCTCATGGAAAGCATGCTCACCGTATTGGAAATGTGATATACTGTACCGGACAATTGAAGAAGAAAATCCATGCCTATGGCATGGGAGAGGTTCGCGAACTCCCTCTATAAGACTCGACCTTCATTAAGGTCAATAAGTCTTGCGTACATTTTAGGTAACAACGTACGTAAAAAACTAAGGACACTAGATCGTCCTGCTTTTTTGAAGCAGCCTACGAGAAGGTGTGTTTTTTGATGGATGCCAGTTCATGAACTTCTCTGTTCTTCCGACACTCTGTGCCTATGTGCATGGATTGATCTTAAGAAGATGGAGAGGTTTTTTTATGTTGAACGAAGAAAAAGCAGTCGTTGTATTTAGCGGCGGTCAGGACAGTACAACTTGTTTGTTCTGGGCCAAACAGCAATTTGCCGAGGTTGAAGTGGTTACCTTCGATTACGGCCAGCGTCACAAGCTGGAGATTGAATGCGCCGCAGAGATCGCTCGCGATCTGGGTGTACAGCAAACGGTACTGGACATGAGTTTGTTAAACCAACTCGCGCCCAATGCACTCACCCGTACGGATGTGGAGATTACGCATGAAGAAGGCGAACTACCGAGCACGTTTGTCGATGGACGGAATTTGCTGTTCCTCAGTTTTGCAGCCATTATGGCGAAGCAAAAAGGGGCTCGTCACCTCGTCACAGGTGTATGCGAAACGGATTTCAGCGGATACCCTGATTGTCGGGATTCGTTTGTAAAGTCGATGAATGTTTCGCTGAATCTATCGATGGACTACCCATTTGTCATTCACACCCCACTGATGTGGCTGGACAAAGCCCAGACGTGGAAAATGGCGGATGAGCTCGGTGCCTTCGATTATGTGCGGGAGCGCACACTGACCTGTTATAACGGAATTATCGGCGATGGCTGCGGAGAATGTCCTGCCTGCAAACTGCGCAAAGCCGGACTGGATCGCTATCTGGAGCAACGCACGAATTCTGCTACTGTTGGAACTGCGGGAGCGGATGTTCGATGAGAGAGCCTGGAACATTCCGTATTGTGGAGCGGTTGCAGCGGATTGGGGAGGATATCCTTCCTGCCCAGCTTCGCTATCATCGCAAACGTGTGCTTGTCAGCAAGGAGTTTACGTTTGACGCTGCGCATCATCTGCATTGTTATGAAGGTAAGTGCAAGAATTTGCACGGGCATACGTATAAAGTTGTTTTTGGCATCAGCGGTTATCCGGGTGAGACCGGGTTGACGGTTGATTTTGGACATATCAAGGAGATATGGAAAACACAAATTGAAGGGTATCTGGATCATCAGTATTTGAATGAAACCCTTCCCCTCATGAACACAACTGCTGAAAATATGGTCGTCTGGTTGTTCGAGCAGATGGAACACGCCTTGCAGACCGAACCGTATGCAGCACTGACCGAGGGTGGTCGAACAGAGTTTGTCCGCTTATATGAGACACCGACCAGTTACGCTGAGGCCAGACGGGAGTGGATGATCGATGAGTAGCGTGGAACGTAGCAAAGAGGCTCGTATTCCTGTGATGGAGATCTTTGGCCCGACGGTTCAAGGTGAAGGCATGGTTATCGGGCAGAAAACGATGTTCGTCCGCACCGCGGGCTGCGATTATCGCTGTTCCTGGTGTGACTCGGCCTTTACTTGGGACGGCAGTGGCAAGGACCTGATTCGGATGATTACTCCGGAGGATGTGTGGGAGGAATTGCGTCGTGTTGGCGGCTCACGCTTCTCTCATGTGACCATCTCAGGCGGCAACCCTGCCCTGCTCGCTTCGCTGGGCGGATTGGTTAAGCTGCTTCGGGAGAACGGCATCCGCACCGCGGTAGAAACGCAGGGCTCCCGTTGGCAGTCTTGGCTGGCGGACATTGACGAAGTCACCGTCTCGCCCAAGCCTCCCAGCTCAGGCATGAACACCGACTGGGCTGTGCTGGATGATCTGATCCATCGCCTGGCTGCTCGCCCGGTGGAACGAAGTCACAGTCTGAAGATCGTAATTTTCGATGAGACAGACTTGGACTATGCCCGCCGTGTGCATGCACGGTATCCGGGCACAGATTTATTTTTGCAAACCGGGAACCCGGATGTCACTTCTGCTGATACCCCAGATCTGGCGACTTCGCTGCTTGCCCGTTATGAGTGGCTGATTGATCAAGTCAGTGCATCCGATGATCTGAACGACGTTCGTGTGCTGCCACAGCTGCATACCCTTGTTTGGGGCAACAAACGCGGCGTCTGATGGGCTATTTGGATGGAATAATGGGCGGCATGATGTAATTTTGGGAACAACCAGAGGCTAAGATGGCCTATCATATATACCGGTAAGCTTCGTGCGTCGCCGGAAATAAGGAGCGTTTACGAATCCATGAGACAACCTGATGAAATGCAAGATCTAACGTTGCTGGGTAACCAGGGCGTAAAATATACGTTTGAATATGATCCAGGTATTCTGGAAAACTTCGATAACAAACACCCGTACCGGGATTATTTTGTCAAATTCAACTGCCCGGAGTTCACCAGCCTGTGCCCGATCACGGGTCAGCCGGACTTTGCAACGATCTATATCAGCTACATCCCTGATGTGAAAATGGTGGAGAGCAAGTCACTTAAGCTGTACCTGTTCAGCTTCCGCAACCATGGTGATTTCCACGAGGATTGTGTGAACATCATCATGAACGACCTGATTAAGCTGATGGACCCACGCTTCATTGAAGTGTGGGGTAAATTCACGCCGCGCGGCGGCATTTCCATCGATCCGTACACCAACTACGGTAAACCGGGGACGAAGTATGAGCAAATGGCCGAGCACCGCATGATGAACCATGATATGTATCCAGAGACGATAGATAATCGTTAATTTGGTAGATACACCAATTATGCTTTGTACAAAATAAAATTATTGAACACACAAAAGCCGAACTCTTCGATCTGAAGAAGTTCGGCTTTTGTTTTTTTGTATGCTATGGAACGTGAGCGTTTGCAACCAATCGTATGGATTGGACTAGCATTCAAGGGTTACTGTCTTCCTTCAGTTCTTTCACTTTTTTGATGTAATGTCTCAGCATAAGTACACCTATAGACTGAACAACCACAAAAAATCCGATAGCAAAGTACAGAGACGTCGATGCAACATAGATAGCCAGAAAAGTCATGACTGCCATAAATAGAATGGTCATCGCCAAATTACGTTTGGCAAGAACATATGGTGATAGCGATTTCATATGGATCAGTCCTTTATCAATAGTTTACATTATAAAGAGAACGTTAATTTCACCTGTTCCCCTTGTCGACCTTTCAAATCTGTCCTATTATGTAACAATATGCTTAGGCACATCACATCATCAGGCGCTGATCCCTCGTGACCGCGACCAAAGGAGAACTGTTCATGTCCATGCAAAATTCATTATCCAAAGACGCCGCTGCGCGTTCGAAAGCCCCACCCGGATTGGATGCTCAAGGTACCGTTTACCGGATCTTAATTGCCATCAGTCTGGTCCATTTGTTCAACGATTCAATCCAATCTGTCATTCCAGCTATTTTTCCAATTCTGAAAGACTCCATGCATCTCACGTATACACAGATCGGATGGATTTCGTTTGCTATTAACTTTACTGCGTCCATCATGCAGCCTGTTGTAGGCTATTTTGCTGATAAAAAACCGACACCCTCCATTCTGCCCATCGGCATGGGCTTTACGTTTACCGGTATGCTATTGCTTGCCTTCGCCGACAGTTATATGGCCGTCCTGATCTCCGTCATCTTTGTTGGTCTCGGTTCGGCGGCGTTCCATCCAGAGGGTTCACGGGTATCCCATATGGCCTCAGGGCCTCGTAGAGGTCTGGCTCAGTCGATCTTCCAGGTGGGTGGTAATGCCGGTCAGTCTCTGGCCCCATTGCTCACCAGATGGATTTTCATCCCGTTTGGGTTGTTTGGTGCCATCGGATTCACGGGCATTGCAGCTGCGGGAATTGCGGTCCAAATCTATATCGCTCGCTGGTATGGACGCATGCTGCAATCGGGAGGGTATTTACGCAGACAGGCGGCAGCTCGTCGTGCACCCAATCCAGCATTACGTAAAAAGATTGCTGCTGCCATAACCATTTTGATTCTGCTTGTCTTTGTCCGTTCGTGGTATGTCGCTTCGATCGGCAGCTTCTATGCGTTTAACCTGAAGGATACATTTAACTTGTCCACAGAGGACGCACAGATCTATATCTTCCTGTTCCTGGCGGCTGGGGCTCTTGGTACGTTCTTTGGTGGTCCACTGGCGGATCGCTTCGGTAAACGTAACATGATCTTCCTGTCGATGGCCGGAGCCGCTCCACTGGCGCTTCTGCTGCCTTACGCCAATTTGTTCTGGACAGCCGTGTTGCTGAGTATTATTGGGTTCATCATGTTGTCCAGTTTCTCGGTGACCGTTGTGTATGCGCAAATGCTGATTCCAGGCAAAATCGGAACCGTCTCCGGCCTGATTACTGGTCTGGCATTTGGTATGGGCGGTCTGGGAGCACTCGTGCTGGGGAACTGGATCGACGTGTTCGGCGTATCTCCAGTTATGCAGATGTGCAGCTTCCTGCCACTGATCGGTATCTTCACCTTCCTGCTTCCATCGGATAAGTTGCTGAACCGCTGGGCGGAAGAGAACGGTAGCGAAGAATAAGGAATATAGACATTCAGCCACTTGAAAAGGGGTTTTCGCCTCAATCTGGTTTAGTCACAACTCCTCAAGTTAGCAATAAAAAAAGATAAAAGCGGCGACCTTTTCCCGAAATTCCATCGGGGAGAGGTCGCCGCTTTGTGTAGAAATAGATTTTTAACGATATGTTCTGTATGTGGAACATTATGAGAGAATATTTCCTCCATAGTGTATACTGCTGGATGTTCAAAGCTCTCGTAAACTATGTTGTTGCGGTTTAAAAGATCATAGAAACCTTGTTTGTTTAACATGTAAATTCATCTCTTCCAGTTAAGTTTTCTGTAACATTATTTCAAACGCTGAAGAATGAGCCGTTTTTTGTACAGCATTTTTCCGGCTTCCGCAACATCACGAATTGTATTTTTGTTGCTTACCGAACCGAATACCATGCCGGCAATCGGAATAAGCTGAAACAGCTTTTTCCAACCAAACGATTCACTGTAGGAATTAAAAACCTCCCGCCAGCCCTGCATTTGAGAGATAACCTCAACCTGCTTGTCCGGATTATCGTAATCGGCGAGTTCATCCATTATTGCTTTTTTGCCCACAATATCGGCAGAGGAGAATTGCAGACATTTGACGATAAATATGCGCTCTTGAGGTTCGTCAGGATCATATCCGTAGCATAACGCCATCTCCTGCAGCACCTTCAGGGAAAGCCCCATCACCATCGGAATATCCGCCGCAATCGTTACAATGCCGCCGATACCTGTTGCGGCCCCTTGTGCAGCAGCAAACCTCGTTCGACTGTCCGTAATGTTATCAGCAGTGCGATCCAATACTTCAAGCGGTAAACCTTCCACACTGTGGATTTTCGTCGTATCTCTTGCCTCTTCATCCTGTTCATCGTAAGAGGTATCGGCCTTCATGGAATAACCGGATTTGGTCGCTTCCTCTCGGAGCAGCTCAGCTACCTTCTTTTTCTGGACGAGAAATTTCCCGCCATTCTGCACATACTGACCAACTTCGTTCAGCGAGTCTCCAATCGTCTGTTTCAGCGCTTTGGGCATAACTTTATCCAGCATGGCAAATGGCAAACGTCCAATTTTGTCCCAAATAAACAAGTCCTTCTGCCCTTTTTCCCATTTTAAAATCTGTTCCAGCTCCCGGTCCAATGTCTCGCGTGAATCCATATATAGCCTCCTAATATTATGTGTATAGTGAATTGTATACTCCTCATACGCATTGGTCACGGGATGGTTGCTAATATGCAGACCCTCGTATCCGTCTTTATGTCTTCAAGTCTCCCTTTTCAATGTGTACATAAGTAAAAGCCCCTAATCAGCATGGCTCGCTGACTAAGGGCTTACTATATTAAAACTTTAGCAGTATTATTATTTCGCTTCAGCCGCAGCCTTCCCATCTGGAACAGGGACTCCAAAGTCAGGTGTGCCATCTTCGTTCCAGCGAATAACCTGCGCGCGGGCGTGACGGTTTGGATCATAGAGAGGATCTCCCTCGATGTCCTTGTAGTTTCGTGCGTGATAGATCAGAATATCTGTTTTGCCGTCCGGTGATACCGTAAAGCTGTTGTGACCCGGACCATATTGACCATTCGCTTCACACGTTTGGAATACCGGCTTAGGCGATTTCATCCAGCTCGCTGGATCAAGCAAGTCGGCATCCTCATCCGCAGTGAGCAAACCCATACAATAATTATAGTCGGTCGCACTCGCTGAGTAGCCAATGAAGATCCGCCCATTGCGATGCAACACTGCTGCCCCTTCGTTTACCTTGAAGCCGATGATCTCCCAATCATATTCCGGTGTAGAAATCATGACCTGCTCACCACGGAGAGTCCACGGATTTTCCATTTCGGCAATGTACAGGTTAGAGTTACCCGGAATGTCCGGGGCCTTTTGCGCCCATACCAAATAACGGGTACCTTTGTGTTCAAACGTCGTTGCATCCAAGGAAAACGTCTCCCAACGCGTCCGAATCTGTCCCTTCTCTACCCACGCGCCTTCGAGCGGGTTGGCCGAGTCATTTTCCAGCACATACATGCGGTGTTCGAAAAGGCCCTCATTGGTTTCGCTGGTATGGGCTGCAGCGTAATGTATGTACCATTTTCCATCGATAAAATGAATTTCAGGTGCCCAAATGTTGGCACTCATCGGTCCTGTATCATGTTTGTGCCACGCCGTTACCGGCTCGGCATCTCTCAACTCTTCCAGGGTTTGTGCACGCCGAATCTCAATCCGGTCAAAGGCTGGCACCGAAGCTGAGAAATAATAGTACCCGTCTGTGTGACGGTACACCCACGGATCAGCTCGCTGCTCCAGGATGGGATTGGTAAATGTAATGGAATCAGTCATGGGAATGCTCCCCTTTCAAATGTGTGTGTATGGCTCGGAGTGAAGATTTGAAAACAGTTGATGGATAAAGTGCAAAAACTATTTTGCTGGTGCACCGCGGACGCTCCGGGGGTGGCAGGGCCTTGTCGCTCTCTTGTCCTCCGATTTCTTTTTCCCACCGCTCTTGGCGGTTGAAATCGGATGCCAAAGACGCTCCTTCAGCTCATTCCTCCCCCTTCGCTGCTTGTGCACCTTAAAAGCAGCAGCTTCGCTCTTTCCGCGCTCGCTGAACTAAATCCAACTCCGAGCCATCGGTGTGGCTCTGTATCTATGGGGTCGCGCTTCGCTTGGGCGACTCTCCCCACTAAATGCATGGCTGGCCTTTTTTCTCGGGCCAGCTCTTGGTGCACCGTGGACGCTTCGGGGGTGGCAGGGCCTTGTCGCTCTCTTGTCCTCCGATTTCTTTTTCCCCACCGCTCTTGGCGGTTGAAATCGGATGCCAAAGTCGCTCCTTCGGCTCCTTCATCCCCCTACGCTGCTTGTGCACCTTAAAAGCAACAGCTTCGCTCTAACCGCGCTCGCTGAATCAAATCCAAACTCCGAGCCATCGGTGTGGCTCTGTATCTATGGGGTCGCCCGCTTCGCTCAGGCGACTCTCCCCACTAAATGCATGGCTGGCCGTATTTTCTCGGCCAGCTCCAATTCCAAACTTCGAGCCATATCTACGGCTCTCTATTTCTCCGCTGCGCTAATCTGCTTACCCCAGACGGCAATGCCGTGGTCGTTCAGGCCGGTAACTACAAGCGCAGACTGGCTTCGCTCCCAGTCCCAGGATGGGAGCAGCTTCAGCTCCTCTGTGGAAGCTCCGCCCCACGGGCTTTCTTTCCACTCCAACGTCAGTGTTTGTTTGCCGTCAAACGTCCATTTGCCTGAACCGTTTTCGCTTTTCACTTTGCCATTGGCTTGCAAAGTGTAAGGCACTGCCTGCACCTGTCCGTCCACCGACGGGTCAACAGCTAGGCCTTCCCACTCTCCGGCGATCATCGACTTCGGAATGTCCTGTGCGTACTCACCTGCATAACGTTCCGGTGACACAACAGGCCAGCCGTCCTTGGTCCACAGCATTTTACGTACATGCAGATACGGCCAGTTTTTATCGGTCTCACCTCTCGCATGATGCACGATATAATAATCGCCTCCATCCTTAAGGACGGAGTTATGTCCAGGTGCAACCCAGCCCTCACCTTCGGTGAAGCGATAGCCACCCAGAATTTTGGTTCCGACTTCGTATTGAGGCAGATGCTCTGTATCCAGCATGTTCATGCCATTTACATCCGTGTAGGGGCCTGTAATCGAATCAGCACGGGCTACACGCACGTTATAATCTTCGAATAAAGAATCATACGAGACGAATAAATAATACTTTTTGAACTCCGGGTTATACACAATATATGGCCCCTCCACCGCACCTTCTTCCGTAGCACGATCACGGGCGGCAATGCGTGTACCATACCCCTCTTCCTTGAACTTTCCGGTTTCCGGATCGAGAGGTGCAATATATATCCCGTCAAAAAAGGAACCGTAGACCATCCACGAATTGCCTTCGGCATCCAATACCGGATTGGCATCGATGGCATTTAACTTATCCTTTTCGTTCTCAGATGTTTTAACAACCAACCCTTCATCTGTCCAAGGACCCTCTGGGGACGAGGATGTCTGCAAACCAATAGCCGAACGCGTACTACCAAAAGACGAAGCCGAATAATACATCCGGTAGGTGTCACCAACCTGAATCACATCCGGTGCCCACAAATTTACTGCCCCAGTCCAATCGAGGGCTTCCTTCGGAATACCCGGCAAAGCCTGACCTACCCATGACCAGTTGATCAGATCATCCGATTTGCGTACCATGACGCCGGGTTTCGCTTCTCCTGCTACACGAACATCGGTCGAATAAACGTAATATCCCTGATCTGTTTTGATAATGGCCGGATCATGCGCATTGTTCACCGTCCAACGGGATTCATCGTCCAGAATGGAGGTGTCATACAATTGGGTATCTTGGGGAGCCTCAGGAAAGACCGGCGGGGACACCGCTTCCCCTGCTCCTTCTCCAGAACAGCCTGTAGCCCCAACCAACAACAGCAGCAACATCGAAGCAACAACTCCTTTTCCTGAATTCGTCCACCCGCGGAATGTTCTCCGCAGATTCATCCTTTCACTCCAGAGATTGCTACCGATTCAATAATCTGTTTCTGGAAGATCAGGAAGATGATCAATACCGGCAACAGAGCAACAATGGACGCTGCCATAATTAGCGGGTAATCCGTCTGGATCGCATATGTGGCATTGAAGTTTGCTATAACGAGCTGCAAGGTCTGTTTTTCAGGTGAATTCAGATAAATAATTGGTGCTAGATAATCGTTCCAGATGCCCATGAACCAGAGAATCAGCTGAGCTGCAATCGCCGGTTTAATGAGCGGAAACGTAATGCTCGAGTACAGTCGGAAATAGGAGCTGCCATCAATTTTCGCTGCTTCAATAATGGCATCAGGCACACTAAGCAGGTATTGACGAAGGAAGAAGATCATGACGACGTTACCAAATAATCCTGGAACAATAAGCGGCAGCAGTGTGTCCACCCAGCCCAGCTTCGAGAACATGATGAATTGCGGAATCATGACTGTCGGATACGGAATCATCATCGATGCGAGCAAAGCTAGAAACAGTTTGTTTTTATGCGGAAATCTCAATTTGGCAAAAGCAAAGGCAGCGATACTTGACGTAAAGGTCCCGACAACGGTAACACTGACCGCCACGATCAAGCTGTTTTTGACCCCGCTGAGTAACGGACCTGCTTCCCAAATTTCCTTATACTTTCCGAATTGGAACACTTCAGGTATCCACACGGGCGGAAGCGCGAACACATCCTGCTTCTCCTTCACGGAAGTGGACAACATCCAGATCAGTGGTGCAATCATCGCAATAGCACCAAGCGCCAAAACGATAAAAATGATAGAGTTTGTTAATTTCCTCTTTTGACTGTAAGACATCTCCGGTTCACTCCTTTCCTAGACCATTAATCCCCATCATAGGCTGATTTTTCGTTCATTTTGAATTGCACTAAGGTAATGACAAAAATGAAAATACCAAGAATCATGGCCATCGCAGAGGCATAACCCATTTGCAGGTTGCTGAATGCTTTCTGCCAGATGTAGAAGACAATGGATGCGGATGAATATTCAGGACCACCCGTCGGGGTCATAATGTTCATTTCGGTGAAGATTTGGGAACCACCAATAATGTTTGTAACAACGAGGAAAAAGGTAACCGGCTTCACCATGGGCCAGGTGATGTTGCGGAAGATCTGGAACCCGTTTGCTCCATCCAACTCAGCCGCTTCGTAATATGTACGTGATACACTTTGCAGTGCAGCCAGATACAATAACATCGTATAACCTAGACCTTTCCACACCGTCATAATAATCAGGGCCGGTTTAACTGTGTCTTTGTTTGCGAGCCAGTTAGGGCCTTCAATACCGAATAGATCCAGGAATTGGTTCACTAATCCGTAATCCCCGTTGTACGCCCAGTTCCACATGATGGACACCGCTGCGAGGGAAGAAATGACCGGAATATAATAGATTACACGGAACGTCGTTGTGCCGGGGATTTTACGATTCAGACCCATCGCCAGCAGCAATGCGAGCAACAAACCAATCGGGATACCCAGCATCAAATAAAAGGTGTTGAACATCGCTTTGTAAAACAAATCATCCGTGAGCAAATCCTTAAAATTGGCTAAACCAATAAAGTTCATCTGTCCCAAGCCATCCCAATCCGTAAACGAACCGTACAAGGAATAAAGGAAAGGGAACAGAACAAAGATCAGCAAACCAAGAACCGGAGGCAAAATAAACAAATATCCGTACAGCCTCTCTTTGCGATACAAACTAGATTTTGTAATCACTGCGCTCACCCCTGTTTCTAATATCAGCATGTTGCATGAATCGATGGATGCCTGCTTGATCAATTCATGCAACATGCCCGTATGGAATCCAAAAATGATGCCAGCAGCGTTAATAGCAGGCTGCTGGCACCGGCTTTTTTTGAAAACGGAATCTACTACTCATCCATTTGGCGTAGGCTGATTCTCTCTAGAACCTATGTTTCAATCTTTCCAGCCACATTTTTTCAGCATTTTATAAAATGCTTATTTCTGAGATTTCTTCTCTTGTTCTACTGCTTTGTCTAACAGCTTTTGCATTTTCGGCTGCTGCTGTTTCACATAGTCTGCGGCTGTAATTTTGCCATCCAATACCGGCTGAATGTCAGTGAAGAACAGGTCATACCATTCCGCATTGTACGTGTAGTTCCCTGGAAGAGAACGGCCATAATCTTCTACGATATCAATGAATTCCTGTTTATTGGCTGGTTTCGTTGAAGTATCTTTGGCCCATTCGTCAGCCATGTCGAGAAGATTCGGAATTTGCACTTTGGCATCAACCAACTGCTGCATGCCTTCTTTGGAAGCTGTGAGGTAATTCACCAACTCTGCGGCTTCTTCTGGATGTTTCGTTTTGGCCGATACACCGATACCCAGTGAACCGATCCACGTTGCGGATTTACCCGTAGAGCCCGCAGGGAAAGGCAGTAAATCATATTCGAAAGGCAGTTTCTCGAATGTACTCATATCCCATGGACCTACTGGGAAGAAAGCCATTTCTCCTTTCATCCAGCGTTGGTACGTATCCAATGTCTGCGCTTCCTCAATAGAAGGCGTGATTTTGTATTTATTTTGCATGTCCGCAAAGAACTGCAATGCTTCCGCGAATTTCGGATCATCAATGGTTACCTTTGTTTTGCTATCATCCAACCAGTCTGCACCATTGCTCCATACGAAGGACTGCAGCGCCCATTGTACGTTGAAGCCTGTACCAAATACGTCCGGTTTACCGTCTCCATTCGTATCCTTGGTCGCTTGTTGGTTGACCTTGATGAATTCTTCCCATGTGTAAGGCTTGTCCTTATCAGGGAATGGGATGCCCTCTTTTTCAAATAATGTCTTGTTATAACCGAGTGCAAACGGACCCAGATCTTTCGGCATTCCGTAGATATCGCCCTGACCTGCCATTTTGCCATCATAGCGATACAAGTCCAAACCATATTTCCAGATGTTATTCAGATCTACATCCGCATTATTTTCAACGTAAGGTGTCAGATTCATCAACACATTGCTGTTCACATAGGCTTTAATATCGCCAGGGTTAAAATAGAACACGTCCGGCAAGCTGTTGCCTGTAATGGCAGCTCTCAATTTGGTTGCGTATTGATCCGCAGCTGTAACGATAATTTTAACTTTGACACCTGGATGCTCTTCTTCGAATTTCTTAACAACGGCTTGATATGCCTTCTGTTCATCCGTGCCGCCCCGGAACATAAATGTCAATTCCTTGTCCCCGCTTGAACCGCTGCTTCCTCCGCAACCCGCAAACACGAGTGCACTTACCAGCATTAGAAGCATAAGTGTGACTAAACTCTTTTTCTTTACCATCTGAACCCCTCCTGATCTGGATTTGTAACCGTATTCAATTAGGTGAAATAAGATTTCTGTTGTTAAATTTATCAAATCCAGATCACTTTAGTCAATACTTTATTAAAACATTTTATATTTATTTAAAACAAATCAGTACGTTGGCCATCCGCTGGAATCCCACAGCAAGTCGTTGATTAGTAATTTCGGATTGCCGTTATCGTCAGCATCGTAAGCGTGGCGCGCAATCACATTACCGTTATACACATCCTGACCGCCCGGTCCTTTCCACTTGGCATTCCCCGAATCCAATATGGTTCCGCCGCCATTCAACATGTTCACACCGTTTTTGTCCACATACGGACCTGTAATACTCGTTGAACGTCCATAGACCATTTTGTACGTGCTATTCACGCCCTGGCAGCAGGAATCAATCGAGGCAAACAAGTAATAATAACCATTACGGTATACAATACTTGGTGCTTCGATGGCCCCGCCATTATTCGGACGCGCCGCAATGGAGGAGATGCTTCCAGTCGGTTTCATCGTGGTTTTGTCGAGCTTCACAATCTTCAGACCGCTCCAGAAAGAACCGAAAGCGAGCCACGGGTTGCCTGAAGCATCGATGACCAGATTCGGATCAATAGCGTTATAATCGTTGGCGGTTGTGGTTTGAAGCACTAACCCCTCATCCTTCCACTGGCCTGCTCCAATGCTGGTTGCAGACGCAAGCCCGATCGCCGATCTGTTGGAGCCAAAGGTAGAGATAGAGTAATAAAGCCACACTTTTCCGTTATACTGCTCAACGTCAGGAGCCCATACATCCAGACCACTCTGTCCCGGAACGGCAGAGGCCCACCAGGATGGCTTGCTCAGAAAAATCTGCGGAACGCGGTACCATGAGGACCCGTTATCCGATTTCAGTACCTGAATGCCAGCACCGGTTGAAAAGGTATACCATGAGCTGCCTTCTTTGATGATGGATGGATCGTGGACGGCAATATCGCCGGTCAGATTCCAAAATGCCGCGAATGCCCTGGACTGGCCCGCCAATAGCAAAACAAGTACAACCAGTGCAGGTAATGCCCAACGTTTCTTCCTGAATCCTGTCATTCCTTTGAACTTTTCCAAACCGAATTCCACCTCTCCTGATCAAATAGTTAATTTGGTTCATGAAGTATTAAATCAATTTAGGTATACTAGGATTATAAAAGCGGTTACATTACATTTCAATGGTATATTTCAAATATATATGAAATGATTTAAGTTGTTTTTTAAAGTAAATATTCAAAATTTTATGAATAATACGCTCATTTATGCTATGTATACAAGGGATTCGGCTTTCTTTTCTCGCCCTTCCCTTCCATCCGGTAATCATTTATAATTATCTAAAACAAACCATATAAATGTGCAGAAGCCTGGATCAGAAGGGCTTTGTTCAGAACGTGGAAAGGAAAACCACCTATGATTTATATTAAAGATCTGATGTCTGGCGTTAATATTTTCAAGGCACTCAGTTCGGAAATCCGAATCCAGATTATTGAGTTGCTTGCCAAGAACCAGAGTCTTAACCTCAATGATCTCGCAACCAAACTGGGGCTCAGCAATGGCGCCATTACAATGCATATTAAGAAATTGGAAGAAAGCGGCCTGATTGAGATCAATACTGCGGTTGGCAAACATGGAATTCAGAAGATTTGTTATCTCAATGAGGAAAAACTAATGGTAGACCTGCGTTCACAGGAGATTTTTAACCGATACGAGGTTGAAATTCAGGTAGGTCATTATAGCGATTATCAGGCAGCTCCTACATGTGGTCTCGCTACCCGAGACAGCATCGTCGGTGAGTTCGATGATCCGCGTTACTTTGCTGATCCGCTCCGTATTGATGCGGAGATGATTTGGCTGGCCGAAGGTTATCTGGAATATCGCATTCCCAACTACCTTAAGCCTAACCAGACGTTCAGCGAAATCCAGTTGTCCATGGAATTGGGTTCAGAAGCACCAGGTTTTTGCGATAACTACCCTTCGGATATTTATTTCTACGTCAACGGCATCGAGATTGGCTGTTGGACGAGTCCAGGAGATTTTGGCAATACCCGAGGTACGTTCAATCCAGACTGGTGGCCACCACATCTGAATCAATACGGGATGCTGAAGCTGATCCGCATCACCCAAGAGGGCAGCTATATTGATGGATGCCGCATCTCCGATGTTACTCTGGACCAGATTGGCCTGGATTACAAAAGCGATATCCACTTTCGAATCGCTGTAACGGACGGACCAGTGAACAAACGGGGATTGACGATCTTTGGTAAAAATTTCGGCAATTACGGCCAGAACCTGCTTGCGCGTGTACTCTATAATGTGCAAGAGGAATAGATCAACGAATAGACATTGTCATCATAAAACAAAGCATTAAAACAGCCGTCAGTTGAGAAACTGACGGCTATATTCATTTCTTTCACCCAATCTCGCCAAGATGTTCTTCAGGAAGGGTGCTTACCTTGAGGTAAGTACATGTACTAAAAGTGCGTACTTACATCTCGGCAATACTCCCTTTATACTCAAGAAACATTATAGCTTAGGGAGGAAGAATTCATTTTGAAAACACTTGTCATCGTAGCACATCCCAACCTGGAAACGTCGGTCATTAACAAACGATGGATAGAAGAACTCCAACAATATCCGGAAAAATATACGATACATGAACTATATAAAGTTTACCCTGATGGACGTATTGATGTGCAGCAAGAACAGCAGCTTATTGAAGCTCATGACCATCTGGTCCTGCAATTTCCGTTTTATTGGTTTAGCAGCCCACCTCTCCTTAAACAATGGCTGGATGAAGTTTTTACGTATGGCTGGGCTTATGGCTCCAAGGGCGACAAATTGCAGCAACGCAAAGTCGCCTTGGCCGTATCTGCCGGAATCAAAGAGGCAGATTACACGGAAGAGGGCAAATATCGTTATACCCTTGGACAACTATTATCTCCTTTTGAGACGACCTTCCTTTACTGCGATGCGGATTATCGATCATTTTTTGCCTTCTACGGGGCAGAACACGAGCCTGCGGCAAATGAATTGGAACAAAGCGCACAAAACTATTTACGTTTCATGGATAACCTATAATACTCACTCCAAGCAGATCAAAAAAGCAGTATCTCCGATTCAGGAAGATACTGCTTTTTTTGATTTTTTAATCTCACAACCTGATCGTTAGCCTTGCATTAACCCCGGGGCAGACACCATATTGGCTTCTCCCCAATCACACATCATATCTAACAGTGGCATTATTGATTGTCCTCGTTCCGACAATGAATATTCAACTTTGGGTGGAATTTGGGGATATTCTTTGCGTAGAATCAGATCATGTTCCTCCAGCTCCTTAAGCATGACGCTCAATGTTTTGTGGGAAATGGTACCAATGCTTCGCTTCAATTCATTATGTCGCATCACCTTGTTTTCAGACAGCCAATACAGAATAACCATTTTATATTTACCGTTTACCAGGGACAGCGTATATCCAAAGCCGGTATCTTTTAGCGCCACGCCAGTTGGAACACAGGTTTCTCTCATACTCACCCCTCCTTCTTTCGTTCATCACACCACTGCGGATTATTATAGAGATTGCCTGTACGTTTTGGGAGACATGCCATACGCCTTTGTGAACTGCCGGGTAAAATAATTGCTATCGTTAAACCCGCATTCATTAGAAAATTGGCTTTAAACTAATTCAAATAGGCGTTACTCAACAATTCGCCCTCCATAGTTCATGTTGGGATGAATGTCTATATCATGCTACTCCATGGCCGAAAAATCAAGGTTTGCTGATCCTTGGATCGATATAATTCCTCATGTACAGAAGCAAATGAACCTCTCATAAAAAAAGCCCTTCCATAGCTTTACACCTGTTATTCTCACCGAGTTCCTCTTCTTTCATGTGACTTTCTTCCTGTTTGCTCTGAAACTTAGAAAAGATTCATTGATTTATTGGAGAAGTTCTCCTAATATTTTTAGTAGGAACACCCAGCGGCTCGGCATCATGGTAATACTTCACTGTCTTTATGAGAGCGCTATTGCTGCAGCTCTAAAGAAAAACGGGAGGTTGCAGATATGAAATGGAATCACTTCAAGTCCAAGCTTCTGCTTAAGTACACACTATCCTATATCTCCATTTTCCTTATACCTCTTGTTATTTTAACTATTATTATTTATCACAATGCTGTGGACACGCTCCGTTCAGAGATTGAACAGACCAATGTCAATCAGTTGACCCAAGCAAAAACGGTCATTGATGACCGCATGAAGGAATTACAGGACATCGCATTTCGTATCGCCTATGATGAGCAGCTAACCCGTTATTGGACTCACCATCCCTACTATAGCCGGGAATCAATTGCTGCCTTGGTCAAATACAAAGCCACCAGTTCCATTATCGATGAGCTATTCCTGTTCTTCCGCGGAGATGATAGCATCTACTCGTCTCAGGGCTCTGAGAACCTGGATGTATTCACGGGCCGCTACAAATTTAATACATGGAACAAAACGGACATGATCCGGGATTTGAATAACGTTCAGTTCCCCACGATACGACCAGCCGAACAAGTCGTTCAAGGAACCAAAGTACCCAATTCCATGCTGGCCTACCTTGTACCGATTGCACCTAACAATACGCCCGCCCACGGGACTGTCATGTACCTGATTCACGAGTCCAATCTGACGGGATTGATTGATTCCATTCTCAGCGACTACCATGGTATGACTTATATTTTCGATAATTATGGGCAGGTGTTGGCCGCCAATTATAAGGGGGAGACCATTACCGAACAGGAAGTCAAAGCTCTGTTTGAACTTGAGCCGGGAACACACAGCCTCTCCTTAAATCAAGAACCGCATTCGGTTGTATCCGTCAAATCAGACGCGGGCTGGACTTATGTAACCGCTATGCCAAGCAATCAATTTTTTAGCCGAATTGTCCATATTCGTACCTTTGTTGTTCTTGTTTTCTCCTTCATGGTGGTGATGGGCACCTTCCTCGCCATTTTGTTGGCCCGAAGACAATACCATCCGATATCAGACTTGATGGAGTTCATTCGTTTAAAAAATAATCCTGAACCTTCCACAACCAGCAACGAGTTGGAATGGATCAAGAAAACGCTGCATGATTACAGCCAGCGTGTGGACCTTCAGGAGCCCTACGCTCGTAATCATATTCTGCTTATGCTACTGAAGCATGGTCATACCGGAGAGCTCCCTTCTGAGTTTACGGATAATCTCGGCATACGCTTTAACCGATCCCATTATTTTGTTATGACCTTGGGATTGGAAATGCACGATCTTCCCCGCGGAGATTATCCCGAACAGCGTACTGTTATGCAGCTGATCAACGATATGGAACTGCCGGAGTTGTCTGCTTTTGCTTACGGCGTGGAGCTTCCACAGCCAGACCAAGTAGCCCTCATCGTCGGATTTGATGCCGAAGTCGGGCATGAATCCAGCTTGAATGCTCGTATGGAGTCTATTGTTGAATCACTACAATCGATGGTGGCAGAGCACGTCGGAGTTGCTCCCGCGATCGGGATCGGTAACAGCTATAGTTCTCCATTGCAGCTGAACCAATCCTATATCGAGGCATCAACTGCGCTGGAAGCATCCATGCTGCACGGACAGGGCAGCAGTACCTTCTTCAACGCCCTTTCCGGCTCTAGTGAACAGGATTCTTCCTTCTGGGTACCTAAGGATGTGCTGCTGAAACTAGTTCAGAGCTTGAAACAGGGCAGTTACGATGTGGCGGTACAGATGGTATCAACTGCGTTGAATACCCTGAAATCCGAAATGCCGTCTGTACCATTGCTGCGCTGCATCTGCTTCGATATTCTGAATACGATGCTCAAAACGGCCTCGGAACTTGGCATTCATCACGTGGTTAATCAACTTCCAAGGATCACTTCCTACGACTCGTTAGAGGATTTGGAGAAAAAACTGACAGGACTTGCTGCCGAGATCTGTGCTCATGTCGAGGCGAAGAGCGAGACGGAAGAAAGCTCCCTGATGGATGAAATCGTTGCTTATATTGATGCCAATTACTCCGATTATGACCTCAGCCTGGGTACGATTTCATCGAAATTCACGATCTCTTCATCGTATTTCAGCCGTTCCTTCAAAGAGAAGATCGGCATGAACTTTACCCAATATATCTGGCAGAAACGGATGGATGAGGTTATCCGACTGCTGCTGCATACGACCGACCCGTTAAAAGATATTATCACTCGCGTCGGTTATCTGGACACACCGAACTTCATCCGTAAATTCAAGAAAGAGACGGGTTATACCCCAGGGCAGTACCGCAAAATGCACCGTCCCAATGACTCCTCCGATTCCCCGGAAGATGACGACGAAGAATGTCTTGGATAATGGATGGATTCGTAAAATAAATAGAAACCTCCCAGAACCTTTTGGTTAGGGGAGGTTTTTGTATGTTTTTGGCTCATATAGGCAAGCCGATCCTTGCAACCAACTCTCTTCTTCTATTTCCCTACCGGAACATCTTGAAGCCCTTGATGTATTGCACCCAGCAGACGATGGGTCGGATCACAGCCGTATTCCCAGAACATAATGCCGGCCAGGCCCTGATCCTTCACGTAATCGCATTTGCACTGAATCGATTCTTCATCATCATAAGATATTAGGCTCGACCCATTAAAGAGAAACGGTGCACAGGCTTCCTCATCCCAATAACGGACGTAACCATTCTTGTTGATGTACTTCGCTTCCAGTTCGGCAAATGCCGGACCATAGCCGCCTGTGCTACCAGCCATTTGGTGAAGACCGTGGTTTCGGTTAGGAACCTCAGTCCAGATCCGTGAGTAGAACGCAGCGCCGATAACTATCTTTTCCTTCGGAACGCCGGCACGGATGAACAGGTTCACGGAAGCATCAGTACTAATTCGGAACAGATCTCCGGTTGGCGTATACAGATTCGTATGATGTCCGGTCAGAACCTGAAAACCGCCGCGCATATCATAGGTCATCAACTGCACAAAGTCCAGGTACTGCTGCACCTCAGCCATCTCTGTACCGTCGACGTAGTATTGATCAGCCCCTGCCGCAATGGTGAGCAGATAATGACGGCCATCCTCGGAGCCCTTGGCATCCAGTGTTTCCCGGATCGTCTTGAGAAGTAAGGTGAAATTCCTTTTGTCATCACGACTGGATGCGATACCGGCTTCACCGTAAGAAGGATACTCCCAGTCCAAATCGATTCCGTCAAAAGGGTACTCCTCCAGCACCCTAACCGCTGATGCGGCCATGCTGTCCCTCCCCGCTTGGGTTGAGGCGGCTTCAGAGAAACCACCAGCGCTCCATCCGCCAACGGACAGCAGCACCGTTAGATTCGGATGCTTCCGCTTAATATTACGGATAACCTCTCCGTTTTTTAAATGCTCGGTGGTGATTTCATCATTCTTGACATGTCCAAAGGCTACATTCAGATGGGTCAACTTCAACAGATCCTCATCCGTCATGTCGGGAAGAACAGAATCGACGACATAACCAGCAGCAATATATTTCGTCATCCTCTTCACTCCGATCCATTCAATGATTGAAATATCGCAGCAGCAATCTGCAGAGCTTCCTTGCCTGTACCGATCTTGTACCCAGAGGCCGAGTATCGGATTTGATCCTGATTATCCAGCACGAACAGATGCGGATAGCCCGCTTCGTGAGCGGCTGGTTTCGAGATGAAACCAGACAAGGACGCATAGCTGGAATCCCGGACAAAAATCGTACGTATCGGCAGCTTCGGATAAGCCCCAGAGTCAAAGGAGGCGTTCCATTCTGTATCTCCGATTACCAGCACGATTGGCACGCCTAGCTTATCCAACGGCTCAGCCAGCTCACACAGCTCACGAATCAGATGTTTGGTCGGTTCACGTTCTGGTTCAATCCAAGCAGCAATGGCCCCCTCAGCTCCCATAAGATCCTTCAGTACCACCTCTGAACCATCCAGACGAGTCAGCTCATTGCCGGTTGCCAGTTTGCCCAGCACAGGGATGTCTACCACCGTCTCGCGATAAGTCAGTGCTACCTCTGTGGTGTCTCCGGCGCGAACGGTGCAGTAGATGAAGCGGACTCTTACCGTTCCATCTTTCAGACGGATACCGGTCGTTAAGCGATAAGCTCCCGGTTCAACCTCAAATGGATCGCTATAAACATCGGTGTGACCATATGGATAAATCAGCGTTTTGTACACACCATCCTCCAGACGGGCCAAAGAGAAATTCTCCGCATAGGATGCTGACGGCGCATCCTCCCGAGCCTCAGAATCCTTGAGAAGTTGCAGCATTCCCCAGCTTGAGCTCTCCTGATTTCGAGAAGAAGTTAGACTTAACACCGCATCCTCCCAGCCTTTGTCACTAAGATACTGCGGTTTCTGCTCGCTCGGATGCAATCGGGCCGGAATGCCCAAACTGCGGCACACAGCGACAAATAGTATATCGAGCGACAGTGGATCTCCCTTCATCAGGCTGTACGTACCTACAGGGTTTCCCTTGCCTTTCAGGTTAGGGAGATCCTCATAATACGAATAGCTCTGTTCCAGCTTGCATACAAGCTTCGAAGGATCTTCCCTGAACGCCGCTGCTTCTTCCTCGGAATAAGCATTCTGGAATACGGATCGATAAGGCACCATCATTTCATAGGAGACTCTTGGGCACAGGATGTACTTCACAAACGTCTCTTCTGCCCATTGTCCACGCTGCGAGAGTGAACCTATAAGATGATCGTCCAGTGTCGGCCGAAAAGTGTCGATCAAATCTTTTTCGTTCATCGACTCCAGCAACTGTAGTGGCCACTCGCCAAATTCACCGGAACGCCCCTCTAGGAAAGCAGCGATTTCGCGGCTGTTGCCCCGTGCCTTCTGTAGAATATCCCGTACGCGCTCCGGAGGCAGTCCAGTTGTATGAGCCAATGCAAATGCATCTTCCTCACTCAGGAATGTATCCTCATATCCACTCCGAATCTTCGTACCTTCTTCCAGGCGGCGGTTGTGATTCAGGATCTTCTCTTCTGGTAACGA
Organism: Paenibacillus sp. 276b; assembly: GCF_900107875.1. NCBI lineage: Bacteria > Bacillati > Bacillota > Bacilli > Caryophanales > Paenibacillaceae > Paenibacillus > Paenibacillus sp. 276b. The sequence continues at coordinate 362,107 of NZ_FNRR01000002.1, read as the reverse complement.
AGCCACTACTTCTCCCTCCCCTTCCGGAGGAGGAACCATATCAAAATCCAAGATCCCTGATGGCTGCTCTAACGAATTCAACACGAGCTCAACATGAGCGCTGTCCTGAGCTTTGAATAGAATTTCACCCCACTTGCCACCACTAACCGCACGAATCACTAGGTCGCCATGACCTGTCTTAAAGGAAGCTTCTCCTTGTGCGTCCGTCTTGATTTCGGCGATCGGATAAAATTCAGCACTATTGTATACCTCAAAGCGGACACTCGCTTCAGACACGGGCGCACCCTGCTCATTTATCACCTTCACGCAGATGGTATGCGCTGGCGCATAGTTCTCCAGTAAATTGATCTCCGTATATCCCTTCTCGGAGAGTGTTATATCCTCCGGTCCCGGATAGTCGGCAAATATTCTCGTATTAATCAGCATGGCCCTGCGGGCTGGTGGACTGAACCATCCTTGATTCAATCCGGCTTCCGGTTCGCATGCCCCAATGTAATACCATTGGCCGTCCGCCCAGGCTTCTACCCAAGCATGATTGCTGTCACAGTGAGCCCAGCGTGGTGTGTAGACCTGACGGGCAGGTATGCCGATGCTACGAAGAGCGGCTACCGCCAGCGTGGATTCTTCTCCACAGCGGCCGCGGGCATTTCGAATCATCGTCAGTGGCGATATCGTTCGCAGATCACTGCCAATATAAGTCGCTTTTTCATGACACCAGTAATTGGTCTCCAAAATGGCATCCGCCATGGATAACTTCGCTGTCCGGTCGGCCAACTCGTCAAAGATAATGCCACGGAAATCTTCAATATTCTCTGTATTGATTCGATAGGGAAGCACAAAATGCAGAAACAGATGATCTGGTACGCGCTCCCCCCAAGGCACACGCTTGCGAATGTCCAGTGCCCGACGCACATGACTGAGGAACAGTTCCCCATCATAATCAGCCAGGTCGTTCACTGGCATGTAGGCATACACATATTTCAAAGCCCATGCCTCTTCTTCAGTTAATGGCTGCTGAAACACATGAAACAGCTTATCTTTACGGGTATCCGCAAAGTTTAACTTCTCCTGGAACTTCTGCTCGATCAGCTCCAAGGACTGTGCATCCATCGAGAACACCAAGGTTTGGCTGGTCATCGCTAGCTCACTCCCTCCACAGCTTTCCGTCTTCCCGAATACAGATTAAGGTAGTGCCATCCGAGGAAGGCGTACTAATCTGGAATAGGCTACGGGTCGTTTCAATTACAGGCTGGCAAATCAATGATTCCTCACCCATAAGTAACTTCACATCTTGTGTAAATTCACCATGGGCTTCAAAATAATTGCGTTCACGGTAATAGAGTCTGCGAAGCTCCCATTTAATTCGTTCATCTTCTGGCAGCTCAAAGGGCTGATCCGTTCCGTCATCCGAAAATACGACATATCCCCATAGCTCCGGATAATGCATGTTGATAATACCCATGGGCGACCAGACCCAGTTGTCCTCCGGATAAGGTTTGCCTGTATCCGGATTCAGCACCTTGCGGTACTCACCATCCTGCACCTCAGTCTGCCATTCCACCCGTGAGAAGTTGACACGCCAGAACTCACCCGGTGCTGGCGGACGGTTACCTTCGGCACATTCCTTTAGGCTGGTCCAGGGAATTGCGACCTCGACGCTCCATTTTCGGTTAGCGGCGCCAGGTGTGTTCAGCTCCCCATCGATATGTACGGCTGTCTTAAGACCGCTGATATCCCAACCGTTGACCGGAGGTCCACCATCCCGATATGGCTTCACCAATAACAGGTCCCATACTGTATTCAGCGCATTGATCTCGAACTCATAATATTGATGGGTATCCCCGTCGGGATCGATAAAAATCTCAAAATCATTGTCATAGAAAATAACAGAATCCCGCTCGGTCAACGTAGCCCATATCTGATCTTCAATAAGTTCGGCAGCAAAGTAGAAATAGTCGTCATCCCACAGCATTTTTACCCGAGTCTGTTTTCCGGGTTTCGGACGAAGATCCCCTTCGATATCAACGAAATCCTCCGTCCAATCGGCCGCACCCCAGAATGCCTTATCTACGCGTCCGTCCAGTATCAGCGGTTCCTGCGCACGCTTGCATATATAATGTTTGGGAGCATACTCAATCTTCGGCTCAGGTACTCCACTTTGGTTCATATCGCTCTCTCTCCGCTTCATGAGGGAGGGCATGCATCTATAGGTGCATGCCCTCCCGTAATGTTAGTTATGAGTAACAACGGCTCCTGAACCGCCGTACATTTCCAGTTCCTCGTCGAATTCGAGCTTAAGAACCGTCACCTGCTCATGTGTGTCCTCCGGGGTCATTTTGATCCACGTTGTGCCCGGGATATTGAACCAAGGCACGCCCCCATGAATCTCATGGTTAAGTTCTTTGCCCGAATGCAGCACAGTAATCTTCTTGATCTTATTGCATAGTCCCTTGATGCATACATTCTCTTTTGGATCGTCATAAACAAACAGATACAATGCCTTTCTATCCTCGGATACGGTGCTTCCCCCCAGATAATAGCGAGGCATAATACCTTCACCCGTTCCAAAGACGGCCTCTTCATGGGTTCGGATCCATTCTCCCAGCCCAAGCAGAATATCCTCCTGCCTCTTATCAATGGTGCCATCCTCGCGCGGACCGATATCCAGCAGCATATTGCCCCCCATTGAAATACAATCACAGAACATCCGAATGATCTGATTTAACGATTTGTATTTATGGTCTGTTGGCACATAGCCCCATGATGTGTTGATGGTGGTGCAGAACTCCCACGGTCCCTCTGGTCTTGTAATCGGAATGCCTTGCTCTGGCGTCTTATAATCCCCATAACCTTGAAGGCGGGAGTTGATGATGACATCCGGGTTAAAAGATTGCAGGTAATGCTTGAACTCCGGCAGATTCCACTGCTCGGCGCTTCGTTCCCAGTCCCCATCGAACCACAGCAGATCCACCTTTCCGTAATTCGTCATGATCTCTTGCAGCTGTTGGTTATTAAACTCAAGGAATTTCTCCCATTTCTCCTGATCCTGAACACCATCTACAGGACTTGAATGCCGATTGACATTGCTGAGATCCTCTGGTACCTTTCCACCTTCAAACACGCTAGGATAATCCGGGTGCGACCAATCAATCAGCGAAAAGTACATCCCTAGATGTATGCCCTTCTCCCGAATTGCTTCCGCATATTCCCTCACGAGATCCCGATTCGCTGGTGTCTGCTTAACGACATTGAGGTCACTATACTGCGTATCCCACAGAGCAACACCATCATGATGCTTCGTTGTCAGCACGGCGTATCGGGCTCCGGATTTCTCAATCAAGTCCGCCCACTTCTCCGCATTAAACTTCGATGCCGTAAAGCCGTCCAGCTGCTTCATGTACTCTTCGTAAGAGATCCTTCCATTATAGAAGGACCACGATTCCGAAACCCCGTCCACAGCATAGATGCCATAGTGGATGAATATTCCCAGCTTGGCCTCTTCAAACCATTTCTGCATCCTTGTTCACACCTCTTTCTGGAGTCCTTGTTCTTATTGGCCTGTGTTCCAGCGATCGTAGGCCCCTTGATACAGTTCAACGATACGGTCGCTGCCCATTTTTTTGATCTGCGCAATATACTTATCCCAGTTCTCAAGCGGCTCTTGGCCTGTTACGAACTTCGCTTCCATCTGCTTGACGTACGTATCTAGATCAGATAATAAAGCGGTCGCTTCGCTTTGCTCTTCATTTGTTAAATAAACGTTAGGGAATGGTGATTTTCCGATAGGCACCAACTTCTCTTGATTCTGCTGGTCAAGCCATTCATCAAATTCGGTGCGAAGACCTTTCGCTATATCCGGATCATTAATACCCGGTGTCAAAATGCCATAGTTCGGCGTGATTTTACCGCGATATTCCTCACGATCACCGCCGCCAGGAACAGGCAGCCACTCTTTTACGAGATTTTCCTTGTCTTTGAATTTCCACAGCAGACCTTCAGGACCTTGATTGAACAGGGTCGCCCCATCATAACTGTACATATAATCGATCCAACGCATAGTTGCCTCAGGGGACGGGTTGCTGCTAGTAATAGCAAAGGTACCACGTGCCGATATGCCTGGGTGTTTACCGTATACAGGTGAGTCTGCGATCTCACTCTTCACGGGTGTCATCAGCGGATGTTTTGTGCTAGGCTCGCCGCCGAGTGTGAAGTAAGGATGGTAGTCATTGAACAATGCAAGCTTGTTGCTTTCGCCTTTTGCTTTTTTCTGATCGCCGGTTTGGGAGAAGGTCTCATGATCCAGCAAATCTTCTTTCCACAAGCGGTTCATGAACGTCAGATAACCTTTGTAGCCTTCTTCTTGGTAAGGATAGTGAACTTTTCCGTCCTTATCCGCATAGATTCCTTCGTTGTACATTCCCCAGAATCCGAAGAAGTACATACGGAGATCATCCAGTTTTACAGAAGTAAGCGGAATTTCATCTTGTTGTCCGTTGCCGTTAGGGTCTTCTTCCTTAACACGCTTCAGGTACGTATATAATTCTTCCGTAGTCTTAGGTTCCTCTACATTAAGTGCTTTTAGGAATTCCCCGTTATACCACATCGGGCCTCTGTACCATACGGCAGCCGTATCAATAAATGGCAGTGCATACATATGTCCGTCAGGCGTTGTAAATGATTTGCGAACATCCGGGTTTTCGTCGAGAATCTTCTTAATATTGGGGGCGTAGCCCTCATCAATGTATTTTTCCAGTGGGATCAGAATGCCTTGAGTTCCATAAGTAACCTGCTCAGCTGGCTTGAGATCCGCAGCATAGAACATATCCGGTAAATCGCCGCTTGCGAATACCAGGTTCTTCTTTGTTTCAAAGCTGTCGATCGGCGAAAGCTGGTACTCCAGCTTGATGCCTGACAATTTCTCCATCTCTTGCAGGACTGGCATCGTGTTCCAGTCGGCAACGCCCGCATCCTGGGACATGACCTTTAACGTAAGTGGTTTGTCCACAATCGGGAATCCTTCTTTTTTGACCCCTTCGACATTTGAAGTCGCAGAACCTCCATCTTCATTGGAACCACAAGCTGCAAGCAATGCTGCGGATAGGGTAAGGCAGAGTACAATGGATGAAGCCTTGCGAAGCTTTTTCATGACGACAACTCCCCTTTTTTAGTGTGGATTATGGTTTAAGATCATCCCTTGACGGAACCGATCATAACACCCTGTACAAAGTAACGCTGAAGGAATGGATAAATCGCAATCACAGGTAAGGTTGAAACAATAATGACGGCATATTTGACCAACGCAGCAATTTCCGCTTTGGAATTCATCGCCGTTGCTGAAGAGGTATCGATAGCTCCACCGCCCTGTGCTGCCATCTCCTGAAGTACCAGGATTTGGCGAAGAAAGAGCTGCAGCGGATACTTCGAGGAATCATTTAAATAGATCATGGCACTGAAATAGCTGTTCCAGTGTCCGACTCCGTAGAAGAGCGCCATCACGGCAATGATCGGCATGGAGAGCGGAAGCACAATCCGGATGAACAACCGGGTGTTGGTACACCCGTCGATATGGGCCGCCTCCTGCAGCTCCTTGGGAATGGTCGATTGGAAAAACGTACGGCATACGATAATATTCCAGATAGATGCAGCTCCTGGCAGAATAAGCGCCCACATGCTGTTCACCATACCAAGATCCTTAATCAGCAGGTAGCTCGGGACAAGCCCTCCACTGAAAAACATCGTTACCATAAACATCGCCATGAAGAATCCACGTCCCACAAAATCAGAGCGACTGAGCGCGTAGGCTGCCGGAAGAGTGACCATCAGGTTGACGAGTGTACCTACGACGGTATAGATGATCGTATTTTTGTACCCAATCCAGATGTTGGTGTTCTCAAATACGCGAGCATACCCTTCAAACGTAATTCCTTTGGGTAGCAGCCACATCTCACCGGAGCTTACAAATTTGGGATCGCTGATTGAGGCGCTAATGATGTATAACAGCGGGTAAAGCACAATGACGAGCGCTATCGTCAGATAGATGTAGTTGCACCATAAGAACACTTTATCGCTTCTGCTTTCCTTAACCGCGGTTGACATGTGTTTTCCCCTCCTTTTACCACAAACTGTTTTCACTGGTGCGACGTGCAATTTGGTTCACCGTAATCAGCAGAATCGCATTAACTACCGAGTTGAACAATCCTACAGCTGTGGAGAAACTGTACTGTGCATCGACCAGACCGGACCGATAGACAAATGTCGAGATGACATCGGACGAACCCATGTTCAACGGATTTTGCAGCAGCAAGATTTTTTCGAATCCGACGCCCAAAATACTGCCCATATTCAGAATTAACAAAATGGTGATCGTAGGGATGATCGCTGGAATGTTAATATGCAGAATCCGTTTGAACCGACTCGCACCATCCACCACGGCAGCTTCATGCAGTTGAGGGTCCACACCCGAGAGAGCTGCGAGGTATATAATGGTACCCCAGCCTGCACTCTGCCAGACACCTGAGAGTACGTACACCGTCTTGAACCACGCAGGGTCTGTCAGAAATTGAGGGGCCTGAAATCCAAGAGCCTCCACCAAATTGACAATCATGCCTGACGAAGGTGACAAGAAGGTAATGATCATACCCGACATGACTACGACCGAAATAAAATGTGGTGCATACGTGACCGTCTGTACGGTACGTTTGAAGAAGGAGTCCTTTACTTCATTGAAGGCTAACGCCAGAATGATCGGCAGCGGAAAACCTATAGCAAGCTCATACAAGCTGATACTGAGGGTATTCCATAACAAATCCCAGAAATAATACGAATTAAAGAAGCGGATAAAATGATCGAAACCAACCCACGGGCTTCCCGTAACACCAAGCGTCGGGATAAAGTTTTTGAATGCGATTTGTATGCCGTACATCGGCCCGTAATGAAAAATCAGAAAGTATAGAAATGCTGGCGCGATAAACAGATACAACTCCCAGTTTCGAATCATCCTTCTCCATAATTTATTTTTCTTGCGGTTCGGAATCGTGTACACCGATAGGTTTTGCGACAAGGCGGACTTCCCTTCTGGCTGCATCAGTTGTTTCCTCCTTTTCTAAATGAAAATCCGTCCGTTTTGTAAGAAGAGCGAAACACTCCTGTTCAAATGTAAGGAATGAGTCCCGGACCACATTTCTATCATGCGAGGCCCTTGTTTCCCCCGCAAATTGGTAACGCTTACATACTGAGTTTATGGATCATTTCCGAATTCGTAAATATGCTATTTCGATCTTCACTCTTAAAAACACGGAAAGTACTGTTAAAACAGGGGTTTACGCTTTTGGTTCCAGCTTGTCATTGTCATTTTGGAGACATAAAACATGTGGAATTTGACCCATTTCCCTCTTGAAGTTGTCGTTTGGAGTAGCTTCGCATGAACTTGAGAGATGTCCGATCTGAATGAAAGTTGAGAAACAGACCTTAAAGTCAAAACCCACATATGTTTAGGAAAGAGCTATTCCATGTGTGTAGGTCGCATTCTGGATTCACATCGGTCATACAGGTCGCAAGGTCTTAGCATGCATAGCGCATTACCATCTTGAATGTAATAGAAGTTCCTCTTCATTGCTACTGCGTTTCGACCTCCTCCTCATGCATTTGACCTTCTAATGTCTTTCGGTCTGCTCTTGTAATGGGTGAGGCGCACCTTTTCTCTCTTGATGCTTAGGAAAAGTAAAGGATAGATTTAATTCAACCACATAAATGTAATATTATCTATCACACATTTACCACCTGCATCAAGCTCCCTTATGGCTTGGCTTTATTCTATGAGTTTCTTCCCGTCTCCGTAAATATGTCGTTTTCACCCTTGGCTACAAGGTACATAAACGTAGATAAACACTGGGTATATCCAGTCATATATGTTGAATTTGCACATGACATGGAGATCTTGAATGAATGATAATTTCCGGATCAGGTCAGAAAAAAAGCCGCTCCGTTAACACGAAGCGGCTTTATCACCTCAATAGATATTGATTTACATCTTATAAACGACAATTTTAATGTTATTTAACATCACACTAATTACCTTAATTCCACTTTTTGAATTACTTTCGAGTTACAAAATGTAACATATATAAATAGAATCAATACTTTTCAGTCGGACTAATCAAGATTCGGACTGAAAGACAGCCGCTCTCCCTACGCAAGCTTTTTCATATCGATCGTCGGTTTCAGAAAAAATAAAAAAAGCGCGCTCCGATCTGAGATCGAAGCACGCTGGCAAGGCTTGATTATTTTCCAGAAGGCTGTGCTTCTGCAGTGTATCCTGTTGGAATGTCTGTCTCTGCGGTTACATCGGTAATAACCATTGGATACATCATGTCCGGGTCAGGTTGGATAATCGTATACAGCACGATGGCACGTCCATCCTTCTCCAGTTTCACATCTTCAATCTTCAACCCATAACCAGGATGAGGCATTTGCGCGGTCAGTTTGACTTTTACCGTCTTGTCATCCACTTTGGTTGATGTCACGGTAGGCACAATCCCCTGTTGTCCTTCGCCTGGATTCGTTGGAGTCGGTTCTGTCGATCCGCCATTGCCGTGCTTATCTACAAATTCAAGTGCATTGAAGATCATGCTTGCAGCCTCCATACGGGTAAGCGACTGATCTGGCCGGAAGTTTCCGTCCTTATCCAGTTCAATGATGTCCATGTTCAGCAGGTTCTGGACCGCAGATTTGGCGTCCTTACCGATTTTATTTTCGTCCTTAATATCATTATACAGCATGATCACCGGATATTCTCCGGTTGTGTTAATCCCTTCAAGGAGCAAAATGGCAAACTGCTCACGCGTCATTTTGGCCTGTGGATTCAACTCCACCGGAATGGACAAACCATTCTGTGTTGCAGCCTGAACCGCATCGGCGTACCAAGTCGTTGGACTAATTTTATTTTGTGCCGAAGCGGCAGCGTATTCATTTTTCAGACCAAAAGCGTTCACAATCAGTTGAACACCCTGTGGCTCGGACAATGCGAGATCCGGACGAAATAGATCCGCCGTTACTCCATTAACAACACCCTTGGAATGTAACGAGTCCACAATCGTTTTTTGTCCTTCATCTTTTACATCCGAAAATGCAAGTACCGATGCACCTCCTGCCGTCAAAGACACGCAGAGCGCAAGCGTTGCAGCCAATCCTTTTTTATGTTTCATTTCTTGGCACCTCCATATTTAGTAAACCCAATTTTTGACCTCTTCAATCCTACAGACGGCAGCCCCCCCTGAAATGTTTCAGTAAAATCGACATCTGGTGAATAAATGATGGAAATACTGCATATATCCCTTACCCTACGGGCGCCGATCTGCTTTCTTTCCATTATGCTTGCTTGCTTCGTTGACATCCTTACCGTTTAGCGCAAAAATAAGAATAGAGAATTCTAGCGAATAACGGATAAACTGCAAACCGGATCGCATAAAGTAAGAGGGCACGACGCGCTATTATCAGGTGTCGGCCCTTTTCTTGACTCCGATTCCAAACCGACTTTCACCCTGAACAAAGGAGAACAAATCTTATGTCCAAGAAAGGATTACTACGAGGCTATGTCATTGCCAACTGGCCCGTATATCTGTTCGCTGTACTACTGATTATTGCCTCCAATGTGGGTCAGGCGTCCTTACCCCGAATTCTGGGCAGTTTCACGGATCAACTCATGCAGAACACACTTCAGATGAATACGGTCATCCGGTACAGTCTTTCGCTTTTGGCTATAGCCATCGCTTATAATCTGTTATTCGGTACCGGACAATTCATGATCATGAAGCTCGGACGCCGCTTCGAATTCATGACACGCGAGCGCATTTTCGGCAAGTTTTCCGAACTTAGCGAGTACTATTTTTCCAAACAAGGAAATGGGAAACTGCTCAGTTACGTCATGAATGATGTTACCTCTGTACGTGAAGCCATCTCCAACGGCGTCACCATGATGACCAATGCAACATTTCTATTATTATCTTGCATCGTGATGATGCTGCTCAGTGGAATCCCGATGAAACTTATTCTGATCAGTATTGTGCCTTTGCTGGCCATTCCCTTTCTGGTCGTTTTTTTCGGTCCGCGAATTCGCAAGCGCTCTCGTGATGTGCAGGATGCTCTTGCAACGATGACGGAATCCGCAGAGGAACAGCTCGGTGGTATTCGTGTAACCAAAACATTTGCCATTGAAGACAGCGCCCGTGAACGATTTGGGTTCACAGTAGATGCAATCAAAAGTAAACAGCTGCGGCTTGTTCGTCTGTCCTCTCTATTTCAGGCCTTGCTACCGCTACTGGGTGCCATTTCATTGGTTGTCTCCCTGCTTGTCGGCGGAATTTTGACGATGCAGAATTCCATTACACTCGGAAGTTTTGTCGCATTGACGTTATATTTGCGGATCATCATGGGACCGCTTCAACAAATCGGTAATGTGATCAATACTATGCAGCGTTCTGGAGCATCACTTGAGCGGGTAAATGATCTGTTGACGGAAGTGCCTGACGTGCGCGAGCTTCCCAATGCGACAAGTCTCCAAGCCGTGAACGACATTACGATTGAGAATCTGTCTTTCTCTTATCCCGGCAGTTCATCCGCTGCGCTCAAAAATATCAGTCTGAATATCCAGGCAGGACGAACCGTGGGTATTGTGGGTAAAACAGGTTCTGGTAAAAGTACCTTTGTGAAGCTATTGCTGCGTACATATGAGCCGCCTGAAGGCACAATCCGAATTAACGGCACCGACATCCGGCAGCTGTCGCTGGAAAGTCTGCGATCCCGTATTGCCTACGTACCGCAGGATGGATTCCTGTTCAGTACAACCATTCGGGACAACATCGCTTTTAGTGACCGCGAGGTTCCGCTGGACACCGTAGAGCACAGTGCACGACAAGCGATGATATACGAGAACATTATCCGGTTCCCCGATCGGTTCGATACCCTGCTGGGCGAACGTGGACTCACGTTGTCTGGCGGTCAGCGTCAGCGTACCAGTCTGGCGAGGGGGTTGATCAAAAAAGCGCAGGTGCTCATTCTAGATGACAGTATGAGTGCTGTGGATGCCGTCACCGAAAGTGGCATTCTACGCAGCCTGCGTGAGATTGGTAAAGGAAAAACAACGCTGATTATCTCCCACCGGATCAGTGCAGTCCGTCATGCCGACGAAATTATCGTTCTGGATGAAGGTCGAATCGCTGAACAGGGAACACATGCAGGGCTGATGGCCGCAAAAGGGTTATATGCTGCAACCTATCGTTTGCAGGAGGAGGGATTACATCATGACTGACCGTAACGCTGAAGTTCGTTCAGATGCGGGAGCCCAAGCACAACCGTCAGGCCATGGGTCCGGTTCCGACGCAGGCGCAGACCAGAATAAGCGGACTTCCTTCAAAGCGATGATGTCCTACGCCCACCCCCATAAATGGGCCTTTGCAGGTATCTTTTTCTGTTCGCTGCTGGGTATTTCCGCCGATCTGCTTCAGCCTTATCTGGTGAAGATCGCGATCGATGATCATCTGGCAATTGGTCAGACTAGTGTAGGCTTTCTTGTCCAGTTGGCAGCCATCTTTTTGGGGCTGGCTGTAATCAGCTTTATTTTTACCTATGTACAAAACAACCTGCTGCAACATGTCGGTCAGAACATCGTCTCTCGCATTCGTAAGGACCTGTTCAAGCATATCTCCAAAATGTCGATGTCTTTCTTCGATCGCTTCCATATCGGCAGTCTGGTGACGAATGTATCCAGTGATACGGAAACGATCAGCAGTTTCTTCACTCAAGTACTGCTAAGTCTCATCCGGGATGGCATGATGCTGGTGCTGATTATCGTCTTTATGTTCCAGCTCGATCCGGTACTCGCAGGGTACTCTCTCATCGTGCTGCCTGTGATCGCCATCGTTGCTGTATTATTTCGGAGCCAACTGCGCAGGGCTTATCAGAATGCCCGAACTCGTCTCTCCCGTTTGATTGCATTCACGGCAGAGAACCTGTCCGGCATGTTTTTGATCCAGGCGTTCCATCAGGAAGAAGAGCAGAAGAAAAGATTCACGGAACAGAACCAACTTCACCTGAAGGCCAATATCACACAAGCCCGTTCGAATGTCATATTCAACCGGACGTTTGATATCCTTGGCAATGCGGCGCTCGTTATGATGGTCTGGCTTGGAGGACGTGCCGTGCTGGGTGAATCATTGCAGGTGGGTGTGCTCTATGCGTTTATCAGTTACATCCGCCAGTTCTTCCAGCCGATTAACCAGATCACCATGCAGTGGAACACATTCCAATCAACCACCGTATCCATGGATCGGATCTGGAACATTCTGAGTACCCGTCCGGAAGTCGCTGACCCCAAACCCGGGACTGCCTCCACACTTGAACCACGGAGTGTGATGGGACAGATTGATTTTAATGATGTATCGTTCGGTTATCGGGCAGATCGCCCCCTGATTCAGCATATGAATCTGCATCTCTATCCAGGTGAAATGGTGGGCATTGTAGGCACTACAGGAGCTGGCAAAAGTACGTTGATCTCCCTGCTCAATCGCTTTTACGATGTGAATCAGGGCAGCATTGAAATTGATGGCATAGACATTCGCCATTTCCCGCAGGCCAATCTTCATCGGATCGTTGGTCTGATCCAGCAGGAACCATTCCTTTTCTCGGGCTCCATCATTGACAATGTACGAATGTTCCGCGAGGATATTACTAGAGAGCAGGCTATTCAGGCCTGCCGATTCGTCGGAGCACATGCCATGATTTCACGTTTGCCACAAGGGTATGATACACGTCTTTCCGAACGCGGAAGCGGTCTGTCCGCCGGAGAACGTCAACTGATATCGTTTGCCCGAATCGTGGTCTTTCAGCCCCGTGTGCTTATCCTGGATGAAGCAACCGCGAATCTGGATTCGCATACCGAACAATTGGTGCAACAGGCGCTGGAATCCGTCTCTCAGGGAAGAACAACAATTGTTATTGCGCATCGTCTCTCTACGGTCATGCATGCAGATCGGATTCTCGTTATGGAGAATGGTGAAATTGTCGAAGAAGGCTCACATCAGAAGTTGATTGATGCTGAAGGGGTATATGCTGATCTTTACACCCATGCTCGTGAAGCCGGTAATGATTCAGCTATTTCTGGATAGCTCATCGAACCAAATGGGGTTAAATAAACGTTGAACGTGCCGCTCTGCGATGCAGGCGGCATGTTTGATATATTTTCTGGGAAATGATGTTAAGGAGGCGTATTTATGAAACCTGAATTATATAAACTATCAGAGTCGAAGCTGGAGCATCGACAGATTGGCTATCGCCGTTTCACGGCTGTATGGAAAGGAGCAATATGTCTTCTGTTCTTGATATTATGTGTCACCCTGTTATGGATCATCTATGAAGATCACGCTGAACAACTGGAGACATTATATTATTCCATCGCAGCCATTCTTGGCATGTGGTTTATCGGGCCCGTATTTTTTATGTTTCTGTCCCGGGCAATCGCAAGTCCCCCTGTGTTATTATCCTGGAATGATGAAGGGCTTCGTATCCTTAAACGGACCATTCCCTGGAATGAGATTCGTAAAATTGAGATTGGCTCTCCCGCCTTCAGCAAATGGATATTGTCTGCTTCCCCCATGATTGCCCTGTATTTGAAAGACGGCACCCGGCGTCATATCCAGACCGATCATTTGCTAACCAAAAAAGAGCTCAGTCGAGCAGTTGGTCTTCTGCAGGAGACGCTGCGTGAGAAACAGCAACAGGACATCTGAATTCAGCTCACATCATTCCGACTTTTCGATACCAACAGACAGGTTCATTCTATAATTTCCATACGGCAAAATGGCTTCCAGCAAACTGCCAAGCTGCTCCATTGTTCCTGTGCGTACGATCATCAGATAGCAGCCCTCTCCGCTGACACGGTGAACCTCCACGATGTCTTCACGTGCAGCCATAAATTCACGGAAGGCGGCATGTCGGTCGCCGGAATTCAGAAAAATCGTTACAAATGCCTGCAGGCCCAAGCCGAGGCGTTCCGGGTTCCATTTTACAGTATAGCCTTCAATAACACCCAGATCATGCAGCTTGCGTACTCTCGCACCTACAGCCTGTCCGGTCAAATGCACCTCTTCGCCGATCTCTTTGTGAGAGCGTTTGGAGTCCCGGATCAGGCTTTTCAGTATGCGTATATCTGTATCATCAATCGTCTCATTCATCTATTTTGCAATCCTTTCAACTTGAAATTAAAGTGGCCTGTTTTCTTTCAGTGTGTTATTTACGCCCATAAACGGGTTGTATAACATATAGGATAATAACATTAATTCCCGAAGGAGTGCAGGTTCAATGAAAATTCAATTGATTCGTAATGCTACATTATGGTTGGAATATGGGGGTCTGAATATACTGGTTGATCCCATGTTGATGGATAAAGAAGTGATGCCTGCCTTCCCGAACACGCCCAATGAATTACGCAATCCTAGAGTCTCTTTACCCGAGACGGAAACGGATTATGTGAATCCCGATCTGGTGATCGTTACGCATACCCACCCCGATCACTGGGATGAAGCAGCAGCGAAGCAGCTACGCAAGGATGTACCTCTGCTATGCCAACCAGGAGATGAGGCCGTGTTCACTGGAGCCGGATTTACCAACGTTACCGCCGTGGATGAGAAACATGAGTATCATTCTGTACGTTTTGTCCGCACCTCAGGACAACACGGAACTGGAGAAATCGGCGAACGTATGGGCAAAGTGTCTGGTTTTGTATTGGAAGCTGACGAAGAACCTGTCTCCTATATCGCCGGGGATACCATCTGGTGTGAAGAACCCGCCGAAGCCATTCGTCAATATCGACCTGAGGTAATTGTTGTGAATGCTGGCGGTGCCCGCTTCCTGCAAGGAGATCCGATAACGATGGACGGGCCTGACGTAGCTGCCGTGAAACACCATGCGCCGGATGCTCATGTCATCGCTGTGCATATGGATGCCATTAACCATTGCATGATGTCCCGCGTGGACCTCGCAAGTTATCTGGCATCCGAACAATTGGATGGACAGGTGCTCATTCCACGCGACGGCGAGAGCTTTGTATTCGGACCGGATACTGAGTTGAAATAAAGTTCATTGATACGGTGAGTGACTTTTAACAAACGGAGTATACTCTAGTAATTCTCTCCATGGAACACGAAAAAAGCTGGATGCGATTCGTTCGCATCCAGCTTTTATTTGCGTTTATAGTTGAGGAAAACAGCGATCCGAAGATAGTTGTGCCATCGGAGTGCTCTGTATCTCTGTGAAAGCCAGAATGATTCCCTCGTCTCATTTCACCTATTATTGAACTTTCAATCGGATTACATTCCACGATGCTTTGGCCAGGCTTGCCGTGATCAGTGTATCTGACACTTCTGCATCACCACGATTATGCGGAGCAACGCGATTCGGCTGTGCTGCGGTATTGGCTGCTTTTAGATCATCACTTTCCAGCACAATATGCTCAATCAAGCGGCACTTCCCAAAGCTGCGCAGATCCACTTCAAGCGGCAGTGATTCTTCCAGATGACGGTTCACGGCGAACACAGTCACTTCACCCTGCTCTTCGTTATGCACCGCAATGCCCTCCAGATAAGGAACATCCGTAATTTGTTTGGTGTCATACTTCGGAGACTGGATCAACGGTACAAGTGCAGTTCCACGTCCAAACACGGAAGCATGCATGAACGGATAGAAGATCGTCTGTCTCCATGCAGCACCACCATTATCCGTCATGATTGGAGCGATAACGTTGACGAGCTGCGCCAGACATGCCATTTTAACTCGGTCCGCATGTTTCAGCATGCTGATCAGCATACATCCCACAAGCAGTGCATCTTCATGGTTGTATACGTCCTCCAACTGTGGCGGAGCAATCTGCCACGGGTCCAGCTTCTTGTCACTTTCATTGGAGTGGTACCAGACATTCCATTCATCAAAGGACAGGAACATCGTCTTCTTACTGCGCTTCTTCGCTTTGATATAATCACAGGTCGCTTTTACCGTCTCAATAAAACGATCCATCTCAAGGGAACGCGCAAGGAATGTTGGCGTATCCTGTTCAGCATTACCGTAATACTGGTGGAGCGACAGATATTCAACATGATCATACGTATGATCCAGCACCGTTGCTTCCCATTCCGGAAAGGATGGCATACCCAGGGATGAACTTCCGCAAGCGACCAGCTCAATCGTTGGATCTGTCCACTTCATCACTTTTGCCGCTTCAAGTGCAATCCGTCCATACTCTTCTGCTGTTTTGTGACCAATCTGCCACGGACCGTCCATTTCATTGCCAAGACACCAGGTTTTGATGGCATGAGGCTCTTTGTATCCATGTTTAATACGCAAATCACTATAGTAGGAACCTTCAGGATGATTGCTGTACTCCACGATGTTGCGGGCTGCGTCTACACCCCGTGTTCCCAAGTTGACGGCCATCATCACTTCCGAATTCGCCTGTTTGGACCAATCCACAAATTCGTTGAACCCGAATTCATTGGTCTCGATAGTTCTCCAGGCTAGTTCAAGTCTGCGTTTGCGTTCAGACACAGGCCCAACCGAATCCTCCCAATTGTAACCGGATACAAAATTCCCTCCAGGATACCGCACAATCGGAACCTGTAGCTCCTTAACCATCTCGAGCACATCTCCACGGAATCCCGCTTCATTCGCTGTAGAATGACCCGGCTCATATATTCCACCGTATACGGCACGTCCCAGATGTTCAATAAATGAACCGTATAAACGTTTATCAACTACGCCAATTGTGAAATCCTTGTCTACCGTCATTTTTGCTTTTTCCATCGTGAAGTTCAGCTCCCTAAGATTAATATAAAAATTAATTGATAATCTATGGATCAACGTTCATATTTATATTAAAATCGATTATGGCACCAATTTCAACCTGAATTTTGCAAAATGTTATTCTTTTCATTGGATTTATGTTTAACTTAATTCTATAAATCAAAAATGGAGGAACAAATGTGATTAGAGCAAATACCGATGCAGAATGGCTGCCCCTATACGAGGCACTCGCGAGTGAAGTCCGTCTGCAGATTATCAGGCTTGTCGCGGAGACCCCAATGAACGTGAAGGACATTGCCGCATCCCTCGGCCTGAGCAGCGCAATTGTAACCATGCATGTTCGCAAGCTTCAGGATGTGGGCATTATTCAGTCCAAAATGATTCGCAAGGATGGCGGCACGCACAAAATGAACAGCCTGGCAGTCGACTGGATTGGCATCTCTATGCCACAGGAAACGGGCACCATCCGCAAGCTTCATGAAGTGGCAATCCCTGTCGGGCATTACACCCATTTTGATGTGTATCCAACTTGTGGTCTGGCTACATCCAATCAGGTCATTGGACAGTATGATGATCCACGCTATTTTCTAGATCCCGAACGCATGCATGCCCATATTCTCTGGTTTGGACGCGGATTCGTGGAATACAAAATTCCAAACTATATCTTGTCAGGTCAACAGATCAGTGCCATTGAATTGTCACTTGAGATAGGTTCAGAAGCTCCTTCGGTCAACCCAAACTGGCCTTCGGATATTACCTTCATGCTCAACGGAATTCGACTCGGTGAATGGACAAGTCCTGGAGATTCCGGAAATGGACGAGGCATGTTCACCCCGGAATGGTGGAGCGACAGTGTCAATCAATACGGCATGCTCAAGGTGCTGCGGATCACCCATGAGGGCACATTTATTGATGGACAGCATATGTCCGAAATTACGCTTGCGGATATCCCTGTGGAACGCAATCAGTGGACATTGCGCCTCTCCGTGGAGGAAGATGCGCAGCATGTGGGTGGGCTAACGTTGTATGGTCAAGGATTCGGCAACTACGATCAGGATATTCTGTTTCGTCTGTACTACCAGGACTAATAAACAACAAAAAGAACCTTCCATCCCCCGTATAGAGCAGAGATGGAAGGTTCTATATATGGTCATTATTTAATAAGTATGCTGGAACTTAAAGTGCACTTCCACCAAACAAGAAACGGTACTCCCAATGTTTTCCGGAGATATCACTAATCGTTACACCGCCGCCAGCGTTGGAATAGGTGTGCAGTATTTTGCCGTCACCCAGATAAATTCCCGTGTGGGTAATCGTAGCAGTAGATTTGTTCACACTAGAATACGATGAAGCCGAGCTGCCTTTGTAGGACATAAAGTACATCAAATCACCACGCTTCAGATTTTTCCAATTCGTCTGAACGGTACCATTGGCTTTCACATAAGCACCTTGTTTACGCGAATCGGATGGAAGCTTGATTCCGAGCGCATCAATAAATGCCTGGCGGACAAAGCTTGAACAATCGAACGTAGCCGTACTGTTACGACTTGCGCCAAACTCATAAGGCGTCCCCCAATATTTCATACCGGCAGCAATCACTTTCTCCACCGAAGCACTGCCTGTAACTGAACCAGACCCACTAGTACTGCCACTTCCTGTTGTCGTGTTGCCTTTCACAGCTTGTGTATATTTTGAAGAAGAAGATATGTATCCTGTCCGGTTACCGGAGTCCGTAACTTTATACCAGCCTGATCCGGATTTTTGCACTACCGTGACAGTCTCTCCTTTTGGCACCAAACGAACAATGCTTGCGGAAGAAGATGGCGATGTACGCAAATTAACTCCCCAGATGACTTTAACTTTTGAATTATCAACTGCCGCTGCTGATGCAGGTGTCGTTAATGCTCCTGTTGTCAGACTTCCCATCAGCATCGTTGCTGTTACACTTGCAGTAATGATCTTGCTTTTCCAGTTCATGATGTCGTGTTCCCCCTGATGTTACAGAATTTTAACCTGGCCTCATTCGCCGGGCTTGCCCCATTGTAAAACGGGCTGTCCATAACGATCATCAGTCCAAAGTCCTGTATTCGATCAGGCAGGCTTGAGCACTAAGAATCAGGGAAACCTCTCACACCAGTTGGCTAAAACTGCCGCAAATCTCTTCTTTTTCAAAGGTTAAATTATTGTAACTATTTGCTACGCTTCGTTTTGCGCAGAAAAGAGACCTAAACCGCGCATCACTTAGGGCATGCGTCATATGACCTATATTTTAATATTTAAATTCTATATTTGGTAAACATTACTATGGTTCATTTCCCTATTATGAGTACCTGTAATCCTAAAATCATCATACAAAAAGCCGGAGATCTCTCCCCGGCTGTACTCTGTCTCAATATGAATCGACTATGGCTCAATCCCCCAAGCGTTGACTCCGCTAATATAAGCGGTCACTTTGTTCCAGGCGCTAAAGGCCGTTTTGGAAGCATCAAAAGAATAGTCATTGGTCTGATCAAAATTCGTCCAGTTGTTCTTCGAGAAGCGCCCCTGGATAATTCCCGTCTCTGCTCCGGCAGCCAGACTGCCTGCCCCGGACTTAAAACCAATCTCCAGATACGTATCCGCTGTCCCTTTAGCCGGATCTACCGTCACAAAGTGAGCTTCAACGTTGGCGCTGCCAATCTGAGCGTAATCACACCAGAAACTCAGATCGGATGCACTATCCTTCGTAAAGTAATACCGCACCTTCACCTGGCTCAGATCCACTGCTGTCGTGCCTGTGTTCTTGATATTGAACTGCGGGGTCACCGCATTGCCTGACGTCCCTGAACCACCATTGCGGTATTGTACTTCAAGTGCACCTGTTGTTACAGGAGGCGCTGTTGGTGTCACCGTCACTACGTTGGACAAGGTCTGCCCGCTTGCATTTACTGCCACCACTCGGTAATTGTATGCGGTACCGTTCACTGCCGTGGCATCCGTGTAAGTCAGCGCCGTCAGACCTGTAGCCAGATCGGCGTAGGTTCCACCTGCAACCGAGCGTTGTACCTTGTAACTTGCAGCTCCGGTCGATGCGGTCCATGTCAGCACAGCCTGATTATTGCCTGCCGTTCCCGTAAGGGTTAACACTCCCGGTATAGAGGTTCCCGCTTGCGGTGTTGCAGAGGCCTGAGCAGAAGGTGCAGATTCACCCGCCGTATTCACTGCGGTCACCACATAATAGTACGTTTTTCCATTGGTCAGTGCTGTATCTGTGAAGGTCGAACCGGTAACACCCGTTGCTACGGAAGTATACGGGCCACCGCTCACCTCTGCACGTTTTACCGTGTAAGAAGCGGCACCAGTGGATGCGGTCCAGTTCAGAGCAACCTGCTCACTGCCTGCTGCAGCTGTCAGACCCGCCGGAGCTGCTGGCACTCGGACCACTGGGCCTCCTGTGTTACCAAGGAGACGATCATATTCGCCATACGCGGTAGCCATATCCACCTGTGACCAGAAACGGTGATACGTAAAGGTTGGTGCGCCATTTTCCCATTTTTTCGTTGTTGGATTATAAGACGTTTTGTACAGATTATCCAGATAAGCCCATGCCGGATCTTGCTTGATGGCTGGACGCAGGTCAGGGTAACCAATGTATACGCCATTACCACCTTTGGCCGGGTCAGAAGGTACGCCGGCTGTACCCGGTATCGTGTTCCCCTGCCCGAAGGTTCCCGTCCAGTTTGCCGGAATATAGATCTCTTTGGCAAAGAAACGGAAGTAGTCTTTACGGACTTCTTCAGTCACGATCCCCACACCATCATTGTAATCCCACGCCGTATTCAATAGTTTCTCGGCCATATCTTTGGCTTCCTGGCCTTTGGCACTGAGTACGCCGCCTTCGGCTTGAGTCCCCGCAGCAAAGAACGTCAGGGCTTTGATATAGCTCCCCAGTACGCCTGTATCCTGAGCAGGATCTTTGGTTACCACATGGAAATTCGGATTTTGCGTAAAGGCACTGAACCCATTCCATTTATCCGGTTGCCCCTGCCATTCCTGGCTGCCTGGAATCCAGAATTCGCCCGGTGCAGGTGTAGTAGCAACCTGTGCATTGGTACCTCCAAGTATCCGTTGACCTGCCGCATTCAGATAATATCCTTGTGCATCCGTCACCGGACGCTCATCGACGAATACATAATCCTTGGCCCAGTCGACCCACTTGGTAATGACTTTTTTGGCCATCTGGAAGTTCTCAGAACTGAGGTCCCCGCTCTCAGCAAGAATGTAATACATCTCAGCTACACGCTCCAGCGACCAAGCCTGGAAACCAAACCACGTGTTGGAGTCGGGGTCCCGATATACAGGAGCTTCCTGATAAGCCATGTCATAGAACGTACTGGTTCCAGCAGGATAAGCTTTGTAAGAGCCATCAAAACTGTTCGTCGCTCCACCGCCAATTGCCCCTTCGTGAGACTGTAACCAGGTGTAGAACTCCAATTGGCGTTTCAGCGATGCATTCCAATCTGCCTTGGCAGTTGTCGATTTTGGAATCAGGCCACCTGCCGGATCAGACAAGGCATACGCTGCCACCGGATTCTGGTAAGCCTGGTGCGTATGACTGGCTCCAATCCGCCAAGCCCAGTTCCCACCCTCGCCAAGGCCGCCGCCCCATGAGGTATACCATGCCATCAGATACATATTAGAGTCTTTGCCTGTACCGGCAGTTGGTGTGCCGTTCTTGGCACTTCCGATCTTCTGGAAGTACTTGTCGTGCATCCCATAGCGCAGATAGTCGCCCATCTTCTTCGCTTTGTCCAGATACGTTGTATTGGTGTAGCCCATCTCCTTCGCCCAATACAGTACCTGCACCGCACGTGCGTCAGCATCCGTTGCGTTGGTATAACGCCACTGGGCAGCCGGTGTCTGAGTCTCCTTGGTAAACAGGCTCATGAAACCTTCGCCCGTTTTGCCAAACGTTTTATTGTCCTGGGATGGGTGTGGAATGGCTTCCCATACAGACTCCTGCTCTCCACGCTGGAATGTATTCACGTAAGCCGCTGTATGATTCGGATTCAGCAGGTTACCATACCCGTACCAGTTATCCACATCCAGCAGCCAGTGCATCAGGTACGTCTGATTGTTGCCGTAGGAAGATTTCAGCTCGGCATCAAGTGGGTCTTTTCCGGCCGCATATTGACCGTTAATGGCAGAAGGATATTGATCCGGAAAAGGTTTTTCCGCTGCATAGGTGGCCGGGCTGTTCGGATTGTAATAACTCATCGTAGGCTGCTCTTCCTTGCCGTCACCTTCATTGACAGGGATGATGTATTTCTCCATGCTGTCCCAAGCCGCTTCCAGTTTGGACCAATCTCCCGTATAGTGACCATACATCGTTTCCAGCCAGAGCCAGTAACTGTATGCCTCGGATGTCGTCATGTGCCCATAATCCGGTGCCTCGCTCATCAGCGTTTCAATGGAATGATAGGGAATGCCCTCTGGAGAAAAATAACCGTTCGCCGGATCTTTCAGCTGATCATACAATTGCAAAAATCGAGCTTCATTTATTCCGTCCGCCTGAGCATCAATGTTCTGCTCTTCGGCATAAACCGTTTGGGGGCCTGCCCACAAACCGGTGTACCCGGTCAGCATAACGGTCCCTGCTAGCATGGCAGACAAACTTTTTTTCGCAGCTGATTTCAACATGTATATACCTCCCTGGAATGGTGAAATTCAATTAGAATTACCGTGGGTCTGCCCATGCTGTTGAACTCCCTGTTAGGTTACGGCTCAATGCCCCAGACTTTCGTACCTCCCTGAAACCCAGTTACTTGATTCCATGCGGTAAAAGCAGTCTTGGTTGCATCATAGGAATAGTCGTTGCTCTGATCGAAATTGCTCCAATTGTTCTTGGAAAAGCGCCCCTGAATCACACCCGTCTCCGCTCCAGCAGCCAGGCTGCCAGTCCCGGATTTGAAGCTGATCTCCAGATACGTATCCGCTGTGCCCGTTGTCGGAGTCAGCGTGACAAATTTGCCTTCAATATTAGCCGTGCCGATCTGAGCATAATCACACCAGAAGGTCAGATCCCCTGCACCGTCCTTGGTAAAATAATATCGGAGCTTCACGGTACTCAGATCAATCGCCTGAGTGCCAGTGTTTTTTAGATTAAACTGCGGAGTCACCGCATTGCCGGAAGCACCTGACCCTCCATTACGATACTGCACCTCAAGCGTGCCCGTCGTTACCGGAGGCGCACTCGGTGTCACCGTCACGATATTGGACAACGTCTGTCCGCTCGCATTCACGGCGGCGATTCGATAACTGTACGCCGTTCCATTTACCGCTGTTGCATCGATGTAATTCAAAACTGCCAATCCAGTTGCCACATCGGCATATGCGCCGCCCACAACGGAGCGCTGTACCTTATAAGTCACTGCTCCCGTTGCTGCCGTCCAGGTCAGAATCGACTGGGCGTTGCCAGCCGTACCGCTTAACGTCAGTTCGCCAGGCAACGATGTTCCAGCTTGCGGCGTGGCAGAGGCTTGTGCAGACCCGGGCGATTCTCCGGCTGAATTAACAGCCGTCACCACATAATAATAGGTCTTTCCGTTCGTAAGCCCCGTATTCGTGTATGTCAATCCATGTACATCTGTCGCTACAGAAGTATATGGACCCCCATTCACCTCGGCACGCTTCACGGTGTACGATTCTGCCCCAGGTGATGCTACCCAGCTCAGGATGACTTGAGCATTCCCTGATATAGCCTGCACGCCAGAAGGTGCAACAGGAGTGACAACCGGTGTAACACCAGGTTCCTGACCGTATATCCGTATTCCCGCATCGTAGACTGGGAGATATACGCTCTTCGCCACATTACCTGTGCCCAAGCCCTGGAATGAATGATCATTATTCGCATTCCAGGCGCCTTGCGGGCCGGTAATGCGGAACTGGACCTCTTTGCGATAATGTCCTTCCCCGCCAGGATATATCTTGGTTCCAGTAAAGTCCGCCGTAACAGCATAGATTCGTTTCGCTGCATCAACCACAACCGGTTGGGATACGGTAGCACCCTCGGCGTATGCGGTTGTAACCTTGACATCAGATACGGTATATCCTGCAGCGTAAACTTCACTTAGATCCAGAAAATAGCGAAAAGATAACTTATCCCCCATCCGCGCAGGCCAGCCGGAACGATTATTTAGTTGAGCCTTGATTTCCGTGTAATTGGGACCGGATGCCTTCACGGCAGCTTCGACAAAGAACTCATCTGTCTTCACTTCCGGAGCCGGAAAATTCGCGATGGGCTGATCATTCTGGCCGAATAACAGATTCATCTTGGCTAACGCGCCTGTAAAGCCTGCATTGTAATCGGTTGCCACCTCATTGCTGACATAGTCGCCAATGGAATCGGTATAGGCATCCGTTGCATCCGGTCCACCAACCATCGCTCCGTACAACGTGTGACGGTGCTCTGAAGGTGTATTTTCATTGTTCGTCCATGAACTGTGAGAGGTCCGGTGATGAGGATGCTTAGGCGGATTCTGACCATAACCGACCACATAACTGCTCTGGCGAGGATTATCCCCCAGAATGTAGTTCATTTGAGAGACGGCAAAGTCCTGATATCTTGCTTTCTTCACCGGATCACTGACCCAGTCGGAGTATACAAAAGCAATAAAAGATGCATTTGCTGCATATCGGAGCGATCCCCATGTATCAAGCCAGGCAAGCCCGCCCGGTGTATACTTGATTCTTTGTCCATTCGTGCCTACAGACCAATAATCCAGATTGCGCTCTGTGGATTGAATGAACCGCGTCGCTTCTGGCATGTTCAGACTCGACGTAATGCGAGCCAGCAGAATCTGGGCTCCGTAGTGTTTGTCATCCCAGCCTTGGGTCCAAGTATAGGCCCAGTTCCCGTTCTGTCCATCTGCCTGCCACAGATTCGCTGTAGCAATCGCCTTGGACAAGTAAGCGCTATCATTTGTCGCCATATATAACCATGTTGCAGCCCAGGCGAGTTCATCATAGTAACCTGTCCATGAATTGTAGAACGATTGGGCATTTGTAATGCAATCCGAATATTTGCCTCGATACGTATCCGCGAAGCTGTACAGTTCCTTGGCATGTTGAAGTAGTTTGTTGGCATAAGCCGGGTCACTGTCCCGAAACACAATGGATGAAGAAGCGAGTGCCGCTGCAGTTTCTCCCGCAAGTTCACTTCCCGGACAGGATGCATCGATCTTATAAGCAGGACGGTTCATCTGCATCACTTCAGCAGGCCCCCACCAGGCATGGTCTGTATTGCCCGCTCCGACCTGTCCCCATAATTCATTTGGTTTCGTATGCGCTTTCACAAAATAGTCTGTGGCCCATCTCAAGTTATCCTTAATCTCCTCCAGTTGCCCTGCCTGCTCGTATCCCTCGCGGTATTCCACAACAGACCAAGCTAACATCGTAGCCGAATAAGCCATGGGCAGACCAAATTTCACATGATCTCCAGCATCGTACCACCCTCCGGTCAAATCAACCCCAACATCCGCTCCGTCATTTAATCCGGAATCACCACGCCATTCCACCCGATTGTCTTCGGGCAAATTCCCTGAACGCTGTGTTTCATAGAAATAAACCGCCTTTTGTAATGCCTCCGCATAGTTATGATTTCCGGCAGCCGCATCTGCCTTACCACTCCATGCCTGTATGGATGTACTTCCTGCCAGTAGCCCTACCGATAACGCGAGGATAGCGATTCGTCTCCACCAGCTTCCCTTCATCTTCAACCATTCATCTCCTTTTGCAATAGTCGTCTCGTAATTTTCCAATTACACTGATGTAATGACCCGCTCCTTTCTATGGTGTGACTCCATGTATTTCCACCATTAATTACCATTATATCCTTTTGCTCCAGTTGCAATATCAGCGCTGGTGACTTCTGAAATAACATTGTTGTGACATGTTTGGGTAGTGATATGACAAAAAAGACTGCCCCTCATATCGCTTGAACGCAATATGAGAAACAGTCCAGATGTCTCGGATAAGCCGTGTTACAGACTGAACTATGACCATGCCATTATCCAGTCTGAACACCCTACTTTTGGATCGTTTACACTCTGAATTTGTTGATTTGCTCCTGCAACTCTTCAGCCATTTTGGACAAAGAGCCTGCTGACGAAGCAATCTCTTCCATCGAAGCCAGCTGCTGCTGGGTTGCGGCAGATACATTATGTACCCCGCCTGCTGCTTCTCCCGCAATGTTAGAGATCTGATCCACATACCCTACAACTTCATTCGTACTTGCTGACATTTCCTCGGAACCTGCCGATACTTCCTGGATTTCACCAGCAACCTTGTTCACTACATTCGAAATTTGTTCAAATGCTTGTCCCGCGGCTGTTACAATCTCAATTCCGGCTTCCGTTTCATTGCTGTTCACTTTCACAGCCTGCACGGCATGATCTGTATCCTTCTGAATCAATTGGACAAGATCCGTAATCCGTTGTGCGGATGTAGAAGATTCCTCTGCGAGCTTCCGCACTTCTCCAGCTACGACTGCGAAACCACGTCCGTGCTCACCTGCGCGTGCCGCTTCAATCGCTGCATTTAATGCAAGAAGGTTGGTTTGACGGGCAATATTATTAATAACCTCGGTAATGGTACCAATCTCTGCGGAACGTTCTCCCAGCCCTGTAACCAGTTCTGTCAGTGATGCAATGGAATTGCGAACAGATCCCATCTGTTCAACAGCCTGCTGAATAATCATATTTCCTTCGGCAGACTGATTCGCTGCATCAACGGCAGATACGGATACACTTTGAGCAAGCTCAGCAATCTGTTCCGAACCAAGAGCCATTTCACTCATCGCCTGCGAAGAACGTTTCACCATATCTACTTGATCCGATGTACCGACGGCCAATTCCTCAACCGTTTCGGAAATCTGTTCCGATGCCCTTGTATTCTGCTCAGCACTCGCGAGAAGTTCTTCGGAGGAAGCGGCTACCTGTTCGGATGTCATCGACACGGATTGAATCATCTCCCGCAGGTTGCCTG
The DNA here is from genome assembly GCF_900107875.1 of Paenibacillus sp. 276b. Lineage (NCBI taxonomy): Bacteria > Bacillati > Bacillota > Bacilli > Caryophanales > Paenibacillaceae > Paenibacillus > Paenibacillus sp. 276b. The sequence goes on along the minus strand of NZ_FNRR01000002.1, from coordinate 335,239 downwards.
TCATCACATTGAAGGAATCGGCCAGCGTTCCCAGCTCATCCTTGTTCTTGAGCACGATCTTCTCACTCGTCAGATCCCCACCTGCAATCAACATCGCTGCTGCATTCATCTTCTGAATTGGACGCGAGATGATGCTTGCAATGAAGAAGGCAATAAACATGGCCACCAGGAAAGCAACAATAGTGACTCCCAATATAATATTAAATGCTTGTTCAGCAGACTCAACCGATGTATTCGTTGCTGCATCCGACAGTGAGTTCCCCATCGTGATTAATTGGGCAATGGTATCATTCGCTGTATACCATAACGGATAGGCCTCTGAATGCAATCTGCTGGCTTCTTCGTAATTGTTAGCCATGCCCAATTTCATAAATTCCGGCATTTTCGCCAAATACGCCTCATAGTTCGTGCTAAATGTATTGTACATTGCCACTGCTTCGGTATTGTCTGAGATGAGTGAAACCAGTTCCTTGCGCTCAATCGCAATCTTGGCTTGGAGCTGTTCCAACACTTCATTCATCTTGGTGATTTCAGTTGGATTTGTTTCGACAATTACGGCAAGAGCAAGCCGCTCGACGTCCGAAATATCACCATTCATCATACCAAGCAGGCTCACACTGGGCATCCACATCTTATCGATTTCATCGGCCTTTTTGGACATATCATGAATTTGGGTTAACGCATAAATGCTTACAAAAGCCAGTAAAGCCACTACCATTAGAAATCCAGTCAGTAATTTCATTCGAATTGTTAATCTCAATTTCCCCTTCACGTTTCCCCGCGTATCTTTCATGTTCCCCACTCCTCAACTAGTACATATTTATAGTATATCGACACGTATCGTCATGAATTGTAGATATCGGAATTCAATTTTTGTAAATTTCAGTTAACTTCGAAATAAACACAAAAAAGCCTTAAGTCTTTGGCTCACCAAAAACTTAAGGCTCTCGTATCCGATACTTCTCTTCTGATCCCTATTATATTCAACTGTTTCTAACGGAAAATCCGCCGATGAATGTTAATGAAGAAATCGGGAATCGACTTGGTATAATTACGCGTAGCGATCAAGATCACACTGACCAGGCTACCTAGAATGAATCCGCCCAGAATATCTCCAGGATAATGTACACCTACATAGACACGCGACACTCCTGTCAGCACAGCAAGCAACAGCATCCACATACCGAAGCGACGCCCGATAAAAAACGAAGCTGCAGCGAGCGCGAATACAAAGGAAGCATGTTTACTTGGAAATGATGGATCTGGTACATGAGGAACCAGTTGATGCACCGTGCCTTCCATGAACGGCCTTGGATGACCTACCACAGGTGAAATTCCCCATTTTGCCAAAACAAGTGCTACGATCGAAGCTACACACGCATAAAACACAATTCGTTGCTTCGACGGATTGCCAAGAAACCACACAATCACAAGAAGCCCTATCATAACCCAAACCGCATATTCAGCTGATGTAATCATAAACCAGTCCAGAAACGGAATTCGGTCTGCAAACTGGTTAATCCAATTAAATACAGATTGATTCATAACAGTCGTTTAATACCTCCATTACACAAAACACGATTATTTTTTACATAATAAATATACACTAACTATTTGTCAAATATGTCGCCTAGTAACCGAACTTTCGAAATCAAAGAGGACATTTCTCTTACTTTTTGTTAAACTAGTTTGGGTTACATAATAGTTCATTCATAGAAAGGTGAAGATTATGCTTAAGAAATGGTTATGGGGGACATCCCTAACCCTGGCACTTGCCATAACCGGTGTCATTGTATATTACGGATACTCGATCGTTCATTTTGCCAATAGCATCTCAACCGCTTCCGAGACTTCCACTTCTGACACAAACCAAAATACGGACACTCCAACCACCCCTGTTCCTAAATGGGAAGGGAAGGAACGAGTTAACATTTTGCTGCTTGGAGGTGACACCAGGGGGGATGATGCTGGCCGTTCAGATTCGGTCATGGTCGCTTCCATTGATCCGGTATCCAAGAAAGCCCATCTCTTCTCTGTTCTGCGTGATACATATGTTGATATTCCGGGACACGGAAAGAGCAGACTCAACGCGGCCTTCTCTTACGGCGGAGCGGAATTAACCAAACAAACGGTCGGTGACTTGCTCGGCATCCCTATCCAGCACTACGTGTATACCGATTTTATCGGATTCATGGCGCTGGTTGATGCTGTAGACGGGATCGATATTGATGTGGAGAAAGACATGTATTATACCAGCAAAGCAGATAAACATATGTACGATATTGATCTCAAAAAAGGACTTCAGCATATGGACGGTAAGACCGCCCTCCAATATGTGCGATTCCGGCATGATGCCACATCAGACTTTACGCGTACCGAGCGGCAGCGGATTTTTATGACTGAGCTGGCTAAGAAAATGCAAAGCACTACGTCACTCTTCAAGATTCCTGAAATATTGGAAGCTGTCGCTCCATATATCGAGACAGACCTCAGTCCAACACAGATGTTAAAATTGGCTTCGCTCGGATTCGATATTAACGTAAATGAAATCGATAAACAGCAGATCCCTCCTAACAAGTTGCTAACCAATGAACTTGCAGGTTCTGCCCAAGTACTCGGTGTGAATAAACCGAAACTTCAAGCATACATTCAGAATTTGTTTGAAGAAGATGCGAAATCCTCAGAGGATGAATCAACAAAAGTACCAGATTTAAACTAAATGGAATCAAAATAAAATGAGGCAGGTATAGCAATGATACTCCAATTAAAAAGATGGCTGCCGCCATCTTTTTTTGTACCTATTTTCCCCATTTAATGCAGCCTTAATGTTCAACAGGTACCCTTAAATGATGAATTCCGGTTACACGAAGGAGGAATACACGTGAATAAACCGCGAATCGTGGAATGGACTCAGCTGCGCGGCCTTGCATTTCTCGCTATTGTGATGCAGCATAACATCGCGGAATATATATATCGCGCCGATATTGAACAACCCGATTCCATCATGCTGACCATGATTTATCATCTGACTCGTTTCGGTACGCCGACATTTGTCTTTCTGTCCGGTGTAATGCTGTTCTATCATCATAGTCACACCAAACCGGATTACCCCCGTTTTATCCGTAAGCGGTTTGGAGATATCTATGTGCCCTTTGTGGTATGGACATTCATCTATTGGTTGTTTGTCCGGATATTCACCCCTGAGTTCTGGCTTTCGGGTATGCCGGACTTCCGGAGTTTTGTTCGTGAACTATTCCTCCCCCAGACGGGATATCATCTGTGGTTTGTGATTATGGTGTTTCAGTTCTATATTCTGTTTCCCCTGTTTCTTGCGGGAGCCAAGTTCATTCAGAAACGTATTGAAAAAGTTACACGCTTCACCCCGATGCAATCCGTCATCACGCTGATTCTCATTGGGATGGCATTATACACTTTACTTATGAAATGGTCCTACTACGATATGGGCGGGTGGACAGCTTCCTTACCCCAACCCTGGTCGGGTTTGCTGCAATATCGCTCTTATTCATGGGTTATGTACTGGTTTTACTTTTTGCTGGGGGCAGTCTGTGCCTGGTCAGTGGATAGTTGGAGAAGTTGGACTGCAAAGGTATTGCCCTGGATGGTCTGTCTGTTTATCGGCATGTACATCTGGCTTGGATATGATGTGCTGCGGGGATCAGACGATGTCGTTAATCTGAATATCTCAACCTATCTGAAGCCCACGACATTCATCATCATCATGGCTCAGATGTTCATGTTCTATGGGTTCCTTGTACTGCTGCGAGGCAAAGATTCACCATTTCAGCGTCTCCTGACGTGGATTGGCCGATATTCCTTTGGTGGCTATCTGGTTCATGCACTGGTTATCTATTGCATTGCGTATATTACCCGGCCACTTACACTAACCGGATGGCATCTACCGATAACATTGCTTTCGTTTCTTGTTACCGTAGCAACGTCCCTTGCAATCAGTTGGGGACTTTCCCAACTTCCTGGTTCACGCTTCACCATAGGATTACAACGGAAGAAACGCCTAAGTCCCCGTTTGCATGATACTATTTCTGCGAGCAGAACAAGTTCACCGGAGCGCAATCCGTCAGCTAGCGCAAACCGCAGTCCGGAAACCAGCTAATTCTAGTTGAATATTGAAAAAGCGTCTCCCTTCGTGGAAGACGCTCTTTGTCACTTCACTTCTGTTGAAGCGGATCGACCGGGTACAGGTTCGTGAGGACCAGGAGCTTGATGTGCATTGCCCTTCTGATTAACGAACCTTTTCAGGTCACCCGTCAACTGCTCCTTCAGCTTGTCTACCAGTTGCGTTTCACTGATGCCTTTTGCCTGAGCAATCTCAGCCAGTGATTTCCCGCTTTGAAGCTGCTGATGGAGCTGCTCCGGGGTGATGCCGATAAAGCGTGCAATAGCCCCCTTGTCCATCATCGGACGTCTGTTGCCGTGGTGAGCGAACTCACGTCTTAATTCCCGCAGTGGTGTGTTAATTACCTTCTTCAGCTTGGTATCCATTCCTGCTTTGGCTGCTGCTGCCTGCTCTTTCGTGAGACAGCCTTCTTCGGCTGCTTTATCCAATCGCTGAGAGAGCGAGGGCTTCAGCTTCTCCAACAATTGATTTTCACTAAGTCCCTTGCGCTCCTTGGCAATCTGAGTCAACGTTTTGCCAAGCTCCATCTGTTCCTTTAAATCACGGAGCCCAATACCGAGCAGGTCCGCGGTTTCTCCAATCATAAACAGGCCATGACCTGCTTGCATGCATGGCTTGGTCTGGTTTGAGGAGGAAGATGGTGTCGCCACATGATCCTCAACAGATCCATTTGGATCAGCGGATGCCGTATAGCCGGTTGATGCTGTTATAAATACGGCTGCCAGTCCGGCTGCCATCCATTTTTTCCATCTGTATTTCATTTCTCTTCTTCCTTTCATATGTCAAAATCCTGTGCTCTCTTAGTTTGAGCCTAACTTCCGCTTTTTTATGCCATAAAAATACAAAATGTCATTGTTTTTTTCACAATTCATCACAAAACCTCCTATTTTTTTCAATTCATTTCCGGTATACTGGAAGTAACTTCATGATCTAGTCGAATAGTCCTTATTACTTTACTTTGGGAAGGGCGTAACCAAACGATGCGGAGAGAATGGTTTGATCCGTTTAGATCCGATGTGGAGGTGGTGTTCGCTGCAGCAGAGCAGCTGGTACAGAAATATCCTGAACCAATGTCAGAACATGCACTAGAACAACTTCATTTGGTCAATCCTTTGTTACGAGATTCGGGTCACAGTTACATTGGCTACATTATTCCATTGTGGATGCAACTCTCGGATGGTCTACCTCCAGAGAAGGCACACAAACTGAGTACTGCTTGTCTCCTGCATATGCTATATTTTTTGAATCAGGATGAAGTTATGGACGAACAGCCAGAAGATGTGACACTGAAATTATCACTGGGTAATCTTTACTACGTGGATGCGATCTGTGCCTATTCAGAGCTATTCAGCCTTTCTTCCCCGTTCTGGACGTATTTCAGACAGTATGTGGAGGATTGGGCCATGAGCGTCACCGGTGAGAACTCCATCGATTATTTCAAGAGAAGCCCGCTATTAATCGCCCAAAAAGCAGCCCCACTTCTGCTTGGAGCTGCTGGCTCACTGCTTCTTTTGGAACAGGAGCATCGTATCACTCCGGTATGTTCTGCCGTCAACATTGCACTGATGACTCTCCAGATGACAGATGACTTCACAGACACCAAACAAGATGCTGTGCATGGAAATTACAACAGCTTCCTCTCCCACATATCCGCAGCACTGGAACACAATTACCCGGCTCATCCTGTAAGCGAACGTGTACATGATAATGTATACAATACTCAATTGATGAACTCCTATGTAGACATTGCTAAGCAATATAACATCAGACTAACATCTTCTAACTCGGTAATTTCGCATCTCGAAGCGTTTAATTCTTACTTATGCGGCATTCTGGGACAAACTGTTCAGGACATTGAACAACACAAAAAAGTGCTTTTTCAAGGCGGGTTTCATTACTGGATCAGCGAGAAACAACATTTGTCCTAATCACAAAAGAAGAGCTGGTACAGTTGAATTTTAAATATGAAGGGAATGTTGACGATGATGGTATCAGAGAAAACGTTGCACGAGGATATTATTGAAAAGGCCTGGACCGATGAGCACTTCAGACAACAACTGCACTCCAACCCGAAGCAAGCGCTTCGTGAAGCATTTGGCATTGATATTCCTGAACACATTCAAATCCGTACCGTTGAAGAACAACAGAACGACTACGTTCTCGTAATTCCTCCCAATCCAGCCAAAGTGGATTATGACGTAAATTGCGGACCATGGAGAAGCTAAACGGATTAGATTGAATATGTAATTGAACGGCACAAGGGGTAGCGAACAAAAAAGCCATTGTATACTTCTACCGCTCGTCATTCGACGAACGCGGCAAAAGATACAACGGCCTCTGTTCCTACCCCTTTTGTGCTTGTAAAGCTAATCTGCCCATGCATGGCTTCAACGATTCGGAAGGTCACCATCATGCCAAGGCCTGTTCCCTTAATTTTATTCGAGAAATAAGGTTCCCCAAGGCGGACCAGCGCTTCCTCATCCATGCCCTCACCGTTATCTCTTACATGTACCTTAATGATCCCATCCTGGGCATAGGCCCAAATATCAATCTGACCCTGTCCTTGCAGCGCTTCTATACTATTTTTAATAATATTAATAAAAGCCTGTTTGAACTTGGAAGAGTTCCCTCTAATCCATAGATCTGGCGGAATGTCAGTTGTTATTTTGCCGCCTTCCAGATTAGCCATCGGTACAAGAATGCCTTCAATATGATTAAATTCATCCGCGATATTCAGAGAGACAATATGATCGAACTCCGGTTTGGCAAACGTTAGGAAGTCGGTAATAATGCCGGAAGCCCGATCAAGCTCCTCCAGAGCAATCCGCACATATCCCTTGTTTTTGTTGTCTTCCTGCTCTGTCATGAGCTGAAGGAATCCTCGTGTCACCTGCAACGGATTACGAACCTCATGAGCAACCGACGCCGCCAGTTCACTAATGATTTCCATTTTCTCGGATCGCTGCAATTCATTATTGAACAATTCCAACTCTTTCGAGTATTCAAGCACTTTGGTATGTTTTTCAGCAAATCGGCTTCCCAGTATGGCAATAAGTGAGATAATAAAAGCAACCATGGACCATTTCCACCATATCAGATGATATGTTCCATTACGCTGGTAATACCACAGTAGTTCAGCAACACTGATTAAGGCAAATGTGCCGAATCCCGTAGCAAGCAAAAGAGCTTCCCGGCTCCGTTGAAGCGCTTTGGAGATGGTGCCGATCATTAAGATGCTCAACAGGATTACGAGAACGAATCCAATCACGTTCTGAACCAACAAACTATAGAGCATGTCCCATTGACCGCCTGAAATAAAATCAATCATCAGAGCAGCCACAGCAACTACAGAATAGATGAATTGGAATTTTCTTAGTTTGGTAAAGATGCCATAACGACCTGGTCCGATAATTTGTTCAAAAAAATAACAGAGTGCAGGCATGCCCATCAGCATAGCCAGGTCAAACAATACGGAATACAGATTACCGTAAACCTGGTAGAACGTATATAAAAACTGTGAATAGGTGATAATCATCGTTCCGATTGAACCCATCACGATACATAGCGAAATCCACAACCCTTTATGGAATTTGCCCAGGAAAAAAGTGCAACTCAGCATCGTTAGAGCCGTGAACACAAAGGTCGCTCCCAATATCACATCAAGCAGTCCATTGTGAATGTACTTTTCCTGTAATGTAGCATAAGGCCCAACCTGAACCGTTCCGTAGATGCCAAGTCTGCCTTTTTCATTCTCTGACCATACGTAAAGTTTTCCACCTGAATTCTCACTTGATAAGGGTAACAACACAGCGTTGTTATCATAATTGTAATGATAATTCTCATATACCCTACGATCGTCCAAGTAGATTACAATGTGGTTCCCTTTAATATTCTCAAAACGGATTGCTGAGCTATCTTCGTTTATTTTAGGAATGGTCACACGAGTCCACATGGAACCCGAAGGAGCTTCTACGCTGCTGTATTCCAGCTTTTCAGCACCTTGCTTCTCCCAGATCTCCTCCGTACCTTGAACCTCACTGATGAATCCCTGATCGTGTACGTTCCCCCATTTTACTTCCCATCCCGTAATGGATACAGGTTTGTCAACTTCTCCTGCAGTCGCTGAGACGAAATCATGCGGCAAGCAGAGAATATTCAACATACTTATCCATAAGATGATGATAGCTTTGGGCACATTTTTCATTCACAGCACCTCAAAGTTCTTATTTTCTCTATCCCCAAGTTCTCTCATTTATCATTCGCCACAGTTTGACGTGTCACCTTCTTGTAGGAAAATGAAAATTCACATTTTAGTAGATTTATAGTTTTATTTCCATTTATTTGATAGATTCCGAGTGTTTTCTCCATTATCCGCGCAGATCTTCGAACTGGTTCTCAATCATTTCGCGCTCTTTCTGTTCAATCTTCGTACGATATTCCAACCACTGCTCTGTTTCCTCATCGTCATAGATCGTCCATATATCCGAGAAAAGATAGTCCCGCAACTGGACAATCTGTCCTGACCATATCCCGCCTACCCAGAACAGCCCGTCCGGACGACGAATAACGGTACGGGAAAACCCGGGCGTAGACGCTTTTTGCCCGATTCGGATTTGAGTGATCATATTCCCCAGCGTAAACCAATCCAATTGGAATCCCTCCCTCATATATCCATGTTTCATCATATCATAGGCCAAAGATGAAAAGCTGTAAAACTGATCTCTGCGATTCAATCGTCCCTTCCGGGTGTAATGTTCCTCAAAGCAAACACTTACCAATGAGGAGTGATTCAAATGAATGAGCCACACAGAACGGTAGAGGTAGAACATAAGGATGTCCAACACAAATCGGATTCAAGTATGGTCGCTTCCACGTTTATCAAGTATGCGGCTTATATCATTATTTTCTTTGGATTTCTGTACTTTCTGGTCAAATATGTATTTCCTAAATTTTAAAGCATATACGTTGAATCTGTAATCCGTACATTATTCACTTTCAGCTTATATTTATATTTTGGGAACACAAGGGAATCATAATGGGTGCGAGATTACAACGTTAGCCCTTTGGGTAACTACGAAATAAGAACCTTTCTTTTCAAGATAACTGCACAATCAAAAAAAACAACCAATAAATATAATCCACTGAGAGGGAGTGCTACTTATGTCAGACAGACCGATTAGCAATGAAGAGAGTGAACGTTACTACGACCGTTATCAGAGGTCCCGTGATATTCCACTGGAAACCGAAGTTCCTGAAGGTGACATAGACACTTTTGATGAAGTTACGGGAAAACGTATCGATACTGATAATACAGTGAATCCGCCCCTTGTAGCGGCTACGGAAGAACCGGAATTGGAGTCACGGACAGCGGAGCCTGCACTCGAATCCGTACCTGATGCTGATCTTATTCAACCGAATAGTCCGGTTGATCCTGCGGCACCCGACCCCAACGCTCTTCACGGGACGGACCTGCTAAACGGCGCTGGGGCAGATGCGAAACCGGAGAACGATATTCCACCACGGCGCTAATCCTCTTGTCACAGCCTGAATTAGGAGGTGCAGACACGATGAAGGATAATCACAAGCGACAAGTATATGAGCCCGATAATCTGGTAACCGAGCGGGATATTGATCCGAATTTTGGATTGTTCACGGAAGATTCCTTTCCCGAAGCCTTAGCAGATGAGGATCAGCTTGATGCTGTTGAACATGCCATTCCGAAGGAGAACGTTGAAGGCGTTGAAGGTCCACGAAAAGATTCATCCTTGGATGAATAGGAACGCATTACAGATTCATTAAGAATATAGGAAGCCTCTTGCCCAAGAGGTTTCTTTTTGCTTTAATTTCGTAATAACAATGACTTTATCCTGAAAAAGAGATGGCTACCGTCTTCGTACGGTGCCATCCCTCTCTCTGCTATCCAATTAGCCATTTCACGTTTTAACATTTTTTGATTACTTCGCCAAAGGTTTGCCCGCTCCCGGCAACTTCTCCTCCAGTCGGGACCATTTCGCCACAATGGCGGTAATCAGCAGCGCCACTCCATTGATGATAAAAATCCAACGAATCGGCAACCAGCCACCCAGAACACCACCGATTATCGGCCCCGCCATCGTACCGATCTGGGAAGCCGACTGATTCAGGCTGAATGCTCTTCCCCGGAAGCCAGGTTCTGTCACTTGCACAATCATTGCATTAATCGCCGGGAACACCGCAGCAAAGAACAATCCATACACAAAACGCAAGATGCCGAATCCAATATAACCTGTAGTGAAAAACTGCAGCAGGTTACCAATCGCCCCTCCAACGAGGCCAATGATCAGTACTTTCCCATATCCGATTCGCGAACCGATCTTACCCCAGCGCGGTGCCATAATAACCGTAGCCACACCAACCGCAGAGAAAATAATGCCCGAGCTGAGAGAAGCACGATCAGGCTGAATGCCCATTTCCATCACGTATACCGTCAATAACGGCTCCAGAATCATCACGGAGAAGGTACATATGCCCATCATGCCAAGCACCGTAATAAACAATTTATTGGCCCTGGCTTCACGAATGTCATCCATCACATGAGAACGTGCCTTGTTCCGGTTGAAGTTCTCTTCTTTGACCCAGAAGGTTGCGATCAACGCCGAGACCAATACTACGATGCTGGAAAATAAAAATGCATTCCGGTTGCCATAATAGTGGCTTACCACCCCACCAATTAATGGGCCGATTATACCTCCTGTTGCCCCGGCTGTTGACATGATACCAAGTGCATACCCTGTCTTCTCTTCCGGTGTATTGGTACCGACAAGTGCAATCGCCGCCGGAACAAACCCCGCGAGCAATCCCTGAAACAAACGAACCACGATTAATGAATAGGGGTCCTGCACAAAATAATTGATCAAATACAAAACCGCAAGGCTGTATCCCGACCGGATCAGCATTGGCTTGCGCCCGTATTTGTCAGCCAGTGATCCCCAGAAGGGAGACACCAGCGCACTTGCCAGAAACGTGATGCCAAAGGCAAGCCCTGACCAGAACTCCAGGTGATCACGAACGCCCAGATCGCCACTCAGAAACAAAGGCAGAAATGGGATGGAGATCGAATAAGCGGTGCTGCAAAAAAACACACCAATCCACAAAATCACCAGATTACGCTTCCACGAGAAGTCCATATACCCGCACGCCCTTTCCGTTACTGACGCCGGGACTGCCGTGTATTGGAGCGGAAGGAACAGACCCGTACGTCCCTGACTGCGGAAGCATTTTCCTTATTTTACACTTCTGTAAGCATTTACACCATCCCTTATCACCCATAATATCCTACCTTGCATTGCCATCTTGTCCGCAAAAACGGTATGATAGTTGAGGGATTATCCGAAAATAATTCTGACTAAATATATTATGCAGAGATGCAAGGGGGAACGTTCTCATGTCTTTTCGGTGGAAAAAAACAACAGCTGTGTCGCTGGTTCTAGCGATGTTGCTTATCGTCATTAGTGGTTGTGGGCGCCCTGCAAGCAGCGCGACGGAAACACCGGCTCCAGTGGAGCCTACTGGTCCCAATCCTGTAGCCACAATTGAAATGTCAGATGGTCAGAAAATCGTCATCGAGCTCTATCCGGAGATTGCACCAAATACGGTGAACAATTTTATCTCATTGGCGAATAAAGGTTTCTATGACGGTTTGAACTTTCACCGTGTTATCCCAGGCTTTATGATTCAAGGTGGTGATCCAAACGGCGATGGTTCGGGCGGCCCAGGTTATGCAATCACAGGAGAATTTACATCCAATGGTCATAAAAACCACCTTAATCACACGCGTGGGGTTATCTCCATGGCGCGGACAAATGATTTGGACTCCGCAGGCTCCCAGTTTTTTATCATGTTAGCTGATGCTGATTATCTGGATAACGCTTATGCTACCTTTGGCAAAGTGACAGAAGGTATGGACGTCGTTGATGGAATAGCTGCTCAACAAATAGGCGAAAAAGACAAACCGGTTACGGATCAGGTGATGAAAAAAGTCACTGTCGACACTCAAGGAGTAGAATATCCTGAACCGGTAAAAATGCCTTAACCTTACCTTTGGAACGGATTTTAGTTATCCATCTTAATTCACAACCTGTAAGACAAACAAAAGCTCTGTCCTGCGTATTCACGCAAGGCAGAGCTTTATTCAATGTTAGCGTTTACATAAATGACTTTATAAAAAATGCCCTCTTCCGGCACAACTCTATATGCAGCAGCTCTGCAACCCGCTGATCTCAATACATCCATCCCATCAAACGCAACCAACCGATGATCGCAATCCATAGCGGACAGCTGAAAGCAACACCCCATGCAAGCCCTTTCAGTAAACTACGGTTTACTTCCACGAACAACGACTCCTTTCTCCAGGGAATAGTCGCAGTATCGGTAATAATATATGAATTTATACCCGTTTTCATTCGTCACGTAACCCCCTATTTCCTGCTTTTGTCCCTCAGTTTCATGGAATGGGTTTGGTGAACCTGATATAATATATTTACTGAACGATAATGGAAGCTGATTCATGTTTTTGAGAGGAGATTATTCTATGGCAAAATCCAAAAAACACACCCCTGCTCCCAAAGCAGCACAGGATAAACCGACCACACTAAAGGATCTGCTGAGCAGTGATGTGTTAGAGAAACTGAAAGCTCAGGCGGATGAAGCCAAGGCTGCCGAGGCAGACCGCAAAGAGCAGGAACGCCTGCAGGCGGAAGAAGCTCGTAAAGCGGAACAGAAGCGAAAAGATAATGATTTTGAGTACCTGTTGAATAACAGTTCGCTGGACTGGAAGAAACACAAGTAATTTTTGCAGCAATCAGATCATCATGATATCTAAATGATAGAAACAGGGCCGTTGAACGGTCCTGTTTTTTTGTATCGTGCATATGATTCATCACTCTTTAGTCGGGTATGTAGAGATAGAGAGTTACTGATAATCCATACGATACGGAGGGATCAGGATGACTGAACAACGTTTGCAAGGGAAAGTTGCGATTGTAACCGGAGGTGGCTCAGGAATTGGTCAGGCAACCGCCATTCGTTTCGCTGAGCATGGGGCCAAAGTGTTCATGCTGGACCGTACCCCGGAGAATGCTGAGAAAACCAAACAGACGATTGAGAATGCAGGCGGAGAAGGCCACGTCATTGAATGTGATATATCCAAACCGGACAACGTGCAGAAAGCAATCAATCAGGTGGCAGAGCAAGCTGGACAGCTTGATATTGTATTTGCCAATGCGGGCATCAACGGCACGATGGCTCCCATTGAAACGATGGAACCTGAGGACTGGGATCAGACGATGGGCATCAATATGCGCGGCACGTTCGCAACTGTGAAGTACGCCATACCCCATTTGAAAGACCGCGGAGGAAGCATTATTATTACGAGTTCCATCAACGGTAACCGTGTATTCTCTGGCATAGGGTTCTCTGCATACGCTTCCAGTAAAGCAGGTCAGACGGCTTTTACAAAGATGGCAGCATTGGAACTGGCTCGTTACAAGATTCGTGTCAACGCCGTCTGCCCAGGAGCCATAGACACGAACATCGATGACAACACCTATCCTTCGGACGATCTGAAAGAAGTACAGATCCCGGTTGAATTTCCCGAAGGTCATGAACATCCACTCAAAGGTGAACCTGGAACGTCGAAGCAAGTCGCCAATCTGGTGCTCTTCCTCGCTTCTGATGAATCTTCCCATGTGACCGGTACCCGGATCTACGTGGATGGAGCGGAATCTTTGCTCCGTGGATGATATTTAGTAACATGTTCCCTGTGGAGTTAACAGCCAAACATCCCGCTAACGATCTGGATATCCAGACCGCTGCGGGATGTTTAGTTTGAAATATATCTTTATAGAAGAACGAAGAACAGCTCCCTCTGCCTACCATTGGTATCGGATGACCTTTAACTAGAGCGCTGAACTCTTTCCTCTCTTCACTCGATTATTCAGCCGCTCAGGAATGGCAAAGAGCAGGACGTACATTAGGGAGAACATGACTAACGCCAATACCTCTTCCCCAAGAATGTACAAGGGATAGGGGCCCAACATGTCGAGCACTGAAGGCGTATTCGGTTTGTGTCTCAGGAACATATAATTGGCTTCAAGCAGGACATCCACACCATATACGACCAACGCAGCCACGTTCACGAATATCATCGAACCCAACACAGATCTCCAGCTTGGACGAAGCTGTTCCACCCAAGTCATATAGAGCAACGCCAGAATAATACAAGCGTGAGCAGTAAAAAATTGAATGAAACGAAAATGTGCAAAACCATAACCGAGATTAGGCGTTACGATTGCCATCAAGGCTCCTGCTATACCTGCGAACAGCAATGCAGAATGCAGCAGTCTGCTGCGTGTCAATAATAGCAGCGCAGATAACAATAGGGACAGACTGCATAACTCCAGCGGCAATGAAGTCTGTAAACTCCACACATCCCCATATACATACCAGAGCTGAAGCACAATTTCACAGCCCAACATGACACATGCCAGAGTGATCCGAAAGGTACGGCGTGTGTTGGATGAAAATGAGCGCAGCCAATTCCGAAACAGGAACATCAATAGAACCAGTGCAGCAATCACACCGATCGCCCATAGGTGCGAACTGGAAAACAGCATAAACGGTTTTGCATCATAAGGGTCTAGCCACTGAGGATAAGCCATGTTCCTCTTCTCTCCTTCTCATTACACAAACACAGTTTATCTCTTTAATGTTAACTTTTTCATTTTGTCATTGAATGAATGCACTGTCCAGATGGAATTCTAAATTAGGATTGTATTTTAAATATCTTTATGTTAAGATAAATCCAACAACAAAACACACAAAAAGTTAGTAACTTTCTTAACGGGAATATTATAAAAAATAAATTAGCCACCAGGAGGAATTTATAATGCAAATTAAAGGACTTCACCATGTATCTGCACTGACCGCACACGCCGCTGAGAATTATCGGTTCTACACCAACGTCATGGGTTTGCGACTGATCAAAAAAACAGTCAATCAGGATGATGTTTCGGTCTACCACCTCTTCTATGGAGATGAAAAAGGGAATCCGGGTACCGAACTTACCTTCTTTGAGATTCCGATGGCCGGACAGACACGCGAAGGCGTGAACAGTATCTCAGCAACATCACTTCGTGTTCCTAGCGATGCAGCCCTGACGTACTGGCAACAGCGTTTTGATGAATTCGATGTTCCTCATGGAGAAGTCACCGAGCGTGGGGGGCGCGCCACTCTCTCGTTTACGGACTTTGAAGGACAACGTCTGATTCTGGTTTCTGATGAGCACAATACAGGTGTTGCCGGGGGTAAACCTTGGGATCAAAGTCCTGTACCTGTCGAATATGGCATTGTCGGCTTAGGCCCAGTCCATCTTACCGTTAAAGACGCCTCCCTTACCGCTCCAGTTCTTACCGAGCTGCTCGGCTTCCGTCAAAAAGGAACCTATCCTGCTTTTGTCGCAGGCCAACCCGATGTACTCGTCTTCGAATCCGGTGAAGGTGGTAGTGGCTCCGAGGTGCATGTCGAAGAACGAAATGACCTTGCCCAAGAACGCCCTGGACGAGGTAGTGTGCACCATGTTGCCTTCCGGGTAGATAATGAAGAAGAACTGAAACAATGGGTAGAACGGGTTCATAATTTCCGATTTCCGAATTCCGGTTTCGTAGACCGTTTCTACTTCCGCTCCCTGTACTTCCGTGAAGCCAATGGCATTCTGTTCGAGCTGGCAACCGATGGTCCCGGCTTCGACACGGATGAAGAATTGGCTCATCTTGGAGAGTCCCTGGCATTGCCTCCATTCCTTGAAGGTCGCCGTGCAGAGATTGAAGCGAATCTCAAACCGCTCGATACAGCAATTCGCTAACCTGATCATACGTCCCAAAAGAACAAAAAAACGATTATCACTATGCCAATCCGGAACAACCATCCGGCTGATGCATAGGCGATAATCGTTTTTAATATCTCGTTTATTTTTTGGTTAAATATGAGGTCGTCAACGGAACAAACAGGGAGGCACCCGGGTCCTCATCAACGATTTCAACAAAGATGGCATCCGTGTCTGCAACATCCACGTCTACCCCAACCAATCCGTCTTCAGGAGCAAGCGATACCGTCTTGAGCGTTGTATTGTTTTCGTCCATAATCTCAAGCTTCTGTGAACCGCCAAGAACAGCCAAATCGAGATGAAGCTTGGCATACTTTTTCTGGGTCATAACTTGGAAGCTCTTGCCTTGCTTGGCTGTGTCGGTATGCAGGTAAACATCTTTGTAATCTTTGCCTTTGTACGCCGTTTCGGCCGGATCTTTGGTATGCCAGTCCGAGGTGCCCAAGGCTGCAGTTCCCAGCGAACTTAATGTCAGCTTGCCGCCGGTTTCGGATGGTGGTGCAGATCCATTACTGCTGCCAATGTTAACGGATGATGTTGCGCTGTCATACGTAATTTCTGTACCGAGCAGTGTGCCGACTGCACGCACTGGCAAATAGGTCGTTCCGTTGTAAGTAATCGGCAATACCGTTTTCCCATTAGCATCTTTGGCTGTTACCGTTGTCCCATTTAATTTCAGAGATATCTTGCTGTTCAAATATGCTTTGATCGGTTCCAGACCCGTTGCTGCGAGTGCGCCAGTGCCGATGCCGAGAGTTAGTGTACCCACCATTAAGCCCAATACAACCTTCTTCTTCATGAATGATCCCTCCTAAAGTATGAAATAGATGAGTTCCATCCTTTATACATTTAAACGACTAAAGTGTTTGTGTCAACCATTTCATGGTAAATCTCTGAAAAAAAATTCGATTTTGGATAGCACAAAGCGAGGCTAAAGGTACATCATTTTTTCAGCCTCACCCGTTTCCCTCTGTCATTTCAGACCGTGGGGACATATTTTTTTATCATTGTTCTCAGCTATTCTGCGCTTCTCTGATTACTTCCGTTCAATCAAAAGATTCATAGTACTCATCTTCATACTCTTCCGTGCTGTATTCCAAGTCCACAGCCTGCCACTCGCCATCTTTATAGTCATAGGCAAAGTTCAAGTCACCGTCATATAAACCCATACCGTATGCACCGGATGCCGACACAACCAACTTGCCATTCTCCACACTGTAATAAACAACACCGCCGAACTTGAGCTGCTCGTTATACACTCCCTCGCTCGTGTCTTCCTCCATTAGGGAAGGTTCTGAATGAACACCATCAACGGTAACGTTGATCGTCACCTGACCTGGTGTAACAATGACTTTCGAATTTACATGCTGCTTCACAATCTCATCCAGTGATTGCATCTTCATCTCTTCCAGCGTTTCTGGATCGATAATATGTGCTTCACCCAGATAGATGCCTGTACCATGACCAGCTGTAAACAAAACAACAATCTCCTTCTTGCCATCTCCATTCAGATCCAGTTCGTGCACTTCGGGTTTGTAGGATCCGCCTTCTCCTTGCCATTTGCTGAATTCACGTTTCTTGCCGTTCACTTCCAACACCATTCCGTTATATATATATCCTGAACCTTCGACTTTCATGGGGTATAGTCTTACATTCTCATTTTCTGGAGCAACCGAAACGTACTCTCCCTTTACAGGAATCGTTTCCTTCGTTGTAAACGCTGCTTCATTCATTGTTTCTATATTGGAAGCCACGACCGCTGAGGTCTGGCTGGATTGATCATCTATGTTAAGCTGTTTTTGCGATTCATTCATGGTTCTGGCAGACGAAGTTGTACTAATCGTCGCTACCGCCAAAATAATCATCAGCAGGATACCTGTCCAAGTTTTCAATATGCTGGGCTCCTTAATCTGTAGTGGAATACTACCATTATATCTTCATTTATCGCCCAAGCGTTGCGATTTTGTTAATGTTTCATAAAAAAATCTTTACATATTTCAGTTTCTACGAAAGAACGTTCGGCTTTAACCATAATAAGCAAAAAAACACCCCGGAAACAGCTTAAGGCTGCATCCGAAATGCTTTCGTTTTGTCCATTAATCGATCTGTTAACTGTCTCAGTTCTTCAGCCGAGGATGAAATCTCCTGCATAATTGCCGTCTCTTCATGTGCCGCATCCATAATCCGTCTTGCCTCATCCGAGAAAGATCCGGCTTTCCCTTGAATCTTTTTCACATGGCCGTGCGTTTGTTCTACGCGGCTGGTCTGTTCCCCAATTTTGGATCCGATTTCATGAGCGCCCTTCATAAACACTTCTACCGTACCTGTAAGCTCCTGCAATGTCTGATCAACAGAGATCGTGCGCTCGGACTCATTCACAACGAGGCCATGCTGTTCATGAATCAGTTGGGCTGTATCCTTGATACGCTGCTGAACACGGCTGATCAGCTCATTAATCCGATGCACCGATTGTTTGCTCTCATCTGCCAGCTTACGAATCTGCTGAGCAACGACAGCAAAGCCCGATCCCTCTTCTCCCGCACGTGCAGCCTCAATGGAAGCATTCAGGGCAAGCAGCCCTGTTTCCTCTGCAATGTTTTTGACAGACTGAGTAATGGCTTCAATATCCGAGGCTTCCTTCTCAAGCAGGACCATGATGTCCCGGGAACGGTTGTGTGACTCCGTCAGCTCGTCCATTCCTTTCATCAAAGAAGAGAAGGTCTGCTTCGTATGATCTACAGAACGTTCCATCTGGCCGGACATCTCTGTCATCCCAATCGACTGACTGTGCATACGCTGAAAATCGTTCAACATCTCATCCGCTGTAATCAAAGACTGATGTGATGTCGTCTTCTGGTCTTCCACACCCACAGCAATATGATCCACCGCATCAGACATCATCTCGATCTGCTCCGCTGCCTGGGCGATTGCTTCACTAAGTGACTGGGCGTTCTGTGAGGTTGTACGTGTACTATCTGTAATATCGTTTACAATACTTCTCAAATTAAAAACCATTACGCGAAAAGCATCATATAATACAGTAATTTCATCCTGTGTTCGCCGCTCTGGAATCTCGGCCGTCAAATCCCCCGATGAGACTTGTTGTGCCGCACGGGACAAATGCACAATTGGACGAGTCAACCAACGAGAGGCAAACCAGCCCAGAATCGCGTTCCAGCATACGCCCATGATGAGTACGATAGAGATATACAACCAGCTTGGCATGGAGAACGAGAGCCAATCCTGAAGGAAAAATATAAAAAAGCCGCTAGTTCCGTACGTAATCAGTGAAATCAGTACCAAACCTGCGACGGTTTTTGCGCCTAAAGTCCATTTCATATTCACACCTCATAGTCCTTTTTTCCTATTTTACCAATAGATAACCAAATTACATGTGATTTAGATCACTGAAAACGACAAATTAACCCCCATCTTATTCTTCATGCATGACTTCTCCTCTAAGTGGAGCATAATTGATAAGACGAGTTTTGACTGACTGAACCTTTAATCTGCCAAGGTGATATCCTTAATTTAAATTATTTATCGGCAAGTAGGGTGAAATGATTTAGCTTGGCATCCATTTTGCTTAAATGATATACTGAGTGCGCTTCGGCATTGCCGGAGCTGACCTATTTTTGGATGCCACTGGAGGCGAACGAAATGTCTACAATGTCCACAAGGACGGAGAAAGATTTTATTGGAGAAAAAGAAATTCCTGCTTATGCTTATTACGGAATACAGACGGTTCGGGCTGTAGAGAACTTCCCGATTACCGGCGTTCCTGTGCACCGGGAACTGATTACAGCTCTGGCTGCGGTGAAAAAGGCTGCGGCAATCACGAATATGGAGCTGAAGATGCTGCCACGCAAAATTGGCGATGTCATCGTCATGGCTGCTGAAGAAATGATGAAAGGCCATCATTTGGATCATTTTATTGTTGACTCCATTCAGGGCGGTGCAGGCACCTCCATGAATATGAATATGAACGAAATTCTGGCCAATCGTGGACTGGAACTGTTATTGCAGAACAAGGGTGACTATTTCCACTGTAACCCGAATAACCATGTGAACATGTCCCAATCCACCAATGACGTGATCCCAACTGCACTGCGCATTGCTGCGTATCGGTTGTCGGAAACGTTGCTTGATACGATGAAGCGTTTGCAGGATGCGTTCCGCAAAAAAGAACAGGAATTTAACGATGTAGTCAAAGTAGGCCGGACACATCTTCAAGATGCTGTGCCTATTCGACTTGGACAAGAGTTCGGTGCCTATGCGCGTGTTATCGGACGTGATATTGAGCGTCTGGAGTTCGCAAATCGCCGCCTGCTCACCATTAACTTGGGTGCGACGGCTGTAGGTACAGGTCTCAACGCGAAACCCGAATACATCGTTAAAGTCACGGAGCATCTGTCCGATGTGACAGGATTGAATTTGCAAACGGCCGAGGATCTTGTGGATGCCACACAGAATACGGATGCCTATCTGGAATTGTCGGCTGCACTGAAAGTATGTGCTGTCAGTCTGTCCAAAATCTGTAACGATATTCGTATGATGGCTTCTGGCCCACGCGCAGGATTCAATGAGCTGCGTCTTCCACCGCGTCAGCCAGGTTCGTCCATTATGCCGGGCAAAGTGAATCCGGTTATGGCGGAAGTGATCAATCAGGTATCCTTCCAGGTTATGGGGAATGACCATACGATCTGCATGGCCTGTGAAGCTGGTCAATTCGAATTGAACGTCATGGGCCCTGTTATTGCGTTCAACTTGCTGCAATCGCTGAAAATCATGAATAATGGTATCGACGTCTTTACTCGTTATGCCGTTGAAGAGATGGAAGCGAACCGTGAGCGTTGTGCATTGATTATGAAGCAGAGCTTTAGTGTAATTACAGCGCTTAATCCACATCTGGGCTATGATGTGGCAGCCTCCATTGTGAAGGAAGCGTTGAAGACCGGAAACACCTTGCAGGAGATCATTCTGGAACGGGGTCTACTGACACCGGAAGAACTGGAAGAAATTTTGCATCCGGAGCAGATGACTACTCCTGGTATTGCAGGTGAGCACTTCCTGCACAATATGGAACGGTAGTAAGCTGTTTAAGTTCCACTAATGAATATTTACATTGACACTCCGATGATAGAACAACCTTCCGATTGCTGTTAAATCGGAACGAATAACCCCCGCAGACCGTTACCACGGCTCGCGGGGGTTACTTGTTTAGGATATATAATGAAGGCAAACGTCATTCATGCCCAGCGCTTCCGTTCAAGTGAAGGCAAAATCTGAAGCTCTTCCCTGTATTTCGCAACCGTTCTGCGGGAGATAACGATGCCTTCATTCGCGAGTAATGCGGTGAGTTGGCTATCCGAGTATGGGCGTTCCGCCCGTTCAGAACGAATCAGCTCTTTCAGTCTGAGCTTCACCGCCGGCGCAGAGGCCATTTCTCCATTCGTTGTTTCAAGACCTGATGCAAAAAAAGCCTTGAGTTCAAAGACACCATGCGGTGTCTGAACATATTTGCCATTGACCGCACGGCTCACCGTCGACTCATGCATGCCGATGGCCTCTGCAATAATCGCCAGATTGAGCGGCTTCAAACCGGCAGGTCCTTCACGCAGAAAAGATTCCTGTTCGCTCATGATTGCAGCTAGGACACGCATCAGAGTTCGGCGACGCATGCGTACACTGCGAATGATCGCTCTCGCCTCTGCTGCCCGGCCTGACCATACCTCATCTGCATCAATCTCCTTGATCCAGCGATAACAAGCTTCGTTCAGGGATACCCGCGGCACACCCGCTGAATTTAAACGTAGAGAAAGTTCATCATTCCTTATCTGCACAACGGCATCCGGAATAATATAATGTGGACGTTCCGTACAACCGATGGATCTGCAAGGTTTCGGGTCTAGACAAGCAATATAGTCATAGGCTGCCTGAGCCTGCTGTGAAGAAATCCCTAGTCTTGTTCCTGCTCTGCCTGGGTGGAAACGAACCAACTCCTCCAGACCTTTCGCCACCATGTACTCCGCATGCTGGTTAGCTAATGGATCACGCCTAATCTGAAGCAACAAGCATTCACGCAAGTTGCGCGCTCCCACACCTGCCGGGTCCAGCGACTGGAGAATGTCCAGGGCTGCTTCAGCCTCAGGCATCGATATTCCCCTTGCCGATGCAACCTCAGTCAATTCCATCGGTAGATAGCCATCATCGTTGACACAACCAGCCAAATATACAGCTGTTGTCTCCATTGCAGGTGTAAGATTCTGCAACCGAAGCTGAGATATCAACAAATGTTCAAGTGTAGGTTCGGCGCCTTTCATCTGTAACAGCGGATCATAAGAGGAGAACCTCTCCTGATTCAACCGTCGGGGAAGACGGGTGCGCAGGGTAGAGGGCTCTTCTAGCTCAAGCACCGGATTTTCATCCGCCGCCTCCTGCAAATAACGAGTCAGCTCCTGACCCGACAAGGTCAGCAGATGAATGGATTGCTTCATCTCCGGCGTAATGGATAATCGAATACGCCCCTCCTGCACCAACTGAAATCCTAACATCCGTCTCCCCCTTAAGCGCTACTCAAGCTACTCCAGTATACTGACGAACAAAGACTATTTCAGGAAATGATAGCATAAAAACCAAGCGATTACAGCGGGCCCAGACCCAATTTTCAACTAATATTTCTCGGATACCAACTTCGCTTGGGTGAACAGCAGCAAGTAGTCTCTTCCCCCTGCCTTGGAATCTGTTCCCGACATGTTAAATCCGCCAAATGGATGTGTACCCACGAGTGCACCTGTGCATTTACGGTTAAAGTAAAGATTCCCCGCAAAAAATTCCCGTCTGGCTTGTTCCAGATGTTCGCGATTGCGCGAGATCACCGCACCTGTCAGTCCATAATCGGTATTATTGGCAATATCCAGTGCATCCCCGAAGGATTCTGCCTTGATAAAGGCCAGAACCGGTCCAAAAATCTCTTCCTGTGAAATCCGTGCTTGTGGGTCCACATCAGCAATAATGGTCGGTTCAATGAAATAACCTGCCTCGTTCCCTGTACTACCACCGAGTACAAGGCGTCCTTCACCCTTGCCTATTTCAATATATTCTGTGATCTTGGCATACGCCTTGTCATCGATAACCGGACCTACCTGATTTCCGACTTCAAGCGGACTGCCCATGCTCAGTTGCTTGGTTCGTTCAATCACTTTTTGCAGTACCTCGTCATATACATCTTTATGAATAATGGCACGGGAACACGCAGAGCACTTCTGTCCCGAGAAACCAAACGCGGAAGCCGTGATGGATTCGGCAGCCAATTCCAGATCACTGTCGCTATCTACAACAATTGAATCCTTGCCACCCATTTCAGCAATCACCCGTTTAATCCACTTCTGACCCGGTGCGGTGCGTGCTGCACGTTCATTGATCCGCAGACCGACATCTCTGGAACCTGTAAAGCTGATAAAGCGGGTGAGCGCATGGTCCACCAGATAATCGCCAACCTCACTGCCCGGTCCTGGCAAATAGTTCACTACGCCATCCGGCACACCCACTTCTGCAAGCAGCTCCATGAATTTGGCGGCAATAACCGGTGTTGTGCTAGCTGGCTTCAATACAACCGTGTTGCCCGATACCAATGCAGCAGAAGTCATGCCTGCCATAATCGCGAGTGGGAAGTTCCATGGTGGAATTACAACCCCCACACCAAGCGGTATATAACTCAATTCATTATCTTCGCCTGCAATTCGTGTGAGCGGCTGTGGTTCAGTCAGACGCTGCATCTCACGGGCATAAAACTCCATAAAATCAATAGCTTCCGCTGTATCCGCATCCGCTTCTGGCCATGTTTTGCCTGCTTCGTACACCATCCATGCCGAGAATTCATGCTTACGACGCCGCATGAGCGCCGCCGCTTTGTACAAATAACGGGCCCGTTCATTCGGGTCCGTATGCTTCCATGTGCGGAATGTTTCCGCAGCCGTTTGGATGGCCTGCTCAGCAAGCTCTTGATCGGCCTGATAGATCTTTCCGACGATCTGATTTTTGTACGCAGGATTCACGGAGGATACCGTGCGGGCGCTTGTTATTTTTTGTCCACCAATAATAATGGAGTATTCCTGGCCAAGTTCAGCCTCCACCTTGCGAAGTGCGTTCTCAAAAGCTTCCCGGTTGGCCGGGACTGCAAAGGATGTGAATGGTTCGTTAACAAAAGGGATATTCATGAATGATTTCCTCCTTCAGATGTGGGGGTTCGCTGGCTGTTTGCCTGAGTTGCCATGCATTTTACTCATCACCCAATATATGTAGCAAGATCCGTGCCAACTCCGGTTGATGAAGGAATATTTTTTAAAAATAAATATTATCCTTCAAAATTACCGCCCATTTTCTTCTATGCAGAACAACCTTGGCATGATTATTGCTTGATATCTTTGTTATAAAGAAACATGATCCATAAGGAGGAACCCCGATGAGTATCGGAACCGAAATGTACCGTAAAACGCTGCTGACCGTCGCAGGTAATAAAGCTGTGGAGAATCTCTCCATCAAATACGGCAAAAAGCTGGCTGGCAAGTTTATCGCAGGCAACACACTGGAAGAAGCTCTCGAAGAGATTCGGGTACTCAACAACAAAGGCATCATGGCTACACTGGATCATCTGGGCGAGGGCATTACCCATTTAAGAGAAGCCGCGTTGTATCGGGATGAGTATATACGTCTGGTGGAAGGCATTGCCCGTCAGGGTGCAGACTCCAATGTCTCGCTAAAACCAACCCAAATGGGACTCGCGCTGGACCCTGAGGAAGGTTATCGAAATATACGTGCGGTTGCCACCCAAGCGAAGCTGCATAATCTGTTCGTCCGGATCGATATGGAGGACAGCCCATTTACCCAAGCGACTTTGGATATTGTGCGCCGTTTACACTCGGAGGGACTGGATAATACAGGTACGGTACTGCAAGCCTACTTGCATCGTACCGTAGAAGATACACGTGATATGATTCGGGAAGGAATCCGGCTACGTCTGGTCAAAGGTGCTTACAAGGAGCCTGCATCCGTAGCTTATCAGAACACTTCAGAAGTGATTGATCAATTCAAAACGATGATTCGCAATCATCTCGATCAGGGGGTATACACAGCAGTTGCATCACATGATGACCATATAATTGCCTGGACCAAGCAATACGCGAAGGATCGGGGAATTTCCCCGGATGCATTTGAATTTCAAATGTTGTACGGCTTACGCATGGGCGAGCAGGAACGCCTGGCCAGGGAAGGCTACCGCATTCGTTGTTACGTGCCCTATGGAACCATGTGGTATCCATACTACACCCGCCGTCTGGCCGAGAAACCAGCAAATCTCTGGATGGTGGTCAAAAATATGTTCAGATAATTTCCCGGCTGGACTCCCTTATATAAAATGCAATGATAAAAACAAAAACCATGCTGCCACTTTCAGGGCACATGGTTTTTTTTGTATACACAGTATTCCAGAGCATCCAACTTTTCTTCTCTCTGGTTCATCTCTTAATGTCTAAAAAATGAGCATCCCCAATTTAAAATGTCTATTTTTCTGGACACTACCTTTTTGTGTTCTTGCGTGGACTCCGCTCATACCGAGCCTAATTGTTCGGAACCTACCAGGCGATGGGCGTCCACCAGCTCACCTGAAGATGTTTTCCCCCACACGGAAACCTCGGTCTCATTGGCAGCCGAACCTGTGATGGTGAATACGAACTCGTAAGCAACGAAGTTTGTACTATAATTCCTTGTGAGTACCTGGTTAGGAAACACTTCGATCAACTCACTGACATACATCGTTCTCTCACCGTTCAAGATGTAACCGTAAATCTGAAGAGCTGAACTATTGACCAAATCCCTGTTCACAATCCTCACCGTTACAAAACTCGAAGGATTCACACCAAGAACTGGACTATTGTCAATGGGGCCGGTTGATAGAACAGTCATACAATCCCCTCCTTCAGGCAGCCTATTCCCCATTCTGCTTCAGAGCTCACAGCTTGAGTTAGCTGCTCAATTGTTGAATAAGAATAGACGCATTGGCATTGATCTGTGATCCACCTGCCAGAGTTTGCAGATCAACAGCCGATGCACTTGAATGATTTCTTAATGTCAACACATCACCGGGAGCGGCGGTGATAATAATCATTCCTGGATTCGGTTGAGTGCCAGCTCCTGAACCATAGACACTACCGCCTACAGGGGCTCCGTTTTGATAAAGGGTGAATTGGTTTGCCTGAACGCCTGCAACGATGAAGAATATCGCATAGTCCCCAGCATTACCAATAATAATTCCAGCCGTACCCGGTGTATGAGTAATGTTAGTAAGGTTTTCATTGCTATCGAAGGTTATATCCGTCTCGGTAGCTACAGACTGAGTTGAAGTATTAAAAATGTAGCCATAGGACGACAAACCTTGCCCTGTAGAACCCGTGGCTCCTGTTGCTCCTGTCACTCCAGTGGCTCCCGTTGCCCCGGTAGCGCCTGTTGCTCCTGTTACTCCAGTATCTCCAGTTGCACCCGTTACTCCTGTGACTCCAGTGCCGCCCGTTGATCCCGTCACTCCGGTGCTACCTGTTGCTCCTGTAACTCCAGTGCTGCCTGTTGATCCTGTCACTCCAGTATCTCCAGTTGCACCCGTTACTCCTGTTACTCCAGTGCCCCCCGTTGATCCCGTCACTCCGGTGCTGCCTGTTGATCCTGCCACTCCGGTGGCTCCTGTTGGTCCCGTCACTCCAGTGCTGCCTGTTGATCCTGTCACTCCAGTTGCACCCGTTACTCCTGTCACTCCAGTATCACCTGTTGCTCCCGTCACTCCAGTACTGCCTGTTGATCCTGTCACTCCGGTGCTGCCTGTTTCTCCTGTCACTCCAGTGCTTCCTGTTGCTCCTGTCACTCCAGTGTCACCTGTTGCTCCCGTCACTCCAGTACTGCCTGTTGATCCTGTCACTCCGGTGCTGCCTGTTGCTCCTGTCACTCCAGTGCTTCCTGTTGCACCCGTTACTCCTGTTACTCCAGTGCCGCCTGTTGCTCCTGTCACTCCAGTGTCGCCCGTTGATCCCGTCACTCCAGTGCCGCCTGTCGCTCCTGTTACTCCAGTGCCGCCTGTTGCTCCTGTCACTCCAGTGGCGCCTGTTGCCCCTGTCACTCCTGGTACTCCGGTGGCGCCTGTTGCTCCCGTCACTCCAGTGTTGCCTGTTGCTCCCGTCACTCCGGTGGCTCCCGTTGCTCCGGTTGAGCCTGCCCCTACACCTGTGGCACCTGTTGCACCTGTGGCTCCTGTCGCTCCGGTTACACCTGTTATGCTCAGGGTTTCACCCAGCAACTCCTGTGATACCAATCGGTGAGCCGTGACTAACTCTCCTTCGGCGTCTTTGCCCCATACGGAAATTTGCGCTTCCGGGGCAGCGAGGTCTGCTGTGGAAAATATAAACTCGAACCCATCAAAATTTGCGCTATAATCTTTGGTTATGACCTGATTGGGCAACACATTAAACAGTTCTTCTACATATAACGTTCTGACTCCATCGAGATAGTACCCCAAAAGGAGAACATTATATACATCTATTGAATCCCGATTATCGATTTTGACGGTGACGAATTGAGTGGGGCGGGTACCGGTTACACCTGAAATATTGTTTTCAATGGGTCCGGTTGATAGAATGGCCATTTCATCATCCTCCTTTTTTATTCTTCTTCATGCGGATTGAGCCTTCGTATAGCATTATTCAGAAGTTTCTTAATGGTGTGGACAATTCATGTTCTATATGAATAATCACTTAAACAGCCCGGTATCAGGTTGAGAGATAACAGTGCAGCTCACCATTTAAATGTCAGTTTTAATAACTCGTACCTCACTTAAAATTCTGATTCGTTCATATCAATTAACAATTATTCTCAAACAATAAAATTGTAAGCGCATAACAAAAATAAAAAATCAATATCCCTCTCTTCTGCGCCGATAACATGTATGCTTCATGTCAAAAAATATATACACACTACATTTGGAAAGCTATAATATGGGTAACCATCATCCCCCCAATCATTTCATTTGGGGGCCACTTGTAAGTAGCTCGTGCAACAGGTGTACTTTCCGAAAGTTATGCCCTAACTGAGGTGATATCGATGAAACATTTACTTCCAGAATTAATGACCTTATTACGTACAGATACGAGTATCCTGGATTCGGGCCTCCCCATGCCCACCATCCCTTCAACCACTGGACTGGCAGATGCCATCCCCCTTTTCAATACCAGTCCTTATCTGTTAATTCAGGATGATGGACCTCTATTGGGCTATATCGCTGTATCCGATGTTCTGCAAGAAATGATGCATGCCCATCGGCTTATGGAGGCTTATTTCGAGACAACACTGGAGACAGCAGGCTCAGCTCTGACGTTGATTAATGAAGAAGCAAAGGTGACCTACTGGACATCGGGTGCGGAGCATGTTTTTTCCATTAACAAAAAAGATATCATTGGGAAACCGGCAGCGGATTTCTTTCCCCCGGATCGCCTTCAATCGCTAAAAACGTTATATACAGGGGAAACCGTGTATCGAAAGCAGCACCAGCCAAGACCCGATCTGTTCGCCCTGATTAATGCACGTCCAGTGCAACTCGATGGACGTATTGTAGGCGCGGTTGCCGCCGAAGTGGATATAACAACCGAAATTCGTCTGCATCAAGAGTTATTACATATGACATCCAAAGTCCAGCATCTGGAGAAAGCCGTTGCCCGTCTGCGCCCGGATTCTGATCCGTTTGCCAGAATCAAGGGTAGCAGTCCGGTAATCAACCATTGTCTGGAGACTATACGCAAGATCAGTACTACCTCAGCTACCGTGCTTATTCTTGGAGAAAGCGGAACGGGTAAGGAGCTATTCGCCAAAGCCATTCACGACCTGCGTGAACCGCAGACAGCGCCATTTATTGCCATTAACTGCGGAGCTATTCCTGGTTCATTATTTGAGAGTGAGTTATTTGGCTACGAGAAGGGTGCATTTTCAGGGGCTGATCCCAAAGGAAAAAAAGGGAAAATTGAACTGGCCGAAGGCGGTACGCTCTTTTTGGATGAAATAGGTGAAATGCCGCTGGAGCTTCAGGTGAAGCTGTTGCGTGTATTGCAGGAGAAAAGTTACTTCCCTGTCGGTGGAACACGCATGAAACAGGCAAGCTGCCGGATTATCGCCGCAACCAATCAGAATCTGCTGGGCATGATTGCCCGCAACCAATTCCGGGAGGATCTCTATTATCGACTGAATGTCATTAATCTCGTTATTCCTCCCCTGCGTAAGCGCAAGGAAGATATTTACGAGTTGACACAGACCTTCCTGCAAGAGTTTTCCTTGCTCTATAATCGTCATATTGAACTGGTTCCTCCAGAGGTGTTCAAGCTGTTATTCCAGTATGACTGGCCGGGTAACGTACGGGAATTAAGAAATGTGATTGAACGGATCACCATTCTCACCACGGATGGCGAGGTCAAGCCTGAATATCTCCCTGACACCTTCATTTCATCCATTGATCAGGCACAATCCATATTGAACGAGACAGTGCAGCTTCATCCACAGCCTGGCCTGGAATCAGGCTCGTCTCGTTTACCTGGCAGCTCGGACCCAGCTGTTTCAATACATGAAGGAGAACAAGAAGAGTCGCAAGATACTTCCACCCTATCTTATCAGGAGCAGTTGGACACCTATGAGTCGGAACTGCTGCTGCAATATCTGAAAGCCGCCGGAGGCAACAAAAGAACGCTCGCCCGGCAGCTCGGCATCTCCAGAGCAACGCTCTATAACCGCATGAAGAGGCTCGGTCTATGACCAGCCTCTTCTTGTCGTTATAACGGTACTGACGGAACCCCATTGCCACCATCATCCAGATAGAAGAACCGGCCGACTGGTTAGTGGAAACGAATCGTTAATGCTTCAATTTCACTAACCTATCGACCTTACTTATGTAACCCTGGATTTTATATGATTCCATCAAAAAAACACGCAGGACCAGCTCTAAAGGCCGGTTACTGTGTGTTTTTTGGTTTATTCCAATGATATTAATTTCCGATAATGCTAATTTCCAATGAAATTATATTATGCTTTCTATCACCTATAGCACTCTTGCCAGTCGGACCAAAGCCGCTCGCAGATGCCGATAGAATGTCGCCCGACTCATGGAGCATGCTTGTGCTGCGGCAGTTGGATTGCCAGCATGTGTCCAATAGGCCATGTATAACAGCATCTGATCCTGCTGGGAGATACCATGAACCCGGCCCTCCAGCAAATCCAGGATATGAGTCTGTAATTGAATTCCATCCGTCAAGCCATTCACTCGCGCTGCGTACCCATGCAATTCTCCGGGAGAGTGCAGATGAGTCAGCATTTTGCGTACATCCTGTTCGGACCAGGGAACCTGACTCACGCCAGATGTCCCCTGTTGTAACCCGCTGCTCTTTGTATCCGGACCCAAAAGGGACATCACCCAGTCACCGAATTGCCCGCTACGTAAATCCAGATCCAGCACAGATGCCTGATCTTCATACAGGTCACATAAACGAGTACGTGCTCTTTTACTCCGAAAACCAATGTTCTGCAAAAACAGCTTCAGATACGGATTGGTTGCGACCAATATGACCCTGGCCCCTTCTCCCAGTAGTGACAGACGATCCAGCGACATATAACCCACAAGTTCTTCACGTTTGTAACCTGGCACATCATCCCTTGCTGCAGCGAGAACCGCAAAGTGAGTATCCGTCTGGTCCGGATCACAATCCAGCTCTTCTGGTGTGAAACATTCCTGCATTTCGGCCGGAAAATAGTTGCACAACATCCCGCTGCTCTCCCGGTGCACGAGCACCGTAATGAACATCGCGATCGGATCGCCCTCCTTGTCACGCATCAGTACAATTCCCTCAGGATAACGCTGTGCAAGTTCGTCTAAAAAAGCAGGATAAGACGGCGCCTGCCAGGGCTCCACACTATATTCACACCACTGTTGGAGCAATTTGTGCAACGCCGGCAAATCTTCCGCTCGCATCACTTCCATCGGAGAAAATAGTGAATCTGCCGATACATCAGCATACTTCCGATGCTGTAGCATGGATTCCTGACACAAAAGGAGCATTTTCCTGGTAATCTGGCGTCTCTCATGTGGACCCGCTTGTTCATGGAGCGGCTTCAACAGCCCCGCTATTCGCACACGCATGGCTTGCAGACGCTGTGGTTCACGTTGGCGGAAATCCCGAAGCAAATGCAGTCTGGCCATATCATGCAGCGCCAAACCATTAGGACCGGAACGGATAAATGACATACGCCTCAGGACGTTGTATTCTTCAAGCGTCACCTCTGTTTGCAGCACAGATGCCAACAATTCCTGATTCGCCGTTTCCAGCAGCGTTAATACCTCTACCATCGGGTGCAGCCGGGGAAGCGTCAATTCAAGCAGCAGTCTGGCACTAATCATCTGAGACAATTCAGTCCAATCGGAGATAGGAATATTCCTGCGCTGATCCGCTGCCTCCACAGCAAGCGCTAGCCCGAGCGGATGTCCATCCGTCATACGCGCAATCGTCCCCGCTATGCTCCTGTTCAATGATCCTGCCACCGCAATGTATTCGGACACTTCTTCACCCGTAAAATGTTGAAGAGGCATCTGCACGAGGCGCTGCCGCAACCTTGGATGTGTCCGCCATGCTGAAGCCGGCTCCGGTCGTGAGGCCAGAATAATAAGTACTCCATATAACGGGAGCTTGGATACGAAGACTTCCATAAACCAACTCTCCAGAAGAGCCAGCTCCTCATAATTATCCACAGCAAGGACCAGCCGCCTCTGAACTGAAGTTTCACTCAGCAGGCTTAATGGCCGCTTGTTACCATCACTCCCCATTGTCTCAAGTCCCAATGTAGAGGAGAGATACTCCAAAAAAACAGACGGTGTAGAGCCGCAGGATCTGCCATCCATCCATATGGCAGTTGCTCCCTGGTTTCGAGCAATGGACAACATCTCGGACAGCAAGGATGATTTACCGATCCCCCCCATGCCCGTAACTGAAAAAATGGTTAAAGGTGCTTCCGGATTGCTGAGCCATCGGTCCAACAGCATCAGTTCCTTGGCTCGACCCACAAAACGTTTTCCATGACCATAATGGCTGTCGTATTGAATCTCACTACTGTTTTCCATCTGTGTCCTCCGTACTAGATACTGGTACTTTCCCTTAACCGTATTTTCTCACAAGTTGAGACTATATTGAGACGCACAGTTACATGTGAAGTGATAAAATCTAGATAAAAGCCAAATTATAGTAAAATACACAAAACAGCTGTATGCAAACGTTTAACACTGGGTACATACATCTTTCATGAGGATGTTCAACATATTCGCCATTCCGCTAATCGAGCACACCAATCAAGTGGGCATTTGATGTGATTCAGAACGCTGAAGTCCATAAGCAGCTACTATTTTCAAACTTCATGCTTCCCTTTCAGAACCTATACAGCCCGATATTCCAGGAAAGGCGGATTTGTGTGAAAAAAAACCTCGATATCTGTAATCTGAGCGGACAACTAGGAATCAACCGTGAACGACTTGATGAATGGTTGCGTCAAACCGATGTTTCATCCAAAAAAATGGAGACGGGAACTCTTCCAGAGCGCAGCTCTTCACCATACCGCTTGGCTGCTCCCACCTCACTATCCCTTGCACCTTCCTCTGGCCAACCGAGACTGTTTCGCGGCCGCCGTCCGGATTCTGGCAACCCTGTATTACCGAGAGCATTACGACAAACTCGTCGCATCAGTAAAAATTGCTAGACTGTGCATGTTTTTCAATAGTGCACAGTCTAGACTGTCTTCCAGCCTGATCCATCAAGACGAAAAATCCTGTTCCTCCTCGATCATGGCATGAGCAAGCAGCGCCATCTCCAGGCAGATTCTTCTTTCCTGATCCATAAAATCAGGTCCCATTAATTCTTCTAACTTCTCCAATCTATTGTACAGAGTTTGCCGATGTATGAACAATTGAGCAGCTGCATCCCGCTTGGAACCGAAGTTTTGCAGAAAGGCATCCAAGGTCTCCACCAGCCTTAGATGATGTGTCCGATCATATTCAATCAGAACACCCAGATGGTCATTCACAAAAGGCTGCAGAAACGATTGGGGCAATGCTTTTAACATTTGATATATACCCATACGTTCGTAAAAATGAATATGTTCTAGCCGATCTACGGATCGTGAAACTTCGATGACCTGATACGCTTCCCGCAGACTGTCTGGCAATCCTGTTAAACGGTTACGCACCTTGCCAAATCCGGCATGGATCGTAACCTGCTTCAGGTTGCGACTCGCAAATCTCTTCACATCAACAATAATGCCTTCAAGTGACTTTACCAGTTGATTTCGTGTGGATGTCTTGCTCTCTTCCTTGGCACAGCATACATATACCTGATTATTTTTCAGCATGATGAGGCTGGCCAGATTGTTCTTTTTGAGTAATGAACGCAGCAGAACCAGAATATCCTGATGGTTGGTTTCCATTCGCTCACGGCCGATGCCTTTCAGACGGTGCTCCATCTCAATAACCCCGCCGGCAAACCAGTACTGTCCCTTTACCAGCAGACGGAGCCCCATTCGGGTCTGCGCCTGCTCTTCATGAAGAATGTTACCGTTCATCAGATCCTGGATCAGTTCATTCTGGTTGCGTACCATCTTCTCCTCCAGAAACTGCGACCGCAGAGTCAGTGCCGCCGCAGCCTTCGCTGTATAATCGAGCAATAGCTTAAGATACTCGACGGGTGCTGAAGGATGTACAACCATGCCTACCGCGGAAAAAACCTGACCAAAACATACGACCGGGTGACACAGTAACACCTGTTCCTCATCCAGATGGAACCATAATTCGGTGTCTGAATCATTGAGATCCAGATGCTCAACCTCCTGTTCGTACCATGTGTAGATCGCTTGCTGTGTCTCCGAAGGTAGCTCCGGCACAAAACTGCCCGGTTCCATGGACGAGATATACACAACCGGTTTGGCCGCGTATTCATGCAGAAGATGAAGTACAGCCGACATGTCTGTACTCTGTAATGTTCGCTGCTGAAGCTGACGGGAATAGGTTTCCAGACTCTTCAGCAGTTGGTGTTGATGATTAATAAGCAAAGCGTGAATATCTTGCGTGATCTCAACAAAACGGACCGGTTGCTCAAACACGATAAGCGGGAATTGATGCCTGTCAGCCAGTTCAATCAATTCTTCGGGAATGCCATGAATGCTCGTACCAAATTCCACGCAGAGCCCCGCCGCTTCGCTCCGGATTAACTGGAGCAGATATTCTTCGCGCCCTTCTTCCGATTGAAGCCATAGTCCAGTGGATAAAATAAGATCATGGGGACTTACAAATGGAGAAACATTGGTAATCTCCAACACATGAACCCATCCAACCTGACGTAATGTTCCTTCTTCCCCCGCAGCAAGCCGGGCTTTGGCAAAGACGGGGCGAGCCAGAATATCCTTTATCGTAAACACGCGGTCATTTCTCAATATCGATCCCTCATAGTGTCATTTTTTCTTACATTATAAGCGATGGGTAAATGTCCTGAATAGTCTTTTCTCGACATTATGTTGAATCAATTCTTCAAAACATAGACATGAGGTAAGGTGCAAAACGATGATCCAGGTCATAAACTTGTAGTATAAGCTAACAACCATTAAATGGACGAGGTGCATGGCGATGAGAATCGGAATTCCGAAAGAAATCAAAAACAATGAAAACCGTGTAGCAATGACCCCAGCTGGAGCTGCTGATTTTGTCAGAGCCGGACATCAGGTCATGATCGAACGTGGCGCAGGATTGGGCAGTGGATTCACAGACAACGAATATCAATCGGCTGGAGCGGAGCTTCGGGATACAGCTTCAACTGTGTGGGCTGAGGCAGATATGATCATCAAGGTCAAAGAACCCCTTGCCAGCGAATACGCCTATTTCCGTCCTGGCTTGATTCTCTTCACCTACCTGCACCTCGCAGCGGAACCTGCACTGGCAAAGGCACTGATTGAAAGCCGGGTAACCGCCATTGCGTACGAGACACTGGAAGTTAACGGTACGCTGCCTCTGCTCACACCGATGAGTGAAGTTGCCGGACGGATGTCGGCTCAGATTGGAGCGCAGCTGCTGGAGAAAACGGAAGGTGGCAAAGGCATTCTGTTATCCGGCGTACCCGGCGTAAGCCGTGGCAAGGTCGTCGTTATTGGTGGCGGGACGGTGGGCACGAATGCCGCCAAAATCGCGATTGGTCTGGGTGCGGATGTGACCATCCTCGATTTGAATCTGAATCGTCTGCGCCAGCTGGATGATATTTTTGGCAATCAGATTCATACGCTGGTATCGAGTCCATCCAATATTGCGTCGGCTGTTGCGGCTGCCGACCTGCTGATCTGTGCGGTGCTGATTCCAGGCGCCAAAGCGCCAACCCTAGTCAGCGAGCAAATGGTCACCACCATGGCACCCGGTTCGGTCATTGTCGATGTGGCGATTGATCAGGGCGGAATTGTGGAGACCATTGATCATATCACGACCCACGATGAACCGACCTATGTGAAGCATGGTGTGGTGCATTACGCGGTAGCGAACATGCCGGGCGCGGTGCCGCGCACGTCTACGGTGGCGCTGACCAACGCCACCATGCCTTATGCGCTGCAGCTGGCGAACCACGGTGCAGCCGCCGCGATTCGCGGCAGTTCGTCCATTCGCAGCGCGATAAACGTGCTGAATGGACATATCACGTATGAGGCGGTTGCCCGGGATCTCGGGCATGCCTATGTTCCCGCAGGACAGGCGCTGGAGAATACCGCCGCGGTCCAGTAATCTTGATATGACCGTTCCACCTGGCGCCTTGTCGCCGGCCTGTGGAACGTAATAGAAGCGCCAGTCCGGGCAGATCCTGTCCAGGCTGGCGCTTCTTGTTTTATTTTTACATGAAATAGGAATGAGATCTGAAGATGCTTCGGGTGGCGCTCTATACTACACGTTCGCTGCACACCTCACGGAAATTACAGTCCCGGCAAGCGCGGCGTGAAGGCATTGGCGTGAAATACGAGACGTCCTTGGGACGGTTGTAATACTCATCATCCACACAGGAGCGCATCTCCGCTATATACCGCCCCACGTTCTCCTCCACCTTCAGGATATCCTCTTCCGTTGCCGTAAACTCTCGGTGTGTCCCGGTTAACAGGTACTCCACCCGCAGCTCAATCTGCTCCAGTGGAACCCGGTAATGCTCCCTCACATAGGATGCGTACAGCATCAACTGATCCGAGAAGTCATCCTCCTTGCCCGTTTTCCAGTCCACAATGACGATGTTGCCGTTGCTGCGACGATATAACAAGTCCATCTTCACATACACACGCGTATCGTGCAGCATCATCGTATCCCATTTCTCAATCTCCAAAATATCCGTACTCGCACGGGACAAGTCCTCCCACGTGAGCGTCTGATACAGATTGCCGACACAGGCCGAGGCTCGTTCTTTGATCGTGGCAATCCGGTCATTCAACGTGTCATCCCCGTAATACATCTCGGACAACATCACCCGGTTCTTGGGGTCGAGCCGCCACTGATCCTGATCCATGGATTCCACATACGCCTGATTCAGCAGCTTGCGCATCGTCAGTTCCAGGAAGTGCTCACGAGGTTTATCCTTGCCTTCTTCCCTGCTACGTACCGCCGATTCACACATCCGATGTGCGAGGTCACCGAATACGAGGTATAGATTACTGAGCTGCTTCAATCGATACAGACGTACCTGCATCTCATCAGCCGACTCTGCCTTCCAGCCGTTATGGGCTCCATAATAATGATAATAATATTTGCGCAGGCACTCATCGAACATACTCGCCCGCGACTGCGAATAAGACCACTGCGGGTATTGTGCCATAAGATATTCTGCCTTTCTGTATGCCGGATCTGCATGAGATCCCTTAATGCTCACAGTATATAGGAAA
Source organism: Paenibacillus sp. 276b (assembly GCF_900107875.1). Lineage (NCBI taxonomy): Bacteria > Bacillati > Bacillota > Bacilli > Caryophanales > Paenibacillaceae > Paenibacillus > Paenibacillus sp. 276b. The sequence continues at coordinate 298,160 of NZ_FNRR01000002.1, read as the reverse complement.
GGGCAAAAACGCCGCAAGCACCCTTCCGTAATTTTCTTCTATCCGCAACCGTTTCCGATTCAATGCGTAACGTTTATATAGTAACATCACCAAAAGATGAAATTACAACGCAGAACACATACTATACTAAAAGAGTACAGGATTTTGCAGTTAGACAGATGAATTGTACAGGCATATCCTAAAAGGAGGCACCACCCATGAATCGACCGGATTGGTTCCAGGCGGAAGAGGCATTACAACAAATCCAAGTCATCGGAAGCGACCGGAATGAGCTCGTGAACATCATTGGCCATGTAGAAGGACTGAATTGTATTGGTACAGGAACGGATGCGGCGGTATTTACGTATGACGGCTTGCCACAGTATGCCTTCAAGATGTACTCAGATCATGCCCTGGACAAACTTGAAAATGAAAAACAGGTATATGAGCAGCTCAAAGGCCTGCCCTACTTCCCTACCTATTACGGCAGCGGCCGGAATGTTCTTGTGATTAGTTTTGAAGCGGGAGATACCTTGCTCGAATGTCTGGAAAAAGGAATCCCGGTCCCCGAGCAGGTCATGCTCGATGTGGACGAAGCTCGTGAGGCAGTACGCAGCCGTGGCCTGAATCCACGGGACATTCACCTAAAAAATGTAATTCTCCAGAATGGACGCGGAAAAGTCATCGACGTCTCGGAGTATATTCAGGACGGCAACGATAATCGCTGGGAGCATCTCGTCTGGGCCTATCACAATATTTATCCACGGATCAAAGGTACGCCCATCTCCCCACGCATGCTGCAAACGATCAAATGGGGATACAATCAACTGGATCAGGCCAATATCAAATTGGACGACCTCTCCAAGAAGGCCAACCGATTATTCTCGAAATTCATGAAATAAGCAATGTTTATAAAACAGATCAAATGTTTGTTCTGATATCTGATATTCATAAAATAATCCGGATTACTCGCACATCTCTGGCGGTGATCCGGATTTTTGTTTGTACCCTGTTGACGCAAGGCCTTCCTATTTTAAACGCCCCTGCGAGGGTGTCATCCCTTTGTATTGTTTATACAGCTTCGTAAAATAGTTAGCATTATCACAGCCAACCTGAGCAGCGATCTCGGTAATGGTAAGGCTGCTCTCCTGCAGCAACTGTTCGGCTTTCGTCATTCGGCACCCATTCACATATTCTACAAAGGTGCGTCCAGTCAGTTTTTTGAACATTTTGCAAAAATGATACGTGTTCAGACCCACCTGACCGGCTGCCTCGGTAACGGATATTTTCCCTGTTGGCTCCGCTTCAATCTGCTCAATCAAATGTTTGAAACGTTCCCGATTGGGAAAATACGATCCCTTTGTTTTATCAGGAAGCTGGTGTGGCATAAATGTACGGGCAAGCAGTGTGAACAAGGCATGCAGCTTGGATTTCACAACCAGTTGGTAGGCAAGCGGCTGTGAGGCCATCTCCTCGATGGCTTCATCCAACAGGGAGTAATAGCCTTGGCAAGCTATGTCGTGCTCCGCCGGTTTTACCGGGAATCTTACCTTCCCCTCCAGATAGGGAGCAACATATTTCAAGTGAACGGGATCATGGGTAAAATCATGAAATAATGCACTGTTGAGCACAACCGAATCAAAATGGATATCCCCTTCCTCCAGAGCATACCCAACATGCAGCGCCCCTCCAGGAATGATAATAACCTCACCTGCTTGAGCTACGTAAGGCCTGCTGTCGATATGAAACAGTGCACTTCCCTTCCGCATAAAAATCAGTTCAAAGTGTTCATGCCAGTGCAAGTACAGAATGCATTCTTCCGTTTTCATCCCCCAGCAACGATTCTGGAACAGCTGAAATGGATGCGATTTATGGTCAATGCGGGTATTTTCGTGAAGCGCTTTCAGGTCCAGCACGCTGTCTCCTCCTCTCCCCACAAGATCAGACTAATATTGCACAAGATTGTATAGAGCCATCCGGCAGATGCCCGGCTATAATGAGTGTGTCACGAAGTACTATAAGCCAATATTGGAGTGAAATACAACCATGAATAATCCGTTACGTATAGGCACACTTGTAGGTGGACATGACGCAGTCCGCGTCATTCCACAGATTATGAAACATGGCTTCGAATCATTCAATCTGACCTTCTGGCAAACGACTGGTGATCTGGACCTCACTGAGACAGCCAAACGTGTCCGTGAAATCGTGGACGAACAGGGAATTGTCATCTCTGCAGTAAGTGTGTTCGGCAATCCGCTCACCGGAGTCGGGGATAATGCCGATACACTGGCCAGTTGGGAACGGGTGATTGACCATGCCCACCTCTTCGGAGCGGATATCGTCTCCGGGTTTACCGGACGACTGACCGATCAACCGATTGACCAATCAATCCCACGGTTCAAGGAAGTGTTTGGAGAACTGGCACGCCGGGCTGCAGACCGGGGTGTACGCATTGCTTTTGAAAACTGTGATATGGGCGGTACATGGCAGACGGGTGATTGGAACATTGCGCATAATCCAACGGCCTGGGAGATGATGTTCGATGCAGTTCCTGACGAAAACATCGGATTGGAATGGGAGCCATGCCATCAAATGTCCAGCCTGATCGACCCGATTCCGCAGCTGCGCAAGTGGGCGCCTAAAGTGTTCCATGTGCACGGCAAAGATGCCACCATTGCCTGGGACATCGTCAAAGAATATGGCGTGCACGGCCCACGAGAATTCGTCTGGCACCGTACGCCTGGATTCGGGGATACCAACTGGTCCGACATCATTACGATTCTGCGCCAAAATGGGTATCAGGGAACGATTGATATTGAAGGTTGGCATGATCCTGTCTACAAAGATGAACTCGAAATGACCGGACAGGTGCACGCTTTAAAATATTTGAAACAATGTCGTGGTGGAGATTTTGTTCCCAATCCGGTATAGAAACGGGATTAACATTGAGTTGCATGATATCCATTGCAAGAGCATAAAAAATGAAAAGCATAAGGAGATGATAGGATGAGTCATCCTTATCGGGTAGTTGTGGCAGGCTGTGGGGCCATGTCCAACACCTGGGTTGATTACGCCATGCAAAGACCGGACACGGAAATTGTGGGGCTTGTCGATCTGTATGAACAGACTGCCGTTGCACTCGCTGCACGACACGGTCTCTCCTGTCCCACGTTTACGGATATCAGTGAGGCCATTCGAGCAACTGATGCCAATATCGTATTTGATGTCACCATTCCAGCGAGCCATCACGGCATTGCAATGACAGCGTTACAACAAGGATGCCATGTATTTGGCGAAAAACCTCTGGCGGAATCCTTCTCTGACTGTGAAGATATTGTTCAGACTGCACGCCGTACGGGCAATATTCAAGCTGTGATGCAAAATCGCCGTTTTGATCCACGTATTCGCGCCTATCGGCAGTTGATTTCCGACGGAACGATTGGTCAGGTCGGTTTTGCAGGGGCAGATTTCTTCCTGGGTCCACATTTTGGAGGATTCCGTGACCTGATGGATAGTCCATTGCTGCTGGATATGGCGATTCACACCTTCGACCAGGCACGTTATATTCTCGGTGCCAACCCGGTCTCGGTGTACTGCCACGAATTCAATCCTCCGGGGTCATGGTATCAAGGCAATGCGATGGCACTATGTATCTTCGAAATGTCCGATGGCTCCGTGTTTAACTATCGCGGGTCCTGGTGCGCAGAAGGTGTACCTACTTCATGGGAAGCATCCTGGCGCGTAACCGGAGAAAAAGGAACCGCCATCTGGGATGGCAATGATGACATTTATGCTGAAGTTGTCTCGGCGCAACATCTGGATGCGGAAGGCAAACCGTCCTTTTTCCAACCGTGTGAGCGGATTGAGGGATACCTGCCCGTCATGGAGAAAACCGGACATCACGGCTGCCTCGAAGACATGTTCGCAGCGCTGGAATCCGGACAACTGCCTGAGACCGATTGCAGTGACAACCAGTTCAGTATGGCCATGGTTCTCGCATCCCTGGAAAGCGCACGTACAGGTCAAAAGGTGCTCATCGCCGATCTGCTGAAAACCACATAGCGAAGCGCCTATGTACTTGAATTAAATAAAGCCCAATCTGCAAAAGTTTAGCAGTTTGGGCTTTATTGTTTTTTATCTACTTCCTTTTCCTATACAAGGTACAAAAAAAGTTTCTGATAAAACGCGAAGTAGTGCAGGGAACGAAATCGATTCTGGAGAAACGAAGTGCTCGCCTTTATCACCGGATTTCCCCTTACAAAAAGGGAATCAAAAAATCCGGGGATAACAGCGATAGAAAGAACGATTCGTAACCGGAACGACTGCTTTGCAGGCAGTTATTTTTTTGAACTTACATCATTTTATAGAATTCCTTTTTTCATTGCCTTGTACACAAGCTGCGAGAACAGGCTGTTCGACCAAGCAAACCAGGGCCTTGTGAACGTGTTTGGATCATCTGAATGAAAACCTTCATGCATGTACCCGGTACCTGCATCTGTGTTCTCCAGCAGATTAATCATCTCCAGCATTTCCTTATCATTGTCTGCGGTCAGACCTTGCATGGACAGCGCCATATGCCAGACGTAGCCGGGAGGAGTATGAGGGCTGCCGATGCCTTTGGCTGCTTGTCCTTCATAATAAAACGGATTTTCCTTGCTCAAAATAAAGCGCCGTGTATTCTGGTACACGATGTCCTCGGTGGAAGCATACTCCAAATACGGAATAGACATAAGTCCCGGGGTACCTGCATCATCCATTAGGCAAAAGTTGCCGTAACCATCCGTCTCATAGGCATAAATCTGCCCATACTCGGGGTGACGGTAAGTACCGTATAAGGAAATACCGTGTCGTATTTCTTCTTCTAAATGAGCCATCTCGCTGACCAGCTTCTCATCTCTGAAAACCCACCTCGCAATCTCCCCCATTTGACGCAAAGTCACCGCTGCAAACATATTTGCCGGGATATTATAATGAAAATCACATGCATCATCACTGGGGCGGAAACCGGACCAGATCATCCCGGTATAGTTTACCGGCATCCCCAATCCTTCGTTACGGAGCGTATCATGGGCTGGACAATTCCGCCGCATGAATCGATATGGGGACTGCTCACCATGGCGCTGCTCTGTTTTCCATAGACTTACTATGCTCTCCATCACCCTCTTGAAACGCTCGTCAAATATATCCGTCAATTCCGTCTCACGCCAATACGCATAGGCGAGCCGCATAGAGAAACAAAGTGAATCCAGTTCAAACTTGCGTTCCCACACCCAAGGCGACATCTCTGTCTCATCATTTGCATCCCAATGCCATCCATTAGCCGTTTCGTTAAACGCATTGGCATAGATATCGATGTCCGCATAGAATGTATGCCGTTTGATCAGCCCGCCAATGATCCGCTGCAGCTGTTCGTCTTCCTTTGCCAGCGGAACGTAGTGCATCACCTGCTCCACTGAATCACGCAGCCACATTGCCGGGATATCCCCTGTAATAACAAAGGTTGTCCCATCATCCAATAGCTTTGTCGTCGTTTCCAACGTGTTGGGAAAACAGTTACGGAACTGTGCCAGCAATCTGGGTCTATGTTGCAGTCGTTCCTCGGCCTCGGTAAGAATGTTCTGCACAGCTTGCGGTAATTCCAGATGCGGCATGGGGATTTTCGGTAATCTGAACTGTTCCATGGATGTCGTCTCCTTTGAATTAAAGTTTCCATATTTGTTTGCATCGTTTCATTCAATGATTTGTGTCGCATTGTTATTTTCGTTATGATAAATTATAATAACATTATTATTTGTAAGTGTACTGTGCCGGAAGATGATCGTCAATTCATAACGGATGGTATATTAAAAAATAAATTGGATCATATCTTGTAGATTGAAATGGCTCGTTGGATTTATGCAAATTGTTTACATATGAAGGAGTAATGAAATGTCACGTAAAGTATCCATCCAGTCGCTGGCCGACCAGCTTGGATTATCCAAATATGCCGTCTCCCGTGCACTCAGTGGCAAGACTGGTGTCAGCGAAGCGACTCGCGTCCGTGTGCTGGAATTAGCCCGTGCCTTGGGATATCGCCAAAGCACCCCCGGAAGCAGCACTGTTCCAACTGCAACCCATACGGAACAATCCGAGCCCCCATTTGCTCTCATCTGCATGAATCAGCTCAACCGGGGTGAGCCCCACTATTGGCAGCGCGTCCTCTCCGGCATGATCTCTGCCTGTAATGAAAGAGGATGGCATCATGCCATTGTATCTCCCTCTCTGGGAGTCGCTGATGAACACACGCCTCCAGAACGGGCAATCGCTCCTCACTTGGATTGGGAACGTTGTGCAGGAGTCATCGCCATGGGCGCTTTCCCCCATGCAGTCCTGCAACGACTGAGCCAGACAGGCCGCCCCATTGTGCTCGTGGATCATCAGGAGCCACTGTTGAACTGTGATACCATCAGCCATGATAACCTGGAAGCAGGCATAACTGTGGCTAGATATTTAATGTCGATGCAGTGCCGCCGCATCGGTCTGATTACGGATGATGGCCGAGCTGCCAGCTTTGCACAGCGGAAGATCGGCATCGAACTGGCTTTGAACCATTTTCACGCAGACAGCAGTCGGTTGACCACGTTCAGAGAATGGAATATTCCTTATGAGAACGGCGAATGGATTGACCAATTGGCTGCCACAATCAAAAACATGCCCGCCGACGAACGGCCTGATGCCTGGATTGGCGTAAATGATGATATCGCCTTGCAGTGGATGAATAAGTTGCAGGAAATGGGTTTCTCCACACCTGGGGATTGTCTTGTCATCGGTATCGATAATGTGCATGCCGCCGCTACATCGTCCCCTCCCCTGACCACAGTCAACCTCTGCAAAGAGGAACTCGGTCAGCGTGCGATCGAAGCTTTGCAGCGCAGAATTGAACGTCCAGGTACACCGAAGGAAACAGTCATGTTATCCACATCCCTTATTCCACGGGAATCGGCGTAGCTCAATGTGCACAACTTCTTTAGCATCAGAACAACTTAACTTATTGAATATCAAAAAGGCCCAGCATTTTATTATGCGGGGCCTTTTATCACTATCTTATTATTCATCTAAGTTTAGTCCATTGTTAGCAGAGAATAATTCATGACTGTTATTTCTGCCAAGGCAGGCTTGTGTACGACGGAAGATCTACTTTCCAATCCACATCATGGTACTCTCGGTTAATTATTGCTGTTCGTTTTAAGGTGAATTTGGTTCCATCTTCTTTGTAAAAACCACGGATGACCAATTTCAGATTGTCTGCAACGTATTCTCCGTCATTATTAGGCTGGTCTGGAAAACCGATTACTTGAACAGGATACTCTTTCCCTTCCGAATCTACGGCCACCCAGCGATCGCCATTAAAAGCATTTCGGAACGTACCACTTCCCTCCAGGACTAGTGAGTAGTTTTTGTCATAGGATTCCCACACCGGTTTGAAATTGAAATCAGAAAATAAAATTTCATCTCCATATTGTTCAAATTGCAGTACGTAGGTGTAAATTTCAGCATCCTTACGCATCTTTTCCAGATCCACTTCCACCGACTTCTCTCCCCACACTGGGATGGTGTAGCCTTCCAGGACAAAGCGAATCTTCTTCGCATCCACCGTAACAAAAGCAGGGTCCCATGTCTCCGATAACTTCCATGGACCACCATCCATTAATCCACTCAAATCTCGGAACCGGAACTTGGGTTGACGGGCATCTGGTCTGCTCCCGTTGAATATTCGATACTCACTCGTTTCAGGAATTTCGAGGTGGTACATCAAGTCCATATCATCTGCCCAATCTTCTCCGACTTTGGCACGCAGTTTATCATCCAGACTGATGTCCATATCAAGGCGGGTCCCATTTGGCGTACGTACAAGCTGTGTCATATCTAATTTCAAACCCTCAGGAGTGGTGTAGGTATTGTTCATGGGAGCCTCAACAGCCAGTGATTTGGCTTTGGTCATATCGATGTTGAATTGAAAGCTCCAGTCAACTGTTGCGCTAGATTCCACAAATTCCTCCTTTTCGGAATTATAATAACTGGGAATCTTTAAATGACTAAGTTCCCCTCGAACAACGACTTTATCCGGAATTTCGTCCTGCAATTGGTATACAAATCTTTGATATTTTGAACTGTACAGAGTCTGATCCCCAGGCGAAGACAATGATGCAATCGAATTTCCTTTCTCATCTGTAATATGAACTCTTCCCAAATCGGGATATACCGGATTAATCATACTGCCATCTGGTGCATTTTGCTGTAAGGTCATTACAATCTGAGAACGATCTACAAGTACATTTTCAATCTTAAGCGTGTAGCCCTGATCCTCAATGTTGATATTTGGATTAACTACTAGACCGAGTGGCTTCAAACGTTTGTAATCATCGGCATAATAGGAATACTTAAGTTCCTCTGGAACAGGTATGTTAGGTAATGGCGGGTTATTTACGGCATTCACCGTGGGTTGAGTCAATTTTTCTGTGTGATCAAAAGCAAACCAGGCCCCTCCCACAAGGATCAAAACTGCCGCCGCTGCGATTCCCGTACGGCGCATCCAATGGGACTTGGAAGCCTTTTTCGTAAATGGATCCCCGTCTTCTGCACTCTCCATGGACACCCCTTCCAGCTTCCGCATGACCTCAAGCGTAAAGTCCGCATCCGGCTCCTCACAGAATAAATGCTGTTCCCACAATCGATTCTCATCATTTGGAATAGGCTTCATACGTCGATAAACCTCCTTTGCGCTCCATTTGTTTCTTCAACGTTTTCTTCCCTCGATAAAGTGCATTACGCACTTGAGCCGGACTCATGTCCGTGATATCTGCAATCTCTTCATAGCTCAGCTCATTCGTATATTTAAGCAGCAGCACAAGCCGATACGATTCCGGCAGTTGCTCCATCTGGCGATAGATTTCACGCTGCATTTCCTTATGCAGTACATGTTTCTCCGGCGTTTCACCACTGGTTTGTTCCAAGCCATTATGAACAGCGGTCATCACAGGTTTCTGTTGCCGCATAAAATCCCGCATCCGATTCACAGCGATGGTGTATACCCAGGACGAGAAACTGCTTCCTTCCCTTCGTGTCGGAAGATAGCGGTAAATCCGAAGAAACGTATCCTGAGCGAGATCCTGTGCATCCTGATGACTCGCACCCATTCCGCGCAAAATGCCGAAGACTTTATTTTTATATCGATCCACGAGCACAGCAAATAGCTGTTTGTCCCCCGCAATAATACGCTGAATGAGCTCCTCCTCTGGTATCTGTTGAGTCATGTAATCCCCCTTCTCTACAGCTTCCATGCATGGTTCTGTACTATATAGACGGAAGCACTTCCTGAAACCTCTCACTTTATCCAAAAAAAAGAATTCGCGCCACCCGGTGTAAACCGGATAGCCGAACTCTGCAACCATTGAAGGTTCATTGTTACTGCTTCACTTGCTGCCATGTAGAGTTTCATTTTTGCTTCGTTTTTCAGTCCTCTCTGCTTTTCTCTGAGACAAAATCACTAAGCTGGGAATAGATCGCTACGATCTCGTCCATCGACATACGCACTAACCCACTGGATGACGGGGCTACAAATTCATGAATTTCCTTGACGACCGGGTCGTCCTGAAATCCCCATTCCGCTTTGGCACGCTGACTGTACTGGGTGTATACCCCTTTCCCAACAAAACAGGCGATGTCTGGTCGGTATTCCTCCAACTTTTGCCGTAAAATCTGCCGTCCCTCTGCATATTCTTCCTTTGTAATGTCGTCCATACCTCTTGTCGGTCGGGCCACAATATTCGTAAATCCGTACCCCTGCTTCAGCAACTCTCCATCCTCTTGTGCATCATATAAACGAGGGGTCAATCCGGAACGTTCAAGAATGCGCCAGAAACGGTTTCCTTTATAAGCGTAATGATGACCCGTCTCTCCAGAAGTGATGCTGGGATTGAATCCAATAAATAATATCGATAAACCATAATCCAGATGATCTGGAATCATAATGAAAAGCCCCCTCATCTTTTTTAGTCATTTACATCTTTCATCTGTGTATAAAATGATATAATGGTTGAAGTATTTTCGAAATCGGACTGAAATTTTCATGAAAAAGGAAGCTGAACTGATGATTGCAGACATCATGCTTGAAGTCGTCCTGCCCGTCTTTCTCCTGATTGCCGTCGGGTCCTGGATGCAAAAGGTGTTCAAGTTGGACTTGTACACCCTCGCCAAAATCAATTTCTATTGTATTACCCCCGCAGCCGTCTTTATGAGCATGTATCACTCCGATATGTCGGGGGAATTGCTCGGAACTGTCACGCTTTTTTACGCCTTATATGTACTTATTCTCTATATTGTGGGGTCTGTGTTCGCACGCTCGCTTCGCATGAACAAAGGCATGAAGGCCGCCTTCAACAACAGCATCATGCTGGACAACGCAGGCAATTATGGTCTGCCCATCAACTCCCTGGTATTTCGTGGCGATCCGCTGGCCTCTTCCATCCAGGCACTGGTCATGTCTTTACAGGCATTGCTGACATTTACCTATGGTGTGCTGTCCATTCAAGGTGCGAAGCTCAAAGGCAATTACCGTGCGGTAATCATTGGATTTCTAAAAATGCCCGTTCCTTATGCACTGTTGCTCGGCATTTTGTTTCATATGGGGAATATTCCATTGCCCACTTTCCTGTCTATGCCACTGACTTACGCGCAGCAAAGTATGGTCGCTGTAGCATTGTTGACACTTGGCGCCCAAATTGTGAAATATCCAATCCGCCTGTATCGTCTTGATGTGTATATTAGCACATTTCTGCGTTTGCTGATTGGCCCGGCCATCGGGATTTCGATTGTATTGCTGCTCGGTTTGCAAGGTATCGCCGCTCAGGCTCTTATTATCGCATCCGGTATGCCTACTGGAGTCAATGCGTCCATTCTGGCCGAGGAGTATGATAACGAGCCAGACTTTGCGGCCCAGACAGTTTTGATCTCGACGCTGCTTAACATCATTACAATTACTGCACTGATTTCCTTTGCGAAGACGTTCTAATGCCATATTTTAAAAAATGTCCAGTTCACTCTCCTCCAAGGAGCAGTGAACTTTTTGGTTATGCGGATATGGATGATATAACAGCTCAACTAAAAAAAGTCCAACGCATCCATATTCCGGATGCACTTGGACCTCTTTTGTTATCTTCATATGCCATCTGATCAAGTCTGTTGTTCGACTTACCAGCCTTAAAAAACTAAGATTCACATGTCGTCCGTTCAGGGAACTTACCGCCTTCTCTGAACAAACATCGAACCAGTCGCTGTGCGGCCCGATTGAAATAAAAACTCGGACTGACACCCTCGACCTGAACAGGTTCCAGTTCTTTCACACTTTCCTTGACCTTATTCATTTCAATGAGTCCCATCTTCCGCTCATTCGGTCCGAATCGATAAATAACCTTTTCATCGTCTTCCGTCTGTTTCACCAACAGAATCATTGACGCCATACAGGTTACCCCCTATCGTTACGTTGTGAGATTCCAATGACCACTTGCTTACTATTAATTATTACCCAGAATGGATTGGAAACATATAGGGCTTTAGTTATTTATATTAACGTTAAAACTCCTAATTTTAATTATCTTGAATGAAATATTTTGACGAAAAATAAACAAAAACAGGCTTGGATATACCAAACCTGCCCTATTACCTTGCATCTAAAGGAATCAGAAGTCTCATGCTTCACAAATCCTGTTACAAACGTGGGTCCACCGGTTCAGACTCCAAAGCCAATGTTGCGAGCACACATTCATGCACTCTTTCCACAGGCTCCATGCGCACAAAACGCTCGATTCCCTCCATACCCAAGGCACTTTCCATCAGAGCGTGGCGCTCTTTTTTGGACGTTTTGCGTTTGCTGAGCCGGGACAAATTGTCCGGTGCGAGGTAATCCATACCATAAATGATGTGCAAATACGCACGACCTCGTACTTTAATCGCAGGTTGGATCATTTTGTTGCCGTTCCAGGCACGGAATGTTTCCGGCTTAATGACAATACCTTCATGTCCTTCTGCCGTGATTTCATCCCACCAACGAATGACCTCATCTTCATCTGCCCTATCTGCAATTACGCGATATTCTGTTTCCATCATCATCGTAGACATCCGAGCGAACTCACGATTTTGCTCCATATGCCATTCATGTGTCTGATTCCAGAACGCTCCGGTGCTATGTGCCAAGGTATGAAACGGCGCAATACGAATATCTCCGATGTCCTCTACATCCCAGCAATATTTCTGAAATACGTCGCGGAATGTTCTAGCATTGGCGAGCTTACGTTCTGTGTCCTGCAACCACTCCTCCACATCTCGGCCTGCCATCTCGGCTTCACGCAATTTGGTTACCACCAATTCCCGATCCATCAATGAGGCCTCCGCTACATGTGCATACTGCGATGAGATCAGCTCCCGCGCTTTCAGATTCCAAGGTACAATCTCTGCATCGAGTAATACGAACTCCGTCTGATGACGGTCAAAATAACCCGCTGAGATCAAATCCGCATGTAATCTTGATAACACCTCCTGCTCAATCGTCCGGTCAAAAAAGGAACGTCCTGTCCGGGTCACAATGTTCCCCAGCATTGGTCTTCCCACCCGCTTCTCAGCTATCTGTTCGTCCCGGAACAGGAGCACAATGCCACGGCTTCCCATATGTTTTTTCTCCGCTACCATCCGTGTAACACCCTGAGATCGGTAGTACTGGAACGCATCCCGCGGATGTTCCAGATACCCTTCAACCGAAGAAGCTGTTGGTGGTGGGCTCATCGTAGGCGGGATGTAAACCAGTTCCTCCAAAGGTACGGTAAAATGGGAAAACGTATCAATCGCCGCCTTCGCCACCTCAGCATGAATGGATACATCCATTCGGCTTCCGGTTTGCACTGTGAATCCTTCCTTGAACTTGCGCAAGTTAGGCGGGGCAAATCTTCGCCGTTCCCAACGTTTAAGTGGACTATCCGGATCTTGAGCGTAATCCTGCTTCGCGGGAACACTAATTGCCTCGCGTTCCGGCATCCGCCACGCTGTGAGCATGCCACCAAAAACAACACCTTGATCAATATTGACCGTGTCATTCACTATCGTTGGATATGGATGTGGATCGTGTCCCCAGACAATACATTCACCAGTAGCGTGATCTACGTACCAATCCTTACGTATCGGTCTGCCGTACTCATCCGTTCCTTCCACATCACCGTAGCGGCAATAATCCTGAATGCGTTTAGACTGTTTCCCGATAAAGTGATCCCGGATCCCTGCATGTGCTACAACTACCTGACGTACGCCATTTCTTGAAAAAATAAGATGCGATGGCGCATCAAGCAGAAATGTCCTTAGTTCTTCTCGTACTTGCATTGCCGTCTCTTGGCCCTGCTCCTGCTCCAACTGAATAAGCTCGGCCTCCACATATTCATCGCCATGACTCAACGTAACGTCACGACCATCCAGATAACGTCCTATCTTCCAGCCATGATTGCTGTCGATCATGTAGGCCAGTCCGGATGAACAATGCCGCTGCCAGAACAATAGACATTTTAACGATTCTGGTCCACGACTGGTTACGTCTCCAACCGAAACCAACTTCCGTCCTTCTGGATGATAGTAAAGCCCACTTCCATCCTTATCCACATATCCGAGTCGCAGAATTAATTCCATCATTTCTTCATAACAGCCGTGAATGTCTCCAATGATGTCGATACCTGTATCCATATCAATCACAAGAGGGTTGGATGTACGGATAAACGAGAATTCATCGGGCTGTTTCAGCACATAATTAGTGTCGAAGCCATCTTCACGGATGGAGCGTAGTGTTCGTTTAAACTGCTGCAACTGTTGTTTCACCCTCTGACGTCCGCGCGGATACTCTCGCTGAGCATCACGTTCGAGCAGTTCTTTTTCAGGGATATCCAGTACGACAGCAATCACGGGCACATGAGCTTTTCTGGCAATTTGAATCAAACGCTGACGATCCTCCGGATACAGATGAGTGGCATCAACCCAGGTCAGCTTGTTCAGACGGCAACGGGCCCCAAGCATCGCCTCCATCGCTTCAAACGCCTTGGCAGATACCTGCTGATACTCGGCATAGATTACGTCTGCTTCGCTACGAGGCCGATGTTTCCAATCCACATACTCGTCATCTCCAATTAACATTCGGAATTGGTCAGATGAGACTGCTTCGGTTCTTCGGATGACACCTTCTACAACGAGACGATCCAACAACGTGCTTTTACCACTGTTCGAAGGCCCCACCAGAACAACGATGCCTGCATGCGGCAAGCGAACTTCACACTGTCTTCGATCCAAGGTATTTGCCTCATCGCCCTGGCACCTGACTGTATCTTCTATCTCATTAGGCTCCCTGTTGTTCTTCATGATTCATTCTCCTTTCTCCGCTCAAAAATGACCAGTTGTGTAGGTTGTCCGTATTCCTCTGCGTAATCACCAATACCCCTTATTTCAAAAGTATAATTCCCTTGAAGTGCCCATTCCTCACATCGTTCAGCCAATTCCGCCCGAGTCCACTCGAAACGATGATCATGATGACGGAAGCTCTCCTGCTCCATCGCATACACTTCGTTGTACTCTTTGTTCGGAGTCGTCACCAGCAACACATCAGGTCGATAATCATTCATAATGGTATCCATAATTCCGTTCAAGCGATACGCTTCGATATGCTCTATCACTTCACACAGGATCATGACATCCTGGTTTTGCATCTGTTCATCAAAATAATAGAGCGAACCGATCACAGGCTCCGGCATAGCAATGACCCCACTGCGATCTTCCAGCTTCGCAAAGCGCTCCATAGCCCGAAGCCGTGACTGACCTGATGGTTCAACGGCCAGAATGGATTCCACGCCCGAAATGTAGGCTAAGCGAGCAGAAAGCTTGCCTTCCCCGGCTCCCATATCGACAATACGCCGTTTGACTGGAAGACCTGTAACCACTTCCGTGATTGCACGATAACGCAGTTCATTTAATCTCACTGGTGACTCAGATCGCTCAACCTCACCTGCGGAGCCATCTTGAATCCCCTCATCATTCTCATTGATATCCTTATCCGAAATCTGATTCAACTCACCTGCCTGCTCAACCGAAACAGACAAAGCCCCTTCCTGAAGCTCATACTTCCGAATTAGTTCAGAAAATCGCAGTGTACGTCGGACAATAAGCTCTTTCAACGGATGGTTTTCCAGCCATCCTTCGCCATAACGTTTGATCTTATCAATCTCATCTTCACTGATGAAATAATGTTTGTAGTTGTCCAACACTGGGATCAGCAGAAATAACTGACGCAGTGCATTTTGCACCGTGACCTGTCCGTGCAGCCTAACACGGCGGATGGAGCTTTTCTTTTTCAGATCAAACGTATAAGACAACTCATCTCGCTCAAGGGTAACTGCGTAGCCAAGTGACGTGAATAGTTCCTCCACAACCCGATCAGGTAGGTCCGATGCCACGGGTCCAAATGACAGCTCCATATCGAACGGGTGATCCACCCATTGCACATAGTCTTCCTTCGGTTTACCATTCAGTGCCGTCCCCAGCGCAGGACGTATGTAAGAGCAGAACAGACTGCTCGTCACAAATTCTCGGTCATTAATGTATTGTGTAATGTCGTAACCGTTCGGAGTGCCTCTTACCAGATCAACAGGATCAGGCTCGGCATGAATCAGCACTTCCGTTTCGCTCTCGGTATCGGTGATGTACACAATTCGTACGCGTACACCTTTTTCCATCCGGTCATATACGTTATGTGGATTCTTCGCCAGCAAACGCGATACAGCTCCTGACCCTGCTCCTCTTGCTTTCATCATTAGATGCATCAGTTCTCCTCCTTCTTCTTATTATTCTTATTCCTTTGCCGCCCACACCTCTTGCAGCGCAAAACGGAAGATCCGGTCCAGTTCTTCATATTGAATAATCTGTTCATTTTCCATCTGTCCAGCCAGTCTGTCAAAATGCTCGATCTTCTCCGCCAAAAAAGCCTGTATTGCAGGCAGTTGCGGCTCCAGATCCAGTTCCTCGCCCGCCTTTTTCCGGCGTAGTAACTCATGAATCTCCGTATACAGCGGTGTAGTCTCAGGAACAAGCTCTTGCACCAGCTCTTCGAAGGCCATCGGCGGCATCGCATCATAACGTTCGATCCAGCCACAGGCCAGCAGTGGGCGCAGCACATAGAAATACTTTTTGATCTTCACCTGCTCACCCTGCAGATAATCCCGGAAGTTTCCCTTCGCCATATTCAGATAATGGTACATACAGGACTTTGGCGAGAAGGTCAAAGGCGAAAGTGCACGAATATGCTCTGCCACGCTGTACGGTTCGTCATACTGAATCGGGGATTGCAGCCACTCCAGTAGCGGTGGATTCGACTTGCGAAACAGCTTCAAGGCTTTGCGCAAATCCCAACCATTCATATCGAGCTGATCACTGATTGGGCGTTGGATAACATCCCTTTTATCCTCAATGGACAAGTACCATTCAAGTGGTCTCACATACAGAAAACGAACATCGTAATCGCTGTCCTGTGAAGGAAATCCCCATGCCCGGCTGCCCGATTCACAGGCATAGATGATCCGCACCTGCTCCTCCTGTTCAATCTGCTTCAGCTGCTGTCTAATCGTATCTCTCATTTCTTCATGAACATGAGTCATCTCTGTGGCCTCCACATTTCCAATTTAAATCTCTATCTCTCTCACCCGGTTCGCAAGTGTATCATATCCCGTTATAGTCTCAGCAATATACGTCAGTACCGTTTCACTCCATCCATAGATATAAAAGGTTTTTCCATCCCGTGGCGGTACCATTGCCTGCTGATAAGGTGCAATATCCACAATAAATGCCTTCAGGTCCGGATTCATCATCCGTCGATAACGTTCAAGCTCAACATATAACGGACTGCCTTCATTCTGCTGTTCATCGGTGATCATAATGATCTGATCCACTTTTTCTCCGATATCCCGAAGCTCTCGTACAGGCCGTCCCGTGTCGGTTCCACCTTGTGCGCGAATCCGGTGAGCTTGGGAAAGGATGCTTTCATCCATCTTGGGACGAGCATCTTCAACCATATGGTCGAATAACCAGAACAACGAGTTGCCTCGTGTTTGTTTATATAGCGCCAGTGCCAGCACCGAACCAATCCGCAAATAATCCCCTTGCATGGAACCGGAGCGATCCAGGAAAATGGCGGTTCTTCCCGGCAGCGATGGCAGGTTGCCAATCGATAGCTCCACCGCTTCCCGCAAAGCATAGCGCAGCTCTTCTCTTGCGATCATTTCATACGCACTGGCGAATCGGAAAGGTAAGATGCGCGACTTGCGCAGGGCTTCTGCATCCGTTAGACGGCCCGTTACGTAATCGATATTTTTCGATTTTTCAAACACTCCCGCCCGATCCATTGCATTCAGATGACGTAACAATGCGAAGGTCGGCATCTGGGACATCAACGCCTCCCATACCGTACGTGTCGGCTGCATGATTGATGTGACCACCGAATACGGCAGTTTGCCTTTTTCAATCAGATGCATCCGACTTGCCGGGTTTGGGGTAGCCTTCAGCTTTTCCAGCGCCTGCAACTGCGGCAGGTCCGTAAGATCCACCTCATGTCCTCGCAAATAACGGAACAAGGCTTGTTGCTTCATATCTGTCGGCTTGGGGTGTGCTGTAGCGATCATATCGCCCAGACTGTATCCTCGCCCTCGCCCGTTGTATTTGATTGCCCAATACTCAGTGATGCCGTTCAAAAATTGACTCACCTGGCGCTTCACCGCTCGACCGCCCTGTCCCCGACCCGTTCCTCTTAGAATCGTCAGAAAATCGGCCAAGTCAGCCGGTGTCTGTACAACCTTGGAGAATACCTTCGCAAACTGATCCGGGTCCACCTTAGACAGCAGTGCCAGCCCGTATAGAGGCTGTAACCGCATCAAACCTTCATTACGAGCATAGACCAGCGCCCGCGCCATAAACCCTGCATCGACCTCAGCCATCTCCTGATGACTGACCATCGCATCATCCATCAGTTGCTGTGTATCTGCATAAAACGTATTGTTCAATGTATTGGTCATCAACATCTGTATATATTGTTCCTCCACCAATCGCTCATAGGCTCCGTAGCCCCCATGATTACGTGTCGTTGGCTGAGGTTGATTAAATAATTGTTTTGCTCTGCTCATCCCTCATGACCTCCCGGTGTGAGTCTATTTACTGATATTCCATAATAAAATGTTCCGAGGAAAAAGGTGGGAAGGTATAATACCCGCTCTACCGCTGAGCTACACCGCCATGAACGGCGGCGATTGGATTCGAACCAACGACCTGGTCGATTAACAGTCGAAGTAACCCTCCCTGGCGCCTCGGAACCTTGATCCGCAGAGTTTGTTGCTGCCCCGCTTCACAACCTTATTATGCCTCACACATTTGCACGCGAACATGGCGAAAGTATGGCGACCTCCATAAGTTAAAATGAAACCAGCCACTCATCCTGATACAATGTAGGGATATAGTAAATGGGAAGATCACCAATGTTTCTATATAACGAAGAATTGTTCTGCCAACATAGTCATCCATACATTCGCCTGACTCCAGGCCACCAAGGAGTGAATATTCATGGCTAAAGAGAGCTTTGATAAAGAAATCCAATTTCTGCGCATGCTGTCCCTGACAAGTGGTGCGTACAACCGTAAACAGTATGCCGAACGGCTCGGCATCTCCGTACATACATTTGATAAAACCCAGCGTAGATTAAAAGAAATCATGCAGACCGTCGCTGACCAACGCTCAGGTTCGGAACCAAACAAAGAAATGGCGGACCTTGTTCGCTTCCAGTACGGAGAATCTGCTGAGCCTATGCTGCTCTTCCTCTTTCGAGCCAAGTCGATGAAAGAGACTGAAGTGCAGCGACTTTCTGTCCTTTTGCATACCCTGCAAGATCAAGCTTTAACCGCAATGGAATTACTGGATGCCTGCTGCGCTGAACTTCCAGAGGAACTGGCGCTGCCTGACGAAAAGACCATTCGCTCCGATCTGAAGTATCTGGAAGAAGTGGGGGTGATCCGCAAGGAACCTGGCGGCAGGCCATATCGTTACCTTTTGCAGCAGGACGTACTTACGGGTCTATCCGTGGAAGAACAGTTGGAGTTGTATGATTTTGTGGATATTATGGCAAACACCCAGGTTCCGTCCGTACAAGGCTATATATTGCGGGATAGTCTCAAAAAAGCCATTGGCGCAAGTTATCCGCAGGAAGAAGCCACCGAGCCATTCATATACAAGTACCACTATTATTCACGCATTCTGGACGAAGCACATCTGTACACTCTGCTTAGTGCGATTCGCCAACGAAAACATATCCAGTTTCTATATTATTCACCCAAAAAACCGTCCAGCTACAGCTCGCAGAATACGAATCCACGCTTTGAACGGGAAGCAGGCGGACGATCCAACCGGATCGTACCGCTTGAAGTTGTCTATGACCATCAGTATGGCCGCTGGTATGTCATTGGATATCAGGGACGCCGAGGCTTTGTGAAATTCCGCATGGAAGGCATAACACAGCTGGAGGAACAGGATTCGATTGAAGAAGGATATATGCTTGAATTGAAACAACAGTGGGCCGAGATCAGCCGCTACAGCTGGCTAGTGGATACGGGAAACACCGTAACGGTTCAAGCCCGCTTCTTCCATCCTCAGGACAGCCAACGTAACTTCATTCTGGATCGGGTTCGTTTGCAAGGCCAATGGGGAACGATTACGCCCGAAACGGAACATACCTTTCTGTATGAAATCCAGGTCAACGGTATCACCGAGATTAAGCCGTGGCTTCGGAGTTTTGGCTCAAGTTGTGAGGTGATCGCTCCACAGAGGCTGCGTCAGGAGATGATTAAGGAATGGAAGGAGATTGCGCAATATTATGAATCTGTTCGAGAAGATGTTCAACTACCAGATGATGACGAGATTGAATGAAACCGGACTGTTCACCTGGACATCCCAGGAACGGGCCTGGCTGCGCATGATGCTGAATCACCCTGCCGCACCAGAAGCGCTGCACCCTGACACGTTGCACAAAATGCATGAAATGCTGGATGCAGAGCAGGATCTGGACCTTCAGGATTACCTGACCGAAAAAGCCAAAAGTGAAGAAAACAGTGTCTTTCATCCGCTGCTCAAACCATTACGGCAGATGATTTTGCATCATCAAGGGTTTCGCTTGACAGGGCGTGTACGCAATGGACGAATCAGCCAGGATCAGTTTGGATACCCCTACAAGCTCGAATATTCCATGGTCAAAAAAGAATGGTACGTACTCTGGTATGCTCCACTCTACAACAAACTAATGTCTACGAAGCTGCACAGCATCATTACCGCGGAAGCCCAGCCGCTTCAACCGGAAACTGCTTCTCAATATGCTGCCAAAATCGCCATTTTAACTGAGAACCGGAAGACCACCGTGAGGATCGAAGTGCTGCCGGAGTTCAATCAGGAGTTATCGCGAATTCTGTATGCCTTTTCCTGCTTCGAGAAGCAGGTCGAATTTGTGGAAGCCCAACAGACGTACCGCATTGAGCTGACCATTCCGCGTAATGAGATGGATTACGTACTGTCCAAAATGCGTTTTCTGGGCAAACGGGTACGGATTGCAAACAATGCTGTGCTTCGAGAGCGAATGTCCGAGACAGCCGCCAAAGTATTGGCACGCTATGCGGAAACCGAACTTGAAGCACTGCCTGAACGGACTTCTGGAGGAGTGCGCAGCCACACCATTGAAAAGCCTTTCGCCAATGCAGACGGCAGTGATTCTGCATAGCTCTTGTTAGTTGTGATTCGTTAAACGTCCAACTTATGCATAGGGGGACAAATAGCGTGTGTTCGTTTCATTAGAATAATATAATACAAAAAGGGCTGTCCCCCGTTATGCTAACGACCTAAGGGACAGCCTCTTTGTTCATATGTTTTCTCTACGCGCCACTACCGGCAGCCGAGTTCCTTCTTTTATTAATCGCATGCACACCCATCACAACCGCTATCAATTCATACGTATCCAGATGTTCTGATTGGTTGTCTAACACAAATGTGCCTGAACCGAACCAGCCACTTGTACGCCTGAAGCTTGCCACAACTTTACCGCCCATCCCGGTGATATCATATTCATGTGAAAACGCCGGAGCGGAGACATCATACACACCACGCGGTCCTGCATCGTACTCATACTTCTTACTGAAGAAACTGATCCTCGCCCGTAAGACACCCCATTCCCTTCCATCGGCTGAGGTTACATCCCAACGGTTACTTAACATGCGGAATTTACCACTGCAAATGAGTCCCGAGTTATCGAATACATCAAGCGATGAACCAAAGGCACTTTTCAAATCGAGATGACCTGCCTGTTCCTGTTCATGGTTCATAATCTCGGTGTACCCTGCATTAAAGAAATTATCTCTGAAATAGAGTTCCATGAAACCCCTCCCTTACAAGAAATAAACCTTCTCCTTTATTGTAAAACGACATATATCCCTATTTACGTATAAGAAATGGGAATTGCTTCAAATAAAAAATCTGCCAGCTAAATTGCAGCTGACAGAATCTTATCTTAAACTTCAACTTTTTTATTATTCAGATACACAGCAACACCAACCAAAATCACAGCCACGATGATTTCAAAAATAATACTGGCCCATGTTCCATCTGACCATGTAATCCGATTGGACGTAAAGGAGAGCGCTGTGCTTTCTTCAGTGAAATGAAATAATTCGTTCGAATTAAAACGACCCGAGAAGATGATATTCTCCAGCCAGCTAATGACATTGACTAGTACGAAAAATGCGACAATACTGATCCACGGTCCTGTTTTAAAGCGGAAGCTGCCTCCGATAGAAATGGAGAGGAAGATGATTATGATGCTGAACATAGCCACCCACCAGAGAAACAGCAACACATTAAGAATCTCCGAAACATGAATACCCGAATCGTTAATGTAGCTGGTAAAGTTAATCCCTGTATGCGTTGTACTGTAAATAAAGTAGTGAATGGCAGCAACAACCATTAAGCCCAACCAGCAGAGTGTTCCGAATATGATCGGAGACAAGACGTGAGACAGCCCTGTTACCGGCACAAGACGACGGTTGAACGAACGGATATTGGATCGGTATGTCTTGATCATTTTCACATAAATGGCCACACCTGCTCCGACATATGCAATGACACCTATAACACTCCCTGTTACTTCAGAAAAAAACAATGCCAGCCCAATTTGAACGATAATCAATACGGCTAACCCAGCCAAAAGCGTATTCCAATTCCTTCTAAAGTCATACTTCAGCAATGTCATCATTCCGCATAGACCTCCTTGAACATTTCATCCACACTTTTACCGTACTTGAGACGCAGTGTCTCCACTTCTTCCCGCATCACCAATTCACCTTCACGAATGAAGATCACTTCATCAAAAATTCGTTCAATATCCGTTACGAGATGTGTAGAGATGATCAGACTGCTGTCTTCGTCATAGAACTTCACAATCGCATCCAGAATTTTGCCACGTGCAACCGGGTCTACCCCGCCAATCGGTTCATCGAGCAGATAAAGACGAGCTTTACGGGAAAGAGCCAGTGTTAATTGCAGTCGTTCATTCATGCCTTTCGACAGATGTCTTACCTTATCTCCCTCTCCAAGCTTCATGAAATCAAGCATCTCTCTCGCTTTCTCTTGATCAAAATCAGCGTAGAAATCGCGGTAATACGCAATCGCGTCCCGTACCTTCATCCAACTCTCGGTTAATGGGCGGTCCGGCATAAAGGATACCAGCGACTTCGTTTCCAAACCTACCGCTTTTCCCGTAACACGAACATCTCCACTGCTAGGGTGCAGAAGCCCTGCAACCAGCTTCATCAAAGTACTTTTACCGCTGCCGTTACTGCCCAGCAGACCTACAATTCGGCCTGGTGCGATATCAAGCGTGATGTCATGAAGTGCTTTCTTGCCGCCATACGTTTTGCTCACATGGTTCAGCTCAAGAATATTACTCATTCACTGTTCCTCCTATTCCATCGCGATGCAGTGATTGCTTTCCTTCCGCAACGGCAACAGCGACGATATTTACGATATCCTGTTCTTCGATGCCCAGCTCCTGCATTCCTGTCAGAAAACGCTCCAGCAATTCACCAGCCATCTCTTTTTTGATCGTCATAATTTTCGACTCCTCACTTGTCACGTATCGGCCCAGACCTCGCTTGGTTTCAACCACTTCTTCCCGCTCCAACTCCTGAAATGTTCGCTGTACTGTATTAGGATTGATCTGTAATTCGGCCGCGAGCTCACGAACCGAAGGAATTTTATCGCCTGCCTTAAGTGTCCCGGTCACAATCTGTCTTTTGATGTACTGCATAATCTGCAGGTAGATTGGCAAGTTGTTGTCAAATTCGATGCTCACAGTGTCCTCGCTCCTCTCTGTATCTGTGTGTTAGTTACATAGTACACTAGTGATTTGTTGTTGTAAAGCCCATTTATTTAAAATGGCTCCAAATGCAAAAAAAGAACAGATCCTCAGATCTGCTCTTATTACTCTTGATTCTTCCAACTACGGTCATTGTATGATGTAATCGGTCTGACAAGAAGTTTCTATACGATATCCAAAGGCACTTTACCCTTAGGTGCAGGGAATGCCTCATTCAACCGAACAACTTCATCTTGAGTCAAAATAACGTCCATCGCCGCAGCATTTTCTACAACATGATTCAGCTGTACAGCTTTCGGGATCGCCAGTATGTCTCCATCCCTGATAACCCAGGATAACGCAATTTGCGAAGGACTGACTCCTCGATCCTTGGCAATCTCACGGATGACTGAATGCTCCAACAATTCTTTACGAAGCCTGCCACCTTGGGCCAGCGGACAATAGGCCATAACAGGAATACGGCGTTCCCTCAAACAGGGAAGAAGCTCGTATTCAATACCACGAGAAGCTGCATGATACAGCACCTGATTCACTGCACAATGCTGACCAGCTGGAATGTTCCATAGCTCCTGCATGTCCTCTGTATCCAGATTCGAAACACCCCAGCGCAGAATTTTGCCTGATTGTTTCAACTGTTCCAGAGCTTCAACCGTCTCTTCCAACGGCACACCTCCACGCCAGTGCAGCAGATACAGATCCAAGCGATCTGTACCCAGACGCGAAAGGCTGCGCTCACAAGCGGTAATCATCTGCTTCTGATCCGCATGATGAGGATACACCTTGGATACCAGGAATACATCATCACGACAGTCTTTTATCGCCTCACCAGTGACCTCTTCCGCCCCGCCTTCAGCATACATCTCAGCCGTATCTATTACTGTCATTCCACGTTCAATACCATAACGCAGTGCCTGAACTTCTTCTCTCCGACTGGATTGCTTCTCACCCATATACCATGTTCCCTGTCCGATTGCAGGCAGTGTTGTCCCATCGGGTAGCTGGATCGTACGCGTCTGATTTCCTTGTTGCATCTGTACTCCTCCAATCTGACAATATTCCTCATTATCTATTCATTATTAAACAGATCAAAGCTACTTCCTTCACTCGCCCTTTCATTCGATTGCTTCCAACGCTCCACCATCATGATATACAACTGGTCCAGTGGTAATGAGAGGCTGTTCTGGGCAATGCTTACCGTAGCATCGACTATGCTGCTGTTTACCGTCATTAATTTGCGCTTCATCCCATTCTGACGATCCAGAAACGCTTTCTCGTCCCACAATTTAACCCCAATCATCTTCTGTCCCATGAATTCATACATAAAAATATTCTCAACATCTTTCCAGGCAATTAACCCTCCTGATGTGTAAGAAGATGAATCCACAAACCCATGTTCATCGACAACAAAGGAAGGTTCCTTCTTAATCATCTTCACCAGGCTGTAGCAGAGACAAAGCCCAAAAAATATAATGGAGAACAAGCCTATAACGGAAGAAATGGCAGATCCCTTGGCTGAAGAATCATCAAACATCAAAAAAAATCCGGCTGCTACAAAAAGTGCCGCCCCCACTGTAAGCCATGCCATTCGCTTCCGGCTCGGGTATTCCACGTGCTGTTGATCATAGGATGTGGACAAAGTGATGCTCCTCCTTCATGGTGACTGAGACAAGAATGATCTATATAAACGGGGTACAGCTCATTAAATGAGCTGGATTACCAAATATACCTAAATAGCATTGTTCATTAAACAGATTCAACTGACATTAAACATCATTTTCAGACAGCTTTTCGTCCATTTCATGACTATTCAACATTAGGATTCGTCATGCTTCCAATAATTCCTTTCGGGCACAGGCGATATTGTTAAGAAATAGGAGTACGTTCGTTCAGAATCGTGTTGTCCTGCCTCATGCTTTCCGTTAATATAAATGGAAAGGTTAGGAAATTAAAACAATTTGATCGTGGTGGGAGGACAAACAATGAATAGTCTGCGCGGCATAACATCGGAAGATCTTTTTCAGATTACATGGGTTAATGATCCAACTCCGTCTCCTCAGGGCGGACAACTGGTATATGTAAGTCGGAAAACAAACGAAGCACGAGACGGTTATTCTTCTCACCTGAGACTCCTTAACCTGGAGAACCAGAAGGACAGAGCTTTCACATCCGGAGATAAGGATCACGCTCCTGCTTGGTCGCCAGATGGTTCACAGCTTGCTTTTTTACGAGAACATGAAGGCAAAACACAAGTGTGGCTGATCGCCTCAGATGGTGGAGAAGCACAGCAAGTCAGCCATTTAAAGCATGGCGTTAGCTCCCTGCTCTGGTCACCGGATGGGCTCACTTTGCTTGTTAAATCATCTGTGGACATGAGTGAAAAAGACGAAGATGAAACGGAAGACATAGATAAAAAACTGCTGCAAGAACTTGTCGTGGATCGAATTCGAATGAAATCTGACAGCGGTGGATTGTGGAACGGTCGACGAACCCATCTCTTCCGTGTTCCAACTGAAGGCGGAGAAGCGATCCCTGTAACTACAGGCCATTATGACGTCGGGGACTATGCGTGGTCGCCGGATGGAGAGTCCATTGCCTGGATCGCTCAGTTTCCGGAAGAAGGCGAGCAGCATAACGATTACACCCTGACAAACCATGTGTATCGTGCCAAGGCTGACGGATCTTACGTGCAGCAGTTGACTCCGGAAGGATACTCTTTCGGCCGGTTGTCGTACGCACCTGATGGACAATCCCTTGCACTGCTTGCCAGCGACCGTTCCTATGGAAATGCTACGTTGGTCAAGCTCTATACCCTTCCGGTCTCAGGCGGCCAACCCGTATGTCTAAGCAAGGATTGGGATGTACAGATCAATCATAGCCTCGTTGGTGATATGCGCTCACACTTAACTAATACGGGCCCGGTATTCAGTCGTGATGGTTCATCCATTCTCTGTCTTGTTACTATTGAAGGTAGCGTCCGGATTGCCCGATTCGCACGAGATGGCAGTCATGCCGAATACATCTTGCCGGACGAGAAAGAGTTCTATCAGTTTGCTGAGCTGGAAAATGGACAGATTGTGGCAGGCGTAGCAGACGTACTTAGTCCTGGTGATCTCTTTCTATATACTCAACCTGATGAAGTTGGGGCCGAGCCTATACAATTGACCCATAGCAATCCTCAACTGGATGAAGAAATCCAACTTAGCACACCCGAGACCTTCTGGTTCGATTCCTCTGATGGCCTGCGACTGCAAGGCTGGATGCTGAAACCGGCTGGTATGGTGGAAGGAGTCAAAGTCCCAACCATCCTTGAAATTCACGGCGGTCCACATATGATGTATGGCTTTACGTTTATGCATGAGTTCCAAATCCTCGCAGCACAGGGCTATGCTGTTGTATATATTAATCCAAGAGGTGGGCTCGGATACGGGCAGCAATTCGTGAATGCCTGCCGGGGTGACTATGGCGGTGGGGATTATCGTGATCTGATGGAAGCCATGGATTATGCGATTTCCCGATATCCGTTTATCGACGAGTCCCGTCTGGGCGTCACTGGCGGCAGCTATGGTGGCTTCATGACTAACTGGATTGTTGGACATACTGACCGTTTCAAGGCAGCCGTCACTCAGCGCTCCATCTCTAACTGGCTCTCGTTCTACGGAGTCAGTGATATTGGATTCTTTTTCACGGAAGACCAGATTGGCGGTAATGCATGGGATGACACCGAGAAGTTATGGAAACATTCTCCGCTTGCATATGTGGGTAATGTCAGCACGCCGCTGCTGATTTTGCATGGTGAGCAGGATCTGCGTTGTCCGATTGAACAAGCTGAACAACTATATGTTGCCTTGAAGCGACGCAAACAGACCACTCGGTTCGTTCGTTTCCCGGGAGCCAATCACGAGTTGTCCCGCGGAGGTCACCCGCACTTACGGGTACGTCGTCTGGAGCATATTGCTGGATGGTTTAACGAGCACTTGTAACGCCATAATAAGATCATATTTATGAAATAAAAGATAAATATTCTTCCTCCTGCTCCTCATGTGTGCCTGAGCGGGAAGAATTCAGGATTAGCAAAAAACCACCAGTAGAAGCGGTCATATCATGACCTTCTCTGGTGGTTTTTTTGCTGTTTGGACGTTTGGATATGGGACAGTTACTGCGTTCAGCGTTACTATCCCAAGTTTATTTTTATCAAAGCATGGCTACGAGTACTTGTTGTCACGACTATTCATCTTCCCATACAACAGTTATTTCATTAACATCCTTGTCGGTTGTGGAAGTGGACCCAGTAATGGATACGGCAAATTTCCCTTCTTTACGGGCAATAACGTTGAATCCTTCACCCTGTACGTCTTGGCTGTATTGAGTGAGGTTTTTGTTCTGGTAATAACCTTTGTAGGAAGTGCCTACCGTCAGCAGCGTTTCTTTTGTTGTATATGTAAAGACGATTTTGTTCTTGCCGCCGTCTACACTAGACTCTATCAGGCTAATTATCTTGGCATCCGTTGGTAAAGGTAAATCAGCTGGTAAATATTTGGCCTTCACAATTTCAGCCTGATTGTTTTTATCTGTTGATGCTGTTGAAGTCGAACCACTGTTGCTTGTGGAACTGGACCCACTGGAGGAGCTTGTGGAACCAATGCTTACTTTATTGGTTTTCGAATCATACGTTATTTCCGTGTTCAACGCTTCTGCAATGGAACGAACCGGCAGATAAGTACTGCCTTGATACGTAATGGAGGCGAGATTCTTGCCCTTGTCACCTGTCGGTGTGAACTTCTGTCCATTCACTTCAATACCTAACCCATGGTTTAAATAAGCCTTGATGGTTTCCAATTGTGTTCCTGCATATACCCCCGCTGATCCCGTTAGTACCATGCCGAAGACACCAGCGGTTAAAATCCACTTTTTATTTTTCATCCGAAATACCTCCTGATTGTATCTATTACCGAAAATATATGTACGGTTGGTGCTTCGTTGTTAAACCAAAGGTTGGAATCATAATACCATCTGGTGAGAGCTTGTACATGATTTAAGAGGAAAACAGGACCAGCGACGCACAAAATTAGTCGTTTCATTATTTTGCTTTACGCACACTTGAATCATTGTTATTACATGAATATATTCCTGGATGCAGCTCTATACAAAATGGAATCCATCTGGCGGTTACAAGTTGCGAAATCACCAAATTTATTAGATAATAATCTGTCGATTGTAGTCGAAGGAACGGATTTCAAGGGGGATTTAAGCAATGAGCAAGAACAATAATCATACATTTGACGAGCCGATTAATCGGCTCTCCACGGGATCAGAGAAATGGGATGCGCTTGAGGAGATCTTTGGTGTTGCAGATGCACTCCCCATGTGGGTTGCTGATATGGATTTCGCCGCTCCACCATCGGTCATTCAGGCGTTGAAGACTCGAATGGAACATGGGATTTTTGGTTATACAGTGCGAACAGATGCGTATCATGCAGCGCTATTGGGATGGATGGAGCGACGTCACAACTGGAGTATTAACGATGAATGGGTTGTATTCACCCCAGGTATTGTGCCTGCACTCAGTATTGCTGTACAACGGTTCACCCAACCGGGAGATGCAGTAGTAATTCAGACTCCGGTATATGCACCCTTCTATGATGTGGTACGTGGTCAAGACAGAGAACTGATGACTAATCCGTTGGTGGAGAACGATGGACATTACTCCATGGATCTGGAGCATCTGGAATCCTGCCTGAAGACGGGTCGGGTCAAAATGTTAATTCTGTGCAGTCCCCATAACCCGGTTGGACGGGTATGGACTGGTGAAGAACTTCAAAACCTTGCTGCACTCTGCGTGCAATATAATGTAATCATCGTTTCGGATGAAATTCATGCCGATCTGGTCCACGAACGCGGTGCGCATACTCCGCTGGCACTTATTTCTGAAGCTGTCGCTGAACTCAGCATCATCTGTACAGCACCAAGCAAAACGTTCAACATTCCGGGTCTCTGCACCTCTAATATCATCATTCCAAATGTCAAACTGCGGGAAACATTCATGCAGGGCGTGAAAACGATGGGACTTGCCAACATCAGCACGTTGGGAGCAGTTGCATCCGAAGCGGCCTACAACGGTGCTGAAGAATGGCTGGATGACTGTCTTGCCTATATCCGCGGAAATATGGATTACGTGCAGGAGTATGTCGCAGAGCATATGCCGCAAATCGGAATCCGGCTTCCGGAAGCAACTTACCTACTGTGGATGGATTTCCGGAAGCTGAATATTCCGCATGCACAGCTGTGTACGATGCTGCTTAAGGAAGCGGGACTCGCCTTTAATGATGGAAGTATCTTCGGAGCAGAAGGCATAGGATTCATGCGCATGAATGTAGCCTGCCCACGTTCAACAGTGGAAGAAGCGATGCGCAGATTGTCTGTGCTGGTGGGCAGACTGTCGAACAAATAAGTTGAGATACTTTTAAAGGAAATTAAAGACGCTAACGAATCGGGCATATAAGGTGTCTACGATTCGTTCCAACACCGAAAGTGTAGAATTCCGTCTAATAGCGTGCGCTAGTTTCGTTAAAGCATTGGTTTCTTTAAAATTGCAAAAAGGGGCTGTCCCCGTAGTCATATCCATGATTAACGTTCATGATGGACTACTCGGACACCCCTTTTATATTGGAAAACGGTTTATACCCGTAAGCTATGAAATTGGCATCTGCACAATCCGATCACATAACCTGTCCAGCAACTCCCAATCATGGCTGATGATCAACAGTCCCAGGTTACGCTGACGCGCGATATTCATCACGGTATGCCAGATCTGTGCCTGTGTGATCGCATCCAGCATGGTGGTCATCTCATCAGCGATCACGTAACGAGTTGCTGTGCCGAGTGCACGTGCAACGCAGAATCGTTGCAATTCTCCGCCTGACAACTCACCGGGCCTTCGATCCAGCCAATTCATCTGGATACCCAAGTCATCGAGCAGCTCCTGATCCTCGATCATAGCTTCCTTCAAGACACGGCGCATGCGCAAGCGTGGATTCACCGCTTTCTCCGGATGCTGGAATACAAGCTGTACCGGACATGCTCCGGTTAGCGGAAGCGACTTCCCATCCAGCAGCACTTGACCTGCCATCGGTTCCATATAACCTGCAAGGATTCGTCCAAGACTTGTTTTGCCACAGCCACTGGGACCCCACAAACCAACGGCCTCTCCCTGCTGTACTTTCATACTTATATCCTGAAATACCCAAGCGTCTTTACCATAACGATACCCTGTCTTTCTAGCTTCAAGTGGCATGAACACACCTCACTTCCCCACCACGAACTTTGCGCAGCTCAGGACGTTCGTTCGTGCAAGCCATGGTCGCTCCAATGCAGCGTGGTGCAAATGAGCATCCTTCTACCTGCTGCCGACCTGCTGCAGGCTGGGTACCAGACAGAGGTTGAAATTCATTTTGCGGCAACGCATTCCAGAGCGCCTTCGTGTATGGATGTCTTAATCTTTCGCCCTTTCCCGTAAAGTCACAAACCTGTGCCGTCTCCACATTGGAGCCTGCGTAAAATACGGATATGCGGTCTGCTGCCGTCAAAGCAGTCGTAATATCATGGGTAATCCAAAGGATGCCGACGCCTTCATTGGCCAGTTGACGAAAATGCTTCATCGTTTCAGCCAGCACTTCGGGATGGATGCCAGGTGTTGGCTCATCTGCAATAATGAGTTTTGGAGCACCGGAGGTGGCCGTTGCCATCAACACCCGCCGAGCCATACCACCTGACAGCTCAAACGGATATTTGCCCGACGTGCCCTGAGGCAATCCATAACGTCCCGTCAGTTCCTGCTCTGCCTTTTGCATCGTGGATCGGAGCGTCGATCGGTGCTTACGCCCTGTCTTTTGGCTTACAGGTTGAACCTGCTTGCCCACCTTCAACAACGGATCCAAATAACTGACCGATTGCGGAATGTACACCAGTTCATCTCCACGCAGTTGAAGCTGCCGGTCCATGGTCAGGGGTTCGCCTGCATAGCTAATCCGACCTTCTATCGTCGCATTGGCAGGAAGAATGCCCATGATCGCCTGCGCCAGCACACTTTTGCCAGATCCACTTGCCCCTACAACGGCGACAATCTCCCCTTCATTGACAGACAGATTCAGATCCTGAATAACATGGTTCTCCTCGTGCCCAAACCATCCCCGAGCACGCCGGAACGAAACCGATACTTCCTCCACTTCAAGAAGCGCCATGTCTACACCACCTCCCTTGAACTGCCGGTTCCCGTTAATGTCTTCAGACTACCGCCCAACACATCAAACGCACGAACAACCAACAACAATGCGAGACCGGGAAAAAAGGCCAACCACCACATCCCTGCGGACAAATATCTCATCGACTCTGATAAAATAATACCGATCGCTGGCTGCTGCGGTGACAGCCCCAGCCCCAGAAACGTAATCGCTGCCTCATGCAGAATGGCATGAGGGAAGATCAGCAGCACTCCCACGAATAGCTGCGGGATCAGATGAGGCAGCATGTGTTGCACCGCAATACGAATTCGCGAATGACCCAATCTTCGTGAGATGTGAATATACTCTGCTGATCTCAGCTGAATCATCTCTGCCCTTACAATCCGGGCCAGATTCGGCCAATGAGTCAGGGCAATGGCTAACGTCACCCCAGGCAACCCTCCACCGAACACAAATGCTAGCATTACCAGCGACACCAAGTGGGGAACACTCAGAAAGAGGTCTATGATCCATGAAATGACCCGGTCCACAGCTTTCCCTGAAGCAGCAGCAAGACCCAGCAATAGCGCGATAAGTCCGCCGCCACAAGCCGCGAGTAACCCCACCTGAATGCTCGTTGCCAATCCTTTCAATGTGCGCAAGAACATATCTCGTCCCAGCCAATCCGTACCGAAAGGATGCGCCCAAGCCGGAGCCAGATTCCGATCCATCAAGGAGGTCAGCGTCGATTCAGCGGGCAGCAGTCTGCCTGTCAGCCACACGGTTGCAATCCATGTCACACCCAGGCCACCCCAGATTATCGCCCATTTGCGCGGATTACGGAAACGAGAATTACTGCCACCTGAATAACCTTTCCCACCATGAGTACGTGGATGTACTGACCTCCAATTTCTCTTGTTCCCCGCCTCACTTTCGGGAGAGTTAACTTTCGGATGCTGTGCAGTCTGAGCCGCAGGCCGGGAGGGACGTTCCAATGTCTGTTTCATCCTATAGCCTCCTCCTTCATGCGCGGATCAATAATACGGTATAGAATGTCGGCAATCATATTGCCTGTAAACACAAAGATCGCACTGCACAACACAAGTCCAAGCAGCAGCGGCACATCACCGCGCAATCCAGCCTGGACTGTTGCTTGCCCCAATCCGGGATAGGAAAACACTTGCTCCGCGAGCACAGCTCCACCGAACAATTCACTAAATGAAGCAAATTGCAGCGTCAAAGCTGGCAGTACCACATGCCTGAACCCATGACGACGAAACAGTTGAACACCTCGCTCACCTCGTGCCCTCGCAAAAAGAATATAATCCGAGTCCAGCACATCCACGAGCTTCTGCCGGGTATGTAAGGCAATAGCGGCTACGCCCGTCAGACTCAACGTCAGCGCAGGCAGAATCATGTGCATGGCCCGATCTCCCCATGTCACTTGATCTGCTGCCATGCCCGCAGGTACACCAAGTCCGATTGGCAGCCAGCCAAGCCATACACCGAATACCATGAGCAGTAACAGCGCGATCCAGAATACCGGTGTGGAAGCCAGTGTGTAACAGTACCAACAGATCAGACGATCCAGCCGCGAATCCCGCCTCATGGCAGCAGCGACACCCAGACCGAATCCAATCAGACCGGATAACACCCATGCCACCGCCATAAGAGCGACAGAATTCATGAATCGTTCATGTATGATGTCCGCAACCGGCTGTCTATAGATCATCGATGTTCCCAGATCACCCTGAACTAGTGCCTGTCCCCAAGTAAACAGCCGTTCTACGGGTGAATCATTGAGTCCCCAACGTTCCTCAATAAGACTGCGTTGTTCTGCGCTCACCCTGATCATATCTCCACCAATGTAAGCCTCCACCGGGTCCACTGGAGAGAACTGCATTAATATAAACGACACCACGCTGACTCCTGCCAGCAAAGATAACAGCCGCAACATTTTAAATCCGACGAATCTGGCCCATCCCATCCTGTCCTCCATCCAATCTCTCCCCAATTCAGGCTGAAGCTACCGCAGCGTTTCTATTTCAATTCTTCCTCCCAGGACCATTCTTCCAGGTTGGATGTCACCGGCCACCCATGACCATGTGGATGGATCTGCTGTTCACCGATATTTAAACCATTCTTCACCAGATACAGATGGTCAATGTTCACCAGCCATGCCCATGGCGCATCGCCTTGGTAACTAAATCCTGTCGATCCATCCCACTCCGCTTTCTGCCAGAAGGGCAGTGCTTCTTCTTCCGTTGTCGCTTGGAGAGCTTGTTGCATCCAGTTGTCCACAGTTGGGTTACTGTACAATCCAGTGTTGTAGTAACCTTCCCCTTTATGGGTACTACTGTAGAGGTTGTATGTCTCAAGCGGATCATGACTTCCCCACCCAAATAATACGGCATTAGTATAGGCCAGCTTTTTCGTCTCTTCCCTGCTCTTTCCCTCTACATTGACCTTGATCCCTGCCTGGGCCACCATATCCGCAGCAGCCAGCGCTAAAGATTGTCTCGTTAGATCCCCTGCAAAATAAATCAGATTGAACTCGGCCTTTGTGCCGTTCTTTTCTACAATTCCATCACCATCTGTATCCACCCAGCCGCCATCAGCCAGAATCTGCTTCGCTTCATCGAGATTCCCATCTGCAAAAACAGAATCCGGATTGCTCCACGGCAGGTCGTCGCTGACCGAGTAGGCTGGACGACCTTGCCCCTCCAGTACCCCCTCCACCAATGCAGTGCGATCAATCGCGACATTTACCGCTTTACGAATGGAGATATCGGAAGTAACATCATTGCCTGCCGGCAGGCCGTCACCAGACTTAGCTCCTGCGGGTTGCATCGGGAACATGATGCCCCGGTTATCGACTGTTTTCACTGATTCCAGCTTCATGCCGCTTACCTGCTGCTTGCTGAATGCCGCCGGGATAGCCGCAATATCGACTGTTCCGGCTTGCGCCGCTGCAAAGGCTGCATCCTCATCCAGATAGAGGAACGTCAGTTTATGGAATGTGGACTTTTTCCCGTAATATTGTTCGTTAGCCTCGACGATCGCCTGCTGACCCTTATCCCACTGCACCAGCTTGTATGGACCAGACCCAACCGGATGCTCGGCATAATCAGGACCATAGGCGTGCTCAGGCACAATACCGAGTGTAGTCAGAAGACTGATAAACGTGGACTGCGGCGACTTTAATGTAAAGACGACAGTTGTCGCATCCAGTGCTTCCACATTAGCCATATTGGTCAGATCGATGACCGAACCACTCTTGGCAGCCGTTTCAAATGTAAACCTGACATCTTCGGCCGTCAGTGGCTCACCATCGGAGAACTTTACATCATCCCGCAGTGTGACGGTCCAAGTCAGCCCATCTTCACTGACGGAATGATCTGTCGCCAGATCATTGACCAGTTGGAGTTTGGCATCCCTTTTCAGCAAAGTGCTCTGAAAGAGCGGCGAACCGTACTGTCCCCAACCCGTAGTGGGATCAAATCCACCTTCCGGTTCCGTGCCAACGGCCAGCACCAATTCTTCTTTGGGAAGAGAAGTCGCCGCCTGATGGACGCTCTCTGTTGAGGATGTCCCCTGTGTACATCCCGACAGCCCAACTGTGCATATCAGTAAAATGCCTACTCCCGCTCTAACTGATCGTTTCCCCCATGAAAATCCGCGCATTTACGTTGTTCCCCCTTTAATTTTTACGATTCAACCCATTCCGTGTTACTTTTTTTGAAAATTGTAGCACAAAAGAGTTTTTTTGTGTCAACAAACTTAACTTCAGAATCCATTTATTTTCATTTACAGGGAATTTAAATAAGAATAATAGAGGTGTCGATAGACGATATACTGTTTGAAGTTAGGTATTGTAACAGGATAAAAAACAACAGATTATCGGTATTGGACCAATAATCTGCTGTTCTAAATACGTGCTATGGACAAAGTCGGCTAAAGCCAATGAATCGGTTATTGAAATTTTGAAAGTTAATCCGTTGAGGAATCAGGATGATGGTGATGACTTTGTTGATTTTGGCTGTGATCATGATTGTGAGGACTGTGGTGGCTTGCCATTTTGTTGAGTTCATCCACATACGTTACGGACAGCTCTGCATACAGTACTCCTTTTTGAACCTGGATCTGCTGATGCAGATGACGCAATCGTCCTAGGTTGCCCCTTACCGCAATGACCTCCAGACACTGATTATGGTTCAGGTGCACATGCATATTGGAGATGATGTCATGGTGTGCCTCGTGCTGCAGCTCCATTAACCGAATAGGAAGATCACTGATATGGTGGTCATACACCATCACAATAGTTCCAGCTACATCCTGCTCGGAATGCAATGCAGAGGGCTCCAGCAATGTTTTACGGACCAAATCACGAAAAGCTTCCGAACGGTTCTTGTATCCCTGCTCTTCAATATAGCTGTCAAACTGTTCGATCAGAGGCGTGGGAAATGCCACACCGAACCGGGTCAAATCTTCTTTGTCTGCCATCATATCCTCCTGCCGCCTCGTTTGCTTCGAGTGTACCACAGTCCTGTCTTCTCATCGAATATACTGTTGTTACTCGGTAGTCGCAAAAAGGATAATGTAGCTCGCTTTTATTTAGGTCTCTTGGTCAGTTCCTGTCTGACTTTGGCGTAGGTAGCACTTACCTTCTGTTCCAGTGTATAGATATGTTGTTTGGAGCCTGCCCATTTCTCTGTCGCTGCAGCCAATGAGTTCAACGAACTTAACACACGTGATGACTGGCCTTGCTTCATACTCTGCTTGAACTGCTGTAACGCGTTTGAATATCGCTCTTTCGATAGGCTCGCCTGTTTTTTGCCCGTTTGAATCTGCTTCTTCACCGGATCCGCTCCAGCCAGTAAAGTACGCAATCGTTTCACTTCTGTGCTTTTCCGTTTGCGAGCTTCGGCAAGCTCCTTTTTCTTGAAACGAATGTCTTCTCGGGCAAGCTGAACAACTGGTTTCAACGTATCCGCTTGGGTGCGAATAGCCGCACTCCATTCTTTGTTTTTGATCGCTTTGGCGGCGTCGAGCTGCCTATTCACTGAACTGTACAAAGCAAACAAAGACTCATACCGGGCCTCGGTTTGTTTTACCTTTTCGGTTAAACCAGCGATCTTTGCATCATCGATTTGCCTTATACTTACACGTAATTGTTCCAGCTCCTTGGTATTTTCGGCATGAATGGTCTTTGTCTTTCGTTCCCAAGTCTGTTCCTGAGTCGTCCAGTTGCCAACGTTCTCGTACGCTCGTTGCAGGGACAACTTGGTCTGCGAATCGGCCTTGTTCAGCACGGTCTCCCACGCCTTCTGGGCTGTTACGCCAAGCTCAGGGCCCGCCGCTTCAGCAGCGGAGGAATAATACATCACACTCATAATGAATATGATGATGAGTCCCAGACTCATACGGGTCCATACATTAGCGAGAAGGTTAGGGCGTGGCCCGTATCGGTTACTCATGTTGCTCATGAAACTGCGATTCTTCATGCTCCTTATAGAGGATTGATTCATGATTTGTTGCTTGCCTTCATTTCCTTCATTTAAGCGGCTTTGCCTGGCTTGCACTGAACATGAACAAAGATTTGTCTCATGATTCGCCTGACGATTCTCATGATGATATCCTTTGTCATCTCGAACTCCAGTTTGCATTCTCTTCTGCTCCCCTCAATGTGAATTGATAGTTAGAACCTGCTGGACGTGTCTGCGCGGTGATCCGATTACGATCCCTGAATGAATGAATCTTGGCTAAAACAAAAAAAGCACCCGCAAGTCAGGCGTATTGCCTGCTCTTACGGGTGCTTCCCTCATAAGCCGTTCCATATGGGATTCGCCGAAATGGTCATCATCTCGAATCGAACCACTACCTTTTTCTAATATATTCCATGTGTTGTATCTGGTCAAGTCAGATAGAGAAATCAGCATATTTACCGGGAGAACCCTTCCCGCTTGCAGATTATCTTACTGTCCGGCCAGGATGGCTTTCATTTCTTCCGTTAAGTCTTCTTCTTTCAACATCATGTAGATGTTCTCACCACGGGTAATATTCAACTTGATCTGATAAACTGTAGCTCTCTCTGTATGAAAACCGGATCGTTGACGTTTAAGCAGATCGCTGATAATTTGTTTGTTTTTGGTTGCGACCTGTTTATTGCCACTTAGATTAGCATCGATGTATTCTGATTCAGCATACACGGCCTTAGCATTGCCTATACTGTTGATCTCCTGCTTGGAGAACTGTGCTGATGCAATTTCATCTGCTGAAACTTCGAGCTGATCATATAGCTTATTTTGTTTCAACCAAGCTATCACCCGACTATAACTGGATTTAATATCAAAATTCCACATCGTTCTCGAGTAATAAGGATCAGAAGAAGATTCCTGGTTTAATTCTGCACTAGCCCATGACTCCCATGGGGAGCTTTGCTCCTCATAGTTCTGATCCAAAATATCCTGCTTCAGCAGTTCCTTGAATTCACGGATTTGTTCTGGATTACTGATGTATACTTTGCGTGATGAACTAATATTTGACCGAATTCCGATACTGAGCACATCTTCATCCAGCTTAAACGTGTTATTTGAAACAGCCTTGTATCCCTGAGTCTGTTTCAAAGCTTTCAATTCCTGAAGGAATTCTGATTCGGGAATGTTATATCTGCGTTTCATCACCTTGTCATTATTCAACTTGTAATTGATAAACACAAACTCGTCAGAGTTGGGATTAATAGTGTCATTCAACAAAGGCAGATTGGAATCCACTATCTTTTGATGGAGAGCAAGGATGGCTGTCATATAATCTGGATCATTTAAGTAAAGTTGACCATCATCTACTTTCACATTGACGCCGTCTTTGTAAATGTAATTGTTGCTGCCAAGCTTGATACTCTTTATTTCATTCACATTAGGTACTCTTGTCGCATAGCCGTTCCAATCCGCAACAGGTATATACAAAATCAATCCTGCCATGATACTGTACAAAGCAAATTTTGGTAATAATTTATTGGTCCAAATTAGCCATGTTTTACGAATGATCATCTCAGCCCCAACATAACCGACAATTCCGCCGAGGACATATCCAATGATTCCCCACCCCGATGATCCTCTAGGAGCAATAACGGTGAAGTATGCTCCACCAATTAAAACTAACGTAAACATCAACCCAAAGCGGAATATGGGTTTCACAAGGGTAAACGTAATTGCTTGTGAAGCGGACTCCACCTGTCTCTTCGCATAGAATACGTAAGACAACGGGATGAACAATAGTGCCAATATTGAATAGATAATGAGTTCCCAACGGATCACAGGAGTTCCACTAATCGAGCCCATTCGAAGAACTAGAGATATTTTTTCTGCATCGAATCTCACATCATCATATGGATACCCGAGCAAATAATGCTGGAGATGCAGGGACATAATGAACCACACGACAACAGGCAACAAGAGGATCGCATAAACGGTAAGTCCTTGTAATACGGACTGTCCAATGCACATACCTACCACCACGGTCAGCATGAACATAAACAGTGAGTAAATGCTCATACTGAGGCCCCACATCCAGATTGAACTACCTCCGAATATAAATGCGGGTTGATCCAAAACGGCCCAAACCCAGCCTGTAATAGCAGTCGTTATCCAGATCGGAAGCAGGATCATAATAAATCCTGTCAACAAATTAACGGTTAACAGATGCTTGCGGCGCAGCGGTAAACTGTGGAACAGATCCGAAGGTGCACCAGATTGCACATACCGGAACAGAAAAATGCCCGCCGCTACTGGCAAGGTAATGGCAAACAGGATTTGTACTTCTCCATTCGCCTGGAACAAACTCGTAATCTGCTGTGGTACTTCCCGGTACTCTGTACCAATGTAGAGAGGTAAAGAAAACAGAAGCGTAATCAGGTACAAGATGCCGATCCATCCATGCTGCCTGAAATTTTGGAACAGGATGCCCCGGTTACAGAACAATCGGTTGAATATCATATCCTGCATCCTCCATTTCATAGATAAATATTTCTTCCAGCGTCAGCGGCAGCACATCCAGCAGATAGGGATTAAATGCACGGAACCGTTCCGTCACAGCCTCGCGATTGCCTTTCACAATAAACAGGGATACACTTCCACGCTGCTCTTCATGCAAAATATTCACCTGTTCGTCCATAGCCTTGGCATGATCAGAATGGCGGAAAGCGACCTGAATTTTATGTGTATCAGCCTTCAGATCATCCAGATCTTTCTCTACGATAATCCGCCCTTTGTGCATGATGGCAACATGGTCGCATAGGTCTTCAATCTCGCGCAAATTGTGAGACGAGATCAGAATCGTCACCTGACGCTCCGCTGCTTCCTGGAACAGCAGGTTCTTGATCTGCTGCCGCATGACCGGATCAAGCCCATCAATTGGCTCATCCATGAGCAGTACTTCAGGCATGCAGCTAAGTCCAAGCCATACGGCTGCCTGACGGCGCATGCCTTTGGACATGCGATGCAGTTTACGTTTCACATCCAGTTTAAATACACTGCCGAGCTGTACAAAACGCTCCTCATTCCAGCGCGGATATACCGAACGGTAGAAGGCAGCCATCTGATGGATGGAGGATTGCGGGAAAAAGTATGGCGCATCCGCCATAAAAATGGTGCGTCCCTTGAGGTCCATATTTTCATATACTTCTTGTCCCTCAATGCGAACCGTTCCGCTATCCTGACGATAGATGCCTGCCAGTATTTTGAGCAGCGACGTTTTGCCTGCCCCGTTGGAACCGAGTAAACCGTAGATCGATCCCTTATGTACTTGCATCGTGACGCCATCAACGGCTTTTTCCTGTTCAAATGCCTTAATGACCTGATTCAGCTCAATCATGAGGCTCCCCCTTCTCTATACGGGCCATCGCTTCCTCAAATAAAAGCGTCATATCGGCTTTGCTTAGACCGGAATATGAAGCTTCCGCAATCAGCTTCACCAGAGCGGCTCTGATTTCATCTCTCATGGCTGCATTCGGATGTTCCACGGACGATGATACGAAGCTCCCTTTTCCCTGCAATGAATAGATATAACCTTCACGTTCAAGTTCCCGGTACGCCTTCTGAATCGTATTCGGATTAACCGTAAGCTGCCCGGACAGTGTGCGAACGGAAGGCAGCTGCTCATCGGGTTGGAGAACACCGTACACGATCATTTCTTTGATTTTGTCTACTAGTTGCTCATAGATCGCCTTACGGCTGCGTACATCCAATTCGAACATCCCGCACCTCCTCTCTATAAAAGTTGTAATACCCTATTGATGAACGATGACTGTATATTGAAGTGTATATATCCAATCCTAAGGTGTATTAACTGTATTACTATTATTAGTACAGTTAATACAGATTGTCAACCATTTACTTTGACTTCTCGTATGATTCGCGTTAGGTTTATATATATGATCAAAGTGACATATAGCCAGGTGAAAATAGATTATTCTGTTATATGAAACGCGTAATTTCAGGGTTCAGACTGGTTCGGGCGGATTGCTGCTGTTCGTTAAATCACTTATTCGGCTAAATACGTTCAAAGCTTGTTCTGATCTTTCCCCTTCCGTTATGATGGAGAAGAACGTTGTGCTCGTTCGCTGGTTCACGTGCTCGCTTCGCTCGTTGTCAGTACAGTTGTCACTCCGTCTGACCTATGCGTACATATTTTATAGATGGCTTTATAAAAACCTCATGAGGGAGAATTCGGGATGAATGAACAGAAAAAGAATGATTCTATAGATTGTAATCGGCCAGAAACTGCAAGCTTGTCAAGTAGCTTTGAAACAAACGCGACATCCACAGCTTCGACACAGCGTGTATTAATCGTAACCGCCGTTGATGCGGAAAAAGAGGCTGTACTACGCGGCCTGGGTGACCAAGCTGCGTACTTTGATGTGATTGCTGTTGGTGTTGGCCCTGCCTCGGCGGCAGCAGGAACTGCTGCCGCGCTGGCCTTTGCCTCAGCAGCGGCTGGCGCAAATGCGCTTGCGCAAGGCTCCGCCGCGCCAAGCGAACCCGATGCGGCACAAGCATCTGCCGCATCCTCAAGGCCGGGGCCCCTTGCCGGGACCGGACTGACTCCAGCGTACACGCTGGTGGTCAGTGCCGGCATCGGCGGCGGGTTCCCCGGCCGAGCGGACGTCGGCTCCCTCGTGGTAGCCGACGCCATGGTTGCCGCCGATCTGGGCTCGCAGACGCCAGACGGCTTCCTCAGCGTGGACGAGCTCGGTTTCGGCTCGTCCCGTGTGGCGGCGGACGCGGTGCTTGCCGCGCGCCTGCGCCATGAGCTGCAGCGGGCAGGGCTCGCTGTCAGCGGAGGCACGGCGGTCACCGTATCCACGGCGACCGGAACTGCCGAGACGGCCGCGGAGCTGCTGCGCCGCGTGCCGGATGCCGCCGCCGAAGGCATGGAAGGCTTCGGCGTAGCAACTGCAGCCCAGCAGTTCGGCATACCAGCACTCGAACTGCGGGCTATATCCAACGCG
Organism: Paenibacillus sp. 276b; assembly: GCF_900107875.1. NCBI lineage: Bacteria > Bacillati > Bacillota > Bacilli > Caryophanales > Paenibacillaceae > Paenibacillus > Paenibacillus sp. 276b. Next base: position 255,952 of record NZ_FNRR01000002.1, on the reverse strand, counting down.
GTCGGTCCACGCGACCGCGACGCCTGGCGCATCAAGGATGCTCTGGATGCGCTCCAGGCTGCAAGTTCCATTTTACGGGAGGTACTTACATCATGAAAATTGCATTTTCCCCTTGTCCTAACGATACATTTATCTTTCACGCCTGGGTGCATGGACTGATTCCTGGTGCACCTGAGCTTGATGTCCGTTATGCGGACATCGATATTACCAACGGCCTTGCGGCAAATCCGGATGGACCAGATACACCTGAAGTTATGAAAATATCCTATGCAGCACTGCCTTATGTGCTGAATGATTATGCGCTCTTGCCTGCGGGCGGCGCACTTGGCAGAGGATGTGGTCCGCTGGTTCTGACCGCTAACGGTACAACCGATCCAGCCTATCTCTCAGGACGCCGAGTTGCCGTGCCGAGCGAACGTTCAACAGCCTACCTGTTATTCCGTCTCTGGGCAGCACAAAATGTTCCCGGCGGTGTAGGCGAGATTGTCGTTATGCCATTCGACCAGATTATGCCTGCTGTACGGGACGGCAAGATCGATGCAGGTTTGGTTATCCATGAAGCACGTTTCACGTACCAGAATTATGATCTCAAACTTATGACAGATCTCGGTAACTGGTGGGAAAGCGACACTGGCCTGCCAATCCCGCTGGGTGCAATCATCGCCCGTCGTAACCTGGATGCTCATGCTCTTGCAGGTTGGGCACGTGCCTCGGTGGAATACGCTTGGGCGCATCCAGATGAGTCCAAAGCATACGTTATGGAACATGCACAAGAGATGGACCCTGATGTAACTGCGCAGCATATCGGCCTGTACGTTAATGAGTTCAGCGCCAACCTGGGCGATGACGGTTACGGTGCAATTACAGCATTGCTTGGACGAGCGATGAAAGAAGGACTTGTTCCCGAGTTCGATCTGGATTTGTTGCGGATCTAATTCGCACGGCATCAATACAAAATAGGAGGCTGTGTCCAATTTCGTTTTCCTATTTTCTGTTGGGCACGATCTCAGTGCTATGCTATTGACCTGCGTGTCCAAGGCGCTAACGAATCGTTAACACCTTATTAAAAGTGAATCTAGTTCGTTAGATAATACAATGGGCTGTCCTATAAAGTCATATTCATGACAATAGGACAGCCCTTATTAATCTATTCCAACAACAAACCGAACCTATACAAAATGTTGATCCAAACTCAATTACTCCGCCACTACCGTGCGAATCATAACCCGCAGAGCATCCAGCATCGTAGGAATGGGCAGCGACGAAACGGAAGGCTGAAGCACAGCCATCTCCGTTGAAGCTGGAAAATGTACAAATCCGGCACGAATCGGAAGTTGTCTCAATCGGATATGATCCAGCACCCGGTACATCGTATTGTTGCAAATATACGTACCTGCCGTATTGGACACCGCAGCCGGGATGCCTGCTGCCCCCATGTTATTCACCATTGCACGAATCGGCAATGTGGAGAACAGGCCATCCGGGCTGCCTTCCACTATGAGCTCGTCCACGGGATTCTGCCCTTGGTTGTCCGCATAGGAGCCAGGAGGAATATCTTTGACATTAACAGCAATCCGTTCAGGTGTAATAGCTGTCCTGCCTTTGGCCAAACCACAGGCGATGACGACATCCGGTTGATAGGATTCCATCTCTGCGATTAGCAGATCCGCACATTCATCGAAGTGCACAGGCAGCAGCACTGTTTTCAGCTCCGCTCCCTCTATCACTTCATGCGCAAGTGCCTCCATCAGTTCTCCCGTCGGATTCACAGCATCCCCGCCAAAAGGTTCAAATCCGGAGATCAGAATTTTCACCATCGCTTTTCCACTCCTGTCTATTTACTCGGATTTGTACCGCAGGCCCCACTGCCCACGAATCGTGTCCATCAACTTCATGATTTCCAGGGATTCGTCCAGTTGGATCGTTCTGCTCTCCGTACGTCCTTCCAGGATGCAGCGACCTGCTTCCTCCGCTTCAAACGCATATCCAATACACGTCCGGTCATCGATAAATGTCTCCGGTTCGTCCTGACCGTTCACATGTAGATAAGCTTCTTTGCCTGCCAGGAAAAGTGGTAAACGAATGTACCCTTCTGTGCCATATATGACAGCCTCGTTACTCAAGTTAAGACGAATGGCTCCATTCAGCGATGCAGAACGACCTTCGGAATAAGACAACAGTACGGAGAACTGTTCATCCACACCCGTCTGTCCAATGTTCGCCGTACTCCACACATGCTGAGGCTGCTCGCCAAAAATCATGGACGCGAAGGAGATCGGATATACGCCTGCATCAAGCAAAGCACCTCCACCCAGATCCGGGTTAAGCAACCTGCCTTCCGGCTCCCAGCCTACGCGGAAACCAAAGTCTGCTTTGACCAAACGTACCTCGCCGATTCTGCCTTCCGCAATCCATGCTCTGGCTTGGGTAATCGGTGGCAGAAAGCGTGTCCACATGCCTTCCATGAGGAAAAGATTGCGCTCACGCGCCTTATCCACCAATTGCTCCAGCTGACGGGCATTCATCGTAAACGGTTTCTCACAGAGTACTGCTTTACCCGCTTCCAGACAAGCAAGCACATTTTCCTTATGTAACGGATGCGGTGTTGCCACATAAATAATGTCCACTTCAGGGTCCTGCAGCATCTCATCATATGAACTGTAAGCGCGTGCAAAACCATATTCAGCTGCAAACTTCTCTGCGCTTTCAGATGTTCGTGAACCCACCGCAGCTTTTACGGCGTTTCCGGCATGCTCCAGATCTCGTGCGAACTGGGATGCAATCCATCCCGTACCCATAATGCCCCAATTTACCTTGTCCCGTCCAACAACTTTCGTCATCATAAAACCTCCCCTGATATCAACATATTTTAAAAAGATCACGATCTCGATTAGGCCAACACGGAGTCTTCTTTATTTTACCAAAAAGAACCGCTTGCGTCAGACCCGTTTCATCTCTTACATTCCATGCTCTAAGTTCACTGATCTAATTGAGATTCACTCTCATTTCAATTTTTTCGTATTTTTGCTAAGATAATTGCAGATCACGGATGAAAGGACGACCCGACTTTGTCCACACTTTTAACCATTGATAAACTAGTAAAACGTATCGGTTTAACCGAGCAGCGTATTTTATTTGAACATGTGAACGCAGAAGTGGATCAGGGAGAACGTATTGCCATACTCGGTGCATCCGGCCAAGGGAAGAGCACATTGCTCCGCATTCTCGCCCTGCTGGATATTCCTGATGAAGGAGACCTGATCTGGAAAGGAATTTCTTATCGGGATTCGGACCCTCGTATCTGGCGCACACGCATGACTTATGTCGCACAGCAAGCTGTCATGCTGGCAGGCAGCGTGGAAGATAACCTGAAAACGGTGCATCTGCTTCACAGGCAGCCATACGATCAGGATCTCGCCCGCCGCCTGCTTGCAGGGATGGGACTGGAGAATCTTGATATTCATAAGCGGGCCATTGACCTCTCCGGTGGGGAGAAACAGCGCATAGCTCTTATTCGTTCCATGATGCTGCGTCCTGAGGTCCTGCTGCTGGATGAAGTGACTGCTTCCCTGGATCGGACCAACGCACGCCTGGTGGAAGAACAATTGACCCGCTGGAGTCAGCAGGAAGGTACTTCGCTCGTCTGGGTTACCCATGATCAGGAACAGGCACAATCATTCAGTACAACCACCTGGTTTATGGGCAATCAGACATTGTTGGAGCGCCAGCCGACAGCTCATTTTTTTGACAATCCGGCCACGGACCTGGCCAGACAATTCATTATGCACCCTGCCCCTGCGGCAGAATAAGGAGAAATCATGTCACTCATCGCTTTGAGTTTTACCATTATATTTGTGATGGTCACCATGCTCATCTCTGTCTGGCAGAAGCTTGATCTGGAAAAGGATATTGCTATAGGCACCGTTCGTTCCGCTGTACAGCTGTTGCTTGTCGGATATGTACTTCAATTTATTTTTAACTCGGATCACCCCGTTCTTATCATTGCCATTGTCGGATTCATGATTATCGTAGCCTCCATTAATGCAGGCAAACGTGGCAAAGGACTTCGCTGGATTTCCTTATATATTGCGGCTGCAATTACGGTCACGGAGCTGCTCATGATGGGGCTGTTGTTAGGTCTGGGTATTGTAGAGCCTACTCCGCAATACATTATTCCATTGAGCGGGATGACCATCGGTAATGCCATGGTGGTGTCCGGGCTGTTCCTGAATCAGATGAAGCGCGAGGTCGAATCCTCCAAAGGAGAGATTGAATCCCTGCTTGCACTGGGCGCAACGCCAAGACGTGCTTTTCAGGACGTATTGAAACGTTCTGTAAAATCCAGCATGATCCCCACGATCGATGGCATGAAAACGGTAGGACTCGTACAGCTGCCTGGCATGATGACAGGCATGATTATTGCGGGTGCTGATCCGGTTGAGGCGGTGCGTTACCAGATTCTGATCGTGTTTGCTTTTACCAGCTCAGCCGCCATTACCAGCATTCTGCTCAGCATGATGACGTACCGACAGTGGTTCACATCGGATATGCGGCTGCGCTCGCTATGATATATCAACCTCGCGAGGAAAGGAGGTCACACCATGTTAACCCATCCAAGCACCAATAATAACGGCAATACCTCCAACACGTTGACCCAACCGGATCACTCGAAACGCACTGATGAATCCATTACACCAACGGAAATGGATGCTTTTCTTAACGATGCGCTGCTCGAATTGCGTCTGGCAGAGCTGGTTACCGTGAATACGCATTGGCAATGGAGTCAGACTGAGCTCCCTCACCATACCTTTGTCTACATGCATAAATTCACGGGCAAGCTGGTAGCGAACGGTATCGAATCCCTTGTCACACGTAAGTCCGCCTTCTTGTCTACACCGGGAACTTCTCTGGAGCTTTTCTCTGATGCGGACCATGAGATTGAATTGTATATCATTCATTTCGATCTGTTTCGGGTTGCTGAGAAAACGAAAGAACGGCGAATATATGAGCGAGAGCTTGGTTCACCTGTAACTGGGTGGATTCAGGGCCCTTACTATGGGATACAGCGAATTGCCGCACAATTAACAACAGAAGCTTCACAGACCAGCTTGAAAGTGCAGCTGCTTTTGACCGATCTGCTTCATACGCTCTGGCCGCTGGAAGGTCAGGAGCATGCGGAAGCACAGGACGAGCCAGAACAGTGGCTCAGATCCACCTTGCAGTATATGCGGGAAAACTATATGAACGAAATCAAGCTGGAGAAGCTGGCCGAACTGGCAGGTATGCATCCGTCGTATTATTCACAGCTGTTTAAGAGTCGGATGCAGAAAAATCCTATCGAATATATCACTCATTTACGAATGAATCGGGCCAAGGAATTGCTCATGACTTCAGATCTGCGTATTCGTGATGTAGCCCGCCAGGTAGGCTATCGGGACGAATTCTATTTCAGCCGCCGCTTCAGGAACCATGCCGGTTATGCGCCAACTTCCTATGCCAAGCAGGTACATCGAAATATCGTCTCACTCTCCTATCCATACACCGATCACCTGATGACTCTTGGCATCACACCATGCGCAGCGCAGATCCAGGGCCATCTGCCCCATGTTCCCAAATCGTTGACGCTGCCGTTCCATGCCTATGAACCGTGGGAACAGGGACGACAGGCATTCCTTGATGTGAATCCCGACTTAATTCTGACCAAGGACAACGCAGCCGCTAAAGCGATGGAACATATCGGAGATGTCGCTCCAATCATCACCATCCCTTGGAATCAGACAGACATGTTTGGTCATTTGCAGAAAATCGCCTCTATCGTGGATCGTACTCAAGCGGCAAGGGAGTGGCTGGATCGGCATGAGCGTAAGGCGGAGCGGGCTCGCAAAAAGATCAGAGATACAGCAGGTCAGGTCACCGTCGCGATCTGTACCTTAACTGCAAAAGGACCGCGCATGTACAGTAATCGCAACTTCGGTCATGTATTTTACCGAAGCCTGCAACTGTCCGCTCCTGATCGAATTCAGAAAGAACTAACAGGCAAACCTGCCGGTGTGGGATTCAACTGGATGTCTTTCACGCCTGGAGAATGGGATGGATTGGAAGCGGATGTGCTTCTGATTGCGGTTACGTCCATGCACGAACGTACTACTCTGTTACAGCAGATTACGGCTGATCCGTTGTGGGAAAACTATCCTGCGGTAAAAGCTGGGCGTGTGCATGTCATAGACTGGAATTCATGGGTGGTATACGCTCCTTATTCCATCAACATCCAGCTCGATGAAGCGCTCTCTATGTTGACGAACAAACCAGCATTTCTGTAATCTAAAAAATGTCCATCTCTATAATCTTAATTTATGCCATGTACGGGCCTGAATTAAGATTTTATAATGTTCACTAATTGATAATGATAATCAATAACAACAGCAATGCGTTGTTGGTAACAAAGGAGTGACCCGCATTCAACATCCGGGACTGTCACAACGTCCGTCCAAATCAAGAAAATCCGCAGTGACGGTTGGCCTGATGTTTTTGGCGGCCATTGCCGCACTGCTGCTTAGTATGTTTGTCGCCATTTCTCTTGGTGCCAAGGGGCTGACACTGGAGACCGTGTGGACTGCCATATTTCAGTACAATCCGGCTTTGACGCCGCATCAGATTATTCACGAGCTAAGGCTGCCACGTGTCATTGCTGCTGCTGTGATTGGCGCAGCCTTTGCTGTAGCTGGAGCGCTCATGCAGGGAATCACACGTAATCCGCTGGCAGACACCGGCATTCTGGGGATCAATGCGGGTGCTACCTTTGTCGTGGCGCTCAGCTTCGCCTTCTGGCCAGGATTGCCTTATGGCTGGATTATGTTCCTGTCATTTGTAGGGGCTGTGCTTGGCACGCTGCTCATTTTCCTGCTGGGCATGGCGGCACCCGGAGGACTGACGTCCATCAGGCTTACCGTTGCGGGTGCCGTTATTGCAGCCATGCTGAGTTCGCTTAGCACCGGTGTCGCCATATATTTTGACTTGAGCCAGGATTTAGCCTTCTGGTATGCGGGTGGTTTCGGGGGAATTGAATGGCGGCATCTGAAGCTGATTCTGCCTGTTCTGCTGGTTACTCTCGTGCTCACTTTGCCTATGGCCCGTCGGATATCTCTCATGTCGCTAGGAGAAGAAGTTGCGATTAATCTCGGAATCAACCTCCGCTGGACCAGACTGTTTGCCTTGACGGCGGTTGTTGTACTGGCTGGCGTATCCGTTTCTGCTGTAGGCTCGATCGGCTTTGTTGGACTGGTCATACCACATATTTCTCGCAAATTGGTTGGCGTGGATTATCGACTCATCATTCCGATGTCCTCCCTGCTCGGAGCCGTCTTGCTGGTGCTCGCCGATCTAGGATCACGCATTGTGAACCCGCCTCAAGAACTGGCTGTAGGCATTATGGTTGCCTTTGTCGGTGTACCTTTCTTCCTCTATCTGGCCCGTAAAGAAAGGAGGGCCCTATAGCGATGAACACGAATACACCTTCACGAGGCAAACGTTCCATAGCGGTCAGCGTTGCGCTGCTCTGTATCGCCTGTGCCGTTATCGTTGTCAGCCTCAACTCGGGAACAATTCGCCTATCACCAATAGCCGTGCTTCACACCCTGATTGGCTATGGTACGCCGGATGATCAGATTGTATTGTTCGACTATCGACTGCCACGCATTCTGGTTACTGTACTCGCCGGAGCGGGACTCGGTGTTGCCGGTGCTGCGCTGCAAGGCATTACACGCAATCCATTAGCCGATCCGGGCATCCTCGGCTTGCATGCAGGAGCGGCTTTTGGATTGATGGTATTCGTAAGCTTCTCCCATTCCATGAATGGTTCGGTGGCCTTGCTGATTCCGCTGTTTGCTTTTGCAGGCAGTGTCGCCGCGGCGTTGATTATCATGCTGCTATCCTATGACCGACATAACGGAGTATCCCCCATTAAGCTTATTCTGGTGGGCATTGCCGTAGCAGCCGGTTTCCATGCCCTGACGCTCTATCTGTCCCTGCGTTTGGATGAAGACACCTATTCCTTCGCCGCCCGCTGGCTGGCAGGTAGCGTCTGGGGCAGAGACTGGGTTCATGTTCAGGCGCTGCTTCCATGGGTTGTGCTGTGCATCTCGTACATATGGAGCCGCTCCAAAACGCTGGATGCCTTCAATCTGGGAGATGCTGCCGCGACCAGTATTGGTACACCCGTCAGATCCCAACGTGTTATTTTGCTATTGTGCACGGTAGCATTGTCTGCCGTCAGTGTGTCTATGGCTGGCGGGATCGGATTCATTGGTCTGGCGGCGCCGCATCTGGCCCGCAGACTGGTTGGCCCGATGCATCGCCATCTGATCCCAGCCGCCGGACTCATCGGCATGGTGATCCTGGTTGCTGCCGATACGGTCGGGCGAACGATCTTTCAGCCTAATTCCATTCCGGCAGGTGTTGTGGTCGCTGCGATCGGCGCACCTTACTTTTTATATCTGCTGGTACGAACCAAGTAATAAATTTATCGGAACAATCCGAATAATTTCACCGGTACACCCAACATAAAAACAACATCCATGAGATGTTCAAGGAGATTGAGATTACCCATGTTAAAGAAAAACCTTATGCTCTTCATGAGCATCTGTCTCGTGCTTGTACTCGCAGCCTGCGGGAACGCCAATAATTCATCCTCTGCGTCGGAAGGTTCTACTACGGACACTTCGAACGCTACACAGGATACCAATTCCGCTTCCGGGGATCAACGCATCGCATCCATGTCGATCCATCTGACCAATGACCTGCTGTCTCTCGGCATTACACCGGTTGGTTCGGTGATCGGCGGGGAAGCCAAAGCCTTCCTGTCCCATGTTGCTGACCGTCTTCAAAATACAACGCCGCTCGGTCCCGTTAAGGACCCGGACATGGAAGCCTTGCTTGCCCTGAAACCAGATGTCATCTATCTGGACGAAGAATTCTCCGGTGATGATATTGCCAAATTCGAGAAAATCGCCCCTGTACACGTCTTCAATCTGGATGATGGCACTTGGCGCGACCATCTGAAAGACATTGGTAAACTGGTCAACCGCGAGAAAGAAGCAGAGCAATACATTCAGGATTATGCAACTGAAACGGAAGAAGTAAAATCCCTGATTCACGATACAATCGGTGACGGCACCGTAATGGCTATCCGTGTTACCGCCAAAGAACTGCGTGTATTCAGTACACGCCGTCCAATGGGCCCAATTTTGTATGAAGATCTGGGGTTAACTCCAGCTAAAGGCATTGAAGAATTCGATTCGTCCAAACCGTATCAAGTTGTTTCACGTGAAATACTGCCGGACTTTGATGCAGATGCGATCTTCGTTGTCGTGAACTCGGATGATGAAGCTCAGAACATGTTCAAAGAACTGCAAAATAATCCGATCTGGCAAGGACTAAAGGCTGTCAAAGCAGGTCATGTCTACCCAATCGGTGCTCAACCTTGGTTGGACTATTCTTCAATCGGCAATAAAATGGCCATGGATGAAGCCAAAGAAATGTTCTCTAAGAAATAAAATGATCCTTACGCACAACATTTAAAAAACACCAAAAAACCTCTCTTTGTAGATAGGAACAGAGTCAGCTAACATGCTCTCTTCATCCACTCAAAGCAGAGGTTTTTTTGTATCCATTTTAAAAAATCAAAATCACTTGACGATATGTCAAATGAAACTTATCATTTAGTTAGTCGACTAATTAAAAGGATGGAAGCGCTTATGAAATCAGATCGAAATGAACGGTTAATGGGACAGTTATCAGAACTCGTCAAGCTACAGCGTTACAAGGTTCATGAGAAACTTATCAACCACCCTGAGTTGTATCCTGGACAACCGCCGCTGCTATTCCAGCTTGAACGGGAAGATGGTCAGACCCAGAAACAACTGGCCGAACAGCTTCGCCGCGCCCCTGCAACGGTAACGGTAATGCTGAAACGTATGGAAAGCTCGGGTTTTATACGGCGTGAAGCTGACCCGAAGGATCTGCGCAGTCTGCGTGTCTATCTGACCGATCAAGGCCGTGCTGCGCTTAAGGAACTGAGAGAAGTATTCCAAGAGCTTGATCGCCAAGCGCAGAAAGATTTTACACCTGAAGAATCGCAGCTGATGTCAGCGCTCGCCCAGCGCATGGTTCAGAATCTGCGAGAATATTAAGTGAGATTCATCTGTCTGCATAAATTTTTGCAACATGATTATTTCATATCGAATGAGGTGATTTTTCCCATTGTGGACGTTAAAACGATTTCTTACCCCGTATAAGTCAGCGGCCATTCTTGCTCCGCTGCTCATGGTCCTTGAGGTTGCTATGGACCTGCTTCAACCCAAGCTGATGTCCAGCATTGTGGATGATGGTGTTCTTGCAGGGAACCTGTCCCACATTATGACTACAGGTTTGTTTATGCTTCTTTTTGCGTTAATCGGATGGGTTGGCGGTGCAGGATGTACGCTGTTTTCAAGCAAAGCTGCCGTTGGATACGGAACCGATCTGCGCCAGGAATTGTTTGATCATATCCAGAAGTTTTCGTTCCGTAATCTGGATACCTTCCAGGAAGGCTCGCTTATTACTCGCCTGACGAGTGATATCACCCAGATGCAGACCTTTGTACAGATGCTTCTGCGTATGTTTATCCGTTCGCCGATGCTGATTATCGGCAGTATTATTATGGCGTTTACAATCAGTGTCAAACTGGCGCTCATTCTCATTTTGTCCGTGCCGATTCTTTTTATCATCTTATACATCCTGATATCCGCTTCCTATCCGCTGTTCGCCAGCGTTCAGAACAAACTCGACAAGGTGAACGCGGTTCTTCAAGAGAATCTGGCCGGCATTCGTGTCGTCAAAGCTTTTGCACGCGCGCGTCAGGAGAAGAAGCGTTTCCAACAAGCCAATGAAGATTATACCCATACGGCAGTGAAAGCCTGGCGCATCGTATCGCTGAATGCACCGGTATTAAGCCTGATGCTGAATGCAACCATTGTAGCGGTACTGTGGTTTGGGGGCTTTCAGGTAGTAGGAGGCGATATTGCCGCCGGAGATTTGATTGCTTTTATCAACTACGTAACGGTTGTACTCTCGTCGCTCACTTCAATCGGCATGATGATGATGAGCTTCTCCCGCGCCAAGGTATCTGCAACACGCATCAACGAGGTGCTTCACACCCAGCCTGATATTCAATCGGGAGATGATATGTCTCGTAAAGGAGCAGGTCAGGTGGAATTCAAGGACGTATATTTCCGCTATGATGGAGAACATACCCTCTCCGGAATTACACTGACGGCTCGGCCGGGAGAAAAAGTGGCCCTGCTCGGATCTACAGGATCAGGCAAAACCTCACTTGTACAGCTGATCCCCCGCTTGTATGATGCCTCACAGGGTGAAGTGCTCGTGAATGGAGTGAACGTGCGTAACTGGGATCTCCAGGATCTTCGCAGCCGTGTGTCCATCGTATTACAGGAATCCATCCTGTTCAGTGGCAGCATCCGGGATAACATCTGCTTCGGCAGACCTGATGCAACGGAAGCTGAACTACGTGCCGCATCTCAAGCGGCGGCGGCTGATGATTTTATTATGAATCTGAAAGATGGATATGACACGGAGTTGGGCCAGCGCGGGGTCAATCTCTCAGGTGGACAGAAACAGCGAATTTCTATCGCCCGTGCCCTACTCATGCAACCGGAGGTTCTAATTCTGGACGACAGCACCAGTGCCGTCGATCTGCGTACCGAAGCAAGTATTCAGAAGGCTCTGCATTCACTAATGAGAAATAGTACCACCTTCTTGATTGCACAACGTATCTCTTCTGTAAAGGATGCAGACTGTATTTACGTGCTTGATGAAGGAGAAATCGTGGCAAGTGGTACACATACACATCTCATGGCCCATTCATCACATTACCAATCCATCTATTATTCGCAGCAACGGAAGGAGGATGTTCAATTTGGCTAAAAACGCTTCTTCCTCCATCCATCAAACCGTTGTCCCACCGATGATCGGAAGACCTGGGCCACCCGGCCGAGGTCCGGTTCCCAAAGTAAGAGCCAAGAACGCACGGCACGCGATCATCCGAGTATGGTCATACATGGGACGTCATCGCAAAGGGGTTATCACTGCTCTGGTACTGACGGCTCTTGGAACGTTACTTAATCTGGCAGGACCTTATCTGCTCGGCCGTGCGGTCAATGAACATATCGTTCCCAAAATTACGGACGGTCTGCTGAAAGACTGCATGTTATTGCTGACCGTATACGTCCTCGGCTCGTTCATGATGTGGGCTCAATCCTATGTCATGATCGGTGTTTCCCAACTGACCGTAAAAGATCTGCGCCATGCTCTGTTTTCACGGCTGCAACAGCTGCCGATCAGCTTTTTTGACAAAAATCAGAGCGGTGATCTGATGAGCCGGGCTACCAATGATATCGATAACGTGTCCACGACGCTGAATCAAAGTGTAACTCAACTGATGTCCAGCGCCATCTTGCTGGTTGGCTCTCTGTCCATCATGTTTGCACTGGATGTCCGACTGACACTGCTCAGTCTGGTCACTGTTCCCCTGATTACGATCGCCACTCGGCTGATCGCTTCAAGAACACGCAAACATTTTACCGCCCAGCAAAAGTTGCTTGGTGAGCTTAATGGCTACGCTCAGGAAACTATTGCCGGACAAAAGGTGGTTGCAGCCTATAATCGTCAGGAGCAGGCACAAAAACATTTTCAGAATCTGAACGAGAAGCTTCGCACTTCCAGTACCCAAGCTCAGAGCGTATCTGGTCTGGTCGGGCCAACGATGAATGTCATGAACAATATCGGCTTTGCCATACTGGCAGCGGTAGGTGGATGGATGGCTTATCATGATCTGACGTCCATCGGGCTGATTGTAAGTTTCCTTGCTTACTCCCGCCAGATTGAGCGGCCCATCAATGATTTGGCAAACCAGTACAACCTGATTCAGGCAGCGATTGCAGGTGCTGAACGTGTGTTCCACATTATTGATACACCAAGTGAATACGTGGAAGAACAGAAGAAACAACTGCAGCAGATCCAGGGTAAAGTTGTATTTGAAGATGTATCCTTTGGGTATAGCCCCGAGAGGGAAATCTTGAAAAAGGTTAGCTTCACCGCCAAGCCAGGCGAGATGATTGCACTTGTCGGACCGACTGGAGCGGGTAAAACGACCATTATCAACCTGCTGCCCCGTTTTTACGAGATTACGGGCGGACGGATTACCATTGATGGCTGTGACATCTCCGAACTGGAGAAGGACCAGCTAAGGCGCGAACTTGGCATTGTGTTACAAGATGCCTATCTGTTCTCCGGCACCATTCGTGACAATATTGCCTACGGCAAACCCGATGCAACGGACGAACAGATCCAGCAAGCAGCGAAGTTGGCAAATGCCCACTCCTTCATCCGCAAATTATCGCAGGGTTACGATAACCCGATCATTTCCGGTGGCAGCAATCTGAGTCAAGGACAGCGACAACTGTTAACCATCGCTCGTGCCATTCTTGCTGATCCGTCAATTCTTATTCTGGATGAAGCAACCAGCAGCATCGATACACGCACCGAAATGCAGATTCAGGAGGCGATGCGCACCTTGATGAAGGATCGCACCAGCTTCGTCATTGCCCACAGGTTAAGCACGATTCGTGAGGCCGATCAGATTCTCGTCATTGATGACGGCAAAATTGCCGAACGAGGCAGCCATGATGAGTTGATGCAACAGCAAGGTTTCTATTATCAGTTGCATCAGGGACAGCTTACCTGATTGGGTTCGTGTTCATTGATGATTAAAACAAAGAAACACAAACAAAAACGCCGCTTTAGGTTCCGCTTCATTCCGGACCTTTGCGGCGTTTTCCATTTTATCGCTTCATTCGTACAATTCCGCGTGTAGATTTATATAGAAAATTCAATGTGTGTTCTTTAAATTCAGAAGGAGGTAAGTTGTTTATTTCTTCAATAGATTGATCAAGAGTTCGCTTTTGGCGAAATAAAATGGTATTAATCTTTTTTATCGTGCTTATTTCTTCATTTGAAAATCCATTTCTTCTTAGACCAACGGTATTGATTCCATGTATGTACGAACGCGGACCATCTGCTAAAGAATATGGAACGATATCTTGTGAAACTTTACTTCCCGCTCCAATCATTGCAAACCTTCCTATGTTACATGATTGGTGTACACCTGAACCACAACCAAAAGTGATATAGTCTTCAATATTAACATGTCCGCCAATCTGCACATTATTGACGATGACGTTGTGATCTCCCATCAATACATCATGTGCGATATGAGCATAATTCATAATAAAGTTGTTACTTCCTACTCTCGTGAAACAATCTCCTTTTGATGTGCCTTTACATATGGTGACATACTCTCTCACGGTATTATTATCTCCAATAATGAGATACGATTCTTCGCCTTGATAACTTTTATCTTGTGGATCTGAACCGATAATGGCACCATGTGAAATATAGTTATCCCCCCCCAATATCGTGTTAGCCCCTATGATAACGTGACTTCCAATCCTACACCCGCTACCTATTTTTGAATTTTCTTCAATAATACTGAAGGGTCCGACTTCGACATTTTCTCCAATTACTGCTGTAGGATGAATAATGGCTGACTGATGTATCATTTAGCACCTTCCTTTGTTTTGGAAAGTTCATCAAGTTTTTCATTTAGTTTTTTTATCGTTTGGGGGAGTCTGGAAAGTGCAGCGGATTCTCGTAGTTGTCTCTTATGTGAACGAGCCGTATACCCTGACACCATTGAGTTCGCGGGCATGTTTTTAGTAACCATGGTTTTAGCTAAAACAACGCAGCTATCTCCAATAGTAATATTATTAATTACCGCACTCCCGCCAGCCATTATGACACGATTACCTATTTTTGATGAGCCCCCAATTGCACTTGTACCTGCGATAATGCAGTGCTCACCAATTTGAACATTATGGCCAATTTGAATAAGGTTGTCCATTTTGGTCCCTTTACCAATGGTTGTTGAATCAATCGTTCCGCGATCAATAGTGGTGTTTGCGCCAATTTCAACATCATCAAAAATAATGACATTTCCGATATGCGGTATTTTAACTTGTTTTTGACCATCCCATTCAAAACCAAAGCCGTCAGCGCCAATCACTGCGCCTGAGTGAATAATGACATTATCTCCGATGAAAGTATCCTGTAGAACAGTGACATTAGGGTGGATCAAGCAATTCGTTCCAATGGTCACGTTTTTTCCAATAAATGAATGCGCAGAAATGACAGAATGATCCCCAATAGACACATCTTCTTTGATTACCGCGAATTCGTCGATCTGCACATTGTAGCCTAACGTTACCGAAGGCTGAATTGCTTCTGATGATACTACACCATTACTTTTGATTTTCTCACTAAACATTTCAATTAAACAAATAAAATCGAGTCTGGGATTTTTCACCTTAATAACAGGTACTTTAAATTCTATTATTGTCGTTTCTGGCACAATGAACGCTGAAGCATTACATTTATCTAATTTATTTAGATTTTTATCCGTTACAAAAGCAATTTCTCCCTCTTTAGCAGCATGAATTGAACCTACGCCTGTTATAACGACATCGCCATCACCTATTAGAATCCCATTTAACTGTTCAGAAATTTCATTTAAATTACATGGCATGATATCGTCTCCTTTTGTATTTAGATTAGATTATTTAATAATTCTCTAGCAAAAAGAGTGTTCAAATAATGAGAGGTTCCCGATCCTATGATTTTTGCATGAAAAGGAGGATTCAAAGCTAAATCGCCAATAAGATCCAGCAGCTTATGACGAGATAATTCATCATGAAAACGTAAATTGGGATAAATTTTCTTTTCACCAATAACTATTCCATGCTCTAAAGAAGCTCCTTGAATTAAACCTTTGCTTTTTAAGTACATTATTTCTTCTTCAAAACAAAATGTTCTAGCTGGTGCAATATCCGTTAAGTAATTGTTTTCTATAAAATTAAAATTGGATGTTTGATCTGAGAGGTAGGCAATTTTGTGTTCATTTTTAAAACACACGCAATAGGAGATCATTGAAGAGGGATGAGCTTCAAGAAAAGAATTACCGTGCTCAACTCTAATTTTTTGTTGTAAATGAAGATATGTTTTTTTAATTTTTTGCTGCAGATGGCCAACTTCTGAAATCTTTGCTGCAATATCGGTAGAGCTGCCATCAAAAATGGGTAATTCTTCACCATTAACATCAATAATCACGTTATCGATACCCATCCCTCGAACAGCAGACAGCGTATGTTCAACCATAGATACAGCGTATCCATGGTTGTTTTTAAGCTGTGTGCAACGTTCCGTATTGGATACATTACCGATTTTAGCTTCAATAATTTCATATGGATCTATATCCACTCTTCTAAAAATAATACCCGTGTTTGGTTGTGCAGAATGCAGAGTAATCTCTGACAAATTCCCACTATGTATAGCAATACCGTCTAATGTAAAACTATTACGAATCGTTTTTTGGTACATAGCATCGCCCCCTTTGACATAATTCTCACATTCGGATCCTATTTACATGTATTATATCGATTATGATTATCTGATGTTGTCGATATTTGGAGGCTCGTCAAATTCACACGGATATGTAGCTGAGAATAAAATGATCCGCAAGTACGCTGAAAAAAGCGTCACCGCGCAGAGTAGCATAAAAGAAACCTTAGCACGTTATCCGAGCTAAGGTTTCTAACCGAACCATTTTTTTAACTGTCTACTTGACGGGGAGTAGTTCAGCGTTTTTGTTTGTTGGAATTATGCCCCCATAGGTAAATGAAGGGTGAATGTAGAGCCAATCCCCATTTCACTATGAACGGTAATTTTGCCATGATGATCCTGAGCGATTTTCTGACAAAGAGCCAGTCCAAGTCCGGTACCTTCTTCCTTGGTCGTATAAAACGGATTAAAGATCGTCGCCAGAGAGTTCTCTGGAATGCCGCTGCCCGTGTCGGTAATCGAGATAAGTGCTTTATCTCCATCATGTAACAGATCAATATGCACCTCACCAGGGTCTTCCATCGCTTCAAAAGCATTACGGATCAGGTTGATTAGAACCTGTACGATCTTGTCCCGATCCATATTAACCACGACTGGCTCCCCAGTCATTTCAAGTGTAATTCGGTGGCCCCGTGATGCTGCATCCGACTCGGTTAACGACATGACACGTTCGAGACAATGCCCTACTCGTTCAGGTTTCATGTGATTGGTGTGTGGTTTGGAAAATTGTAAAAACTCAGCCGTTAGCTCTGTTACACGCGTGATCTCCCCCATGATGACTTCATACCATGGTGCGATATTGAAGGCCTGCCCCCGTGAAAGCTGCAGGAAACCTCGAATCGCAGTCAGGGGGTTGCGAATTTCATGAGCCATGCCCGCGGCCAGTTCACCAACAGCCCGAAGTCTTTCGGAACGAAAGACCTCCTCTTCGTTTTTCAACCATTTATTGCGCTGCTGCTGGAATAACCTGTCCTCCGCCACCGTAATAAAGTGCTGCAACGTCTCAGACATTCCCGGATACAGGGAAATGCTGTAGTTCACCTGCAACCCCCGTAACTCCCCTGACAGCAGTGACGACATGCGTTCTTCAATATTTTGTATTTCAGGCAAAATGACGGCATAGCGATCTCCTGCATAGCGGGATATACCGTATGCATCCGAAAACTGTGTCGTAATAATTTCGCCTGTATTTCCTATTACGCTGCACCAGTTGTCTTCGACCTCTTTGTCAAACCCGTTGAAATTCTGAATATTCAGGATAATCAGTAGAAAGGAGCGGTGCTCCTCCACCGTTTTATTAAGAGCATCCATGTACCCTTCATAATTCAGCAACCCGGTGAGTGGGTCATGGAGGGTGAGGAATTGAATTTTCTCCCGTAGCCTGCGCTTCTCTGCCTCGCTGTTAATCAAGGTATGATATAAAAATATAATGACAATCACAGTTAACATGTCAAACAGGGATACCAGCAAAGCATATGTATCAATCGGTACATAGGAAAGCCGAATCACTGTATATTCGAGCACAAGCAGCATCGAAATGGGTAACGTCTGGGTAACACGTTGTTTATATTGAATCATCGACATGATGAGCAGGTAATACAGTATATTGCACCAGTTCAGTTCACTGAAATAGTGGAATATACCAAGAAAGAGCCAATGGATATTACGCAGTGCAGGATAACGTTTCTCCCCATATATACTTGCTACAAATAACACACCAGCACATATCATTAACGCGAGATGGGGAGTAAGCCCTAGAAAATAAGAGGACAGGATAACAAGCAGACATCCCAGCGGGAAAATAAGCATTTTCATCGTGTAACTTAGCAAAAGGCCTCGCCCCCTTTGACATTTTACTCACATCAATACCTCAATTACATGTATTATATCGATTATGTTTAGCTAATGTTGTCGATTAGTGGAAGCTTGTCAAATTCACATGAATGTATAAATTTATTATTAAAATAGGACAAACGGTTTATAGGAAAACGGAGATTGCGAAACTATCATACATCACATTGATCAATACTGTGTTACAATACATTAATGGATTTATTTAGGATAAAACCTTGGTTATGGAGGGATAAGCATGATACAACAAAGAAAACCTTTGGGCATCGGGACACTTTCTTTGCTGGTGCTCGCAATGGGGTTGGCCTTTAATTTTTCCTGGGGCACAGAAAAGGTACAGATTAGCCACTATTTGTTTAATCTACTGAACTTGCCTATCTATAGTAATGGAGACCAGGGACTTCACCTTCCCTTCGTGGCGGCGGCAATCTTCTGGATACCTGCTGTAATTATCGCTAGCAAGTATCGTTCGCACTATGGTACAAAGGTAGCCTTTAACGTAGCCGCGTTTATGCTGCTTCTATGCATCGTTGGTCCTGTGGTTAATATGGTGGACAGGTTTGTAAATTCATAAAATAAAGAAGCCAGCACTCTTGAATGACAAGAGTGCTGGCTTCTTTGATTCAATACTACACTTCTATTTTTTCGCCATATACTTGCGGATATCAAATGCCACAGCAGCCACAATAATCAACCCTTTAATAATCAGCTGCCAGTAAGGACTTACACCGATAAAGGTCAGACCATAGTTGATGACTCCAAAGATCAGCACCCCTGCCATTACACCGGGCACCGTACCAATACCACCCGCTGTGGAGACGCCCCCCACGACACAGGCCGCAATAGCATCCAGCTCATACATATTGCCGTAATTGTTCGTTGCCCCGCCCGTACGGGCGGCTTCCAGTACACCGCCCAGTCCATACAGTGCACCTGCAATGGCATACAACGCAATCAGGTTGCGTGCCACATGAATGCCGGACACATGAGCAGCCTGAATATTGCCACCGATGGCATACATATTCTTCCCAAGGCGGGTCTTGTTGAAGACGACCCAGCAGATCAATGCCACCCCTATAGCAATCAATACAATATACGGAATGGAATAACCACCGCCAAGATCAATGTAACCAGATCCAATAACGGTAAAATCCGATCTCAATCCACCAATGGGTTGTGACTGATTGGGCTCTGTATCAAAGTAAATCGAGTTCAGACCATATACCGCAACCATTGTGCCCAGTGTGGCGATAAAGGGTGGAACATGCAATTTGGCTACAATGATGCCGTTGACGAGACCCACTGCCAAGCCTGCGATGATCCCGATAGCGATTGGAAATCCTACCCAATACTGTGGCAGATCGGGAAAGAACCGATTGGCATATTCGTCGATTTGCAGCATCGATGCGGATACAACAGCCGTTAGACCAACGACCCGTCCTGCCGACAAGTCGACCCCGCCCGTTACCAGGATAAAAGCAGCACCCAGCGCAATGATGGCCCGTGTGGAGGACTGTTGTAATATATCCCGCAGTGTAGAGAAAGCAAGAAAGTGCGGATCGGCAATGGCAATGCCAATGACGAGTAGGATCAGCACAATAAAGATCGCGCGCTGCGCCACATACTGCTTCACCTGATTGATAACTTGTGTATTCATGTATTTCCCTCCTGACTAAGCCATCCGCTGCTGTGCGGCCAGCCTCATGATATCCTGCTCTGTTGCCTCAGCACCGTCGACGATTCCGGTAAGCCGCCCTTCGCTCATGACCATGATTCGATCCGACATGCCCAGCAGTTCGGGCATCTCCGAGCTGATCATAATAATGCTTTTGCCCTGGCGGGCCAGTTCCGTAATAATGGTGTAGATTTCAAATTTCGCGCCCACATCAATCCCACGTGTCGGTTCATCGAGCAGTAGAATTTCAGGGTCAGTCAACAGCCATCTAGCCAGAAGTACCTTCTGTTGATTACCACCAGACAGGTTGCGAATTAGCGTGTTAACTGAAGGCGTTTTAGTTCTAAACTTCAGAGTCTGCTCACGTGCCTCATCTCGGCCTTTCTTCTCATCCAGCAGACCAATCCGATTCCGGTAACGTCCGAGACTCGCGATAATCGTATTTTCATACACAGACAACACTGGAAAAATTCCTGTGACTCTTCGCTCCTCGGTCAGAAGGGCAATGTTATGACGCTTTGCTGCGGCAGGTGACTTGATCTTCACCTTGCGCCCATGAATCGAGATTGTCCCTGAAGCAAGTCCGCGTAAGCCAAACAATGACTCAATCAATTCCGTCCGCTGTGCCCCAACAAGGCCGCCGATTCCAAGCACTTCGCCTTTCCTCAATTCAAACGTCACATCACGGAACGAATTCGGCTGGCTGGAGGTTAAGCCTTCTGCCTTCAAAATCACTTCTCCAGGTACGTTCGTCCTTTCCGGGAACCGTTCATCCAGATCACGTCCAACCATGCGGGTAATGATCAGGTCGGTCGTTAAATCAGCAGCATCCCAGGTACCGACCACAAAACCATCCCGCATAATCGTGACCTCATCCGAGATCGTCAGAATTTCCTCCATCTTGTGCGAAATGTAGATAATAGACACCCCGCGACTGCGCAGCTGATTAATAATGGCGAAGAGCTGGTCTACTTCCTTGCCCGTGAGCGAGGAAGTTGGCTCATCCATCACGATAACTTTAGATTGGAAAGAGACCGCTTTGGCAATTTCCATCGACTGTATTTTGGAAACGGATAAAGTTCCCGCCTGAGCCTTGGGATCAATGTCCAGATTCAGGTCCTTGAACAAGGCTAGTGTATCAGCGTACATTCGTTTCTCATCCACCAACAACCCCCTCATCGGAAACCGCCCCAGCCAGATGTTCTCCATCACCGGACGGTATGGCACCGGGTTCAGTTCCTGATGAATCATCGATATGCCATGTTGAAGCGCCGCTTTCGAACTCGGAATTTCCACCTGATTGCCGTCCATCCGAATCGTTCCTTCATCCGGGCGATACATACCGAATAGACATTTCATCAGCGTGGATTTGCCCGCACCATTCTCTCCCATCAGCGCATGAACCGTACCCGGCTTTACCTTCAATGTGACCTGGCTTAGTGCCTGCACACCCGGAAATGCTTTGGATATTCCGTCCATCTCAAGCAGGTAAGGTGATTCCATCTTTCATCCTCCCCTTCCGTAAACCCGGCAAAAAAAGGACGCCATCTCATGACGGACGTCCCTGTTTGCTGCTGTTATTGGGCGTCGGCAATGTTGTCTTTCGTAATTTTTTTGTAGGCAATCCAGACGTATTTGCCATCCGTAATGTCATAACCCGTGTTTTCCTTCGTTGGCGTCTCTCCCTTCGCAAGTACGGAAGCCAGTGCAACCGTTGCTGCGCCCTGGTTCTTGGCATCATTCAACACCGTGCCCAGCATCGTTCCGTCCTGAAGGGCCTGAATGGCCGGAGCCGTTGCATCGACGCCGACAACCGGCATCGTTTTGCCGTCTTTGAAGTATCCCGCTGCTTTCAACGCTTCAATGGCTCCAAGTGCCATGTCATCATTGTTAGCCAATACCGCCTCAATCTTGTCTCCGTGGGAGGCAAGGAACGCCTGCATTTTCTCCTGTCCTTTGACCCGATCCCACATCGCGGTGTCTTCCGCCAATGCTTCCACTTCAATTCCGGCATCCTGGATTGCCTGAACGGAATATTTGGTCCGTAGCTCAGCATCCTGATGGCCGGGCTCGCCTTTCAGCATGACGTATTGCAGTTTGCCATCACCGTTTTTATCTGCTTCCGGGTGGGCCTTCCAGTAGTCCACAATGAGCTGACCGGAGATCGTGCCGGACTCTTCCGCCTTGGCTCCAACGTAATACACTTTATCCCACTTGTTCATGTCTTCAGCAACCGGCTCACGGTTCAGAAAGATAACTGGAATGCTGGCCGCTTTGGCTTTATCAATAATGACACCTGCTGCGGTCCGGTCAACCGGATTCACAGCCATTGCGTTGTATTTCTTGGATACAAACAGATCGACTTTCTCATTCTGGGTCGGCTGTGCGTTCTGGCTATCCACGATATCGAGTGTGGCTTTGCCTTCCGCTGCTGCGGTCATTGCATTCCGCACACCCGTCATGAACGTGTCATCGAACTTATAGATCGCCACGCCAATCTTAGGCGTTTCCGTCCCTGCCGCCGTCTGGCCTCCTGTATCTGTTCCTGTACTTCCGCCTGCGCTGTCTCCGCCACTGCTGCACCCCGCCGCCGCAACCATACACGCTGTAAGCAACAATGTCATCCACGTTTTCTTCATATCCTAATGACCTCCCCCAAGTTCATTCGGCTTTACCGATGTCTTTATTATGAAAGGGTTTACAATAAATTCGAATACAATATCTTCCTCTGTTTTATCGAAATCTTCCTCAATTGAGCCTTTATTGTACAAAAGGAAACAACAACTTCTGATTATCCATCCAGAACATATTGTCCGTACTGACCAACTTCGTTTCCAGTGTTACCCTGGCTTGCACCTGTTGGTTGTTCAACCGTGCAACGGCCTGATTCAAACCAAGATAACCTGCACTGAATCCATTTTGCACAATCAAGTGCTGAATTCTGCCTTCCTGTAACTGCTCTAACTGCTGCTGTTCACTGCCAAATCCCACAATCTTCACCTTGTTCCCATTGTTCTCGGACGTACGTCGATTCAGTTCATCCGCTGCCCCCAGAGAAGCAGGTTCCTGAAGGGCAATCATCCCGTTCACCTGCTGCTGGTCAAGCAGTTGCTTCGCCGCCTGCCAGCAAGCATCCCGTGTGCTGCATACGGATTGGGCCTCCACATGAATGTCCGGGTATTGAGCCAGTGATTCCTCTATTCCTAGCTCCCGGTTAATCAGAACAGGATTTACAGGATCAGGACCAAGCAGGGCTATACGTCCTCGCCCTCCCAGAAGCACAGCCATGGCCTGACCCGCCTGCCGTCCAGCTTCAACGTTATCTATCGAGATAACACTTGTTATGCCTTTAACAGGAAATTCATCATTCAACAAAATGACGGGAGTAATCACTCCGTTGGCATCTTTAGTCTGTGCCTTCTGAATGATGTCGCTGAGTGTCTTCTCACTCAAGGGATCGATCAACAGGGCCGATGCTCCCTGCTCCAGTGCCAGTGATACCGCATCCACCTGGGCTTGTTCACGCTCGCTCAGTGAATAAGTCCCATTTTGCAAATGCTCTTGCTTCACCTTTCCCTGTTCTGCTGTGAAGTCAGGGTTAGAAGGCGCGTAAGTTAACCCTTCCGAGGGGAAAGCCTCCACCGTAATAAGCTCCGCTCCCGCTTCTTTGGCAGCCGCTTCGGCCCCAAGACGTATCGCTTCTGCAAGTTCTCCGGTTCCCGCAGGCGTAATCAGTGCAATACGCGGCGGTGATCCCGCCGGATCAGCATTCGACATACCGCATGCCATACATAACAACAGGCAGCAGATTGCAATTGTCATGGCCATGTAACGAAGGAGATGGACTCTCATCCGTATGACTTCCACGCGAGGGCAGATGTTTATTTTCATAACTAGATGACCCATCCAGTCCGTTCTATTGATCTTATTAGCTTTCATGCGCATCGTCCTCCTCTCGTTCCGATTGGATCGGAATGCGAATCCAGACGGTTGTGCCTTCTTCCAGCTCACTCTCGAATTCAAGACCGTAAGTTTCGCCATAATAAAGCTGAATCCGATCATGCACATTGCGTACAGCTACACCTGATCCTGCACCACTTTTCACGATAGGACTGCCCATTAGAAGTTTCGACATCTGCTCTTCCGTCATGCCGACCCCATTATCCGTAATGCGAAAAACCAGCTTGTCGTCCTCCCGGTATACACGAATCTCAATACATCCCTCGTCCATATGATATTCAATGCCATGCACGATCGCATTTTCAATGAGTGGCTGAAGCACCAGCTTAAGTGTCAGGCAGTCCAGCGTATCCTCATCTGCCTTCATGCTAAAATTAAATTTACGCTTGAACCGCATATGCTGAATCGTCAGGTAATGGTGGGCGTGCTCCAGTTCTTCCCTGACCGTAATAATCGTTTTGCCTTGACTGAGACTGATGCGAAACAATCGGGATAACGAAGTGATCATCGTAATGACTTCCTCATTCCGGCTCATGCCCACCATACGCACGACCGAATTCAACGTGTTGTAGAGGAAATGTGGATTGATCTGAGCCTGCAAAGCTTCCAGTTCGAGACGACGCTTCTGCTCCTGTTCATGAATGATTTCATTCATCAAGGTCCGGATTTTATAGACCATCAGGTTAAAACGACGGGATAAACGTTCCACTTCCAGCGGCCCTTCAATGGGTAGCTCCACGTTAAAATCCCCTCGCTCCACAGCCTTCATCTTTCGTTCCATCCGCCGAATCGGACGTGTCAGACTGGAAGAGAGGAACAGCGAGACGAGGATGACCAGTACCAGCACAACCAGCAGTACCCGAATCAGATATCCATTGACCTCCTGGCGGGTTGTCATGATCTCATCCAGATAGGCCACACCTACGATTTTCCATCCAATATTGGCGACAGACTTGACCGCATTCAACCTTTTCTGCCCATCCGCCTCATCTTCATAACTGCCGGTTGCAACCAGTGCCTGTTCGATATTTTCACTTTTGAGCCCCATGTACATCAATTGCTGCTGCGGATGGTAGACGATATTGCCTGCACTTTCGTCGATAATGTAGACGTATCCCCGCTGCCCCAGACTGACTCGGCGGCTCAGTTCGTCCATTTGTTTGAAGTTGATATCCACCAGCAGAATGACCTGCCGATCCTGACCATTTTGACGTACAGTAATGCCTTTGCTCATAGAAACGACCCATTTGTATGGGCCTGTGTACATGTTCTGGATATGAGGCAGTGAGAAACTAAGGTGATCCGGCACTCGGAGTGCAGATTGAAACCACCCTTGCTGTGTTACATGCGCACTCGGTTTTAATTCAGCTGAAGGTCTATTCTTGAGCAAATGCCCTGTTGAATCCAACAAAGTAATGGAGATGATATCTTCGCGGCTGCTAAGCAGCGTATCCAGCTGTTTATCTACCTGATCCCCTTCCCACGTGCCATCCCGCAGCATATGTTCTTCGATGGCTCGATACAGATGCGACATGCTGCGAACATAATCCTCCAGATTGTAACTGACCTGATCCACGATCTGCCTCGTCGTCAGCTCCGCACTTCGCTCCGCGGCCTGCGTGAATTTGTCATGCAGCAGCATCGCCATGATGGTCAGCACCAATACAATGAAGACAGAGAAGGACCATGTAATAATAAAGCGGATACTGCTGACTCTGGATGAACGCAGCCTGGACCGAAGCTTGAGCCAAAGGGATCTTATCCATCCGGCAAACGTTCTCATCGGTTTGGGCCTTCACTAGCTGTTAGTGCAGTCTGTTTGCGATATTCTTTGGGCGAGACGCCGATATGTTTTTTGAAGCAAAAACTGAAATAATTCGGTTCTGCGAAACCTACCTGACCAGCAATCTCAAACGACTTCATCTCTGTGGATCGAAGCAACTCCTTGGCCGCCTCCATACGGATTTGCATCAGATATTGCAGGAAGGTAAGCTGTACTTCTTTTTTGAAAATGCCACAAAAATAACCCGAACTGATATGCAGATGCCCACATACTTTCTGAATGGACAGATCCGGATCGGCGTAGTGTTCTTTGGTAAACGACAATGCCTGTTCCACAATATCCTTATAGACATGCTGCCTTCCGCTGGCAATGCGATGTTGAACGAGCAGACAAACCTCATGCACCTTACCTTGTGCCTCAGACAACCCAGGCAAACGGAACAAATCGGCATACAACTGGAACCCTGCCCCAAAAATGTCCTTCATGGCCTCGCCCGATGCCTGAGCTGCCTTCCAAACGTTTGTTAAAACTTCAATCAGATACAGTTGAATGTCACTTCGCCCATGCTCCACCGTAATTTCCCGGAAAATGATCTCTAGCGCGTCCTCCAGCTCCGCCTGCGTACCCGCTTTCAGACAACGTGTCAGCGTTTGCTGCTTCAACTCGTCAAAACGCAATTTGCCCGCCGTCTGCCGCTCCACATCTGCAATATAGATAAGGGGATCGGTCCCCGGTACAAGTCGATAATCCAGTGCCAGTAGTGCATCCTCATAGGCATGCTTCACACCTGCCAGTGTGTTCACGATTGAGCCCGATCCAACAGTGGCAGGAATACGCAGATAGTGATTGATGCTGCGCATTACATTTTCCAGCGCCTGCTGCTGTCGTTTCTCCCCATCTTCTCCACCCCACCGATCTACATAGAGCAGCACAATCGTCTCCTGATGCATAAAAGCATGTCCGGCCCCGTGTTCCGTCCATACCTCTGCGGCAATGTTCAGCGCAGCGAACTGCTTCAACTCCGCATCCGCAGATTGGTCTCCGTCCATATGAAGGGTCAATACGGATACTCCATAGCGTTCACCATGCAGATCCAGTCCGCATTGCTTTGCTTTGCCATGGATATATTCCGGTGATTTTTGCCGATGCAGCAAAGTGGCCATCAGGTCCGCCTGTAACAGGGGCAGGCTTGTATAATAATGGTCGCGCAGCTGCTGTACATCCTCTCGTTCGGCCACTTCAGCCGCCATCTGCGCACGCAACCTTGTAAGCAGTTCTGTCAGATGCCCCGCCGAGAATGGCTTCAGTAAGTATTCATCCACACTCAGCGAGACCGCTTGTCGGGCGTAGTCGAATTCATCATATCCAGTCAAAATCACCACTTTCACAAGCGGATTGCGCTCCCGCAACCTTCGAGCAAGTTCAAGTCCATCCATAAATGGCATGCTGATATCCGTTACCACAATATCCGGCTCCACTCGTTCGGCCATCTCCAGTGCTTCACGTCCATTCTCCGCCAGACCAACTATGCGCAGATCGAGCGCTTCCCAATCTACCTCTACAACCAACCCTTCGCGTACATCCTCTTCATCATCCACCAGCAATACCCGGTACACGTCAGATTCCTCCTTTATTTAAGGGGCCATAAGCCCAAGCAATAATGTATATGTCGATATGATCCAAGGTTGCCATCATAATATACAATATAAATTTAATTATGTAATCGCTTACTTTTAAGATGATAAGATTGATATAATGAGCGCTCACAAACGAAATATAAGGTAAATTATTGAAAGGAGTAAATTGAGAAATAGGAAAGGAATCCATTAACTGATGAATTACTTGAAATCCGGAATGATAACGACCGGTATTGCCGCAATATTAAATTGCAGCGGTGCAATCACGGAGACGATTCGAACCGATCGATTTGAAGCATCCACCGAGTCTTCACTCTGGGAGAACCAACCTCAAGAACTTCAAGAGAAATTAACAAAATCATGGAGGGGAGGAATAAAGGCGATACGTACCACGCTGAATGAGAATAGTGAGAAGGAGAATATAACTGAATGGAACCTGTTTTACAGCTTGGAGGATTCATTAAACACCCTTCCCCGTGAAGAGCACTCTTCCTTCATCGCTGCCTATTATAGTAACGAACGAAGAACCATGCTGGAAAACGGAGATGTCATGCCTGCCTTGCTTTTACATCCCGATCATACAAAGGCGATACTTTTTTGGGAAAAGCTTGATGGCACCTATGCCATGATTACATTAGAATTGCAAATCAATGCAAACAACAAGTCTGAATGGGATGTAAGTCATTCTTGGATAACCAAACAACCCTCATCCACTTGAAGTGGGTCAGGGCATCATTGATCCTATATCCATTCGTACTCCCTCATAAAGAGTGCTGCATGTACTTTAATGCGGTTCCGTTTCTCCATCCTCTTCTGCTGACAAAGATAAATTGGCATTTAACCCCTTCACATAAATCATCGTGGTATCCGGGTTGATATGCCCCATCATTTCTGCCAAGCGATGCAGTGGTGTATGCTCGGCCATAGCGTATCCGAACCGATGACGCAGATCATGGGAACTTAGCCCTTCCAGACCGGCTGTAGTCATCACCTTTTTGATCAAATGGCGCAGCGCCCTCTCCGTTAAGCGATCACTGGTTTTCTCGGAAGGAAACAGGTAAGGACTATCCGGTGCGAGGCCAACCATGTACATCTTCAACAAAGCAATACATGTCATGTTCAGCGGAATTTTCCGTTGACCGTTTCGTTTATCGGCCCGCACGGTAAGTTGCCCGCTTCTTTTGCCCAATTCAATATCACCGGGAGCGAGGTTGCATATCTCCATCGTTCGTATACCGGTATGAAACATGAGGGTAAGGATGGTCTGATCCCGAAGCGAGTTACCGTCTTCGACGGCAGATATGAATGATTGTTCTTCCTCGGTGGTCATTCGGCGGGGGCTAACCTTGTCTTCCGGAATGAATTTCAAAGGTTTGGAAGGATTACTGCTAATCCTGGCTTCCGATGAAGCCCACTTAAAAAAACGCTTCAATGTAATCAGTCTGCGATTAATGGTAGACGGCTTCAATTGCATTACCTTTTGTGAATCTTCCCGATAACGGACCAAAGTCGATGTATGCACGTCTTCGATTCGAAATGAGATCTCTTCACTCCGAGAATCGTTCCCTATATACCATTCGGTAAAATGCTTCAAATCACTCGCATATTCCTTCAAGGTTTTGGGAGTCAATTCTCCCTGGTTCGTAAGCATATGTATGAATTCCTGAACAACCATTTCCCCTTGTACCGAAGTACCACAACCCTTATCCATTAGAAAAAACCTCCAAATCTTGACTTATATTAGCGGACATGGTATTATCATATTAATCGATACATTAGCGGACATCAAGTCTGTGGGTTGAATATACCTGATTAGCGTTGATTCTAAAATTAACCTTTTCAAAATGGTCGTTTAAAAACTTATTTTTTGGAGGAACTACATGCAAACAGGTACAGTGAAATGGTTTAACGCGGACAAAGGATTTGGCTTTATCGAAACTGAAGAAGGAACAGACGTATTCGTTCATTTCAGTGCAATTCAAGGCGACGGTTTCAAAACATTGGATGAAGGACAACGCGTCCAATTCGAAGTAACTCAAGGTAACCGTGGTCCACAGGCTGAGAACGTTACTAAAGTTTAATTATATTAAAGCTGCCTTGTACAAGGCAGCTTTTTGTTTTATTACATGAGCATTTTGCATAGATTCAAAGAGCGTCTTTCAAAATGCTGACTTCATAAACTTATCATCCAAAAACGAAAAGTGAGGTATGACAAATGGATAAAGAACAATTGATCACAGAAGTAGCCAAAAACGGCGGATTCTCCAAAAAGAACGCTGAAAAGGCCGTAACGGTTGTACTGGATTCGATTTTGGAAGCTTTAAAAGAAGGTAAAGAGGTTCAACTGGTTGGATTCGGCAAATTCGAAGTGCGTAATCGTGAAGCACGTATGGGTAAAAGCCGTCGAACTGGTAAGGAAATTCAACTTCCAGCAGGTAAAGTTCCTGTATTCACAGCAGGATTAACAATGAAAGAAGCTCTAAACTAAACAGCAACAACAAGATCGGAAAAGAGGTTTTTATTCAAACACACAACGAACATTTTGATGTAAATGTCGTGTTTTCTACGGTTGATGATATCATTAACTTTTATTCGGGCAAGCAGACAGACCAGAATAACGCGGAAGATCACACCCATTCAACACCCCCATCAACAGAGTCTGCACAGACACCACAACTACCCACTCGCTAAAACGAACCTTTCATCTTGGACAATAAGAAGCCCTGTTCCGCTCAAAACGGTCCAGGGCTTGATTTGTGTTAATCGAGCACCCAGGGAGAATGAATTTTGGGTACGTCATTGATTAATTGTTTGGTATAGGGATGCTCCGCATGGTGAATAACTTCCTCCGCTCTCCCCGCCTCCACCATTCGTCCATGCTCCATAATACAGATCGTGTCGCTCACATAATAAGCCAGACCCACGTCGTGCGTAATAAACACAATCGTCATGCGGTTCTCATCGCGCAGCTTGAGCAGCATATCCAGAATCGTTGAACGCGAGCATGCGTCCACCATGGACGTTGGTTCATCGGCGATCAACACCTTAGGATGCAGCATGAAAATGCGGGCAATCATGAGCCGTTGCATCTGTCCACCGGACAGCTCAAACGGATATTTGTTGTATAACTCTTCGAACTTCAAGTTGACGAAAGAACAGGCTTCCTTCATTTTGGCATATTCCTCGTCCTTGTTCAGCTTCAGCCCCTGAAGTTTGATACAGTCCACCAGCAGCTTTTCCACCCGGTGAAATACGTTGAACGAAGAGAACGGGTCCTGGAAAATGGCCTGTATATCCTTCCAATAGGCTTTACGCTCACGGTACCGCTTCATTTGTCTGGGCTTGCCATCGTATTCAATCGCTCCACCCGTTTCCTTGAGCAAGCCCATGATCATTTTCGCGAGTGTCGTCTTGCCACTGCCACTCTCTCCGACAATGGAGATAATCTCCCCTTCATGAAAATCAAAGCTCACATCGTCCACGGCTGCCTTTTTGCGATTGCCAGTACCGTACACCTTGGTCAGATGGCGGCCGCTGATCAGCACCTTGCCCATCGCCATACTACCTCACTCCTTTCGGGGAGCCTTGATCCGAGCCCATTACGCCCAGAAAGAATCATTTCATTGGTCTGCGATATCGTCTGTGTCAGATTGAACATCTCGGACATCTTCTTTATTTGAGTCATTCTCCTCCTGATTTTCTTCCCTCTCCTGGGGCTCTTCGTTCATGCTCTCCTGCTGTAAGTGACTGTCCTGCTCCTGCTCCCTGATCTGCTCCAGCATTTCTGGTGTCAGGAGACAGCGATATAGGCGCCCATCGACATGAATGTTCTCGATTTTGCCCTGGCGGCACTCGTCGGTCACCAGTGTACAGCGCTCTGCAAAGCGGCAGCCTTCCGGCACATTCTTCAGATTTGGTGGTGCACCAGGAATGGCAGCCAGTTTGTGCTCCTTCATGCCCTCTTCCGGCACAATGATGGAGCCCATCAGTTTGCGAGTGTACGGATGCAGCGGATTGAAAATCATCTGCTCTGCCGTGCCTCGTTCCACAATCTCACCGGCATACATCACCATAATTTCATCCGTGACATGGTACAGTAGCGGCAGCTCATGCGTGATGAACACCAGTGATTTGATTACTTTGCGCTTCAACAAATCCTTCAATAGACGAATGACCGCCTTCTGGGAGGTTACATCCAGTGCCGAAGTAGGTTCATCCGCAA
Source organism: Paenibacillus sp. 276b (assembly GCF_900107875.1). Lineage (NCBI taxonomy): Bacteria > Bacillati > Bacillota > Bacilli > Caryophanales > Paenibacillaceae > Paenibacillus > Paenibacillus sp. 276b. The sequence continues at coordinate 224,258 of NZ_FNRR01000002.1, read as the reverse complement.
TGAGCACGTTGGGATTCAGAATTGTTGAGATGGCGATAACCGTTCGCTGCTTCATGCCGCCGGATAATTCATTTGGATACATATCCAGCACATCCGGCGACAAGTTCAGTGATTGGAAGCGCTCCGTAGCCATCTTCCGCACATCCGACCGTTTCATCTCCGGACGATGCTCCTTCATGATATCTTCAATAAACCTGATAATACGCAGCGTTGGGTTCAGTGCATTCATGGCAGCCTGCGGAATATAAGCAATTTCCTTGCCCAGAATGCGCGAACGAAGCTGCTCTTTGTTCAGCTGCATAATATCGGTACCATTAATCCGGATCGAACCACTGCCATAATGAAGCGGCGGGAAATAAAAGCCCATCAGGCTGAGCGCCAGCGTCGATTTTCCACAGCCCGATTCACCTGCAATGCCCAGCGTCTGCCCTTCTTTCAGTCCGAACTCCACCCCGTCGACGGCAAAGACATTCTCCTTGAGCCGGGTACGGTAATAGGTTTTCAGACCGCTGACCTGAAGTATAGGTTGGTTCATGGTCTTAGCTCCTTATTTTCGGATTAAAAATTTCGTCCATGCCCGTATTCATCAGATAAAGCGAGAAGGTAATGACGGCAATCGCCAGCGCCGCAGGAATGAACGCCCACCACGCCCCTGCTACTGGCGCTTCAAACACCAGTGCCCAGTTCATCAGGATGCCGAGTGAGATCGTATTATACGGCCCCAGTCCCAGCATGGAGATGGATGCTTCGGACAGAATGCCCGATGCCGTCTGGAGCACAAAAGCCATCACCACATAAGACGCGATATAGGGCAAAATCTCATGGATAATGATACGCGGCGTACTGTGTCCCGAAATTTTTGCAATATGCACATGATCCCGGCTACGCAGAGATGTCGTCTGGGCTCGCACAGCCCGGGCCGTCCAAGGCCAGCTAGTTATACCGATAATGATCGCCGTCACCAGGGAACTGCGTGAATCAATGCTGACGGAGATCAAGATCAGGATGATGAACGAAGGAATAACAATGAAAATATTGGTGATCGCCGTCAGAAAGTTATCCAGCATTCCCCCGATATATCCCGACACCAGACCCATAACCAAACCGATAACGGTCGCAAACACACCTGCAATTAGCCCCACACGTACGGATGTCTGGATGCCATACATCAATTCAAGGAAAATATCCCGTCCAAAATTGTCCGATCCTAGCAGCAGGCCATCGCCAGGTGGCTGGAACGCCATCGCAATCATCTCGAGGGGATCACTGCGATTAATGAGCGGATAGATCGTAACCAAGAGCAGCATGCCGACAAAAGTCACCGCGCCGATCATGAATTTGGGTGACTTCAGCAAAATAGAGATCGAATGCTTCATATCACTGTTCCTCCATTTGAGCGGCCTTGATGCGCGGGTCAATGAAACCGTAGATGACATCAATAGTGAAATTTGCAAGCAATACAGCAATGGCAATCAGCAGCGTACACCCCGAGATTAGTGGGTAATCCAGTTGCCTTATGGCCGTGAACAACCATGTGCCGATGCCTGGATAACTGAAGACAATCTCACAGATGAGTGACCCACCTACCATCGTACCGATGGAGAGCGCAAGTCCCGTAATTTGCGGCAGCATAGCGTTACGAAACACATAACGCGCAATTCGGCCGTCGCGAATACCCAGCAGTTTGCTGTATAACACATAGTCTGAATTCAGCTCATAGATGGACATCTCCCGCATGCCAATGGCCTGACCACCAATGGTCACAAGCACGATGGAGAGGAACGGCAAGGTATGGTGGCGAACCACGGACATGATAAAGTCGAAGCTCAGCTGCGGTACCATCTGGAAGTCATATCCGCCCGATAAAGGGAACCATTTCAGTGATAACGCAAAGACATACAGCATAATAATAGCCAGAGTAAAAAAAGGAATGGAATTGATAAATAAAGCTACCGGAAACAGTACTTTATCAAAAACACCTTTCCGGTACGCTGCAATCGCACCGAGCAAATTACCAATGATCCAGCCGACCAGGATGGCCGGAAGTTGAAGCCCCACCGTCCAAGGGACGGCGGAGGCCAGAATGTCCGTCACAGGCTTCGGATACAGTCCAAAGGACGTGCCCAGATTGCCTGTGAACAGATTTTTCAAATAGATGCCGAATTGGGTCCATAGTGGCTGATCAATGCCGAATTCAACCGTAAACGTCTCATACACCCGCTTGATGGAATCCGAGTCAGTCATCCCTGACGTCATTTTGGAAGCGATCATGCTCACCGGGTTACCTTCAATCAGTCTAGGCAAAATAAAATTCAGTCCGATGGCAATGACCAGGGTCAGGCCGTACCAGAATACTTTTTTGGCGACATATCTGGAATAGGCATTCATAGGATTTAGCACCCCCGAGTTTAGCGGATAAGGGCCTTATGTCTGAAGTGGCGTGTCACTTCATCGTGTCCTGATTCAATATGAGTTCCTTAATTGTGGATCTGATACAATGCCTTAATACCTGCGCCGTCCATCGAGATTTGCGGCGGAATGTTGGTGCCATCTCCTTCTGTCGGGAAACCTTTCCAAACCGATTCGTTCACGGTGTCAAACACCCATGGTCTGTACATTAGCGGAATAGAAGGGATATCTTTCAGCCAGATGGTATTCAGTTCAGTGTACAGTGACTTCAGCTTCGCCTCGTCAGACACGGATGGAATCTCTTCAATAATGGCGTCTGCACGGTCATTCTGGTACCGTCCCCAGTTCCAGAAAGCCATCTCACCCATTGGGGCAACCCCTTTGGAGTACATGATCGTCATCGCACGGTTCCACGGCTGGCTTGGGCTGACCCCGCCTGCAGGCGTGTTCATGATAATATCGAATTTGCCGGTTTGCAGATCATTGGTCCATACCGGGGATTCCGGGAATTTGGTGCGAATCTCAATCCCTATGGCCTTGGCGCTCTGCGCTACGATCTCCAGGGCAGCGTTCCAGTCAGACCAGCCGTAAGGACATTCAACCTCGAAAGGTCCAAGGCGTTTGCCGTTAAGAACACGGATGCCGTCTTTACCTTTGGTTGCTCCAATCTTGTCGAGCAGAGCGTTGGCTCCTTCAATATCCATCGTCCATTGCAACGACTTGATGGCATCTTGGTCAATATATTTGGACTCGGCGTCCGAGATCAAGGTCAGGGAAGGCTGCATTGGCGCGGAATACCCGCTCATGGCCAGCTCCGAGATTTTGTCATAGTTGATGCTCATGGCTATCGCACGGCGAACGTCAGCATTATCGAGTCCGGCTTTGGACAGATTGAAGAAAATGCTTGGCATGGAACCGGGCAGATAATACGGCGCATCCTTCAGATACGTTTTTACAGCAGCCCCGCCTTCCCACATCTTCCACACTTGAGGGATAAACTGCTGGGAGACGTCCACTTGCCCACTCTTGAACGCCAGATCACCTGCGGCATTATCCTTGTAGATCACGTGAGTGATGTACTTCGGTGCGGGCAATTTGCCGAACAATTTCTGCCCCCAGTAGTTATCGTCACGGACAATCGTAATTTTCTGGTCGTTGTAAAAATGAAGCTTATAGGCTCCGGTTCCCACTGGATTGTCATTAACCTCTTTACGAATCGCGGTCAGATCATTATTGTTCTTCTTCTCGATCTCTTCCCAGATATGCTTCGGCAGCATCGGGATCAGTTCAATGCTGTCCAGTACGGTCAGCTTGTTGGGGTTATCAGGGTTCAGCTTAATTTCCACGGCCTGTGCTCCATCTGCTTTCACTTCACTGATGTAGGTCCAGAAGCTGCTCCAGTTGATATCGTATTTTTTGCCCAGTTCATAGGTGTATACAACATCATCTGCAGTAAAAGCCGTTCCGTCGCTCCACTTCGCATCCGCATTCAACTCAATACGCAGAGTGGTTTCATCCGTCCATTCATACGAATTGCCTAAGAGAGGTTCAAGGCCACCGTCCAGCTGGTTTACCATAAACAGGGTTTCGTACACCAGTTCCCTGGAGTTGCCGTAATTCACTGGAAATGCGGGATTTCCGCTCAACAGATTGAAGTTGGTTGGTGGCCCCCATTGCAGTCCATTGATATACAAGGTCTCATTACGTGGTGTCTCCTTGTTGGTCTGAGGTGCAGGTTCGTTCTGGGTTGTCGTGGTCGGTGTATCCACCGTCCCTTGTGGTTCACTTACTGATGGCGGCTGAACACTTTGGCATCCGGCAAACAATGTGACCGACATGAACAGAGCGACGAGCGGTGTGGCAGCTCTCTTAAATCGCATTCTGAACCCCTCCGTGAATTCATATTGATGTTATTGGAAGCGCTTACTTAAAGTTATTCTATGACTTATCTCACACAACATTCCATCTCTTTTCTCAATTTTGAGACATTGTTTTTGAGGTCATACAAAATAACCAGCTCCGCATGGGGCAGCTGGTTATTTGCTAAATTTGGATCACTACTCCACAGAAGATCAAGAACGGTTTACTTGACGAATCCATTACGAATGGCAAAGACGACCGCCTGTGTGCGGTCTTCCACCTGAATCTTTTGCAAAATGCGATGTACATGAGTCTTGACCGTACTCTCACCGATAAAAAGCTTGCGAGCAATCTCCTCATTCCGTAATCCATATGCCATCTGCTGCAAAACCTCCAATTCCCGTCCCGTAAACGGTTCCGGCAATGGTTTGTTTGCTACCGTCTCCTTCACTGAATCCGAATGACTCGGAGTTGAACGAATAGCAAGACCGATCACCTTGGCTGCCACCGCCGTGCGGTAGATCGCCTCCCCCCGGTATGCAGCACGAACCGCATCAACGAGTTCGTCCGGCGCCGCATCCTTGAGCAGATAACCAACAGCTCCGGCACGTATTCCTTTGTACACATAGTCCTCATGATCGAATGTGGTCAGGATGACCACTTTGCAGTCAGGCAGTATCTTCATCAGCTCCGCTGTCGCTTCCAGTCCGTCTCCTGCTTCCATCTGCACATCCATCAATACGACATGTGGACGAACCTCTGCTGCCAGAAGGACTGCTTCATGTCCCCCGCCCGCTTCGCCTACCACTTCCATATCCTGCTGTGCATTAATAATAAAACGTAAACCATGCCGGACCAGATGCTGGTCATCCACGAGGAGTACACGTATGTCCTGTATGTCTTGCTCCATTATTGTTCATCACCTCTCCTTCACATCTTGAGGAATGGTAAGGGTTAACCTCATTCCATGTGGATCGACTGCATCAATGGATAAGGAACCGCCTGCCCTTTCACATCTTGCTCTCATACTCGACAGTCCGAAACCGGGAGAGATCGGATTCTCTTTGCGATACATTCCGTTGTCCTCCACAATCATATGTAGCTGATGCTCCTTCTCCAAGATGTCCACCTTCACTTGCGAAGCCTGGGCATGACGAATGATATTCGTTAACGCTTCCTGAAGTACACGATACAATAATTCGGACGTTTCTGGCGTCCAAAGGCTCGTCTGCTCTTGGGGGGTCAGTTTGATCGTGAAACCTGCCATCTCCCGTATCTCATTCACCAGACTCGTCAAGGCGACCAGCCCGAGGCCTGCTTCATTGCTGCCCATCTGATGAGCAACAGTCCGAACCTCCTGGAGACATTGTCGGACTACTTCAAGCACCGTACCCATCGCTTTGTCGGCTTCCGCTGCATCCATCTTCATCATATATGGCAATGCCTGAAGCTGAACAATAATGGATGTCAATCGGTTACCAACACTGTCGTGCAAATCCATTGAGATTCGGCTTCGTTCTTCAAGTACGGCATACTGCATCAATCGCACGGTAGCCTGCTCCAACTCCTGATGTGTATCCTGAAGCTCCTGATGGGCATGTGTCAGTTCAGCGTGCACCTTCTGCAATTCCTCATAATGTCGTTTGCTGTCCTGTCTGCTTTCACGCCTGATTCTCGCAGCCCAGCATAGAATATAGGTTACAGCGTGAGCCATCGAATACACCAGAATCTGATTGGGTTCGTATTCATCCATATAGAGCAGCGCCGCATTCCCGATGATGATAACGAAGCCAAGCAACGAAGAACGATGGATGGGCAATTTTAGCGCAGTATATCCGATGAGATAAAAGGTTAATTCAAATATGCGATACTCGGCCTGGAAGAACTGGGCATAGAGCAGCGTCACCATCCAAATCACCAATATCCCTAACGTTCGCATCCGCTCATTTCGAAGTGACTGTGGAACCCAAACCAACATAAGGTAGGGCAGTCTAACGACCAGTCCTGCACCCAAATCGACCCACGCCAATTCTTTGAAGGGCTCGATCAGACTGGAGAGCAGCAGCAACGTTAAAATAAGATCTGCTGTATGATCCAGTACCACCTTTCGAATCTGCATCCATTTCGAATCGTTCTGCATAGCTATCCTTTCCAATCCTAAAGTTTGAAATGATTATACACCTCTGCCTTGAAAGCGCTGGACTTTGGCATACAGAAAATAACGCCGGGCAGCAATACTTCCCAGAGGTAGAAACAAAAGAGCATTGCTCAGTGAAACCACCGTATGATGCACATCCCATTGGCTGGCGAGCTGTCTTAACACCATAACCGCGATCAGAAGCAAGCTACTGGCCAGCGATCCCTTAGACATCATTTTACCTGTAGTTGGATGGATTCGAAGCTGTTCCAGATGTACCCGCCACGCACCAATCCCGCAACCTATGATGAGAAAAACAATATATAACAGAATGTTGCCCACCGTTAATGGTGTATTTACTACGCTCGAAAGCACCCAATACGCAATAATCGCTGGAAAGACCCATAAACGGGATGTCTTCACTTCCTTCTCCCTTAGCGATAACAATAGAACAATGACAGCTACAATAACAATATTCATCATGTTTTTTTCCTCACCTTCTCCACGTGTTCTCTGATCTACATTTAGTGTAGCCGAATTTAACGGGAGTTAAGTCCACCTATAGATGGATTGGCTCTCTTAACTTCTTCCATCCAGGGGCTTATTGTGGATATGCAAGGTTCCATGAAGTGTGATGATGATGAGCATATGGAGTGCAAAATAAAAAAACTGGCTCCATAAGGAACCAGCGATAGTCTCGTTTTTTTGCAAATCAATTTACGTACACCAACCTACTTACTCTTCAGAAGCTCACGCAATGTCTGCGGATCGTATGTAGAGACCAGTCGTTCCAAATGTGTGTCCAACCACGCCTCATCTTGATCCCACCATTTCAGTTCCAGCAGTAAAGCAATGATCTCGTCGTCGAAACGCTTTTTGATTGGTTTGGCCGGATTGCCACCCACAATGGTGTAAGGCTCGATATCCTTGGTGACTGTCGCATTGGAAGCGACGATGGCACCGTCTCCAATCGTGACACCCGGCATGATAGTTACATTTTGCCCAATCCAGACGTCATTGCCCAATACAGTGTCTCCCTTAAAAGGAAGCTGATCCAGCGTAGGAGTTACTCTCTCCCAACCACCACCAAAAATATTGAAGGGATAGGTTGTCATGCCCTCCATCCGATGATTGGCACCATTCATAATGAATGTCACACCTTCGGCAATTGCACAAAACTTACCGATCACCAGCCGATCGCCTAGGAAATCATAATGATGCTGAATGCGGTCATAAAACTGCTCGGGTGGACGACTGTTGTCACTATAATACGTATAATCACCGATCAGCACATTAGAGCGCGGCGGCAAATTCTGAATGTAACAAACGGTACGAATATTATCATTAGGGAAAAGTTTTGTTTTATCGGGAGCCATATGTGTTCCCTCCTTTTCCCTCATTGTACCAGAAAGGGATTCGATCTGATCATCGAATCCCTTTTCTCGTTCTCCGTAGTACAACATTACTAACTATACCTGAGAGATTTTCTTATTTGGATGTAAGTGTTACTTGTGCAGCCGTTTGATCCCAATCCACGGTCAGTCCCAGTCCTTCAGAGATGAAGCGTACCGGCACAAGCGTGCGACTGTTTTTGATAATGGCTGGTGCATCAATTTCGAGCGTTTCACCATTCACCGTTGCTGTGCTGCTTCCGATCTGGAGCACAAGCGTCTGGTCATTCAGAACAGCTGTTACAGTTTTCGCTGTTTTGTCCCACGTTACTTCTGCACCCAAAGCTTCAAGGATGGCGTTCACGGGTACCATAACCCGGCCACTTTGCTCTAGCGGGTCCTGATCCGGGAACGTAATCGCTTTGTCATCGAGAGTTACGGTAATCGCTTTGTCCGTCGTTCCTGTTCCGTTATCCGTGCCTGTATCTTCTGAAGTCTCTGGCAAAGGCGTTACTTCACGTCCAAGCTGCTCTTGCAGATTGGCAAGTCGGTTCAGGGCAAACGTCGTCAGCGATCCCGCTGCCATAGAGCCCATACCTCCGCCTCCGCCAAAGTTACCGCCAGGACGTGTCTGGGTATTGCCTGTGCTGTCTGTTGTTCCTGTTCCCGTTGTGCCATCCGGCGGTGTTGTACCATCGGGAGGTGTCATGCCTTCAAAACCTTCCGGAGGCGTCATACCTTCCATGCCCTCTGGTGGTGCCATGCCTTCGAATCCTTCTGGTGGTGTACCACCCATGCCGCCCATACCACCTGTTGCATCAGCGTTGGCAGAGTATGCAATGTTGGATTCGAACTGCTCGGTTGTGTAGAACTTCGTTGGATCTGCTTCTACATATGGACGAATGATGTCAGCCAGACCTGTGATACGATCCTGGATGCCTTCCATATAATCCGTCAACTCATTGACGTAGCTCAAGTATTTTTCCTTATACTCGGGTACTTCAAGCAAGTTGTTGATCATCGGTACATTTTCCATGCTAATGCCCAGTACTGGCTCGTCCACGGATACGTTCGTTGCATTGGTGTTGGTCGTGGTTGATCCAGTTGTTGTTGTACCACGTCCGCCCCCACCCGAGTATCCATTAAAGGACATGTTAAAGTCCCAAGGTACGACGGTGAATTTGCCAGCCGCATCTCCGTAAAGCATGTAGTTATGCCCTTTGTCGCCGCTATAGCTGTCATAGTTACCAAAGACCATGTTGCCCGCGATATATTTCAGTGCCGAATCCACATCCAGCACACTCTCGATATCACCTTTTTCACCTTCAGGCATGTCGTTCAGCGTTTTGATGAAGTTTTTGAGTTTGGTTTTATTCTCGTCCGTACCCAAATCTTCGGTGATGGTGCTGTAGTCACTGCCTTCTGAATATTGCAGGTAACTCTTCTCATCCGTATCGTAGAGGACACCGTCCTCATAATCTTCACCGTAATTGCGTTCCAGGTAGCTGTCATCTACTGCTTCAACCCCGGTATAGAAACCAACCAGTTCGCCGTTGATATACAGATTAACGTAGTTCGTCATCGGTACATCCATGCCAATGCTGCGCAGCGCTTCATAGTGAAGAACTTCACGCATGTACGATGGATCGGAATAGTTGTTGTTCAGGACCATTTTATCCAGACCGAGCAAGGTTTGTGTTTTGTCGTATTTATCGAACTTCAGTCTGAAGCTGTAACGGTCAGAATCTTGCATGGAGGCTACGGATTTCAAAGTCAGATTACCCTTGGTGGAGAAACCAACGTTATCTAGCTTGTTGCCGTCCACTTCCACACTTACCTTCTTATAATCCTTATCCAGCGGGCTTTCGAGCATGCTCTTCCAGTCTGCATCATCAATCGTAACATTCACATCAATGACGTTGTCCGTTTGGAACAACGATTCATAGGCTTGCGTGACGCCTGTGCTAGTGCTTGTATCCTCTGCGGCAAACGCAGCGTTCGGGCTTCCTACCAGGGCAAAAGATGATGTTACCATCGTCACGGACAAGGCCGTTACTGCAACTTTACGTAGTAAACTATTCAAATGATGAATCCTCCTTCTTGGTTTCTGTTAAGCAACTTAGGCTTATGAAACCATGGTAGAGGACAAACCTTTAATGAATCTTAAATAAATGATTCACAACAAAAAGTAGCCCATCAGGCTACATAAGTTGAACTATAAATGGTACACCTGATCACTCCGATTGCAGTATAGTGTAAAATTGAGCTTCAACTTATATAGACGCCTGCTAGGCTACTTGCTCTGATCCTTTACAGCTCGGTAACGGTAACACCTGCTGCTTTGTAATAGTCCTCATTCACATTGTTTAGAATGTTGGCCTTCAGCAGAATGCCGACTCCGGCAAAGAGTCCAATTCCGTTTGTGTTACCTTCGATTCGGTTATTTTCAATTAACACATTCTCGGGGTTTCCTTCGCCAATATTGCCGGCTCCAGCATCACCTTTGTCGCGCTCAAGACGCACGCCCCAGTAACCGCTAGCGGTATTGTTACGGATCACATTGCCTCGAACCACCGTGCCCGGTCCATTCAGCACTTTGATTCCTGCCGCATCTGCAATCGTGGTTGTACTCTCGATGAGATTATCCTCGATTAGAGTATCGGGGGTGCCCATGGTTACCGAAATGCCGATTTGGCTGTTCCTGATCGTGTTGTCATGAATGTAGTTTCCTTTGCCCGACTTGCTGTGATTGCTGGGTGCTGAACCCCCTGTATTGCCAAGTCCAATCCCTGCGCCTGTCAGCACATCCGTAATGACATTGCCCGAGATTTCATTCAAATACTCCAGTTCACCATGAAGATCAATAGCATCCAGCTTCGTTCCGTTAAATGTATTGCCACGCAGTACGTTGTTATGGGCAACAAACTGGATCAACGCTCCATGTCTGAGATAAGGGCCCTCAAACGTACTATCCTCCACCACATTCCATATCGTATCATTGTCAAAGCCGAGCCGATCAGTCTTGGCCGTTCCCTGAATGGATATTCCGTAGCCTGAACCCCCAGGGCCCAGATCTGTTGCATTACGGAATGTTGCATGCTTCACAACGACATCTCGGCTGTGTTCGATGCGGATAGCCATTCGTTTAAATTTCTCCACAATTACACCGTCGATCGTAATGTCATACGATGGTTTCTCACCATAGTTAGCGATGTGGATCATGCTATCCGGCCCCCCTGCGGAGGGATTGTTGGATTTGTGATCGGTCGTGTAGCTGCCAGACCAGGATGAAGTTAGGGTCATATTGGATACGAGAATGCTGTGCTGAGCCGATGCTTTCAGGACGGCGCTGCCCGTCACCTGATCCAACGATGTCTTGAGCACGGTCCCTCCACTGCTCTCTCCTCTCAGGTTCACCCCGGATTTGAGCATCAGGTCGGTAGTTCCATCCGGCCCGGACAACAAATTGTACACTCCATCAGGCAAAAACACTTCATCACCAACGCTGGCCTCATCAATGGCAGCCTGTATTGCAGGTCGGTCATCGCTCGTATTATCAGCCAGATCTGCTCCGTAATCCCGTACATCAATCGTACGTCCGGTTACAGTATGAGGAGGATGGACTGCATGTGGTGTTCCATCTGTCTCCGTCAGACCTGGAGCGATAAAGGGCTCCGTTCCCTCCGGTGGTTGTGGCTCAATGTATGGAATCAGGGCAACAGGCGTCCCTCCGCCTGCAAAAGGAGCATACAAATGCACATCGGTCAGACTTGTATAAATACTTGAATCAGAATTGCCATGTCCGGTGATCCGTACATAACGTGCAGAAGTATCCGGGATATCAAATGCCTGCATTTCTGTTGTATCCCCGCTGCTTTCGCCGCCATATACCTGGGTCCAATGATCACCGTCAACAGACGTTTCTATTTCAAAAAAGGTCTTCCTGACATCCCCTTTGTAAAAACCAATCCCAACATAGCCCACTTGCTGTGCCTGCCCCAGATCAAATGTGATCCATTGCCCCTCTCCGGCAACAGACCAGCGTGTATAACTGTTATTGTCGATGGTATTAGTCGCCAGGTTGCCGTCGCTACCGCTTGCCGAGACGGAGGCAACAGGCAGGGACGATACCGGAACGGTAAGGGTGGTCAAATCGGATGATAGGGCACTGCTGACGTTGCCAGCTTCATCAATCGCCCTCACTTGAAACGTGTACGATGTTCCGGCTGCAAGTCCGCTGTCATGAAATGACTGCTTACTTTGTTCAGCCAGCAAAACTCCCTCCCGATATATCCGGTATGCAGATACAGCTGTATCATCGCTGGCAGCGGGCCATCTCAGTTCCGCAAAATCCGTTCCCCAGTTGCGAATCTCAAGTATAGCTCCCTGCTCCCATTCTGGTGACTGCGTGTCACTTCCTTCTTCGATTAAAGCAATGACCGATAACTGTGGACGCGGATTGCTCGTTCCGTTGGCTTCCTTGGTATAGACGTTAACGGAAACACCTGTTGATCCCGCATCCGCGAGCAAAAATGCAATCTGCCCGGCATCTGGACGACTCTTCACATAATCGGTTACATCCACTTCATAGACGGCCGGACTTCCATTACGATCTGCCGTGACCTGGAATTTGCCAAGCAGCGAACTTTCGCTGAGACTTTGGACCGGGGCATTCGACCAGGTTAACGATGATTCACTCCAGTCTGTTGAATTCAAACCGTAAAGAGACAACTCTGTATTGATATTTGATGTGCCTTTTTTGGCGGCAATCCGTAGTCGATACCGATCTCCTTCGGGCTCATTTCCGGACATATCAAATTTGAAATACACATATTTCTTGGTGGATGAAGTGGAAGAGATGCTTAGTAATCCGGTGCTGGAGCCCGTTGCCTGATTAAAATTCAGATCAGGCTTGCTGCTGTCAATCGCCGCATCGTCACTTGGCAGCTTGCTGGCGATGACCTTTTCAATCAACGGTTTTTCTTCTTCGGCTCCAGGCAAAGTGTCTTCGGGATTGTTTTTGAACATAATGGGCTCCGTAACGATCCGGTTCTTCACATGTTCATCAAGAAAGGCCCATGCCTCCGCATTGGCAACCTCGGAAGCCGTCCCTGTAAATCCATGGCCCTGACCAGGTACGATTTTCATATCCACTATCGGGACACCCGCAGATTGAAGCTGTCCCGCGAAAGTAACACTGTCTGTGTAAGGAATGGTGGCATCAGCATCACCGTGCCGAATCCAGAACGGTGGATCATCCGGTGAAGCATAAGTTCCCGGCATCGCAAGTCTGGCCTGCTCCGGTACATCGAATGCACGATGTCCGCCAAGCAGAGCCGTTACCGAGCTATAGTTATTGGCAAATGTCGTTGTAAAATCAGCGGGTCCGTACCAGTCGGCGACCGCCTGCACTTTGTCGGAATACTCAGGCCATCCGCCAGAACCTTCAAGATCAGGTACATCTACCGTCACCCCTGTATCGAGCATTACAGTGTCACCAGCCACAATGTCCCCTGTTGTACCGAGCAATGCAGCCAGATGGCCGCCCGCAGATGATCCCCAGACGCCTATACGACTCGGGTCCAGGTTGTACTGCGCCGCATGGGCCCGCAAATATCGGATAGCAAGCTTTACATCCTGAATCTGGGCAGGGAAAGGCGCCTCAGGCGTCAGCCTGTAGTCCAGAGATACACCGATATAACCGCGTTTGAGTACATAATTGCAAATGGAGTTCAATGCCTGCTTTCGGTCCCCGTGATTCCATCCACCTCCATGGATATAGACCATGACCGGCATCGGTTCAGCTGCCGCTGTCTCAGGAACAGCAATGGATGAATAGATTGCTCGCCCACCAGCCGTGCCAATCTCCACATCCTCGTATAAAGTCACTCCTTGTGGTGGCGTAAATTCAGTATTCTCCTCTCCAGGCGGAACTGGCGATGGGGCAGGCGTTATACCGGGAATAGCCTGACCATAAATGGCAACATTGTCGATATACATGTTGGCCTGCATGGCATCTCCTGTCCGAAAACGAATTTTCACCGTGCTGTTATTGTTCGCTTCCGAACCCAGCGCCCAGCTTTTTAGCGTATTCCCTTCCTTCTTCTTCACATCTGGAGTGCCTGGGGGAAGTTCAAATGTCTCCAGCGTTGCCCAGGAACTGCCCCCGTCCTTCGACCATTCGATAATAATGCTTCCGCTGATATAGGACGAGGCGCGTGTATAGTAGCTCAGCCGGATATTTCCGTATCCAGTTAGATCAAGTGGCAGCGCGAGTGCATCGGTTCCGTCAATCTTGATCATGTTGGGCAGCGAGGGTGCAGTTGTGGAAGATGATGTTTTGGCCTTGCTTCCACCTACTCCTTCCTGCAGCCAGGGAGCTCTCAGTGCAATTCCGCCTGTAGAGCCAAAATTGTCCGGGTCATCAAAGTTTTCCGCGTAAATCTCCAGCTCTGGGCCCTCTGGATCTGGGATATTTTCTTCCTGCGTAGTATTTAAAATAGAATGAGGATCAGCGTCTTCCATCGCCCGGACTTCATGCACGGGAACGGTAATACCGCTAATGAGTATGACAGACATGGCAACAAGTACAACCCGCTTCTTCCACGTTTTGAACACGTCATTCACTTGTATCCCCTCCGTATTCAGCTGACTCACTACACTGGTTCCATCCCGCTTAGTTAGCGACGCGGTGCCGACACTCCCTCACCCTTATTGAATTTCTCGGTGGCTTCTTTGATTGCCTGATCGCCGCCCTTGGATTTCCATTCCTCTACCACTTTCGGCCAATCGGAAATTGGCTCCTTACCATAAACCATCTTGATCATGTGTGTGAGCAATACCTGAGGAGGTGTATCCGAATTGGGAGCAATATCGGGATTCTGTACAAAAGCTTCCAAACGCGGATCAAAGTTGATGCCATCCCGACCTTCTTTGGCTAAAATCGTATCGTAAATATTCATCAGCTTTCTGCCTTCTTCTGTCAATGATAACGAGCCTTTATTGTATGTCGTGTCCTGTACGAACCATAAGAACGATTGACGGTAACGCTCCTCGTCCACGCCAGCAGAGTCTGTCGGAGCTGTATATGAAATCACACCATTATCCTCTGTATAGGTCTCTCCTTCCGTACCGTACGTGAAGAACTTCTCCGCTTCGTCAGACACCATCCAGTTAAAGAAACGGATAATGGAAGCTGGATCAGCCGCATCCTTATTAATAAAGTAGGCACGTGTCACCGGACCGTACAGATAATAACCGCCCTTTCCGTCGGGGCCGACTGGGGAAGGGATAATCTCGATTTTGGCATCGGGAACCGACGCTTTAATCTGCTTCTCCCATTGGATCAGTTCGTTGGCGTTCATGGACCACATACCTGCCTTGCCCGAGAGAATCGTATTTTTGAATACGGTGGAATTGATGGTGGCGAACTCTTTGTTGATGAGCCCTTCCTCGTACATCGTCTTATAGACAGTTAGGGCTTGCTGCATATTCTCGTTATCCATGAACTTCGGTATAACCTGGTCGCCCTGCTGCTCCATCATGGACAGGAACTGCTGTACGTCATAGGCACCGAAAAAGGTATCTGCATATTTGAAATCCTCACGTCCCATATAGGGATTCTCCACGCCGAGCTTCTTAAAGGCGCGCAAAACGTCCATCGTTTCCTCAACTGTAGTTGGTACCGGTAGTCCCGTTTGATCCAGCAGATCTTTGCGAATCCAGGTTGCCCGGCGGGATGGATTGGATAAATATTCAGGGATGGCATAGATATGACCGTCATGAGTTACCTGGTCCCAGGCTTCCTTCGGCACGGCTTTGAGCAAATCTTGCCCGTACTGCTGCAACAGTTCATCCAGGGGCTGAAATACCCCGGCTTCGACCGATCCGGCCATCTCTTTGCCGTTGACGCCGCCGTCACCCTGCACCACGTCAGGAATATCATTGGTGGCAAACATCTGGACCATTTTCTGTTCATATTCCTTATGGGGCACCAGGACAATTTTCAGATCGGTATTGGTCAGATCCTCCAGTTTCTTCACCCATTGATCCTTGTTAATGTCGGGTGACTTCTCCACATACGTATACGCCAGCGTCCGTAGTGAAATGGAGAATTTTGTTTTGCCGTCTCCCCCTCCCTCACCGGATGCCGCTCCGCTCCCTTTGTTGCACCCCGTCATAACAGCTGCCGCCAGCAATAGCGCCATGCCTGAGACCATCCACTTTTTCATGCTACCCCTCTTTTCATCCTAATTTAGATTTAGGTACCACTCGTTGGTGAAGCGCTTTCAAATAGATGTTAAAACATCCCCACCGCCTGCAACAATGGGGATGTTTTAGATGAGATTGCGTTTTCTTTAGGTCAGCACTCAGCGTTCAACAGCATCCAGTCATATAGCACTATATAAATTGAACGTACAAACATTACACTCAGCCACTGCGATTGCAGTACCCTCTTCCGATCGCTGTTATCCCCAGATTTTTTTGATTCCCTTTTCAGAGGGGAAAATCCGGGGATAAAGGCGAACGCTTCGCTTCTTCAGTGGGTTCTGCACTCTTCGTTCTTGTGTAAATATCCAGTTCATCTTATCTAGTACGTCTTGGATACCTCGATCTTCTTCGTTACACCGTTGTCGGTAAAATAGAGATGGATACCGTGATCCTGGTCATCAATGAAATAAGGGACATATTTCGGCTCCTCGATCTTATATGGCACAAGCAGCGTTACAATTCTATGGCTTGAGGCAGGCCGCGTTTCTGCGCTCAGATGATAATGTCTTTCCAACCCTTCGTACTCTGCCGGGTCCACCTCTGCGAATTGATCCGTCTGGCTGAGCGACAACTCACCGGAGGAAGCATATACAAACGTGCCTTCAAGCCCCGCCTTATTACCGTTCAGACGGAAGCTCTGCCCTTTCAGCTGTAGCGGGTGCAGTGCATGGAACAGCCATTGAACGCTGTCCGGCTTCTCCAGATCAATGTGGTCCACAATGACGAAATAGGAGGATTGCAGAAAATGAATCTCCCGTACAACACGCTTCACATGGGGTACGGTGCTGGCATAGGCATCGGTCGCTACCGCGCGCACATAACCATCGCCATCCCGCCAATAGGCCTCTTCGATCTGCCCGGTGGCAGCCATGTTCAGCACCTTGTTGTTCTCGGCATACTGACCTGCTCCGCCAATCAGCAGGTTGTTTTTGGAGCGTGTCTGCCTGCGCCATTCCCGGTGAAAGGAGCTGCCGTGCGCGATATAATAGCCCGTATCCGCCGCAAGCGGCTCACCAAATGCATGCAGGGTAAAGCTGTTCTGATCCGCATGACTGTGGCTGATGGAACCATAACGGCTCGATTTGAGAAGAAGCATAATATGCTCATCCGGATCGTCCATCCGGTGATGCATGGCTACCCACCCCACATCACGGAACCACTTGAGCGGCTCGATGTCCACAGGCGACTCTTCCTCCACCTGCGGATAATCGTGGCGGTATACCAGATCGTCAAAGTTAAAGTCCCACCAACCGTAGTTATAAAAAGCCCCCTCTGTCCCCGGATCGGATTGGCGTACACGCTCAAAGTACCACTGGTACCAGTGGTTGCCTGTAACACCTGCCAGTTGGCGGACAAGATAGCCTGTTTTCAAGTTTACCGGGTCACCCAGCGTAGACTGATCTCCAAAGCTGGCACGCCGAGCGTCGGGCGGGTACACGTAGAGTGGAAAATCTCCGGTACGCTGGAAGAACGGCCGACGAAAGAAATCGATGCCCGCAAAATTTCGCAACAAATTCATTGCTTCGGTCACATAGGCCATGCCTGTTGTCCAGTACATTGGACCTTCGGCCCATCCCCCATCACTACCACCCCAAGGGGAGTACAGACAGGCATAATAATCGATCGCATAATCCAGCCACTCTGCAGCCTGCTGCTCCTCATGCAACAAGGCCATACAGCAGGGCACAAGCACGGAGGATAATGAACGCACGGCATGGCTGTCATAAGGCACATGATGGATTTTCGAGCGAACCATCACATGCTGGGCCACCTGTTCTGTCCGCCGCAGCAAGCTGCGCCTTACCACCTCTTGCTCATCACTGGTCAACTCATCATGCAGCCAGTCATAGCCCCAAGCGAGCGCGGCGGCGACCCGAAAAGCCGCCTCATCGTTATAATCACGGGAGGTCGTTCCCTCCGTATCCCAAGCCGCCACATGCAACAGCCAGGTTTTGGCTGCTTCAAGCAACCGTTCGTCACGTAGGACCCGCCCTGCGATGCTGAGATGACGAATCGCATATAACGTTTCCTGACAGTCAATGTACATTTGCCTCCAGAGCGGGGCGACACGTTTGTTCTCCGGGTAAGGCAGCGGTTCACAGATCAGTTCGCGATTGGCCCACGGCTCCACGGAATTTGCCATAAACACATCCCAGCCGCAATATGTAGCATCTGATGCAATACCATCCGCAAGTGCCCTTAGCCCACTCTCTCCGAGCCATAGCCGAGGGTGAGACGTGTCCGTGGCAACATACCGCTGAGCTCGAGAAGGTAACGGTGTCTCGGGCAATCCCGCTGGCACCGTAAACTGCCTCACCTCACTCCATGCCGAAATTTCCTGCTGCTTACCCAGCACAGCGTCCGCTTTGGCTTCGCTATCTTGCTGCACTGGATGATCTACAAGCAGCGCATATCTCCAATAATATTCCCCAGGTTCAAACACCCGGTCAGGCGTGAAAAAGTTATACGGGAGCGGTACAAAGGTCATCGTCCCTTCTTCCTGAAAAGAAGGCCCCACCGACACCTGCAGCAGATAGGCATTCTCATCCTCCTGCTGTGCCGCCATCCAGGTAAACCTTGGCGGATTTTCTGTCAGAACAGTATGTTCGTCAGGTGCATAGTCCACATGGAACGGCCCGCTGATTGGTTGGTACAACGGTCTTTCTGCAAGCTTCCGCTTCACTTCCATCGTATCGTCCCCTCCTTATCGCAATGGTGTAGCATCAACGCATGTACATTCCGCCATTGATTTCAATCGTTTCTCCGGTTATGAAAGAACCCAGCTCGGAACACAGGTACAGTGCCGCTCCTGCGACATCATCGGGAGTCCCTTCCCGTCCAAGCGGGATGCTGCTTACCGCAGAAGATCGACCTTCCGCCGAGGTGAACGTTGCGTGGAATGCCGTTTGCCCGATGAAGCCCGGTGATAGGGCATTAACTGTAATCCCGCCAGGAGACAGTTCTTTGGCAAGTCCTTTGGTTAACGCAATGACAGCCGCCTTGGAGGCTGCGTAAATAGCTGCACCCGGACCGCCCCCGTTATGAGCCGCTACCGAGGTCAGATTGATAATTCGGCCGCCTCCAGCCGCTTTCATACCAGGAATGACCGCTTTGGAGACAAATACGGCGCTCTTCAGATTGACATCCATAATCCGGCTGTAAAGCTCCTCGCTCATCGTTTCAATGGGGCTTCGTTCCACCAGATGCCCTGCATTATTAATCAACAGATCAATCGGACCGCCAAAGCGGAGCGTAATCTCCCCAACCATTGATTCTATGGCATTCGTATCGGTCACATCTGCCTGAAATGCAGCTGCTTCACCGCCAGCATCCCGGATGGCGGTCACGACCTCCTCCGCCCGATCCATATTATGCAGGCCATTCACAGCCACCTTTGCTCCGCAACGAGCCAATGCCCCAGCAATGGCAGCACCAATTCCTCCGCTGGAGCCGGTAACCAGCGCAATTTTGTTCTGCAAGTTAATATTCATGTTCGATCTTCCTCCCTGTTATATGTTCAATTAAATCCGTTTGCTATGCTGATCTGCGGGAAGCGCCATCGTAATGGTCGTTCCCAAGCCTCGCTCACTCTCAATCATCAAGCCATACATTTCTCCAAATACAAGCTGAATCCGCCGATGGACATTCATGAGTCCGATACCCCCACGATGGTAGACATCATCGGAATCTTCGCCTGCCAGACGATTCAATTCCAGATGGTCACGCAGCTTCTCTAGGCGTTCCTCGCTCATGCCCATGCCGTTATCCTGGACGATGACAAGAAAGCGATCTTCCAGGCTCCGAGCATCGATACGGATAAAGTGACCGGGCTCCATGCCTCGCGGAAATGCGTGTTGTAACACATTTTCCACCAGTGGCTGAAGGGTGAGTCGAACCATTTTTTCCAACAACAGATCCGGCGCAATGATAACCTCAACTTCAAGCTCTCGATCCATGCGATGTTTCATGATGGAAAGGTAGGCCAGCACATGCTTCAACTCATTAGCAACCGTAATTTCCTCCAGATTGGTCTGAATGGAATAACGGAGCATATGAGCCATGGATTCCACCATCTGTGCAATTTCTTCGGAGTCCTGTACGACGGCATAACATTTGATCGTTTCCAGGGTGTTGTAGAGAAAATGCGGATTGATCTGCAACTGAAGCGCCTGAAATTCCGCACGGTGCCGTTCCAGCGCCTCCTGCTGAAGCTCGATTTCCGACTTCTGGCGGCGCAGCTCCGACTCGTATACACTCTCAATCATGTCCGACAGGCGGCTGACCATCAGATTATAGCTGCGGATCAGCACACCAATTTCATCGCGCCTTTCCTTCATCTCCACCTTGTTCCAAATTCCCTTCTCCGTCTGTCTCATTCCGTTCATCAGCACACGAATAGGTTCCACTTGAGATGCTCCGATCCGGTAGGCCACGACAAGCGCGGCGAGCAAGGTCCCTGCACCAACCCATAATGTGGCTGAACGGATCGTTGCAATCGGTCTTTGCAGCTCCGACAGCGGCACGGAAGCGACAAAACGCCAACCCGAATATGCAGAAAGCTCCGATATGAGCAACCGTTTGGTGCCATCCGTGTTCTGTTCCAGTGATCCTGCCTCCATGTGCATAAGCCTATTCACAGTGTTGGACGCCATCGCTGTCTGCGCCTCTTCGTCCCCGGGTGTGTAGATTACAGTTCCGTTCTGATCCATCACATACTGATACCCACCTTGACCGAGGTCGAGTTCTCCCCATATTTTGTCAAGCTCCAGCACATTTACTTCCATCGCCAGTACTCCGTTTGGCGTATAGGAGGATACCCCTCTAATCCGGCGAGCGATCGTAATCACATTGGCGCTCTGTCCACTGCGAATACTGCGGGTAAGCAACGTCGATTCTCCATTTGCAGGGGTTGCAGCCAGCAACTCCTTATATTGCTGTGCCGCGTCGATATCCGGTATACCAGCTGAATTCTGGTTGTCATCAATCACAACACGCCCGTTATCCCCGATAACATACAGGAACTTGATCTGTGGGTATAACATAAAAACAGGCGGGAACACGTTCGTCTTAATCTGACGGCTGTACTCGTAATAGGCATAACTGTCCTCCGAATTCATATCGAGGAAATGCTTCACACTTCCGTTCGAGAGAATGGAGTAGGTTGCACGATCATAATTTTGCAAATACAGTTCAGTCTGGTACGCCGTATTGCGCATCGTTTGGGCGATGTTTTCCGCAAGCTGGTCGTTCATTTCAGTCGAGGCATAGGTATAGGTGAACAGGCCGATGGCGGACAGAGACAACGTAATCACGACGGCAAAATGAAAGAACAGGCGGATGGACAGGCTGCGCTTCATCATTCAATGCCCAACTTGCTGCGGTATTCGGACGGGGTCAGTCCGGTAATTTTCTTAAATGTTTTCGTAAAATGGGGATGATCCGCATACCCCACTTCGTAGGAAATATCCGTAATCCGGTTGCCCGGCTGTTCCAGCATGCGTTTGGCCAGTTCCATTTTGCTGCGTATCCGGTATTGGATAAAGGTCTGACCTGTCGTCTGTTTGAACAGCTGGCTGAAGTAGGACGGGTTAAGGCCTAACTTGGCAGCAATCTCGTCCAGTGAAACTTCGCGACGCAAATGCTTCTCTAGATAGGCTTTTGCTTCTTCCACTGGATGCTTGCGCTTGCCACTGCGCTTTTCCTTGATCGTCTTCATTAACGTGTGGATCTCGTTGCCCAGAGCCTCGAAGCATTCTTTCGAGGAAGCGCTTTCATTTAACTCGCAGGATATACTCATCGTACCGTTGCCACGTGCGTTCATTCGGGCCACAATCAATTCCAGTAATTCATGAAAAAGCTCCGCTGTCTGCTCAGGCATCAACGAATATGCCGGATAGCGACCAGACCATGCTGCGAGCAGCTCCGTGACATCGGACTGTCTCAGCTCCCATATGGCCTCTTCCAGACGCATCGCCCAATCATTCAGCTCCCTCACGGGTACAAGGGACACCGTAGGTTTATCCTCTTCGGATGCCAGCAATTTGAGCAGCAGTTCATGTAGCTCCTGTCGTCCCACAGGCTTCAACAGATATCGCTTTACCCCATAATCCATACAGGCTCTTGCATATTCAAAGTCCGAATAACCGGAAACCACAATAATGCGTATCGTGCTGCCTTGCTCGGATAAACGTCGACACAGCTCAATACCATCCATCGTCGGCATGCGGATATCCGTAAACAGGATGTGTGGCCGAAAGGCCTCTACCACCTGAAGGGCCTCTTCCCCATGCGCTGCCTGTCTTATCTCACAGTCGAACAGCCCCGCTTGCTTGATCATTTTTGCCAGACCCATCCGAATCATCGGTTCATCATCCGTAATCAAGATTCTGAACATCGCCATTCCCCCGTTCCCGTCAGATCTGTATGCTTCATGTACTTAAGATTTGACGGAGCCGACCATGATTCCTTTTACAAAATGCTTTTGCAGGAAAGGGTAAATGATAATAATCGGCAGGGTGGCGATGATGATGGTTGCCATTTTGATGCCTTCCGGCGATGTATGTGCAAGGGTACTGTAGACGGCAGAACCTGGATCGACGGAAATATCGTCACTCTCAAACAGCTTCTTGAGTGTTACCTGGATCGGCCACCAGGCCGGATCATTCAGATAATAAAGCGCGGTGGAATAGGCGTTCCAGTGGCCCACCGCATAGAAAATGCCGAGTGATGCCATGGCCGGTTTGGACAATGGAATGACGATACGCCAGATGATGCCGAATTCCCCACAGCCATCAATACGGGCAGCGTCGATCAGTTCACCCGGCAGCTGTGCGAAGAACGAGCGCATGACGAAAAAGTTAAAGGCATTAATCGCTCCTGGCACAATCAGAACCAGCGGATTGTTGACCAGATGCAGTTCCTTCATCAGGATAAAGTTCGGAATGAGCGGCGCCGAGAATACAACGGTCACCAAGACAAACATGACGACCAGGGAGCGCCCCTTGTACTCTGGACGGGAAACGGGATACGCCAGCGATGCCGTTGCAGCGAGATTGACCAGCGTACCAAACAGCGTCACACCAACGGATACCGCAAAGGCCCGCCAGAACGAAGCATCGCCGAATACATATTCATAATTGATCCAGGTAAAAGCGACAGGCCAGAAGCTAACCTTTCCGCCCATGATCGCTTCCGAGCTGCTAAGAGATTGAGCCAGCACATTAATGAAAGGCAGAATCATCGTCAACGAGAGCAGCGTAAGAAAAACGAGATTTCCAATGCGGAATATACGGTAACGGACACTGGGGGTACGCATCTATCTCGCCTCCTAATACAGGCTTTCGCCGGTTGTTTTTTTGCTGAAGAAATTACCGAGTAGAACAAGCATCAAACCCACGACCGACTTGAACAATCCGATAGCCGTTGTATAGCTGTATTGCTGTGAGAGCAGGCCAGCTTTGTAAATATACGTATCGAGAATTTCTCCAGATTCCAGATTGAGCGGATTCAGGAATACGAACACACGCTCAAAGCCCAGATCAAGGAACTTTCCGATGTGCAGCAGTAGCAGGATCATAATCGTCGGCAGTAAGGATGGCAGGGTAATCGACCATATTTGCTTCAAACGTCCGGCTCCATCCACCTCTGCCGCCTCATACAGATCGGGATTAATTCCCGCAATGGCAGCCAGGAAAATAATCGTTCCGTAACCGGAGTCGCGCCAGATCCCAGAACCGATCAGAATGGAACGAATGTACGAGTCTTCTCCAAGAAAGTAGATCGGCTGCATGCCCAGAAATCCAAGTGCCTTGTTCACCACCCCGGCATCCATCGAGAAAATACCCATGAAGATACCACTAATGACGACCCAGGACAGAAAGTGTGGCATGTAAACAATCGTTTGCAACAAACGCTTAAACACAATCATCCGTACTTCATTCAGCAGAATGGCCAGTAAGATCGGTACCGGGAATGCAATCACCAGATCATATATTCCGAGCAGAAGTGTGTTATTGAGAATTCGCAAAAAGTCATAATGGCTGAACATCTTCTGGAAATGCTCCAGGCCTACCCAATCACTTCCGGTGATGCCTTTGAAAATGTTGTAGTTCTGAAAAGCAATGATCGAGCCGAACAGAGGTACATATTTGAAAAGGAAAAAATACAGAATGCCCGGTACGGAGAGCAGATATAGTATCCGGTATCGCCACAGATAACGTCCCGCATCTCCGAGCCGAGTGCCCAGACCAGACGAGTTAAGTCTGGCTGTTCCTCGGCTTGGCGGCGCAATGTCCGCCGGCTTCACGTCTTCTCCCCTCCTTGCTTCTGTGATTGCATGGCTTTCAAATTATCAGGAACGTTCTCGTCCCATGGGATTTCATTGAATTCAACGGAAATATAATCCGGCTCACGGTCGATAATACGAGATAGCTCGCGTGTGAACACCTCCACGATCTCCTGCTTTTGCTCATCCGTCCTGCCTTCATACAGCCTGATCGTAATTTCTGGCATCCGAGTTAAGCTCCCTTCACCATATAATGTAAACGCTTCAACAACTTCATCTTAGCGTTCCTGTGAGAGAGCAACAATGGACTGTCTTTTCGTTCACTTGTGTTTTCTTTAGGTGGGGATGATGGTGAGAGGGCTAATAACTAATATTTCGGATGGGCTTACTCTTTGCCTTGCAGCACTTTAATAAGCAGATTGCAAAATTTTCGAGAAACCTCTTGAGTAAAGTCTAAATCGGGGTCCAAAATAGCTACCGTCATCCCTATAATTAGATTGGAAGCCAAAATCGTCTGGAGTATGTGCTCCAGTTCATGCCAGGTAAGACCATTGGATTCCGGGCAATCCACACAAGGCATAATCGAAGCATCCAGCACATCTGCATCCAGATGAAGCCAATAACCTTCAACTTCATTGGTTCGGTTCATATAGTTCTGTATTAACGTTGTCGTCTTCTCTAGCCCCTCGCGCCTGATCTGTTCCGCACTGCAAAAAGAAATACCAGCTATTGTGGCTTCCTCTATAATGTCCTGTTCAGGATCAGATTCTCGGTAACCTATCGAAAGAACGTGTTTTGGTTGAATATAAGGAGCTCGTCCCTCTAAATTGGTAAGAAGCTTTGTCCCCGTTCCAGTAACGATTGCCAGATCCATTCCGCCAACAACAGCCTGTTCTCTGTTCCCCTGATGATAATAATCCGGATGAGCATCGATATGAATTAATCCATATGTCCCCTTCCGCGAGAGGGCAAGAGCGCTCCCCACCAGGACACTGCAATCCCCACCCAATACCAATGAAAAATCGTCATCTTCTATTACCTTTTGGACCACATTAGCTAAATTAACGGAGTAAGTAGCCACTTGCCGGCCATTTAATGTTCCTTCATCAAAAACTTCTTCGATAGGATGCTCAGGCTTGGATATTCGTTGAGTAACTTTCGCATCAATAGCTGAATGCAAGCCCAACTGCTCAAGTGTATCTGGAAGCTTGTCACATCCTCTTTCACGTCCATCTGGATGTTTGCGGAGCCCCAGATTCGTAGGTGCATGTATCATTTGAATGGTTTTGTTCACCGATTTCTATCTCCTCACTTGACTTTATGTAAGTACTAAAACATAATTTAAGCATTACTATATAACGAAAAATGTAAGGAGTCAAACTAATATGAAGTCTTACAACGAAACATGGTTTTCTTTCACATTTGAACTAATCAACACCTATGATCCCTTTTACGAAGAACCCGAAAGAATCGGTAGCGTGGCTCTACTCACAGAACTTCTGAGTAAACATGGGTTGCTTTCAACCAAGTTACCTGCCTCGAAAGATTTAATAGCTGTACATTCTTATCGCGATACGTTTCGTGATCTTATTCGAACGGCAACGGACAAAGAACTCTCTCTTTTCCTAAACACACATCTCTCTCGTGCCCCAATCCAGTCAAGCCTATCTACAACTACGGGTGGGCAATTCATGTTCGTATATGATCAACCGGAAGGAAAAGGACATTCGTTGAGCGATTCACTGCTTTCCATCTGCTCATTGGTATTAGGGATGGAATTAACCGAATACGGTAGATCACGCCTTAAAGCGTGTGCTTCTGTACCTTGCGAGGAAATATTTATAGATCATTCCAAAAACGGGCTGCAACGCTTCTGTAGCAAACGTTGCTCCACCCGATATCATGTCAAAAAACACAGACAGCTCGGCCATCTGTGAATTGGTTATTGGTTAATGGAATTTTCTTTTAACTGTTATAAGACCCTCTGCTCGCTCTCCGTACAGAGGGCGAACAGATACTAAGTTAATACGCGGCCTTCATTGTGAAAATCGACAAGCATTATCCTTGCGCTATGAGTCATACATAAAACTAAATCTATGCAATTTCAAAAGGCAATTTGGGAAGTTAATCTCTAATCAATAAAAGTCATTTTTTATCGTCAAAACCTACAAAGCCAAGTGTAACTCAGCCACGTTATTTATTCTATTTAAAAACCTTATTCAACCTAGACAAACATGATATTTCAACTACGTATGACTTACAGTACAGTTTAATAATACTCTTACTGCTTGGGTGTTTCTCCCACTCCTTCCGTAATACATCGCCAGTTCATAGCAGAAATCTAGATAATATGAGGCATCAGTATCTGAATGTTCTTCCAGTCAATGATCTGTATATTTTCTTCAAATAAACTTTCATATTCTTTTATTGGTAACCCACTTAATCGGTTTGCTTCAAGTAGCGTTAAGAGCCCAGTAATCAACTCTTCCTTACTTTGCAGAATAAATGATACATATTCATCTAAAACCTTTGTTTTGCCTTCCAATAAATCTAACACCATCAAATTAATTTTAGAGATCTCTGCATAATATTTAACTTCATCTATCGATTCTTCATCTGTGATTCTTAACCATCATAGTTTAAAATAAGATGCATTTCAGTTATCGGCATTTCCCCCTAGATCTTATCCTTCTCTGAAACAAAAAAAGTCTTACTTATCAAAAACTCGTTTTTTTTCGTTAGCACCTGTCTGAATACATACTAGCTTCACTTAATCCCCCTCAAAAGCTTTTATCCAACATTATGATAAACATCACTTCCTCCCTCCCCATTCAATGGTACATTTGTTTACGACCAATTGACCGAATAAGTAATCCAGTCAACTTTAAGTTATCTTTTATCATTGCATATGATTAGGAGGTGTTAGCTGCCATGAAAACTATCGATCGAAGGCAGCAGGTCATTGATTCTGCTGAGAAATCGTTCGCATTGTTTGGATACAAAGCCACTACAATGGAGCAAGTTGCAAGACTGGCTAATGTGGGCAAAGGTACGATCTATACTTTTTTCGAGAACAAGGAAGAACTGTTCGGAGAGATCCTCCACTCGATCATTACTGATATGAAGCGGATTACAGAGCAAACTGTGCAGGACGACAAACCATTTCTTGAGAACGTACACCAGAGCATGGACGCTTTGCTGGAGTATAGAGAGGAACATGAGTTGTTAATCAAGCTGTTTCAGGAGGTAAACGAGTTCGGCACACCTCAGGCGAAGGAAGGTTTGCAGAAAGTAGAGACAGCCATTCTCGAATATTTAGAACGTCAAGTTCAGCGCGCCATGGAACTACAGCAGATTCGTGAAGACGATCCCAGACTGGTCTCTTTTGTCCTGCTGAAGCTGTACGTCACCTTAACTTCCGATTGGAACAAAGCGCATCCTTCGCTGCACAAGGATCAGATCAAGGATTTCGTTGGCCTCTTTCTCAAAAGTGGATTATCCCCTACATAAAGAAAGATGTGAATATGAATCCTTTATCAATTAGAGATAGATATAGCAACAGAGTAGCGTAATGATGGGGAGAGAACATGATGAAATCATTCACTGTATTTGGGCAGGATTTGAAATCTGCCTTCAAGAAACCAAAAATATTTATTCCGATTCTCGTGGTGCTGTTCATTCCGGTACTGTATAGCGGTCTGTTCCTCAATGCGTTCTGGGACCCTTACGGCAAAATGAATGAACTGCCTGTTGCCGTGGTCAACACGGATCAGGGGGCAACCTACAATGACAAATCGCTGGAAGTCGGACAGAATCTGGTCGATGAATTGAAAAAAAGTGATGACTTCAACTGGCAATTTGTGACCCGAGAAGAAGCCGAGCAAGGCATGGAAGACAACACATATTACATGACGATTGTTATTCCAGAGGATTTTTCCGCAAAAGCTACCACTCTAATGGATGACCATCCACAATCGGCAGAGCTGATCTATGAACCCAATGAAGGATACAACTTCCTAGCGGGGCAGATTGGCGGGACAGCGGTCAAACAGATCAAATCCAAAGTCTCTGCGAAAGTGACGGAATCATATACGGAAACCCTGCTGGATCAGGTAGAGAAAATCTCTAGCGGTTTGGCAGATGCCGGAGACGGCGCAGGTCAGATCAACGAGGGTGCGGTTAAGCTGGATGAAGGTGCCTCCAAGTTGAAAGAGAACCTATCCAAACTGGCCGATGGAACCAACAAACTCGAAACAGGCATTACCCCGTTAAAAGAAGGCACGAACACCTTAGCTCAGGGTATTGATGAGCTTCATACAGGAGCCAGCTCCCTTTCCAATGGCTTGTCCCGATTGGCGGCAGCAGGTGCGAAGCTTGGTGACGGAGCAGCACAGGCTGAAGCTGGCGGCAAAAAGTTACAGGCTGGGATTCAATCTGCTCAGGAAGGAGTCGCAAAATTGGATGCTGGACTGGCTGCAACCGAGGAAGGCAGCGCCAAGCTGACCGCTGGATTGCAGACTTCAGTCGGAGGCAGTGGCAAAGTAAGTGAAGGTGCCAAGGCCGTTGCGCAAGGTCTTGCTCAATTAGCTGAAGCCAGTCCAGAGTTAGCTGCTAACCCGGCTGTACAGCAACTCCTGGCAGCAAGCCAGGCTGTTGCCGCTGGTAGTGAACAGGTATATCAAGGTGGACAGCAATTGCTCGAAGGCAGCCAAAACCTGCAAGCTGCTCAACATCAGCTGCATCAAGGCAGCAGCCAGTTAGTACAGGGTGAGCAGCAGCTTATAGAAGGAGCAACACAATTGTCCGCTGGACAGGTGCAGCTTGCGACTGGCCTCCAGCAGTTCAACTCCAAGTTGTCTGAAGCTGCCGCTGGCGGAGCCAAACTTTCAGAGGGTTCTAGTCAATTAAACGCAGGTGCAGGGAAACTGGTTGATGGGTTGAACCAACTTTCAGACGGAATCACCACCATTGCCGATGGTTCCCGCAAGCTGGATAACGGCGCAGGAGATTTAAAAGAAGGTACCGCCAAATTGAGCGATGGCTCTGGTGAGCTTGCCACCAAACTGAATGATGCCGCCGATCAAACGGGCAGTGTGAAAAAGACGGATGAACTTGTAACGATGTATGCAGAGCCCGTTCAGGTGGATGAACATAAACATAATGAGGTGCCCAACTATGGAACAGGATTCTCGCCATACTTCCTATCATTGGGGCTGTTTGTCGGGGCATTGATTGCAACGCTGGTTGTACCCACACGCGGCAGCTCGGTTGCCGATGCGAGCAGCTGGAATCGTTTTGTGAGCAGAACGCTGGCTTTCACGATCATGAGTGCCGTGCAATCCCTACTCGCTTCCTGGCTTGTCTTGTCCGGCTTGGGTCTGGAAGTTCAAAGCGTGCCTTTGTTCCTTTTATTCAGTTTCGTTACCAGCCTGACCTTCATGTATATCATTCAGGCTCTGGTTACTTGGTTGGAGAATCCCGGCCGCTTCCTGGCGATCCTCATGTTAATCTTCCAATTGACCACCAGTGCAGGTACGTTCCCGTTGGAGCTTATTCCGAATTGGCTGAAAGGTTTCAATCCATGGCTGCCGATGACCTATTCGGTAACCGGGTATAAAGCTGTTATTTCGAGTGGACAGTTCGGTGTGGCTTGGGATCAGATCGGAATTTTGTGCCTCTTTGCCGTGATTGGTCTGGCGGCTACCTTTACGTATTTCATGGTGCATCGTACGAATGAAGGCGAGGAAGTAAGTAGAGAAGCAGTGCTTCACGTGTAGGATGGAAACATAAAAAGCAAGGCCTGTTGTAAGCAACGCCCTCGCTTCAATAACAGCGGGTGTTTGCTTATACACGGCCTTGCTTTTTTAGTAAAGAGGCAATTTTTTATCCACTATCCTTATCATTCTAATATGTAGATATATCGGTGCTAACGTAGAAGAAGGCGGCAGCCAGGATGAACAAAATGATAATTGCATAAATCGCCGTGCCGATGATGCCACAGACGAGACCAGCAATAGCGAGTCCTCTTCCTTGTTCCATACGAAGCTTGATTTCTTTAAGAGAAATAGATGCAAATACGATAGCAACAATACCTATCAGAAATCCCAAGTATGGAATTATCACTGACAAAATCCCCAAGACAAGAGCTGCGATAGACTTGCTATTGGTTTTTGGTACTACATAAGGTGGTGGCGGAAGCGGATCGCTATAATAACGATCCACATCATTGTGACGTTGATCCAAAGGTAAATCCTCCCTGTTTATTAAGTAGTCTTATTATACTTGATTAACTGGAAAAATATGCTCCATTATTTGTAAATATTCCGATTTTATTAAAAAAATCCGGATTCATCGTCGACTTTCGTCGATCTAACGAATCCGGATCTCGTTAAATCCATATCTTAACTCGTCTTAACCTCTACCCTTCCACTTCCACCCGCTGCAAAAACGTACGCGTGCGCTCCAGCTTGGCATTACCGAAGATCTGCTCCGGCGGTCCCGCCTCGGCGATTTCTCCGTTATCCATGAAGAAGACACGATCCGCAACATCGCGGGCAAAGCTCATCTCATGGGTGACGATCATCATCGTCATATTCTCCTGTGCCAGCTGCTTGATGACGCGCAGCACTTCTCCGGTCAGCTCGGGATCGAGTGCCGAAGTCGGCTCGTCGAACAGCAGAATGTCGGGCTGCATCATTAGTGCGCGGGCAATCGCTACGCGCTGTTTCTGTCCACCGGACAGGTTGGCGGGATACGCATCCGCCTTGTCGGAGAGCCCTACTTTACCGAGCAACTCCAGACTTCGCTGCCGGATGATCGCTGAGCTTTCTTTTTTCAACGTCTTCGGTGCCAGTTCCAGATTCGCCTGTACCGTCAGATGCGGAAACAGGTTGAAATGCTGAAAGACCATGCCCATGCGATCCGTAATCTTCCGAATATCCGCGGCACCTGCATACGATCCGTTCTCAGCCAGCGCCTGGCCTTGGATACGAATGGTGCCACCCGAAATATCCTCAAGATGAATCAGGCTGCGCAGCATCGTACTTTTACCCGAACCCGAAGGCCCGATTACGGCAATGACCTCACCCGGCTCCACGTTGAACGTTACCTGCTTCAGCACATCAAGTGTGCCGAATGATTTTCTTAATTGATTCACTTCTATAATATGTGTCATATGCAGACAGTCCTTTAATTGATGAGATTAGATAACTTTATATACTTCTGTTCCGTGCGCGTTTACTCAAATGTATAACGTTTCTCCAGTGCCTTGAAGAACAAGGTAAGTACCATGGTCATCAGCAAATACATAATAGCTGCTATAACAAACGGCATCAATTTAAAATCCCGGTTTACTGCGGCCTGTGCGTAATGAAGCAGCTCAGGTACAGCAACAGCGTACAACAATGCCGTATCTTTAATAAGGCTTATGGATTCATTTGCAGTGGCAGGTAATGCTACCCGAAACATCTGCGGGATGATGACTTTCGTCATCGTTTGCCATTTGCTTAGGCCCAGTACCTGTGCAGCTTCATGTTGTCCTTTATCAATCGAGAGCAATCCACCTCTGAAAATCTCGGCAAAGTACGCACCATAATTCAAAATAAAAGCCAACGTTGCCGCCGTAAAGCGGTCAAATACAAGATACTCTCCTACGCCTGGAAGCAACGGCAGACCGAAGCAAAAGAACAACAGCTGAAGCATCAGCGGCGTTCCCCGCATCACATATACGTACGTATGAGCGATCCATGCCAACGGCTTGAATCGGCTTTTCATCAATAAGGTTACTCCAAATCCAAGTGGTAAAGACACTATAATGGCCAGCAAAAATAAAAAGATCGTGGTCTGTGCACCTTCAAGCATGGGCTTCATGACGCCCAATAAATACTCCCAGCTCATCGCAATCGGCTCCTCTAATCTGTTAACCCCGCATTCCGCAGGAGACTTGCTCCTTTTTGGAATCCGGGGTCATGTTGTTTACTACATATGTCAGGCAAGTGGCCTGATCCTATTTCAAAACTTCATCTTCACCAAACCATTTGGTGGAAATCTCGGCTGCTGTGCCATCGGCATTCAGCTCATCCAATGCTTTTTGCAGCTGATTCAGTAGTTCTTCATTGCCTTTTTTCACACCAATGCCGTATTGTTCCGGAGCAAGGGATTCATCCAGCAGTTTGAACGTTCCCTCTTCCTTGGACATGTAATATCTCGCGACCACTTCGTCGATGATGACAGCATCCAAACGTTTCGTCTTGAGATCGGTTAGCGCCAGTACGTTGTCCGGGAATTCGGAAGCATTCACTTTATCCTTCAGAGGACTTGCCGCGAGTGCATCTGCCGCAGAGGACAGCGCCTGCAATCCTACATTTTTGCCATCCAGTTCATCCAACTTCGTAATCGGTGAGTCCGCGAGTGTAACTGCAACCTGGCTGTTCTCTAGATACGGCTTCGTGAACAGCACTTTATCTTTCCGTTCATCCGTAATCGTGTACCCGTTCCAGATCAGGTCGATTCGGCCGCTGTTCAGCTCCGATTCTTTGGAAGACCAATCAATGGGTTGGAACGTAATTCCTTTCCCCATTTTCTCCCCTGCCGCTCTGGCATAATCAATATCAAAACCAACAATTTCATTCTTGTCATCCCGGAAGCCCATTGGAGCAAATTTATCATCTATCCCCACAATAATGGCATGTTCATCTTTGCTTCCCGAGCTGGAACACCCCGCAACAACAATCATGCATATGCTGATCAATAATAGAAATATCGCTTGTTTTCTCATCTCTCTAACCCCTCCATGTCTATAACCAAACCCAAACGCTTTAGTTCGTTACCACGTTATCAGAGTCTTATAATAACATAGCATAGGAGAAGAGTCGAGCCTCTTACCTTTTCCTTATCTTTGAACCAACTTAATTGTCAACAATTTGTGAAAAAGCTTCTTTCACTTTCGCGGGTTCCACCAGCTTCTTACGCACCGCTGCATCCCACTCCTTCGGTTCATGAAGGGTCTTCAATTCCGTTCCAGCCCATTGCTGAGCAGCCTCACGGCTCAAAGTATATTGAACATCCTCAAATGAATAAAGCACATGCTCCAAATTCTCAATCCATACAAAATTGGCAGCAGCGTTATATACAAGTATTCGTTCCAACTCTTCGGACTTCATCTCGCTGGTATTTATCCTGTAATTGATCTGAGCCGTAAATGTCTCTGGAACCAACTGATACCCATTCAATTGGCCGTTTAGAGGCAAGGCTTGATTCAAATGGCTGAGATTAGAGAAGTCGCCCATATAAGGACTGCGATATTTCGCCAATGCCGCAAAATCATGGGTCAATGGATCTTGCTGCTCTGCTTCATACTGCGACTGCTTCGCCTCTATTCTCGGATTAACGACGCCCTCAACCACAATAACACCAAAGATACCGAGCATGACCAATGCAATAATCCATTTATTCTTTCCCGTCATATGACATCGCCTGCCTCATACTTGCTCACGATCCGATACGCCCTCTGCACGATCAAAGGAATAATAATACTTAATAAAGGTATGGCAAAAGCAATTGCGATTACCGTAAATTGATAGGGTCCCTCTACCTGAATCGGTCGACTATACCAGATGTTGCTTCCAAATCGCAGCGCCGCCTGTGTACCCCATAACACAACGATGAGCCCTGCCCATAACCACCACACTCTGCGCGTCCATTGTAAGAACACAGGTGTACGAATAACGGCAGTGTCCTCTGGATCAGTCGAAGTATTTTTATTTTTCATCATGTAAAATACATACGCTCCACCAACGATCACACTCATGATCATAAGCAAATTGTTAATGGTTGCGCCCTGGACCATGACTCTCATTGGAATGGTAATGATCCAGGCGATAAGACTATAGATCAAGGCAGACTGCAACACCGCAGTCCAATAAGGAACGCGATGCACCCTGCGATGATCACTCATGATCTGCTCCATGCCAGCCACATGTTGTATGGCAGTCTGAAAAGCCTGCTCCTCGTCCATACCCTGCTCCATATAATCTTCAATTCGTGCAGCGAGATTACTGTGAATCTCTTCTTTTAACTCCTGATTGGCCAATGTATCCTGCGCATCATTGAACAGACGATTCACATAGCGGGTAATGCGAGCTTCCAATGTCATATCCCTTCATCTCCCTTTTCCCCGGAAATAATCATGCAGTCAATCAATGTTTTGGCTGCGTTCCAAGCGTGAACTTGCTGGGTATAAGCTTCCTGCCCCTGCGTTGTAATTCGGTAATATTTGCGTCGTCCTCCCTGGCTCTCTTCCCCCCAGTAGGATTCCACATATCCGCTCTTCTCCAGCCTTTTCAGACTGGAATAGAGTGTCGGTTCCTTTAATTCAAACCGGTCTCCACTCTTGCGATAAATTTCCTTAATAATGCTATAGCCGTAGTTATCCTTCGGTATAAGTACACTCAGAATAATGGGGTCAATGTTGCCTCGAATGAGGTCACTGTTAATCGCTTGTTCATCCATCTGCAGATTCACCGACTTTCTTCAATCCTGGGTATACTATAAGACATATTACTATGTCTGTAAAGGTAATATGTATCGCATGGTACATATGCGTCGCAATGAGCAACATTCTTCTCTTTTTCTTCGTCTGGAAGATATTAGGGGGGTGGCTAAAATAAATTTTCTCATTACTATAAGAACATTGGCTTCACTCGTGTTCCTTACAACTTTGCTGATATTATCCGGCTGTAATCCTACTCCAAGTAACGGCACAAACG
Organism: Paenibacillus sp. 276b; assembly: GCF_900107875.1. Classification (NCBI taxonomy): domain Bacteria; kingdom Bacillati; phylum Bacillota; class Bacilli; order Caryophanales; family Paenibacillaceae; genus Paenibacillus; species Paenibacillus sp. 276b. Next base: position 189,140 of record NZ_FNRR01000002.1, on the reverse strand, counting down.
AACCTCCCTCTCTCCCATCGCCAGATACAAAGGAAGCTGATTTGGGTTCACTAGAGGAGAACGCTAAGGAATCTGGACCCAACTTACCCCAGGAACTGCCTACGCCAACTATCCAGAGCGAAAGCGGCATCTCTATTCCAGCTGTACAGGGCAGTTATTGCTGGGGAGGTATGTGTGCTGACTATGCAGGTGATGTGGAATTGCTGGAAGGTAAAGTACCTGTCTCGGTGTTGGTGGGCGAGAACATATCTATTAACTTGAGTACGGATGTACCGCCTAACGAATTCACTCTGGTTGAATATGTGAACGGGGAGGCACGTCCCATCTCTTTCCGAGAAGGATCATTCCAGTTTGCACAGGAAAAAGGTACTCATTATTATGGAGCCTTTATCGGCTGGTCTTCCCCAAAAAATTCGCAGGTTTCCTTGGGTGATACCTCTTTTGCCTTTGTAATCCGTGGTGTCGAAAAAAAATAGAACCAAACAAGGCCCCTCCAATTTTGGAGAAGCCCTACTCATTTTTATCTATTGTTGCACTTTCTCCCGATCTTTCCCTTTATCCGATTCACCCGCATTTTTGTTGGCGGCATCGCGATCCTGCTGCATCTCCTCAACGGTTTTCACTTTGAGACGTGCAGCACCTTCATATTCCTTCGTAGGAATCAGGTTGCCTGCAGCAAGTCTTGCTTCTGCCGCAGCAATGGCGTCACCATATTGAGGCAACCATTCGGCTTGAGCGACCAGCATCTCGTCAACCATTTGCCAGATTTCTTTTGGATTACATACCGCACCTACGAGTGGGTCCATCATGAACGCTTGACGCAATAGTTTGTCGTCACCATGTACCGCAGCTTCCACCGCAAGTCGTTGTACGGAAATGCTCACATTACACACGGCAGCCGGGCCGAGTGGCAGGTCGCCTACATGTGGCATCGAAATACCATTACGATCCACATATCCCGGTGCTTCGATGATCGCATCATCCGGCAGGTTGGAGATCACACCGTTATTGACGGTATTGAAGTGTCCGCGGTATACGCGTCCCGTTTCCAGCCCTTCTATAATGTAGGAACCATGTTCTCCGCCTCGTTTTTCCGGGGCGAATTGCATTGGCTCATCCTTCATCCAGTTCGGGAAATCAGTCTCAAACCAATTTCTTCCCTCTGTACATACACGCAGGTACCCGCCCGTCTCGCCGTTAATCCAGCTGTCCAGATCAATCCAGTCCTTGATCTCTTCCGGACGTTTGCGGTACCAAGGCACATATTCGCTAAGGTGACCATTCGATTCCGTACTGTAATAACCAAATCGGCGCAGCATATCAATCCGCACTTTCTCGGTACGGCTATACTCTGGATGTTTCTCGAAGGCTTGGAGCAAATCGCCTGTAAGGTCTTTACCTTCATGGGACGCCTTGATGTACCAGGTCTGATGATTAATTCCGGCACATACGATATCCACTTCATTCATTTTCAGTCCAAACACTTCCGCAATCTGGTGATGCCCATGCTGTACCCCGTGACATAATCCAATCGTGCGAACACCGCCATACTTGTTGCAGGCCCATGTCAGCATAGCCATTGGGTTGGAATAATTGAGGAGCAGCACATCCGGTGCGCTTTGCTCACGAATATCCTTACAGATGTCGAGCATCTCAGCAATTCCGCGCTGGCCGTACATAATCCCACCTGCACACAACGTATCGCCGACACATTGATCTACCCCATATTTGAGCGGAATATCCACATCGGTTGCAAAAGCTTCCAACCCGCCCACTCGGATTGTACACAGTACATACTTCGCGTCCTTGAGCGCTTCTCTCCGGTCCGTTGTCGGCTGAATCTGAATATTCAGTCCATTCTCGCGGATATCGCGCTGACACAGCTCGGTGACCATGTCCAGATTGTGCTGATTGATATCACAGAACGCAATCTCAATATTGTTGAATTCCGGTACCGCGAGCAAATCCCGCAGCAACCCCCGCGTAAATCCGATACTGCCTGCCCCGATAAATGCCACTTTAAACGACATGCACAGTTCCTCCCGTAATCCGAAACGATTGGCTTCGGTTAATGACTTCATTCAGTAACACTTGCAATTGAATTGAAGTTGCCTGATGAAATCATTGTAACAACGGTACATAAGGAAGCGTTATCAAAATCATGACTAGTTCACGAAGTAGCTGTCAAAAATCCTCACTTTTGTGTCCGAAGATCATTCAGCCTATCCTGCTCAGATAAAAACAGAGTACCTATTCCCCCTATTATTCCAGTGGATAATGACTGACATGTCGCTCCATCGAGGAACGGAATTCAACCGGAGTTCGGCCTGTATATTTCTTGAACAACATATGAAAATACTGTCTGCTCCCCACGCCAACGTAATCGGAAATTTCGGAGATTGGAATATCGGTCTGTTGCAGCAGCATCTTCGCCTTTTCCATTCGGAGCATCGTGAGATAGTCGGTAGGCGTGCGCTGCGTGTGCTGGCGAAAAATACGGTGCAAATAGCCTGGATGCAGATTCACTGCTGCTGCGATATCCTTCATTTGAATATTACGATCCATATTGTGATGCATGAATTCAATCGTACGTTTCACGTACAGCTCCGTCTGATCCAACGCACTTCGGTTGAATTCCCCGCGCAGTCTTGCGACCCGAACCAGCAGTTGGATAAACAACGTGCGTACCAGCGTACCTTGCTCAGGCGACTTCAGATCACGGGCTTCGCGATGATGCGAGCGTTCCTCCGGCGGAATAATCCGAATAGGTGCAGAAGATCGACCCTGCTCCATCAGTCCACGCTGATCCAGCTCCAGCACAAGGCTTTTCATAATGTGGTACACCTCTTCCGGGTCAGGCAAAACCAGATAAGGCGTGGCTTGTGCTAGAAAAGCATGGACTTCCTCCTCTTCCAACGCAAGCTGGCGAATGGATGGATGCCCTGGCTGCGATCTGGCAACTCCAAATTCCACATTGAGCATGCGGCACGGTACGCCATCCTTCACCAGCAGACGGTGTGGAACCCCTGCGTCCAGCAGAATGAACTGCCCTTTTTTTAATACTGCCTGTTCCGAGCTGCCATCCTGCATCTGTACATCGACCCGGCACATTCCCGAAATAATGTACATGATCTCCGTGGAATCATGATCGTGATAAGACATCTGGTAGTTGTCCCATTGCTTGTAATAATACGCGTAAAAACGCGGTCCATAGTCCTCTGTGCGCAGTTTCTCCTGAAACAGACTGCCTGTCCAATGTTTTGCTTCCAATGCCTGCACCTCCGTTGCTGCAACGATCCTCACTTTTTTCCATTGTAGCAAGTCTCGGCGATGTATTTCACCATGTAATTGAAAAATCATTGCGATTACAAATTAGATAAACATATAATTAGTTATAAATCTAATCAATTTTATTTTATTTAATCTAATCTATAACGAGGAGGTAGTGAGACTATGAAAACTACATTTTTTCTGGTGAGGCATGCATTAAAAGAAAAGCGCATCGGTGATGTTCCCATTACATCCGAAGGAGTAGCACAAGCTAAGTCGACAGCACTTCATTTGGCTAACGTACCTGTCACCAAAATCATTGCAAGCCCACTTCAAAGAGCGATCAACACTGCGGCACATATTGCTCTCCAAACAAACATTACAGTGACTGAAGACCAGCGTCTGCGTGAACGCGCCAACTGGGGGGACCTACCTGAACAAACCTTTGAAGAATTCATCGCGATGTGGGACAGATGCACAAGTGATCCAGACTACCTCCCACCTGTGGGTGATTCCTCTAAGCAGGCAGGCCAACGTTTGGCCTTTTTCCTAACGGAATTGACGAATGTAGAGCCACCAGATAGCCATATCGTTATCGTTACTCATGGCGGGTTAATTACGGATTTTCTAGTAAACACATTCCCAGAGCTTGAACTTAACGTCTGGCATCCTAATTTTATCGCCATGCAAAGTCAACTGATTCCCGAATGCTCCATCACCACATTGATTCATGAAAACGGAAAGTATACCATTCAAGATTTTGCATCCGTAGCACATTTGAAATGATGATGTCGTTTGTTGTTTCGGTTTGACCATATCAAAAAAACTCCGGGTAACCTCCCGTACGCCTAAACGCACCGAGGTTACTCCAGAGCTTCACTTTAATACAATAGTAAACTTCTTATAACAAAATAACACTGTTGGAAACACTTGGATTCAGGTTTTCCAAATACGTTCAACAGTATCAACATACTGGTATTAAGTCCTCAAACCCCAACCATCATAAGATCATCTGAGGATTGGGACACTTCTCAAATCTCACTTTTCACCCTTACCCGACTTGGGCGTGTCGAACTTCGGCAGCGTAACCTTCGACCAGTCGATATCCGATGCCATGTAGAAGGATGGGTAGGACGGCTGATTGTATCCACTGTTCTGTCCAGCAATGCCGACACGATACATCGCGTCGTGCATTAGCGTGTACAGTTTGCGATCAGTCTTTTCGGTGCTCAGGTAGATGCGGATCGCCGAGCTGTCCTCGGTTCTCACCAGCATCTCTTCCCGCCAATCCCCGAAGATATCCGCTACTAGAGATGGCGTACCCTTGGTATAATTGTTGGTCAACGTGCCGTTCGCGGTCAGCAGAGTTCCACGATTCCAATCCTTAATCGTAGGCGTAACATTAATGGCACCGTCCACGATTTGAGTTGTCATATCAGCGGCCCAGCGAATATTCATATTCGTGCCGGGAGCCTTATCGCTTATTTTCTCACCGCTGGCCGTCCACAGTCCCACAGCCCATGTCTCCAATCCGCGGCGGGTCGGGTCCACATCACCGATCATGCCACGTCCGGTATCTTTGCCCGTGTACCCGCCATAGATCACTTCCCCAGTCTTCGCATCCCGCAGGGAATATCCGTATGGTGCCCAAGGGCCACCCTCATGCACCATGAAGATCTCCAGCCCCGGACGATCCGGATCAATATCCGCTACATGAAGCGCATCCCCATGCCCCAGACGTGCAATCGTTCCCGGAGCAGCACTCTCCGCTGGCATCAGGTCCTTGGAGCTGTACAACACACTGCCATCATGATCAATCGTGGCCGAGCCGTACACAATCTCCTGTTTACCGTCTCCATCCACATCAGCAACACTGAAATAGTGCGCACCTTGCGTTGTAATGGAGCCATACTCTGGATCAGTACCGTCCACCCCATGCGGACCGTCATTGAACGGGTTCTTCATCGGTGTCCAGCCACTGTCGACTTTCCATTCACGTTTGAGCTTTTTGCCATCCCAGTTGTAGGCGACCATGGTCGAACGTGTGTAGTACCCGCGTGCAAAGATCGCAGACGGTTTCTTTCCATCTAGATATGCCACGCCTGCCAAGAAACGATCTACCCGGTTCGCTGGTTCAATACGCGCCATTGCGTAATCGCCCCACATCAACCCATCGTCCTGCCGTCCCGGCTCATAAGGAATGGTCTCCAGCTCTTTGCCCGACTCTCCTTCGAACACCGTTACATACTCAGGTCCATCGACGATAAAACCTTCGAACTTGCGCAGCTCATTCTTGTCACTGCGGCTTGGTGCATACACATCAATGAAGTAATCGGCCAAGCTCTCAGCATCCTTCTGAGACAATGGATAACTATACTTTTTCTCAATCCCAAAAGCTTCCTCCAACGTAGCAGGCCAGTTGCCCTTCACGACCTCTTCATGTTTATGCCAGTTTTTGAACATATCCACGACATGATCATAGTAGCCATCTGCACTTAAACGGTAATCATCTTCGTTGGAGTATCCTGCCTTGCGATCCTGCTTCGGAAGGGTAATGTATTTCTCGGAAGTGACCTTTCCCTTTTTGTTATATTTGATGATCTTCGTTCCCGGTGCAGTCTTGAACATCATCTCAGCCTTGCCATCCCCGTCAAAATCATAAACGAGCATCTGTGTATAATGAGCACCCGAACGGATGTTAACCCCGAGATCGATCCGGTACAACAATTGTCCGTCCAGCGTGTAACAATCCACGTACGTTTTACCGGTGTAGCCTTTTTGCGAGACATCCTTGGAGTTAGAAGGGTCCCATTTTACAAAAAACTCATACTGACCGTCCCCGTCCACATCGCCCACACTCATGTCATTCGCAGAATACGAGTAGGCTTCTCCCACTGGCGTCACACCATCGGCCGGTTTTTGCAAAGGAATATCGACGTAGCCGTTCGCCCAAGGTTTGACGGATGCACTGTGTTTACTCTCCTTGCCCTTCTTGCTTACCGCTGCCACTTCATAACGGGACGACGATTTGCCTGCGGCATCAACATAGTTGGTGCTGTCGGTGACCGTAGCAATCTTCTTTCCATCACGATATACGTTGAAATCCGTGCCTGTCAGACCTTTATCGCTATACCCTGTGGCCTCGTCACCAAGCAACCTCCAACTGAGAAAAACACCCTCGGAAGTAGACGCCGCAACCAGACCGCGATCAAGATACTCAAGCTGAATGTCTTTCAAAGAACTCCCTCCCTTATGTGACTGCATGCTGGCCTCTGCCGCGCTGTTCTCACTGGAAGCTGCTGCTCCGCTCGCACCCGCTGTTCCCGCAACGAGCAAAGCAACGCTTAGTGCCGAAGACAGCATTTTGGCTGCAAGTGGCATACGCACCTTCCTGCGATTGGAGTACATACCTGAAACCGATCCTTTATGTATCGGCGCTAATGTTTTGGATTTCATCGACCTTCACTCTCCTTGAGACAGAATGGGTGATGCTTATGGCTGTGCTTGATCGTTGCGACATCCGTCAATCCATACAGACGTTCATATCCTTCAAATTTTACTGAATGCGCTTACAAAAAGTGCAAGAGAAAAGCTTCCTCCTATACTGATTCTCTCGACTCTCCCCTTTCCATTTTGTCATCAATCAGAGCAGCTTCATCCTGCCCATCGGGTATTATTATAGACATCCTGCCTGCTGCTTACATAGGCAAATATCCGTCCAAAACGATCAATAATCAGTGTTGTTCAGGAAGGATTAATGTGAAAATATTACTTTCGGTTCAGCGGAGCAGCCGTTTCGGTTATTTTATATTCAAAATATTCCCTTGTATGCAATAATATAAGAGTACCTTATGAAGGCAGGGTGATTGAAGATGAGTTTCGAATTCTACATAGCAGCAGATCGTCCAATTCCCGAGATCAAACTTAGAGGACAAGAGATTTTAACTGTAGGGGATATGATTCGTATGAATGTTCCGGATGGCCTGATTCCTTGGAAAGAAATGAATGAACATGCAAAGGTTCTTTATGGTGATCCGGTAGAGTCTAATCATTTTCACATAGAAAGTGCTTCATATGCTTTAAAAATCATGAGCAAATATACTAATCTCAATCATATTTATAAATTTGATGTTCCTCCAATAGATCTAACGAAGGAATTATATAATTATGTTACTACACTTAATAAAGAAATAAATTTGGAAATCTGGCATCTCTGGTTTGGCTATGATTATGAAGATGAAGTCATTACAAGAAAAAACTTATCCCGTTCCACTCTTACTCTCTCTGATTTTGAAGCCCCTCTCCATGAGAGTTGGTGCATAGCTATTAACAGTTGATACGTGAAGCTGAAAATAACAGCAAGGGCGTTCCAAGGTCATGAACATGACTTCGAAACGCCCCTACTTTATGTTGGGCTGGAAACGCCCTTATGACCTTCACTGCATCAGATCATCTTACTCGCCTTAATTACTGAACACTTCGGCCATCATCTGGCCACCCTTTTAAGGCTCAATGCCCCAGACCAGGGTACCGCCTTTGTAGAGGGTCACCTTGTTCCAGTCCTGATAGGATGTTTTGGTTGGATCGTAGGAATAATCATTGGTTTCATCTAAGTTGCTCCAGTCCGTTTTGTACATGCGGAGCTGGATATCTCCGGATTGTCCACCTGCCTGGATCGCGCCTGCTCCAGAAGTGAAGCTCAGTTCCACATAGGAATCAGTGAACGTACGCTGGATGTTGGCTCCGCCAACCTGAGCGTAATCGATAGCAGAGTCCATCGCTGCGGTACCTTCTTTGGAGAAGTAATAACGGATTTTCAGATCACTCAGATTTACAGCCGTGTTACCTACGTTTTTGATGTTGAAATACGGTTTGATTTGGTTATCTGCCGCGTTGGTATCTCCCGCACGATATTGCAGAACCAGGTCACTGGTCGGAACAACTACACTTTGCGGTGTTGCAGAAGCTGCGGCAGAATTGACACTTTCCCCGGCAGCGTTCACGGCACTAACCACATAATGATAGGTCGTTCCATTGGTCAGACCCGTATTGGTGTAGGATGTGCCGCTCACATTGGCAGCAACCGTAGTGAATGGACCCGATGCACTCAACGCCCGTTTCACGTTATAACCTGTCGCTCCTGCCGAAGCCACCCAAGTCAAGCTGATTTGAGCATTGCCTGCCGTAGCTGTCAACGCTGTTGGTGCAGCAGGGGCAGTCACACCTGCTACTGGTACCGCACTTTTTACAGCCGAATTCACACTCTCACCCGCAGCATTCACGGCACTAACCACATAATAGTAGGTTGTACCATTGATCAGACCTGTGTTGGCATACGATGTGCCTGTCACGCCCGCAGCAACCGTAGTGAATGGACCCGACGCACTCAACGCCCGTTTCACGTTATAACTAGTCGCACCTGTAGAGGCTGTCCAGCTCAGGGAAACCTGTGCGTTGCCTGCTGTCGCAGACAGTGTTGCCGGAGCTGCTGGAGCTGTCGTTCCACCCCCTCCACCATTGCTGGCTGGAAGAACAGGGAATGAGTTTTGCACCAGCATGACGAATTGGTCATGGAACCAGTGACCCGACACTGGTGCGTTAGGCAGTGCACCCGTCAATACACCATCACGAGTTGTAAAGGTTGGATCACACATCCGGTCGAAGCCTTTTCCTTCGTTGTTCGGAATTTCCGAGCTGGAGCCATCAGACTCCCCTGGAGGTTTGACCCATACATAGGCATCCAGATGGGCTGGTCCTGGTGCTGCTTTAGGAGCTTCACCTATGCCTGCTCCACTGTTATTACACCAGTTCCCCCGGTGATCGCGCTTATCCACACGCCCGGAGTTCACGTACGTGTTAATATCACTGCCTGTGGCAGACGTTGGACGATTCACCCCGCCCCATCCATTACGGCTGGTATCAATGAGGAAGCCCGTGCTGGCCGGCCAACCAGCTTGTACAAATCCGCTATACAGTGCCGCAGTGAAATCGGTTTCGTCAAAGTAAGGGTTCCACTCATAAAACTTGGAAGACTTGATCGGTTGTCCGCCGATGTTCAGATCGGGATTAGGCAGATTCGGTTCATTCAGCGGTGTGCTATTCGCTGTGTTCGTAATGAAGCCATCGGCGCTATTCAGACCTGCTGCTGTTCCTTGGACAACGCTGGTATACAGCGAGATTGCGCCTGTACGGTTGTTATCCCAACCAAGCCAGCCGGAGTGACCAATATCCAGGTAGTTGTACACATTCGGAATAGCATGCAGCTTTTCCAATGCGTATTTCACGCCAGCTTCATAGATTCCTGTTGAACTCGCTTGGGCACAAGCTGGTGTACTGAGATTAGTTACCAGATTGGGCAGACTGTCCGGCTCAATGATGGCGATGATGCGAATGTCCTGATACTTGGGCTTTGCAAAAATATCGGCAATTACATTGATATAATCATTTTTATACGTCTGTAGGGCCGCCTGTGTTAGTGGAAGTTCACCATTGGATGCAAGGGCATGACAATCCCGCCCAGGTAAGTTGTAAATAACGAATGAAGCGGTAATTGGAGTACCTGACTTCTTTTGTGCCAAGGCGGCATCCAGATGCTGCTCCACACTTTTGCGTCCGGCATTGTCTGTTCCACCATTAATGGCAGCAATACGGTCGATCCAGACTGCCGTTGGATAGGATTTCACCGTTTCCATCTTGGCTTTTAACGCTGCATCACTGGTGAGAGCAATGGACGTATCCACGAGAGCGGAATAATCCTGGTTTAAATACGACGTAGCTCCGACAAACGGATTATCCACATGCGCTTCAGCCGCCTGACTCACTCCTGGAGCCATGCCCGGGAAAATGCCCGCCGCGAGCAGCGTTGCTGCCAGCATTTGTTTTACACTTCTGCGAAGCACCTTTCCGCCTTTCGATAAGGTTTTCGATTTAGTCATTAGGGTTCCACCTTTCCTGTACTTGGATTGGGTATATACTCATGTCTGATCCTCTGTGTCGGCAAGATGCTATGCACGGTAGAGAACGTATGGATGAGCTGTAGGGACTTCACCTCCATGAATGTAGTTCAATTGGGACAAGCCAGGTCAACAACAATAAGGTGTGAAACAAGAAACAGAAATGGTGTCTTACACTGAGGTTAAGGGACAAAGCAAGGGGGATAACATCTGTAGGTGTGTGCGGGTGATCTTTGGTGAACGGCTTTCAAGGCATTGCTCTGACTTAATTAAAGTAAGCGCTTACTTTTAGAGTTTTAAAAAAAGGCTTACCCTCGATACAAACCTCACATCGCGTGTCCACCTCCTTATGAATCGATTATACTCCATGTAAATATTACTGTAAATTGAATTTATTAAATTTTATTATATTTAATTCCATAAAGCAGGCAGGAATTCTGAGATGTGCCTCCCCAAGCCATAAACAAGGCTCATCACGGGCTTTTCTCCCGTGATGAGCTAATTGACATAGCATATTCTCATGCTATTTTTTTATGGAAGCACAACAATATCTCCTGGTTTCAAGCCGTTCAATACTTCAGTCTTGTCATCTGTCTCGATGCCTGTTTGAATCGTCTGCTGTACATATTGCCCGTTGCCCTGATCCAGCATCACATATGCCGTATCCTGATCTCGCATGACCGCCAGCGTGGGAACGACCGTCGCTTTCTCCTTGCGCAGCGTTTCAATCTTGCCCTCCAGACTTAATCCACCGATCAGCTTGGCGTTTGGCTTCAAATCAATGACAATATCGAATTGGGAAGGCTGCTTCAGATCTGTTTCCGTTCCCTTTTTGGCAAACTTGGAGATTTTGATGACCTTTCCGGTTAACGGAACCTCCTTGTTTCCCGTCATATGTACACTTACAGGCATGCCTGTTTGGATTTTGAATAGCTCCTGCTCGCTAATGGCCGCCACAAATTGTAATTTGCCTGTGTCCACAATGGTACCCACATACTGACCTTCGCTCACCATACGTGTCTTGGTCTCCGTATCGTTCATCAGAAACACACCGGATACCGGCGCGTACACGGTGGATAAACCCATGACCGCTTTCTTGGCCTGAACCTCCTGCTCCTTTACGGCGATGGATTCCTTGTTCATTTCGTTGCTCAGTCGTTTTGTTTCCCGCTCGGCGAAGGCTTTCTTCCGTTCTTCTTCAGTAACCCCCAATTGCTCGGGACCCTCTCCCTGAGTAAGACCAATCTCATTCAATTGAGCTTCCAGCCTCGATTTCTCAATATCGGTCTCCAACTGCTGCACTTCCGTCTGCAATGCTTTCGAATCAAGCGAGAACATGACGGCTCCCTTGTGAATGGGCTCCCCATTCTCCACATTCCACTGCTTTATCTTCGAGGCAAAAGGAGCGTACACATCCGTCTGTTTGGCATAAGCCGACTTGCCTTTGACCTGAATTTCCTGCGTGATCGTCTCCTGTGTGACTCCAAATGTAATGGGCTGCGGAGCCTCGATGGGCGCTTCGGGTACCGGTTTATATTGCTGGTACAGAAAATATCCAGCGCCTGCGAGCAGTCCGATCATGATGATTCTCTTTATCCATTTGCCTATTGCCGAATTCTTCATTGCCGTATGTCCCTTCATTGAATCTGTCTGGTGATTTTCATCTGTTAAATCCTTAAATCCATAAACTGTGCTTTCCTGTATCTCTGCTTTATTTATGCCGATTTAATTACCTGCAACGCATTTGTACGCGAGGCGCTAATCGCCGGATAGATTCCCGAGAGTACTCCGGTCAACACCGCAAACGCTATACCAGCAGGCAGGGCCGACGTCTCAATAACCACTTGGAGAGGTGTGCTTGCCTCCATCGAGATTTGCCCTTGGAGCAGTCCATTTACCCCCTGAATGGCTGCGTAAGCGATGAAGACACCAACAATGCCGCCCAACACTCCAAGTACAGCAGCTTCAGTAATGAACATCTGCCTGATCTGCCACAGATTGGCTCCCAGCACCTTCATGACGCCAATCTGTTTGCGGCGCTGATGTGTGGACATGATCATCGCAACGATAATGGATAGAGAAGCCAGCAGCATAACGAATATCCCTATGCCCATAGCGGCCTTCTGATACATGCCAAGCTGTTCCTTCATCGCCTGCTCCTGATACAGATTGCTGTCTGTCATCAGCGTCAGCTTCTGAATCTGCTCCTGCACCTGTGCCACATACTTCTTGTCCTCTACCTTCACGAGCGCCGAGTTCAACCGTCCTGCTGCTGCGGCCTGTGCCTGACTGCTCTGGAACTGTTCAGCGAGCATTCGGGCGGTTTCGAGGGAAACATAGACCTTTTTGTCATACATGGCATTGTTCTCACTCATGCCGCCAGGCACCTTCAGTACACCCGTCACTCGCAAAGGGGAGCTTGTTTTGGCTTTGGATGAATCATTCATGTCCTGATATTTCAGGTTAAACTGTGCCTGAAACAGCTCGGTTTGGGTAGACATCAACGCCATGTATTGCTGTAGAAACTCGTCATTAAACGAATCCTCCATGAGCTTGTTGTTCAGTTCGCGGATCACCTCGGCGTCCACAAGTCCGAAGGTTGCACCGTAATTCACAATAGCGGCTCCGCTGATCCCCGATGCCCCGCCTTTGTCAAAACGGTAGCCGAAACGGCTCAATGATCCAAGCTCTGTACCGATAACTTCCACATTGGAGCTTTTGCCATCCAATGTAGCCATCTCCAGCATATCCAGCTTCAGCATCGGAGCAACGGCGACGACATGCGGAAGGCTGGAAATAATATCGATTTTCCGAGCCGTCAGCGCTCCTCGTTCGAAGGTGGACGTCTGCCCATTGCTTCCGCCCGAACCGATTCCCTCATTGGGAGATACCGTAATCTCATCCATTTTGTAATTCTCGTTTAACGTTTTCTCACCATAGACCTGTACCGACTGCCCCACACTTAATGCGATAATCATGGCCGCACAGCCGATGGACAGGCCAATCATGCACAGAAGAGTAACCACCTTTCTGCGCACAATCTGTCCCCATGACATTCGCAACACATCCAGAACTCTCACAACCGCTCTCCTTGCTCTACTGCCTTGGACTGGCCGCTCTCCACCAAGCATCCGTCCTGCAATGTAATGACAACCTGCATCTGCTCCGCCACTTCAGCCTCATGCGTGACAATAACGAATGTTGTATGCATCTCCCGATTCAGCTGTTGCAAAATGGAAATGATCTCTTCCTCCGTTCGGGTATCCAGGTTCCCGGTAGGCTCGTCCGCGAATATGACGGACGGCTCCGTAATCAGTGAACGCGCAATGCTGACGCGCTGCTGCTGCCCTCCTGATAGCTGGGAAGGGAATAATTCGGACTTGCCGACAAGGCCAACCTGTTCCAGCAGGTGCATCGCCTTTTGCTTACGCCGTGATGGGCGAATGCCCTGAAACACGAGCGGCAGCTCCACATTTTCCCGAATTGTCAGGTTCGCCAGCAGCTCATACGCCTGAAAAATAAAGCCAATATGTGTCCGGCGGAATTCCGCCAGTCGGTTCTCACTCATACGCACAATATCCTGATCTGCAATAAGGATCTTGCCTGTGTCCGGCTTCATCAGACCTGCCATCAGATGCAATAACGTCGATTTGCCTGAACCGGAGCTTCCCAGCAGTGCAACCATCTCACCCTTACCCACGGATATGTTAATGTCCTGCAATACGGGAACAATCCCTTGTGCATTGCGGAACGTGTGTGATACCTGTTCAACTCGCAGCATGAATCCGGCTTCCTCTCATCGATGTAATAGAGGTAATTATAGCCATCAGATGTATCGGTCCAATCTGGACTTGTATCCAATTTGTAAAATCAGCCTTTTACACCATTGGATCGAATGGCCTTCTTTGGATTTATGCAACATGTTCAAATCACAAAAAGACCCTATGGGTTCAGTCCTTAACATAGCGACTTCATTCCATAGGGCCTAATTTCTGAGCATTCCATATTCACATCTTTACCAAGCTCGGAAGCTAAACCGATATAACTCGCTTTTTTCCATAGAGCTCCCGACAACAAAGAGATTGCTGTCATTCCATTTCAACTTGATAAAGTAATCGATATTCCGGTAAATAACCGTATCGGACCCCAGCTTCCGGTCATTCAGATAGGCAATGTGCACCTCATTCTTCTGTCCTTCGAGTGTCAAAAAATAGGCAATGCGGGACTCCTCCTCATCCAGATCGAAGCTCCAGATAGGCCCTTTGACCAGCAGCTCAAACTTTTTGGTATCCGCTCGATATCTGTACAATCCCTGTTCGTTGTTGATCATGCCCTGAATCAGCATGTCCCCATTCTTCAAAACCTTAAACTGCTGTATATCCTGGGCAGGGGTGTATGCGGTGATATCATTTTTGTCGTTCAGAGAGAAGCTATAGACGGCGTAATTTTCTTTCAGTTTGACCAGCACATACACCCGTGATAGATCCCGGCTAATCTCATATGAATCCAGCATAATCAGAGTATCATCCGGACTTGAAATGTTACTCACCTGCGCAACCTTGGCAACTAACTCATCATAACTGTACAATTCATGTTTCTTTCCTGACTTTAGCTCCACCATGTTGAACACCAGGTCATCATATCCGATGTAGGATTCATTACCTACAAAGACGCGTGAATAGGAGTTGTCATTCTTCAGCTTGAGATGTTCTCCTGTTTTCAAATCATATTCATAGGTTGTCTTCTGCGCCTGAGTCGATCGGTACTGTGAATAAATTAGCTTGCTCTGATCCGGACTCAAAGTAATCCCATACTCTGTATTCGTGGCGATGTCCTTCAAGAGATTATCATCCATATGCAGCTGCGACAGCTTGATCCCGGTATAGGAACGATCCGGCCGATTCAATATGACCGTGTTGGGATCAGCTACCTCAAAATCATAAATGGCAAAGTCATTGGGCAGCTTGGTAGCCGACTCAATCTGAATGGTGCTGCTTGGCGGTGGGGCGAGGCGGCTGTTGAACTGTTTATCCGGCAGAATGACGGTCCTGGGCTTCCCATGTCCAATGCTGAACAGACTACCAATGCCAAAGATACCTCCGACAAATACAATCAGCAAACCGGATAACATAAGCATATCGCGATATCTGCTCCAAAATCCTCGTTTCTTCATACGTCCGATTCTCCAGGCAGACTGATATTCACCTGTGTTCCCTTGTTTAATATACTCTTCATCTCCACCGTTCCCCCATGCTGCTCCACCGTGTTTTTCACAATTGACAAGCCCAGCCCAGCGCTTCCCTTCTCTGTCCTGTTCTTCCCGTTATCCCTGTAAAAGGGTTCAAATACATGCTTCAACGCTTCCTCCGGAATGCCTTCTCCTTCATCACGAATCAGTATGGCTACCGAATCCCCCAGCCGAAACGATTGGACCTGAATGATGGAATTCACATTCCCGTATTTGACCGAGTTATCCAGCACATTCAAAAAAACTTCCTTGAGCTTATTCCAGTCCCCCTGGACATACAGCAATTCTTCCAGCTCATAGCGAATGCCAATATTGTACTTGCCCGCCTTGATGGACATGTCTTCGCAGGCTTCCCGAATAATATTCGATACATTCACCCGCTCAAAACGGAAGGTCTGAATCGGTGTGGACGATACGGTCACTTCAAGGATATCCGCAACCATGACGTTGAGGCGTTGGCTCTCGTTGATAATATATTTCAACCCTTTATCGAAGAATGCTTGATCCGTAAATCCATTATCCCGTAGAATCTGGGAATACCCCAGTATCGTGGTCAGCGGTGTCTTTAATTCATGCGTCACATTGTCAAAAAAAACCTTGTTGCGTGCCTGTAAATGCTTGACCTCATCCCGTTCTCTCTCAATCACGTCAATCTGCTCCTTTACCCGAGCAATCATGACGGTAAAGCTGGAAGCCAGCTCTCCAATCTCATCCTTCGTTGAGATGTGGATGTCTGCATTCAGGCTGCCTTGTGCAACTTCGGCTGAACGTTTTGTCAGCACACGAATCGGCTTCGTAATCTGGCGTGAAATAAAGACAGATCCAATGAAAACAAACACAAAAATGACGGCTGCAAAGCCCTTGATGGTGTTCTGAAATCGCAGATGCCGTTTGAACAGATCCGTATAATCCCTTTCCAGCTGGATAATGCCAAGGATGCTCCCCTCCGACAGCACAGGAAAGGACAGATTCCCTGTTACTCTGCCTTTGTCCACCACGGTTGTATAGGCGATCTTTGATTTCATGGCAGCCTGTAGATCAGAGGTTTGAGCAGCAGCCAGCTTCGCCTCCGCACCCACGTTGCTAAACGGAGTGCCATCAGACCGATAGACTATGACCTTGCCGCCTACTGCGGAGCCGATCTGTTCTGCGAGGTCCCGATTCCCTGTTCCCAGGGAGTCCTCACTAATCCGTTTATTATGAATCAGGAAGTATTGATTGAGCGCGATATCCAGATTTTTTTTGGATTGCACCATGTCCTCCTGCACTTCCCTGTACATGTTCTCCTCACCCACTTTATTCGAAATAATGAGCAAGGCCGAAAAACCAATAAATACGATGACCGAGAAAAGAACGACCATTTTGAACTGGATCGTCCACTTCATGTATGCACCTGAATATTCAGTTTGTAACCCACGCCGAAGACCGTCTCAATAAGTGAAATCCCCTGCTCCCCGCTATCCAGCTTCTTGCGGATACGCTGAATATGAATGTCTACCGTCCGGGTATCTCCGGGAAAATCAAATCCCCACACTTTATCCAGCAACTCGGACCTTGTATGTACTTTGCGGTGATGGTTGACCAAATATAAGAGCAGATCATACTCCTTATTGGTCAGTCCGGCGCGTTCCCCATCTTTCCAGACTTCACGCTCATCCTTGCGGATCTCAATATGTCTGCCAAGCCGTACCACTTCATAAGACTGATTCTCCAGCGTCTCGCTGATTAGATCAATCCGGCGGAAAATGGCCCGAATGCGCACAACCACCTCACGAATGTCGAATGGCTTGGTAATATAATCGTCCGCCCCCAGCTCCATGCCGAGCACCTTGTCCAGCATATCGGACTTCGCCGTAATCATAATTACGGGAATCTTCGAATTCACGGAAAGTTGTCTGCATACATCGAACCCGCTCATGTCCGGCAGCATCAGGTCGAGCAGGATCAAGTCTGGTCTGGACTCCCTGAGCAGATCCAAGCCCTCTCTGCCTGTTGCTGCTTCAGTCATCTCAAATCCTTCCTTACGCAAAGAATAGGATAGGATGTCGCGAATGGACTCTTCGTCTTCAATAATCAAAATCTGTTTCGGTCTCATGATGAATCTTAATCTCCCTGCTCTATGAATTTCATCTGCCTTATATTTTGTATCTCTGCTCTAGGATTGAACAGAGGTTCACCGGAAATGTTACAACTCGGATACAAGTCTGGCGTCTTTGGAAACATCATCCCGATATACTTGGAACACAGAGAACAAACCAGACCGGACAAAGCCAGATCGGTATCCAAAGGGGAAAACATCACGTGAACAAAACAACCATTCATGATGCTTATGTAAACTATAAATCAGAAGTGACACGGTATCTATCTCAGATCGTCAAAAATCAACAGGATGCAGAGGATCTCACGCAGGAGTGTTTCATTCGAATGATGAATGTATCGGCAGACATTCCGGAAGAACGACTTCTCTACTACCTCAAAAGAATTGCCCGTAACCTCGCCATGGATACATTCCGCAAGCGGACCCGTACACTGAAGCGGGACAGTAAGTTGGAGATGCAGACGTATCACTGTGATACATCCGAATTGGAGATCTCTGAAGGTGTTAACGACCTTGTGTCGATCATTAACAATACAGAGCATCGCAAAATTCTTGAATTACGCGTGATTCACGGGTACAGCATCAAAGAAACCGCCCAGCTCGTTAACCGTAGTGAAGGCATGATCAAATCCTCGGTATTCCATGCTGTCAATCGGATTCGGGCCAAAGTCATCTCATAAGAGATGGCTTTTTTTCATGAGCAGAAATGACGTGAAATCAACATCTGATGTTAGAAAGTATCAAAATTTGTTAGATGGAGCATGACAAAGGACTCATTTTTACAAAAGTCGAGTTCGTTTTTACAAATTGTTATGACTATGTGAGATTTTGGTGTGTTAGAATATGGACGAACTCATGTTTCAACTAATATTTGGGAGGGATTTGGTTGGGTAAATTGACACGTATGCGAGGAGTATGGGTAAAATCACTCCTGGCATTGTCCATGGCATTGCCGCTTCAGATTGGATTGTGGAATGGAGATGCATCGGTTCAGGCCGAATGGGCGACAGACCCTGCACCGTTCATTCAGGCAAAGGTTGTTAACGGAAATGCAGGCAAGAAAGTATTGTTCGACAATACTCATGCACAGACAGCTGGAGCAGCTGACTGGGTCATTGACGGAGGCTTCTCAGACTTCGGCAATGCACTCGCGAATGATGGATATTATGTAAAGGAACTGCGCAAGACGACTCCTTTTACCTATGACGATCTGAAAGAATATAACGTGTTTGTCATTGCTGAACCCAATGTTCCCTTCAAAACGACAGAACAGGCAGCCTTGAAAGAGTATGTAGAAAAAGGCGGCAGCATCTTCTTCATTGGAGATCACTACAATGCTGACCGTAACAAAAACCGCTGGGACGGTTCTGAAGCGATTAACGGCTATCGTCGTGGCGCATTCGAAGATCCAGCCAAAGGCATGAGCACAGAGGAGCGTAACTCTGAGGCTATGCAAAATGTAACCAGCACGGACTGGCTGTCCGATAATTTCGGAGTACGCTTCCGTTACAACGCATTAGGCGATATTAATGCTACTAACATTGTGCCTGCTGGACAGGCATTTGGTATTACAGAAGGTGTATCTGCGGTAGCCATGCACGCAGGGTCCACTCTTGCGATCACCGATCCAACAAAGGCTAAAGGTATTGTATACCTGCCGAAAACGAATGACGCTTGGCCGAACGCTGTTGACCAGGGCGTATACAATGGCGGTGGAGTTGAGGAAGGTCCTTACGTAGCCGTTTCCAAGCTGGGTGCAGGTAAAGCAGCATTTATCGGCGATTCCTCTCCGGTTGAAGATGCTTCACCGAAGTATCTTCGCGAAGAGACTGGCGCTCGCAAAACAACGTATGACGGCTTCAAAGAAGTTGATGACGGCAAATTGCTGGTCAATACCGTTAACTGGCTTGCTAATCAAGAAAATTACACTAGCTTGACTCAAGTGAACGGACTTCAACTGGATAATGCAACAGCATTGCTTCCGTTCGAACAACCTGCTGCTTCCACAGAACCACAGGCTGAACCTTGGGCTGCACCAGCTGCAGGATACAAGTGGTATGATCGTTCCACGTTCAAAGCAGGTTCTTATGGTGGACCAGCTTCAAGCGCGAACGCTTCCTACAGCATCGTGAAGCAGGAAACCCTGCCTAATGCGGAGGATTTCCAGATCCGTGTGGTTGTAGAGAACATGCCTGCTAACACAACCGTTTCCGGTTACAGTGCAGGAATTTACCTGACTGGCGGAACACAGGTCGCCATGATTCAGAATGAAGGTGGTACATGGCCGACTTCGTACGGTTATAGCTCCAACTTTAGCGTAACTTCCGACAGCAAAGGTCGCGCAATCAAAGACCTGAATGTCCGCATTAAATCAGGTACAACGGGCGCTGCCAGCCTGCGTCTGCGTCTGAACGGCAGCAACCTGATCACGACTGCAGTTACCGTCGGCAATGTTCCGGCTGAGCAGCTTCCGGAAGAAGAAGGACCAATCCCGGCAACGATCAGCATTGCTGATGCACGCACCAAAGCAGCTGGTTCAACGGTTACAGTTGAGGGTGTAGTTACTACAGAGCCAGGTGCTTTTGGTGGACAATCCTTCTATCTTCAAGACACCACCGGTGGCCTTTATGTTTTCCAAAGTACTGCCGGCTTCCACGCTGGAGATGTGGTTAAAGTAACCGCAGCAACGGCGCTATACAACAGTGAATTTGAGCTTACGGATATCGTAGCGATCGAGAAAACGGGTACAGCCTCCATCCCTGCTGCCATTGAAGTGCCAGCAGTTACGGCTGCAAACCAGGGTCAACTCGTTCAATTGAAAGAAGTAACTGTTCAGAACATCATCAGTGCAACACCGGTAGGTTCGTTTGAATTCGATGCAGTTGCAGCGGACGGAACAAGCACGCATGTACGTGTGGATACACGCACAGGTGTAACGCAAACGACCTTCCCTTATGCAGCAGGCGATAAAATCAGCGTGACAGGTGTTGCCGCTATTTTCAAAGATGTATTTCAACTGAAGCCTAGAAGCTTGAACGATTTCGTAGCCGTTGAAGAAGGCGGCGAAGAAGGACCTTCGACGCCAGCTGTTGGCGCACCAGGTAAACCAGCGCTTACATCCAACAATGGTTACAGCAACGGTCTCTCTGAAGGGTCTTATACCGTTACTATGAACCTCTGGTGGGGTGACAATGGCACAAGCTATAAGCTGTATGAAGATGGCGTGCTGATTGACACACAAAAGCTGACAGACGCTACACCAGCGGCGCAATCGGCCCAAACAACGATCAATGGTAAAGCTAACGGTACTTATACCTACGTAGCTGAGCTGTCGAACTCCAAGGGTACAACTCGCAGTGAAGTACTCACGGTGCAAGTTGCGAATGCTGCCCCTGGCAAAGCAGTTCTCTCCCAAGACAATTGGGATGGGGACGGCAACTACAAAGTGACGATGAATCTGTGGTGGGGAACAAACGCATCAGAATACCGTCTCTATGAGAATGGTCAACTGATCGATACCAAAGCACTGAACGCAGTAACACCTAATGCACAAAGCGCTGTGACAGATGTATCCGGTCACGCGAATGGAACGTACACGTATCGTGCCGAGCTGATCAATGCAGCGGGTGTGACAAGCACTGAAACGATTACGGTACAAGTAACGAAATCCGCTGTATCTTTGCCAGCAGCAAGCTAAGTCTCAATAAGGAATGCCTAACGTTTAACCAAGCATTGAAAAACCGAAGCAAGTTTGCCGGGACTCCAGGCACTCGCTTCGGTTTTTTTTCGGTTATTTTTCTGATAAGATCAGTTTCTCTTCAAAATTGTTACCATTCATATCTGTCCACTCAATGACAATAGTTTGGTCTTCATTCCTACTAACCATTGAACCTTTTGTACTCGTTATAGGGAACTCTATAGATTTCGAAGTTAAATCGCTCTCCTTTCTAATTATTCTTCCTTCATTAATGTTAATTTTATATTCTTTAATATCTTCCAAATTATCTTTTTTATAAAATATAGTATATTCTCCATTTTCCGCTCTTTCATTTGTTACTGTCGTATCTAGCTCGCCTCTCCAATGTTCACTCTCTCCCATGAGATTAATTCTTGTTTGCATTTTGGAACAACCAGTGAGAGACATCGCGACTATTAAAATAAGTATAGAAATAGACACCCATAATACATTATTGTTTTTTCTCACAATTTACCTCCATTACTAAATTTATAACTATACAGTATCATAAGATGAGTCTACTTCTAAAACAGTAATTTCATATAGGCTCAACATTTTGCTGATATTAACTTCCTATAAAATACAAAAAGCAGCACCTGCTATTGCATGGGCTGCTCTTCCGATAGATCAACAATGGATTGAAACATATCCATCATGTTCTTTATTTTATTCGTCTTTATTAGCAAACAATCTTACCCTTTCTTCCTATACAAGCTTCTTGCGAATGTATCCAGAGATCAGATCAATGATCGTGATCATCACGATAATCCCCAGCAAGATAATCCCTACTCGCGGCCAGTTCCGAGTACTGAGTGCAAAGATCAGCGGTGTACCGATCCCTCCTGCCCCGATAACCCCCAGAATGGTTGCGGAACGCACATTAATCTCGAACCGATACAACGTGTAGTTAAGGAATCCGGGCAAAACCTGTGGCAGTACAGCAAACCACAACTGCTGCATACGAGTCGCCCCGGAAGCGAGCAACGCTTCAGAAGGACCATAATCAATATTTTCCACTTCATCAGCGAACAGTTTACCAAGCATCCCGATGGAATGCAGCCCAAGGGCGAGTACACCCGCGAAGGAACCCGGACCCACCGCCTTGATGAACAGCAAAGCCATAATAATCTCCGGGAACGTACGGATAAAGCTGAGCACCATTTTACCCGTACCCGATACAGGACGGAAGCTGCTCATATTTCGGGCAGACCAGAACGCAAACGGGATACACAGTACAGCGGAAATGACGGTACCCAGCACCGAGATCGCCAGTGTATCCAGCAATCCTCGCAGCAAATCTTCACCCTCAGGCAGATAAACAAAGTCCCAATCCGGGGAGAAAATCCCGGCGACAATTGCCTTCATGATCTGACCAGCCGTTTCCTTCAAACCGGTAAACGGTACACCGGCAAGTGCCCAAGCGTACACAAGTATAAGCAAGATTACAATGACCCAGCGAAGCGGGTTCTTCCGTGGTTTGCGCCGGATTACGCTTGTTTCATTTTTCATCATAACAATTTCTCCCGCAGCTTAGTACTTACATAATCAATGATCAGAACAATGACAAGGGTAAACAGAATGATTACACTCGTTTTGTCATATTCCAGGAATCCAAGTGTTGCTTCATAATACAGTCCGATGCCCCCAGCTCCAACCAATCCGAGAATCGCAGCGGCACGTACATTAATCTCAAAGGCATACAGTACATAGGAAGTAAACTGGGCAGCCAGTTGTGGCACCACGCCATAAACAATCAGTTGAATCCGGTTCATGCCGACAGCCGTCATCGCTTCAAGCGGTCCCTGATCAATCGTTTCCAGCGTTTCGTAGGTCAGCTTGGAAATCAGTCCCACCGAGAAGACGGCGAGTGCCAATATACCAGGAATCGGTCCCAGTCCAAACACAGCAACGAACAGTGCCGCAAGTAGCAGGTCAGGCACGGTACGGATTAGGTTCAGTACAAAACGCGCTGGATAGTAGATCCAACGGCTAGGCATTAAGTTGCCTGCACAGATAATCGAGACCGGAATTGCGATGATCGCACCGATCGTTGTACCGATCAGAGCCATACGGATCGTCTCCAGCATGCCCTGAATGATGTTGTCAAAGTAAGTCCACCGCGGCGGGAACATCTCACGCAGCAAATCCAGCATGTTGGGTAAACCTTCAAACAGCTCACTGAAGCTGGCATCGGTCTGTCTGGCACTTGCCCACAAAAGCAGCAGAATGATCACTAGCGTGAGCAGATGTTTGGTACGCCCTGGTGGTTTGGGACGGTGGACAGCCGAGCCTGAACCTGTTCCAGGACGCTTTCCCTTTCCTGATTCGTTCTGCAATGATCCATCTATCGATACGTTTACGGGTTGCTTCATACCAGAACTTCTCCCCGCTGTTCCTGTACAGCCTGTTTATCCAGCAGCTCGTCTGCCAGAATAGGTCTGCCATAAATTTCTGCAAAACGCTCATCCGTTGCTTCGGATACCGGACCATCAAACACCACTTCGCCAGCACGCAATCCAACAATACGGGTCGCATACTCTCTGGCTAGGTCGATAAAGTGAAGGTTCACGATCGTTGTAATGCCAAGATCCTGGTTGATGCGTTTCAGATCATCCATTACCTGCTTCGTTGTTAGTGGATCGAGTGAAGCGACAGGCTCGTCTGCCAGAATGATTTTGGCTTCCTGTGCAAGTACTCGCGCTATGGCCACACGTTGCTGCTGCCCACCGGACAGCTGATCAGCACGGGAATAGGCTTTTTCTGCGATATTTACCCGTTCCAGTGCTCCAAATGCGAGTTCTGTATCTTCTTTGGGAAAACGGCCCAGAATGGTACGCATCGTGGAATGATATCCCACGCGTCCAGCAAGCACGTTACGAAGCACACTGGAACGTTTCACAAGATTGAAACTCTGAAAGATCATACCGATATCCCGGCGAATCATGCGAAGTGACTTGCCATGAGCTTTCGTGATCGACTTGCCATTGATCAAAATCTCACCGTCACTGATATCATGAAGTCGGTTAATGGAACGCAGAAGCGTCGATTTTCCCGCACCAGACAAACCAACTACGGCAATGAATTCCCCTTGTTTAAATTTCAGATTAATATTATTCAGGCCCTTGGTGCCGTTAGCATATGTTTTCGTTACGTTGTGAAGCTCAATCATGGCTGTAATCCTTCTTTCATTAATATGGTATTTCGCAGGGTCACGCTGTAATGGGACAAGCCAGCGCAGCGTGTATCACGCTGAACTGGCCTGCCCGCTGAACCGATGAAGTTATCCAATGAAAAGATAATCAATGCAATACAATGCGATCAATCCATCACGATATTTCTTGAACAGAGAACTACTCGGTTTTTACTTTCTCCCCGTACTCACGAACGATATCAAACTT
The DNA here is from genome assembly GCF_900107875.1 of Paenibacillus sp. 276b. NCBI lineage: Bacteria > Bacillati > Bacillota > Bacilli > Caryophanales > Paenibacillaceae > Paenibacillus > Paenibacillus sp. 276b. Next base: position 164,437 of record NZ_FNRR01000002.1, on the reverse strand, counting down.
GCTGTCATCAGACTCTACATAACCTTCGTGTGTGTAGATTTCTTTGATAATTTCGTGACCTTGTGGATCTTTACCGATGTCGATGAATGCTTGTTTGATCTTCGCTGTCCAATCTGCATTCATGTCTGTACGTACTGTGATGGTATCGTTAGGAATCGGCTCAGTGAACGCCAGTACACGCGTATCTTCAAATACAGTCGGGTAGTCTTTCACTACAGTGTTACGAGCATCCTGGAAAATCGCTGCGGCATCAACGTCGCCGTTCAGCACTGCCAGCACACCTTGGTCATGGCCTTTAACCGTGATTGCCTGTACATCTTTCAAAGGATTAATGCCTCTGTCGAGCAACAGGGCTGCCGGCCATACATAACCTGCAGAAGAAGTTACGTTCTGGTAAGCGATTTTTTTGCCTTTCAGATCCTCAACGGATTGGATCGGCGAGTCTTTTTTCACAATAATCATGGATTTATACGAATCTGCCAGTTCCTCAGTTGGAGCGCCAGTCTCATCATTTACACCAAAACGTTGTGCCTGAAGGATAACTTCAGCTGCGCCTTTTTCTTTGGCAAGTACATAAGCCGTCGGAGGCAGGAAACCTACGTCCACTTTATTGGAAGCCATTGCTTCAATAATTGTGTTGTAGTCTGTGGATACGCTGACCTTCACCGGGATACCCAATTTGTCACCCAGCAGCTTCTCGAGCGGTTTTGCTTTGGCTTCGAGTGTATCTGCATTTTGTGATGGAACGAATTGTACAGTCAGCTCAGTCGGCACATAACCTTCAGCGGCTTTGTCTGTCTCTGCCGTGTCAGTACCGGATGAATTCGAGCTCGTATCAGCCCCGTTAGCCGAACCTGTTGTACTACTGTTAGACCCACAAGCACTTAGAAACAGAACCAAAATCAACAATGGTAAAAATAAAGCAGACTTCTTCAAGCGAACACCCTCCAAAGAGTTTCTATTTTTCATTACTTGTCTACTATAGTCGTCAATTATTTGCGCGATGTGAAACGAAATTTGGAGTTTTGTAAAGTTTCCTGTCAGGCTGTCAGAGCGGCTTTGATCTGTTAGAATAGCCTCATTACAGTTGATAATACAAGTAGAAATGGTGAATTCCCTTGTACTCTGCCGCTAGAATGTCCTGTGATTTGATATGTTTAAACTTATATATTTAGAGGAGATTGTAAAATGACATCCATAACAACTACGGCAAACTTCGACATCATGGTAACCAGTGACCTTCATGGGGCCATTCGTCCCATACATTACAACACCAATGCCTATCGTCCAGCCGGACTTGCTTTGCTTGCTTCGCTGATTCGGCGTGAACGGGATCGTTCACCCGAATTGCTGCTCGTGGATAACGGTGATCTGTTGCAAGGCTCTCCTTTGGCCTCATATGCTGCTTCCTTTGTTTCGAATCACGAAGTGCATCCCTTCATTAATGTTCTGAATGAACTGGGCTATGATGCTGCCGTAATGGGCAATCATGAATTCAACTACGGCCAGGACTTGCTGCGTAAAGCAGTGCAAGACTCCCATTTCCCTTGGCTATCTGCAAATATTGTTAATGAAGGAAAGCCTGACGAAGAGGTACTACACACTGCACCTACTGGAGCAGCCATTCCCGCCTTCGGTCCTCCCTATCTGATCAAAACCTTGTCTTCAGGCGTTAAAATTGCTTTGCTGGGCGCAACGACGCACTATATTCCGAATTGGGAGCATCCGAAAAACATAGAAGGTTTACAGTTCCTTGATGCTATGGAGACTATTCGTGCATGGGTTGGCTATATTCGTGAACATGAACAGCCGGATGTGCTCGTGGTCAGTTATCATGGTGGTTTTGAGAGTGATCTGGAGACAGGCGAACCTGCTGAGCGGTTAACCGGAGAAAATCAGGCGTACGCGATCTGCCGTGACATTGAAGGGATTGACGTTCTGCTTACCGGACATCAACACCGTCAGCTTACCGCTGAAATACATGGTGTGACCGTGGTTCAGCCTGGATTTAGTGGGAACGGTGTAGGTCATGTATCCACCCAGTTGGACCGGTTATCGAATGGAAAGTGGCAGATTGCCGGAAAACAGGCTCGCTTGTTGCTCTTGGATGAAGATAGTGATGTACAGCCCGATGCGGCTGTTATGAAACTGACGGATGAGTTGGAAGCAAAAGCACAGGCATGGCTGGACCAGCCGATTGGCGAGGTGGCCGGAGACTTATCCATCACCGATCCTGCCGCATTGCGGCTTGCGGCGCATCCCTTTATTGCTTTTGTACATCAGGTGCAGATGGAAGCAACGGGAGCACAAATATCGAATACCGCATTACTCAGTGAAGAGGCCCGCGGTTTCGGTTCCCTCATTACCGTTCGGGATGTGCTGTCTAACTTTATCTATCCCAATACACTGACGGTGCTGGAGCTTCGTGGTCAGGACATTCGGGATGCATTAGAACAAACGGCGCGTTACTTTGAAGTGGAGACATCAGGCGAAGTTGTCGTTAATCCTGCTTACATGCAGCCGAAACCACAGCATTATAATTATGACATGTGGGCGGGCGTCGAATATGAGCTGGATATCTCCAAACCTGTGGGAAGTCGTGTGGTGAAGCTGGAACGCGAGGGCATACCTGTTGCGATGGACGCGACGTATTCTGTAGTGATGAACAGTTATCGCGCAGCAGGTGGCGGTGATTATGCGATGTATCCGGGCAAAAAGGTACTTCACGAAGGCGCCACGGATATGGCGGCACTGGTGGAGGATTATATTCGCAGACATCAACCACTAACAGTGGAGCAGGCGAATAACTGGCGGGTTGTTGGTCGTACTGAGTAATTACTCTAATTGAAAGAGTAAAATCATTACCACAAGATCATAAAATTAATTTTCTCATCGTACGCCTCCCAAATTATGTATAATTATAGTTAATCAACAGAAATTCGGGAGGTGTACGAATGAGCTTTATATGGTCTGCAACTATAATTCAATTCGTTTTTATTATAGGCATTATATCTCTGGTTTACTTTTTGATTACTATGAATAATAAGATCAAGAGAATTAATAGTAGACTTGCCGAAATTGAACGCACAATGAATAACGAAAGTTTAAAAGAATATAAATAAATTCATGTATCCTCTCTTTTTCAAAGACCCGTACTACTTCAGAAATGCAAAGAGCAGAACCCGCATCACAGGTTCTGCTCTTTCTATTATAATGAAACCAATGCCCCCCGCTCATCCGCCGAGCGCATCTCCGCTTCAATTAACTCAAGTGTACCTGTTGCACTTTCCGGTGTACATACAGATACAGGCGTACCTGCTTGAACAGATTGGATAAAATATTTGAGTTGGTGGTAATATCCCGAGTCGGGTGACAGCTCAGCGACGAAACCGGGAGCATCGTTCGGATTTACTTTCAGCTCACCATTCTCAAAGACCAGATTCCCCTGCTCCAAATTAACGCGATAGGTCATCGAGAAACCGTAGTCTCCCCCCAGCGTCCAGTCCGCTTGGGCATTCAGTACTTTTCCGTCAGGGTATACATAATTGGTCGACACGGTATCATAGCCGCTTCCCGGAATGACGTTGCGAGCCAGCGTGGATACTTGATCCGGTTCGCCAAACAACCAGTGAATAATATCCGCATCATGGATGTGCATATCTAATATGCAGCCACCGCTTTTCTCCCCATCCAAAAACCACTCTTGAGGCAAACCTGAACCCCTGAAGAAATAACCTGCGTTGACCGCTCCATAACGCCCGTCTTCTACTACGGATTTCAGATACGCATAGGCTGGCCAGAAGCGTAAACATTGACCAATCATCAGTGTTTTCCCGGTCGCTTTGGCCGTCTGTGCCATCTTCCAGCCTTCCGTCGAATGGCGCGCAACCGGCTTCTCACACAGCACATGAAAGCCTTTCTCCAGCAAGGAACACGTTAGTTCAGCATGCAGTGGCGTAGGCAGCGTAATATCAATGATATCCAGTTCTTCTTGTTCCAGCATTGCGTCGATGTTGTCGTACAAATGATAAGGTGTGAGATCATATACCTCTTGCTCCGTCGCCATATTGCCGGCTGCTTTACCGTTCTTCAGTTCCTCTATTCTCAGATCGCAGATGGCTACCAATTCCACGGGTTCCCCTTCTGAGGCAAGGCGTACATAGTTGTCAAAATGCATACGTCCCATAAACCCAAAACCGATCAATCCCACTTTTAACATGTTTTTACCTCCCATAAAAATAGATTTTATATCGAATAAACGTTGTTATCTGTACTTAACCCTGAGAACGTCCAAGAATGGCATCCATCGCTTTGGATGTATTGAATATGATCTGTTTCGAATGATGGGTGTATGGCGGAATCATCTCGGCAGTCACGTAGTTGTCATAACCAATATCCTGTAATGCCTGCATCACCGCCGGATAATTCACATCTCCAGCCAGCAGATCCACAAATCCATGAAGTCCTCCCGCTTGACGCCGGTAATCCTTGAAGTGCACTTTCTTGATCCGGTGACCCAGAATGCGAACCCACTGCTCTGGGTAACCATTCTGCACCACATTGCCCACATCGAAATACGAACCTATATAATCTGAGCTAAAAGAATCAATAAAGGTACGCAGCTCAAGCGGTGACACCAAGAATTTGTTCCATACGTTCTCAATACCAATCGATACTCCAGCACTTTCCGCGTACGGCAGCAGATGCGCAAGGGCTTCTTGCGCTCGTTTGTAAGCAACTTCATAATCCGTCACTTCGCTATCTGGAATAAAGTCCACACCAACCGCACCCGGAATGACCAGAATGGTATCCACACCAAATGCTGCGGCAAGCTCCAGCTGTTTTTTACACACATCCAGAGCTTTCGTTCGGATCTCCGGACGAGCGCTCGTCATCGGGTAATCCCAGTACAATCCGGTTGCTAGTCCCGCGATTTCGAGTTCGGCCTCTTCGAGACGTCCCTGAATATCACGAACCTCCTGATCCGTGGCAGACAGACTCAGCTCGCCTTCTCCATTAAGCGAAAGTTCAATCCCCTCAAAGCCAGCTTGCTTCGCCGTCTGAATACAATCCGCAATAGATGCCTCTCCTGGAAACGACCATATGTTAATCCCTTTTTTCATCCGAATACCCTCCTTCAAAATATGAATACCTGTTCAGCATCGCGTAGCTATCCTAATTGAAAATGACCAAACCGGGCAGGCAAATGAAAGTTTACAGCCCCCGTGGGCTGCCATGCCTGATACTCCCGATCTCCCTGCATATTCTCATCAATGCGGTAAACATTGATCCTCCAGCATACGCCTTTAGTCAGGGGCGACTTGAAGTTACTCGCTGGAATATGGATCAAATACACCCGATGGCCCTGACGATCCACTTCTACAGCCGTTTGCAACCCCTCCAGCTGCCAGGTTACATCTGCCTTCAATTCGGAACCTTCGCTGTTATTGTGAATGAGTGCATCAAATATTACGTTGTGCGGACTGACCTCCAGTTCGATGTAATTCCTGCCATCGCCCTGTTCATCAATGAACAGTTCAACCACATCCTGCTCATACAATGGCTGATCCCTTTCCGTGAAATCAGATACAACGTGATCATCCTGGCATACAAACCGAATATGCAAATATTCGGGACTCCAGCCAAAACGGACTTCTGTGGATTGATGAGGTGGTCTGCCTGTTACCGTGTCCACCAGTTCCACTGGAACACATCGTTCCCAATCCGCAGTCGAGGGGAATCCACTCTGTGCAACTGACCTAAGTGGTTCGCAGCAATAACTCGTGCTCCGGTCCACAGGGAGAGAGTCCATCTGAATCCTCTCCTTTTTTAGCTTAATCCGTGATATTGTCACTCTCGTAAGAACATGTGATAATACATATATTATAAATAAATTACCTGATTATTTATTTAGGAGATAAAGAGATTATTTGCACAATTCCGTTCAGTTTTAATTAAATCTGTTTGTGCCAATCTCATTGAAAAAGGAGATGGAATTTATGTCTCTCCAGCAAGCGGTATATCCTCTGCAACGAACCGTCACTTACAAAGAATGGTCTCCCAACGTGCATTATGCTCAGTTCCAGAGTCTTCCTCCCGGCAAGCTGGCAAAGCGGCGTTTGTATGATTTTGAACTTCTGTACGTCTCTCAAGGTGAAGCTGCAACTTATATGAAGGATAAACACCATATTTTGAAGGCAGGTCAGCTAATCTTGCTATCTGCCGGTGTCTATCATCAGAATGAGGTGGTTTCGAGCCCGGAAGCACGTTTCATTGGCATTCATTTTGATTTCTTCAACGAATTGACCATTCAGACCGAGGCAGATATGGTTGTTAACGAAGAGACTGTCCTGCACCATAAATTCGCAGTAGAAGCTTGCGCAGAGGGCATGACGCCGCTATCTATTAACCCCGTGTATACCCCTTCTCCAGCTGCCGTGCAGCTTATGGAGCAATTGGTACATGAATTTACGATGCGCCCACCGGGATATGAACTGGTATGCAAAGCCTTGATGCTGCAAATATTGACTCATCTGCTGCGTTCATCCTGGCGAAGTTCGTCACGCCATGATTCGGTACACGGAGAGAAGCTGCTCGAACTCATGAAACGTATTGAGGCCGCCCCTTCCGACCCGTGGACCAATTCGGGCATCGCCAAACAATTGAACCTGAGTGTGGATCATATGGCCAAATTGTTCAAACAGATTGCGGGCATGCCTCCCAACGAATACATTCAATCCATCCGCCTGAGTGAGGCACGTAAGCTGCTGCGGGAAACCGATCATTCCATTGAGACTGTGGGTGTACAAAGTGGTTACCCGGACATTCATTACTTCAGCCGCATGTTCCGCAGATATGAGGGCATTTCCCCCCGGGAATACCGGAAATTGTCCAGAATGTTATAAAAAAAGAGCAGCCTGCCAATGTGCAGTCTGCTCCATGCTTTTTGAAATATCGCTAACCCAAATGGTTCATTTTCCCGTACCAAACTATACCCTTTAATTCAGCCTATATAGGTAATTTCCGCTCAATATCATTCTCTCTACTTAGATTATACCTTTATTTTTATGTTTTTTATAGACTGTTTTTTTGGCGATTCCTACACTATACTGCTTAATACAAATCTAAAAAAGAGGTGCATCAGTATGGATGACCAAAAAAATGTCTTAGATAATGGACCCTTTTTTCATGGTACTAAAGCAGAACTGAACATTGGAGATTTATTAGAACCGCAATACTTATCCAATTACCAAGATAAAAAATCTAACCATATTTACTTTACGGGAACATTAAATGCTGCCAAGTGGGGTGCTGAATTAGCAAAAACGAATGCAAAAGAAAGAATCTACATTGTAGAACCATTAGGAGATTTTGAAAATGATCCTAACTTGACTGATAAAAAATTTCCCGGCAACCCAACACGCTCATACAGATCTAAATCACCTCTAAAAATAGTAGCTGAATTAGCTTTATGGGAGAGACACTCCGATGAAGAGATAAATCATATGCTTACATCTTTAAAAAAATTAAGTGAAGAAGGGAAAAATGTGATCTACGATTAATTTTCAACCAAAAAGTTCCCTCCGCCCAAAACTGGACAAGGGAACTCTTTGGTTGAAAGCTACTCTATTTTGCCATTGGAAGACTGGCGGAATATGCAGCGGTACGGGACGATCATTTTGACAGCCACTTCATATGGATGATCCAGATAATCGAGCAGCTGTTTAACCGCGAACATACCCATCTCCAGCTTGGGTACATGAATGGTCGACAACGGGGGAGAAGTGAATTCGGATATTTCAATATTATCTACCCCAAAAAAGGCGATATCCTCCGGAATGCGGAGCCCTTGTTCGGTTGCAGCACGCATGGCCGCAATTGCCATCATATCACTGGCTGCAAAGATGGCTGTAGGTCTGTTCGCATTGTTGGTAAATGCCTGCTTGGTCAATTCATAACTCAGAGAAACATCCCATTTCACATCGATCACCCAATCATGATCAATAGGTAATCCCGCATCCGTCATGGCACGCCGGTAACCAAGAAATCGTTTTTCCTCCAGAAAATCATTCTTGAATTCTGCTCCGCCAATGTAAGCAATGATCCGATGACCTTGGGCAATCAGATGATTCGTTGCTTCCCTCGCTGCCTCTTCACGATCATAACCGACGACCGGAATGTCCGGGTCCGTAATATCCACACCCACAACAGTCCGTACATTGGTCTTAAGCCAGCGATAGGCTTCCGGATCAATCCGTTCTACCACAATCATGCCATCAATCTGATGTTCCTTCACCAGAGCCTGCAACTGAACGATATCCCCATCGTTTTCGATGCTATACACAAATTCCAGGCGCATGCCTGCTTCAGCAAGCTGCTTCTCAATCCCTTCCATAATGACTGAAAAATAAGGACTGTTGTATTTATTTTGGGGAATAGCCACCACACAGCCGATCGCATATGCCGTTTTGGGCTGGACCTTCTTCTTCTTGGCCGGACGCTGTGAACGATAGCCCAGTTCCTCAGCGGTGTCCCATATTTTTTTGCGGGTTTCATCGCTGACTGATCGATTGACATCGTTCTTCATCACACGTGAAACGGTAGAGATCGATACACCAACGCGGTCTGCAATATCCTTCAATTTTGCCATGTGAAGTCCCCCACCTTTCCTCAACCTATGTATTTAAACCCCATTCGTATTGGGGCAATTTCATCTCTGCAAACACAAATTTGCGGCAAATATAATTCTATATTTCTACTGGACAGAAGTCAATGAAATGGTGCACAGGCGCAGTCTTTTATAAAATAATAGCGGCAGTCAGGGAGCTTGCTGTCCCCCATAACTGCCGCAATTTTAATTCTTTTTAAGAAAACGTATGAAGCTTTGCCACCTCTTTATCTGCTTATTGCATCTTGGAGGCCAAATCCTTAAGCGCTGCGTTCAGATCACCATCTCCGGCAAGTGGAAGTTTGAGTGATTGCTCACCATACGTCCAGACCAGATCGGTTTTCTTGGTTGTAAAGGGAGATACAATGCCATACTGCTGCGCATCCAGGAAGATTTTATTATCTTCACCTACAGTGGCAATATAAGCATCCGCTGCGGCCTTGTTAGCCGGAATCGAGTATCCCTGTTTCGCCAGTTCTGTCTGTCCTTCCGGACCTGCTAGCCAAGCCAACAGCTTGTAAGCTGCCTCTTCATGCTTTGTATTGGAGCTGATGGCAAGACCTGCTGGCTGAACAACGGTTTGGTTGGTTTTGAATTTCGGCAAATAAGAGATACCGTAATCCACACCAGCCTCCTGGTAGTTGGTTGTATTCCAGCTGCCACCCGGATTCATCGCTACTTTGGATGTAGTAATCGCAAGGTTCACCTGTCCACCCAAACCTTCAATCTGTGCAGGTGTGGTGTTGATCTTTTTATTTTTGGTCAAGTCGATAAAATAGTTCAGCACTTCCATCGCTTCAGGTGTCTCAAGTGCAAGGGAACCATCGTCATTCACCAGTTTCGCACCGTTGGACCACAATTCCGGCTCCAGGAACCAATCCATCGTTGACCCTGGTGAAATGGACAAGCCCCACTGCACAATGTTTCCGGCGTCAAAACCTGCTTCGTCTGCGCTTTTCCCGTTCTTATCCAGCGTCAGCTTGGTTGCAATGTCGGTAATTTCATCCCACGTTGGCTCAAGCGATGGAACGGGAGCTTTATGAGGGTTCGTGGCTTCATTCTCAAAGATCGCTTTGTTGTAATACCATACGATGACGTTGGCATCGATAGGCAAGGATACTTGTTTGCCCTGATATTGGTGAAGACCGAGCAGACTTTTGTCCACATTGTTCAGATCAAACTGATTTTCCGCGAGCAAGCCGTCCAATTCCTTGAAAATGCCCAGCTCGGCGTATTTCTCCACGTATGCATAACTCGTTTTGAACACGTCCGGAAGTGTGCCCCCTGCTGCATTCGCTGTCAGTCCGTCCCAGTAGCTGCCCCAATCCTTGCCTTCGAGTTTGACCTTAATATCGGTATTGGCCTTCATGAACTGATCCAACAGTTCCTGTGTACGATGAAGCTCTTCTGCCGTCCCCCACTGGGAGTATGTGATTGTTACAGGTTCACTCTGGCTGCCGCCGGAACCAGAAGAGTCGGCGTTTTCGGACGATCCCCCGTTTCCACATCCACTGATCACCACCATTGTAGCAAGTACAAGTGCCCAAACATTGAATAGCCGTTTACTCTTCGCTCTCATATACACAGCTCCCCTTTAAGTCATATCAATAAGTCCTGTTCACCTGAAAACCGGAAAGCAGGTAGCCACTCTACCCTTTGGTGCCCGTAAGCACCACCCCCTCGACGATATAACGTTGTGCAAACAGATACAGCAGACCGATAGGTACAATACTGATAAATGCACCCGCAGCGAGCGCCGGCAAATCCTGGCTCGTCTGACCAATCAGCAGCTGCAAGCCCACACTCAGCGTGAACATTTCTGGGTTTTTGATATACAGGAACGGCCCCAGAAAATCGAGCCAAGAGTTCACAAAGGCAAAAATAATGGTCGTCATAATAATCGGTTTGGACAGCGGCATAATGACTCGTGCATATACCGTCCAACGATTGCCGCCGTCCAGATATGTAGCCTCGTCCAGCTCCTGGGGAATGGTCATGAAAAACTGTCGGAACAGGAAGATATAATAGGCGCCTCCGAGCCAGGCTGGCACAATGAGAGGCAACCAGGTATCAATCCAGTTCAGTTTAGAAAAAAGAACGTACGAGGGAATCATCATAATGGATGGAGGGATCATTAAGGTAACAAGTACAACCGGGAACAGAATATTCCGATACTTGGTTGCAAAACGGGAGAAACCGTAAGCGACAAGTGAACTGGACACCACCGCTCCCGCCGCAACAAAAAAGGAAATGATAAATGAGTTCTGAATCCACTGCCACATCATCGGCTGCACAGCGAACAACCGTTCAAAGGCTTCCAGACTGAATGTGTCTGGCAGGATGGTTGGAGGTACCTTGTAGGTTTCCGCTTTGGTTTTCAGCATGGTCGAGAGCATCCATACAAGAGGCCCTGCGAACAGCATTAATGCTACAATCAGCATGGTATATTGGGACGCTTTTACCGCTATTTTTCGGCTGTTCATGTAACTCTCCTCCTATCGTTCTCCCTCGTAATACACAAAGCGGTTTGATACTTTCATCAGGATCAGGGTGACAAGCGAGATCACGGCGAACAGGAAAATCGACTGCGTCATCGCCATGCTGAATTTCAGATCGGTAAAGGCCGACTTGTAAATATTGTAGACAAACGTATAAGCAGAGTAGTTCGGACCACCCTTAGATAGCAGCAGCGCTTCCGTAAACATCTGAAAGTTATACATCGTCTGAATAATGATGACAAACAGGATGGAAGGACTGATCATCGGCAGTGTAATCTGGAAAAATCGGCGAATCCCGCTTGCACCGTCAATGGCAGCAGCTTCATACAAATGTCTGGGTACATTTTTCAGTGCAGCCAGGAAGATCAGTACTCCACTGCCCGAGATCCAGACCTGAAGCATGATGATGACAGGCTTGATCGTATGCTCCCCGCCAATCCAGTCCACTTTGCCTATACCCAGCGCGCCAAGTCCGGCGTTCAGGATGCCGAATTCGGAGTTGAACACCAGCCGCCAGATAATAACTGTTGCCACAATGGGCACCAGGGTCGGTAAATAGAAGAAGGTGCGGAACAAGGCAATACCTTTGACATTAAAATTAAGCAGCATCGCCAGACCCAGCATACCTGCCGTTACGATCGGAACACCGAATACAACGAAAAACATCGTGTTCATCAAACTTTTCAAGAAGATGGGATCATCCATCATGTGCGTAAAATTATCAATGCCGACAAAGTTGAAGTTGGTCGCTCCCGGAAGTCTCGCATCCGTAAAGGCGTAGAAAACCGAAGTCCCAAAAGGAAATAGGAAAAAGGTGATAAATCCGATAATCCAAGGCAAAATGAAGAGAAAAAACAGCAGTGTGTCATATTTTCTCAACCTGTTCATGATGACACCCCTCAGCCTGAAATTTCTTCTAAATAGACGTACCGTTCTTCCAAAATGGATTTCTCTGCCGCCAGGGCAATAAGCAACGCGTTACGACCAACCTGCGCACTAGCAAAAGGTTGTCTGCCTTCCTTTACACATTTCAGAAAATCAATGCGTTGGGTCTGTCCACCCGTGTGTCCACCCATAATGGAATCCGAGGTCACATCAATCTCCAGATGGTCCTTCGTCCAGTCCTGCCCGCCAACGATGTCAATCGTCTTGTCATTACGGGCAACCATCTGGCCACCGTTCTCTCCGATCAGGCCAATCTCAAGCCCTTCTCCCATCAGATTGCGCGGTTTCAAATACATGCACAAGCCCAGATTGGCCTTACTGCCGTTATCATAATCAATGGTGATAAATGCATGGTCGACGATGGAGGTATCCGAAATTTCTTTCGTCGGATAGTGACTGTATGAATTCTGAATCCGATTAGGCTCTCCTTGCTTCATGACATGCTGGCCTCCAGAGGCAAACACGCGGACAGGCTTCGCCTGGATCATCCAGTTGAAAATATCGAAGTGATGACAATCCTTCTCTACAATCGCTCCCCCAGACTTGGTCTTGTCATAGAACCAATCCGCAGGCGGGAACGGGTCACGGAATTCCTTGCACCACATCAATTTCACGTCACCGAGACGTCCGTTCTCCAATTCCTTCTCCATTCGGCGATACAGATTCGAATATCGATAAACCAATCCGATCTGCAATACCCGTCCCGAGGCTTCCGCCGCTTCTATAATGGCATCACAGTCCTCAATGGTATGGGCAACCGGTTTCTCCAGAAATACATGCTTGCCAGCTTCCAGAAAAGCGACTGCCACTTCGCGATGCAAATAGTTCGGAACACTGATAACCACCGCATCCAAATCTTCCTTAGCAAGCAGTTCACGATAATCGCTAACTATGGTGGGGTTGCTATTCTTGAGTTCAGCCAGCGTACGTGCCACATTGGCTTCATTCATATCACAGATATAACGAACCTCACTCTCCTCGAGCAAATCAAAACCAATGCAATGATGTGACCCCATGTCTCCTACACCGATAAAAGCCATTTTTATCTTCCCCATGCTTACACTCTCCGTTGCTCGTAAATTTGCGGCAAATGCCATGAAGCCAATTCGATGTTAATAAATCTAACAGGACTGTGACTATGTAACGATAGTAAAATAGTTTTTATTCCTTGTCAATTGATTTTGGCTAAATTTTAAATTATTTTGCGGCAACATATTTGCGCTCTATTCTATATACTACTAAACAGTATAACTCTTTATTCATCATAAATTAAGCGTTTACATTTTTGTTGTATTATCATATACTTTAATTTGAATTCATTTTTATTTGCGGCAAATATTATGTTTAAGTTATGAATACTCATGTTCAAAATTCAATAAAACACGCCTATTTTCAATAGAAAACACAATAAATCCTGGAAAAATATCTGTTGAATCTCCTGTATTCATCCCCTATAATGCAATTTAGACACGGAACCCAAGAACCAAAAACACATTTTATATTTGCCGCAAACCAAATTCACACCTTTTTAGTTGTTTATTTCCCGATTACTACCATGACTCTTACATAAAACGTTACTATTCCGCTACTTCATGTGGATCAGAAAGGAGTTGAGCTCTCCTAACTCTCCCCTCATAACGAAATTCGGGGTGGGCAGAACGAGTTATCATTCAAAATCCATTATTCAGGAGGTATACCATGACAAGATTATTTGATAGAAGCAAGCGGAGCTTTGGATTGTTTTTGGCTTTTGTCCTCATGATTACCCTGCTATTGCCTGCAGCAGCCTTACCCAAAGCCTCTGCTGCAACCATCACCATTGATGGCAATGTCAGCGACTGGAGCAGCGTTAGTGTTCTCACCACCAATAGCGGCACTGCCCAGACGCTCAAAGTAACCAATGATGGAACTAACCTCTATCTGCTTATTCAAGGCTCTGGTCTGAGTACAACGATGGGCAACTTCTGGATCAATACCGATAACAATACTTCAACCGGTTACCAGGCTGCGGGCTGGGGAGCTACAGGTGTGGAGTGGCTGCTTGAAAATACGGGTTTATATCGCTATGGTGGCAGCGGTACCGACTGGGTCTGGAACTTCAACAGCACGTTGACCAGCTCCCAATTCTACCGCAGCTCCACCGTCATTGAGGTCGCTATTCCTCTCGCCACACTGCAAATCAGTGCAGGCAGCACAGTGCGAGTCGGGTATATCGACAACAGCTCGGATACATCGAGATTGCCCGCGTCTGGACAAACACTGCCAGCTTACCTTCTGACCTCGGCTGGATCAGGTGGTGGTACGGGGAACAATACTGTGGTGAATCCCGTAGAGCTGGACAGCCCACTCAACAATCCATTCAAAGGCTGGGCGCCTTCGGCCAAGAGTACAACTTATGCACAGCCACACAGGCTCGTATATGCCGGAGTGACTTGGAAGGAGCTTGAGTCCACCAAAGGCACATTTGATTTTAGTGCGATTGAAGCCGCCAACAATTTTGCCTACTGGAAAAGTAAAGGCGTCAAAGTGGTGTTCCGCTTCATTCTGGACAGCCCGACAGGACAGGCTCACAGAGATATTCCCGACTGGCTCTACAATGACATGATTGCCCGCGGAGAATCACCTGGAACCGTATATAACGATACAACCGGAGGCATGGGTACTGGGAACAACATGGGCTTCTCTCCCAACTACAACTCCACCTATCTGCAAGAAAGGCACAAATTAGCCATCGAAGCCATTGCGGCAAGATACAACACCAATGATCGTCCGGTCGCCTTTGTCCAGATCGGTTCACTCGGACACTGGGGCGAGTTCCATACATGGCCTTATGTCGGACCAAATGGTGAAACCAATTACACAGGCGCGTTCCCTACCAATGACATCTCGAACAAATACGTTCAGCATTATATTGATGCCTTTGCTGGCAAAGAGGACAAAATGCAGGTTCTGATCCGGCGCAGTATCGCCCTCGCCAAAACCAATAATAAAGGCATGGTCATGGGCATGTTCAACGATGTGTTTGGACATAAAGACAGCTTCGATGCGGATTGGGGCTGGTACACAGGCACCCAGAATGGCTATTGGGATGACATTGGTCAACAGCAGCCTGCACATGCGAACTTCTGGGAGACACGTATCTCAGGCGGCGAATTTTACGGGGGAGCTTCCGGCATGCTTGCAGCATTAACTACCGGTAGCGGATTTACGGAAACGTTGCGTCAAACGGAGCTAAGTAAACCAAGCTGGCTGGGACCAAATTCCCCTGCCTCGCTTCCTCTGAATCATGCCTTACAGGCCAATATCGATGCACTCAAGAAACGAATGGGTTACCACTTTGTAGTGAAGGAGATTTCGCATCCATCCACCATTAGCGGAAGCACATTTACAACAACCATTAAAGTGGAGAATAAAGGCGTACAGCACTTCCCGTTTGCCTGGCCGGTTGAAATTCAACTGCGCAGCGGCAATACCGTGGTCGCCAAGAAAACAACAAACGTTAATCTGACCACGTGGAAAACGGGTACCTACACCCTGACCGATTCCATTCCGGTCTCCGGTCTTGCTGCCGGAACCTATGATATCGCGATTGCGATCATTGACCCGGAAACGAATAAACCTGGTGTAGACTTTGCCAATACAAATAAATTGACCGACGGCTCGTTCAAACTGAGCAGTGTAACGAAGTAATCTCAGGTTGCTTCGACTAGTGAAAATGAAAAAGAGCAGGAATGAGAGCACTATGCTCTCATTCCTGCTTTATATGGACATAACGTTGAAACTCTGAATTTTTGGGACCAGGAAGGTATATAATTTGAAACCTTTTCTAATTATGCTAAAGAAGAGAGACTCAGATTTTTTTCCGAGTCCCTCTTCTTATATTAAATTAATGATAAATTGACCATTTTCAGCTTTTACCTCGAAGTAGTACTGCTTATCCTTATTTAAATCCTTTAAGCTTGTACTTGTTCCTGGAAACACTTCGAACTCAGCTATTACAATATTACCCTTTTCATCTTTAACTCTCATCCGTATGTTACCCGCACTTTTTGCATCATTAATGATTGTTTTATCCCAGAATACAGTATCAAATTTAACAGAGTCATTCCCATTAAATTTAACACTGTTCCATTCATCATTTTCTACATTAAGAGCGAGAATTGAAGTCGTTTTAGGAGAAAAATAATTATGTACCGTTTCAACATTTTGATAAACTTGATACGAACAAACAAAAATCATGGTTAACGTAACAGAAATTGCACCAAACAGACTTATCTTCTTCACTTTACTATTAACCATAGTTTTATCAGCCCCTTAATTCATTGAGATATTATAATTTCCCGTTTTAATACCTTTTTTTATAATCTTGTTATTCTATATATTGCGATACAACACCTGTTGAATTATTGATTTTTTTCAAAAAAATTTATAGATACATTACATCTCACATTCCTGAGGAGAAGCCTCAGAATCTGGAAAGAACACTAAACCAAATTATGGACCATGTTACACAAAGAGAAATGCTCTCAAAAAACGACGACCTTTCCCCGATAGAGATCTGGGAACAAGTCGTCGATTAAGAGCATTTCTTTTTTTTATTGTGATTACTTGATGCAGCTATGGCTGCTTAAGATTCAGGTTATTCCTCTTTTTTACTACTGTGCCTTGTTCCGCAGCTGACTGTAATACAGTTCGCTGTAGAAGCCGCCTTGTTCCAGCAATGCGTCATGCGAACCTTGCTCCAGGAGCTGACCATCCTTCAGGACAAGAATACGATCAGCTTGGCGAATTGTATTCAGCCTGTGGGCGATGACAAAGCTGGTACGGCCTTGCATCAGGCGCTGCAACCCTTCCTGGATCTTGATCTCCGTGACGGTATCGATACTGCTGGTCGCCTCGTCCAATACAAGGATGGACGGATCGGCCAGAATTGCCCGGGCAATCGCAAGCAGCTGCTTCTGTCCCTGACTGATGCCACTTCCGTCGGCCTGAAGCACTTTGTCGTATCCGTCCTTCATCCGTATGATGAACGAATGGGCATTCGCCAGCCTCGAAGCAGCTTCCACCTCTTCATCGGTCGCATCCAGGCGGCCGAAACGGATATTTTCCCGGATCGTACCCTGGAACAGGAATGAATCTTGAAGAACAAATGCCATATGTGAGCGCAAATTCTCGCGCCGAATGGTCGTAATATCACGTCCATCCACCGTTAGCGTACCTGCTGTAGGATCATAGAAGCGAGATAACAGCTGAATCAGAGTTGTTTTCCCTGCCCCGGTCGGACCTACGAGAGCAATCATCTCGCCAGGCTTGGCTTCAAAGTTAATTTCACGCAAAATATTGCGTCCTTCATCATATCCAAAGGATACCTTGTCGAAGCGAACGGCTCCCTCCACCTTTTCGAGAGATACTGCTGCGCCTTCATCCTTCGCTTCCTCATCCTCATCCAATACCTCGAACACGCGCTCCGCACCAGCAATCGCAGACAACAACGTGTTCCACTGGTTGGCCAGATCGTTGAGCGGCCGGGTAAACTGACGGGCATATTCTACGAAAATGATAATCACGCCGACGGTAACGGAACCTTGAATCGCCAAGATCCCGCCGATGCCTGCGACAATCGCAAAGCTCAGGTTGTTCAGGCCATTCATCAGCTTTGGAATAAAACCGGAGATGGTCTGTGCCCAGAAACCGGACAACCGGATCTTCGTATTTCGTTCCTCAAACCCGCGAATGACCCGTTCTTCCTGCGAGAACGCCTTGATAATCTTCTGTCCGGACAAGGTTTCCTCAATGTACCCATTGAGTTCGCCGAGATTACGCTGACGTTGTTTGAACAACGGCCCGGTTCTACGCGTAATCCAGCGCATGCCAATAGCCATCAGTGGTACCACGATAAATGTAAGCAAGGTCAGCAACGGACTTAACCAGAGCATCACGCCAAACGTTCCGATCAGTGTTAACACACTGGAGAAAATCTGGATCGCTGAGCTGTTCAGCGTACCGCTGACATTCTCAATGTCGTTGGTAACCCGGCTCATGATCTCCCCTTGCTGACGCTTGCCAAAGAATGGAATCGGCAGTTTGTGCAGATGGGAGAACAGATCATACCGCATGCGGAATACGGTCTCCTGTGCAATTTCAATCATCCAGATATTTTGAAGCCATGACGACAAGGAGAAGAGAACATAGACTGCCAACAGGCCCAATAAAAATGTCGTCCAGCTGGAACTCGTTGCTTCTCCATCAATGAATTTATCCACAGCTACACCGACCATATAAGGTCCAAGCAAAGCGAGCGCGGAACTGGCAAATACCATCAACAGCACCATCGTCAGCTTGACCTTGCGACGGGCCAGATACGCCCAGATCCGGCCTAACGTACCGGACCAGTTCTTCGCCCGTACCTTCGGCTTACGACCTCCACCTGCCTTCAGCGTCTCGGGATCAATCGGCGGTGGGGGCTGACGGAAAGGTTCAATGAATGCTTTGAACATGTGGTGTACCCTCCCCGTATTGTGATTCATAGATTCGGCGATACAATTCAGATGAATCCATCAGATCCTCATGTTTCCCCTGTCCAATCAGACGCCCGTCATCCAACAACAGAATCAGATCGGCAGAGGTGGTTGAACTGATCTTCTGCGTAATGATAAACGTTGTACACGATAAATCTTCCAGTGCACCCAGCAGCCTTGCTTCCGTGGCTACATCAAGAGCACTTGTACTGTCATCCAGAATCAAGATGCTTGGACGACGAATCAATGCACGAGCAATCGAGAGCCGCTGTTTCTGTCCACCCGACAGATTGACTCCCCGCTGACCCAGCTGTGTATCGTAGCCATTCGGCAGCTTCTCTATGGTCTCGTGAATCTGTGCACGCCGCGCTGCTTCCTTAATCTCTTCGAGCGTTGCGTCCTCCCGTCCCCAGGCGATGTTATCCCGTACCGATCCGGTAAAGAGGACCACTTCCTGCGGCACATAACCGATAGCTCCGCGCAATGTGGCTATGTCCAACCGTTCTGCATCATTACCATCTATACGAACCTCGCCTTGATCTTCGGAATAGAGCCTTGGAATGAGCTGTACCAGTGAGGATTTACCCGAGCCTGTTGCTCCCATGATGGCGATACGCTCTCCTCGTTTGGCTGAGAATGTAATATCCTCCAGCACGGTAATTTCACTGCCCGGATAGCTGAATCCTACACCCTGAAAATCAACTGCACCCTGGATAACAGGATTCCCTTTCCCAGCTTGTGCAGAACGATCTGTATTCAATGTTTGAGCTGATTCCGAGACTTCCTCCGTGTCAAAAACTTCGTTAAGCCGCTGTGCCGAAGCACTCGCTCTGGAGAAGGTCACCAGAATCCAGGACAGTGCAGACATGGCGCCAATGGTGCGAAGCAGATAGTTAATAACTGCGACGACTTCACCCACGGTTGCACTTCCGGTAGTAATGTCACGTCGTCCAAACCATAGTACGGCGATGATACAACCATTCATCATGAGCAACATGAATGGCATCGTCGTCTCCGTCAAGCGCAGCGCGGAGATCGTGCCCTTCATCAGTTTGCCGCTATATCCGGCAAAGCGTTCAATCTCGTGGCCCATCCGGACGAAGACACGGATCAGCCGAATGCCTGTCAGATTTTCCTGGATGACTCCGTTGACGGCATCCAGTCTGCGCTGCACATTGCGGAACAGCAGCGCTGCCTTTTTGATCATCCAGATGACAAACACGAGCAGTACAGGCACCATCACAACGAGAAGCAGACCCAGCTTCGGATTCACCACAACCGCCATAATCATGCTCCCAATCACCACTAGCGGCACACGTGTCATGAATCGCAGACTCATAAACACCGTATCCTGCACCTGTGTGACGTCCCCGGTCAATCGGGTAATCAGGGATGATGTGGCAAAACGGTTAAACACCGCATAAGAGAACGCTTGCACTTTATCATACAGCTTCTCCCGCAGATCGTAACCGAAGCCGAGACTCGCATGTGACGCAAAAAAAGAACTCGCAATACCCGCGACAAACGCCACGACAGCACTGCCCACAAGCACCCCACCCCATAGCCAAACCACTGACAGATCTCCTTGCTGGATACCGTTATCAATGATCTTCGAGATCAAATAGGGTTGAGCCAATTCGACCGTCAATTCAATCAGCATCATGACCAGTGCTGCGATGGCGGCGACTCGATACTTCTTCAAGTAGTACAACAGCTTGATCATAACCATTCCTCCGGCCCAGAGCGTTTAATCTTCGTGACGATTTGGTATGTTCACGCAGCCAGCTCCGTTAGTCTCTTTCCATAACTCTATGTAAAATTTCACGTATCCAATACGCTTATTATATCGCATTTTGAACCTTCAAATCGCTAATATCTTCTTTCCATCTTATTATTAACCTGAAATAGGCGGTGAGAGAACATGCATCTGCAACAAAAAACCTGGGCAGACTGCCCAGGTGCGATGATTTTGTTTTCGATTGAAATGTTCCAGTTACAGCAAACTTACTCTTACAACGACAGATCACATTTATTTGCCGTACGTCTGTTCCAAACGTTCTTCTTCATTGGTGGACAGCAAAATGTTCAGCAGCCCCATCACGTTATTCGCTTCTGTTCTGGCTTCCGTATACTTCTCGGCAAATGCAGCTTCGTCCTGTTCCGGATCTATTGCAGCCAGTTTGGCCCACGACTCGCGAGCTTTATCGTAAAGTTTTGTTAAAGTGATGTCATACGTATGCTGCGCGACAGGTGCCATGGAGTCAAACTCCGCTGCATTCTTGAAAAATTCCATCGAGTCCGTAAAGGACTGACTGGTGTAATCCTTGTTCTTCATGGCATCCTCCGTGAGTAACAGCGCCTGACGAGAGATAAACAATGTCTTCACCATGGCACGCTCCAGATTGGTTGCTTCTTCCCATGACACATAGGACACTTCCGGTGCCTGAACGATTGTGAAAAAAGGAAAGGCATCATCGATCAAACGCTGTGAATCGGAATGGATCGGAATACCTGTGTTCATATTCACTACCGCATCACTATAGTTGGCGATATTAATATTTTTGGAGCCTTCTTCACTTACCCTGCGCACCGGATGATCATTAAGCGGCACACGGATATAGCCAAGCTTGTCCGCATACTTCTGCTTCAATTCCTCCAGTGTAGAGTCCACTCCAATCTTGCCTTCTTCAGATGAAGCCCCTGTTGTATCGGAAGTTGAGGAGGTGTCCGCAGAGTCTTCTGCATTCGTATCTGCAGCCGACGAGTCAGCCGTCGATGTGTCCGAGCTATTGGTCGCTGTTGCTACTGTACCAGCATCCTGGATTGGCTCCTTCGTTGTTGCTTCCTTCGCCCCACCGCCACATGCGGTCAGAACGGCAACCAAGCTGAAAATGGCCGTAAACATTTTGATTCTATGATTCCATCTCATATCGTATAATCTTCCCCTTATCTTCTGTATGTACCTGTATTACATCCACCTCTACTTCAATCCATGAACAGTTCACTCCATAAATATCCTTTCGGATAACATAGATAGATCACTATGAAATCTGGTCTTTATTTTATCATAAGTTAAATACTGGGTGTATAAGACAATGTGCCTGCATGCTCATGCTCATGCTACATTTCTGCCTGTCCTATTCTCACTTACGGAGAGAACAAAAAAACACGGTCATCCATGAAGGACAACCGTGTTGATAAGTCTGACTGGCTATGTTGCATTATTCGTTTCAATTCATCGCGCATGGATGTTGCCACAGATTCAGATTCCTCTTATTTAATGCCTTTCGCCTTCTCCATATGATCAGCCCGAATCTGGGGATCCGTGGAATTGACTGCGGACAGCATGTTGTAGATCGCCTGAATATCCTGTTCTTTATACAACGTTTCGGGGACTTCGGTCTCAAGCCTTTCCGTTTTGCGCAGAATGGTCTCCACCAATTCATGATCATAGATAATCAGTTCATCCGAATTGACATATCTCACAGCGGGATCAACACTGATCCGGCAGCGATTGGTGAAGGTCACCATGGAGACGAGACGAACCCTTTTATAATCGCCGAGGTGTGCCTGAATGGCCTCCACATGCCCTCGGTGCTGCATCAATGGGTTGTACATCTTGATTCGGCTGCTGCTGACTGTCCAGTTGGCCTCTCTTCGACCACCACGAATCTCACCCGTCGTCAGGTTTCGTGTCTCAATCACGAAGATACCCCGCGGACCGATGACGACATGATCAATCGATGAGTAACCCGAGCGGGACTTGGTATTGGCAACAAGCAAGTCGTTCAGCACTTTGTATTCACCCGGAAGAGCATGCAGCTGCTGGGCAGTGCTTGGTTCCTCTGGCTGACGGGTCCAATCTCCATCTGATTTCGTTTTTTTGCGTCTACTGCGTACCATACGCGTGGGAATGGGAGCCGTTGACGGTAAAGATGAAGCGGAAGCTGTGATCTGGTTCGCGAGCTCTGGCTGTGACTTGAACAGAGACAGGATTTTTTTGAACATGGGCAAGCTCCGTTCTATGTAGTGTGGGTTTCGCACATCCATTATGTATACTTCTATTACTTATGTCGGATAAAGAGGGGCAAAAATAAAGGGAAGAGGACCAAAAATCCATTGTTCAACTAAAGTATATACCAATATTTAACCAATACTGTGACTTTAGACGCATACGGGAAGGAGAATTTTTATAAAAACAGCGCATTCCTTTCTATTGAAGAAAAAGAACACGCTGTTGTCTTGGTTGTTAGGATTAAGCCTGTAAATAATATGTGTAAAGCACCTGTGTACCCTTCTCATCCAGACCGTTGCTGGATATTTCCTGATACAAGGATTCAGCCAAGGCCAGCCCTGGCGTCTTCATACCCATGGCTTTGGCAGATTCGAGAGCGATACCCATGTCTTTGATAAAATGTTTCACATAGAATCCAGGCTCATAATCGCCTGCGATCATGCGCGGACCGAGATTGCTAAGTGACCAGCTTCCGGCTGCACCGGTAGCGATGCTTTTCAGCACATTCTCCGCGTCCAGACCGGATGTCTTGGCATAAGCGAGTGCCTCGCAAACACCCATCATGCCTGAAGCAATGGCGATCTGGTTGCACATTTTGGTATGCTGTCCTGCTCCGGCCTTGCCTTGCAGCACAATATTGGTGCCCATTTGCTCGAACAACGGACGAACCGCTTCAAAGGCCTCCGTACTACCACCTACCATAATGGACAGTTTGGCATCCCGTGCACCGATATCCCCACCGGAAACCGGTGCATCCAATGCATGCAGTCCATTAGCCTCCGCGGCTTCATAGATCCGTTCAGCCAGCAGTGGACTGGATGTGGTCATATCAATCAGGTACGAGCCCAGTTTGGCGTTTGCCACGAGACCATCCTCACCAAGATAAATCTCCTCGACATCCTTCGGATACCCCACCATCGTGATGATGACATCACACTCGGCTGCCAGTTTGCCTGGTGTGTCATGCCATACGGCACCTTCCTTCACCAACGCTTCCGCTTTGGCGGCCGTGCGCGTATAGACATGCAGCGGATAGCCTGCCTGCTGGATATGCCCTGCCATGCTTTTGCCCATAACGCCTGTACCGATAAAGCCAACTTTCGTCTCTCCAGGTGCCTTCGTTGTATTTGTCATCGTAGGTTTCCTCCTATTTCTCTATACTTCGCTTGGAGCTTGTCTTCTAAACTTGCTATATCTGTATGTTAATGCTTTCTGTCTCTTCCGTCTATCTTGTTTCGTCTTCTATTGTTCAAAAAAATAAAATAGGAATCGAAAATCCATTTCCTGTACAACCTAACGGAAACTTCCTTGAACGGAAAGGAGGATTCCCATGAGCCGTGAAAAGGGAGAAATCACGATATGGCTGTCCTTTTCCATCATTTTGTTAAGTGCAGGCCTCGTGTGCCATGTTCTGTCCATTCCAGCAATTCTGGATTATGCAGGCAGAGATGGCTGGCTATCGGTAGTCGCTGCTGCTCCCTTCTTTTTGTTATTTCTATGTATGATGTTCGTTATTATCCGACGGGTACGCGGACAGCGCTTAACTGACTGGATCACGCGGGAATTTGGCGCAATTCCTTCATGGATATTCCGTATTACTGCCTCACTCATGCTGCTTGCACTCGGCTCACATACCTTATATGAAACAACGAACTGGACGGTATCTACCTATCTTCAATTCACCCCACCCTATGTGCTCGCAGGCGTGGGTGCTCTGGTTGCTGCCTGGGCGGCTGCCAAAGGTATTCGTTCCATTGCCATGACTTCAAGTCTGCTACTTCCATTCGTGATCCTGCTTGGATATTTCGTGATGTCAGCCAACATGAAATACAAGGACTATGGTCAGTTGTTTCCCATCATGGAATACGGTGCCGGTCCTGTCCTGAGGGGCATGATCTATTCGCTTGCCGGACTGATGGAAATCTGGATATTGATGCTGTTCCAACACGATATCAAAAGTAAAATTCGCTGGTGGCATCTTCTGCTGCTCGGGTTATTCATGCTCAGTATGGCGATTGGTCCAACGCTGGGAGCCATCGTTGAGTTCGGTCCGGAGGAAGCTGCGAAACAACGAAATAGCCCCTATGAGCAATGGAAGCTGGTGAATATAGGGAAATTGCTCCAGCACGTGGACTTCTTGTCCATCTATCAATGGCTAAGTGGTTCATTTGCCAGAGTGGCGATCTCCATCTATCTTATTGTGGACCTGCTCGATTTTCGCAGACCTAAGAAAAGGTACGTTGCCGTTCTAATCGTCACCTTCATCATGTGCGCCATAGCTGTACAGTGGTGGAGAATTGATTACGTTGACTATTATGTAAACCATATTCAATTTCCCGTGATGCTGACCTATGTATCCACGGTAACAGTCCTGTTGACCCTCGCCGCATTTATACACAAAAAAGACAAGGAGGCTCCCGCCCATGCCGCTCACAACCACACCAAAGAAGAACCCCCATCTGGCTGAACCATTCCGAATCAATGAGCATAATCTGACGACGTTTTTTACAGGTTCAGACGATGTTATCATCAGCAGTCATATGATTGGGGAGTCTCCGCAGCAGATTGTCATCGTGTATTGCAGCGGTATGGTCGATAGCAAATCCATATATGATATTATTCTTCCCGAACTGACGCGAACGTACGAGAGTACTCACTTTGTTCGTGCATCGGATATCGAGAAGTCCATTACCCTGCAATGGACAAGTATAGACATACAGAACAATCCGCTGGGAAAGGAACTCATGTCCCTGCGAGTGTTTGAGGGGCATATGCTCATCTGCATTCCTTCCATCCAGAAGATGTGGAGCATGGATATATCCAACATTCCTACACGGTCGCCGGATGAATCCACTACGGAAGTATCGATCCGCGGGGCACGAGATGGTTTTATCGAACGACTATCAGTCAATATTGCGTTAATTCGCACACGCCTGCGTACGGCCGAATTAGCCTGTAATATTGAATTAATTGGTTCTCGCTCCGTGACCAAAGTTGCCCTGATGTATATTAAGGACATTGCCAATCCCGAGCTGATTGATGATGTGAAGAATAGGCTGCGCAAAATCGATATCGAACGCATTATGACCGCCAATGAACTAGAGGAATTATTGTCCCCTTCCAAAGTCACATTGTTTCCGGTAACCCACTACACGGGCAGACCTGATTTTGCGGCGGAATGTCTTCTGAACGGACGTTTCGTCATTATCGTGGATGGCAATCCCAGCGTCATCATCGGACCCGTCAATTTGTTTCTGCTTCTCAAATCCCCTGAGGATGCCAGCTTCCCGTTTCTTCCGGTGAATGTGGGCCGTATGCTGCGTTTTATCGGGCTATTAATAACCGTGTTCTTGCCTGGTTTCTATATTGCGCTGACTTCTTTTCACATGGACCAGCTACCCTTTCCGCTCGTAGCCACGATTTCGGTTGGGCGCATGGGTTTACCTATGGAGTCTGGTGTGGAAATGTTTCTCATTATGCTTCTGATGGAGCTATTCCGGGAAGCAGGGGTGAGGCTTCCCAGCGCTATTGGTCAGACGCTGACCGTTGTTGGCGGATTGATTATTGGGGATTCGGCCATCCGTGCAGGCATGGTTTCCCCGCTCATGATTGTCGTCATTGCCGTAACCGTAGTGGCCGGCGCAACGATTGTGAATCAGGTCATGACCAGTTCTGTTCTGATTCTGCGTTTTTTCTGTTTTGTACTGGGGGCATCCCTTGGCATCTACGGGTTCATTCTGTCCATTATCCTGTTCCTGATCTATCTGACCGATCTGAAATCGTTCGGCATTCCTTATCTGACGCCGCTCAGTCCGCTTAATTTCAGACAGGCGCTGGCCTCGTTGTTCAAACTTCCGAAAGGATGGATGAAACGCAGACCTGTCTATTTGGAAACGCAGGAGCCGCGCAAAGAAGGGAATGAGCGATGAAGCGGCTTGTACAACGATGGTTGCTAGGGCTGCTAAGTCTCTCTCTTTGTTTTGTGACCAGCGGGTGCTGGAGTGCCTATGAGATCCAACAGGTGGACTATGCCAAAGCGATCGGGATCGATTACAAAGACGGGTTGTACCATATGTATGTTCAGAGCATGGACTTTACCAGTGTAGCCAAAAGCGAAAGTTCAACCAAAACTGCGGAAGCTCCACCTGTATGGGTTGGACATGCGTCGGGGAAAACATTGAATCTGGCGGTAAACGAACTGTTCCGAAGTTCCCAGCTGCATATCGCCTGGGGCCATGTGACGGCCATTGTCATGGCCGAAAGTATCCTGACAAGCAAGCATATTAAGGAAGTGTTTGACATGCTTGGACGTTTTCCGGAATCACGTTACACAACCTGGGTATACGGCACTCGCGATCCACTGGAAAATATTCTGAGTGCCACGTCCATATACAATTTGTCACCGCTGGATAGCATTCTGCATAACCCTCTTCCCTCGTTCCTGGAAGAATCGCTGTTTCCTCCAGTGCTCAGTTTCAAACTCATTGCCACCCATAACAATGCGTCCACGACAACTTATCTGCCTTGCATCACCTTGAACAAGGAGCACTGGTCGCAGAACAAAAAGAATTATGAGCTGTTTATGATTGACGGTGCTTTTTTTGAAAGAACCGGGGATGACTTTGAATATTTGCCCCATAGCAAGCTTCCTGGATTTCACTGGTTACTTAAGGATATGCGGCGTGCGCCATTGATCATTGAAAACGAAGGAACCATCTATGGCGCGCTCAGCGTTGGTTTGCCCAACGTCAAAATTGTACCCGTCATTCGTGGGAATGAGGTTCATTTCAACATCGATGCCAAATACCTGACCGCCTTGTATGAATATCTCACCCCTGTTTCCTATGACGAGATGGTCCAATTCAGCGAGAAGACACTGCGGGAGCAAATCTTACAAACGTATCACGAAGGTCTGAAACGTGGAGTCGATGTCTATGGACTTCAGGAGAAGGTTTATCGCAAAAATCCAGGCCTGTGGCGCAAGCTGTCCAACAACGGCACAAAGATGATCTTGACGGAAGATTCCATTCAGAAGCTGGACATTCATATTACGATTCCATATACGGGAAAATTCCGTAGGAAAGTGTAGCCATAACAAATCCCCTGCCGTATGAAACGGACTAGGGGATTGTTTGGGTTGATGCTGCGATTACTTTGTGTAGGGGTTGAAACGTTTCATAACTTTCGTCAGATCATCTAATCTTCGTTGTCCAGGGATGTATGCCAATGCAACCTTCTTTTCTTTAAAAGCTAAATTTTAATCCTAAATATTCTACTACGATCCATGAAACAGGCCAAAGTAATGGAACATGAACGACCCAGTAAGGGGCTTTATATCGCCCGTTCTCGTAACTGATCCCACAATAAAAAATCGCGAATAATACACCTAAAGGATAGGTGAAAAGAATTTTAACCATTAGATCACGGGAAGTATCATATGTGTGTGGATACGGTGCCGATAAGGACATACCAAGTCCAAAAAGAGCCATAGGCCAAATAAACAAAGTAACTCCATATAAAATCAAAAATAATAATAAATAATTGTATAACTTCTCATTTTTCCTCTTGCTCATATGCCCTCCTGATTGCATGAACGTAATCTCCCAACTTGAATAACCTTATCAGAAGATTTTACAGGATGGATATGGAAATATAAATAGTTTATTCCTTACTGATTAATAAAAAGACCTCCAACCATACAGGTTAGGAAGTCATTAATGATGTTAAATTATCGTATCCATCACTAGGCAGCGACCGTCTATCAGACTATTTTCCATTCTGCCTATAGTACTCCATTATTCGCATACGTGTGGTCAAAATCAGGGTCTGTGGCAGTAGCACCACAAATATAAAAAGCGGCACAATCATCACCAGATGAGCGGCAAAATTCTCTGCACCAAACGATGGTTTGGGAAGCTCAATGAAGTACCACCAGCACGGGATGGCAACAAGGCAGGTCAGTCCGGTAGAGATAAACAACTCCTTCACCCCGCTCCACAGAAAACAAAACACAATGGAAATGGTTAACAGATACCACATTTGAAGTGGAACCATCCAGCTCCAAACTAAGAATATTAGCAGTGGATACAACAGCGTCGTGCTCCATTTCCAAATGTTGTTAGTGTACAGTCTCATAAGCTTCCCCCTTTGTAACAAACAACCCTTTTACTCTATAAACAATACCCATGCTAAAAAGTTGGACCTTCTGATCCATTGGTTTGTATGCATAATTACCATTTTACGGCTCATACTACCATAAGGAAATTATTGAAGGAGTGACAACATGAGGTTAAAAAGCATCATCGCCGTTGGAACGGTGTTAACTTGCTCGACTCTGTTATGGGGCTGTGGCAATGCCAATATGAACCATGCTTCACAGCAGAAGGATACTGTTCAAACCGAGAGCTGGAGCGATCCCAAACGACTGGAGGCTTCCCATCTGGAAGCGCTGGAACGGATGGAAAAGGATCATATTCATCGCATGGTTTCGCTAAATGCGAGCATGGATGAAGACAAAGTAATGACCACCCTTGAACGATCCACCCAGAAGCTGGAGGAAATGAGACCTCTCGCTGAAATGCTGCAACATGAGGGCCATCCAACGTTATTACAACGAATTCAGGAGATGGCTGGAGATATTCAAGGCTCGAAAGAAGTGGTTGCTGAGATGAAAAAACTGCCTCAGGACGGCAAAATTAAGATTCAGTCTGAAAATTCCGATTCCTTGCACCACATTGGCAGTTTTCGCGATTACCACCAGTACATGCTAGAGAAAATTCAGACTTTAAACAAGGCTAAGTCTGCCACACATTAATCTGTATCGGCTACTCGGATAGCATTGCTCCACTGTATAAAAAAACAAAGCATAATAGTTAGGTGGGAAGGTTCATTCCTATCTAACTATTTTCTTGTAAAGAGGTATTACTGTACCCTGCTGCGATCCCTGCGATCTTCTCTGTCCGCTTCCTCCATTTTACGAATATATCGCATCAGTTCTTCTTTATGAGCTTCGAGTTCATTCAGCTTTGCAGATGCCCCATCCATAAATGACTGCATCTTATGTGTCAGCTCTGTTGCAGATGTACCGATCCAGTCTTGCTTCAATCGGCCATGAATGGAGCGCATTTTCTGTTCCTGCTGCATGAGCCGTTGCTGCAACTGCTCACATTGCTGAACAGCCCTTCTTAAATCAGACAAGGATACGGATATTCTGCCCATTTCTCATTTCCTCCTGTTAGTCCTTCTATGTAGAAATGCATTAGTGTTGGTCTGCGATTACAAAATCTTCTCTTTTACGTTCAATATATTCCGCAATTTCGCTGATGGATTCCTGATACCAACGATTGATTGCTTGTAACGTTGCTGTTGCGTTATAGGCGATGGGTGTAAAGGACTGACTTTCGCTGGTAGATATATGTGTCTGAAACATCTGAATCGAAGCCTGGGCATCATTCGAGAAGCCACTTAAACTTAGCCTCATCTCCCTAGCAGCCTGCGCTAACTCTTCCGGTGTTAATTGAATCTTGCCCCCACCTTTACCACTAACAATTCCTGTAGCTGCTGCGATCAACGGAGGAACAATACCTGCCATCAAATTGGAGAAGGTGGCTAATGCCTCCTGATGGGCCGTCCACCTAGGAGAAATATCAATGGTTTCACCAGTGTTCCGGTCTATTAGTGGTCCTTTTAGATTTCCATTCTCATCAAACTCATATTGATCCATGGAATGATACCCTTTGCCTTCGTCCTTCGAGAATGAATCAAAAAATCTTATAATATCACCAACATGAAGCTTGTCCAGATCCACACCTATTCTTACGTCATGAACTAACATGGGCGAGCCTGCACCCAGAGGCTGAAAAGGAACCTTTAACTGAAACTGAAATTTCCAATTCTGATACATCGCATTAGCGGTGTCAAAGTCCTGACCCTTATACACGGTACTTCCTACGTGCCTGTCATATTCACTTATTCCCCCAGCCCCTACAGAATCATTGGGATGAACCACGTTAACCATTTTGTTATCAAACTGACCCTCATTCACCTTGGACAAACTGACATCATCCAGGAGATTCGTTACACTAGGAGCACTATACGTCATCCCAGACACATCCTGACGAGCAGCTACATATTGAGCTAAACCGCCACCCAGGGAATGACCCGTCAATGAAATGTCTGAATCAGGGTACGCCTCCTTCACCGCCTCATACAATTCCTCAGCTTGGTGAAACTGATTATTTTCCCAATCCATGTTATCCTTCATAAGCTTGAAGGGACTATTTTTAAATATATTATGACGTTCTGGATCGGTTATCGCATCTTCAAGCCTTCTGGTTCTGCCACCTACGACATCGAAGGCATCTGTCTCAATATCAGCTGCTTTTCCAATAATACCTTCAGGTTCAGTACCTCTATAACCGATGATAACTTGATTTGTTTTGGGATTCTCAAGAACTATAGCATCAAATCCTGAATACGCACTATGCAGACTTGCACCCTTTGGTTCAACCGTTCTCCAATCCTTGTACTCATCCTTGTCCAAAATATCACTACGACCTGCAGGAACATCCGTATATGCAAGCTCAGATATTTTTAAATATAATTCGTCAGTCATGTATTTATCCATCCTATTCACCCTTTCTTCTAGTTAACGGAAGTTGTATAATGCACATTATCAAACGACAACATTAGGAATATGAGGTGATTACTTGAAAAAATCAGGATTACTTTTTATATTAATGATCTGCGCCATATCATTCACTTTAGGAGGATGTATGTCAAACGAGAAAAAAGAGATTATTCAAAAAGCTCAGGTAGCAAGCCAAGCCTACTTTAAAGAAAAGTATGGAATTGATGTTGAATTCACAGACCATAAATTTATTCCCGCTGATTTATCCCATACCGTTTCTTTAACTGGATATGTGAAAGGAAACAAAGATCAGGAAATATTCACTATGGTCGATTATGATACCTATGAAGTCAAAACGGGTTCAGTGCCAGATGAAATCAAGCCTCTTCAATAAATGAATTCTACTTAACTCAAACAAACATATACGATTTTTTTATCTGAGAGCCTTGTAGATATACTCGGCTCTTTAATTATGTAATAAGGAACCACTTCACTAGATTCCATCCTCTTTTTCCAAAAGAAGTAGAATCATTATAGTGCATCTTCGGCGTGACGTGTACATAACAACTGAAAAATGAGTACAAAGTCTTTATCCTTTTGGGTAGTAGACAGTAGGTACATTCAAGTACTTAGGCAGTTGTTACCAGTAATAAGCTCACACTTTTGCGTGTATACGTGAGGAAATAAATTTAGCTTTATCCTAATAAAGTTAGTAGGCAGTAACTGTCCACATAATTTCTATATATGCCACTGCCCTCCCTTTAACATGCTATTCATTCAAAGGTATTTACCCTAATCAATCATGATTCATTCCACCCACAAGGATACCCATATAAAAATGCTGAACAACATTACTGGCATAAGCGCCCCAGTGGCTAACATGATCCAAAGTGTTACTGGCCTTACATTCAGGAAGTATTGATCAAACCAGTGAAATCGTTCCTTCCGCCATTTGGCAAACTTGATTTGCCCGATCATACGCTTCAACATTTTCTGCCGCTGCTTTCCTTCTTCCACTTCTTCCAGCGTACGTCGCAACTCGTCATACAAACGCGCCTCTTCCTGCTCAGCCAGTGTGGTTGTCGTCATTCTGCATCCCCTCCTTTACCTAATTAACACGGAAACGCGTCCAAAGTTTGGAATTATATAGAGAACTGAACATAAGATTGCTCACGTTCTACAATCATCTTCGCCAACTCCTAATCTAAAGTTTTTAATAACGAACCGTTCCCTCAGAATAAGTCCGGAGCGAGCTATTTCCTAATGTAGACAGCAAAAAGCGATCCTCTTCCATGACCAGTGTCAAGTTGGAGGACCGCTATAATGTACCGTTTAATACTACTTGTACAGGTTAAATATGGCAGTGTGTTACAACGACAAGATTAACCCACGTTTTCGATTAATGTGTTCAAACATACCGCACCCTGCGCACGCACATTAACCACAATAATTGGCGTATCCAACATGCCGTGCATCCAGGACATATACTCCTCAACCTTTTCGTTGGGAAGAATCGTCAGAATGACCCCTGCAAATCCACCGCCGTGTATACGGCAAGCGCCATCACCCAGCTTTTGCAGATAATTTTCAGTTAACGCCAGTGCGATACCAATCTCCTGTTCCTTCACCGAGCCGCTCTGGTATACATTCTGGAGCCACTTCCAGGAAGAATTCCCGGATGCCGTAATCAGATTCAGGAAATCAGCAAAACGCCCTTCACGCAAGGCCTGTACCTGACCGTCCACCCGATTGTTTTCCTCCAAGAAATGCAGCGCACGCAGTACCGCACGATCCCCCGCTGCTTCACGTACCTGTTTGAGATTGGCATACATCGCCTCGGCCGTAATTTCTCGGACATATTCGCTGCCCAACGCTTTAGCAACCGCTCTCATCTCATATGGTACAGCAGCGTAATCCTCCGTCAGATCCGCGTGATTCCCACCTGTGTTTACAATGACCAATGAGTAGCCGTTTTGTTGGAAATCCCATTGTACAGGCTCAATTACAGGCTCGGCCGGATTCTCAAAATCAATCGCAATCAGCCCACCGTAGGCACAAGCCATCTGATCCAGCAGACCGGATGGTTTATTCCAATAGTTGTTCTCCGCATACTGACCAATCTTGGACATAACCACCACATCCAGTGATCCATCATTGTAGAAATGATTCAGAATCGTACAAATCAGCATCTCGAACGATGCCGACGAGCTCAGCCCGGACGCCGAGAACACGTTACTGGAGATGTACGCCTGGAAGCCGCCCACTTTGTATCCGAACTGCCCAAATCCCGCAGCCATACCACGGATCAACGCCGTAGTGCCGTCGTCCTCAGCCTTCGGTGCCAAATCTGTGAGATCGATTACATATTTCTGTTCATAGCCTTCTGAATAAAAGGTAATTACCGAATCCGTCGTTGGCGCAGCCACCGCTATCGTATCCAGCGTAATACTTCCCGCGAGCACCTTGCCATGATTATGATCCGTGTGGTTGCCACCAATTTCGCTACGTCCAGCCGCGCTGAACAATTTGCTGCCCTCTTGTACGCCAAAATACTGTTCGAATGATTCATTGAGCTTTGTATAACGTGCTGTCTGTTCTTCTAGTTGCTGCTGACCATACATTTGGGCAAGCAGCGCTTGGCCTGAAGTGGACTGGATCAGTTCCAGTGGTTGAGTATTCATTGATAATCCTCCTATGGATATGCAGCATTTATTTTTCTATTGTGGGTGCATGATGGACGATATAGGGATTAATTCATGCCCGTTTACTCTCCCATTATCTCAGCTTCATTTCCGAAAAGGTAGGGTAGAATTGAAAGTTTGTAAGCGTTTTTTGAAGACATTTTATCTTACTTCAACAGGTTTAACTTCAATCTGATCAACGATAAATTCGTTGTCGGCTTTATCGAAGGTATACGTGATATTGAAGTCACACACATATGTAGGAGATATACCAACAGAGCCGGGAAGACTTAATTTTATTTTGTGATTATCCAATGTATAAATAACAACACCGCCGAAAGCAAGCTCATCTTGATTATAGTCTGGTGCTGGATCGAAATCATAATTGAAATTATCTACTTGTCCTTTTGAATTCACTGTAATAGCTAATGTACCATCATCATTTTTAGATATACGCGATTCAATATGCTCAGCAACAATATCCTCATAACGCTGTACTTTAATTTCAGATAAGTTATCGGAGTTAACGACATGAATTTCATAGTTATCCAAGCCTGTCCCTCGACCAGTCTGAATGATTATTACAGCCTCTTCCTTACCATCACCGGTAAGATCGGTATAAAATAACTGCGGCTTCGTTCCCGAATGATGAGAAATGCTCCAATCAAAATCTTTTGCGCGCCCATTTATATCTAGAGTTACTCTTTCAATTGCATCTTTCGTTTCTTTAATTGCATAAAGTTTTACTTGTTCATCCTTAGAAGATCCGATTAATTTCAATTTTGAATTTGTTTCTTGTTTCGGCTTCTTAGTTACCTGCATGATGGGAGACACAACCCGTTCCTGCTGTATAGAAACTAACGAATCTGATTGGCATCCTCCAAAAAGAACTGCACTCAACAATATCAATGAAGCTATTTCTTTTTTCAAATCCATGCCCCTCTCATCTAAATAGCTAAAATTAATCCAATGAATTTAACCGAATGGTTACCTTCCTCGTTTCACGATCATTGGAATCAAACCAGTCTTTAAGTACGTTATATTCACTTGTTTCTAATGCTGCTGTTTCAATCGTGAAATGGTTATTGTCTATCCATTCATAAGAGATGATGGGCCAAGTCGGTTTCAACATGAATGCTTCTTCCAAATCAGTTGATGCATATGGGATGATTTCTAATTTTTTGAGATCCACGGCAACAAGGATTTGTCTCTTAACCAGACCGCCTTCATCATAAGCATATCGAATTAACACCTGCTGATAGTCAGAGGAAAGTTTATAATCTTGTAAAATGCCCTCAGGCATCGGCAAGCTATGGGTCTCTCTATCATCAGTTTTCACCAAAAGGGTATAGCAAGCTTTGTTTCCACAGCCATACTTCAGCATCGAATATGTTTCCGAAGAAGGCACCTCCAATACCTCCAATTGTGTACGATCTATTTCAGTTTGGAAGTCCGGTTCATTCATCAGGTAGCGCCTATACTCTGGGACGTCGTTAAGAGGTAATTGTAGGCTTGCTTCTTCATTCGTGATTTCAATGATATTGGATAATGAAGATGCTTGGTTATGCATGCCTGTGGAGTTGGTATCGTTATCATTTTCCACCTGATATGCGGGAGGTTCTAACCTAGAAAACCATATCATAATTACCGCTGAAGTAACGAGTACTATAACTAGTAGCAAAAAGAACATTTTCTTTTTCATAGCACTCCTCCTTCGTGCATGGTTTCGATCCAGAACCAAATGGATTATACTACAAAGATATCCATTTTTGGTGTCAGATCGGTTTCAATGTTATTTTCATGAGATAACCCACTATTCAGGTTAAGAGGTGAATCTATGAACGTTATTTTAAACAAACAACCAGATAAACGTCGTATAAACGTAGCGATGCTTATGTATCTCGTACTAATGATTTTATTTTATGGCATTTATGTTTCCTTGGAATCGGATCGGATAGCTCAATCACAACAGTGGACTTCAGGTGGTTCCATAAGCGACCAAGCGATCGAGTCAATGAGTCAGCTGGGAAGATGGACGTCTATCACTGAATCGCTGTTCCTCGTTCTTTTCACACTGGTGATGATCATGATGATTACCCGGTATCGAAGTAATGTAGGAAGATTACTCCCTTTTGCCTTATGGAATGTCGCTTTGTTTGTTGGGGTTGGTGCGTTCAGTTTGGTTGGTTCACAGCTCACGTCAATGTCCGTTGGCAACCTGGCACAACCTATCTTCGTACCTGCCTTTCTATTGGTAGCGTTGTTCATATATGTGGCTTGGGGGATTAAAAAAACGTGGATAACGTGTGTGAGGCGATTATAAACGTTCAAAAACTTTGGTTTTTTTCTCCATAGATATCTGGATTGCAGCCAAATTTTTTTTACAACTTATCTTAGAATCGGATCGATTAATGCACTTAAACGTATCGCAACTTCCTCCTTGACTGTTACGTCAGGTCATACTTGATAATAAACTCAAGCTTACCTGAAGGAGAGAATAATGATGAAGATAACAGCGTTGCGTTCAGATAAAATCTATGAAGAGATCATCAAGGCTGCACCTGATGACAAATTGGAGTTATACCGCGAGCGAATGATGAGTCCATTCATGAACAAATGGAACATTCAACAGATTCCGTTTCGCTCTCATGAGCCTCACGGCTTCGACGTGATCATGATGAATAACTTTATGAATATCGCTCCCGCAGATATCACACCTGAGCTTAACGAATCGTTAGCAGCGATTTCGTCTGAAGCATTTTGGCAACAGTGTCATGAAGCTGTTCGTACAAGTCTATCCACCTTTACAGATCAAGGGATTGACCTGTCGGTCTCCGAATATCTATACACGATTTTATTAGGCGATAAGAACAGTCCTTCACTCACCATGAACAAAGGCATCAGTGGAGATGGTGGAATCCCGGGTTATATTATTGCGAACCTGATTCCGAGTAGATATACTCTACCTCGTATGCAATCCGTGTTAGCCCATGAATGCAATCATAACGTGAGATATCAATATATCCAGTGGAATCCACAGATCACGCTTGGCGAGATGGTTGTTAGCGAGGGGTTGGCCGAGAGCTTTGCGACATCCCTGTATGGAGAAGAGTTGCTAGGCCCCTGGGTAGCCAAAACGGATATGGAGACTTTGAATAAAGTTATCAAACCAAAATTAAAAGACCAACTGCATGTCACCGGTTTTGACCAGATTAATCCCTATCTATACGGCGATGAACTTGCCACACTGCAAAACTTCACTCCCGTAGGTATGCCCTATGCGGCTGGCTATGCCTGCGGTTATCACCTAATCCAATATTATCTGAACAAAACAGGTACACCGATTACCGAAGCAACCATCACTCCGGCAAGTGTCATCCTTGCTGAAACAAAGGACTTTTGGAATGAAGACACCCTATTTCACCGTTAAAGATATCATTCAGATTACCGGCATCACCAAACGCGCATTACATTATTACGATAAAACGGATCTATTGAAACCGAGTAAAGTCGAGGACAATGGCTATCGGTATTACGATCAAGAGGCACTGGGGAATCTGCAGATGATTCTATTGTTTAAAGAAATGAATTTCTCATTAAAAGACATTGCAGCCATGATGCAACTCTCCAAAAAAGAACAGAAAGATATCCTAAGAGAGCATCGCAGTACACTCGTTCAACGCAAACAAAAGCTCGAAACCATCATCGACCAGTTGGACGAGTATGTGGATGGGAGAGATATCTCTCATCTCAACCTGTTTGACGATTCTCCCATTCTGTCTATTCAAGAACAGTTTGAATCCGAGGCGAAGTTTGTCTACGGGGATACGAAGAAATATCAGGAATTCGAAGCTAATGTGAGCGAGCTGTCTGCGGAAGAGCAAGAACAAGCTTACCAGCAGTTCTCGGTCAACATGGAGCAGGTATTTCGGGAATTAGATAAGCATCAGGATCTGTCCCCTGCTTCTGGTGAGGTGCAAGCGTTAGTGCGTGAATGGAAGAGTTGCTTGGAACAGTTCATGGTCTGTGATGCAGAGATTCTGAGGTGCATCGCAGAAGCCTATACGACAGATCGTCGCTATGCGGGTTATTTTGATCAATTTGGCGATGAGGGGTTTTTGAGGTTTTTGTATCAAGCGATTATGGTTTATGTGGAGGGTGGGGAAAAGTGATTTTGTGTGAAGTGAGAAAACATCACTAAAAGAATTAAATGTATGAACTAGGCTCAGGAGGTAACTTGATGCAAATGTTTCTTCATATGGCTATACACTTGATTACAGGCGGAACGATTCTATTACTTTTTCTAAATAAGCGGTTATTTCTTACTAAAGACTATATAATTACTATTGTTTTGGGTTGTATTATTGCTATCACTCCTGACATCACTAAGTACTTTGGTGATATATTGTTACATTCTCTTGCTATGGTTCCCTTAATTGGAGCTGCATATGGCTGGATCATCTATAAAACCTTAAACGTTCGATTCTTCTGGGCATGGATAAGTACGATGGCCACATTATTCATCGGGCATCTTCTTATAGACCTTCTTGGTAATGGAATTAATTTGTTCTATCCTTTTACGAACCAAGAACAGAATTTCGCGATCTTGGGATCAAATAATGAACTCATCATTTCTGCTTTGTTAACCATCGCCACTACAATCACATTAATTTATAAAAAGGTTAAACCCATTGCAATAGTTTCAATAGTACTAGCGGCTTCATTTGTTGTAAGCTTAGGAATTTCTAATGCAATAATAAGTTACTCTTTGCAACAACGTTACTCCTTCAATGATCCACAATATATTATTGTTTATCCAGATAACACCCCATATCACTGGAACTATTATGTAAGAATTAATGAATTCACTATTATTTCCGGCAAGGGAATTTATTTCACAGTGACAAAATAATCCCGGACGCATGATGCATCCGGGTGATCAGTTCATCAGCCAAGTTATTTGTAATGAGTTGAGTTTAACGTTAAGCTTCGTCGACATCGATCAGATACACCCGTTCCTGGAATCCACCGCGCTCCTCGGTTTTGTCAGCCCGCAGCTTATCCAGCTGCGCCGCATTCGCCCCGTGTACCTCCGCCAGCGCTCGGATCACTTCGAGCATGTCGGCCAGTTCTTCTAGCGCTTCCTGATCACTCGCTGCACTCATGTATTCTTCCGATTCTTCGCTCAGCTTTGTTTTTAATTCTTGCTTATATTCCTCCGGGTCCAGAATGCGTGTGCGGCATTCCTTACCGCTGGATGTGATAATATGCGGAATCTTGTCCCGCACCAATTTGTTGTATGTAGGCATGTGGTATAACATCCTTTCTGCTGTGGGAGCCTTCGAGCCCCGCGCCAGAATCTCCCTTTTTGCCATTATACCATTTGCCATGGTAAGGGAAGGATTGATTTTGTAGTGCAGTAGATTGGATTGAGGAGATGAGAATAACCCATGACTACTCGTATTCGAGTTGAAATGGGCTTTCTGCCAATATAAAGTCTAATTGTTCTGCATCAAACTCTGGTTCAGAAGGATTCTAAGCTAACAGTTTCGAGACAATAACATTTGTATCCATCATTTCTTTATCAATCTCGACCAAGCAAGTGTCATCATCCATAGCTGGTTCATAACCGATTCTAACTTTTTCAATTGCATACTTCTTCTTAATATCAAGAATATACTCTATTAACTTCTGAGCATTTAACGTTGTCTCTGAATTTTCTCCGCTGAACAACTCCTCTTCAGGAAAATTCATAACGATATCTCCAGATTCCTCATCGAATGAAAATACAATCATCACGTCGTTATAGGTATGACCTAGGTTAAGCTGAGATAATAATATATTCCCCGTTCCCTTAGGAGAAAGAATCTCTTCAAGGCTCTCTATTTGCTGAAATTCAATATCGTTTTTACTACGGTTATCATAAAAGTGAGAACTTTTGATCCGATCCACCTGAATGTTCAAATCATTTTTCATGAATTGATCCAGATTATTTTTGTTAAAATCAATTAAAATGATTTCTAAACTTTCCAAATTCACAACCTCCATCATTGATCGATAAATCCTTTGAATGAACCATCTTGGTTAAGCCTTACTCCGCGACCATCAGGTAAATTCTTTTCGAGGAAAGTAATACCTCTATTATTTGTAGTTTTCTTAAATTCACTTGGAGCATCAAGTATATCCTGTAAATGCTTTTGAGCTACTTGATTAATTTGTTCAGGCCCACCTCTAACTCTTCCCCATATATCTGGGTTTCGCCCTGCATGTTTCTGCAAAGCATGTCCTACAACGGTTTCTCCACCTTTTTTGGGAGCAGTAGCAGAACTAATAACGGTATCTTTGTTAAATATCACAGGGTTTACACCATTCAAGTTATCTAGCTTAGACTTTGGAAACTTCAATCCTCCAGTCGGAACCTTATAACCCTTATTATACGTTCCTGTAAAAGCCAACACTAGCTTAGCAGTCTGTAAACCTCCTATAGAAACTGCTGCTTGCCATGCTGGTATGGATTCTCCAGTTACGGGATGATGACCTTCCTTAAATGCACTAATCTGTTCATCATATATATCCCCACCGCCAGACTCCGGTTGCTTCGGTCCAGCTCTCATTTCTTCATAGGTGCCACCATTTTCCCAATACTTAACAAACTCTTTTTGCCCTGGCATTCCATCCTCTGCTTCACTGGCAGGCATGTTAACTCCAAACAAAGGATTATATACCATTCGTCGTTGCTCTTCTGGGTTACCTGTATTATGGTTCATCATTGTATGGGCAGCAATCTGTCCAGCAACGGCTCCCAAGCTCACCTGTTCCTGATCTGCTTGGTCGAATCTCTCGGCAATCGCGAACAGATCTTGGGATGACTTAACCATACTTTCCAGCGCTCGATCCAGAACAGAACGTGACTGCTGAAAATCATAGAAAAACCGTTCTTGCGTCGCTCCCGCCCACTGAGACTGGATGAATCCGATCTTTGCAGTCAGGTCATTACGTATACCTTCCAACTGCTGCCTGCCCTGCTCAATCTGTTTAGATACATGCAACAGTTGCTCTGGTGTTACTTTAATTGTACTCATATCATTCTCCGCCGTTAGAATTAGGATTTTACAATGTTAGCAGAAGTTTGTTGCAAATACATCCACCTATTATCCTGATTTTCCCTTTCCCCAAATAAATAACTTTCATTACTTATAACCCTTCAGTCCCATTCCATATGAAAAGAACCTCCAGGTCATCATGATACGCCTTATATCAGAAAAACTTTGTTGAATTATCATTCAATCGAGTGGCTAACTCCTCCAATATGTCTTCTGTCCGTTGAAAAAGCTTTTCGATGTTATCAAGGTCTAAATATTGGTCCTCTTGGCGTTCCTCTAAAGATGACATATGTTGCATCGTGCCGATGAACAAAGCGATATCCAATCCGGGTTCAGTGTCCGTATGCACTAGAGGCAAGATTTCATTCATGGTGAGTTCTTTGGGTGGATGAACTGAATGATACTTATAGGTATAAAGCGCCTTGATCATGGAGGCTAGAGCCCAATCGCAGAGAATCAGGCATACTTTGAACTGTTTGTGATTACGCATGATGGCGGCAAGTTTGAGATGATACTTAGCATGTTGGTGATAGCCCATTGTTGTAGTACGTAGCATGTGGTAAGCAGGAGTATGTTTGGACCTAGGTTGTATGGATATATCATGGTCTTGCAAACGTGGAGTAAAATCTACTTGGTGATTACAATGTGCTCCGGTTATGGACCAATTTCTTGCCATTGTCATCCCTCCAAAGAGTTAATACCAGTATTATACAATAAAATGATACTTATAGTAATCAATTAAATTATTTGTATTCTTCGTTTGGTGTTTACCTTGAGGAAACTTGTCTACACTTTTGAACATAGAGAGGTGAATACCGTGAACGAGGACAGAGAAGTTTTGAAGCTGGTCGGAGCCAGAATTCGCGCACTACGCAAAGAAAGAGGGTATTCACAGGAATCCCTCGGAGAAAAAGGCGGATTTCATTTTTCATACATAGGACAGATTGAACGTGGAGAAAAGAACGTTTCTTTGGTGAACTTGGCAAAGATCGCTGAGTCCTTAGATGTTAATTTGATTCAATTATTTGCTTATATAGAGATGGAGGAAGAGTTCGAGGTAACTGAGAATGAGAAAGAAATAAGCGAAATTGTGCAGATGCTAAGAGATTCTTCTTCAGATAATATACGCGTAGCTAAAAATGTTATTAAGGGCATAATGATGTGATGTGAAATGCAGTACACCCTATCAGTCCTTTTCAGCAATTCAATGTCCACCTTGCTGGACACGAGAAGCTACACGTTCTAAATGCATTTGGACGTCTTGGAGGCCGATATAATACACAATCATATATCCGGCTTCTTTGGCAATTTGCATATGCTTCAAAACGAGTGTACCTGATAAGGTCGTTTCAATAGTAGAAGGGTGGCTTCCCTTTGAGGGAACGAATTCTTTTTACTGCTTCCCGCCCTACCTACAGGTCTGCACTTCTTTAATCATTAGGAGTTAATTCCCGTGCGATCTGGTTTGGATCAACCAGCTCCCCTAGCGAATTTCTCATATGCAAGCTAATTGTGCTTTTCCCCCATTGATGCCTGCAAAAACTGTCATAATAGGTCGAGTATCATTCATTATATTATAATTCCCGCCGGTTGCCAGTTGAATCAGAAACGATCTCGAATTTATTCCCTTCTGCATCTTCTAGTACACGTTTTTTATTTCTTTATACAATATATGGATGCACCTGATCCTTTGGCTTGCTCGCGTGCATGTTGGTTAGCTTTTTTTTGGAGTTGTTCTCGATTATCGAACATCTTGAATCCCTCAATCCTTATAATTACGCTTATTATGTCATAAAGAGCCACCAACCAGATGACTGGCAGGTGACAATTTGACTTACTGCACATGGAGGCGACCCGCGGCTATACAAAACCACAATTTTCCGTCGCTTAATGATACGATTGTTTGGGGAGGTACGTGATTTCTATTCCCACAAATCTGAAATTTCATTTGCCTTTAGTAATAAATCGAACGATGAATATCTAACCTTCCCCCTTACTTCTATCACAGGAGTACTACCCAATCCAATCTTCTTCTCTAATTCAACAGGTGGTCCATCGAAGAAAATGATGTATTTGTTTGTATTTGGGTATGGCTTAATATCTTTTACCTTGGCGTAGTGTGTGATTCCACTGTAGGGAGCACCTCGATAACAAGCCACATATTCTAAAGTCGGGATTCGCCATTCAGCAATTCGCACAGAATACCATTGTTGCTTTTTCAAGAAAACCTGTTCAAACCCCTCATTTCTAGCTGTAAAGATTGCTAGATTCTTCTCCCCCGTCACTATTCTTTCTGAGGATTGTTTTTCGAATTCTGCTTCGTCATCCTTTTCTTTAGTGTCAATCAATTCCTCAATGTTAATTAAGTGATCTTGCAAAAGCACTTCCGCCGCAGCCTTAACGTACTCATCAATTGCTGTTTCAATCAATTGATTTCGAGATGTTGCCATTTTCCCTCCAGTTAAGCCCTTAAATTGCTCCACAATAATATCAGTCATCTGTAGTGTTCTCTCATCAATCATGAGAGAAATTTGTCTTTTTGCGCCTTCTTCCTTGCTCATGTTCAAGGCTTTTCTAATCGTTTCTTGAAGCGACATTGTCAAGCGATCAGCTCCTAGTTCTAATTTAATATAAATATATCATATGCAATTAAATATGTTAATCAATATGTTTAACTATTATAAAAAAACATATGTAATTCAGTATCACTTCACTGATAAAGCAAAAGTACCGTTAAATCGTCGTAATGACGAAATAACGGTACTTTCAACTGTAGTGGGGCTATTCCAACAACTTCTTTAACATATGTAGTGGTTTGAATGGACAAGGGTTCATAAATGCTAAACTATAGCTGTGCAAAACCACAGTTCGCCGCAGCATGATACTTAGATAGACCACACTCTACTGAACATTATCCTTCGGATACATTATCTTCTGTAAGCTGACTTAAACTAAATATAAAAAATAACCTTAATTTACTATTCTTAAGCGAATTCGTTGAAATTTAACAGTGTCTACCGGATATAGCACACTCAAAACTTCTTTTTATCAATGACATTGGTTCATCCAAAGGATTAGTTTCAAGACTCCTTTTATTAGTCAGTTTATAGCTATAGTTATACTTCCCACTCCCCATTTTCTCACTCTTCTTATTGTCCTTAGCTTTTTTAAGCATACCTTTCAATTCAAAGCTTTCTTCCCAATCACGCTCTTCTATATCAACCCATATAAATAAGTGAACATGTTTTTGATGATGCAAGATTTTCAGAAAACCTTCTTCATTTATACAATATTCAGTTTTTCCAGCGGTCTCAATTTTCTTGATATCCTTAGATAAACCAAAAACCAAAGAATCTAATTCATCTACAACCTCTTCAATTGACCTAGTCATACGAGTAGAAAAATCATATGCTACATTGTCTTCCATAAATTTATAATCATAA
Source organism: Paenibacillus sp. 276b (assembly GCF_900107875.1). Taxonomy (NCBI): domain Bacteria; kingdom Bacillati; phylum Bacillota; class Bacilli; order Caryophanales; family Paenibacillaceae; genus Paenibacillus; species Paenibacillus sp. 276b. The sequence goes on along the minus strand of NZ_FNRR01000002.1, from coordinate 119,937 downwards.
ATTGATTTTGGATCTCGTAACAAGTCGCCCTCAAAATAAATAAGAGTACCTTCCCTTCTTACAAACTCTAAATTAATTTTAGGGTTGTTTAACTGTCTGTTATGATTAATAACCGACAGTTCCCATTTATTAAAATATTCTTCGTTCAATTTATAAGGATGAATGGCGTATATTTCCAGTAACTCTACTCCTCTATATACAGCAATAGACCATGGAACCTTTCTATACTTCTCTATGATTTTCGTATTTAAATGATGGTGTGTGGAAATCGAAGAAGTCTTATTTATGTTTACGCTCTTCATCTCCCACTCTACTCCATTTTCATCCATACCATCATTACCTTCACGTCCATCAAGATTGGTAAAATTCAATATTGTTAACTGCTGCATTACCTTACCATCGTTATCTTGAAAAATGTCATCTATCCCAAACTCTTGTTTTGCAAAGCTACTAAGTACCTTTAAATTTTCCCACATTACATTTAGATTTACTAATTTCTCCTGATGCTCCCTGTCGTTAAATGGCATTTTTAATCTCCTTTAATGTCGTTCCCTTTTGAATTTTGAGTAATTAATTCCTCTAGACTAATGGATAAGGCCGCTGCTATCTTTAGAAGAGTAGTATAAGATGGGTTTTTTTGAGCTAATTCAAGTTTGCTTATGTAATTACGATGGAGTCGTGCCTTGAAACCTAATGTTTCTTGGGAAAATCCAGATTTTTCTCTCAATACCCTTATACGTTCACCTAAGGAGCGTAACTCTTGTTCATATTTGTACTCTTCTTTAATATCATCTGTGTTCATTAGCCACCTCAAGCAGGGTTCCTTTTTTACATGAATTATATTATAATTAACACATATACTCTTCACACTATAGTGTGAAATTCAACCTATTGTGTGAAAAGAAAAGTATAGGAGTTGTACAAATGAATTTAAGACTTGCTTATGAAACTAGGTTAGGGAAAGCATACAATGGAGATTCCCTTGAATTACTTGAATCTTTAGATGATAATTCGATCAATCTTGTAATGACCTCACCACCCTTTGCATTACTACGTCAAAAGTCATATGGAAATAAAGTTGGCGATGATTATATTGAGTGGTTAAGTCAATTTGCTGCTAAAGTCAAGGAAAAACTGTGTGAGGATGGGAGTTTTGTAGTTGATCTTGGAGGAGCCTACGAAAGAGGAGTGCCTGTTCGTTCGCTATACAACTATAAAATTCTTATTAAATTTGTAGAAGAATTAGGGTTCCATTTAGCGGAAGAATTCTTTTGGTATAATTCCTCAAAGTTACCTAGCCCAATAGAATGGGTAAACAAAAGGAAAATTCGGGCTAAAGATTCAGTTAATACAGTGTGGTGGTTCTCCAAATCTGCTTTTCCGAAAGCGGATGTTCGTAATGTACTGGTGCCTTACTCTGAAAGAATGCAAAAGTTATTAAAGGATTCAAAAAAATACTATGATCCAAAAGAAAGACCATCTGGTCATGACATAGGTGAAGGGTTTAATAAGGACAATGGTGGAGCAATACCTTCAAATTTACTTCAAATACCCAACTCTGAAAGTAACTCAAAGTATCTTCGATACTGCAAAAAAATCGGAGTAAAAGGGCACCCCGCCAGGTTTCCAGGAAAACTACCGGAGTTTTTTATTAAATTTCTTACTGATCCTGATGATATTGTTGTTGACATTTTTGGTGGATCTAATACAACTGGAGAAATAGCTGAACTTCATAACAGAAAATGGTTAAGTTGTGACCTTGATAATGAATATGTGGCTGCTTCTGCTTTTAGGTTTCTTGACTCTACAGTTACTGCTAAAGAGGTGTATGATCAGCTAGTTAATGGACAGTACGTTGATCTTAAACAATATACCCTTGTTTGAAAATCAACCTCACTTGTTGTATATTAAAAACAGCCTCTTCCAAAAGAAGAGGCTGTTTTTATTTCTTTATTAACTGTGAAGAGAATAAGATTAACTTAAAATAATGGTCAGCACGGAAATTTTAATACTTTTTTAATTAAATTGTTTATAAAATAAATGATTGAATTCAAACAATACACTTATTCGCCACCGCCACCATCTTCGCAGGCATCTCGTCCCGTAATCGCCACACGAAGCTCATCGGTTTGTTCCCTTCATGACTCACATAATCGGCTTCGCCCAGAAAGAGAAATGGAGACGTATAGCCATGCTCCTCCTTATACTCCCGCACGAACAGCACGATTCGGTTGCCCGTCTCCCGATGATGAATATAACGCTGCGCGGTGGCTGTATGCTCGGATACGCGGCTCTGGGTCTGCCAGTGAAACAAACGCTCGTTGATCGCATAATCCTCATACAGCGTAGAAGGAGAGAAATCTTTGTCCGATTTGTTCAGTGTAATGAAGAAAATATCCGTCTGTTCATCTGCAAAATACTTCACGCCTTCACGGAAGGTGGGAGATTGCTCAGCACTCCAGTAACCGAAGGCGGCAAGCACTTGGTCCATGGAGTACATACAGTGGATATCCAGTGGACAAGTGTACGGGAACGAATTGCTTTTATCCACAAATCGCAGATGAGCCCGATTATATTGAAAAATATCCACAAGCTCTGCTCGGAATGCTTCACAAGACAGCACACGCTGCACACCCTCTTCGATACTACTCAACCCTAGTTTCTCGGGCGCAGCCCGGTGGAAGGTGTAATAGAACATAATCAACATGCGCTGTTCATCAGCGTTGGTCGGTTCTTTCCCTTTTTCAATAAAGTCGATCAGGAACGTCAGCCAGCTTCGGGAGTTAATCGTCAACACAGATGGCAATCTGCGGATGTACTCTTCGTGTTCATCTTCAATAGGTGCTGTTAATCCGGCTTCGGCCAACATGCCCCGGAAATACCTTCTCCCCGTACGTCCACCATACAATTCAACTAGTGTCATCCCGTGATGCTCCACAAAATGAGCCAAGGTCAGCGGCAGTCCGGTGTCTTGCTGGAACGTTTGCAGCTTCTGGATCAACGCTCTGCGATTACGACTCATCTGCTTGAGGTTGCGCATGATGTATTCCTTCGCTTGCTTTTCCAACTGAATGAACGTGACGCGAGGCAGGTTCGAAAAGCCGTTCTCGACGTAGTACGAGATGGAATGTTTGGTAGCGCCAATCAGGGCGCGGAATTTATCTTGGAACCTGTACTCCTGGTGCGCTTGCCCAATGAAGTCGAGCACGGTCAGGCACTCTTTGCCCTCCGCCATCCGCAGTCCACGTCCCAACTGTTGCAAGAATACGGTCAGACTCTCGGTAGGACGCAGGAACAGGATGGTGTTCACCTCAGGGATATCCACGCCCTCATTGTACAGATCAACGACAAAGATCATGCGCAGTTCCCCGTTCACCAGCTGTCCTTTCGCAGAATGACGTTCCTGTTCGCTCGACCCGCCATGCAGGGCTATGGATGGAATGCCGACTTCGTTAAATATTTTGGCCATATACATCGCATGATCCACCCCTACGCAGAAACCAAGCCCCTTCACATCGTCCAGATCGGTTACGTATTTGTTCAGACTTTGGATGATCTGGTTGGCACGGATTTTGTTATGGGTATAGAGCTTTTCCAGTTCGTTCAGATCGTAGCCTTTGCGCGACCACTTTACCTGGGATAGATCGACAGTATCGGTGACGCCAAAATACTGGAAAGGACTCAGTAGTTTCCGGTCAATCGCATCGGTTAGACGGATCTCGGCGGCAATCGTATGATCGAAGTAGGCGGTAATATCTTTGCCATCCATTCGTTCCGGTGTTGCAGTAAGTGCTAGCAAAATCTTCGGTTCATAGTGAGACAACAGCTTCTGGTACGAAGGCGCTGCGGCATGGTGGAATTCATCCACAATGATGTAATCGTAATAATCTGGGCTGGTGATCTCCGTCAGCTTCATAGCGTTAAGGCTCTGAATGCTAACAAACAGGTGGTCCAGCGCCTCCGCTCGGTGATTCCCGACATGCAGCTCACCAAAGTTCATATCCTTCAGAATATACCGGAACGTGTCCCGGCTTTGCTTCAAGATTTCTTCCCGATGGGCGACAAAAAGCAGCTTGGCTCCCGCATATCTTGCCCGGAATCGCTTGTAGTCAAAGGCAGAGATGACCGTTTTGCCAACGCCTGTGGCGGCGACGATCAGGTTGTGGTTTCGTCCATACAGCGTACGCTCAGCGTGCAGCTGCTCCAGCACTTCTTTTTGATAATCGTAAGGCTGAATGTCGAGGTGAAAGTGGTTGGATTGATCTTTTTTACGATTCAAAGCCGCCTTCAACTGTGCCTCATGGCCTTCATCTTCAGCTACATAACGCGTGAATTCACGGTCATTCCAGTAACTCTCGAAGGTCGCTTCAATCTTGCGCAGCACGTCGAGTGAATCCTTCTCCGTCACCTTGAGGTTCCACTCCATACCACTGGTCAGCGCCGGGTTGGACAGGTTGGAAGAGCCGACATAGGCGGTGGTGAATCCAGTATCACGGTGGAAAATGTACGTTTTGGCGTGCAGCCGTGTCACTTTGGTATCATACGAAATCTGGATCTCTGTGTTAGATAATTTGCTAAGTTCGGTAATAGCCTTGAGGTCGGTTGCCTCCATATAGGTGGTTGTGATGATCCGCAGCTTCCCGCCGCCTGCTGTAAAATGCTGAAGCTGTTCCAGAAGCAGGCGAAGCCCGCTGAATTTGATAAATGACACCAACCAGTCGATCCGATCGGCGGTCACGATCTCCTTTTGCAACTCCAGTAACATACTCGGTTCGGACTTCGCGCCTGTGAATAATGAACTTTGGGAGATTGGCGTATCAGGACGAACGATTTTGGTATCCCGGACCGCACGAATGCTGTTCAGCTTGGAGTACACATGGGTCAGCACTTCCCCCTGTTCATCCAGTTGTAATTCGTTGTATTCTTCTTCCCCCAGTGTGCCTTTCAGGGTAGCAATAATCTCATTACACGTTCGAATCTGCGCCAACACTGCTGTCTTATCTTCCGTCTGTTCCCGTACAATCTTGAGCGCTCGCCGAGTCACCGCCGCCAGATACGTGGACAGCAATTTACGTGCTTCCTCTGCATCCAGCTTCTCGGTCCCAATGTTATACACATCCGGGTCCAGCGCCGAAATCTCCTGTCTGGTGATTGTGTTGATAAGCTGTTCATATATACCTTGTTTCATGAATATACCTCGTGTGGGTGTAGGATAGTTGTGGATAGTTCTCTATATATATGATGAGCTAAAAATTGTTTCTTCTATATTATCGACCAATCTATGGAAGATTTCATTAGTTGTTTGATTTCATAGGAAAAAGCACCTCTACTTTTGGTTTGGTAGAAGTGCTCAATGATATGACTTTAAGTCATGCATAGATACGCGCAGCTCATATCATCTTTTCACTGTAACGATTGGATTATAAGTTAGTATGACAGTCTACTCTCTTAAATTGAAAATAAGGTTATCATTTTATCTTTAATAGAGATTGATAAGTAATTGCTTGTTTTTTGAGTTTGAATATCAACAAACAGGCTAGTTATCTCCTTTTGTAGTACCAAAAGCTCGGCTGGAATAACAAAAACATTCATTTTCTTTATATTCAGACCCTCATCATCAATTTCGATCTCAATTCTCTGTATATCATCGTCAGCACGCAAAATATCAGCTAGACAATAGACAATCTTATCTTCTCTAGCCTCCTTAACCACTTTTTCTCCTAATAACCCTAAGAGAACTTGATAATTCGGATCTCCGTCTTTAAATATATTAATTAACTCAATGATAAGGTCATTCAGAGGAATATTTCTTAATTTCTCTTCCATCCTCTCTCTTGAATCATCTAGAAACCACGATTCAAGGTCCACTGGTGTATCGTCTATTATCCCGGGAACATAGGGCTTAGTGTAAAGAAAATCTTTATTCATTGTTCAACCCACCTTTTTGAATGGCGTGTCACTTATATAGTCGAGTATATTTTACTGCCCTTACGCTAAAGTAAGTTCTTTCATCACGATGTCTGATTTCTCTTGCACCCGTTCTTGAAGAAAAGCAATTCTAATTTAGGTTCTCTCTTGTAGAAGTGCTTAATCACTTTAAATGAATTATCTATAGATGTATAAGACTATACAATCTTTTCACTACACCACTTCGGGTCATATGGCATCTTACTTAATTTTATAATATCGTCAGCGGTGTAATACCATTCGGCATCATCAAACCATAAATAATCCTCGCCGTTATCTTTAAAATACTCTACAACGAATCTAAAGATAAATTTGTACTCATGATTTATATTTTCAATATCTAAAGCCCAGAAGTAATTTTCGTCTTGAGTAAGCCAAGTGAAACTATCAATTGAGTCTTCTTCTACTTGATTAACATTAAATGTGAAATACTTTAAGTTGTCTTTATTATCTATGGTTTTAAAAGTAGATTCATCAACTTCTGATAGAGTCCCTTCAGCAGATATAAAGAGATCATCACGGTATTTATCTTTTATCAAGATGCAAAACATATTCGCTTTTTGCGCTGCTTTCTTAAAATCCTCAATGGCTTTTTCAGGAACATAATTTTCTATCTTTTTTAGGAATATGACAGAACTCATCTCAAACAGCCCACTTTCAATTCTTCTCGATTAGATTTCCCGATCTCATAATCCGTCTCCGAAGTTGATTTTGCAACTCCTAAAATTTAGATCCTCTACCCTATAAAAACAATTACGTCCTGTCTTTGAAATGCAAGTGGCAACTTTTCTCGAAGTCCCTCTATTCTTTCGACTATTTTATCCCTTTGCTCACCTTTTTAATTCTTTATAGCCCATTCCTTTACCAGAAGTAGTTCCTCAATAATCATCGGCACATCTTCCCCTTCTATATCAACACCAGTTGAGAAGAGATCTATCCATTTTAAATCTAATACTTCAACTGCGGGTGACCATCAATCCTTAAAAAAAGTTTCTGTTGCAACTGGAACAAAAAACTCTTTTCAAAATCATTTTGTGGTTCATGTATCACAGCACTAATAGACATTCCTTAATTCCCTCCGAAATTTGCGAATTATCCCAGGCCTAACGTCCACAATTTTGCCCACTGTCATAGCATATGTAAGACTGGTTACACTATTGTAAGTTTCTTCATCCTTATCAAAGAAAAGTTTCTCTTTTCTACATATGTTCCGAGCAGCACTCGATAAAAGATAAGTCCGCATGCTCTTTCCAAGTCTAAATAGTATAAAAGATGATATCCCCATGAATTAAATCTCCCAATAATAAGATGATACAACTCTTCACTGCTTGCCGACCATGATTAGGAATGAGCTCTACATCATCTATTGTATAGATTCATTTTCTATACTCTCAACTTCTAACATCTTTTGTTCAACCCATTTCATAACCATTTCTGCCTCCTTTAAAGCAATCACTCCCTTTTTACTTTTAAATTTGTAAGTTTCGTAAGCCCATAGTAATATAATTTTCACAAATTCAACTGTCTCTAATTTACAGATCGGTTCAATTTCATCTTCTTCCTCATCATAAAATGGATCTTCAATTATTGTATAGTCTTTATGTGATATAACGCTGGATGCATTTCCTCCATGTCTATATTCGGAGATTCCTCCCCTTAATAATTCAAAATAATTCTCAATATCTTTTCTCAAATCTTCAAATCTCCAAGAAATATCAGATCCTAAAGGATCACTTATCATAGTGGCGAACTCAAGTGATTTTTCCTCGTCAAAATCCATTACAACCAAATTAAATTCATCCATATATTTTAATTTATATTTATATTTTATCTTCACTAATGTACCCTCCAATTCATGGGTATGCTGAGATTATCTTATCATTTCTCAAAATAAGCTCTATTTCCATACCTGTGCTTGTTTTCCCTATATATTTATTGTTTTATTATATTTACTTTACTATTAAAAGCTTCATTTACTGAATCAATTACCTGTTGTGGTGTCCATTCCTTTGGAAAAAATGTGGATTTGGGTCCTTTTGGTACTCCATTAATTTCAACATTGGCTTGATAGACACCAAACTCATTAGGTGTATCAACTTTCCCGACAATCTTACCGTTAATATTTGGTATCCCGGACCACACGAATACTGTTCAACTTGGAATACACATGGGTCAGTACTTCCCCCTGCTCATCCAGTTGCAATTCGTTGTACTCTTCTTCCCCAAGCGTGCCTTTCAGAGTAGCAATAATCTCATTACACGTTCGAATCTGCTCTAATCTGGGTTCAGCGCCGAAATCTCCTGTCTGGTGATAGTGTTAATAAGCTGTTCATATATGTCTTGGTTCATGAATATACCTCGCGAGAGTTAGGATGGCTGTGGATATGTAAGTGATATCATTTTATATGCATTAGTTGTTTGTATATAAAAAAAGAGCGCTCTTTATTGCCTATGAATGGCAGGACACTCCTCTTTTCTATAAAAAAGGCTTATTCCTCCTTCGAAAAAGTTGGAATAAGCTTTTAAATTTCTCTAATCAAAAAGTTTGGATTTTTTAGAGTACACGATTGTTGGTAAATTGTAAAAACATGCTATTTGAAGTGTAAATGAACTTAGACCCTTAAGAGGCGTAGGATGTTCTATCTGGGAAAATACCATCATTCTCTTTTAAGATTCTAATTAATTTTGAAGCTGCGCGTAAGAAATAGAAATTTGTGGTTGAACCCGGAACCTTTTCGATTTCTTCACATTCCCCATCCGACTTACTTAACTTAATTTTCCCTAATGAATTTTCATCCGGGCCAAATTTATATACTACAAAATCCCTTGTCTCTTCTTCTTTAACTAACAGAACATAAGTAGTCAATGTTCTACCTCCCTAATATTAAATAATTCATGATTGAGTAATAAGATGTCATTTTTATTATAGCTTCCTTTCATTAATCGCTCCCAAGCTAAAGCCTGTTGATAATTCGGGTCAAAAGACTTAATTTCTCCACTATGCCGCTTACCTCCACTCGATCCGCCCAGATCACTATGCATATTCTCTACCGCACGAATGCTGTTCAGTTTGGAATACACATGGGTCAGTACTTCCCCCTGCTCATCCAGTTGCAATTCATTGTACTCTTCTTCCCCAAGCATGCCTTATGTAAGTGGTACCATTAGATGCTTGTTATTAGTAAATATGGTCTCTGCTCTATTATCGTCCAGCATGGGAGAAAATTCATTAGTTGTTTGGTTATAAAAAAAGAGCACTCTCTACCCATTCTGAACGGTAGTAGTGCTACACTTTGGGTGTGAGCTATTATGAAATTAACATTAGTAATCGGCTTCCTGCCCAAAGTAAGTACCCAAATTGAATCGTGACATACATGATGTATTCTATAACCGTTAGTTTCCTTTGCCTTATGATTTTACGTAACTCTAGAAAGTAAAAGAAGGTACCAATGAGTAAAAGAATCACTGCTAATTCATTAATTGTTTCTAGGATGGATATACTCCTCATCTCCTTTCATACTAAAGAACCTCTTAAATTTTATTAGACATCAATCACACTCATAATTATCATTCGTACCTTGGATTCAAAGCATCTCTCCAAACGTCATCATCCACGAAATTAACCTTTTTCTCACTAAAATAAGCTCGGGTCACTTGCTCCAGATCATTCAAGATTTGGGGCCAATCATTCTCATTAATTTCCTTGGATTCAAAGTCCCCAACAATGTTCAGCCATCGATGATTTAACTGCTGGTACTCCTCGATTCTGGCTTTAAGTTCAGCTTTTACAGGATAACTGGTTATGTCCAGTCTCTCGAACGTCATTCGCATGCGGTGAAGTGTAAGTGGCAAAATGTCATCTTGGCCTAATTCGTTTGTAAATAATGCTGCGGGTTTTACCAGCCAGTTGGCTTCTTCGCTGAAACTTAGATTCATCAAGTTATACTTATCCATAATCTGCGTCATATCTGTAAAGTTGTAATAGAGCTGGCTGCCTTGTTCTCCATCCTCAACCATCTCGTTTGTTATTATTTCATTCTTAAGTATTCGGTTAAATAAAATATCATTATTTATAATCGCACTCTTCATATCAACCATATCTTGTCGTACATTCATCGTTAGATACTGCTCATACATTCTTTTTTCTTTATAGAGGCTATAAGTTAGAACAAGTAAGATCACCAAGGCAATACAACATCCGATTATTAAAAGTCGTTTTTTTAGTATCATGGCAAGCTTTTCTCCTAAGATTTTATAGTAAGAAGCACCTCTACGTTTGTGTGTAGAAGTGCCTTTAAGTAGTATCATTATTCCATTTACCTGCTGATTTTTTTAGCTTGATAGCTCCCTTTCAATATAAGGACGGTCAAGTAGAAGAAGAAGGCTTGAAGTTAGATATTTAGTTTGATATTCATCCAACTGATTATTGACCGTCAACAGACCATTCTTCATTCTAAGTAGTTGAGTAGAACCATCTTCTAGGAATAAAAGATTACCCTCAGTATGTTTTATAAGCTTACTAATAATTCTGAAAGTATACTCTATCCCTTTATAAAAAGTACTACCAAACAATTGAAGCCTAATACATACATTAACATCTAAGTTATAATGTTTTTTAACAAAAGCGATATCGGAAATATCCTCTATCTCAAGAGTCAATGAGAAAAAATCAGAACCAATTACAATTTCTTCATCGTTACTATTAAAAAAAGCCGATCCGTTAACAAATTCAGTGGTATATCTTTTTAACAGTTTTCCTAGAGAATTAAGATCTAAATTAGATCGTAGAAATAATTCGAAATCCATTTTATTTTTCTTCCCCAAATTCGACTTTGTTGCCCACGCAAACTTCTGAGCATCCCCTAGATTATATCTCCAACCTGATAACTTAGTCCTAATCCATGAAAAGGGAATTCAACTGATCCATTTAGCTTTTTATCATCCACAGTTATTACACTGTTTTTTCGCATTAATATTGGTTTATCATTCAACTCTAGAAGACAGTCTCCATCCATACCATTAATTAATTTTCCAATGAAGACCATTAGATCGTCTGCCCAATGACTATAAGAAGATATAATATCAATGTAACAACAAAATTTTAATTCAATATTATAATCTTCACTTGCAAACATAGTACCAGGCCCTCCCTCATTAATGGATAGTGTGAACCCGTCGCAAGGGACCGTTAGCTTATTATTCTCTTCTATTATTTCAACATTTTGAAATAATCTAGTTAATGAATTTTTTAATTCTCTGTATTCAGAGTAACCTCCAAAATAAAAATTACCAAACATATTTTTTTCTCCTTTTTCAGGTTTTAATCTCGTTATCTGTCCAATCTAGTGATTTTATAGTAAGAAGCACCTCTACGCGGTAGAAGTGCCTTTATGCATTATCTGTAATTCAGTTGTGAGATTTTGTAAAAGCCGAATACTCGATATTCTTAAGAAGTTCTCCATAATGCGTCTGGAGCAATTCAAGGTATGTTCCGTTGAACGTATACTTTCCGTTTTTAAAGAAAAATATCTCTTCTCCAGAAGTGTGATAGAAGACGCCATCTACTCTAAGTGATTCTAATATAGCAAAAGAAATTTCATACATTGTTTTATACCATAATTCATATTGCTGGTTATTCTCCAATTCATAAGATATCGTTTGTTGATAAATAAAATCCTCTTCTTGAAACATCGTTTCATAAGATGCTGCTGGATGATCAGGTGGAAAATTATTATCATAAGTAGTTATTTTCAAACCACTGCTTAGATCAAACTCATCAATGGACAATGAATTGTTTTTTCGGTTCATATAATTCACTTCAACATTCTTACTTTCAATTAATTTTTTTAACCATGACGCATCTTGTTTTCCATTCAACTTCAGTGAATATTCCATAACTTGTCTCCTCTACTTTAAGGGAATACTGATATAATCTTACCATCCTTTTTAATTGCAATAACTTCTTGTAAACCTTGGATTTCCCATTCTTTAAATTGCTTAAGCAACGCAGCGTCATCTCCAGACCACTTTGTTAAATTAATTACTACATTCTTGGTTTGTTGCTTAATCACAACCTTTTCTTGAACCTCACTCCAAATACCTCTAATGCCTTTATTTTCAGTTGGTGCATAGCAGTCAAATATACGCTCTTCAATTCTAAAATCGGGATCTCTGTTGGAATCAATTCCATCACTATCCCGAACTTTTGGGTTCTGTTCAATTCGATATCCACTTTTCGCCAATTGATCAGCAGCATCATTTTCTAATTCTAAAGACTGTTTAGTCGCCTTATCCGCATTATTCGGAATTTTTGTTCTCGCTCCACTTGGTAAGGCTTCTGGATTAGGTAATCCACTGGGCTTTATTAGATCTCTTGGACTGTCAATTCCCTTTCCAGGCTCTTTTTTACCTCCTGTTGATCCACCACCCGATCCAATATCATCCTTCGAACGAAAAGCTTTACCAAACAAAACATAAGCCAAGGCCTGGCCCGTTATGGCTCCACCATAGTAGCCCAGTCCATCCTGATCAATCTGCTTCTTCTGCTCATCCACAAACTGCTCAACGTCAGACCTCGCTGTTCCTGTGCCCCAGGCGGCATCCCATGCGAATCCAATACCTCGTCCAACATCAACTACTTTCCCCACGGTTAAGGCATAGGCCACACTGGTCACCGTACCGAATGGATCATGGAAGAGCGCCTCTGCTGTCAGTCCAATTCCAGTTACGGTCTCTCCAACCGACTTATCGAGCAACCCAACACCGAAATTTCGTTTCAGTTCTTCAGGTATATATAGAGCAACCTCACCCGAACCATCCGCTGTCCTGAAATTCTTCGCTATAAAAATAAATTCATTCTGAATTTTATCCAAAAGTCCTAGTGTGGCTGGGAAAACTTCTTTCACCTGCATAAAATCCCAAAAGAAACGTTCCCCTGTCATACCCGACCATTCGGACTGCAACAGGTAAATTGATTTTTCAAGTTCCCGTACCATTCGCTCCAGTTCCAGCTTCTTTTGCTGAACTAATCGGGCTTTTTCCTCTAATACATCGGGATGTACCTGAATACGCTGCATCTATCTTCACCGCCAACCTGACCGTAGTAGTTATACCTAAATTTTAACAAGTTAGAAAGTAGATTGGAATCAAACGGAGGATTCATTTTCACATATATCATCCGGCGCCGTGGTAAACACTCTTCGTCAGAACTATTGCGCATTCGTGCATATTACTCCAAATTTCAATCAATTGGTTAATATATAGGTTATATACCCATTGTGCTAGATTCTATTTTTCCGAAAGGAGCTATAAATTGAACAAAAAGAGTATCATCACCGCCGTAATCATCGGTCTTATCTTGCTTGCTCTTCCCTTTATATTCTACTTTTCCACTAATATGTCCGAAGGATCGGCGTTGCCTAAACCGATTAACCACACCAAGCTCTAAGGTATAATAAATGACATACTATTATATACAACCCTCGTTTTACAGGAGCTAATGATCCAATTCAAAGGAGGCTCATCCATGAAAATAGAACGACTTGATCATCTCGTGTTAACCGTGGAAAATCTGGAAGCAACGATTGCATTTTATACGAATGTTTTAGGTATGCAGGTAGTCGAATTCGGCCAAGGCCGAAAAGCATTACAGTTTGGACAGCAAAAAATCAATCTGCATGAACGTGGCAAAGAGTTTGAACCCAAAGCTCATATCCCCACACCGGGTTCAGCAGATCTTTGTTTTCTGGTCAGCACACCGCTGGAGGAAGTCATTGCGCATTTAACACGACAAAACACGAAGATCGAAGAAGGACCAGTCAAGAGAACAGGTGCACTGGGGCCAATCTGTTCGGTGTATATACGTGATCCTGACGGTAATCTGATCGAACTATCCAATGCTTTATATGCATAAACCATCAGCTCTCACTCTCCATATGGCAGCAAAAAGATCCTGAAAAGCCTCGGCCTCGCAGGATCTTTTTTTGATTTATAGCATGAATAATTACATAGCTCAACTATTTACGGTTAGATACCGCTCTTCATCACTTGGGAATAGAAAAGGTACTGCCTTCCTTCTCACAACCGGTTAACACGTTAAAAACACGTCCTTGCTCACTCTTCATCGTACCGATCCCTTCGCAGGTGTTGGTCGTAATCCCCTGTTTGGAACCATAGGCATCCCTAGAGTTATCATAAGTCGATTGAATGGATTTGCCGAAAAGAATTCAAAACCACTGGAGAATCCACTGTCGGATCATTTGCCTCACAGGCTGTTAACATCATTAACGCTAACAAAAGCGTGAGCAGTACTCTTTTCATCCAATCACCTCATGAATTAAGACGCTAAATTCTCCGTACATGTTACCTATGTGCTGTTAGAAATAACGTAAACACACTCAGCACGGATCTTCAATATAAAAGAATTTTTATCATTTGTATGTAACTCCAACCCACCATAAAGTGTTTATATAACAATGCATCATTCACGTCCATCTCATCTGAAAAAGAGGCGATACCCATGCGTTCGGTTAACCCATCCGATGACATAGCAAAAGAAAAACGACGTCCCACTTCACGCTTGAATCATAGACCCAATAGTAAAAGTAAATCGTCCCGACGATTCGCCATTGCAATGGCTGCAGCACTAGTTGCGTCCGGCTTGTTGTTGGAGCTGACAGCTGAGCCAAACGCTCACGCAGCCACTAACGTACAGCATTCCGCCAGTAACGCTTCGATTCAATCGACTACAACAAACACAGAGAAGAAACTTCACTATACCGCTGTAGAGGGAGCTTATTATTACACAGTCGCCTTGAGAAGTGATGGTTCGGTCTGGACCTGGGGCCGCAATCTGTTTGGAGAGCTGGGTGTGAGCGAGAACATTCGATATCGTCATACATTTAGTCCCATCCGCGTACCGGAACTATCTAATGTAATAGCTATTTCAGCCGCCGGTGGTGGAATCAACGCAGCCGTTCAGGCAGATGGAACGGTCTGGGAGTGGGGTGCTGGCAAACTACCAAGCAAAGTCGAAAGCATCAACTCTGCGAAGGATGTAGTGACTGGTTCTTTCAATGTCGCCCTTCTCCAGAACGGGACAGTCTGGTCATGGCAGCGCCCTAATGCTCAAGGAATCAATTCAGATGATCTCATACGTAAACCACATGCGATTAGCGGACTAAAAGATGTTATCCAGGTTGGATCCGCAGGTCTGCATGGATATGCTTTGAAGAAAGATGGCTCCGTATGGACGTGGAACGAGCCCGAAGAACCCGATAAAGTCCTGTCCAAACCTACCAAGATAAAAGGTCTGACCAACATATCTTCGATCACAAGAACAAATACGTCCCTGCTTGCACTGGATAAGAACGGGAAAGTCTGGGGTTTGGACGAGACAGGGAAAGCATTCGCCTTTCATTACGACTTCAAGGTGAAAAAGATGGATGGAAATACGCAATATATGTTATTACTCACGACATCCGGTGAGGTGTACAGCTACGGAAGGAGCGTGAACGGTAAAGAAGGAAAAGTAAACCATTTATCCGGCATTACCGATATTTCAGCAGGATATTACCACAGTCTTGCCCTATCCTCGGATGGAACCGTCTGGGGCTGGGGAAGTGATAAATACGAGGAAGCAGGTGCACCTGCAACGTCATCTGGAGGAATGGTCTACAAACCCGTTCAAGCCAAGATTGGCACAGATGTATATCTGAACGGTGAGCTATTCCAGTCAATGTATGCCGCTGTTGAAACGCCTAAGACTGTGCAACTGCCAATTAAAGCCATCGCCACAGCACTTGGAGCAAAATTTGAGATTCATCAGGTGAAAGGTAGCCCGAACCACTATACGTTGAATTATGACAATCGGACAATCACAATCCGACCTAACGAGACACAGTATGTTATAACTTCCTCAGATGCATCTGAGGAGCGAGTCATGCAGATACCTGAACCCATAAATAACTACTCGGGAGCAACTACAGTACCTTTTGAGGTATTGCGTGGTTTGGGATTGAACCTGTCCTGGGATTCAGAGAAAGCGATGCTGACCATTGACGATGCTGATAAGAAAGATTCAGGAAGCTAAACGAATCGTTTAACATACAAAAAAATCCCCTTCAGGTAAACGTCCTGTTCTTAAAGAACACCGTTTACTTAAAGGGGATTGATATAAATCGTATAAATCATCTCTATCCCCGAACTACCATATCTGAACTACTATATCTGTTACTCTACTTCTCGAACCGGAACCAGCCAAAGTCAAACTGACTACCCGGCAAGAAAATAAAGGTTACCTTTTGCACACCTTTAACCTGCTCAAGCTCAAACACCCGCTCCTCATATCCATCGGACTGTGTGAATTCGACCAGCTGATTGCTCTGTCCATCCTCACCTGCAAAGCGGATATGGATCGTGTTTTTATCGATTGTTGAACGTCCATAGATCACAAGCTTGGACGTGCCTTCTGCTGTGAAGTCCATATTTTCAAACTCCAACGACACATTGTTTCCGATCCCCTCGACATGATCACCCTCGATCTTGAACGTATCCCCGTAGAGATGATCGCATGATGCAGCCGTATTCTGTTCAAATGCCCGGCTTTGGCGCTCGAATGAGAAGCCTTTGATATGAATCTTCTGCTTCAGTACAAAACAGATCGACGTAATCCCGCTCAGCCGCTTGGACAGTTGATACGTCTCTTCCTGATACACATTCCATCTGGATTCTTTGTCATACACCACATCTGCCAGCAGTGTACTTCCCTCTTCATCTGGCATACCTTCCCAGATCTGAATGAAGTACTCTTCACTGGACAACGCAAAGATTGGAATCGTAATGGTATCGGAGCCGTACGGCCCGAAATCGATATTGCGGAAGCCCACATGTGTCTCCCCGTCCCGGCTTGTCGCTACCCCTCGCTCATTGCCGTTACCGACATCCCCTTTGGTGTAATCGTACAGTCCGCCTGTAATAAAGCCGTATGGATCTTTGTAAGCCGTACCCAGACCTGTTGCTTTGAACTCCAGTTGAGAAATCAGTTTCGTTTTATCTGTACCATTACTGCTCGTCGCACGAAGACGGAATTCCCCATCGCCCAGAGCGGATACGTTGACTTCCAGACCGTTGGCTTCGACCTTGGCAATGTTGGATTCGATACCTGCGTCGTTCACAACTGCCCACTCAATATCCCAATAGGATGTGTTCTCCGGATACAGCTTGGCGCTCACCGTCATCTGCTGTTTCGATGGATCGAATAACTGCCCACCTTCGCTGATAATCTCGATTTTCCGCAAAGGAATCTCCTGCGGACGTCCCGTCAGAACCGGACGTGCTGTATTACTCATGAGTACGTCTTGCTCCTGACTTGCAGCGGCCTCGGAATCACCTAAGGTACGATCTCCTGCGCCTACAACAGCTCGCGATTCGAACTCGGCATCTGCACTTTCCAATCCTTCCGAAGTCACCTCGATCCGTACCGTTCCCGATTCGTTCGTTGCCCCGATGATTGCCATCAGCTTGCCGCTGAACAATCTTCTACTAAGACCTTTGTATGGATCATAGTCCGTGCTGTCCCCGTTATCGAGACCCAACAGACGACCTGCACCTTTCACTTGGACCTGCACACGGTTGTTTGCATTTTGCACGGGATTGCCCGCTTCATCTTCCACTTGAATTTCCACGAAAATAAGATCTGTACCGTCCGCTTGCAGCTGCTCCCGATCGGCTTGCAGACGAATCTTCTTCGCATCTGTAAAGGATCTTTGCACATCCGTTGCAATTACGTTTCCGTGTTCATCATAAGCGATCGCTTTGAGCTCGCCTTCTTCATATAGCACTTTCCACCAGCCTGCCAGCTGGGTTCCCTTTGCATGGTCGATATCATACGTGCCGATTATCTTGCCATTCAGCTGCAATTCAATCTTCGGCGCATTACTGCACACGCGTACATCGATCAGCTGACCAGGACTGAAATCCCAGTAAGGGAACAGGTGAACCATCGGACTTTTCTTGTAATCCGTCCAGGCTGCTTGGTAGATATAGTAGGAATCTTTCGGGAACGTTGCTGTATCCAGCTGTCCAAAATACGAATTCTTTGTATGATACGGTGTTGGTTCTCCAATATAATCAAATCCGGTCCACAGGAACTGCCCCAAGGAATACGGCGTATCTCGTTCTGCCAAAATGCAGTATTCTGCCGACTTCGCGCCCCAACTTGTCGTACTGTTCCCAAGTGCCGAACACTGCTCATCATCATCTGCCAGTATGGATTGCTCGAACGGGAAGTGATAGATCCCACGGCTCTGCACTACAGACGACGTTTCACTACCATAGATAATCCAGTCCGGATGTTCTTCGTGATGTTTGTCGTAGTATTTCTCCGCGTAGTTATAACCTGCGAGCTTCACGATGTCTGCACATTTTTGTGCGTTTTCCCATGGCATGTAGTTCGAACCGATCGTCACGCCTGCATTCCCTTTTGGATCAAATTCCAATACATACTCCATCAGCATGCGGGTTACTTCCTGCCCCCGCTCATCCGCATGAGTGTCGTAAATCTCATTACCGATACTCCACATAATCAGACTTGCATGGTTACGGTCACGCTTCACCCAGCTCTTCACATCGGTATGTGCCCATTCCGGGAAAAATCTCGCATAGTCGTAAGGGGTCTTGGCTCTCTCCCACATATCGAACGCTTCCGAAACGATCAGCATACCCATCTCATCCGCAAGTTCCATGAACTCTTTGGCAGGCATGTTATGAGCAGTCCGGATGGCGTTAACGCCCATTTCCTTCAACAGCACAAATCTTCTGCGCAGCGCAGTTAGGTTAAAAGCGGCCCCCAGCGCCCCAAGATCATGGTGTTCACACACGCCGTTCAGCTTCATCTTGACCCCATTCAGGTGGAATCCTTCGTTTGCATCCAGCTTGATATTCCTGAAACCAATCCGCTGTGTGGCGGTCTCGATCGTCTCATAGCCCTGCTCACCTGTAGCTACTTGCAGTTCCGTTACCAGATCATACAGATTCGGTTCATCCGGGCTCCATAAATTCGGAAGATCGACCGTCAGCTGTTGGCTGTTGGATTGTATCTTTCCATGTCCGGCGTCTTGACCCGCTGTAGCTGTAACGTCCTCTTTGCTGGATACGATCTTATTACCCTGATACCAAATCGTGTGTACAAGTTGTGCGTTCTGATTGAGACTTAGCTCCGTATCCACCTCAACCTGCCAGCCTTCTGGCTGCTGCTGAATCGAAACATAAGTACCGTCTGTGACGATATGATTCCGATCTCTCGTTTTGAGCCACACATTGCGGTAAATTCCGGCCCCGGAATACCATCTGCTGTTGGGACTCTGATGCACAACTTTGACTACAATTTCGTTGTCACCCTTCACCAAAGCACTCGTGATCTCATGCTCAAAAGCCGAATAGCCGTACTTCCATTCCCCGACAAGTTGCCCGTTTACATATACGGAAGAATCCATGTACACCCCGTCAAAGCAAAGCAGAAGCTGCTGCTCATCCTTCGTATATGGAAATGTCTTGCGATACCATCCGATGCTGTCCTCATACAGTTCAAGCGTATTATAGATCAGCCAATCATGAGGAAGCTCAACCGGTTCAAACGGTAACCCCACAGGCTCCGTAACATCCAGCTTACTTTTCGCAAATTGCCATCCATCCGTAAAAAGCTTTTTCTGATTCATCTCAGCTCTCACTTTCTGTGTGTATTAATGATTGCGGTTACAAACAAAAATAGAACATTTCTCGAAAACCTTTTCGAAAATACTTGGTGAGACAATAACACTTCACTTGATTATATCACCTGACCGCCTCTATACGTCACTTCTCAGAGAATTTATATCGAAAAAAACTACATTCAAAATAGATATGACAATAGAAAAGAACTGCCTCATCCGTAGAAAAATCTACTTCAAGGCAGCCCCTGGTCTGTTACTATTTTAATTGGTGAACTTAATTATAACTCGTTGCCAGCCACTGGGCTGGAGTCCAAGACAGTTGTCCTGCCCCTGCGCCGGATGTAGACTTCAGTCTAGCCTGAAGTCCGGCAGGATCTTCTGCCATGTAGCTGTATGGCAGCGCAGTTAATCCATTCCAGGAGAACGGCTTCAAGGATGCCGGTACTGGTGAAAGTGGACTTTTGGCATCGTCGCTGTTGCCTCTAAAGATGCTTCCATCCAATGAATAGATCGTATCTATCGCTGCAATCTTCCCCGTGTAATTACTTTTCGACTCATCGGCCTGATTATTACGCAGCGGATATTGCACGCCAAGGATGACCGAATTCTCTAACAGCACCGCACCACTTTCCGTAGAAATTGCACCATTGCTGGTAATCCCAAAATGATACCCTTTGGCCGAGATAGCTTTAGACATACTGGACGTGATGTTTTTCTTCAAATCCCAGGTAGAGGCATTATCCATGACGATATTGTATGCATGCACATTCCCTCCACGCAGGCGTGGCATACGATCCTGGATATCCTTGTAGTAATTGTGGTGTAGGGTGACTTCCAGATCAGCATTGTCACTTGCGAACTCAGTAGCGCCAATTAGATGTCCCTTCTTCTGGCTCGCCGCCACTGCGATGATCTGTTCCATACTCATGCCAACAGCATTGCTTCTCAGATAGGCATACATCGGGTAGACCGATTTATTGGCTTCCAGCGCATTGATCTGCTGGGTGACCCAGCTATTAGGGCCTTGATCGTCCCCTACAAAGGATGACCAGGAAATAGTGACGCCTGTACTGCCCTTTTTCACATCAACAAGTCCATCGTATGCTTTGTGGAATGTGGCATGATCAATCCAGACGTTGCTGCTATTCTCAACGGTAATGTAGTCCCAATCGTTTTTATCATAATTGCCCTTGGTAGCCTCATCCCACTCCCAAAGTTCATCGAATGCCAGGTTGCGAATAATTACGTTGTTGCTCCGTTTGAACGTGAACGCTGCATGCTTGATTGTTGCTCCATTAGCCGAGAAAATGGTCAGGCCATCGAAGTTATCAATGCTCACTCTGCTAACCCCTGTCTTCATCAGAACAGGATGTGTCAGCGCATTATTATGTGCGCTAAAAGGAGCAGCCTGAGCTGCCGCAGGAAGCTCGTTCCATCCCAGATCCAGATCATTCATGATCTCAATTACTTTGGTTTTGGAGCCTTTCTTCAAGGCCAGAGCCAGATCACTGGCGGTATATACCCGCATATAACGTGAATCAGTATCCGAGATGATACCACCACCGGTCGTATTCGCTGCGGCAAAACCAGTCAAATTATACGCAGCCCATTCTGTTGTCTGATCTGGCTCCGTAGGTTCAGTTCCAGGATCGGTCGGTGGTGTTTCTGTTGACGGATCGCTTGGTGTACCCGTGGATGGTTCCGTTGTTGGATCGGTCGGTGGTGTGACTGTTGTTGGATCTCCGATATTCCAGATATTCACATTATCGTACATGACAAGAGACTTCAAGGTCACCAACCCTGCACTCCCCTTGGTCATGTCTGTATCTGTAGCAGACAGCTCCAATACACCATTCACGTACATGTTAATGGATGAACCGTTCATTTCAAGTTTGACGTTATACCATGTATCCACAGCCAGCTTATAATCGGATTTTGTGGCGAGCGTTGTGGTAGAACCATTCACTTTTTTCCGAATTTCAAGTTTCCCGCCACTGCTGTTGTACAAGGACGCTGCATAATAATTGTTGGCATCCGCATATCGGCCTGCTACATACGTGCGAGTCGATCCGTTGAAATCGACGACTTTCACATCCGCTGCAATGGCATAGTTACTCCACTCCGCATCTCCCGCCGAACTTCTGCCCTCGCTCTTGCCCGATTGATAATATACTGCGTTTCCCTGATCCTGAACGACAGACCAACTGCCACTCGTGGACGTCCATTCGGCATCCCCATTCTCAAAGGAATCCTGCATCCATCCACCCGCTTGAACGGGATGAATCAGCCCAAGCGAGAGCACAAGACTTATGCTTAACGCCAGGATTATCATTTTGGTAAATCGTTTGTTTCTACTCATGAATTATTCCTCCAATATGTATGAATCAACTCCAATGCTATTTATCGGGCGTACCGTTATAAACGGAAATAGGTTTAAAGTATTAATAAATAAACCCAAAATTCATTATAATTTTTCATATATATCCTTTCTGAAAATATTCTGAAAGAACCAGATGCCTCATTTTTCCCGAACAAATGTACACGTTTAAACATCGAGATATCTCTTTATACCTACTTAATCACCCCCGTCATTACAGCTTTCTATGATGGTGTACCAATATGAAAATGCATGAAACAATATAAAACAACCAATTTACTGTCAATCGATTCCTGTAATTTCTTGTCGTGCTATGTTAGATTATCCATTGGAATAATATCACATATATAGATAGGGGAAATTAGAACGTGAAGAAATCATGGGTACTATCCATCATTATGAGTTTTGTTTTGCTTGGCGGGGTATTTGCACCTGCAGGGTCCTATGCCGCTGCTGCGGATGACTCAACTACTACATATTCGGAAGACGCATACTCCGAAGTTGACACAACAGAAGAAGAGCCGGAACTTACAGCCGACGAAGCAGATTTCTTGAACTACATGGATCAACTGGATAGCGCATCCGTATATGAGGAGAAAGCTTTCGATGCTTTGGGCGGGGGATTTTACATTACATCTTCCAATCGCAAGTCCGTTTTCCTCAAATTGACCAACACAGCGATTCCTAACTACACCAAATATGTATCCAAGCTGAAATTGATTAAACCACAAAATACGGAGCTGCAAAAAATTCATGCCAACTTGATCAAAGGAAGCTATACTCAGTTGGAAGGATTCCAACTCGCGAAAAAAGCGGTCTCCAAAACAACGGTAAACAGCGCTGTCCTGAAACAAGCCAACGCCAAAATTGATACTGGCAAGAAAAATATCGAGAAGTTCCAAAAAGAATTGTCTGCCTATGCCAATAAACTCGGGTATGAGTTTTAAAAAATAGTACCTAAATTTAAACGGTGAATTCAAGTCACCTTTACCTCATATATGAAGCGAAAAGCACCCTGCGTTTCGAATTCGATATATTGAGATTCCAGGAAAAAAAAGTGTTTTCTTTTTCCAATTTAGTTCGTATAATAGCACTATAATCAAAAGGCTATGCTGCCGAAAGGTACAACCTCGTGAACATTGGGGTTGTGCCTTTTTTGCGTTTATAGCCATATGATCCATCCCAGATAAGGAGTGAATGCTATGTTACTTGAAGCTATTTATCATCGTCCCAAAATGAATTGGTCCTACGTATATGACCGTTCCACCATGCACCTGAGGCTCCGTTCCAAGCGGGGCGACCTGGATGCTGTTATCGCCATCATCGGGGATAAATATGCATGGGATCGTACGGTTCTCCACCTTCCGATGCGAATCTTTGCCCGTGATGCCCTGTTCGATTATTGGGAAGTGGAAGCGCAACCACCCTACCGCAGATTACGCTACGGCTTCCAACTGATCGAGGGAGAGAAATCGGTCTGGATGACGGAACGAGGATTCGAACAGGCTCTGCCTGATCATCCGTTGGAATTTTTCGATTTTCCATTTATGAATCCGGTGGATTTCTTCGAGGCACCTGCTTGGGTTAAGGATGCTGTATTCTATCAGATCTTCCCTGAACGTTTTGCCAATGGTGATCCGTCGATCAGTCCAAAGAATGCTGAACCCTGGGGCGGTGAACCGACGCCTGTCAATTTTTTCGGAGGTGACCTTCAAGGCGTTCTGGACCACCTCGATCATCTGAGCGCACTTGGCATTAACGCCATTTATTTCTGCCCGGTGTTCCAGGCTACAACCAACCATAAGTACAATACCGCAGACTACCTGAGGGTCGATCCGCACTTTGGCACCAATGAGAAATTGAAGGAACTTGTGGATGCATGCCATGCACGTGGGATACGGGTAGTTCTGGACGCGGTGTTTAACCACTCAGGCAGAGAGTTCCTTCCATTCGCGGATGTGCTTGAAAAAGGGTCTGCTTCCCGTTATGCGGATTGGTTCCATGTCAGAGAATGGCCGGCACGTATCGAGGATGGTATTCCCACATATGATACCTTTGCCTTCGAACCTCTTATGCCTAAACTGAACACAGAGCATCCCGAGGTTAAGGAATATTTGCTGGAGGTGGCCCGCTACTGGATTCAGGATATGGGTATCGACGGTTGGAGGCTGGATGTTGCCAATGAGGTAGACCATCAATTCTGGCGTGAATTCCGGCAAACGGTCAAATCACTTAACCCGGATGCCTATCTACTAGGCGAAATCTGGCATGATTCCATCATGTGGCTGCAGGGGGATCAGTTTGATGCAGTCATGAACTACCCTTTCACGAATTCAGTCATGGATTACGCTGTGCTTGGCAAGCTGGATGGCCTCGGATTCGCCAACGAGGTTGGCAAACTGCTTGCTGCGTATTCACAGCCTGTAACCGAAGCTGCTTTCAACCTGCTCGGAAGTCATGATACGCCAAGACTGCTCACCCTATGTGAAGGGGATGTACGCAAGATGAAGCTAGCTGTCATTCTGCTGCTTACGTACCCAGGTGCTCCTTGTATTTACTATGGTGACGAGGTAGGGCTGGATGGTGGCTATGATCCAGGTTGTCGCAAATGTATGGAGTGGGACGAACAGAAGCAGAACAAGGATCTGCTAGATTTCTTCACCCAAGCCATTGCCCTGCGTAAACAACACGCTGCATTGCGCAGTGCGGACATCACCATGATTTACGCGGAAGCCGGAGACCCGTGCATTGCCATTGGACGCAAGGATCAGGAGACCGGGGAACAATTTGTACTCGTCCTGAATGCAAGTGAAGAACCACGCAGTATGGAGTTGCCACTACACCAAGGAACTTGGCGTAATGTATTCTCAGCCACAACTCGGGAAACTCAGCAGAACAAGCTGAAGCTGGACTTGGAAGCGTACGGTTTCTCCCTGTTGCAGTTGGACGTCAAATCACACGTTAAGGCATAACAATTACATTAATGAACAGCCCTTCTCGATGCTATCCCAGATCATTCGCAAGAATACTGTGTATGTTTATCTCTCAAAGTGAAAAAAGGGGAACCATCGGTGCGTCATGCATCCGAAGGTTCCCCTCTCCTATTACAACTCATGATATCCCCTGCTGCATTAGCATTCATGAGTCACTTTATTCATTCGTTCAATCAGTATTGTGTCCCTTCCAAATCCTCCTCCAGGCTTGCCGCAACCTCATCCCGAACGGAGGGAATTTGACCGGAATTTCTTATTTTCTTCATTCTTGGACTTGTTAATGTCTCCTGAGTAATCACAATCTTTTGCGGAATTTTGTACTGGGGTAGCTTGTCTCGGCAAAAATCCCACATTTGTCTGCGCAGTTCCGTAAGAGGCTGCTCACCTGTAAGTCTGACCGTGGCCTTCACCATCTGCCCCATAATTCCACTCGATTCCCCGCTCACCACAGCCGTTTCGATGGTTTCCATTTGCTCCAAAATACTCTCCACTTCCGCAGGATAAACCTTACGTCCGCCTACATTAATGATCTCGGAGCGGCGACCCAAAATGCGAATGTAACCATCCTCCATCTCCGCTTCATCTCCGGTCTGGAGCCAACCATCTTCCGTGAACGGAGAAGGGGCGTTCAGATACCCGATCATGGCCGTTTTTGTTTGGATCTCAAGCAACCCGTCCACAATCCGATAACGGACTTCTCCGTCACGAACCGTAAATAGCAATGAACCGGAATTTTTGGAGCGTGTCGGCAGAATACCAAGCTCCGACATACCATAAGCCTGCACCGTACGTACATTCGGAAATTGTCTATTCCATGCGGTAAGCAGCGCCTCTGGCATAACCTCTGAACCATAGGAGACCACTTCGAGACTGGATAG
Organism: Paenibacillus sp. 276b; assembly: GCF_900107875.1. Lineage (NCBI taxonomy): Bacteria > Bacillati > Bacillota > Bacilli > Caryophanales > Paenibacillaceae > Paenibacillus > Paenibacillus sp. 276b. Next base: position 94,013 of record NZ_FNRR01000002.1, on the reverse strand, counting down.
ATCGAACTCCTGATAGACCCCACTAAGGAGCAGCAAATTCATGAACGTTGGTGAGACTGGCAAGGCCTGAACACGGTACTTTTCAATGGCTTTGCATACTTCCAGGGGGGAGCGATCCGGTATGACGCATAAACAGCCTCCGCTAGACAGGGATTGCAGCATCGTATTCAATCCACCAATGTGATCAAACATCATGAACGGAATGGTACAGAGCGGCCGAACTTGCCGCCTGAACCCGTGCAACAGACGATCCGCGCTGTGAACAGCAGCTTTGCTTTGCCCTGTCGATCCGGATGAGAAGATTACCAGACCTGCGTTCTTTTCCTGACTCAGCCTATCCAAAATCGGGGACCGAGAGCCTTGCACGGAGCAACGTCTGGCTATAGCTTCCCCTTCCCCAACACTCATGCGCCATTCTGCCTGAGCGAGCGCTGTATACTCATTCCTTTTAGCCTCGACCAAGTGTCGATCCATCGGAACCACAATACAATTCCGCTCCAGTAGAGCGATCAATGCCGCTGCCGCATAAGGAGAATAATCCTCTTCAAGCGCAACGGTTGTCCCTTCAATCCCTTCTCTGGAAATCCACTGGCTAAAGGTGTGAACCTGATCCAATAACCAGTTATAACTATACTGCTCGTCCTTCCATATCAACGCAGGGAGATGGTCATACGCGGCGAACCGTTCCAGAAGAAAAGTGATATTCATCCCTCATCATCCTTTGGGCAAGGTTTCAATTGCGCCTCCAGATATTCAACCAGTGATTCCACCGTTCGATAAGGACTTTCTGGCATGGAAGCTGCCGCCATTTCCGCGAGGGTTATCCCTACACCGAACGCATCTTCAACACTTTGCTCGACAACCGCAAGTAAAGTTACAAGTTCTAGGGAGTCCAGTCTTCCCCGACTTCCATATAGGGGCGCCTGCAAGCCATGCTCTAGAGGAATGGGCGCGTTATGGTACCGATTAAGCTCATCGCAGCTGTCCAGCACAATCCGCTCAATGACTTCCCGATGTGAAGGCGTAGGCGCGGGATTTTCCACAGTCGATGGGATCTGTCTGAAGCGATCGGCATGCTGATGTGTCGTCATTAGCGCTTCGTACCAGCGTAATTCGTCCGCCGCCAATTGTTCGATAATATCCGTTAACTGCTCCCGCCATTCAGGGCTTCGTTTCATTCTGGCGATCTGCAACAGCTTATGCGCCTGTTCCCATCGGGCAATCATTGCACCGAATTCTGCAACATATTGATCATGAGGAGAATCGAGCCATTGGGCGGCCTCTTCCAGCAAATCGCGGAAAAAGTAGCGGCTCCAGCGCATGTCGAACAGGAACGCGGAGATAGCTTTCTCCTGTTCCCGATCCACCTCGGCATCCGGGTGCAATCTTTGTAACAATTGTGATGTGACAGCCTGTCCAAAATAATAGCTTCGATTGCCCTCCCAGATCGTTCTGCCCGCGATGAATTCATGGGCCTGTGTCGCCAGCGCAGAACGCAGCATGTTCCGATAGCCTGCGGAGTCGAGTGTTTCCACAGCACGGATCTCCATCGTGCCATATGTTCGTAATGTTTCTTTGCGCCGGGCTATTTCGAGCTCGGAGATATTTTTGTTTCCTTTCCAGAACTCTTGGAAATCAGGTGATGACACAGCTCCCATGTATTTGGAGGGAACGGGGTCATAGACATAGAACTGCTCCTCATCCATTCCGTACACAGCCAGCCAATGATCGACCAGATGCAGGCGTGAGTCTTGTTTAACGAGTTTATGAATATACTCGGGATTTCGATAATCATCCCCATAAGGCAAGCAGTAACTTGTGCCTGTAACGACCAAAGGCCCCTCATTTTCAAGCCGTTCCCGAATATAGGCCTTTCCTTGTTCGAAGCTGTCAAACTCCCGTTCTCCAAACACTTCCCACATCGGCTCCTCATAATCCAGCTTATGAAAGTAAGGCTTGATCAGGCCACGATCCGAACAGGAAGTCAGACTATACAAGCGGCTGGAAGCCAACAGGCCGAGACTGCTTATCGAGCCCTGACGCTGAAGGATTTCGTGAATCAAAGGAAAATTACAGGGATAATAATACGGAATATCCATCGTTGGTTGAAACGGTTGACTAATCATGGCTACCTCCTATTCCCGGCTTTGGCAGCCGTGCTGCCCCAAGACTGGATTTTGTAATGAAGAGACAGATTAGCATGGGCACGAAACACCCGATTGGGCAGTGCCTTGCCATCTGCATCGGTTTCAAACTGCCGGAAGCCTCGCGTGAACCTGAACCGAAATCCGCTGTCACGTGGAACCTCGAAACAGCCTTCATAATGACCACCTCCGGTGTGCAGAAGCTTCATGCCCATGCCTCCGTAGATCGAGTCATCATACATGTCCTGAAAGGGTACCTCGGCACTCATGCAGACAGTCACGTGACCCGATATTTCTTCCACAACAGTGTACATGCGTGATGCCGACAACTCTCCCACCGTCAGGGTAACCACTGAATGACCTATCTTGACAGGAAACAGTTCCCCATTGGGTCGAACCTCAAGAACATCAGGGTGATCGGACCTATAATCCCCTTCAAGCACACTCATGGTGAACCCGCTATCGTAATGAAGCAGCGCATTGATGTGCCCGCTCATGCCGCCCTTCAATCCAATAACGTCCCTTCCCATCAGCTCCAGAGAGACTGGATCGCCGATTCGGCCAAACATGTAAAGTAGCGGAAGGTGAACCCGCTCTCCCCAATCCGCCTCCTGATGACCTGCATCCGGCTGTTCCAGAAATGCGATGTCTTTGCCAGGCTTGTATCCCAGTGCGAGCATCTGATGGACGACATTCCTTACCTGGGAAGGCAGAAACAATCCTTCTGCGTCCCCAATATCCATCCACATTTGAATGGGAGCACTGCCCTCAGGCATGAGGTACATATCCTCTTCCTGTAACCTGCTCTCCGACGTTTCATCCAGCTGCACGTCCACGAAAAAGGGAGAGAGCATGATCAGTTTGCCAAAAATATCAGGATGACGTGTTCCTATATGGAAGGTGCTGAGTGCCGCTGCGGAAGAACCAAGCAGTCCCGTATTGTCCTTGTCTGGAAGTGTGCGGTAATGCTCGTCAATGAATGGTTTCAGTTCATGAATGATAAAGTGTTCATAATCCAGGCCTGAGCAGCCCACACTCACCGCTTCTCTTGCAGGCGCAATGAAATGATAGAATTCATTGTGTGTAACTGGACGAACATGGGCAATTCCGACAATGATCAGCCCATCCATCAAGCCTTGATCAATCAGTTGGTCTGCCGCCTGATCTACGTGCCACGTTTCATTTCCCGCAGTCGAAGAGCCGAAGGCCCTCTGACCCGCATGCATGTATAACACCGGATAGCGTTGATCCACATGCTCCTTATAGCCTGGTGGCAAATAGACAAAAATCTTTCTCGTGTTGTCCAGCCTGGATGCCTTGAAACCTTCCACACATTCGATAACAGAATGAGTGTTCACTGATCCATCAACCGCCTCTCCTATAGATTTCCCTTTATACTACCGGGATTTACTTGTTAGTCCTACTTCGTTCTTCCCTCGGCTACATCGACAAACAACCCCGTCTCTGAAGAGACGGGGTTGTTTTAAAACACCGAAATGTTCTAAAATGCATAGCCCTTATATTGGTGGGTCTGCGAATAGTTTAAATCTGTTGAGCCTGATTTGTAAATATGGAAATAGAAAAAAAATGCTCAAGAAAAAGTTATTGACAACCAAACCATTATTTAATTATCATAACGTTGTGATTATAACTAGAGGGCCATGCTTTTAAACCCAATCGGTTTAGGACAACCCCGGTAACTCCAGCAGGAGGTGCCGGGGTTGTTGGCATTCATAAAGGGGGGATAACGTTAAGAATAACTAGTCAACGTCCAAATTGAAAGCGCTTTTCTAATCAAGGAAGAGAGTTCACATCTAATAAACGAAGGGTGGATTACCAATGTTCAAATGGACCAAGCGAATCATCCTCAGTACCACGCTGAGCTTCAGCTTGCTGGCCGGAAGTGCACTGCCATTATTCCCGGCGGCCTCCGTATTTGCAGATGCTGATACGGCTGTAACCAACAAGCAGAACTTCAGCACCGATGTTATTTATCAAGTATTTACCGACCGTTTTCTGGACGGAAATCCCTCCAACAACCCTACTGGGGCTGCCTATGACGCCTCCTGTTCTAACCTGAAGCTCTATTGCGGGGGCGACTGGCAAGGACTGATCAACAAGATTAATGACAACTACTTTTCCGATCTGGGCATTACGGCACTCTGGATTTCCCAGCCTGTGGAGAACATATACTCACTGATTAACTATTCCGGTGTCAACAATACGGCTTATCACGGCTATTGGGCACGTGACTTCAAGAAGACCAATCCTGCTTTCGGTACGATGACCGATTTTCAGAACCTGATCAATACGGCACATGCCAAAGGCATTAAAGTCATCATTGATTTTGCTCCTAACCATACCTCTCCTGCCATGGAAACCGACACCTCGTTCGCAGAGAATGGAAAGTTATACAATAACGGCACTCTGCTTGGTGGCTACACCAATGATACGAACAAATTATTCCACCACAATGGCGGCTCCGACTTCTCCACACTGGAGAACGGTATCTACAAAAATCTCTATGATCTCGCTGACCTGAACCACAATAACAGCACCATTGACACCTACTTCAAGGATGCGATCAAGCTCTGGCTGGATATGGGTATTGACGGAATCCGGGTGGATGCGGTGAAGCATATGCCGATGGGATGGCAAAAGAACTGGATGTCCTCCATCTATGGCTACAAACCGGTATTCACGTTTGGTGAATGGTTCCTGGGTTCATCCGCATCCGATGCAGACAATACCAACTTCGCCAACCAATCCGGTATGAGTCTGCTCGACTTCCGTTTCAACAATGAAGTACGTAATGTGTTCCGTGATAACACATCCACGATGGTTGCCCTGGATTCCATGATCACCAGCACAGCCGCTGATTATGCCCAGGTGAATGACCAAGTGACCTTCATTGATAACCATGACATGGATCGCTTCAAAACAAGTGCTGTCAATAACCGTCGCTTGGAACAAGCTCTTGCATTTACACTTACCTCGCGGGGCGTACCAGCCATCTATTATGGCACTGAGCAGTATTTGACAGGTAACGGCGACCCTAACAACCGTGCCAAAATGCCTTCGTTCTCCAAAACAACAACCGCTTTTAACGTCATCAGCAAGCTGGCTCCATTGCGCAAAACCAATCCAGCCATCGCCTATGGAACAACCCAGCAGCGCTGGATTAACAACGATGTGTATGTGTATGAACGTAAATTCGGCAACAACGTGGCTGTCGTAGCGGTTAACCGTAATCTTTCGACTTCCACATCCATCAGTGGCCTGACCACTTCACTCCCTTCGGGTACATACAACGATGTTCTTGCAGGTGCATTAAGCGGTAATAACATTACCTCTACAGGAGGTAACGTCGCTAACTTCACTTTGGCAGCAGGAGCTACAGCGGTCTGGCAGTATACAGCCAATACCACCACACCAACTATCGGGCATGTGGGCCCTGTAATGGGTAAAGCGGGTAATACTGTTACCATTGATGGTCGTGGATTTGGTACTACCAAAGGCACTGTCTATTTCGGTACAACCGCTGTTACCGGTTCAGCCATCACATCGTGGGAAGATACTCAGATCAAAGTGACCATCCCTGCTGTTGCCGCCGGCAACTATGCAGTTAAAGTCGCAGCGAGCGGAGTCAACAGCAACACTTATAACAATTTCACGATTCTTAGTGGCAACCAGGTTTCCGTCCGTTTTGTCATAAACAATGCATCTACTACACTCGGTCAGAATCTCTATCTGACAGGCAATGTTGCGGAGCTGGGGAACTGGTCTACAGGCCCTCTCGCCATTGGTCCGGTCTTCAATCAGGTCATCTATTCTTATCCAACCTGGTATTATGACGTCAGCGTGCCTGCCGGAACGAATCTGGAATTCAAGTTTTTCAAAAAGAACGGCTCAACGATTACGTGGGAAAATGGCAATAATCATACCTTCACCACACCAACCAGTGGAACCGCAACCGTTACAGTGGACTGGCAGCCTTAATTCCTTCACCGTCCTATCATTCAACCCGGAGTCAGACGCGACAAGCGCCTGCTTCCGGGTTCTTTGATTAGGCTCGTCCTTATCTATGGCATGCATTTACTATCGATAGTTCCGAATGGATTTTAATCCTGCTGCCGCAATAATTCCTACCACCAACAGCAATGCTCCGAGGCTCTCCAGCACGGTTTGAGCACCCCACTGATCAGCCAAAACAGAAACCACCGTTAATCCCAGGATCGGGGCTGTACTTGTTATGGTTCCGAGCACCCCGTAGATTCTACCCTGCAGCTCATCGGGAACCTCGGCACGCATCATGATTTGAGTTAACATCGTACAGCACGCAAACATGGCTCCCCCAGCAATGATCAGCGGCAAGGCCACCAAAGGAGAAGATACATTGGCTAACAGCATATACAGTGGGCCGAGAACTAGCAGACCGATGAACACCCATCGTCCCCTTCGTTTCAGCCGATTGCCTGAGGCAATCAGAATTCCGGAACCCAGCATGTACCCCAGTGGAATACATGTCTCAATCAGTCCGAACTGGACAGGATTCGCCTGCCATACTTTGACGGCCATGACTTGAACAAGCATGATGGCTGACATGAAGAAGAGAATCAGCAGCGGATTAAGAATAACGATTGAACGAATCAGGGGATGTGCGAAGATGTAGGAAAATGAACCGCCCCACTCCTTTACGAACGATCCTCTATGCATGGAAGAGCGTTGGACATCCGGAAAACGCCCAGCCAACATCACACATATCGCAGACAGCAGAAAGGTCACACCCGTAATCATAATAGCCGTAAATCCTCCAAATGCAGAAACTGCAATGCCCGCTGCGGCCAGTCCGCTGATCCGGGCAATATTATCGACCAGATGGATGGTTCCTGTAGCTTGTTGCAGATGCTCCCTCCCCACCAGACTGGTTACCGAAGCATGAAATGCTGGCGCCTGAAACAGACTGGAAAACATCGAAAGGGAAAGCATGAGCAGTACGATTGGAAAAGGAGCGCGCAGCACAAACAGACTCACCGCGATGATAAACGCCATAGCCCCACGAAACAAATCCGACGACAGCATCAATGTTCTGCGATCCAGTCTGTCGGCAAACGTACCCGCGAATGATCCGAACAGAAAACTGACGACCATGTTACATACTTGTACAGCTGCCATGCTCTTCGCACTTCCTGTGGTCTGCAACACCCACAGACTGATGGCAATGCCGTTGAAACAATCACCAAATACGGAGATGCCATAGCCACACAAAATTCTGCGATAAGCAACATTACGCCAAAGCGCCCTATTGGCCATTTTCTGACTCTCCGCAGCAGTAAGAGCCCCGTTCGGTCCCAATTCCGGTTCTGGGGACTGTAGCGTTCCCATTGATCTTTTCCTCCTCTTGTCATTCGGATCTCAAACAGCAGGCAGGCGCTTCCGGAGCAGTTCCAGCGATGAATGGAACCTCTCAGAAGCGCCTGATTGGTGGCCTGGGTATGTTCTACAGGCTGTCTATGCGATTTGGGTGTTTATCCTCTTATCCTTTTATCCTTTGGAGGCGCCAGAGGTCAGCCCCTGCACCAGGAAGCGTTGCAAGAATACAAACAACAACGTAATCGGAATAGCGATCAGTACCGCCCCGGCAGCAAACATCGTAAAGTTACTGTCCTGATAGCGGCTAACCAGATCCCACATTCCAACCGCAAGTGTCCAGTTCTCTTTTGTCCGAAGTACCAGCCGGGCAAAGATAAAGTCCATCCATGCACCAGTGAAGCTGGTTAAGGCTACATAGGTCAGCATCGGCCGGGACAACGGCAGAATGATGCTGGTGAACACACGCAGATGACTGGCACCATCAATTCGTGCTGCTTCATCCAAACTACGCGGGATGGTATCAAAGAACCCTTTGACAATAAATCCACCCAGCACGGCCCCAGACGAATAGACCAGAATCAACGCGGCATGAGTGTCCAGCAATTTGATCTGAAGCAAAATAATATAAATGGCAATCATGCTCATGAAGCTCGGGAACATCCCGAGGATCAGCATGGTGGATAGAATGGTCTTGCGACCGCGAAACCGGAACCGGGATAAGGCATACATGCCTAAAGTGACCATGAGCGTTGAGAAAATCATGGTGAAAAAGGCGATCTTCAACGTGTTCAGATACCATGTTCCATACATGAACGACGGGTTATTAAACAGTTCCCCATAATGGGCCAGCGTGAACGCTTCAGGCCACAGACGTTCACTGAACAGAGCCGCACCTGGACGCAGTGACGAGAGAAATATCCACAAGACGGGATACACCGATACGATGGCAATGATGACCAGCAGCACATAGCTGATCGTCAGACGCATGGGATTATTGCGCTTTTTCATTGAATCATGTCCTCCTCCTTGAACGATTTGGAACGACGGAAATTCCAGATGGAGAACGACGCAATAATCAGGAAAATAATGATACCGACCGCCGAAGCCATATTGAACTTGTTGTTATCCAACGTCAGTTTGTACAACCAGGTCACGAGAAGATCGGTTGATCCCGCATACTGATAATCCCCACGCAGCGGATTACCGTTCGTCAACAGGAAGATGACATTGAAGTTGTTGAAATTCCCGGCAAATTGCATAATGAGCACCGGTGTCGTAGCGAACATGATAAAAGGAAGCGTAATGATGCGGAACTTCTGAAAGCCAGACGCCCCGTCTACCTCAGCCGCTTCATACAAATCCCGTGGAATCGCCGTTAGCACGCCCAGTATGAGCACCATGCTGACCGGGATTCCGATCCACATGTTTACAATGACGACTGTAACTTTTGCCCAGAATGGATCGGTTAACCATGGCAACCCCTCAAGGCCAAAAGCCTTCATATACGTATTAATGGGACCAAACTGTCCGTTGAACAGGTTACGCATCAGAAGCAGTGAGATAATCTGCGGAATGGCATACGGAAGAATGAAGATCGTCCGCCACAGCTTTTTGAAACGAATACCCTTCTGCTCGATGAGAAGTGCAACCAGCACCCCACCAAAATACGTAGTCACCGTTGCCAGAATGGCCCAGATCACGGTCCATGTTAATACTCCAAAGAAGGTATGGCTCCACGATTTAAGCTGAATTAGATCCGTAAAAGTCTTGAAACCGACCCAGTCCACCAGCTTGGCGGGCGGAATATGATCCGGTGCCGAGTAATTGGTGAAGGCCAGGGTAATCGTAAATAAAATCGGCATAATGGTGAAAAACAGGATTCCAAGCGCAGGGATGGATAGGAAAAGATACGGAAATTGTTTATCAAGCAGATATCTCAGGGAAGCAGAAGCTCCGGTGGCCTGCTTGCCTTCCTCTCTTAATTTTCCCGTGATGTACGCATCCCGAATATTGAAAATATATAGAAGAAGAAAAACGAAAAATACCAAAAGTACTATGATTCCGTTGAGCAGCAAAAAGATGGAGTGGTCGCCCTGTTGCAGCACCGTTGATCCATTGACCTTGACGAAACGCTGCGTTTGCTCGCCCAGCGTCCATACTCCCCATACAGCCTGATTCAAACGGGGAATCAGATATGCGAGTCCTACTCCCTCTAGGATCAGAAAACAGATTCCCTTAATCCATTGACGGTTATACAACTGTCCAAGTCCTTGCAGGACAAGGGACAACACAGCCGCTGTCATGCGATGCTGTCTTTCTCGATTCGGTTTAACAGTGACTGGAACATGCTGTTGTTTCATTCATTCCTACTCCTTCCCGGCAAGCGAAGTTACCGATCAGTTATAGCAGAGTGCAGAGGACATGTTGACTTCCTCTGCACCTGCTCTTTCTTTTTTATTGGACAGTTGCAAGGCTCTCCTTGACTTGTTTGACTGCGTTATCCAGAGAGGTTTTCACATCCTTGCCTCCATCCCATATGTCGGTAATTGCTGCACTGATGGGACCCCATACGCTATCCATGGCAGGAAGCGAAGGCATTGGGGTAGAGTTGTTGAATTGCTCAAGGAATGCCTTCGTGATTTCATCCCCTTGAATCTTCGGATCTGCCGCCACGTCTTTATTGGCTGGGAGAGTGCCGTTCATCTCAAAGTTGACCATCTGGGATTCGGCACTGGAGAGATAAGCTGCAAACAACTTGGCAGCATTCGGATAGGTTGTAAATGCATTGACGTAATATGCCTTGACTCCAGAGAAGGAGGTCATCGGTTTGCCTTCAATAGCCGGAAGTGGCGCAACACCGAAGTCAATGCCAGCATTGCGATAATCGGCGATGGACCAAGGTCCGTTAATATCCATGGCCAGTTTCCCGCTTGAGAAGAGACCTTTCTTGATGTCATAGTTCACATCGCCCATCTTCACAGGCAGTACTTCCGATTTCAGCGTTTGCAAGAACTGACCGCCCTTGATGGCTCCCTCATTGTTGAGGCCAATATCCTCGCTGTTCATGCCTTCATCACCGAAGATATATCCGCCCTGGGAAGCCAGATAAGCAAAGTTGTAATAGAACTGCTGTAGCTCCCACATCAAAGTGTACTTGTTGTTTTTGGTGTCATTAAAGGTTTTGGCAAAGCTGATAATGTCATCAAATGATTTCGGTGCTTCGGGATAAAGCTTTTTGTTGTAGAACAACGCATAGGTTTCTACGCTGTAGGGATAGCCGTATAAGATGTCTTTGAAGGTTACGGCTTTAACCGCATTGTCACTAGTGGATTGTGTAGTCTGTTGCTCAAAAATATCGTTCGGCAAAATCAGTCCAGCTTCTGAAGCGCTGCCAATCTTGTCATGTGGGAAAACGACCACATCCGCAGCCAATCCCGCGGGTCCGTCCGTAGTGAGCTTGGTCACTTGATCCGTCGGCGGCAATTCCTCGATTTTTACAGAAACGCCGTATTTCTCTTCAAATTTCTTCGCCCGTTCTTCAATAAAGCTGCGCTGATTTTTATCCTCCCATATGACAAGGCTTGCGCCCTCTTCTGGCTGAATATTTTCCGCGGTTACTGTGGTTTCTCCAGTCTCACCGCTGTCTGTTGTGGTTGGCGCAGCGCCTCCACCTCCGCTTGAACACGCGGTAAGTGTGAGTGCCATGAATCCTGCAAGTGCTGCTTGCTGCCATTTTCTCATTGAATTTCCCCCTTTTCGTAGTCATGATCGATGCTGTACTCGCGCTTTTCACCCGTTTTTCTGTGTACTGTTCCTGTATTCCGAAGTTCGGCTTATATCCGTTTGAACGTAATACAAACGTTTGCTCATATTAACCTCAGATGGGTACAATCCTTATGTAATCGGGATGAATTTTCTAGGAAGTATGTTGATTCAAGTCATGTAAGCGCTATAATAACAATCACATCATACAATAGCGAACTTTATTTGCACAAACGTTTGCACAAGTCATTTTCGTCCATTTTCCTTCACTTTTATGGATTATGTTCCTGTAATTTCCGATTTGCTTGATCTCCCGCCGTCTTCCTTTGTTTTGCTTTCCCCTCTTCACCATGATGCAGTTAGCAATTGATTTATCGAAGTCTTTGAATTAACATAGGAGACATGTTGAAATGCTTGTACAGAAGGGATTTTTCACATGATTACAATCAAAGATATTGCCAAATTGGCGGGTGTATCCCCTTCTACGGTCTCACGGGTTATTTTCAACCATCCCAGAATCAGTTCGGAAACGTCACTCAAAGTGAAGCAAATCATGAAAGAAATGAATTATCATCCAAATATGATGGCCAAAAGCCTTGTTTCCAAAACGACTCAAACCTTGGGTATCATGCTGCCCCGACCTGCTGAAGAGCTGTTTCAGAACTACTTTTTCGGAGAATTGCTTCGGGGAATCATTACGCATGCCACCCGCATGAATTATGAACTTCTTCTCTCCACCGAAACGTCTTCCAGCGATGAGTTGAATGCTATATCCCGCCTGGTACATGGGCGACGCGTGGATGGTATTTTGCTGCTTGGCTCCAAAAGGGAAGATCCGATTATTTCGTTTTTGGAGGCGGAAAAGTTTCCTTTTGTGCTGATTGGCCGTAGCGAAACACATCCCGATGCACCGATGGTGGACAATAACAATGTACAAACAGCATTCGATGCAACCACACATCTGATTGCCCAAGGGCATAAACGAATCGGATTTGTTAGCGGACCACCAGATTTGACGTTGTCTCATGATCGCATGCTCGGATACAAAAATGCGCTTGAAGAAGCCGGTCTTGATGCTAACAATGACTGGATCGTGGAAGGAGAATTCCTGCAGGAAAGCGGCTTCCGGGCGATGTCCCTGTTCATGTCGCTACCCGACAGACCAACCGCCCTCGTTGTCATCGACGACAATGTTGCCTTTGGCGTGCTTCGTGCTCTGGCCGAGCTGGGATATAACGTTCCTGAAGATATAAGTGTTGTGAGCTTTAACAATATTGCTTTATCGGAACTTGCTTCGCCGCCGCTTAGTTCCATTGATATCGGAACTTATCAGCTGGGCTATACTGCGGTTCAGGTATTGTTAAAAATTCTAAACGGTGAACACCTGCCTCAGAATCCAGTTATTATTCCGCACCGCTTGATTGTTCGGGATTCGTCCCTATTTACGTTATCCGGGAACGCGTAGACATGTTTGTGCAAACGTTTGTCCTATTGGCCTAATGTTCCACATTCTCGCCTGTTGTGGACATGCAAAAAGAAGCCCATACACTGGTATGAGCTTCTTTGAATATTTCAGTTACGGACGACGGATTAGTATGAACTCCATCCTGCATCTGCCGTTACGACTGTTCCGTTCACGAAGCTGGATTCGTCCGAACCAAGGAACAGGGCCACCTGTGCAATTTCTTCACTTTTACCTGCACGCGGATTGATCGCCATTCCCAGCTGTTGTCTGCTGGCACCGAAGTGATTAATGTTTGTCATTGTGGAAGCAATATTGGTTTCAACCCCACCCGGAGCAATTGCATTACAGCGAATACCTTGTTGAGCATACATGAAGCCTGTATTTTTGGTGAATCCCACAACTGCATGTTTGGAAGCCGTGTAAGCCGCGCCTGCACGTGCACCATGCAATCCGCCGGCTGAAGCGATGTTGACGATAACGCCTTTTTGTTTTTCCAGGAAGATTGGCAGCACTTTGCGGGTAGCACGCATGACACTTGTTGTGTTGATTGCAAAGATACGCTCCCACTTGTCATCCACAATGTCACCAGCTGGTTCCATACTGTCCATAATGCCTGCATTATTGACCAGAATGTCCACTGTTCCATATGTGTTAACTGTCGTATCGATCAGGTTCTGAATATCTTCTTCCTTCGCCACATTCGCAACCACAAACGTCGCTTCTCCACCATTTGCCTTGATATCCTCTGCCACCGCCTGCGCTGAGGCTTCATTGATATCCGATACAACCACCTTAGCACCTTCTTGCGCGTACAGTGTTGCAATTGCTTTGCCCATGCCAGAACCCGCACCTGTTACTACAGCCACTTTATCTTGAAGTCTCATGTTGTATCATCCTCCATGTATTCGTTTACAATAAGTTAACAAACAAATGTTCATTAACTCTTATCCTTAGTATAATAAGTCATAGCATTCCTGTTCAATCAGTAAAAGCTTGCCCAATTGTACGTTAATCAACACTTCTAATTCCGAATGTACTTTATCTTAAAATACCTATTTACGAGGAGTACTGCATATGACCGAAATTCCGAGTTCCATGGATCGAAGAATCAAGAAATCCAAAGCGGCCCTGAAGGATGCCCTCATTCAATTAATGCAAAAGCAGTCATTCAAAGAAATATCCATTACCGATATTGTGCAGCTGGCAGATCTGAATCGGGGAACCTTTTACAGACACTATCAATACAAAGAAGACCTGTTCAATGAGATTATTGATGACATCATTAAGGATCTGGTCTTATCCTATCGTGAGCCCTATCTGGATAAAGAAATATTTGAAGTAAGTCATATGCCCTCTTCTGCAATCAAAATTTTCGAACATGTGCATCAGCATGCGCAATTCTACACCCTTGTCGTTAAATCGGAGGCATCGTCCAATTTTCAGCAAATGATCTGCGATGTTCTGCGTGACCTTGCTCTTCAGGACCTCAACGAAATATTTCCGTCCCACATCAATCGCGAGCTGCTGGCAAGTTATCAATCCCATGCGATCTTTGGCATGATTATTGAATGGATTCGGCAGGAATTCAAGCATAGTCCCACTTATATGGCAGATGAGTTATTTAAAATCATTAATTACAAACCTGGAAATGTAGCGTATCACACCTCGTATAAGGCACCCTAAGTACAATATGTACACACAAATCAGCATAAAGTTTGAATGAAAGTCTCTCTTTTGCCTCATATTAATCAGGAATCAATTGAATAGTTTCGCAAAATATGGGTAAAAGATATGAACGCCATATTTAACTATTTACATGTGTACCTAATATAATATGAGGAGGAATCATGATGACATCTTTCAAATATCGGCTTGAACAAAAAGAACCCCGTACGGGCCCAGGCGGTATTACCCGCGGTGCTTCCGTTCGGGATTTTCCTGCGTCCATTGGAATAGCGGGCGTATCCATGCGCCTCGAACCGGGAGGCATGCGTGAATTGCACTGGCATGCCAATGCGGCAGAATGGGCTTATGTGATCAGCGGCTCCTGTCGCACTACTGTCATTCACCCGGACGGACATGCGTACACTGATACATTTGAGCCAGGAGATGTATGGTATTTTCCGCGTGGTTACGGACACTCCATTCAGGGATTGGGACCGGACGAATGCCATTTTATTCTGATATTTGATAATGGTGATTTCTCGGAAGATCATACGTTCAGCATTACCGATTTCCTGTCTCATACACCGAACAACATTGTTGCCCAGAATCTTGGAATTACCCCAGAGCGTGCAGCGAAATTGCCTCAGGGAGAAGCCTATTTCGTCAAAGGGCCTGTCCCTAATGACAGCTCCTCTTCCGGAACTTATCGCCGCAATTCGGAGCTGACGACTCCCCACCGATACCCGCTGCATGCCAAGCAGCCAAGACGCGCGCCAGGCGGCGGAACCCAGCGCACGGTTACTGTCGAAGATTTCCCCATCTCCACCACGATGGCCGGATCATTGATCGAGCTGCAACCAGGCGCATTACGAGAGATGCATTGGCATCCCAACGCCGACGAATGGCAGTATTACATTAGCGGCACTGCAGAAATGACGGTATTTCTCGCAGAAGGTCATGCGGTGACAGAACAATTCGAAGCAGGTGATGTGGGCTATGCACCGATGGGTGCAGGTCACTATATCAAAAATACGGGAGATGAGGTTTGCCGTGTGTTAATCGGGTTCAACAGCGGACACTATGAAGCTATTGATCTGAGCGAGTGGCTCGCGGGCAATCCGGATGATGTGCTGTCCACAAATCTGGAAATGTCCAAAGAGGAAGCCGAACAGCTTCCGAATGACACTCTTTTTATCGCACCGGACCCGAATAAATCGAAGTCATAGTCCAACCACTACCGGTACCTATTGAATATAGGTTTGGAAAAATGATCCTTCTGTCATTTATCACTAAACCACTCGAGTATCATGGAAAAGGGGTTGGACATCATGGCTTCTGCTTCCGATTCGACCAGTGATCGCAAACGTGTGGGACATACCGTAGAACGACTGGAGCCGGGTCTTTCCCGGCTTCTACTGTCATGTGCACTTGTGCTGATCTCCGGTTTCATTGATGCCGTCGGCTATCTGCAGCTGGGGAAAATCTATCTTTCTTTCATGAGTGGTAACAGTACCAAGCTTGGCATCGCGCTATTTGAAGGAGACTCCGCTGTATTAACGAATATAGGCCTGGTCATTTTTTTATTCGTTGTAGGCGCCTTTATCGGTACGTTGATCACAGATCGATTGGGAAAATGGCGACTGGCGGGCATCTTGGGCTTTGAATCCCTGCTGTTTGCCGGCGCCATTGTATTCTTGCTGTTCCTCCATACACAGAGCGTGCTTTTCCCGATTGCAGTTGCCATGGGTATGCAAAACACCATGCACCAGATGGTTGCTCATGCTGATGTGGGCAAAGGATTTGTGACAGGCACATTATTCGGTATTGGACAGGCACTGGCCAAAGCCGTTCGGGGTAAGGCTCCTGCTTCCGAATGGGCAGTACTCGCTCTGTCCTGGGTTATTTTTGTGATCGGTGCAGCTCTGGGAGCATTGCTATTAACCCAAGGAAGCCTGCTGCTTGCCCTGATAGCTTCACTGGCTCTGCTTCTTCTGCTGATCCCCTACGTCCTCCATGTTCAACGTGATTTGACCTAAGCAGCAGAAAGGCAAAAAAAAACGGTCGAACCAGATCTTATCTGAGTTCAACCGTTTTTTGAGGTCATGCATGGAACCTCCTTGTGTTCTTCTAACTGCCTTTCAAACTACAGCCCCAGCTTCTGCCCTTTCTCCAACCGCTGAATCTGCTGCTCCCCGGTATCCGCCAGTTCACGGAATTGATTAATAGTTTCCCGCATCCGTGGCAAAGCCTCCTGCTTATAGAGACTGATGGAGTCGAGCGCGGAAAGCACATCTGTGAAGGCCTGCTTCATCGTATCCACGGAAATGCTGGCCTCATAAGCTTGCTTCTGGATGGCAATGCCCTGATCTTTCAGCATTTTGGACGTACCTGCGATCAGGTCGTTGGTCGTCCGGTTAAGCAGTTCAATTTTCTGCAATACAATCTTCTGATTGTACAGTGCACTCGCAACGGTGACGGCAATTTTCAATGCCGAGATCGTTACATTTTTGGCCCGATCCACACCGCGGATCAATTCCTTGTTATTGCGGATGACAACTTCAATCGCCATGATGCCCTGCTGGTTCACCACCAGCATTTGCTGTAAATCCATGACCCGCTGACGTAGCGGGAACAGCACTTCTTCGGTAATGAAGCGAACTTTCTCCGGGTCCTCATTACGCACCTTGGCGGCTTCGATCTGTGCGTCAATCGACTCATCCATCAGCACCCCAAGCTGAATTTCCTTTTGCAGTCGTTTGGTGAGCTCCCGAAGATTTTGCTGTTCAATTTCCAGTGTTGTATTGTCGTTTCTCAAGGTCGCTCTGCCTTTATCCAGCGAGGTCACAATATCGGCGATGACCGCGTCAGCCTTCTGGTATTTCAGGAAATACGCCCGCAGCGGATTAAACAATTTGCCGAGAAATCCGGTCTTGGCGAAATCGACCACGCTGGGGTCTAGATCCTTCAGTTGCATATGCAGCTCGGTCAAGCCTTTGGCGACCTGACCGCCCTCGTCTCCCGTCTTGGACAGATGTCCAACGGAGACTTGAAGCAACGCGTTTTTCTCGGAAGAGGATCTCATCGTATTCATGCCAAAGCCATCAATGGATTGCAGAATCTCCTTGCGTTTCTCCAACGATTCGAGATCCAGTGTCATGATCATCTCCACGTTGGCATTTGCGACTTGCTGCAGCTCCGCCACCTCGGCAGGTACGGGCTTTATTTCCTCCTCAATCACCTTCTGAATTTCCTTCTGGCTAGGTATCTCCATCGAAAACGACATCCAAGTTCCCCCTTCAATTACGTACTATACAAAATGGAATAATGTACCTTACATTAGGTCAATTTGAGTGCAATCCCCGTGCTACATCTGCACGTTGAACAGGTTACCGATTTTGTATACAACATCGTCTGTATCCGCGTTAATGCTCGCCGCTTCGTTAATGCTGGAGATGCTCTCCAAAGCTTTGATGTCCGCGTTATAACCAATCGTGTAGATTGGCACTTTGTACGTCTCAACCAGATCACGAATATCCTTCAGTGTATGACCCTCATTGGTCTCTCCATCACTTAGGACAAAGATCAGTGGTTTCACATTTGGATTGGTAGCCATATAATCTTCAAGCATCTTCATCGCCACGACGATCCCATCAAAGGTTGCCGTACCGCCACCCGCTTGCAGGCTATCCACCGTACCAACAAACATCGACTGCTGATTCGTATCATACTTGGCAATTGGCAGATTCACCGTTACTCCACTAGAGTAGGAGACGAGGCCGATGCTGTTATCTGCG
Organism: Paenibacillus sp. 276b; assembly: GCF_900107875.1. Taxonomy (NCBI): domain Bacteria; kingdom Bacillati; phylum Bacillota; class Bacilli; order Caryophanales; family Paenibacillaceae; genus Paenibacillus; species Paenibacillus sp. 276b. Next base: position 75,810 of record NZ_FNRR01000002.1, on the reverse strand, counting down.
CCAAGGAACTTCTGGCCTTTGCGCAATGATTCCTTGAGTCGGTTCAGCGGTTCGCCGTCCATACTCCCGGATACGTCGGTTACAAATACGGCGGCAATCGGTTTACTGCCGTTCTTTTTCTCTTTCCATACTTTCTGAGCGGACAACAAGGTGCCACCATCCACTGTGTTCAATTCAGACTTGTAGTCCTGCAAGCCGTTGAAGCCGAATTCCTCAGCCGATTGCTGATACTTCGCTTGGGTTACGAATTCTGCATACTTCTTAATGATCTCTTGCTTGTTCTGCGGCAGTTGCCCCAGTGCATACAGCGGGCTGTCATGTCTTACGCCAAAAGGGGTAAAGACGTATCCACTTTTCAGATCTGCGGTGTTTACGTAAGTCTGGTACTCCAGTACAAATGCGTCCAGTCGGCCTGACTTGGCTGCCTCACGCATCTGAATGGTTGTGGACGCCGTAAACGGTACGTTCGCTTGGAACTTCTCAAAACCCTCAATCGCTTTCTCACCAAGCGGATTGGAGCTGTCGTATGTGTTGAGTGCCGTCACGAGAAAGTTTAGGCCCGTGGAACTGGCAAATGGATCCGTGTACCCCATCGCGAGCTCATTGTTGGCAATCGCTTCGGTCACGGTTTTTACATTAACTGAGCCGTACGTGTCGACCAGTGCATCATATTTGGCTTTGGAGATCACGATACCGGGAACGTTCCCCACCAGTCTTTTGGATACGAGATCTGTCTTTACACCGCTCGCGGCCACCATCTCGCCCCATAACTCATTCGAAGGGGTAAACGCATCAGGCACATATTTACCAGACTTAATATAATCAGCAGCCGTACCGGATGCGATATTACGTAATTTCACTGAAACCTGTTTGCCGCCAACGGTAATGTTAGCCTTGTTGAACTCTTCGGTTACTTCGGTTAACCAGCCATCCGCTCCGGTTCCCGCCTTCTCGATGGAAGAAAAGATCTCTACATAATCATTCGTTGTATTCTCGACCGTGATCGGGAATTTGGAGATGTCCGGCAGTGATTCAGCCACATCCACTGGGTCGAGATCAATCTGTCCCTTCACGGGTTCAGCCGTTGCCGGCGCAATGTCCGCATACAGCTTGCCTAACTCTTTGCCTGCATTCTCTGTCGTTACCTGTGTGCTGGATTTACCAACGTTCGACGTCAGCGTAATCCCTGCATATACGAGGCCAAACACGAGTACCAGCATCACGATCGATATGAAAAAAAACTTTCCCTTCTTAGCCATACGTACAACCCCTCACTGTCTGTATAATTTGGTGTGCTTGATTAATTGGTCAATTTCTTGCATACATGGCATTTGTTCAATATCTCCTGCTTCAAAGCTGTCCAAGCGGGAGATTTCCAGCATCAATTGGTCAAGCTTCAAAAGAATTTCCTCATTGGTATGAAGCGAGTTTTTCACATAGCTCAGATAGTCGTTATATACTTTGGTCTTTTCTTGAAAAAGCTTCTGGGGAAGTGTTGCGGATTTGGACTTCATCAGGCTGGCGTACTCCGCTTCATCGAACACATTGAGTCGGTTAAGTACACTTCGGATGTTGAGGTATAACAGCTTCTCCACTTCGAGGGTGACCGAAGCAAATTTCTTGTAACTCAGTTCTCCCGGATCAAATCGCTGATTCAGCACGTTCAGGAGGGTTTCTTTCTTTTTCTTCATGCGGCTTAGTTGAGATAATCCCAGTGTGATATCTTCCTCAAGTACTTTAATTCGTCGATAAAAGGATAACGCTTCCACATAATCTTCATGGGTTTCGATATTCTTCACAGGCAAGACTACCGGCTGTCTGAACAATAAAGTGTAGCTTCCATAGAAAAGAGCCATCACGCTACCGAACAGAAATGTCACCGAGAGCGCTGTTGTAAATGCTCCCCCGCCAAACTCCAGTCCGATGAATCCGGGTGAGAACAATAGAACATTCATGACCACAACGCCGAAGATCAGCCCCAGCAGTTTTATGTACTTTATCATGTAAATCATCAGACCTCCTTTCGCGCTATATGTTGGACCTTTATGTCGATATTTACCATTGGAACTTTATTTCATTGTACATGATGTTGCCGCACTCGGGTGGATTAATATGGATATTCATAATATACGTGGCTTGGGCTTATCCCATTTCATCTTTAGAGGGACAACGTGGATAAGATTTTGTAACCTCTGGGAAATGAGCCTGATACCCTTGAACAATCGGTGGCGGAAAAAGAAATGTTATCAGGTAATACGTGGAAATTTGCTGTGCGTGTCATTTTTTATATAGGGCTTATTCGATACGATAAAAATCAAAAAAAACACCCCGACGCCAGCGCCGGAGTGATGATGTTGTTGTTGTCTAATCTAATTCAGCTTGAATAAATTCCGAAGCGGAATTTCCAGTTCCGGATATAACACCGATTGAATCGTTTCTTGCTCCGTGTACAGATGACGGTTCTGGTAACTGCCTTCTTCCAATGTGTACACATGAACGGTCTGATTGCCAGGGTCAACAATCCAGTATTCATTCACACCGTATTTCTGATACAGATTAAACTTCTCGTTAAAATCCTTCAGCGCAGTTGAAGGAGAAAGTACTTCTATGATTAGAGACGGCGCACCTTGACAGCCGTTTTTGGTTATTTGGTCTTTGGAACAAACCACCGATAAATCCGGTTGGACAACATGATCAGGTACGTCATACTGTTCATTCTCGCTGAAATACACGTCAAAGGGAGCAACAAAGACGATACATTTCCGATTCTGAAAAAAAGTACGCAAGGAGAAGTGCAGTTCACCTACAATAAACTGGTGTAATGAGGTGGGGGCTGGAGACATATTGAACGCTTTGCCGTTAATTAACTCCCAAGTCCCCTCCCAAGTTAACCAATCCTGAAAACTATAGATGCCTTTATTATCCGGTTTTGCCACACTTCCATCCTCCTCTTTTACCTAATCAGCATTTTACTATTATTATACCATTGTGTTTGCCCAATTTCATACAATGCCTCTTTTACGAAAAGATAGATTCCGGTTTGCTGCGCGTTGTACGTACCTCCACCACTTTTCCAGCACATCCGTTGTCGTCCAACGCTTGGAATGCAACTCGCACACTGTCTTTACCTGACGTAACCGTCTGAGGGATATCATAGGTAACGAAGAACACTTCACCGATCTTGTTCATATGAATCCGCTGTTCACCGACCACATTTCCATCGACGGCGATACTAAATATTCTTTCATGCCGTGTTCCTTCCCGTTCAAAAGGAGAATGATCCCCGCCCCAGTATGCCACGCATACATAGTTCGGTGCAGAACCATCCACCGCCAGCTGGTAGCTGAAGTAAGCCCCGCTGACACCATATGCTTCTCGCCACATATGCAGCTTGTTGCGGCTGTCTGTATATGAACCGTTATGCTGTTCTGCACGGCAATTGCTATCCAGATGATGTCCAATCTCATCCTGCTGACCGTCAGGCTGCACCCTGTCGATGGTGATATCATTCAATTCCTTCTCCAGTGCATCCCCTTCATCGTTAAACGGCCAATAGACCGTATAGAACTCATGATGCACATCATAGAACGGAATCAGTTTCACCGGGTTGCCGTCCGAGGTGACGTCCTTGCTGATCTCAAACGTCAACGTACTCACGTCTACAACCTTGATCCACTCTTGCACATCCTCCTGCTCTGTCCAGATCACAGGTACAGGTGCGGTTTTGGGATTCAGTGCCGTTTCGTCCACGATGGTATCCTCGGGCAGCCCTTCGCTTCCCAAAGCCCCTGCCAGCACAATCGGACCGTACAGGAATGCCACTTTGTGTGCATCGTCCCTGGACGTGTATTGGTGGAGCGACATCGGCAGCGTGATGATGATGACATCGCCAGCGGTCCATGTGCGCTCGATGTCGAGGTATCCGGGTTCCATCCGGGTATGCGGATGGGCCGTATCCCCGTTGACCGTTGCCGTCATTGGCTCCTGTAGCCATGAGGGCACACGTAGTCTAAGATTGGCCGAGGCGCTGCCTTCGGTGATCGTAAGGGTTACCTTTTCCGAATAAGGAAAGTCAGTTTCGAGCTTCAGCGACATGCCTTGGGATCTCCAGTCCAACTGGGAAGCAATATACAGGTTAACGTACAGATCCTGCTCATCCTCGAAATAGATCGCCTCGGCGTATTTGCCCGGGTTCTCCATGCCAGATCCTGTACAGCACCACCAGGCGGTATCGTGAGTACCGTAGATTTTGTAGTGACCTTGCAGTGTTGATGCAAAATACGTTTTGTTGCCTGTGTCCGGGTCCTGTGTGCCCAGGATATGGTTGTAGATCGCATTTTCATAATAGTCCATGTATGCGCTGTCGGGATTCCAGGTGTAGAGCTGCTTCGTCAGATGCATCATGTTGTGGGTACAGCAACTCTCTCCGGTTTTAATGCCCAGACTCTCCATGCCTTTCGCTTCATAATGCTCCGAAATGCTCGTTGCACCAAATACATAAGACCGATGATGGATCGTGGTATCCCAGAAAAACTCCGCCGCTGTCCGGTAGCTCTCGTGATTATGATCCTGATTGTATATTTCGGCTGCACCGATGACTTTCGGAATCTGCGTATTCGCATGTTTGCCCTGAAGATCGTCCTGCTTGTGCTCCAACGGTTCGAGGATTAATTGATGTGTGAATTTGTTGGCTATCTCAAGGTATACAGACTTCCCGGTGATTCCATACAAATGTGCAAACACTTCGTTCATACCGCCGTGTTCACATAGAAGCATGACCTGCATCTGTTCTTCTGTCATCGGGCTTAGACCTTCTACCGCCCAATCCGCAAACCGTGTTACCACCTCAAGAGCCTGTTGATTGCCCGTTAATTTGTAAGCGTCAATCAGACCACGATAGATTTTGTGCACACTGTACCAAGGCACCCAGTATTCGCCGATGTTAAAACCACCAATATGCTCTGCCCGAAATGCAATACGGAAAGCTTCTTCGGACAGGCCGCCGACATACCCGCTGCCTGTATGCTGTTGAATGGATGCAAGCTCGCTGACCGCGTAGTCCAGCGTTTGCTTTAACGTTTCATTACCTGTCGCCTGATAGGTCACTGCCAAGGCAGACAGATAGTGTCCAAGGGAATGCCCACTAATCGAGCGCGCCTCCCAACCCGCGTATCGATCCTTTTTCACCGGTAGCCCATGGGCCTCAAAACATGGTGCCAGAAAACGATCAATGTCCAGTGATAACAAATACTTTTCTCCAACTTCCTGTGACGTTTGAAAAACGCCATTTAACAGATCTACATGCTCCGGTCCCAGAAAACCCTTTTTGGTTTCAATCATTCTGCTCGCTCCTCCTCGGTATGTAGTGGATATTTAGAAGTACTTATATAATTGTACAAAGGGTAAAATCCGTGTTGAAATTCATGTGTCCTTTACGAACTTTCTTCATATAGGCCTTGAATATCCTCATATTATCAAATAAAATACAACTACATCAGACTCATAATCCAAGAAAAGGTGGAGAAATCCGTCCTATGCAAAAGCCATTGGAACATTACCTGTGCGGCAAGTTCATAACCGAAGGTAATTGGAGCCACATGAAGCGCAGCATGCCTGTTCACGAGGTCATTTTGATGTTGGAAGGCGAGATGTACATTGCGGAGGAGGACGAGCAGTTCGTGGTTCGTGCAAATGATCTGCTGTTTCTGAGAGCTGGACGCACCCATTACGGCTATCAGGTTAGCGATGCTCCCGTCAGCTTTTACTGGGTTCATTATGATTCGATTGAGAAAGAGTTCGACCAGTATCCCACCCATGCGACTATTCAGGTTCCGTCCACCGCCAATCAGCTGTTCAAGCAATTGCTGCATAGTTCATCGTTCTCACCAGAAGAAGCAGACGCGGCATTGCTGCTGCTGCTCAAAGAACTGGAACGCAATACACAGGCGGGTTATCGACCGCACAATGCAATCGTTGACCACATCTGCAAGTGGGTGGATATTCATCTGCATACCGACATTACGGTTGGTAAGATTGCCGAGACTTTTAATTTTAACAAGGACTATATTTCCAAAATGGTGAAACGTGAGAAAGGCATTGGGCTCAAAACCTATATCCTCACGGAACGGATTCGCCGGGCCAAGCAGATGCTGCTCAATACCAATGCCAGTGTGAAAGAAATTGCTGGGCAATGCGGTTTTTCGGATTACAAACTTTTCCTGCGCATGTTCAAACAATACGAAGGCAATACCCCCACCGAATATCGCAATAATTTGTATTCCACACAGCTCAATCGCCTATAATGAACCTTATACGTGCGAACCTTGGATGTGCTTGTGCGGATTATACCAACTCATAGAATTTCATGAGTCATATATAGAAAATTTGAATTAATCCAGTACCATTGGGTGTGATACAATTCAAGTCAACTATATCTCTTATCAAACCAAGATCAGAAGGAGAACTTGAGATGACAACGGCAGTAAAGATTCATCCCGCTACAGAAGCTGACCATGAAGAAATTGTACATATTCTCATTGAAAGTTACTCCGAGTACCGGGACACGTTCCAAACACAGGAACAATGGGAACATTATTTGAAGGACATTCGGGAATCGCCGAGCAATCCTTATATTAAGCAATTATGGATTGCCAAAATTGATAATCAGATTGTCGGAACGGTGCAATTGTTTGAGACCGCGCATAAGGCTTACCCGAACTTCGAGTTGCCTATTGATTATCCGTTTATTCGACTGTTGGGTGTTGATCCCAAATGGAGAGGTCACGGCATTGCCAGAGAACTGCTTCAACAATGTGTTGAATCTGCCAAAGACATGGGCAAAAATACGGTGTATTTATATACGGGCGGCCAGATGGTCAACGCGATCCGATTATACGAACGTTTCGGTTTTGTAGAAGACCCGGAATTCAGTTCCGAGAGTGGTGGAGGCAAAGCGATCTGCTACCGTTATGATTCATAATTCTCGCAAATGGTAATAAGCGTGGATAACACAAAAAGGGATGCCCATAAGTCATTAATACGACCGAGGGTATCCCTTTTTAGCGTTATTCTAATCTAAAGAATCGGAATCGAGCAGCAAATGCTATTCGCTCCATTTTCCACACTATTAACAGCCGATTTCCACCAGAATTTTTGCATGGCTCTTGTCGGTCATACCTTTACTTTTCTTACAGCTTCGCTCATCTCAATCGTTTGCTGCCTCAGCAGCGTGGACGTTTGTGCCACCTTCTGGAACATGCTCGACTGCTCCCCTGTTAAGCGATAAATGTCATCTGAATGATCTGAAACGCCGGATGAAATTTGCGAGATGGTGTTGACCGATGCTGCCGCTTCCTCGGAACCCGCCGATATCTCTTCCGCTGCTGCGGAAACCTCCTGGATACGACGTGTCACCACACGAAACGCCTCAACCATATGCGTGAAGGCAAGCTCTGCTTCTGCTGTGCTCGTCACCCCCTGGCCGATCTCTTGCGAGGTAACATCCATCTGTAATCCGATATGCTGTGACTCCTGCTGAATACCGATTAACAAATCCGATATTGTCTGCACAGATGTGCCTGAAGCCTCCGCCAATTTTCGTACTTCATCCGCTACAACGGCAAATCCCTTTCCATGTTCTCCTGCATGAGCGGCTTCAATTGAAGCATTCAGCGCCAGCAGCTTAGTCTGACTCGCAAAATCCCGCACCGTATAAAGCGCACCGCCGATTTGCTGCGAGAAGTTGTTAAGCACTTGGACCATGGCTACAACTTCAGCAGATACAGCCGAAATGCTCTCCATCTGTTTCTTCATTTGCGTCATGCTCTGCTTACCTGATTGTGCCGTAGCAAGTGCAGTTGTTGCAGCGTCGGACACGGCTGTAGAGGACTCTGAAATATCGGTAATGCCTTTTGCGATCTCTTCCATCGCATTAGCGCTGTCGCTAGCACCTTGCTTCTGGGTATGTGCTCCCTGTCTGATCTGCTGCACGGACTGGTCAACGCTCTTATTCATCTCAAGCATGTCTTCTGCATCACGATTGAATTGCTCCGTTGATTCCGCGAGAATATCAGTGGTTACCGAAACACCCGCGACCATGTCGCCGATCATTTTATTTAAGTCCCCAGACATATGAATCATCGCCTTGAATGTGCTGCCAATCTCATCCTCACTCTGCAGCCGATAGGCTGTCAGGATTCGGTTAGCTTCCGCCAGCTCACCTTGCGCCATTTGTTCGACGCTTGCCTTCAACGGTTTCAGCGGTCGCAGGCCTCTTACGATGAACCACAATACAACCGCGATGCCTGCAAGCGTAATGAATAATAACAGGGCATACAGCGGAATGCTGGATTTCATAATATCTGACTCAATACTTCCAATGACCGACACAGCCGTATCAATTCCAATCACACCTGTCAAAGCTCCATTACTGTCCAAAATCGGAGCGTATGAGGAAATATATTCACCATACTCCTCATTATGAATGATAGGGGAACTGGCTGTTTTCCCTTGCAGGAGCTTTTGGACTGCATCACCTGGGATATCCGTCACTTCATTGATCGGTGATGCTTTATCTGCATCTTTCATGCCGTCCACCATAATGAGAGGTGTGCCTGTATCATCTATTTTTACAAAATACACATACATCGCACCGATGCTCACACGAAAATCATCCAGCTCATTACGAATCTTCAAGAACGCGTCATTTTCCTTGGGATCTTTGGCAAATTCCACATACGGCTCTGCATCCAGCTGTTTCACATAACTCTCGGCAATTTGAATATTATAACTCGATATGGCCTCCTGCGCGGCTAGCTTCATATTCGCCAGCTGAAGCAGCATGCTTCCCGCAGATATAATCACAATGACCAATGTAACAATGGCAACAATGCGAACAACCAAACGTTTCTTGAAAAAAACGACCATCCAATCCTCTTCCTCTCACACCTGTATGTAAGCCTTTTCGACTACGACTACCCAAAAACTACATGCTTGAAGCACTATGTAATGTGAAAATAGTATATGAAGTTGTCGAATTAGGCAAGAAAATATCGGGTCACCCACAGGAAGATGATTTCCAGATAACGGCCTTCTCCGAGTCTAATGCTTTGTCCCTTTCCTAATCAGAATGCCATTCATCGATAAACAGACAAAACCAGCTCTCACTTCCACCTTAATCGGAAAAGAGGCTGGTTTTGAACTGTCTTAATTTTTTCGATTAACTTTAGATAGAATCGCCGTTATTGATCAACTTGGCCTTGATCAAAAGTCTCTGAACAATCGCCGCAGTTTCGGCCCGAGTAAGCTTGCCTGTCGGCATCAAACCTTCTTCTGAGCCCTCCACAAGTCCGTTATTCACAGCTGAGGCTACTGCCGACTTGGCCCAAGAAGAAATCGCCGTCTGATCTGCAAACGGAGATAGCACAGACTCCACATCTGCCCCTTCCGTTTCAATCGATGTGAGTTTCATTGCCCGGGACATAATCACCAATGCTTCCTGACGACTAATCGTCTGAGCAGGCGCAAATGTCTGGTTCTGGTAGCCTTCGATCAAACCGTATTCCACAGCCTTCGCAACAGCTCCTGCATACCATTCGCTGGACTTCACATCTATGAATGTGGTTTGGCTTCCATTGTCGGCCAATCCCAGCGCGCGCACCATAATCGCTGCGAATTCCGCCCGTGTAATGACCGCATTCGGATTGTAATGATTCTCATCTATCCCCTTGATGATCATTCGTGAAGCCATATCGTTTACAGCCTGTTTCGACCAATGACCTTCTACATCCGCGAATGTCTTTGGATGCCAAATCAGCGAGTAGTCGCTATTGGTAAGGCTGTTCACGACCGCATAATATTTCCCTTCTCTAGTCGTGATGAACGTAGGCACATGACGAACACTGCCGTCTGGATTGAGCACCGTAGCCGTTGTCACCCTGCTTGGATTAAGACCTGCGGGAAGTGGAATTTCTCGTTCCACATAACTGCTGAATTGTTCTACGTTTACCGTTTTGCCATTGTAGGAAGCCGTTACATTAAAAGTGACTGGTGGAGCTACAACAGCATAGTTTCCTTGAACAGCTGCCTTCTCTGCAAGAAGGACCGTAGCCTCATCACTCTTGGCAATCTCTACACGAACGACAATGTCGGACAGTTTGACCTGTATCCCAAGTGTCGAGGAAATCTTGTCGATGGCTATTTGCCCTGCAGGAAGTTTGTAGATTCCGCCTGGCGTTTGAACCTCCAAAACGGCTTGCTTGGTTTCCATGCTCTTCACAGCATCGCCAGTCAATACCACCGATACCTTTTCCACATTAGTAGTCACGGGAATGACTACGGTGGACTTGTCTGCTGCTTGCTTCAGCTGATCAACCAGTTTGGCTTGATCGACTGTGACCCTCAGTACAGTCTTACCGTTCTCTTTAGTGAGGGAACCTGTCGCAATCTGATCTTTCAAGACACCATCGACGATGATTTGCAGACCAGCAGGTTTCTCAACTGTTGTTGTGCTTGAGTTTGTTGAAGGCGCACCAGAGTTATTTGAATTGTTGGAAGTACTACTCGTCCACTTTGCGTATAACGTCACATCAGATATTACTTTATCCGTTGCGAAGTTCCACACATTCGTTACCGCTACTTCCTTATACCATCCCGCAAACATAAAGCCAACCTTTGTTGGTTCTGTCGGAGCACTTATCGTGGTGCCACTGTTCACCTGGGTAAGCCCAGGAACTGTGCTACCTCCCTGCGAATCATACGTCACTGTGTATTGCACCGGTCCATCATTAACCGTAACCTTACCAGGCATCAGTGTTTTTTCCATTCCAACCGCGAACGAGTTAGCTATGGAGAAATGGCTCAATTCTTCCGTTTCTACTGTTAATTTCTTGCTCCCTGTTGTTGCTCCACTTTTGATCTTGAAGCTGACGGTGAACAGTTTTTCTCCCGATGCAATCGGTGTGTCACCTGCATCGCTGTCTGCCCACATCGCTTTCAACCAACCTGCTACGTTATCGAAGTTGGAGTCGAAGTTATTGCCCGTTTCCCCTTCAATCTTCGTTACTTCCAACGCTTCTGTATCAAAATCAATTTGTATTCCATAGGCTCCGATTCCATATGTTGAGTTGGCTACGGAGACAGGTACTTTTACCGTAGTTCCGGGCGTTCCGCTCACCGAGCCGATCTGAATCTCTGCTGCATGACGCTTCCATGTTGCGTATAGCATCACATCGGACGTTACCATATCCGTTTCGAAGTTCCAGGAATTTGTGCCTGCTTCTTCTTTGAACCAGCCTGCAAAGGTATAACCGGCCTTCGTCGGCGCTGGCGGTTCGCTAATCGTCGTTCCACTACTCACATTGGCAGTGCTGTCAATAACGCTGCCTCCCTTTGAATCGAACGTAACGGTATATTGTGCCAACTGAACAGCCGTCCATGTTGCGTATAGCGTCACATCGGACGTTACCCTATCTGTTGCGAAGTTCCAGACATTCGTGCCTGCTTCCTCCTTGAACCAGCCTGCGAAGGTATAACCGGCCTTTGTCGGCGCTGGCGGCTCACTGATCGTTGTGCCGCTGCTTACATCTGTAATGCTGCCAACGGCGCTACCTCCCTGTGCATCAAACGCCACAGTATGCTTTACAGCATTAACCTGAATTTTGCCCATTTCAACCGTTGTCGACGAAAGTGTCCCCCCTTCATAGAGATTGTGCGTAGGTACACTCAGCGTCAGTTCCCCAGGCTGTGCGGTATCCTTGATCTTGAAATGAAGAGTGAATACCTTCGCTTCATCAAAAATCGAGTAGTTCACCAGATCAGCTTGTACATTGATAGTCCCATCACTGGAGAAATCCGTATTGAAGCTATCTCCATTTGAACTCACACCTAGATTATTCGTAATTTCATTTCCAGTCACAAGTTCCAACGAAGAAGTGTCAAAACCAATCGAAATATCGTATTCGTTGATGATAAGATTCGGTATCAGGTATACCTCCACGTCAACGGTATCTCCAGGGTAGCCTTCACCACCACTCACCTTCATCGAGTTAGAAGCTGGTGCACCAGCGCTGACAAACGTACCAAAAGGCAAGATCATACTAACCGTCAGTAAAATCGATATTAATCTCTTCCAAAGCATAAAATCAGCCCTTTCCTGCGGCAATGGCGAGAATCGCTTTTATATCCGCTTCGTCCCATTGTCCGTCGCCATTCATATCGAGCGCTTGCAACTGCTCCGGCGTCAGCGTGATCTTGCCCTTAATATGCATTGTCAACAACAGCGCATCAGCAGGCGTAACTACACCATCCCCATCCGCGTCACCCATGACAAACGACGTGTAATGCGCCGTGTAGGTAACATCCGCAGTTATCTTAGTAGCCGCTACCTGCTGACTGCTGAACTTCGTAACTCCACCGTCACTGCTCCATCCTGCAAATCGGTAGCCGCTTGCAGGCGTCACTGTTGGAACTGCCACCGGATGCCCACCAATTGTCACCTGTTCACTCGTTCCGCTGATCGTGCCATGAGCGCCTGATCCGTAGCTGACAGTAGCAACTTGCGGTGTCGTATCACGAATTGAAATGTCCAGCGTCTGGGATGTTCCTGCGCTGAACGTGAAATTCAGACTTGTCGTCCCTACTACTTGTGTCGCTAGATACGCCTTTTTGATGGTAACTATATTACCGCTAACTGTGTAGTCCTCGCCTGCAGTCAATAAGGATGCCTGATTATCAATACCGGTTAACATGTTTCCGTTCAACGTCAGCGTAACATTCACATTGACATAACCCGCTGATGTAGTATTTTTGTCGAAGTTTTCCTCCAACGGATTGATCATGCTGTTTGCTTCTACTATTTTCTTTAATATAATGCCATCTTGCCCAACCACCACAAAGGTATTGTTACCATAGCCTACACTGTTAAGCTCTTCCTGCCTGTCGCTCGCTTGAGTTGTCCAATTCGTACCATTCGTTGATGTTAAGAGTAACCCACTTTTTCCTGCCGCTATAAAAGTTCCATTGCCGTAACCCACGCCATTAAGCGTGTTCGCTGTCCCGCTTGCTTGCACGACCCAATCCATTCCGTTGACAGAAGTCAGGATTGTCCCGGACTCACCAACTGCCACAAACTTTCCACTTCCGTAGCTTAATTTTTTCAGATTCACCTGGGAACCGCTCGTTTGGAGCGTCCAGTTCTCCCCGTCAGGCGAAGTTATAATCGTTCCTCCCACCCCCACCGCCACAAACCGATCATGTGCGTATATCGTATCATTTAGCGTATTCGATGTAGGACTCGTAATGGAGGCCCAGATTACTCCGTCAGCCGAAGTCCAAACTTTACCGGCATTACCTGTCGCTACAAACTTCCCAGCCCCATAACTCAAGCCATATATAGCATCTGTCCAGGTTGACGCCCTGTTTGCCCAGACTGTTCCGTCCGTCGAAGTAAGGAGTGCCCCATTAAACCCCACCCCTACGTAAGTGTCATTACCATACTCGATATTTGTTAAACCAACGGAGGAGTCGATCAATTTTCTGTCCCAGAATGTACCGTCTGTAGAGGAAAACAACTCTCCGTAAGGACCGACCGCTACAAAATGGTTATTAATGAAACTAATTTCTCTGATGGCTTGCCTGGAGCCTTGAAGCCGATTCGTCCATATCGTCCCATCTGCCGAGCTAAAGAGGGCTCCCCGAATGCCCACTGCCACAAATTTGTTGCTGCCATAGACAACACCGTTAAGATTATTGCCCGTGCCGCTAGTCTGCACTTGCCAGCTACTGGCTGAATCGGAAGAAGTGTACACCTTACCACCATGTCCTACCGCCACGAACTTTCCGTTGCCATAGCTGACATCAGAAAAGCCCTCTGAAGCGGAACTACCTTTATTTTTGCCTATTGCCCAGGTCCATGATGAATCCGAGATAGATTGCGAATATACGATAGCTCCCTGGTTATCAACTGCCACGAAGCGGTTGTTCCCATAAGTCACGCCGATATATGAATCTCCATTGGTGCTGTTGTACGCCTTCCAGGACACTCCATCTTTCGAGACAATCCTCGTACCAGATAAACCAACAGCAACAAACCAGTTTCCACCATAGGTTACGTCCCAGAGATAGCCCGTTGCGCTACTGGTTTGGCTAACCCAGGTGGAACCATCACTTGACAGCAGTATTAATCCCGCTTCTCCTACTGCCACAAATTTGCCGGCACCAAAAGTAACACTCAACATATTGGTATTCCCCACCTTTTGACTTTGCCAGGTCACTCCATCGGTTGAGGTGAGAACCGTTCCACTGCTTCCCACTGCCACAAATCTCCCATTGCCATATACAACGCTATACAAAGTGAATAACGTATTGCTCTTGGGACTCGCCCAGCTTACACCGTCTGTGGAAGTAACAATCGTTCCATACTCGCCCACTGCCACGAAGATGTTATTTCCATAGGCCACCGTGTTCATCGTCTGAGACGTCGGCAGAGGACTTCGAAGTTCCCATGCGGACGACTCGGCTATTGCATACTGCGGAACCAGCATTCCTACTATTAGGAACGCTAATATCACCGAGATCCATTTTCTGAATGTCATCATTTTTTCTTTCACTCCCCCTCATTTTGCTCCCATCCCAAATCCGTTGACCGCTGTCCGATATCTATCAATCAACAGCATTAGTCTAGCAAATTACTTCTCAACATTTTCACAACATTCCACCCATAAAACGACAAAAAAAGGGGCTAAAGGCGTAAACCTTAAGACCCATACTTTTTTTGTGATCGGTTTTGTCACACTCTAATTTTCCTCCAGCAGCATTCGCTTCTTCAAAGCCTGCACATTTCCGACTCCGCCCAGATCTCCCGCATGCCTCAAGGAGTCAATGAGTAGATCGTAGTAACCCTCCCGACTGGGCTCCAGATCGATCAGCTTTCGAAGCATCGCTATCCGTGGCTCGTTCGTCGCCCCATTCAGAGCATTCGTCAAGTAGGACATCAGGATGGAACGCAACTCGATTCGGTAAGTATCCGCCCATTCATAATGCTCCATCTCGAAGTAATTGCCGCTATATAGATGAAGCATGTCCTTGGCTTCGGTTCCGGCAACTCCCCTCTTCATTCGACCAAGCAACTCTTCAAGATCGCTTCGGATAAACACCGGATTAATCCAGTAGCGCTCGTCGCCGTACCTTACTACTTCGCCATAGCCCACCGACTTAAACAGACTCCGCAAATAATACAGGGAAGTGTGCAACAATTTTTGCCCGCGCTCCGGCGCATCATTCGGCCATAAGTTTTCCAATATGGCGTATTTGTAAACGGGCTGTCCGCGATGATGCCAGAGGAATGCGAATAACTCCTTCGTTTTCTTGGTCCTCCACGTTAATAGCCTTCCGTTTGCAGCATACAGCTCCATGCTGCCTAGTACTTTAAGCGAAAGCAATACCTTACCTTCAACGACAGTGTCCAATTCGCTTGAACCAACGTTGGCAACTCCCCTGTCAAGATCTAGAGGACTGCTACTTAGAATCCGATTTTTGGCCTGGAGATTGGAATAACGGTGCAGTGTCCTGGCCAGCTTGTCCTTGGCGACCGGTTTAAGCAAATATCCGATGGCGTCGGTGTCATACGCATCAATCGCATACTGATCATGTGCCGTTACAAAAACGATCTTAGCAAAGGGAAAGCACGCAGTGATCTCCTCCGCAACCTCCAGCCCGCTTACTCCAGGCATTTCGATATCCAAAAAGATTAAATCCGGCTGCAGCGCGCCACATTGTTCGAGCGCTTCGGCGACCAGCTGAAACCTGCCGACAACCTTCACACCGCCAACTTCGGCCAGCATAATATCCATGACGTCAAGCGCGATCTCTTCATCATCGATCAGAATGACTTTCCACATAAGGCTCCTCCGTCAAGTAAATTGTAATTCGGGTTCCTTCGCCCAAGCGACTATGAATCTCCAGAGTCCGCCCGTATCTCATTTGTAGCCTGCGGTTCACATTACCAATGCCGATTCCCCCAGTCTTGCCTTGCTCCAGTAATCTTAGCGTTTGTTCGTCCATTCCACCCCCGTCATCCTCGACAACGATCTCCACACCGTTAATGCTACGGGTGACAATAATGTTCACGGTCCCTCCTTCAGGCTTCTGTCCGATCCCGTGACGGACGGCATTTTCGACTATAGGCTGGAGGGTAAGTGGGGGCACCATACCGTGCGCATCTTCATCGATTGTGTAGCTCACGTTCAGCCGTTGACCGAAGCGAAGCTGCTCAATGGCAAGGTAGGCGCGTACCAATTCCAGTTCCCTCTCTAACGGTACTGCATCACCCTGGAAGATAAATGTGAACTTGGAGCGGAGATAGGTGGTCAAATGGTGGATCGTTTCCCGCAGCTTGTCCACGTCCTTATAGCTGAGCCCAACTAGTGCATTCAGGCTATTGTACAGAAAATGCGGCGGAATCTGGGCCTGCAAAAAGTCCATCTCCCGGCGTACCGCCTGCTCAGAGGAGCTTTTCATCGCCAGAAGCGATTGCACTCGTGCTCTAAGTTCTGCCAGCTCAAAAGGCTTCTGCACAATATCATTGGCCCCTGCTGCAAAGGCTGCCAGAATATCCCCCGTCTGCCCCGAAGCGGTCAGCATCAGCACCGGAAGCTCAGCCAGCCCGTGAATCGACCGGATGTCCTTACAGATGTCCAATCCCGATACGCCGGGCATCATCAGGTCGAGTAGAACAAGGTCCGGCTTCTTGCGCCTTAACACCCCCAGTGCCTCTTCGCCGCCTCCCACAGCCGTATACGTGTACCCCATGGAAGCTGCCACGTCCATGGCGACCTTCAGATTGGAGGGTTCATCGTCGACAATCAGAATATGGAGCGCCTCATCTGGCACCTCCACAGCTAGCTGAACCCTAGGGAGCAGCGCTGGGTTCTCTTCAGGCTTGATATGTGCCTCACACTCCGTATAATTCTTAAACTCGGTATGTCCAGCGTATTCAATAGTGGCCGCCACCTGGTTCTCCCCGCGCCGTGCAATTGGTAACATGAATGTAAACCTGGAACCTTTGCCGACCTCAGACTCTATCTGCATATGTCCGCTCTGCAACTCGACAAGTTGCTTCGATATGCCAAGCCCCAGTCCAATACCGCCCCGCGAATGCGCACCCTGCTCATTATATTGAAAGAACGTCTGAAACAGGTCGTCCATGATCTCCGGAGGAATACCCCTTCCGGTGTCGCTAACGGATATCGCCAGCATATTAGCCCTTCTCTCCGCTGAGATGGAGACCGTTCCACGATCCGTATACTTCAATCCGTTCTCCAACAAATTATGCAAAATCTGCCGAAGCCGGTTCTCATCAGCCATGATAAGAGGTAGATTGGGAGGCAGCTCATTTACAAGCCTGACTCCGCTCTTAACGGGCGAGATCGATAAGGTCTCCATAACAAAATCGGTTGATATGTAAAGGTCTACAGGTTTCGTTTGCACGGAGAGTTGACCGTACCGAATCCGATTCATATCAAGGATGTCATTCACCAGTCCGGCAAGTCGCCTTCCGATCAGGTGAAGCAACCTGACGTTCTCACGATGCTCCGCTGCAAGCGGTGCTTCTTTATTCTCCAGCAGGGCTTCAGACAGATTGATGATACCATGTAAAGGCGTGCGAAGCTCATGCGACGTTTTGGCCAGAAACTCATCTTTTTGCCGGTCATAGATAAGCAATTGATCAGCCAGGCGTTCACTGCGCAGGAGAGCCTCACGAATCCGGTCCCCCATCAGGAATGATTGCGACAACACGACTAGCAGTAGCGTAACGATGATGTAATACGGGCTGTCCAGCGCCAATTGATAACGGGTCAGTGCGAAAATCCAACTAATAATCAAAAAGAACACACCAAGCAAAATATAGTAAATTCTGACCCCGTGATGGCGATTGCGAAAAATTGAAGCAAAGATAAACCCGAAGGCCACTATCTGCAAAAATACGCCAGGCCACAACAGATACAAAAGGTGATCATTGGGAAACCCAATCAGTAAAACCAGATACACATAGGAAAACCAGCGAACTCCCCTGAACAAATATCCGCTTCTCTCGTTTAGATAAATGCGTACATAGTGAATGAAGAACATGATCGCCAGATACGGAAGAATGAAGAGCAGCTTCTGCAGCAGCAGAAACGACATCGAGGGAAACAGAGTCGCCATAACGATCTCGTTGTCGATGCTGAAAAACAATCCTAGTGTCAGACAGAACAAGCTAAAGAAAATTAGATAAGGCTCCCGCCGCCATTGCCTGAACATGCCTGCAAAATAAATGCCAAAAACGAACAACGTGGTGATAACGATGACGTCAGCCATTCGGGCATTGTCCCGCCGGGTCATAACATCCGTTGCCAGTCCAAACTCAGGTGCTTGCACAAGTCCACCTTGCAAGTACCGATAGCTCGACACCTGGACAAGAATCTCAATGGTCCGGTCTTCGGACTTGATCATTCCAAAGAACGGAAAATTGCTGGGCACAAATTCGGCTGCCGATAATCCGGGTTGTCCAGTACCGCCAAGCTCCTCGTCTTCCATATAAATACGACTCGCCATCCGAATCTTTTTGGCTCTAAGTCCATAATCCTCGGGATCGTTTACCAACAGTCGCAGACGGTACGTCCCCGCACCATAGCCGCTTTCCGACACTTCTCCCTTCCATCCTCCGGGAACAGGAAGAATGTGCGGTTTTAGTTGCTGATTCGCGCCCCCATTGGCGAAGTCGCTGGGTGTCAGCAGTTGATCCTTGTAGAATTCCCATTCCCCGCGAAGCGGGAGGATCCCCTGTTCAGCAAAATCCCACTGTCTGGCATCCAGTACGCCTTCCCTCGCCTCCGGATAGTGCACGTTGGGATGAAGCCATTCATAGATAAAGATTGAGGTCGCTCCAGCAAAAACGCCGACCATACCAATTAGAACAAGTAATTGTCTTCTCATGACTGCGTATTCCTTCCTGTCATCGGAGAAAAGATTCGAAATAGATTTATCATATCGAAGTATTTCAAAAAAAACTATTAAAAAGCCTTCGACATTATCATAACAATTTTGACATCGATCGTCCGCTGATTGTATAAATTAAACATCTCACCCAACTCAAATGAGCTGTCTGCTTCTCGTTTTCGACAAAAAAACATCCTGACGCAAGCGCCAGGATGTTTTGATATTGTACAAATATTATACTCTTACAGGATTATAAAACCCGTCCCTTTGTCTTCCTGAATCGAATCAGAGACCAGAGAATCAGTAATACGAGTACAGTTAGACAGATGCTAATACTGAAACGGTTGCCTTCATCAAACACGAACATGACTGCAATAATGCCGAGACACAGCACAGCAGCTCCAGTTACGTAAGGAAATCCCCAAACTTTAAATGTCGGTTGCACCGGATATTTTTTCCGCAGCTTCATCTGTGATGTGGCGATACAAATCCACACGAGCATCACGACAAACCCCGGAACCGCCAGCAGCACGCGGAAGAGCTGATCTTGTGCGAATAGCCCCAGCATGGAGCCCCCAAGCAGAATCACAGCACATACCAGCAGTGTATTTACCGGACTGCCGTTGCGATTCGTATGTGATAATGCCTTGGGAGCTTCACCACCTACCGCCATGGAATGCATCATACGGGATGCGCCATAAATGCCCGAATTCGCAGCAGACAGAACGGCAGTCACCAGAATAAAGTTCATAATATGTGCTGCTCCCGGAAGCCCCGTGGAAGCCAGCACCTGTACAAACGGACTGCTTTCAGGCCCCAACTCATTCCACGGAATGAGCCCACAGATGATGAGAATCGGCAGCGTGAAAAATAAAATAATTCTCAGCATAAAGTTCCCTACAATTTTGGGCATCACCTTGTCCGCATTTTCCGTCTCCGTTAAGGTTAAGCCAATCAGCTCAGATCCTCCATACGAGAACATGACAACCAATAATGCTGAGAAGATCGATGACCATCCATTAGGGAAGAAACCGCCTGCTTGCGTGTAATTATGCAGATAAGCCGTATTGTCACTTGGAATGATCCCGAAGATCAGACCCGCCCCAAGGATAATAAAAATAATAATCATGGCGATTTTAATGCCAGCCAACCAAAATTCAAATTCCCCAAATACGCCTACACTCAGCAGATTAATCAGTATAATAAACACCGCACATGCTAGACTCAGCATCCACAGCGGCACTTCCGAGAACCAGTACTGCAAAAAGCTCCCTGCTGCGATGACCTCAATTACACAAACCGACAACCAGAGGAAACAATACATCCATCCCATGATAAAGGAGACTCTGCTGCCGAACGCTTCCTGCACAAAGTCTTTCATATTTTTGTTCTTGTACACCGTAGCCATCTCCGCCATCGCAGCCATGACAACCAGTAACAATAAGCCTGCAAAAATGTACGTTACAATGACTCCTGGACCTGCAAGTCCAATCGTTTCGGCGCTTCCTTTGAAAATTCCGGTTCCAATGACACCGCCCATAGCCATAAAGCTAATATGCCTTGGTTTAAGTTTCTTCTGCAATGTTCCTTCTGTCTGAGCCAATTCAAGTCCTCCTGATGTAAAAAACGTCTGTAATCTTCTGTTATGTTTTCTGAAACATAACTTCCAGTATACCCTATTGTTCATGGATCAGCCCAGCAGTTCCGTACGGCCAATTCATCCCAAACGAATGCTGACATGACCTATGTTTTATACCCCACAATGATACAAAGCAATCTGTATGCAATTCAATCCGTTCATTTGAATACATTCTACTCTTCTTACGATCTCCAATATGTATGATTTGTTGCAGTCTAGCACTTCGCGAAACAATCATTAAACGCAAAAAAACCAGCGGTCTGTATGCAACAGAATGCTGGTTTTCTGTGTTCCTGCTATGTTTACTGCCTATCGTGTAATTTATAATTCCTTCGTCATAAAAGCGCTGTTCGGATCCAAACTATAATCTGCAAATGGCTCACAGTATACAAACCCAAAGTCTTCATACAGCTTGCGCGCCGGAATAAAAGAATCCATCGAACCCGTCTCCAGACTGATCCGTTTGTAACCCCGATCCTTGGCAACCTCGATAATATGGGCAAGGATTTGTCTTGCTACGCCTTTTCTCAGGTGGGCTGATGCTGTACGCATCGATTTCAATTCCGCATGCTCCGAATTCAATTCCTTCATGGCACCGCAGCCCAGCAGATCCTCCGCTTCCCATGCGCACCAGAATGTAATCTCAGGTTTCTTTAACCCATCCAGATCCAGAGCATGAATGCTTTCCGGTGGCGAATCTGCTGCCATACCCTGCAAATGTTCTGCAATTAATCCAATGACTTGATGACCGCTCAAATCGTCTACTTTGATCTCCATATCTACCACTCCTGCCGACAATTTTGTTGTGGGTTGTTAACACTGAATACATGTCCAATGATTATATAGTACTACCATGGCAGGTTTTCTGACAACAGCTTCAAAAACACGAATGAAATGTCTATTGTGATACCCTTAAATTTCCATTATAGTGAGGCTATCTGATTACAAAGGAGCGAGGAATATTGCGTAGAAACCATATAGCTAATTGTCGTACTGAGGTGAAGCGAACTTAATTTGTGAAAAGGAGACCATCATGACACTATCGACTGAAAATCTGTTTTATAGCAAACGATTGAAAATGACTCCGCCCCGTGCAGAAGATGTGCAGACCATGCTGCAATGGAATGAAGATCCCGAATATTTGCGAAATGTGGATACGGATATTGCCATTCCATTTTCGGAAAAGCAGCTTGAAGATGAAGGCGAGACGAAGGACAAGGAAGTTTACTTTCGGCTTCGAACGCTTGAGGATGAACGACTGATCGGATTCGTTGTCATTCACAGCATTGAATGGAACAACCGCTGCGGACAACTTGCCATTGGCATTGGACTCGCAGAGCATCGCAACAAGGGGTACGGAACAGAAGCTTTGAATCTTATTTTGCGGTATGCCTTCCATGAATTGAATCTGGATCGGGTAGGTCTGGATGTCATCGCCTATAATGCAAAGGGCATTCGTGCCTATGAGAAGGTCGGCTTTCAGTTGGAAGGTCGTGCTAGATCAGCCGTGTATCGTGATGGAAAACGCTATGATCGCTTATTGATGGGAATTCTAAGACCTGAATGGGAAGCACACAATCAGATCAATGTGGAGGGTGGACAAGCATGAATATGAATACGGAAGTCACTGAATTTATCGAACAGATCCCGGTTCCCTGGCAAGCCCAGGTTGCAAGTAAACTGCGGGAGTTGGTACATGAGTCCATTCCTGAAGTAGACGAACGTGTGCAATACAAGAAACCTCATTTCCTGAAAAACGGTAAATATGCAGCAGTTATCTCCCCTTCCAAGCCGGCAGTATCCTTCACGATCTTCAATGCAATTGGACTTGAGCTGCCAGATGGGATATTCGAAGGCCCAGCGGAACGTAAAACAATTAAGATCAAGGAAAAAGATACGCCCGACTATGAGTGGCTGGCTGCACTTCTGACACAGGCATCGGCAGAACTCTAGCTGGAATTGAGGATATAAGGTGTCTCAGTTTCTTTCAACCGGCTCTAGCGACCATTAAAAAGGCCAACCAGCATATCTGGTTGACCTAGTCATACAAAGGGGCTTCCTATAATGTTGAAAACATATGGGATAGCCCCTTTTGGGTATACAGCTATCAATACAATTTAAATCGCATCTATGCAATAACAGATCATTAGAGCTCCCTCATCAGGATTGTTGATAAGATACCGCAGTCATCTGACACGGCTCGCAAATGAACATGTAATACATGCCATCCCCGTATTCCTCAACCTCGCTCCAGTCCAATTGTCCAACGGCCCTCATCCTAGAAGAGCAGCATGGACAGTTCGGGTACTCCGCGTCCTGAACCCATCCGGGGTGGCCCCCGATCTGGGATGTAGAAGGCTCCATCGCCCACTCACTGCCATGGAACGCATGACGTGGAGCAGTCGCAATCCGAAACTGCCGGCCTGTATCCGGTGCAAGCTGAATATTGTCGTCCGGGTCAAGATCATCCGCTCCCATCGGCATCACATTATGCGAACTCCAGAAAGGTTCACCTGCTGAATCCATCTCCATATATACGACGCCATAACAGCTACACATAACGCAAGTCTGCACTTGAAGTCGCTCACTGTTCCAAGCAACGTCCTGCAATGCTGGATGCCGTACATCCAGATCAATTAAGGTCGTTAACGGACTGCCACACCACTCACAGTTATCGTCACCGGTCAACAGCATGGAGATCGGATCGCCAATAGATGTGTCGTCAGCCCCTTCATTCTCTTTTACTTTATAGAGTGAATAACTTGGAATGATAAATAAATCCTTGCGCTGGCCTTCATTCGTTAACTCCCAACCGGCTTCGGTAGTATAGTGTTCTGGTGCGACATGCAGCTGATCTGCCCAGCGAGGCGGAGACTGCCTCCATTGCTGGAACTGACGTACAACCACTTCATCTCCAATATAGGCGAGCATGAGCAACAGATTATTCCGATTCTCATCATCGGTGTTCACCCGCTGCAACAGTTGATCACGTACTTCAGCCGAGGCGCTCTTATACAAAATGACAGGATAATAGATTTCGTGCTCCAACAGCTCAGGAATCTGTGCAGACAACGACGTATCATGGTAACAGACCAGATACACCAAAATATCTTTACCTGTATCGTCATCCCCCGTACGAATCAGTTGCATCGCATACTCGATCATGAGGGCTTGCTGCTCCGTAGACAAGGACAGATACACCTGTTCTTTGGAATGCTCGTATGCCACATAACGGATTAGTGGATCATGATCCTGACGTGTATGCATGATTTTCAAAATCTCCACAGGGTTCGTGATTCCCTCATACAAGTCAACGTCGCGCCGATTGGCTTCAATGTATCTCTGATGTGCCTCGCGCTCCATCTCCTGCTTGCAAGGCATGCAGTACCCACCTGTTCTGGCAGCCGTTGCTGGCAAAATCGTATTTGGGCACCCCTCTCGTATGCACGGAATGCGTTCTGTCATCTATGGGTACCCCCTATGCTTTTGATCCTTCTTCACGTTCTACAAGCTCAATCATGTCGATCAGTGGGATGGTAGATTAGTGATGTCCCAGTTGGTCCTTCGTAAATTCATAAAATGCGAGCGCATCTTCGCTGCTGGCAAAACCCGCCTGAGCCATTTTTTCGCTGCCGCCACCTTTGCCCTGGTAGGCTCCGAGATTGCCCTTGAAGAAAGGTCCACAAGCCCACTCCGGCGGCTGCCCGTTCTGCGCCAATACAACTTTTGCCTCCGAGATGCTCGCAAAGAGTACAAGTCCCTCATGTTCTAATGTCAGCTTGGTCGCCAGACTCTGCATATCCTTGAGCGATTTGTCCTCAAAGATTTGAGCAATGACAAGCCCTTCCCGTGCAGATAAAAGCTCTTGTGCATAATAAGCGTCATTGGAAGATTTCACAGCGTTCAGCTCTGCTTGCAGCTGCTTTTGTTCTGCTTCCATTTTGTCGATCCGATCCGCAAGCTCTTCCCGGCTGGTCTTCAATTTGGCTGTAATTCCGGTCAGCACGCTTTGCGCGGCGCTGAACTCATTCAGTGCACGGTATCCGCATTTAAAATAAATCCGGGTGCCGCCCTTCACTTTCTCGGTTTTCAACAGTTTAATAATTCCGATCTCTCCTGTGGCTAACACATGTGTTCCACCACAAGCGTTATATTCCACGCCCTCGATCTCCACGATGCGAATATCTTCGGTTACGGAAGGCTGCTTCACCAGCGGCAGACGTGCCGCCTCTTCCGCAGTGACCCATGAACTGCTGATTCTGGCATTCCGGTATATCTGCTGATTAACTTCCATTTCAATTGCAGCCAGTTGATTCGCTCCCAGTTCGGCTGCCACATCGATCGTGATGTAGTCTGAGCCCAGATGAAAGCTGAGCGTCATCGCATCTGCCAGCTTCAGCGTAATAGCCGACAGCAAATGCTGCCCGCTATGCTGCTGCATATGATCGAATCTGCGCTGCCAGTCGATATGGCAATCCACGTCATTCTGCTCCGTCGCACGCTCCAGTTTGTGCAGCACCTCACCATCTTCACTAATCACATCCAACACATCAATGCCGCCGATCTGCCCCAGATCACAAGGCTGTCCACCCCCATGCGGATAAAAAGCCGTCTCCGCCAGCGTGACATATATACCATCTTCTTTGTCCACTCTGCCTGTAATTTGTGTATGCCACTCCCGTGTGTACGCGGAGTCATAATAGATTTTTTGCGTCATCGAATCATCCCGATCCCTTCTCGTTCAAATGGCTGTCCATACTCTCCAGATTACACTATCTGGAACCTCCAAGCCAAATTTTCCGACTCACATCTTCGCTTTTCCATATCAAAAAAGACCGCTCTGTAAGCCAAGCTACAGATCGGTCTCCATACTTATATCCACTATCCACGTTAATGAAACGTTGGATATGGATTGAACCTTATAATTACACAAAAACGAGATGCAGTCATATTAATTTGGTATAGACACAAGAGCGAAACAGACAGAAAGGACCTGAAGAAGCGGAGCGTACTCCTTTATCACCGGATTTCTCCCTTCAGGGGAAAATCATTGAAATCCGGGGGTAAGAGAGATCGAAAGGTTTTCTGTCTGTGTAGTTCCTGAGTGTCTAAATCAAGTATGGTCTGCAATCGGAGTGACCAAGTGTAATCTCGTTGCACTCCATATTTATTTCATTGCCTGGGATAGCTCTGTGAAAATAACACCCAGCGCATACGCTCCAGCATCCGGGTAGCCCAGACTGCGATCGCCAACAGCACCCGCGCGGCCCATACGTGCCACGATGTCTTCTGTTTTCTTCGCGCCTTCTACTGCCGCTTCGGCACCTTTGGCAAACGCCGTTTTGAAGTCAGCTCCAGACTTCGAACTTTGCGTCCATGAGTCTGCACAAGGGACAAGTGCGTCAATTAATGTCTTGTCACCTACAACGGCACCACGTCCGAAGGAACGTTCACCTGTAGATTGAATCCCTTGTACTGCCGCCTGCATCATGTCAGCGAACTCTGCAACGTTCAATTGCTGCTTGTCACCAACGGCTTTGCCTGCTGCCCGGAATGCCGAACCCCAGATTGGGCCGGATGCACCGCCACAGTATTCCATAATGACAAGAGAGCATGCATCGAGGAATGAACCGATATTCTTGTTCTCTTCGTTCCCGATATGGTTCCATTCGCGCTTGAGCTGTCTGAAGCCCTTCGCTACGCTCATACCAAAGTCGCCGTCACCCGCATGGGAATCCAGTTCACAGAATGGTACTTCGTTCTTGATAATGATTTCACTCATCTTATCGATCAGGTAGACGATATTATCCAGGGAGAATTGATTGTTGTTGATCACCGCAGACGTTGCAGGTGTTTCCACTTCATAGGATACTGGCGCATCTTCAGTTACGACGGCTTCCAATGCTTCGGAATATGCCACTTGCGCTACTGGAGGGCCAGATACTTTGAAAGCAGGTGTATCACTTTCCTTAAACAACAATGTTTTCAATTCATCGTCCATTTTCAGGATGGTTACCGATGCGCCTGCCATATCGATGCTCGTCATGTAATTGCCAACAAACGTAGTGGCTACACCCAGTCCTGAACGCTGTGCCAGCTCACGCTGAACTGAGTTGTTGAGCAGATAGAGCTCCTGTAAAGGTGTAGCACCAAATCCGTTGACAAGCACAGCAATCTCAGCGGATGCATCGTTGTCCAGCTTCATTTCTGCAAGCAGTGCTTCAACCATGCGTCCTGCAAGCTCATCCGCAGATACTAATTTCTCGCGGCGAATGCCTGGTTCACCATGAATTCCCACACCGAATTCCATCTCATCTTCAGCGATTTCAAATGTCGGTGTTCCTTTGGCTGGCACGGTACAGGAAGTGAATCCAAATCCGATGCTGCGAACGTTCTGGGCTGCTTTCTCAGCAACGGATTTCACCTCTGCCAGACTGCGGCCTTCTTCGGCTGCAGCTCCAGCGATTTTGTGTACCAGTACGGTTCCGGCAACGCCGCGGCGCCCTACCGTATACAGACTGTCTTGAACAGCAATGTCATCCTCAACCCGTACATATTGCACATCAATGCCATCTTCCTCGGCAAGATGCGCCGCGTTCTTGAAGTTCATCATGTCGCCGCTGTAGTTCTTAATGATTAGCAGCGTACCCTTCTTGCTAGCTGTGGCCTTGATCGCCTGATATACCTGAATCTGGGAAGGAGATGCGAATACATCTCCACAGACCGCAGCATCCAGCATGCCTTTACCAACGTAACCTGCATGGGCAGGTTCATGACCACTACCACCGCCGCTGATGAGGCTAACTTTATCCCCATTAATCTCTCTACGTTTAATGACCTTATATTTTTTCAAAAATTCAAGCTCCGGGTGCGCCAGCGCAATGCCGTTGCACATTTCCATGACAACATTTTCAGCCTGATTGATGATTTTCTTCATTTATTTCGCCTCCCGGCGAGCTGCTTTGTAGTCCCGTCCCATACGGTCAGCTGCCGCAATGGCAGCAGCCACTTCAGGAACAGTAATCGGGAACGGCATAGCGTGAATGGATTCTTCAGGAATACACGCGATCTCGGCCACCTTCAACAACTCTTCCTGACTAATGGTATCTACACCGATATCCGCCAAGCTTACAGGCAGTCCCACTGCGAGACAGAAGTCCATGACTTCATGCAGCTCTTCGGTTGGTGCATTTTCAAGGACGAGTTGTGCAATCGTACCGAATGATACTTTTTCACCGTGGAAGAAGTGATGTGTACCCTCCAGAACAGTCAAACCATTGTGGATCGCATGGGCTGCAGCCAGACCACCACTCTCAAATCCAAGACCAGACAACAGAATATTCGTTTCTACGATATTCTCAAGCGCTTGAGTGACCATGTTGCTGTCACTTGCCACTTTCGCTTTTACACCGTCACTGAGCAGCATTTCGTAGCACAATTTCGCCAGCGCGAGAGCTGCATTCGTTCCTACGGCAGACGGTGTGTATCCTTCACGTGATCCCATCGGCAAACTTGCATTCACACGAGAGTATGATTTTGCTGTAGCTCTTGCTTCGAAGTACGTCGACAACGCATCACCCATACCCGATACGAGGAAACGTGTTGGTGCGTTTGCAATAACTGTTGTGTCCACGAGAACAACACTTGGGCTTTGTTTGAAATAAGCGTAGTCATCAAAAGCACCTTCTGGCGTGTACAACACAGCCGAGTGACTTGTTGGTGCATCCGTTGCTGCGATGGTAGGACAGATGATTAGCGCTTCGCCTTCTGCCACACATTTGGCTGCATCAATCGCTTTACCGCCACCAAGACCAATCGTACAAGTGCATCCTTTTTCTTTCGCAATTTCCTGAAGACGAGCGACTTCCTCGCGCGAACATTCTCCTCTAAAACCGCTTTCAACAAATGTAATATCAAATTTCTGTGCTGTTGCATCGAGCTTGGCCTTTACACGCTGTACATCATCAGGATGTGCAATTAACAATGCAGATTCACCAAAGGATTTCACAAAGTAACCGAGGTTCAACAATTCGTCTTCGCCTTGCACATATTTCGTTGGACTAATAAATGCTTTTCTCATAATGATATAAACCCTCCTATGGATGATATAAGTTCGTTTTCGTCTACTGCATAAATGACCTGCATACCTTCAACAAGGCTATCTGATGTAATTCTTAGATGAACTTAAACATTAAATTTTAAATACTCACAATTAACTTAAATATATACCATGCATGTGAGGTTTACAGTGGACTTTGATAACAAATTATTATAATTTGCAATCGTAATTTTTTGCTTTTCAACGGAATCATGGTATCTTATTGTCATGCGATAGGTTAATTTTTGACATCATCTATACATTACCCGTCATTAACTCATCTTAATATGTACAACTTGCTAACTTTTAACGAACGTAATCATTCATCAGGTTAGCTATGGAGGGTTCCACCCATGATTAAAGAATATCTGCACATCAATAAAATCCTTGATCTGAATAAATGGAAGCGTCTACAGGATTCTCTTGCCACTGTGACCAAGCTGGCTATTCTAACCGTTGATTATAAAGGCATTTCCGTAACCAGCCATAGCAGCTGTCAGGCCTTTTGCCAAAATGTTCGCAAAGATCCCGAACTGCTCCCCTACTGCCAGAAATGTGATTCTCGTGGTGGTCTGGAAGCCGTTCGATTGAACGAACCTTATGTATATCTGTGTCATTTTAATATCGTGGATATCGCGATTCCAATCACCATTGATGGAAAATATATCGGTGCGGTAATGGCAGGACAGGTGAAGCTCGCTGACCCGGAGAAAGGGACGGAACTGGAACAGATCGTCACGTCCAAGAACGTGCCTATGCATGCTGCAAAGCTAAAGGAATTACAGGACGATTATGACCAGTTGCCTGTCATGACCTATGAAGAGGTTGTGAAAATTTCCAACATGCTTTCTTTACTCTGTAATTACATCGTGGAGGAAGCACTGAACAAAAATTTGCTGGTGGAAATGTTCGAGAAAGCTTCGGGTCATCAGGAGTCTCTGAATCTGTCCACTATTTTGCCTGGATACTCCATCCGTAATATTGAGTCGATCAAAAAAGAAATGACCAATGCGATTGCAGATGCCTATCTTAAAAACAGTCCAAGTGATACAGAGAGCTCCAGCCCGGTGCTCCAACCTGCCTTTGAATATATCCACAGTCACAAGAGTGAGCAAGTCTCGCTTAAACAAATGGCCGATCTGTGCCACCTGAGTCCAAGTTATTTCAGCAGGCTGTTTGCTAAGGAAACAGGTGAGAACTTCACGACTTATATTGCACGACTCAAAATCAAATGGGCCAAGCAATTGCTGGAAGTTACGGACATGCCCGTGTCACAGATCAGTGATGAACTGGGGTTCAATGAATCGGGTTATTTCATCAAAATATTCAAAAAATTTGAGGAGATTACGCCTGCCTTATATCGCAAATACATGCAGGAACAATGAGCACGTTTAACCAAACGTTTTCGTTACAAGAGAAAACTCAGTGATATCTTTTTCATATTAAAGATGGGCTTAAAAGATATTTCACCTATTAATCTGCCATTGCTACAATGGAGTCCAGATTACTTAGGGAGGCGTCACGAATGGAATATCGCAAATTGGGAAACAGCGGTCTAACCGTCAGTGAGATTTCACTGGGCAACTGGATTACGCATGGAGCACAAGTGGATGATGGAACCGCAAAAGCTTGTGTCCAGGCTGCTTTGGAGGCAGGCATCACAACATTTGATACGGCAGACGTCTATTCCAACACCAAGGCAGAAACGGTGTTAGGACATGCTCTGAAGGAGATCCGAAGAGAAAGTATTGAACTGTGCACTAAAGTCTGTCATCCAACCGGCTCAGGTCGCAACGACAGAGGACTTTCCCGCAAACATATCATGGAGGCCTGCAACGCTTCATTGCGAAGATTGCAAACGGATTATATCGACGTCTATTATGCTCACCGTTATGATCCAAATACGCCGCTGGAGGAAACATTCCTTGCGTTTGCTGATCTGGTTCGTCAGGGCAAGGTTCACTATATTGGAGTTAGCGAATGGACTGCTGCTCAGATTGAAGAAGGTTCCGCATTAGCTCGGGAGCTTCGCGTGCCTTTTATTGCGAGCCAACCACAGTATTCGATGTTATGGCGGGTTATTGAGCAGAAAGTTGTACCAGCAAGTACACAAGCAGGCCTTGGCCACATTACATGGTCTCCCCTGGCCCAGGGCATACTATCTGGTAAATATATTCCGCACGAAGCGCTGCCAGCCGGATCACGTGCAGCGGCCGATGCTGGAGCACCCTTTTTCAACAATCTGGCTGGTCGGTGGGTACGTGACGATGTTCTAACTGCTGTGCAACAGCTTGTTCCATTGGCGAAAGAGATCGGACTGACACTCCCTCAACTCGCCGTTGCCTGGGTTCTCCAGCATCCGTATGTGTCATCCGTCATTATTGGTGCATCGCGCCCAGAGCAAGTCCTTGAGAATGTGAAAGCCTCTGGTGTTCAACTGGATCGGGACATCCTGTCCCGCATTGATGAAATATTAGGTGAATGGATTGAGAGAAACCCTGCCAAGACGGGTTAGAACAGGTTGTTCGGTCATCGTAGTGCAAGTGTAATAATCTTTAGCTCAACTTATATTCCCATCAACGATTTCATCTACAATATTCATAAAACGGGAAATCACTTCCTGATTCATGTCCGTCCGCCATGCCGTGTACAACGGTACGGAGGGCGGACTTTCTGCTAATGGTAGAAATACCACACCCCTCCGCTCGAACACATCTACTGAAGAAGGAACGATGGATATACCCATACCCGCTGCCACGAGATTCACAATCGTGTACATCTGAATGGCTTCCTGTGTAATACGAGGATCTACACCATGCTCCCTGCAATAATCCAGAACGAGACGATGGAACGGAGAACCCAGATGCCGTGGGAATAAAATAAAATCTTCGTCCGCTAGTTCTGTTATTGACATCTGAGTCTGTGAAGCTAAAGGGTGATGGTCTGGCAGCACTGCGATTAATGTTTCCGTCTGACAGACCCGGAACGACAAATGTCCGGTATGATCCTGATACCGCAAAAATCCAATATGGATCTGTCCATCTGCTAGTGCCTGCAATTGTTCGGACGAGGTCATCTCGTGCAACGTAAGTTCAATCTGCGGGTACGCCGCACGGAATTTTCTCAACACATCGACCATAATACTCCCTGAAGCCGAATCCACAAAAGCAACCGTTAAATGTCCAATGATGCCCTGGTCAGCCTTCTGCGTAAGCTGGATGGATCGCTCAAGTTGGGCCATGATCAGCCTCGCCTGTTCCAGAAATACGGCACCGGCTGCCGTGAGACGAACCATTTTTTTCGTGCGTTCCAGCAGCTTCACCCCGAGCTCTTCTTCCAGATTCTGAATCTGCTGGCTCAGCGGCGGCTGCGTCATATTTAATTTCTCAGCCGCACGGTGGAAATGAAGCTCCTCCGCCACGGTGATAAAGTATCGTAGTTTTCGAATATCCATACGTCTGGTGTACTTCCCTTCCGACTAGCCTGTTACTTCATCTGTTCCTGAACCCAAACAGCTGATTCAGCCAGCATCGTCATTAATTCATTAAAGTCCACGGCAATCTCACGAAGAGGCAGTTCTCCCGCATCGTGGATTAACATCAGGACCTTGCCAGAATTTTGATCCAGTATAGCAATGCTTCCTTCGCCAAACCCACCAATTGGAAATGGTTGCAGATCAGCGGGCAACTCGTATTCCTTCTCATATTCACGATATACATCCAGGAACTCGGGATATGCCCAATTCAATTCTTTCACCGAATACAAGGCAGGATCGCCGAAGTTGCATGCACCAAATTCAAGCAAGAGCTCACGATACACTGCGGGCAATTTCACGTTATACTTTTGCTCAAAATCCTCAATGCTCTGTTGCGTTTCAGGAGTACACCCTTCTCCCATTGTTGTATTGTAAGCTTCAACCAAAAGATCACGAATGGGTTCCAATTCTTTCGACTCCACTTGAACTCCTCCTCTATAAATGAAAATCAATGAAATTTTGGTCCAAAAATATGTTCACTATTAACGACACGATGATACCAGAAGCTACATTATTACTGTTATTGCTGCATTAAAGTACCTTTCGTCACCTATCTTTCTTTTCCTGCAACAAAAATACCCTATCCAGCAAGTGGATAAGGCAGAATAAAACATAATAACCATGGCATATTTTAGTTCACATGTTTCCGCAGTTCTTCATCCAGCCATTCCAGCGCTGAACGCAGCTTGTCCTTGGGTACATTCTGATAACGATCCCCCGTTGACAATTCAAAGGCACAGCTATGCGCACTGGTCAGCTGCAAGTATGAAGTAATCCCTAGGCCAAATTGCTGAGTCATGGATGCCAGAATACGCTCCACCTCGGCTTGGGCCAAGGGAAAATGTACGTGAAACATATTGGAGACGGGTACTTCTGGCAATGTACGTATACCGTGACACGCATTTAACAAGGAAGCAAGTTCCTTCGCCTGCTCATAATAAAGCCCCATTTTGCCAATCCGTTCATTGAAATAATATTGAGAACTAAGAATATATGGATATAGGCCGATCAGATCGCCGCCGTGCCGACGCTTCCATATTTTCGATTCTTGCATAACATCCGTATCTCCTGCCAATATAGCCCCAGCGATTCCTCCAATGCCTTTGTAAAAAGACACGTAGACACTATCGAACAGACTGCAAATCTCGGCTGGTGTCTTCTGATAGTATGGCGTGATTTCGAACAAACGTGCCCCGTCCAGATGAAGCTTGATTCCACGTTCACGGCAATAAGCCGAGATTGCTTCCAACTCTTCATAGGCAGGCAATTGTCCACCAATCTCGCGTTGGGGCAGTTCAAGCAGCAGGCAGGAAATCTCTTCATTCATCCCCTCCACATCTTCCAATCGAATCAATCGGTCCTTATCCGCCAGCAAAATGGATTCAATGTGATGTAGTTCCTTCAGTCCGTCCTCTTCATGAATTTCCAGATGAGATAAAGGATGATAAGCTACCCGCTTGATGCCTTTGCGGTCACACCAGATACGTAGCGCAATTTGCTGCGCCATCGTACCACTGGGGAAAAATACAGCGGATTCCTTGCCCAGAACGTCAGCCATCTGCTGCTGGAATTGATCAATGATTTTGCCGTTGCCATAATGATCACTATATTGTTCCCCATCCACCTGCTCCAGCGCTTCCTGAAGTACTTTGACTTTACGACTTCCGTGGCCGCCTATAATAAACTCTGCCTGATTAAAAGCTTCCGCTAATGTTAACTCTGTATTCTTCAAGGTTATTTACTCCTTTATTGTTCTGGTTTTTTGGTTCGTTATCATCTGCACCAGTGCACCCAGCGCTCCGTATTGATGCTCACTCCGGGAATGCACAAATCCTACTTCCAACCTGCGATACGGATCAGGCAAAGATAACACTGTAACCTCGCCTCTCCTTTCGGCTTTCGTAACCGAGGATCGTGGGAGCAATGACACACCTATTCCCGCAGATACGCCATTCATAATGGTGTCCAGTGTTCCATATTCCGTAACGTTGAGGGTGTGCACGCCTTGATCTTTCAAAAAGGCTTCTGCCTGCGCGCGATGGGTACAGCCTACTTCAAAAAACAACATCGGTTTGCACAATAGAGCATGCATTTCATGGGTTCCGGGTTCTGCAATCAGTACCAACTCTTCGTCGTACACTTTCATATAGTTCAGCTCAGGGTGGTCGATCGGGCCATATACCAAAGCTCCATGCAGCTCATGTTGAATGACCTTCTGATTGAGTTCATGTGTCCCCCCTGTAATTAACGAATGCTGAACCTCGGGGTAACATAAACGATATTCAGCGAGCAGCGGCGTCAGATAACTGGAGGCAGCGGTCTCAATCGCACCAAGACGAAGCATCCCTGCAGGTGGATTTCCGATCTGCGTTGCCTGCTCCGCTTCATATAATAAATGTAATATTTTATCCGCATATCCCAGCAAATTCTCACCCGCTGGTGTGAGCAACATGCCCCGGTTGGAGCGATGAAACAGCGGTACTTGCAGCTGATCTTCCAACTGTTTAATTCGTGTTGTTACATTGGATTGCACATAATTCAGCGCTAATGCTGCTTTGCTGATACTGCCTTCGCGGGCAACCGCCTGAAATATTTTTAAATCTCCTGCATCCATGCCCTGATCACCTGCTTGTTATCTATTATCTGAATTGATACTGACATTCATTTTTGTTCATTTTACGTGAATCTGCCCCATCTGTACAATGAGGCTCAGTAGTGAAGTTTTTATATACACAAGGAGGAATTTTGAAAATGAAAGCTATTATACATTCCGGCCATAGCGGCCTTGAAGGTCTTCAATATACAGAGTCAACATCTCGAGCACCCGAAGCCGGTGAAGTACAGATCCAACTAAAATCTGCTGGAATTAATCATCGTGATCTGTTCATCATGGCAGGTCGTACATCCCAGGACACACCACTCATTCTTGGTTCCGATGGAGCAGGTGTAATCATAGCAATTGGAGATGATGTAGAGAACTTATTTGTAGGTGATGAGGTCATTATTCACCCTACTCTCGGTTGGGACCACGCTGTTGAAGTACCTATTGTGCCCGATATTGTAGGAGGCCCTACGGATGGAACTCTCGCACAATATATTACGCTGCCTGCTAGAAATGCCTTGCCCAAACCCTCTCATCTATCATGGGTGGAAGCAGGGGTGTTGTCCCTTTCGGCTTTGACAGCATACCGCGCCTTATTCACTCGTGGCGGACTTAAGCAGGGTGAACATATCCTCATTCCCGGTATTGGCGGCGGTGTAGCGACCTATGCCCTGCTCATGGCCGTAGCTGCGGGTGCCAAGGTAACCGTTACATCCAGAAGTGAAGCCAAGAGACATGAGGCCCTGCGTCTGGGCGCTTTCCAAGCTCTAGACAGTCATGCAGACTGGAGTCTGCAGAATGATCTTGATCCTGTTGACTTCATCTTGGATAGCATCGGACAAGCCATGTTCCCAAAATATTTTGATATAATCAGACCAGGTGGCCGTATCGTGATGTATGGCGCAAGCTCGGGAGATGATCTGGCTGTTCCAATCCGCTCGATCTTTTTCCCGCAAGTTAGCCTGATTGGCACCTCCATGGGCAGCCGTGAAGAGTTTATTCAGATGCTGCAATGGGTGGAGAAACATGATATACATCCTGTGATCGATGGTATATATCCGCTACAGGACACAGTGAAAGCATTCGAACGTATGGAAAAGGGAGAGCAGTTTGGCAATCTTGCTATACTCGTGGAGTGACATCTGGTTTTAGATGGACCTTCATTAATTAGGTAAAATCATTTTACGATAATGGGGTGAATCCATCTGACCCGTCTCGCTAAACGTACAGCAATTGTTCTTGTCGCGATTATACTTTTGGCCCAAATTCCGATGTTGAAAGCAACCTTTGCCCGCGGGGTAACTACGCTATATGTGAACATAAAGTACCCCGAACGATCCTTTCAATACAGGGATTTCATCTATAAATCTCATTTTGGAAGCTATCTCATTTCTTATGCTGATCAAAACGGACAACTCATTAGCCTGATGCTTGAGCCCAAATTTTTACCGGTGATCGTTACGTATGATCCATTGGATCAACCCATGAAAGACTAGTTTGTTCACTCTATGAATCATTCA
Organism: Paenibacillus sp. 276b; assembly: GCF_900107875.1. Taxonomy (NCBI): domain Bacteria; kingdom Bacillati; phylum Bacillota; class Bacilli; order Caryophanales; family Paenibacillaceae; genus Paenibacillus; species Paenibacillus sp. 276b. The sequence continues at coordinate 39,441 of NZ_FNRR01000002.1, read as the reverse complement.
GGAGGTATCGATATGTCTAACCATTTGCATTTGGTAGAAAGGGTTCGCAAGCTGATGAATGCCGAAGGAACCGAAGATGAACTGGATGAGATGCTAACCGAGTTAGAGCAAGAGATGCCTTACGCGGAGATCAGCAATCTGATTTTCTGGGATGATCGAGACCTGACACCCGAACAGATTGTGGAGGAGGCGCTAGCTGCTCGTCCAATCATTCTTCCGCCCAGCCCTTAGTTCTTATCCTATTAAATAAACATCACAAATCCAGGCCAACCCTCCCCAACTTCCATATTTTCGTTATAATGTAAACAAGACATCAGGAAAACGGGAGGAGAATTATGGAAACGGAAGGTTTACGCAACGTTGAGAAGTTGGCGCTGAAGAAACACAAGATTTACAAACAAAGCTTGATCAGGTACCTTGCACGCTCCATGCTCGCCAGCATGTTTATCGGGTTTGGCGTCATCGTGGCGTTCAAGACGGGTAACTTCTTTTATATGGAGGATTCCCCTTTTACATACCCTATGGCTGCCCTCACGTTCGGCGCGGCAATTATTCTGATTGCCTATGGTGGCGGTGATCTGTTCACTGGAAATACGTTTTACTACACTTATGCTGCCTTACGCAAAAAACTGAAATGGTTCGAAGTGGTGAAGCTGTGGATCGCGAGTTACAGTGGGAATCTGATGGGTGCAGCGGTATTTGCCCTGTTAATCTACCTGACGGGTCTGTTCGATTCATCTCAGGTGAATGGTTTTCTGCTGAGTGTCGTAGAGCACAAGATGGAGGCACCAGCCATGCAGCTCTTCTTCCGGGGCATTCTGTGTAACTGGCTCGTATGTTTGGCGTTCTTTGTGCCAATGTTCATGAAGGAGAATGGTGCGAAAATGTTCGCCATGATGCTCTTTGTCTTCTGTTTCTTCATCTCGGGATATGAGCACAGCGTCGCCAATATGTGTACGTTTGCGATTGCGCTGGTACTGAACCATCCAGGGACGATCTCATTCGGCGGGGTTATTCATAACCTGATTCCGGTCACGCTCGGCAATCTGGTGGGCGGCGTGCTGTTGATGGGCTTCATGTATTATGCGGTGAACAAACCGTTTCTGGACGAAGAGACACACTAATCTTTGGGCAAAAAAAGCCCCCTTACTGGCCCGGTCACCTGACCTTGGCTGGACGGTAAGCCAGACCACAAACACCCGCGCAACCTTTCCATCCTGTGATGAAGGTTGCGCGGGTGTTTGTTTATGGGCAGGTTCCCTATATATCTGCCCTCGGTTCTACCCGCCTTGTACCCGAATGGGGCTACAAGGCTTGGCTCCGTAGCTTAGTTATACTCACGCCACGGAATATATTCAATATCGTTGTCGCCACGCGTGACCACAATCATATTCTCGATTTTGCCTGTATCCTTGTTGGTTCGGTAGATCATCGTACGCGTCTCGCCTTCTTCCGGCACGGAGAACAGGAACTTGTCCGCAACAAAGGAGGAACCGAGCCCTGTCGCATGTTCTGTAAAGGCAGATCCGCTCTTGCTGGTCAACAGCAGGCCGATTCCATAAGCTGTAGCCGTTTGTGCTCCTTTGCCAAAGAGATGCTCCCCTTGACTGGTCGTATGGGTTTGTTCCCAATACTCGTATTTTTTCGTATCCTTGTTGTAATCCACGACGTTACCCTGTTTATCCAAGCTGATGCTGGTCGTTTCACCCTTGTCGCTTTTAACCTGATACGTACCTACAATCGAATCCTCGGTAATTTTCACCGTCTTGCCTGTGTTCGGATCGGTTTGATAGATTTCGTCCTCATATTGAAGCCGAATAACGTTCATGCTGGCCTGAAGCTGCTGCGCCAGTTTCTCGTCACCCATTTCCTCGGCTTTCTTCAACATTTCCTCATAGTTTTTGTAATCCTCGGCGTCCTTCTTATCCCAATCCTCCATATTCTCCGGAGGACCTGACGTTTTGCCCGAGCCATCACCTTTATGTTTACCGAGGGACGTAAGAGTCTGTGCCGCAGCCAAAGCCACCATAAGAGCCTTGTTCACAACATCTTCATCCGTGGTGCGGAAACGCTCGGCAATTTTCTTGAGTTCGGATTGGATGGACAAGACCAGCTCAAGAACAGACTTCATTGTTGCTTGGGCCGTTGCATAATCGTTATAAAAGCGCTCCCGCTCCATTCCGTCCCAATTGCTGCGCATGACACGGATCTGGCTATCCAATGTGGACATAAACTCCGACAATTGCTGATGTGCCTGGGCGAATTGCCCACTGACTGTATCCAGTTGTTCCGGTGTTACCTTAATCTGTGTCATCCTGCACGCTCCTCTTCGTCATATTCCTCCTATTTCGTGGTCCACCGTTCTTTATCTTGCAGCCTGATCTGCCTTGATCTCCAGATGCAGCAGCGGAAACGGATTACCGGAACCATCCAACTCGGAACGACCCATTTGTACAAATCCCATTTTCTCGTAGAATCGGGCTGCTCCAGCATTCTGCTCATTGACATCCACCTTGAGGTGACGACCTTTGATGTTAAGGGTATGGTTGATCAGAAGACGCCCCAGGCCCTGCCCGTGCTGACTGACATCTACAAACAACATCTCAATAAAGTTATCATCCAAACCGATAAAACCAACGGGTTCATTGCCAGCATCCAGCGCTTCCCATACCTCGACTTGCCTTTGCTGCAACACGTCGCTCACTACTTTTTTATAGAACTGGATGTGATGCTCTTCTAAAAACGTATGTGTTGCCCGAACGGCTCTCTCCCAAATCTCGACCAACTTGTCATGATCCTGTTCACGATATGAAGTGATTAACATGTCCAACGTATTCTCCTTTTCCTAGAAAACAATTATGTAAACATCCGATCCTGCGATTGGACTTGGTTAATACATGAAATTTTATATAACTCTATTTATATTTTACCATGCCCAATACTCAATCTGTACCCACCATTACCAATCTTGAGCCAAATTTTACTGCTATTTAAGGATTCCTTACCAAAAAAACAGAAAATAAAAGGCAGCTAAAGTCACCTTGACCCTGGTGCTCTAGCTGCCTGATATTCGATAAGTTCACTCGGCATCGTCAATCTAATGCCGCTTGGCTGCAGCATCATTCAACATTACTAATCAATGCTGCAATTGTGCAAGGATTTGCGGATCCTTGATCTTCTTGTCTTCAGCCAATAACATCACTTTGGATAAGATTTCAGCCGTTCTCGGATCTTCATCAAGGAATGGCAGGAATATTCTGCCTCGATGCTGACTGTGCACAGGAACGATATGAAGCGCGCCCGTCGCCTGTTTGAACACATTGCCGCTGCCAAGATGAACAGCATACTCGCCCAGTTCACCATCAATTCGAGCGTAATTTCCATCGAGACGTACGTTATCGACCTTCAACAGACGCAGTGACTCATTCACAATCACATGACGCATCTCAATCGTGGTCAAGCTGGCTTCCGGATCTATTCCGCCAACATGTGCAACGCTAACCACCAAATCAATTTCACGCATGACTTCCGAGAAGAAGACCGGCGGTACATCCTTCAACGCAACAGGTTTATACGTTTTTCGATCATAGAACTGCACCGTCTCCAGAGTAGGCGCTTCTGTATCTGCGGGTGAGAACCAGTCTGCCATGGCATAGAGATTGGCAATCAGATTATGCTCATAGCTTACCTTTTGCAGTCCTTCCTCATAGCTGACTGTCCATTGACGTCCTTTAAGCAGAGCAACTGCTTTTTTCGGCTGAATCTGATAACCTGCATACCGACGGGATACCGTTCCATTAGCCAGCTCATCCTCATTTGGAAGATAGAGTTCACGGAACACCTGCTTGAATGGCTGACGTTCCTGACGGTTGAACAGATCCCGTTGGAATTCACTCCAGCTTCCACTCTGGAACAGATGCAATGGATGGGCAATCAGTAGGCGATCATGTGCCGCCAAGGTTTGTATCGTGCTTGTCGAATCATCCGAAGCCGGAGTAACCAACCCACCGGACGTTACATCGAATCTTCCAAGCTTGTCATCTGCTTGGAACACAAGCGTGCGAACCAGTGGACGAAGAACCGGATTCTGCAGTAGACTTGAAACTTCCTCACTCGTAAAGGATGTTCCTGCCGTCATGGAACGCTCCAATTCCTGTCTTGCCCGGCGATACTGATCAACCAGATCTGTTTTTAATTCCTTCAATTCGGTGATGTATCCATCTTTCTTGAACCGAGCAGGTACAGATTTGAGTGTTTTGCCTTTGCTTACGATGAGTAGTTCCGGCTGGCCTTCTTCATCAATGACCAATTGGGCTGTAGTAGCCTCATCCAGTTCATGCGGCTCAAAATAGGATTTCATCTCATCCAGCTTGCGAGCTTCCATATCCCACATCAGCCGGGTAACATCGGCATATCCTGCATTACGGGCAAGGTTGCCCAGCGCTATCTGGGATACCAGACCTTCACTGGCACGGCGCTGTGCACCAAACTGTTTGCTCTGCATCAGAAACTTCTGAATGAAGTCGTACCGCTCACGCAGGTCCTGTTCCCGTTCTTCTGCAAATGGAATCAGGCTGTAGGTCAACAAATGATCTTTATTACGCTTATCTTCCACGGACTGACGCATATCTTCAAGTTTCAGTTTCCCAAGTGCCGCATCCGCGAACAACTGTGATCTGCGGTGATTGGCTCCCCCGGAGATATATTTGGCACAATCGTACAACAGACTGAACCGTTCCTCACCGACGGCTTCATATGCCTCCTCGAACCAGGCGATATCAAATGCACCTTCGTTAAAGTCCTGAGGTGAAATTGGAGAATAATGCGCCACAATGGTTTCCTTTTCAGCAGTGAACCGTTCATTGATATGAGCATGGAAGTACCAGGCTGCACTGCGCAGTCCTTCCCATCCGAGATGCTTCGCAACAATCTCCATCCATTGCGGTGCGTACATTGCGGCTTCCAGGAGCTTCTTCTCCTGGATGGGATGCTTCGCCAGCAATTGTCCCAACAGTACTTCGTCCTCTCCATCACGTGGATGGCAAACCTGGATCAGATGGCTGAACGTTTCTTTACGTGTCGTATTGTCACCGTAGCTGTAGATATATCCACGGACAAAGGTATCCTGATCCATGGCTGCAACGAGATGCACCCAATGCTCCATACCTTCAATGCGTTCAAGCTTCATGGCCAGCGTACTTACTTCTGTTGAGAGCTCTCCTCGGGTTAACTCAATCTCCAAAATTCGTTCAACAACTGTTCTTCGCAGTTCTGCCAATACCGGTTTCTCCGTAATCCAGTCGGACCGGCTTGATGTCAATTCCCGAATAAACTGGGCACGAGAATCTCCCACAAGCAGCTGCTTGTAGACTTCCTGTGCATCAATGAAGTCCAATTCATAAGCACGCAGGTAATCGTCCAGAGTGAGGAAGGAGCCTCGGTTACTTTCCTTATTTAATCGGTCGAATTGGCTTATCGTCTGGAAGTATCGCATGAAACTCTCATCGTCATATACACGATCCCGGACAATATAGAACCATGGACCAGACAAGAGAGCAAGTATGCCCGATTCCTTTTCCATTTGTTCCTCAGGCATCATTTTCATCAACGCATACAATGTCCGCTCAGCGATTTCAAATGTATCTGACTTATCACTGTCCTCATAAACGGCCTCAATCAGCGTTTTCACCTGATCTGTGTAACGAAGCTCACTGACCATCTTTTTCATGTCCTGGATATACTGAACCGGATAGACCTCTTCGGCAAATTCCTTGCGCCATCCTTCCAGCAGCCAGTGTTTCTCCAATTCACTATATTCGTATATGTTGGAATAGTAACGGTAATAACTATCCAGCTTCTTGTTCAGATCCTCCAAACGAATCACAAACAAAATTTGCAGCAGTTCTTTACTATCCAGACCACTCTTCTGAACATATTCTCCCCATATGTTATGGAGAGGGAACTGCTCCAATAATGCTATATCTTGCCGCTGATCATAAGGAATGAAGACCATGGCACGCAATGTCGCACCTACAAGCAAGGTTTCTTTGTAACCGGCATAATATTCTGCCTCATATTCATGGTCTCTGTGCTCATGTAACAACGCATCCAAACCATCAAGAAACTGCTTCGCTTTTTCCAGGGAAAGGGTAAACATGTCCTTCGGCTTGAAGCTGCCGAGATCACGTTCTTCCTGAAGCAATGGATTTTCCCATGAAGGATCATACAAACCGAATCCATTAGCCGCCGTATACCTGCTGCTCTGCTCTGTAAGCTTGTCCAGCAGCTTCTGCTCCTTGGCTGTTGGTGTCTTGATTAACGCTATGATTGGCTGCATCTGCTCCTGCTGCTCCATGCGTTGTGAATCTGCGGAGATCTCGGTCAACAGTTCCAGCGCACCCAATCGTTGCAATTCAGTTTTGGATTGTACAAGTCGTTTCAGGGATACCATCAGCTGATCGGTTGGCTGAAGCAGTAACACCTGAATGGTCTTCTGACGCAAAGATCCCGTTTTCAGTTTGAGCAACGCCTCCATTTGCAGCATCTCTTCGAGCGTAAGCGTCAGCAGCTTGGCTTTGAGCAGAGCATTCTCACGATTGTTCATGCTCTTATCCGACAGACTATCAAAAATAAACTGTCTTTGTACTTCGTTCTCGGGATGATGGACAAATTGGGACAACAATTCTCCTCGCAAATCCGGGCTTAGTTTGTCCTTGAGTGCAATGACCTCGCCAATCCATTCCGGGTCCATGTCATACGCAGCAAGGTACAGCATTTTTTTCACTACATCATCCGGATCGATCCGATATTGAACAAATTCAAGAACACCGGATGGTCCACCTGTCCCTCCCTGCGGAATGTAGGCCAGCATTTGTTTAAACAGATCAAAGTCACGACGACGCACGGCTTTATCTCCAAAAACAGGCAGGGGCCAGACGTGAACACTACGTTGATTCTCCCCATTTTCAAAGCTCCAGTTAAACATGTACATGGCATCATAATTCTCAATCACCCAATGCAGCAACTCCAGATCCTGTACTTCAAGATACTGACGTGCCATGTTTAAGCGCAGCCCTCTGTTCTGACTGTTAGCAAGTACGTATTGTGCAACAATCTGCTGATATACTTGCCCGTGATCCATGATTTGGATGACTTTTCGCTCCAATTCATTCTCTTCGATGACTGCGGTTGCCCAAAGACTAATGAATAATTGGTTTGCATTGGCACTTTGCTGCCATTCCTCTCGCACCGCAGAATCAGTCAATGCTTGATGCGCTTGTGTAATTAATTGCGCAGCAACACGCTGATTAGCCGCTTCAATTCCAATACCTGTCCATACGGCGAGCGCTCTCACCACTGAACTGAACCGAATCAGGTTGTTGTCGATGATTATTTTTAATATGTATATATACGCCTCAAGCGTTCCTTCATCCATCCGTTCTACAATGCTCTGGCGCAACCCCTCCTGCAGTCTGGCTGCTACCAGCAATTCTCCAACCATCTGGTAAGCATCCACCTGATCGCTCATAAAGATACCTTTGATCATTTCAGTGGTCAGCAATGCATTCTGATTGTCGCCATAGATAATATCATGCAGCGCCTGCTTCATATCGCCGGTTTCATGATCCAGTTCATAGGCAATGCAATCCGGTATAACGGCTCTAACCTCATGAAGATAATCAAACTTGTACTCCCGCATGGATACATATTCGTTCAGAGAGAAGCCATGCATCTCCATACGGAATAAGGCAATCATTTTACGAAGAACCTGTCCAATATGCTGCTCGGGATCGGTTGTACGAAATGGTCTGCGCTCATAATGTTTGCTATAAGGAAAATTCACGGCACGTTCTGCAATGTAACGGAATCGAGGCAGGAAGGATCCACTGACCAGTTGCTCCAGCACATCCAGCAATGGACGGAACAATGGCGTTTTCGTCTCAGCGGACATACCTTGCAATTGCTGCACTGCATCCAAATAGGCCTTTTCGTCTTCGCGCAAATAGGTGAATCCAGCCATCTCTGCAACATAGCCTGCGAGTTCTTGCTCCACACCCTTCAGCGATTTCACTTTTTCCTGCAACTCTTGTTGATACTGTTGAACTTTATCTTCCTGATTCATTCCATTCTCCTCCTCATCACTCTCTACCACATACGTCCGGCAAGCATTGTAAAGCGGATAAACACCACATTATCGTCTTCCTGTATAATCAACGGCTCATCCAATGCCTGCAACTCTTCATCATTGAGAAACACCTTAAATAATCCATCTTCATATGCGGTTACAGCTGTATCCATGGCGCCTTCTACATCGGGAACCCCTTCGTTATATATCGTGCCAAAGCCTACTTTTCCTGCTGCTCCCTGCTCTTGAATGTCCTCGGGCATCAGGTAGGCAAGCCATTCTGCTTCATTCTTCTTGTCCTGAAGAACCTTGAGCTGTTGAGCCACCATGTTCTTAATAAGCTGTCTCAACGTATCGGTTGTTTCCGGAAGTTCGGCAGCCTGTTTGGCAAGTGCCGGCTTGCGTTTACCCAGACTTTTCACCGTAATCCATACATTCACTGCTTACCCTCCTATGTATAGCTTTATGTTATAAGAAGCCTCTATCAGCCCTTATATCTATACCACCATGGAAAACGGACCAAACTTAAACTTCGGCCTATTTCGTTATCCATTCAATTATGCGTACATATGTGCCCCTATTGAACATTTTAACGAATATCCCGACCATATTCATGGGCCATTTCTCATGTTTACATGCAACCAGCGAACTAATGGCCTATATTGCACTTTCGCAGTCGGAACAGTCTTCCCACAGCAAATAAAAAGAGAACAGTGCGCCTTTGGGCAGTCACTGCTCTCTGTAAGTTTACGATGAATATTTCTGCAAAATAATGACCGCATTATGACCACCGAAGCCAAATGAGTTGGACATGCCAATCTTCAGGTCAGCTTCTCTTGCAACATTGGGGACATAATCGAGATCACATTCCGGATCGCTCTGCTCTTGATTGATTGTCGGTGGAATGATGCCGCTACGCAAGCTTTGAATGAGCGATATAGCTTCCGCACCACCAGCCGCCCCCAGCATATGTCCGGTCATCGATTTGTTTGCTGTTACCGGAATATGATAGGCTTCCGCACCAAACAGCTGCTTGATTGCTCGTGTCTCGGAAAGATCACCCGCTTCCGTACTGGTAGCATGAGCATTAATGACATCAATGTCTTGCGGCTGAAGCTGTGCATCCGCCAGAGCGGCTTTCATGGCCAAGTATGCACCACGTCCTTCGGGATGGGTTGCTACCATATGATACGCGTCTGAACTGGCACCATAACCTACGATCTCTGCAAGGATGTTTGCACCTCTCGCAAGGGCGTGGGACAAAGACTCTACAACCAAGACCCCGGCACCCTCAGCCATGACAAAACCATCTCTGCCTGCATCAAATGGTCGACTCGCTCCTTCGTACGCTTCGTTTCGTGTAGATAGCGCCGTCGCATTGCCGAAGCTTGCCAGTGATACTTCGGTGACAGCTGCCTCCGTCCCTCCAGCAAAAATCACATCTGCTCCACCGTGACGGATCAGCCGGAAAGCCTCACCTATGGCGGTGTTGCCGATCGAACAGGCTGTCACTGGCGAGAGAGTAGGTCCCCAACAGCCAAATCTCATGCTCACCATAGCCGCCGCCATATTGGATATCATCATGGGCACCAGTGTTGGACTGACTCTTGCAGGCCCGCGTTCAGACAGGAGTTTGCCTTGTTCCATCAGGGTCTGGATTCCGCCGATGCCGGAACCGATATACACGCCAACGCGCTCCCTGTCCACATGCTCCATCTCGAGACCGGAGTCAGATAAAGCCTGATCTGCTGCCGCAACAGCAAATTGCACGAACCGGTCCATACGCCGTGCTTCCTTCCGTCCAAACCGTTCTTCTCCGTCAAAATCACGGACCATCCCTGCTATCTTCGTTTTATAGGACGTTGTATCAAACGCTTCAATTGGCGAAACTCCTGATTTGCCTTCCACCAATCCATTCCAAAATGTATGCGCATCATTCCCCAAAGGAGAGATAATCCCCATTCCTGTAATAACAACACGCTCCATAATGCATCCTCCTTTAGTGCTCTTTCCATACTTGTTTAGTTAAGTTATGCACTTATATTGCCATTCGTATTATCCTATTACAAGTTGTCAATTATAATAGTATAATGACTACTATGATAAACTCAGGAACGAAGGTGATGGAATGAACCATGATGTCAGGCTGCAGGCACTGTCCGCTTTTCTGAAAAGCCAGCGTTCCAAAATCTCTCCGGAATCCGTCGGATTACCCGCGGGCTCCCGGCGAAGAACGCCTGGATTAAGAAGAGAAGAAGTATCCCAATTGGCAGGTGTGAGCACAACATGGTACACCTGGCTTGAACAGGGCCGAGATATTCAGGTATCTCATTCCGTATTGGATAACATCGCCTCAGCTCTCAGGCTGACAGCAGATGAACGGAAGTATTTGTTTTCCCTTGGCTTGGATTACCATTCGGAACTTCATATCCTGGATGAGAAGCCACTCCAAGTTCATCCCTCTTTGCAGAAAATATTGCAGGAACTTCGCAATTGTCCCACAATCATCTCAGACCGACGCTGTCACATTGTGGGCTGGAATGACGCAGCACGGCATGTGTTTATGGACTTTGAACAGATTCCGGCTGAACAGCGGAACATGATCAGCTTGTTGTTTGAACGAAAGGAATTTCGGAGGCTGGCCGTCAATTGGGAGGATTTTGTCAGCGGATTCCTAGCTATTTTCCGTGCTTATTACGGTCAATATGTCGATGATGAATGGTACAACTTGTTTTTGGATGACATGATGGACAGATATCCTGATTTTCAACCCCTTTGGAAACAAAGCAGTGTTAGCAGCGCCCCGGATGTGTTGATTGAATTCAGACATTCCAGAGCTGGCAAAATGCTTTTTGATCTTACCTCACTCCAGGTTCAGGGAAATGCCGATTTGCGGTGCAGCATCTACACACCTGCAACAGACACGGCTACAGAGCGGAAACTGATTCGCCTCATGGAACCAAAGGTAGAACACGACTCTGACAAAAGCTGATGTTGCTTTTTCTTCTTTACTCCGTAATACAAGTTAACAAAAAAAGACCCAGGCGATGAGGCCTGGGTCTTCATGTTTGTCTTGAACCTATCTGTACAATCATTTCAGTTGCAGATTAACGGATGTTATTTAAAAGCCGGGATCGCAATATCTGCATACTTCTCTTCAAAGAAGGTTTTCACTTCAGGACCCGCCATACGCTTCGCCAGCTTCTGAATGGCTTCCGAATCTTTGTTATCTTCCCGGGCAACCAAGGTAATGGCAAAATGGGAATCATCCTTCTCAGTGAACAGCGCATCCTTCTTCGGTGTAAGTCCAAGCGGACTCGCATAGGCTGGCGTCATGGCAACCAGATCCGCATCATCCAACATACGGGCCAACATCAACAGATCCACTTCTTTGAACTTGAAGTTCTTCGTGTTTTCCGTGATGTCTGCTTGCGTTGCATTAAAACCGACGCCTTCTTTCAGCTTGATCAGGCCGTTCTGTTCCATCATCACCAGCGAGCGTCCAATGTTGGACGGATCGTTTGCAATCGCTACCGTTGCACCTTCAGGCAATTCTTCAATGGACTTAACCTTTTTGGAATATGCTCCGTAGATGGCATTGTAGATCGGTTGAACAGCCACCAAGTTAGCGTTATTTGCTTCATTGTACTGATTCATGTAAGGTACGTGCTGGAAGAAGTTTGCGTCTACTTCCTTGTTCGCCAGTGCAGTATTCGGTTGAACATTATCGGAAAGTACCACAACTTCCAGATTAACACCATCTTCTTTCAGCAATGGCTTCACAATATCCAGCACATCCGTCATTGGCGGAATCAAAGTAGCTACTTTCAACGTTACTTCTTGTCCGGCTTGAGTGCCTTCCTTATTTCCTTCCGCCGCAGGTGTTTCTTCTTTTTTACCGCATCCGGCTGCTACGAGCGTCACTGCCAGCAGCATGAGCATTAGTTTTGCTTTCATCTGATATAAACCCCTTCATCATGTAATCTGTATTGTTCATGCTGTAATTCAATCTTTCTGCACTGCTTGTCCTTCTTCAGGATCTGCGATCGAGCCAGCGGGACAGTCTGCTGCCAGTAAATTGGATCATCTGTACCAGGATAATCATAATGATAATCGTAAATACCATGATCTCCGTCTCGAATCGCTGATAACCGTAACGAATCGCAAAATCACCAACACCGCCACCACCGACAATACCCATGACCGTAGAGTAAGAGATAAAGCTGATGCTTGCCGTTGTTAAGCCGAGTACAAGACTTGAGCGGGCCTCCACATACAGGAATTTCACCACAAGCTGTATGGTCGATGCACCCATGGAAGAAGCAGCTTCAACCACACCCTTCGGGACATCAAGCAAAGCCTGTTCTACCAGTCTGGCGTAATACGCAATGGCGATGACCGAGAGCGGCACGGTTGCTGCGAGCGTCCCGATGGATGTTCCAACGATCAGACGTGTGAACGGAATCATAAATACGACTAGCAGCAGAAACGGGAAGGAACGAATGATGTTGACGAGACTTCCCAAAATCGTGAACAGAGGTCGATTCTGATAACGTTGCCCTCTTCTGAACAGATACAGCAGTGTACCCAGAGGCAACCCGATTAACACGGCTGCCGTGATGGAGATCCCCACCATGACAAACGTCTCTCCGATGGCCTGCCAAATTTCATGCTGATACTTCACAACGGACTCAGGTATCATCATTATGGTCCTCCTGATCGCCATGAAGAGAGGTATTTCGTCCGCTCATGGATACATCTTCGCCCATCAACAAGGATGTTAGAAGATCAGGCTTCGGTGCCGGTATGCTGCGTACTTCCGCTTCCGACAGCGTTTTGATGATCCGTCCCTCTTTCATCACCGATATCCGGTTGCAGAGCTTTCGGGCAACCTCCATCTCATGTGTAACGAGTACAATAGTTACACCCAGCGTTTCATTGACATGACGCAGCACATCCAGAATTCCATTCGTGGTCTGCGGATCAAGCGAAGATGTTGGTTCATCACAGAGCAGCACATCCGGGCGGCTGGCAAGTGCTCTGGCGATGGCAACACGTTGCTTTTGCCCTCCGCTTAGCTGTGCAGGATACTGGTTGGCCTTATCTTCAAGTCCGACAAATCTCAATACCTCAAGTCCTCGTGCAACCCGCTCGGTCCGGGAGACGCCCGCAAGTTCCAGAGGCATACAGACATTGCCACTTACGGTCCGATTGCTGACCAGATTGAAGTGCTGAAAAATCATGCCAATGGACCTCCGTACCTGACGCAGACTCGGCTCACTCATCCGGGTCAAATGCTGCCCATTCACAATGACTTCGCCGTCATCAGGCTTCTCCAATCCATTGAGCATACGCAGAAGTGTGGATTTCCCTGCACCACTAGAGCCGATAATGCCGTGGATCTCTCCCTGGCCTACTTCCAGGGAAACCGAGCTTAATGCTTCGAATCCCTGATCTTCACGGGACCCACGCTCGTTATAACGCTTGCTTACCCCGTATAATGAAATCATGGGAGATTCCTCCTGCGATTGATCGTACATGGTCCTTCAAGAACACATGAAGAAAGCCCGCACAGCCGATAACCGGAGCGCGAGCAATCCTGTTTATTCATAATAAATCATCATTCGACATGAAACAAGCTTTAAGGTGAGATATCTGTGTGCAAATCATTAGCATCATATATACTAAACCGTCCGTTGGATGACCCAATATAGACTTCATTTCCAAGCCGGTTCATGGTTCCATTCTTCGCATCCCGATCACGATGTTCCGGGCTTCCCATCACAACGTCATGCACACGACCAAGCAAAGAACCGTCATGTTTGTTCATCACCAGAAGATCCTCACCCATCGGCAGCAAAAGCTGATCTTCAATCACCACGTAACTCCCCTGATTGGTAGGGTATTGAAAGGCAGCAATCGTGTTTTGTGCAGTCCAGCGGGTCTCCCCTGTATCATAGGCAAGGGCTGCCGGATAGCCGTTCTTGATTACATATAATTGATCGCCCTCCACAAGTGCGCGTTCGATCTTGTTATTCTGCGTCCAACGTTTTGTGCCGCTTTTGGCATCGTACAGAGTGGTTGTGAAATCCTCGTATTCACCATACATTTCCCCGTTGTTGTTCTCTCGAATGAGCACCATGCCGTCATTCAGCACCTCAATTTGCTGTCCAACCCGGGCCGGAAATTGTGCAAGCTTCTGTCCGTTGTTCAGATCAACCAGCACCCACTGGTCATCCAGCAGCATCCAGCGTTCTGGCTGTGCGGGCACAAACGGATCGATACGAGCAATTCCGTCAAAATAAGGATTCCGTTCGGGATGCTCTATCGTTGACTTCCCTGCTGCAATGCTCCACACGGTGCGGCCTGATCGCGGATCAGCTGCAATCAGTTTATCCTTTTCCCAATACATGACATAAGGATCTTCCGCGCTCTTATTCAATAATTCATAACCGGTCGTCAGTTTTCGCTTCCATAATGTTTTTCCGTTTGCACTGTCCAGCACCGTTAACCAGCTATTGCTTGAGCCTTCAACAACCGCGCTGTCCACAATGACGACATTCTTCGCTGCCGTGATCCCATTCAATCTGAAATTTTGCTTGGGGATATACTCCCACTCGACCTTTCCGTTCTTCAAGCCCAGATGGCGTATACGATCCACGTATTTTTTCTTGTCAGGGTCATAATCGGTGTAGATGGTAACGTATTGGCGTCCCGCATCCACCTCTGCCTGCTGTCTTCCAAACCCACCATTGATCGCCCATAATTTCTGGCCGGAATGTCGGTCAAGAGCATATATGGAACCTTCGTAATATCCACCGCTAAATCCACCGTCATCCCCTTTCATCAGGAGCACATCCTCCGTTGCTGCTTGTAGAAAGGTGTAATTAATATCCCCCTGATTGGTCCATACCGATTTCCAGGGTAAGGTGGCAGGCAGCATTGTGCCATAGATTTTAGTCGTGAACTGATATTCATCTGAACCACCAAATTCCCAATTAGACACTACACCGTTTCGATCGTCCTGGGGTATATTCCAGCGCGTACGAACCAGCCTGCCGTTCTTGTTAAATATCACGAGAAAATGAGCATCTGCTCGTTCGTACCGCCAGGTCTTTCCTATGCTCATGGCATAACCCGTATCGTTTAAATTGCCGGAATGCTCTTGCCAATCCGGTTCGCCAAGCCACTGCGCCACCTGTTTTGAGGTCGTTTTTGAATTCAGCAAAATATCTATCAAATGACGTATAGTGGACGTGGGCATCGCCAATTGTCTACTGAACCAGCCATCCGCTACCTTGGTATGCTGTGCTACATCCTGTGCCTTAACCCAAAGCAATGCTGGACGATAAGTGGACGATTCCTTGTTCCAGACGCGCGGGGCAATGGACACGCCATACCAGTCCTTCGTCGCTGCAACAATGAACGCCTGCTCTTTCAGGAATGCCCCTGAAGACCATGTTGCCTGACTTCCGGGAAACAGGTACAGCTTGCTGCCCGATTGAAGCTTGAACGTTTGTGGAATGGATTTCGTCAGGCTTCGGCTTTCTTTGGAGGTATACCAGCCAGGTATCCAGAATTCAGTGTAATCGCTACCTTTTAGTTTGACCCATTCCCCGCGAACAGCGTCGATTTGCAAGCTCCCTTGAGCGGAGCTATACCCGTCTATGTCCATCCGATCAGGGGAAACACTGCTCTCGACCACTTGGCTGTAAATAGGTACTCCCTTTGCAACTGTGACCTTATCCCCCTTTTTATAATTAAGCTTCACCGATAGCACTTGCGTTACTGAACCCGAACCTTGCCCCTCCAGCGCCCTGGCATGGTTGTACAACAGCAGTCCCCCCGTAACCAGCACAACTAAGACACCAGCAGCGATATTCCATGGGTAGCCCGTCCATTGCCTTTTACGCCCCGTCTTCACGTCAGTCCACTCCAATCATTTGAAGTTATTTCCATTTAAGACGTTTTGAACTAGGAAAAGTTACTGTTACTCCCAAATATATTTACAAGGTACGAAATAATTACAGGTCTCACCTTACATCCAATAGGGTTGAATTATAAGGGAATGTGGTTCCCAATATATAAGCAGCCGTTAACATGATGATAAAATACCCCATAAACCATACATCCGCTCGGGAATACCCGATCTGAATGTAATAGGTCCGGCTCCCGCCTTCCTTGAATCCTTTTGCTTCCATCGCCACCGCCATACGTTGCGCACGGCGAATACTCTGGGCAAGTAGTGGAATTGCATATCGTTTCAGTATGCCGTATACATTCCAGCGGGAACCATGCTGCCTCGTTCCCCGAATGCGGATGGCATAACGCAGCGTCTGGAATTCATCCAGCAAAATCGGAATCATACGCATAGCCGCCAGAAAACTATAGGCATACTTGGGTGGGAGCCTCCACTGCTGCATGAGGGAATAAAAGAGACGGACAGGCTTGGTCGTCAGACCGAACAACAATCCAGCTGCCGCCATACTTAGAGAACGAAATCCTAGGTGCAACCCGCGGTAGAAGCTCTCTTCGGTAATATGAATTAATCCCCACTGAAACCAGGTGGTCTCCCCTTTACCAAACATGATCATACCTGTGGAAGTTGATATAAATACCAGAATGAACGGAGATGCATACAGCAATAATCTGGGCCATGCGTGACCTGTCCAGCCAAGCAGTAAAAGCATGACAACTGCTACATTAGCCATTACATTCAGATTGTGAACAAGGATGACGAAGATAAACAGCAATGTCAGGAAAATCATTTTCAACCCCGGATTCACCGCGTGAAGCCAAGTCTCACGATGAGGAAACGAGAGCTGCATCCGTTAACCTCCCCTCATGCACCGTCCAGATCCGGGTGCAATAACGCTTCACGATTTCACGGTCATGTGTAACCATCACAATGGCGGTCCCTTCACGTCGCAGCCGTTCCAGCTGTGATAACATGGCAAAAGTATTCCGCGCATCCTGTCCAAAGGTAGGTTCATCCAGTAACAAAATACGCTGTTCCCGTACCAGAGCTGATGCTACACTCAGTCGTCGTTTCTGTCCCATCGACAATTGGTATGGATGCCTACCGGACAGCTCACTCAGTCCGAATTGCTCCAGCATATTATCGGTTTTGATACCTCTTTCTTCGGCAGTTAACTTGCCGCTCAGCAAGGAGAATCCCACTTCATCCCGGACTGTATTGGTCACGAATTGAAATTCAGGATTCTGGAATACAAAGGCAATGTGATCTGCAAGCTGCTCGGTTTTTCCGGCCGATTGTCCTTCCACAACATAATGACCTGTCGTTTTTAGAATATTCATCATGGATAGCAATAACGAACTTTTACCTGCCCCGTTAGCCCCGACAATCCCCACCCAATCTCCGTGCCATACCTTGGCCTGTTCCACCTGAATGAAAGGTGTTTTTCCGCGCCATCCGGTGAATTGCTGCATTTCCAGGGCTGGTTGGGGCTGCGCAGAAGCTCGCTCCTCCTTGTTATCCATACTTTCAGTTTCTGTTGCCCCATAACGAATAAACTCTCCTGTGACCAACGTCTGTGCTTTCGTCTGCCCTCGCTCTTCCCAAACTCCTGGATACCAGATTCCGTATTCCCTGAGCATATTCCGCTCATCTGTAAACACCTGATTCGCCGGGCCATCTGCCACAATCTTTCCTTCAGGCGACAATACGATGATTCGGTCTACCCACTCGACGATTTCATTAATTTTATGTTCTACGATAATGAGTGTTTTGTCCTGTGCAATCTGTTTCACCGTTTCCCATACTTGAGAGGTTCCTTCATCATCCAGCAGTGCCGTTGGTTCATCCAAAAAGAGTACGTCTGGCTCCATGGCCAGAATCGAAGCCATCGCAAGACGCTGCTTCATGCCCTGTGACATGGATTGAATGAGTGTTCGATTATGTTCAAAGCATAACCCCACCTGTTCCAGATATCGATGAATAAGAGCAGACATCTGCTCGCGTGGAATATTCCGGTTTTCCAGTACAAAAGCAATCTCTTCATCCGTATACGACATACAGAACTGGGTATCCGGATCTTGAAAAACAATGCCGGGCTGCTCAGGAACCTGAATATCATCACATTTCATCGGAATCTCCACAGATCGCGGAATCAGACCACTCAGAATTTGCAACAAGGTTGATTTGCCAGAGCCGCTTGGTCCAAGCAACAATACTTTCTCCCCTTGACGCACAGAGAGAGACAAGCCTTGGAACACCAAGGCCTTCTCTCCCGGGAACTTGCATCTTAGATTCGTAACACCTACCGCTTGCACATTCTCCACTTCATTCATCTAGTCCAGCGCCTCATAATCCTGCTTCGACACCGGTCTAAGGGATCGTGTTACACCTGTAAGCTCCAGCGCTTTGGCGAGATAATAGGTGAATACACCCGCAATCAGAATACTTCCAATGAAGCGGAATCCGATAAACAGCGTGTAGTTCCAAGCTGTGAGGGAATCAATGTACCCATACTGATAATCGAGTACAAGCGAAGCCGCTGCTGCACCAATAGCCGCAAGGCAGGTAACGAACAGATTGCTTTTCCGATACAGAAATGCGGCGAAGAAGATCTCTGCACCCAGCCCTTGCAGCAGCCCATACACCAGTGTCGACATGCCCCACTCACTACCTAGAAAAGCACTCACCGTTGATGCCGCAACTTCGGCCAGAATGGCTACACCCGGCTTGCGAATAATTACAAAGGCAAAGGTGCCCGCCATGAACCACATGCCGTAAATCATCTGCTCCGCATGAACGCCGAATGGCTTCATCAGATCATATGTAGGTCCCCATATTTTGTAGATCACCCCAAAGACTACCGCAATCACAATTGTTACCAAAATATCGGTTAACTTCAATCTGTTGCTGCCTACTGCTGTTGACATGTTCTCTACTTCCTTCCTCTGTTTCCCTAGATTTATAAAAAAAACAATAAAACAAACAAAAAAAGCCTCCCCGGTTCACAGGCAGGCCATACGCACAGTTTACAATTCTCACGATGCAACGCATTAGGCAGATATAGAGAAAGAAGAAAACAAACGACACCATCCCCGTCACATCAGAGAAATCCCGTTGCAACCAAGAAACGCTGACATTTATGTTCTATCCCTTATCACTTACCATTGCTCATCGCAAATTCATGTTCTCTACGCTGGCATTACCCAGATCAGATATACGGTCAGCAGCACAAGGCCGCTCTCTCAGCCCAACTTCATTGAGCACCCGGTTCACTTATTTCATTGCTTCTACTGTACAACACATGGGTATTTGTGACAATCCCGATAAGAAAAAATCAGTTTAAACTAGAAGAAAGAGTGATTAACTATATGTCTCATTTATGCGTCATATACCTCTGCTTCAAGAAATAACGTCTCTGTAATTCGTTACATCTCAGAAAGGTGCAAATGAGAGCGAATAACGTGTGCCAGGCTCATTAGACCAAGATAACGCGAACAAGGGATGTCCCCGTCATATTCATGACTTATAGGACATCCCCTTTAATTGTTATGCTTCATATCCTTTAGAGGAAAATTATTGAGAACCGGTATGCTCTGTTTTAATATTGTGTATTCCCGGATTGACTTGTTTTGCCCGATGCAAAGCCTTTAAACAAGGTCGGTACTTTGGAGTAACGGGTATTTGTAATTTTCCCTTGCGATGTACTGCTGTCCGTACGCATAATGGAATCTTTGACATTGGAAATGTCCGAGTTGTCTAGCGTCATGTTCACGGCGAAGGTTGTTCCGCCATTCTGACGTACCAGCTTGCCAATATCGTCTGCACGGAAATTTTTAATGTTAATCGTTCCGGCTGCATTCATTTGAAATACTTTATCATAGGCCTTGTAAGCTGCACCACCAGTGATGTTAACCGTTCCGGCTGATTTCAGAGTCAGAGCGTCCTCACCGACATCCTCCCAAATCACATTTGATATCGTGCAGTTACCATAACAATGAACACCGTCAGCTGCAGGTGAACCGATAATCACATTTTTGAGCGTGGCGCCTGCCTCCAACCGAAATACCGGCTTCTGATCTTCCGCTTGAGATCCATCTCCCAGGGTGGAAGGGTTGGCTACATACGTTTGGCCTTTGCCATCAAAAGTTTCTCCCTTGGCTACAATAATCGTTGAGTTTACAACAGTAGGTGCAGCAAAAGCCGGAATTGCACCTAATAATGAAGCGACCAGACCCGCAGACAGCAGCAACGTCAACACTTTTTTCATAATTTAAATCCTCCCTTATTCTGATGAATTGGCGTACAAGCATAAGCTTGTCCTCAAGGAACCGATCAGAGGTGCACCTCTGGCTCGGAACCTACCCTGATCCTACCAAAAAAGGGATGTTACGATAATAATCATTAGCTTAGATATAGAAACGACAGCAGTATGCCTGTGTTCTCGGCATTTTTTGCATCGTACTCCATTGTGTAATGTGCCGATCTCAACTTCGGGTATGCTGTATTTGTATCTGTAAATCAAAAGTACTATAACAAAAAAAAGAAACCCCTAATCTATAAAAGACAGGGTTTCTCTACAATCTGTAAGATTCCTATAGTTCTTCCTCAATATTATTATTCGTTGATTGAAGTGTGTAAAGTGGGGTCATGTCTGTGAATTCATTCACGGTTTCAAAAGTAACTGTTCCAGTCTCCGAAACAACCATTTTGAAGACAACCCAGTATCTTTCGCTTCCGCTTCCTTCAGAAACGATAAACTCTGCACTTGGTGTGGCCACCGCCCCATTGAATACTTCAATTTTAGCACCAGAACTCTTAATTGTACTTACTCCTGAGTAATGATGTACATAGAAAGTATACGTGCCTGGAAGAAGATGACGAATTGTTGTTGTTTCTGGTCCATAGGACGTGACATCATCCAAGTCCAAATCAACTAAAACTTCTCCGTCGTAATAGTATTTCTTGTCACCATAATACGTATGGAAAATGTCACCCGAACCTCCAGGACCGATAAGATGGGAGTCCAAATCAACCGGATCTTTACCCCAAGTTAAAACGATACGTGTTTCATCTTGAGTAGGAATCTCAATAGCGGTTTGATTCTCATTTCTGTTTTCCACATTTAAAGCCGATACACCAATTAAAAATGTTTTAATATATTTTGTATTTCCTCCGCCCAGTTCACCTGTATATATGCCAGGGGGAAGATAAATCTTATAATTTCCATAGGAGTCTGTCGTTACTGATCCTACAATTTCGCCAGATTTGTTATCCAGACCTTTTCTGAAATCAATTTGTAGATTTGCAACTGCACTCCCAGCAACATCCTTAATGTGGCCACCGAAACCCGTAAGCTTGATTGCTCCACTTTGACTTCCTGCAAAAAAAGTCTTATTTACATCGGACTCTACAGTCAGATATAGAGTAGATCCATAACTGTTAACAGGTTCAAAAGTAAATTCTCCATTAGCATACTGCAGATTATTTAGACGCTTTTCTGATCCATTTAAATATGCTGTAACTATGAAATTATCTGAACTCAGATCGCTAACATCAATACCTTCTGAAAACTCTAGTTTTGCACTTCCATTTGTGACATGGATTGCTTTAAGAGTCGGATAAGTTTCCTCTTCATTGTATACAGCCACCGTTACAGGAACATTGATTACAAATTCACCATATGTTGCTTTTACTTGCGTTGTACCATTGCTCTTCGCCTGAATTTTGCCTGAGTTAACAACAACAATGGAGTTATTCTCTACATCCCATTTCGCAATGGTTGTAATATCTTTGAATGATGTGTCAGTGATTCCAGTGAAAACGATCTGACGTGTTGAATCTATTGCAGATAATTCTACTGCCTCAGGAGAATAAACGACCTGAGTCACTGTCGGATCTGCTACAATATTGGGCGACTGACTGAGTCGACTAAAGTCAATACCATCTACATTAACTAAAGCCGAATTTAGTATCCCTTGTCCAGAAAACTCGACTATTGCGTTTAAAATCGCTCTGTTCACTACAGCCCCTTGTCCAATTTTGAACGTAGAATTCAGTGCCTGTTCAAACACTTCAAGATTACCAATCATAGAGTTATCACCAAATTCTACCGAAACTTGTTCGGCATGAACCAGAATAGAATCAAAACTTCCGTTGAGTCTTACAGATGCATTATGCGGAACTGATTCTGCTAATTCTATCGGCCCAACGTTACCGGTTGAATTATTATCTATTATCGCCCCGGATTTGATTTCGATTTGTTGAACTTCACTCCCACCCTCAAGAACCAAACGGATGCTTCCGTCTGCTTTGTTGACGATGACTGTTGCAAGAACTGAGTTAATAGCGTGAATGCTGTTAGGTCCTCCACCTTGAAGCTCGGTAGTTCCTGTAACACTTACATTATCAAGGATCACATCACCGTTCCCAACGGATTCAAGCACTTTCAAACTACCATTTATTTTAGTATTTTTTAATACAACATCTTGAGAACTAATTGTCACATTCCCAGTTACTTCACCAAGAGTATAGGTACCTGGAGCTTTGATATTATTGGAGACTTGTTCCCCACCTCCAGTATTTCCACCATTACTATTATCGTTACCCTTACCACCGGAAGTGCTTCCACTATTTCCTTTATTACTACTATCAGATGGCTTTGAGATTTCTGGTTTTGCTTCTTCAGTTCCTTCCTCCGTTTTGGTAGGAGCCATGTACTCATCATATGTAGACTTATTCATTACAAACTCATAAGCGAGCCTTGCCAACGCCTGTCGATCTGCAACACCTGAAGGGTTAAATTTCACCGCTCCATCTTTTTGCACCAACCCTTTGATGAAACCCGATTGATAAGCCATAGATACTGATTCTTTCGCCCAGTTAGATACTTGATCTAGATCAGACAACTGAGGTTTGGAAGATTGACTCATTACACTTTGTTGTTCCCAACCAAAAGCTCTGACAAAAAATACTGCTAATTCTTCTCTTGTAACACTTTTATTAGGTGAAAAACTTTCTTTTGATGTACCTTGAGCAATTCCAGATTTGACAAGTGCACCGATATATCCGGCATACCATAAATCCTTATTAACATCTTTAAATTGGGTTGCTTCCGAAGCATCGGGCTTCAAATTGAGTGCACCAACCATGATTTTGGCTAATTGAGCTCTTGTTACGGACTGAGAGGGTTTGAATGTATCATCTGCATATCCTGTAATTATCCCTTGTTCCACTAATTTTGAAATCTCCGTTTTGGCATACGATTTATCAATATCAGTAAGAGCATTTTTAGACTTATCAATTTCTGCAGATACAGATAAGCTCATCGATAACATAGAGACAACCAGCGAAGTAGAAAGCATTAGTGATACTTTTCGATTAAAATTTTTCCATTTTGAATTCAAAATTAAAACACACTCCTCAATAGGCTTCTGGTAGGTAAAATATTAAAATATGAATCTTTAGAACTAAAACACCTCCTTATCAATAGGATAATAATACCATGTAAATTTATAAAAACAAGATTATTAATCTATCATTTTACAAAAAAGTTGTTTTACTGCATTCATTTAAAATTCTACTTCCAAGGACTAACCTGTATAAAAAAACAAAAACGTACCATTTCTGAAATGCAATTTTCAGAAATGGTACGTTTCTCAATTATATACTTGTTATATCTTTATTTTAAGCGCCAAACCGCTGACGATATCCGCACTTCCGACATAATTCCTCCACTGCTTCCCGTTTGGAGAAACCATAGAACAGATTGTTGGCTCGTTCACCATCCACAATCTCCGAGAACGATTTTTCGTGAACGTTGCCCAAGTTAATTACACCCTCACCATCGAGACAGCATGGAACCACAGTTCCATCGACAAGCACGGCTGCCTGACTACGAAGTGCATGACAGAAACCTTTACCATCATCTTCGGGTGCATCCAGACTCGGCCACTGGAATTCATGATCCTGATTCAGATACACATTCGGGGCAATTTTGACACCGCTCCCCGGCACCACTTTCTCCTCAATACGGAAATCTAGATTGAACTCCCGTTCAAGAACCTCCAGCGTCTCCCGGTTTCGGTTCATCTGCGCATTCGTGAAGTTATCCTGTGTCAGATTCCAGAGTCGAAATGAAATAATGACATTATGCTTCACTGCTTCCCGGACAAAAGACAACACATTGCCCAGATAGCCCTCACGGTCTGTGGAACCCTCGTGACCATCAAAGCTGTGCAGGGAGAAATTCATCTGACGCAGTGCCGGTTTGCCGAGCAGTTTGTGCTGGGTCTTGGGCAGCAGCGTACCGTTCGTCGTAATGTTGACCTTGAATCCCTTCTCATGCGCTGAATCCAGTAACAGATCAATTTTGGGATGAAGCAGCGGCTCACCTTTGACATGTAAATAAATATGTTTGGTATGGGGTTTGATCTGATCCAATATATTGTTGAAGACTTCAGGGTCAATGAAATTTTTGGCACGTTTGGTCTGTGGACAGAAGCTGCATGCCAGATTACATATACTTGTGATCTCAATATATACTTTCTTGAACGTTTTCAACTCGGGGTCCCCATTCTGCTTAGAGGGAGAACAGTCCCACCCTCATTTGTGATCCGGCCCATGTGTGCCACCACTATTATATCGGGTTCAAGGGACAAGGTAAATCGACTAGGATGTTAATTCCCTTTTTCTCATCGAATTCGTTAACTACGTTCACCTATAGATTCTTTCAATCGAAGTATAGGATGTATTGATTGTCCAGGTCATTGTAGTTGCCGAGACGCGATGCTAGAATCTAAACAATTTAAAACCAAGTTAAAACGTAAGAATAATAAGTTATAAGGGGAGTGTATTCATGATTACTGTTAAGGCACCCGCAGTATATGTACACGAGGCTAACATTCTTGAGCAAAGTGGTTCGCGGATTGCACAGCTTGGGCAGCATGTTCTCATCATCGCCGGTGAGTCTGCATTAAAAGCCGTACAGCCTTACCTTCTTCCTTCATTGGAGGAGCATAAGATCAAGTTCCATGTGCAATTGTTTCACGGTGAGGTTACAACAGGCCAGATTGATACTTTCACACAGCAAGCCTTCGATTTGGATGTTGATCTGATTATCGGCGTCGGTGGTGGTAAAGTGCTCGATCTGTCCAAAGCGGTGGCCGAGCAAGCCCAATTGCCCATTGTAACGGTCCCAACGATTGCCGCAACCTGCGCTGCCTGGTCCGCCTTAACCGTGCTCTATGATGAACAGGGGAAATCTGCAGGATATCGTCCCCTGCGTCGTTCGCCTGATCTCGTTCTGGCTGATCCACATATTCTGGCGAGTGCACCAAGGCGATATTTGGCCGCAGGGATCGGTGACACACTCGTAAAATGGCATGAGTTCGCCGTTAATCTAAGTGGCAACGCCACCAGCCTCACTCTCCGAAACAGTGTCAGCACCGCCAAGCTTGCACTCGATATTCTTGAAGCGCACGCCATCGATGTCTATGAATCCACCGATACAACCGGTAGTACACCTCAATTCCGTGATGTTGCCGATGCCATTATTGTGCTCGCAGGCCTTGTAGGCAGCATTAGCGATGGATCACTTCATGCCGCGATTGCTCATGGGCTACATGATAGCCTCACCAAATTACCCGAAACACACGCTTCACTACATGGAGAAAAGGTAGCCTTTGGACTCTTCACCCAGTGGATTCTTGAAGGCAAAGCAGGGGATGAGCTTCATGAGCTGATCACTCTGTTACATAAGCTGAATCTGCCTATCACTCTTGCCGAGCTTGGCATACAACAACAGCCTAAGGAAGCTGCTGCGCGCATTGCAGCAGGACTACAGCTGCGGGAAGGCAGTGCGGCGCATCTCTCCTTCGGAGTTAGTACGGCGCAGGTAACCGAAGCCATTCTTCAGGCAGACCGTATCGGCCAAACATTCATAGAATCCAGTCAGTCCAGTGAAAGCAGTACATACACCAAGGAGGTTTCCTCCCTATGATCCGTCCAAACCGCCATTACACTCTTCCCTTAACTGCCTTTCTGAGCGCGCTTCTGTTGATGCTGATCTCCGGCTGCTCTGCCGGAACTGACAATCAGGCCGCGGGTACAGGCACAACACCGACAGCGGCATCAGCTGCTTCGAATAAAGACGTTACCATTCGTGTTGGTCAGACCGGATGGGGCAATCTCGAATTGGGGCTAAAAGCCGCCGGACTCGATGAAACCCCCTATAAAGTCACTTATAACGTATTTCAGGGAGGTAACCTGATCCTTGAAGCGATGGCTGCAAACCAATTGGACTTTGGTGTGACCAGTGAAATTCCGCCCATTTTTGCATCTCAAGCTGCCAATGGTGGAAGCTTTAAGATTATTGCGGTACAACAAGGCAGCACCTTAAATCAGGAGGTCGTTGTTCCCAAAGGTTCATCGATCAAATCGGTTGCTGACCTGAAAGGCAAGAAAGTTGCTTTCGTAAAAAATACAACGGCCCACTATTTCCTGCTCAAAATGCTGGAAGAAGCCGGATTAACCTGGAGTGACATCAGTCCGGTCGAACTTTCAACAGCCGATGGACTCAGCGCCCTGATAAGCGGGAAAGTGGATGCACTTGCCAGTTACGGCAATGCCATCATCTCCGCACATCAGAATGAAGCAACAACGCTCGCCAGCGCCAAAGATATCCTGTCAGGCAGCTTCCTTGTAGCCGCCTCCGATCAGGCTATTGCAAATGCGGAACAGAAAGAGGCCCTTGCCGATTATCTGGAGCGAATCAACAAATTCAATGATTGGGCTCGTGCCAATAAGGATGCGTGGGCTCAAATTACAGCAGACAACACCCACCAGCCCGTGGATCAAGCCCTTAAAACCTACACGGATGGAGAAGCACAACGCCCATCACGTATTGTTGCCATTTCTGACGAGGCCATCAAGTCTGAACAGGACGTAGCGGATACGTTTCAGCAAGCGGGAATTTTTGAGCAGGCAGTCGATGTGAGCACATTCTGGAGTGATGCACTTCAAGATCAACTTCCAGCTCCAGGTAGCCAATAACGAAGGAAGCAAGGAGGTAGGCATAACGTGCGGTCCAAAACCTTTAACCGGGCATGGTTTAACCAGTTCATTCCTTTTGTTGTACCACTACTCATTCTGGCTCTGTGGCAATGGCTGACTGCATCTGGAGTTGTTGCAGCCAATATTTTGCCCCGGCCCGCTCAGGTACTGGAGGCCTTCATTCGTCTGCTTCGTAACGGTGAACTACTGAACAATATCAGTATTAGCGCCAGACGAGCTTTGGGAGGATTCCTCATTGGTGGGGGTCTCGGTTTCCTGCTGGGTGTGCTGAACGGCATCTCCTCCCTTGCGGAAAAGATCGCCGACTCCTCGGTGCAGATGATCCGCAACATTCCGCATCTGTCCTTGATCCCCCTCGTTATTGTGTGGTTCGGGATCGGTGAAGAAGCAAAATTATTCCTCGTTTCCCTGGGTGTATTCTTTCCGGTATATCTGAATACGTTTCACGGCATACGATCAGTCGATCCCGGTCTGATTGAAATGGGCAAAGTATATGGCCTCAGCCGTTGGTCCCTTTATAAGGACATTATCCTGCCTGGTGCACTGCCTTCCATTCTGGTGGGCATTCGTTATGCACTTGGCATTATGTGGCTGACACTTATCGTAGCCGAGACGGTTGCGGCGGATGCGGGGATTGGATACATGGCGATGAACGCGCGGGAATTCATGCAGATGGACGTAATCGTCTTAAGCATTCTGCTATATGCCCTGCTGGGCAAGCTGTCCGATACCATCGCTAAATGGCTGGAACGGCGCTGGCTGCGCTGGAACCCGGCCCTATCCCGCAAGTAAAGCAAAGGAGTGTGTATTGATCCATGAGCACAAGTCAGATCAGTCCTTTTCTTCAAGTAGATGGGGTTCAGAAATCGTATGATCAGCGGACGATTCTATCCAACATCAACGTCAATGTAAGACAAGGGGAATTTGTAGCCATCGTTGGACGAAGCGGCTGTGGCAAAAGTACTTTGCTGCGTCTGATCGCCGGGCTGGAACCCCCCTCTTCCGGGAGCATTATGCTGGGCAACAGAAAGCTTGGCAGTACAGCACCCGAGACACGGTTTCTGTTTCAGGAAGCCCGGCTGCTACCTTGGAAATCCGTGCTCGACAATGTACGACTGGGCATCCCCGACAAGAACAAGGAAGATGCACGCCAGTCGCTTCGCAATGTAGGACTCGGAGAGCGTGAAGGTGATTGGCCGGGGGTATTATCTGGCGGACAAAAACAACGTGTCGCCTTGGCACGGGCACTCGCAAGTCATCCACGCTTACTGCTGCTGGATGAACCGCTGGGTGCATTGGATGCATTGACACGAATTGAGATGCAGCAATTAATCGAACGCTTGTGGGTAGAAGAAGATCTGACTGTCATTCTGGTCACTCATGATGTCAGTGAGGCGGTTGCGCTGGCAGACAGAGTGCTGTTAATCGAGGATGGTCATATAACGATGGATACTCGAATTACGCTGGAGCGGCCACGCGTTCGGGACAGCGGGTTTGCTCATTTTGAAAACCTGATTCTGAATCGTTTGTTGACTCCTCCACAAGAGACACCACAGCAGATTGCTCAGAAACAGATATCATTCTCGATCTAATTCCACTGGAAAGAAGGCATGATTATGCAATCCCTTTCACCCGTTCCCTCTCCACCTGTTAAAGACCTTTTAACTCAAATTCCGGCTTATACGCCTGCCAAATCCATGGAACAGATCCGGCGGGAGTTGGGACTGGAAAGTGTGGATCGACTTGCAGCGAACGAGAATCCGTTTGGTTCCTCTCCCCTGGCTGCGGAAGCGGTCAGATCGCTGAGTTCCGATCTTTTGGCTCAATACCCCGACGGTTCCAGCCAACTGCTGCGTGACAAACTTGCGGAACGTCTGGGGGTGCGTACTTCCCAACTGGTATTTGGCAGTGGATCTTTCGAGCTGCTAACCCTTACCGCCCAAGCTTATCTTAATCCCGGGGAGGAATCACTCATTCCGGTGCCCTCCTTTAACTGGTATAAGGGCGCTACGCTGCTGGCAGGCGGGGTTATTCATGAAGTGCCTTTGGTCAACCACTCACTGGACCTGGAGCAATTCCGGCAACGGATTACTACTTCTACCCGAATCATCTGGCTGTGCAATCCGAATAATCCGACCGGAACCATTTTCACGACAAATGCCCTGCTTGATCTACTCGAACATGTTCCCTCCCACGTCGTGGTTGTCCTGGATGAAGCATATTATGAATTCGCGGAAAGTGAAGATTACCCTGATACGGTTAAGCTGCTGGAACAGTATAATAATCTGATTATTTTGCGGACCTTCTCCAAAATATATGGACTAGCTGGCCTGCGAATTGGATATGGCATCGGGAATGAAAGCATTATTGAAGGCATTAACCGGGTCAAGCTGCCCATCAGTCTGACAGCCACATCCCAAGCCGCTGCTTCGGCCAGCCTGGATGATCATGAGTTTGTTTCTCACTGCCTGCACTACAATCGTCAGGGACGGGAAACGTTAATGCAGTCCTTTGAGCAGTGGAACTTACCCTACATCCCTTCCGAAACAAATTTCATCATGGTGGATCTGTTGCAGGATAGTGGCCCGATTACCCAAGAATTGTTGAACAGAGGCATCTCTGTTCGCGGCGGTGCCGAATTCGGTATGCCTACCTGGCTTCGGATTACGATTGGCACACCTGAGCAGATTGCCCGGCTGATCGGTGAGCTTGATTCACTGTTACATTCAAACGATTAGAATCCTAGGTTACTTTCCTAACTCACATCACGCACACTTCTTTTAAGCCGCCCTCTTTACATTCCACTTGCATGTGATATATGCTGAACACACAACTGCATATCTTAAACATTGCACTAGGGGAGCCTTGCGGCTGAGACGAATCGAACGATTCGGACCCTTTGAACCTGATCTGGATCATACCAGCGGAGGGAAGTGGAGTGGCCTCTCAGTAAGCGGATTTTTTCATGTTGATGATGGAATTTAATGTGAATTGAACTTACAGACCCACTCATTTCTCCGGAAATGGGTGGGTCTTTTTCGCGTTCTTCGAGCAGATCAGAAGGTGTAATTAAAGATCCCGCGGTTTGAAGTTGAATTATGAATACAAGGGGGACGGAACGAGATGGATAACGATATAACCATTCACAACATGAGCTACGCTTTCCCGGGAAAAAGGGATTCCCCCGTGCTTTCCAATGTGTCGATGACTGTAGCCAAAGGCGAATTTGTCTCGCTCATCGGTTCCAGCGGCTCCGGTAAAAGTACCCTTTTCAAGCTGCTGGCAGGCCTGCTTGAGCCAACACACGGAACCATTGAAATTCCTTGGGTTCAAGAAGGAAAGCGACTGGGGCAGGTGGCCTACATGCCGCAAAAGGACCTCCTATTATCCTGGAGAACGATCATGGGGAATTGCATGCTTCCCTCTGAACTGGCTGCAGGTCGGCAGGATAAGATAAGGATTCGAGCAGATATCCTGGCTGGCCTCGACAGATTTGGCTTATCCGGCCACGCGCATGCTTACCCGGACGAGCTTTCAGGTGGCATGCGCCAGCGTGTCGCGCTGCTTCGTACTTTGCTGACAGGTGGCCGACTTATGCTGCTGGATGAACCATTCGGCGCACTCGATGCCCTGACCAAACGGGAGATGCATCGCTGGCTGCTGGAGCTATGGGAAGGCCTGGGCAAAACCGTGTTGTTCATCACACATGACATTGAAGAAGCCCTGCTGCTCAGTGATCGGATTATCCTGTTAACTCCGGTGGGCCAAGGTCAACAGCTGCAGGATCTGTCGGTACCTTTAGCACGTCCAAGACATTCGGACATGGTCTACGAACCGGCTCTCGTTCAGATGAGACGACAACTGGAGGAACAATTGCATGCAAGACGGTAACTTGAGAGACAGCATGAAGCATAGCGTAAGAGGTTGGCTTGCCCGTTATGGTCTGTTTCTTTTGCTCATGATCTTGCTGCTTGTCATTTGGGAGTGGATTGTGCGTATGGGATGGGTGCCTTCCTTCATCATTCCAGCCCCGACGGCGATTGCCCGTACGCTTTATGAACATCGCCGCCTCTTGCTGGCTACACATCTGCCCGCTACCTTGATGGAAGTTGTCGTTGGTTTTGGCTTGTCCATTGGTGCCGGAATTGCACTTGCAACAGGTATGTATATGAATCGGTCGATTGAAAAAGCGTTATATCCCTTCATCGTGATCAGTCAGACGATCCCGCTGATTGCCTTGTCCCCCGTCTTCATCCTATGGTTTGGCTACACCTTGTGGAGTAAAGTCGCGGTGGTGTTCCTGATCGCATTTTTCCCGATTGTAGTAAGCACCTACGATGGCCTGCGCCAGGGTGATCCGGAGCAGCGTGAACTGCTGCTGACGATGGGGGCCAGCAAGTGGGATATTTTTCGCAAACTCCAGATTCCACTTGCCCTTCCCTCCTTCTTTTCGGGACTGAAAATGTCTGTGGTGTATTGTGTGGTCGGTGCAACGATCGGTGAATGGCTCGGTGGAAGCAAGGGTCTCGGTTACTTCAGCCGCAGAATGTCGAGCAATATGAACACGGATGCCATGTTCGCCGCCATTGTGCTGTTATCCCTGCTCGGTATCGCCCTGTTTGTACTCATTGCATGGATGGAGAGAAGATTCAGTACACCACGTCATGCAGGTAGAAGAAAAACTGGATAACTTTCGGATTTCAAAAACAGATAAACGGAAATGAGGAATTTGAAGCTATGAAGAAAAAACATATCTACTCCCTACTCCCCATTCTGCTCATATCTATGTTACTGATTATCAGCGGATGCGGAAATACGGGTACCAACACACCTGCTACAGATTCAACTTCCAATGCAAAAGATACAGAATCATCTGCGGCCGAGAGGTCATCGGCATCCAAAGACAAGCTGTCCATCATGCTCGATTGGTATCCTAATGCAGTGCATTCCTTCATCTATGTTGCTCAGGAGAATGGTTACTTCGCGGATCAAGGTCTGGATGTCGATATCCAGATGCCTGCCGATACGAATGATGCACTCAAACTTGTTGCCGCCGGGAAAATCGATCTTGCACTAAGCTACCAGCCGCAAATTTTGCTCGCGCGTGGGGAGAACATTCTTGTACGTTCGATTGCAGCCGTCGTTCGCCATCCGCTCGTGCATCTGTTGACTGAAGCCAACGGTAAAGTGAAATCGCCAAAAGATCTTGAAGGGAGGACGGTCGGCTATTCCTCAATCCCTTTGTATGAAGCAATGGTGCGTACCATGATCAGCCAGGATGGCGGTAATCCCGACAAGATGAATCTGGTGGATGTGGGATTTGACCTGATCCCTTCCCTGGCTTCCGGGCAGGCAGATGCCATTATGGGTGGTTTTATTAACCATGAACAATTGATTCTGGAAAAGGAAGGCCATGCCATGAAAGCGATCAATCCCGTCGATTACGGCGTACCTGATTATTATGAACTGGTCCTCACTGCAAGTGATGCGGGCATTGAAGCGAAGAAAGATCAGCTTACCCGCTTCATCAAAGCGATGCAGGAAGGACAGAAATATGTAACAGAGCACCCCGAGGACGCGCTGAACATTCTGCTCGCACATGAGAACGAAACGTCTCCACTTGACCCGGAGATCGAAACCAAAAGTCTAAATATTTTACTGCCACTGATGAATGAAGAAGGTCAGCCGTTTGGCAGGCAGGACGCCTCTTCTTGGGAAAATGTACGTGCATGGTTGGTTCAAAGTGAACTGATTCCGGATTCCGTAAAGGCTGAGGATGCTTTTATCAACTTGCAGGGTGAGTAAGTAAAATCGATTACTGGACGAGATCAAGGGAAATTTGAAAGTTGTAAATTCATTATCAGATGTCGATAACATGAGTAGTTACGGAATTCAATAACTGTACGATTAGAATCTTTATCGAGGATAAGGACTCTTTAATTAAGCTTTCTATATGGACTTTCCAGCTATCCGAGAATAGCGTTTAGTTCCCATGATTTAATGGCCCACCCTGCCCTGACACTTTTATTGATCAAATTGCTTATTTATAAGGAGGAACTTATATGTCTTATCTGGAACGTGTTCGTACGCAAAATCCGCTTGTTCATAACATTACGAATATTGTCGTCGCTCCGTTTACGGCCAACGGTTTGCTCGCACTAGGTGCATCTCCCTTTATGGCTTATGCGCATGAAGAAGTTGCTGATGTTGCCAAGATGTCGGGAGCAGTTGTACTGAACATTGGCACACTGGACGAAAAGGTGGTTGAGGCGATCCGTTTGGCTGGTCGATCAGCTAATTCAAATAACGTACCTGTTGTGCTCGATCCGGTTGGAGCTGGCGCAACCGCCTATCGTACGGAAACCATTCAGATGCTCGTTCGTGAGCTTCGCCTCACGGTGTTGCGGGGCAATGTGGCAGAAGTCGCCAATGTCATCGGTGAGCGTTGGAGCATCAAAGGTGTGGATGCAGGTCAAGGCGATGGAGATCGAATCGGAATAGCGGAACGGGCAGCACAAAAACTCGGCTGTGTGGTCGTCATTACCGGACGCGAGGATGTCATTACGGATGGACAAACGACGTTCCTGACGAGTAATGGACATGCCTTGCTTACCCAAGTAACTGGTGCAGGCTGCTTACTCAGCTCCGTGATTGGTGCTTTTGCAGCCATAGCGAAACCGGGAGACGACTTGCTGAGCAGTGTTGTGGAGGCACTCGTTTTCTATGGCGTTGCAGCAGAGATTGCGGCGGAACGTACCGCTGACCTGGGACCGGGCAGCTTCCAGATCGAATTGCTGAATCAACTGGCTCAAGTGACACCTGACGTTCTCGCGCATCGGTCACAGGTTCGCCAGATTGATGGAGGTACGCAATGAGTATTGCGCAGGCTTTGACGATTGCTGGTTCCGATAATGGTGGCGGAGCCGGAATTCAAGCTGATTTAAAGACCTTTCAGGAGCTCGGCGTATACGGCATGACTGTGATTACAGCTATTGCTGCCCAAAATACAACAGGTGTGCAGGGCGTCTTCCCTATTTCATATGAAGGTATTGCTCAACAGTTGGATTCGACCGGTGATGATTTTCAGCCTACAGCCGTGAAGACGGGCATGCTCTACAGTGCTGAGATTATTCGACTGGTTGCCGAGAAATGGCAGCAATACGGATGGTGCAATCTGGTCATCGATCCGGTTATGGTTGCCAAAGGCGGCGCTCCCCTGCTGCAAAAGGAGGCCGTTCAAGCGCTAATTACGGAGCTGCTGCCTCATGCACTGATCACGACGCCGAACATTCCGGAAGCCGAGCTTCTTACAGGAATGTCTATTATGAATTTGAGTCAGCGTGAAGAAGCCGCAAGGCAGATCGTGCAGATGGGCTCCACGTATGCTTTGGTGAAAGGTGGTCATGATGAGGGAAATGGCATCATTGTCGATGTGCTCTATGATGGGCAGTCTTTTCACTATCTGGAGAACGTTCGGGTAGTGACAAGGCATACCCATGGAACGGGATGTACGTATTCTGCGGCCATTACTGCCGAATTGTCGAAAGGCTCAGCTGTGCCGGCTGCCGTCACCACCGCGCGAGCATTCATTCAGGCAGCCATCGAAGACGAGCTGGGGATTGGGGCCGGACATGGGCCGACGAATCATTTTGCCTATCAGCGCAGACTGCGGGGTGAACAGTAATGCGCCCACTGGATGCAGAAGCGGTACGGCATGCGATGCAGGTGTATTTGGTAATGGGCAGCGTGAATACGACGCGTGACCCCGTGGAAGTGCTGCGCCAAGCCATCGCTGGCGGCATTACGCTGTTCCAGTTCCGTGAAAAAGGAACTGGCGCTCTGGTTGGCGAAGCACGCATCACGCTTGCGATGCGGCTTCGCGAGGTGTGCAGCCAGCACGGGATACCGTTCATCGTGAACGATGATGTGGAGCTGGCTGTGGTGGTAGAGGCCGACGGCATCCATGTCGGCCAGGACGATGCGGACGCGGCGCTGGTACGCGCCCGCATCGGAGAAGGGCGGATGCTTGGCGTATCCGCCCACTCCGCGCTGGAAGCCCGCCGTGCGGTGCAGGCGGGCGCCGACTATCTTGGCGTCGGGCCAATGTACCCGACGCGGTCCAAAGCGGATGCCCACGCTGTGCTGGGCCCCGCAGGGGTTGCCGAACTGCGCGCCGCAGGCATCGCAGTTCCGGTGGTGGGTATCGGCGGCATTACGCCCGATACCACGGCCGCCGTGATGGCGGCAGGAGCCGACGGCGTAGCCGTCATCTCCGCCATCGCGGGCGCGGCCGATGTGCGCGCAGCGGCTGCGCAGTTCGCTGCGGCGGTGCACGGGATGCAGGCGTAGCCATGCGCTCCCTGCACTGCTAGCCCGTGTGCTGCACCAGATAGATGGTGCAGCACATTCAGTTATTCTCAAGATGCAGCTTCCGTGCCTGCATCTTATTTTTTTCATTTTCACCTGTTGACTCTCACGTAACGTGACGCTGTACAATCGGTGGTGTAAGGAGGTTTCCATCATGGCCATGAAAGTAAAAGAAGTGGCCGAACTTGTCGGGATCAGTGTGCGCACACTGCATCATTATGATGAGATCGGACTGTTAACACCGGACGAAGTGACTTCTGCCGGATATCGACTGTATTCAGATGCCAATCTGGAAATGCTGCAGCAGATTTTATTTTTTAAAGAACTCGATTTCTCTCTGAAAGATATCAAGGAGATTACAAACAATCCATCGTTCGATCGAGAAGAAGCCCTGAATATGCATCGCCGTATTTTGCTGGAGAAACGCCAGCGGTTGGACCAAATGATCGCCACCATTGATAAATCGGTTCAACACGTGAGAGGAGAAATTAAGATGACAGCCAAAGAACAATTTGAAGGGTTTAATTTCAGTCATAATCCGTATGAGCAGGAAGCGCGGGAACGTTGGGGAGACCAAGCAGTGGATCAGGCTAATCAAAAGTTACACAACCAGTCTACTGGGGAGCAAAAAGCTCTATCCGATCAAATGAATTCAATCTACTCTCGTCTTGCAGC
Organism: Paenibacillus sp. 276b; assembly: GCF_900107875.1. Taxonomy (NCBI): domain Bacteria; kingdom Bacillati; phylum Bacillota; class Bacilli; order Caryophanales; family Paenibacillaceae; genus Paenibacillus; species Paenibacillus sp. 276b. The sequence continues at coordinate 3,226 of NZ_FNRR01000002.1, read as the reverse complement.
AATTCGTCACACGGATCCAAACTCTGCCGAAGCTCAAGCCGGAATCTCGGAATGGTACAGCTATCTGAACAACATGGGCAATTATTCTCCTGAAGTCTTCAGAGGGTTAGGCCAAATGTACGTAGACGACGAACGTTTTACACGTAATATTGATCAATTCGGCGAAGGCTTGGCTGTATTTATGAGGGATGCCATGGCTGTGTTTGCTGATCGAAACAGCTAATCTAGGCCTACATTGATTCCACCTATAGCATTATCCGTATTATCCGATGCCCCTCGCAATCAGGTATACGTTGTAGACAAGTAGTTCCATTTCGAACTTTCTATTGCTAATGAAAACTTGCTCTCTCGTTATAGGCAATATGCTCGTATTAAATAGAACTCCGTTCTGTCACATCTTTTCCGTATTCATGCAATGTGCTGGACAGCCCAGGATTCAACAATTACTCAGTTTACACAAAAAGGGACGCACGCCCTAAGGCGTCACGTCCCTCTTGTAGTATCTCAGCCGCAATGTGAATAAGCCATTTACAGTTATTCACTCTGAGTACTTTTTTTAATGGAGCAATCCCTGTATTACACAGGTCTTGCTTCCTTCTATCCATCGGTTAAGCTCTAGGAGCGTGATCTGACGAGGAAGCATCCGATGCCAGACTGGTCTTCGCCATCCGTCCTGGAATCTGCCATGCCGATACGATCGCCAGTACGATGAATAACAGGTCAACCGGCTCGCTGAAATAATCCGTAAAGGTGTCCACAAATGCACTAACCATCTCACCATCGAACACCAGATCCAACATGCTTGCATCGCTGAACAACTCGGAAGTAAAATACACCACCGTCAGATACTTCCCAAGCAAAATGCCGATAAGTGCAAAGATGACTGCAATGGCTTTGTGTACTGTCGCGATCCGTTTGTTCGAAAACAATACAACCGCGTAGCCTGTGAGCGCCCCAATAACGATAGCAATGAGCCCAAGCTCCCTTTCCGTCATGGCAGCGATCACTGCCCACACAATGCCCCCTACAACTGCTGCCAATAATCCACCAACGATTGGCATGCCGATCTTGATCCCTTGTTTCTCTTCCACGTTGTCTTTCCCTCCTGAGTCATGCTTATGCTTCTTTTCCAGAATTCACCTTTCCTATGAAACCACAAATACTCCTTTTATTCAACAAATTTCTACTATCTTATAATCATTAAAATAGGTTCTGCACCAATGCTTTTATCTCAATATAACGCAAAAAATCCCCTCTATCAGCCTTGAATTGGCAGCGAGGGGATCTCATTTAATCTTATTAATTTAATAACTCTTTCATTAACCTATGAATAACATACTTAGATAAGTTAATGTTTATAATTGCGTCGCGTTGGAAGGATTAATGACAGCAGCAATCTGCGCCAAAATGGCATCCACCGATGCTGGGTCATTCACATCATACTCATCGATGTTCAAACGCAGTACCGGACAGGCCGTAAATTGATTAATCCATACCGAATAGCGCTCATGCATATGCTCCCAGTAGGAACGGTCCGTCTGAATCTCCATCTCCCGTCCGCGTTCCGTAATCCGATTCAGAATGGATGGTAGGCTACCTTCCAGGTAAATCAGTACGTCCGGATGAGGGAAATACGGTGTCATCACCATAGCTTCAAACAAACTGCTGTACGTCTCGAAATCCGTAGCCGACATTGTGCCCTGATCCGCATGCATTTGTGCAAAGATACCTGTATCCTCATAGATGGAACGATCCTGTACAAATCCACCGCCCAGTTCAAAGATTTTCTTCTGTTCCTTGAAACGCTCTGCCAGGAAATAAATCTGTAAATGGAAGCTCCAGCGTTCAAAGTCATGATAGAACTTCTCCAGATATGGATTGTGGTCGACTTGCTCGAGCGAAGTCTTGAAGCTCAAACGGTCTGCCAGTGCCGCTGTCAGAGTGGATTTGCCCACCCCAACGGTACCTGCTACCGTAATTAATGCATTGGCCGGAATGCCATAATTGTTCATGTGATGTACTCCTTTACCTGATTAACAATCTGTTTGAAATGTTCGGGATGTTCTACAAAATCGAGCTGCTCCGCATTCACCTTAATGATAATTGGCGGATTCGGGCTGCTAGCCAGGTAGTCCATACCTGTTTTATAATCTGCAATTAACTGCTCCATATAAGCGGGGTCCATATCCTGCTCAAAAGACCGTCCACGTTTGTTGATCCGGTTCATTAATGTATCGAGCTCAGCCTCAATATAGAGCACCAGATTGGGTTTCGGCAGATCATCCGTTAAGAGGTGATAGATTTGACGGTATTTGTCCCGTTTCGTGCCCTTTAAGGTACGATCGGCAAAAATCATATTTTTATAGATATGATAGTCCGAAATGACGGGTGTATTCTTCTTAATGTAGTGCACGCCTGTGTCTTCCAGTTGCTTAAACCGGTTACACAGAAAAAACATTTCAAGCTGGAAGCTCCACTCATCTATATCCTGATAGAAGGAAGCCAAAAAGGGATTCTCTTCTACAATTTCCTTGACCAGCGGAAGGTTCAATTCCTGAGAAAGCATCGTTGCTAACGTTGTTTTCCCCGCACCAATCGGACCCTCCACGGCAATAAACGGGGCTGATTTCATCGTGATTCAGTTCCTCCTCGTACTCATGCGTGTTTCCGTTTCTATATAGACCCCACCTATTGTATCACAGCTTGGATGATGGGAAGGCCAGTATTTTATGTATAAAATGAGTTTTATCTCTAAGACCAAGATATATAAAACAGCCTACAGGAGTTATATTCATTCCCATGATCATAATAACAGAAAAAGACACGATCGCTTATCTACGATCGTGTCTTTTGATTGCTTGGCGGCGTCCTACTCTCCCAGGACCCTGCGGTCCAAGTACCATCGGCGCTAGAGGGCTTAACGGTCGTGTTCGGGATGGGTACGTGTGGAACCCCTCCGCCATCGCCACCAAACGCGATTTGTCGAAGCATTGCTTCTTGAAATCATTGTAGAACTGAAAATCATACACACATTCTGTGATGTACCGATTTTCATTTCAGAGATTATTCTCTGAAAACTAGATCCGAAACGAAATGTGCGATTTATAACTTGCATATTGGATAAGCCCTCGACCGATTAGTACTGGTCAGCTCCATGCATTGCTGCACTTCCACCCCCAGCCTATCTACCTCGTCGTCTTCAAGGGGTCTTACATACTGGGAAATC
>NZ_FNRR01000012.1:0-88471 GCF_900107875.1 Paenibacillus sp. 276b | reverse complement strand
CTCAGTCCCAGTGTGGCCGATCACCCTCTCAGGTCGGCTACGCATCGTCGCCTTGGTGAGCCGTTACCCCACCAACTAGCTAATGCGCCGCAGGCCCATCCCCAAGTGACAGATTACTCCGTCTTTCCAGTTCTCTTCAGGAGAAGAAAACAACTATTCGGTATTAGCTACCGTTTCCGGTAGTTGTCCCAAACTTGAGGGCAGGTTGCCTACGTGTTACTCACCCGTCCGCCGCTAACTATCCGAGAAGCAAGCTTCTCTTCAAGTCCGCTCGACTTGCATGTATTAGGCATGCCGCCAGCGTTCGTCCTGAGCCAGGATCAAACTCTCCAATAAAGATGAATTTCAGCAGCGTGGTTAGACGCTATGAAAATCATCGGCGGTATTGAAAAGAGCGATAAGCTCATTTTGAATCTGACGATTCATTATGAATCAAAAGTTACTATCCATTTGTTCAGTTTTCAAGGAACTTGTTGTCCGTTTGTGTTAATGCTTGTCAACCGGACAGGAATCTTATCTTATCATGTTGACTAACTAACTGTCAACTCTTTTTTTCGTCAGCGTTCAAAGCGTTTCGACAATCATTCGCTTGAGGCGACAAGAAATAATATATCACGATCTAATTTATTTAGCAAGCACTTTTTAATAACCTTTATATAAATGATTTATAATCCACAACTCCCGCTATCTAACGAAACTCTCAACTACATCAATCGACAGATTATATGAATCCGGATGGATCAACTCTATTTACATACAGATACTTCGAGTTACTGAAAAATGAATTCTATTTACTTAAAACAGAAAGGGTACATCTACTTTTGAACCAATAGTATTAGATAACCAATTAGAGGATACTTTTATATTAGAAGTGTTTCCCTTCACCTTTTGATACAAGTGATCCAAAACGCTCTATAATAAGGTATATATAATATAGAATAAGGAATGAATAGGATACTCCCGTTCAAGTAATCACTGACACAGTACACAATAATACTAAATTCAGAACCGCTCTCTAATCACAATCGGCTTCATTTATATCGAGGATGCTCTGATGAATAACCTATATGGGGTGAAAGCATATGAAGCAATGGCTGAAGAACATTCGAAAGGGTTATGGTAAAAAGCTCGTTTCCATTCATGCCTGGAATGCCTGGATTGTTGTCATCCTCGCGGTATCAGGTCTTATGTTGGTCGGTGGTTTCTGGCGTGAGTTACTCGGGATTGGACGCGTATGGTTAAAGTGGCTACATATTGTCGTCGGTCTAGCTATGCTAGCACCTGTGGTGTATTACTTACTTTTGGCCGGAAAGCACTGGAAACAACTTCGTAATCGGCCGTGGCAGAGAGCAAATACAATCGTTGTTCTTGCACTGCTGGTAGGGTGGCTGTTATCAGGTATAGTGTTATGGCAGTTCAAGCTCGCTGGGCCGAGATGGTCGAATGCCGCGCTTCTGGTTCATGATTTGCTGACTTGGGTGGGCCTGCCTTATATTATCTACCACTCCATCACGCGAACGAGATGGTTAAAAGATCCTGCACGCCGTGCAGTAAAAGCAACGACAGTTGTAGCAGAGGGTAGAAATAGGGTGCATCCAACTGATGCTCCTGATGAATATACGACGCCAGCAGCGGTAGTTTCTACCGAATCTATACGTACCATTAAGGAGAGTCCTCTCCATCATCCAGAGAAACCTCAACCCGTGTATACACGGCGGGCATTTATTCGTTCTGCTGTAGGCGTGGGCCTAGCTGTGACTTTGGGGCCTACTTTTATATCATGGGTTGGACGAAACCTCAAACTAGACAATAGTATTGATAGCATGCTGGAGAACGACCCCAATCACATGGTGCCTTTGCCACAAGCGCTGCCAGCTTCCTCACCGCCCGTCGGAGGCGGAGCTGAAGGTCATTTTCGCGTATACACGGTTACACCGATACCTTCCTTTTCCAATGCAAACTGGTCATTCCGGATTGATGGGCTTGTTGAACGGGCACAGGTATGGAACTGGGAGCAGTTCGTGAAACTTGCACGTACCGTTCAGGTCAGCGACTTTCACTGCGTTACAGGCTGGTCTGTATATAAGAATACTTGGGAGGGAATATCTCTTAAGCAACTTTTGACCCAAGCAGGCGTAAAACCCGAAGCGCACAGCGTCAAGTTCTACTCCGGGGACGGTGTATATACGGATGCGATAACGATGGATCAGGCACAGATGGATGATATTATGGTAGCTGTCATGCATGACGGCAAACCGATCCCGGCAGATTTGGGCGGTCCGGTACGCTTGGTCATTCCCCAGATGTATGCCTATAAGTCTGTCAAGTGGCTGAATCGTATTGAACTGATTGACAGCGAACATATCGGCTACTGGGAAGAACGAGGTTATGACAAGGATGCATGGCTTACTGGTGCTTCTCAGGCGCGTTCCTGATTTGAGTTACTGCCGATATACAGTTGAGTTTAAATAAATGTGCAAACAAAAGACCCCCGTTCCACTATTCGTGGTACAGGGGTCTTTAAGTTATCTATTACTTATTCCAGTTAAGCTGCGATTTAATCAAAGCCTACTCCACATTCAGAATCTATCCCTCTTGATTTAAAAGACGTACAAGTTCGTCCTCATCCTCAATGGTAGGAATGCCGAGATCATGAGCTTTGGTCAGTTTAGAACCTGCCTTCTCTCCGGCAATAACGAGGTCTGTCTTTTTGGAGACACTACCCGTTACCTTCGCTCCAAGTGCTTCGAGTCGTTGCGTTGCCTCTTCCCGCGTAAGTTGATGCAGCGTTCCGGTCAGCACGACCGTTTTGCCACTGAAGAAGGAATCTTCCACAATCGCTGCTGGTGCCTCAGGCGCCTGAGCTTTCACGCCTAAATTCAGCATCTTCTCGATAGCTGCCTTTGTAAACGGGTCTGCAAAGAAAGTCACAATGCTCTCAGCTACAATACCACCTACATCAGGTAGTTCAACGAGTTCCTCTGCCGTTGCATTCATAATGGCATGCAGGTCGCGGTAATGATCAGCCAGCATACGTGTAGTCGATTTACCTGTATTCGGAATGCCCAGTGAATATAGGAACGAAGCGAGGTCACGATCCTTGCTCTGCTCCAGTGCAGCAATAAGGTTGTTCGCTTTCTTTTCACCAAACCGCTCCAGCTTCACCAAATCATCGAATTGCAATGTATACAGGTCAGCAGGCTCACGCACGTTCAATTCATCGTACAGCTGAATCGCCGTTTTCTCGCTGAATGTCTCAATGTCCATAGCATCACGGGAAGCAAAATGAGAAATCCGGGCCACCGTCTGCGGTTTGCACGCCAGCTTGTTGTTACAGAATAAATGCGCTCCACGCTGTTCCAGCGGGAATCCACATGCCGGACATTGCTCAGGGAACACGATTTCCTCGCCATCACTCTCTTCAGTCACTTTACCCAGTATCTCAGGAATAACATCATTGGAACGACGGATAAAGACACGTGTACCCAAGGCAAACTTCAGATTTTTCCGCTCAATGTCACCTACGTTATTCAACGTGCAGTTCTGTACCGTTACCCCAGCTAGCTCAACCGGTTCAACTCGAGCAAGTGGAGTTACTTTGCCGGTACGACCCACATTCCAGACTACAGAGTTCAGAACGGTTGTGGTCTCTTCCGCCTCGAATTTGTACGCTACCGCCCATCGAGGGAATTTATCCGTGTAACCCAATGCCTCACGGGTGCGCATGTCTGTGATTTTGATAACAGCTCCATCGATCAGGTAGTCCAGTTGGCCACGGCTCTCCTGTATCGCAGCCAACTGCTCCATCACATCATCAAACTCATGGAAATACGTAATGGACGGATTGACTTTAAATCGATTCTCACGGAGAAAGTCCATCATCTCCTGATGGTTGGCAAACTGAATATCATCCGAATAACCTACATTATAGAAATAGGCGTTCAATCGTCGCTCAGCGGTAGTCTTCGGATTTAAGTTGCGCAGTGCTCCTGCCGCGGCATTCCGGGCATTTTTGAGCGGTTCTGCTGCCGTTTCATTATAACGATTCAATACAGACAGGTTCATGATGCCTTCACCCTGGACTTCAATTGTGCCGCCTGTATACGGGATTTTAAGCGGAACAGATTTAATGGTTCTAACCTGAGCCAAAATGCCCTCCCCTACAGCTCCGTTTCCACGCGTAGAGGCTTGAACCAACTCACCGTTTGTGTACGTTAGATTCAGGGTCAAACCGTCAAACTTCAGTTCAATCACATAGCCAGGTTCGGGCAACGGATTGTCTGGATTTTTGGTGTTGAAGTCATTGACCAGCTTGAGCACACGAGTATTCCAGTTTCGCAGCTGCTCTATATTCTGGGCTTTGTCCAAGCTCCACAATGAGGATAAATGGCGATGCGGTGTAAACCCTTTGAGCAGTTCACCACCCACACGCTGTGTCGGAGAATCAGGCAAAACCATGCCACTCTCCTGTTCCAGCGTAACCAGTTCGTCGTACAGAAGATCATACTCCTTGTCGCTGATCTGCGGCTGATCCATCGTGTAGTACTGATAATTATGCTGGTTTAGCTCGGTAACGAGTTGCTCCATCCGGTGCATCGGGTCCATACAGGGCCATCCCTCCGTTATTATAATTTGGATCTATGTAGAACGAACGTTAGAGCAATCTCTAAGTTCGTTCATGAATATCTATTCCACTTTGGTGATTGGGGCAAAGCCTGCAAGCAGACGTTTTAGGCCAACCGGGGCCGGGAATGCGATCTGAAGCTCTGTGTCATTACCCGATCCTTTCACCCCAACAATGGTACCTGTTCCCCATTTGCCGTGTTGTACTTTATCTCCGGCTTTGAATCCGTCAGAACCAGCTCCGGCAGCGACCGGTTTAGATGCCGACGACGGGGCAGGCGTGCTGGATGTGCTGGACGACGTACTCATGGTAACCCGTGAGGAAGTAACTGACGAAGCGGAAGAACCGCTTTGGCTCTGACGATCAAACAGCTTGCTTGCTCCGCCACCAAAGTTGCTTCCTCCACTGGCACCAAGTCCACGGCCACCATATGATCCACCTGCGCTGCTACCACGACGGTAGCGGTCGCGAGCCATCGAAGTATCTTCTTTTAGCTCATCCGGAATTTCATCCAGGAAGCGCGAAGGCGGGTTCGCCGTTGTGCGTCCGAACAAGGTCCTCATTTGCGCGCAAGACAGGAAGAGTTGTTCTTCCGCACGCGTAATGCCCACATAAGCCAGTCTGCGTTCTTCCTCCAGCTCCTCGTTATCCATAAAGGCCCGGCTGTGCGGGAAAACTCCTTCCTCCATACCAACGATAAAGACGACAGGGAATTCCAGACCTTTGGCACTGTGCATCGTCATCAGGGTAACTGCGTCACTCTGATCCTCTTCATCATCGTTCATACTGTCGATATCTGCAATCAGTGCGAGATCGGTGAGGAATGAAACGAGCGTTTTGTCTTCATTATTTTTCTCGAATTCCATCGTAACGGACAGGAACTCATCAATGTTCTCCAACCGCGCGCGGGATTCGAGCGTATTTTCATTTTGCATCTCTAGTCGGTACTGACTCATCTCGAGAATCTTCTCGGTCAGTTCGGTCACAGACAGATATTCTACCATCTGATGCAGCGCGGCGATCATATCATAGAACTCCACCAGCGCATTCCGCGTTCGACCGGCAAAACCGAGATCGTCCACAACCTGAAGCACACGGTATATTGAAATCCCCCGTTCTCCTGCTGCAGCTGCCAGCTTCGCTACCGTTGTATCACCAATGCTGCGTTTTGGTACATTAATAATCCGGGTAAGGCTGATGTCATCATCGGGGTTCGACAGCAGGCGCAGATACGCCAGAATGTCCTTGATCTCTTTACGATCATAGAACTTGATGCCGCCAACGATCTGATACGGAATATCAGACTTAATCAGAATTTCCTCTATAACCCGGGACTGGGCGTTGGTACGGTACAAAATGGCATGGTTCTGATAGGATTTGCCGTTCTTCACATTTTTACTAATCTCGGAGGTTACAAAATACCCCTCATCATGTTCGGAATCCGCACGGTACACCTTGATCTTTGAGCCACCCTCTTTGTCCGTCCACAGTTTCTTCGGTTTGCGCCCAGTATTCAGGCCGATTACCTCATTCGCTGCATTCAGGATATTCGAAGTGGAACGATAGTTTTGCTCGAGCAAAATCGTATTGGCTTCAGGGTAGTCTTTCTCAAAATTCAGGATGTTGCTGATATCCGCTCCACGCCAGCGATAGATCGATTGGTCACTATCCCCTACGACGCAAATGCGGTGATGACTATCAGCAAGCATACGGCAAAGCATGTACTGCGCACGGTTGGTATCCTGGTACTCATCCACGTGAATGTACTGGAATTTCTTTTGGTAAAAGTCGAGAACTTCCGGTACCTCTTTGAAAAGTTGAATAGTCGCCATGATGAGATCATCAAAATCGAGCGAGTTGTTGGCTCTGAGCCGTTTTTGGTACATCTTATACACTTTCGCCACAATGCCTTCAAAATAGTCAGCAGCCTGTTTCTCATATTGCTCCGGACTGATCAATTCATTCTTCGCGGTACTCATCATCGATTGAACGGCTTTTGGCTCAAATTTCTTGGTGTCGATGTTCTGGTCTTTCATACAACTACGAATGACAGATAATTGGTCAGATGAATCCAAAATGCTGAAATTGGAGGTGAAGCCGATGCGTTCAATGTCACGGCGCAGAATACGCACACACATGGAGTGAAACGTTGATACCCAGATGTCACGACCCTGAGAGCTGCCAACCAGTTGGGATACCCGGTCTTGCATCTCGCGTGCCGCTTTGTTCGTAAACGTAATAGCCAAAATACCCCAAGGGGGTGCTTTTCGCGTTGCAATAAGATAGGCAATCCGGTGTGTTAGAACACGGGTCTTGCCACTGCCCGCTCCAGCCATAATCAACAGCGGTCCATCCGTCGCCTCGACGGCTTGCCGTTGGGGGGTGTTAAGCCGTGCTACGGCATCATGTATATTTACAGGTTGCATGCATGCATGCTCCTTTCATTGGTTGAAATCGATATAAGTAGTACTAAGGGTTACACTCGTCACTACGATGACAGAATAATCTTCCGATCGCCGTTATTCCCGGATTTTTTGATCTACTTTTTTCAAAGTGAAAATCCGGTAATAAATGCGAGCACTTCGTTTCTCCAGCTTATTTCTGTCCTCTTCGTTCTCGTGTAAAAATTTAGTTTAGCTTATTTTTAAGAGTAGTTGAAATTACAATTGAACTGCAATTACTATCTTTCAGTTCTTTCAGTTGTTGAAAAAGTGAGAACGCTCCGCTTCTCCATTGCAGTCTACGTTCTTGTGTAAACGACATTGCGCTCATGTAACTTGTTCTATTTAGCAAAGCCGAAGTTCTATTTTAACAGATCAAGAGGGGAAATTGGGGGAATGGTAAACTAAACCGATTAAACGGATTGTTTCACAGCTTGGACCGTCTCCAACGCCTTGTGCAAATCACTGTACACAATGTTTCCAACCACAACGGTGTCTGCGACCTGTGCAGCTTGTCCAGCTTTCTCCGGACTATCAATCCCGCCGCCATAGATGAGATGCGCCTTGGTGAGTTGTCTGTGTGTCTCTCCAACCAACTCCATATCTCCAAACGTTCCGCTGTACTCCATGTATACGATAGGCAAGTTAAGCAGACGTTCCGCAGCCTGGGCGTAAGCAACTGCAGCATCCGTCGTCAATTCCGTATCCGCTCCAGTCATTCGGGCAACAGTGGAGTCGGCATTGAGGACAATATAGCCTTCTGCAATAAGCAGATCCCATGGGATCAGATAACCGTAACGTTCGATAGCTTGCTGGTGCTGTCCGATCATCCATTTGCTATCCGTTGCATTCAGCACCATCGGAATCAGATATCCGTCAAAACCAGGCACAACTGCCTCCAGATCGGATACTTCAAGCACACAGGGCAGCTCGTAGCGACGTACTCTGGACATCAGGTCAACCGTGTTGTCATAGGTAATTCCCGAAGACCCGCCAACAATAATGGCATCGCTACCCGACATGCAGATCAGGTCGAGGGCTTCATCCGTTATTTCCCGGTCCGGGTCTAGCTTAAATACATGTCTCCACTGCTTAATCATGTCTATCAACGAACATTCCTCCAGAGGTTCTTCTGCATCCTAAAAAGCTTGTAAACTAAGTCTAAGTCAGCAGGGAGTGAGTGTCAATGTTCGTATAAAAAGGGGAACAAAAAATCACAGACTTTTCCCTGGAATTGCAGGAGAAGCCTGTAATTTTAGATGGCAGGGATGTGATACTACAGAATTTAAGCCAGCGCCTGGTGCCACTTCGAACATCAATATCTTGAGTAGAGTTGGATCCAAAGTCTCAAGTAGGGATACCGCAACCTCTGAATCAACATTTAATACTCAAGGTTTCCAGGCAAAACGTGTGTTCATCTCATCCAGTTCCTGCTCAGTCAAAACATCCGAATACACGCCGTACACGCCCCATTTCTCATAGTTTGCTACCTGATCGGTGTCATTAATGGTATGCACGTAGGTGACGGCTCCTGCCTGCTTCAGCTTGGCAACGAAATTCTGGTTCACTTTATATTCCGGCATGGTTACGGCATCGATGTCATTCTTTTGTACAAAATCAACCACCTGGGCTTCAGTATCCTGCGTAGCATAAAGGGTATAGATAATAGAAGGAAACGCGTAGATTTCTTTCACGGTTTCGAGCATCGGCTCGTTATAGATCTGTACTACAACCCGATTAAGAATTGAAGAGTCATGTTTCTTGGCTGCGTCCACGAGTGATTTCAGCACCTGCTGAATATCCTCGTCCTTCTGTTCTTTGGTATCGGTCACGATATACATATCCGGGTACTTGGCCAATACATCCATAATGCCGTCGGCATCCATCGGTTGATACATGCCCAGAATGGGGGTATTCATAAATTCATCATGTGTCAATGCCCCAGCCTGTTTGTCTTCGGGTAACTCCTCGTCCTGTCCCAGCATTTTGCTCATGTTGGCGGTCCATTCATGTCTGGCTACTGCTTTGCGGTCCGAGGTCAGCATAAAGTCAATCTCAAACACACGTGTGCCCTTCTCATAATTGGCAATCATCGCCTCATAGGCGTTGGTGTAGGGCTGCTCACGGATACTGCCCATGGCATGAGCAATCAGTCGATAGGCCGTAAACCCATCGTGCTGCTCCTCGCTCTGACTGTCATAGGAAAAAAAGAGTGTGCCCACGGTTACGATGAGTAGTGTAATGACGGCGGCAATTCGTTTCATATGGCGTTCACATCCTTATCAGGGTGGTAGGGAAGAAAAAGAGTACGAATAACATGATATGACGAAGCATGTGCGGTTTTTCCTTTTTGATAGCTAACTACCCTGATTGGAGAGGTGTAAAACAAAAAGCCGCCCGAAGGCGGCTGTTAATGGTGGATCATTGGAATTGAGCGAAGATTAATAAGCATTCTTGAGGCCATTTCGAATGGTTTCCCATATGATTTTGATATCGAATAATAAGGACCAGTTTTCAATATAAAAGATATCCTGTTCAATCCGATCCTCGATCGACGTATCTCCTCTTAATCCTTTACTTTGCGCCAATCCCGTAATTCCTGGGCGGACATGATGCTTAATCATATATTTCGGAATTTCATCTCGGAATTGATTCACGTAGTATGGGCGTTCTGGCCTTGGGCCAACTACGCTCATGTGACCTAGCAGCACATTGAAAAATTGAGGCAATTCATCCAGGCTGGTGCGTCTTATAAATGTACCAAATGCTGTGCGCCGCGGATCATTCTTCGTTGACCAACCGGTGTCCATTGCGCCTGCAGGAATGACTTTCATGGAGCGGAATTTATACATCTTGAAGTTGCGACGATTGAGACCGACACGCTCCTGTTTGAAGATGATAGGACCGGATGATGTAATTCGTACGCCGAGTGCAACGATGGCCATGACTGGTGAAGTCAGGATGATCGCAACAAGAGAGAACAAAATATCGAACGTACGCTTCATCAGTCGGTTTACCGCAATATCCAGTGGGATATCACGCACGTTTATCATGGGCATGCCAGCAAAATTGTCGAAATGAGGACGGGCCGGAAGATAATCAAAAAAGTCTGGAATAATCAGCGTCCGTACCCCCGCCTTTTCACACACATTAATAATATGCGAATACTTGTCATGAGCATCAAGTGGCAGTGCCAAAATGACTTCGTCAACAAGATGCGTTGATAAGAACTCTTCAAGTTCATCAATTCGACCCAGAATGGGTTTGAATCTCGCCTGTTCTGTCTCATCCCAGTGACGGTAGTCATCCAGGAATCCAGTCACTTCGTATCCAAGCTCAGGGTAGTTTCGGAGGTTGTCATAGAAACGTTTACCCAATGAGCCAGCACCGAGAATCAGTACGAACTGGCGGTTAAAGCCTTTTTTACGCAATCGTTTCAATTGCAGTTTCACTATATAGCGATAGAACAGTGTGAAGGATACATTGCCCATCATATACATGGCCAGATATGCACGAGAGATGTTTACTTCTTTGAAAAAGAACATCAGGCTCAGCAACATGAAAAAGGCCACGCCATGAGACTGAACAATTCTCCAAAGTTCATCAACAAAGCGTTTTTTTCGCTTGGCTATATACAAAGAGGACATCATTCCTGCCAAAATGGCAAGTACTGCGTATACGACACTCCATAACATGTATTTTTCAATAGGCAACGGATTCTGGTTCGTTAACAGATCACTTTCAAATTTCAACCACCAGGCCAACAGAAACGACAGCTGGATTACGGCAAAATCAGCCGCAATATATAGCTGAGTTAGAAATCGTTGATTACGCCGAATCATGAGTTCACCTCGGAAGATACTTCATTCTCCGCTCTCATGCGGGGTGCAGTCTTTCCTTGACGAGAAGGAAGAGATAATTTACTGCTCAACAGGGACAACGTAAATTTGAGCGAGATGCCCATCCACACAGCTGCATTCGTAATTGAATTGTATTTCTTCGCATAATGCTTTCGGTGGAATACCCACATCGCTCTATGAAACTCATACGTAATTTTCAAAGGTTTGCGACGGGCACTGCCGCCCTTATAGTGCACAATATATGTACGCGGATAATAAAAAATCCCCCACCCCGCCTCTTTGATGCGATAACACCAGTCAATATCTTCTCCATACATAAAAAACGTCTCATCCAACCCACCAACCTGCTCAATCGTCTCACGACGTACCAGCATGAACGCACCAACCAGACAGTCTACCGGATATTCATCATCCGGGCTGAGATGTCCCAATTGGTACTGGTTAAACTTCGGTCGCTCCGGGAAGAGACGCGAAATACCGAATGCGTAATAAAAGGATGCTGATGGCGTAGGGAATCCCCGCTTGCATGCTTTATCCAGTGAGCCATCTGGCAGAATGACTTTGCAGCCTGAGGCCCCCATCTCCGGGCGGCGGTCCATGAATCCGACCATCGTTTGCAGCGTATCCGGCTGAACGACCGTGTCCGAATTGAGGAGCAGGATGTAACGTCCTTTGGCTACTTTCATGCCTTGGTTGTTAGCAACGGCGAAGCCTGTATTGTCGTTGTTGGCAATCATGCGAACGTCCGGATACGCTTTTTGAATGGCTTGAACTGAATCGTCACGTGAAGCATTATCTAAAACAATAATCTCGTATTGGTACGAGATCTGTGAAGCGTAAACCGATGCCAGGCAATCCAGGGTAAGTTGTCGTGTATTGTAATTGACGATGATAATGCTAACGTCAACCATTTGAGATGCTTCTGTTGATTGTAAACCGACCATCTGGACGGTTTCTGATACTTGGGTCATTTGTAAAACTCCTGACTTGTAGTGCTTTATATAATAAATCGATCTTGAAAATAAATATGACAAAATCGTAGCGTGGTATCTTCCACTTAACGTAATTATAGCATAATTTGGATAGAGGAAGCAGAAAGCAATGCATACAATTTTTAGAGTTTGCCCGCGATAATAACCAATTTCAAAACAATATTATCCAGAAGAGACTGTCTGTAAAAAGGTGTCTTAAACGCGTACCAAATTCTATCAATAACATTTTTTTCTAAGCAATGGAGCAAGTTTCTTATTTCTTCAATTTGTGCATGAGTTAGGGAATATTTATACATATCAAGAAATAATTTGGCCTGTTTGCTTAAAATATAATGGTTATTCCCGTTCACAAATCGATTCACACGCTTGCGCCATTTCTGTATCCATCCATCACGTCCCCCGCCAAGTACATTACCTTCATGCTGCCGATACTGTATACCGGGTTGCTCATCAAAAATCACTTCCCCAAAAATAGTGACGTACAGAAAAATCCACCAATCGTGCATAATTACTTTACTTAATTCAGAAGGGAGGTTGCTTCTAACCTGATTAAATGTAATATCATTCATAACCATCGTACACCCGACACACGAATTTTCAACTAATGCATTGTGTAGTTCAAGTGGCTTTTGGGGAACCTTGGGCCATACACCAAGAGCATTTAAGTGCTGATCCACCATCTGAGTTGAAGAACAATAAAGCAAAGGAATTGCTGAACTTTTGGTCTTAAGCAATGTAACTGCTCGAATGAGCTTATCTTGTTCCCACACATCATCCTGATCACAAAAAGCATAATAGTCAAACGTAGGTGGCGAAGACCGAATCAATTCAAAGAAGCTGCGAATAACCCCCAGATTGTCCTCTGAACGAAAATGAATCCGATCTGGGTATGCTTCAACATATGGTCTCAACTTCTCTATTGTACTGTCTGTAGATCCATCGTCTCTTATATAGATTTGAGTCTCCACCTGCACTTGAGCGATCAGGCTATCCATCTGTTCCTTGATATAGCGTTCACCATTGTAGGTGGACATCATAATTAAAACCTTGGGTTGTTTCACATTCGCACCTCATTGTTAGATAACGTTAGACATTTCTCCTGTAGAGATTACTCTATTATAAACGAAATCTCCCGCTCATAAGTTACTGGGCGGGAGATTTAAATTAGTCAATTCGGCTCTATGTGTATTTCTTTCAAGAAATCGAGCAATCCTTCTCGCCAAGGTCTAAGGTCTTTTAAACCATTGGTACGGATTGACAGATGCTCCATCACTGAGTTTCGTGGGCGCGGGGCTGGACGAGGAAACTGATCAGTAGCACAAGGATCAACTTCAGCTTGAATATGGAAACCAGGTAATAATTGAGCTTCTTCAAAAATTGCTTGAGTGAACTCATACCATGTACATGCCCCACTATTGGAAGCGTGGTAGACGCCATATTTTTCAGTACTCATTAATTCAAGCAAAAAATGGGCCAAATCAACTGTATACGTAGGTGATCCCTTCTGGTCATGTACAACTTGAAGCTTGGGTTTTTCCTGACCAAGTTTCAACATGGTTTTAACAAAATTATTTCCGTAAACGCCATACACCCACGAAGTGCGGACAATAAACCATCGTGAAGATAACGATTGCACCAGCACCTCTCCGGCGCGCTTGGATTTGCCATAGATACTTTGCGGATTGGTGTTATCGTATTCCTGGTAAGGTACTTCGGAGGTACCGTCGAATACATAATCCGTACTGATATAGATGAGTTTGGCTCCAGTCTGCTCAGCAGCTACCGCAATATTTCGGGTTCCTGTGGCATTGACTTGATATGCTCCGTCTACATCCGTCTCGGCGGCATCCACCGCGGTATAAGCCGCACAATGGATGACCACCTCTGGATGATATGTCGATATGACATTGTTGCATTCATGCTGATCCGTAATGTCCAATTTATCGCGAGCACAAGCCAGAACGGAATGCCCCTCTTTTTCCAAAAGAAGCACCACATCGCGCCCCAGCTGGCCGTTGGCTCCAGTTACAAGCACCTTCATGCCTTGGCGTCTCCCAAACGAGAACCGTATTGCTTCTCATAGTAATCCTGATAGGCGCCCGATTGGATACGCGTCCACCATTCCTTATTATCAAGATACCACTGGATGGTTTCCTTGATTCCCGTCTCAAAGTTATGCTTTGGCTTCCAGCCGAGTTCGGTCATCGTTTTGGTTGGATCGATACCATACCTGCGATCATGTCCAGGACGGTCCTGTACGTATTGAATCAGAGATTGGGGTTTACCAAGTTGCTCCAAGATTGTTTGGACAATGTGTACGTTGGTTCGTTCGTTATTGCCACCAATATTGTACACCTCGCCATTGCGTCCATGGTGAATGACCAGATCAATGGCACTGCAATGATCCTCTACATATAGCCAATCCCGAATGTTCAGTCCATCTCCGTATACAGGCAGAGCTTCATCATTCAACGCACGTGAGATCATGAGTGGAATAAGTTTCTCCGGGAACTGGAATGGTCCGTAGTTGTTGGAACAGCGCGTAATATTTACAGGAAGACCAAAGGTCTCGTGATAAGCACGTACCAATAAATCTCCTCCAGCCTTGGAGGCAGAGTATGGGCTATTTGGCTGAAGTGGCGTCTCTTCCGTAAACAACCCTGTAGGTCCGAGAGAACCGTAGACCTCATCGGTTGAAACTTGGACAAACTTGGTTATATTGTGTTTTTTGGCAGCATCCAGTAAAACCTGAGTACCATTGACGTTCGTTCTCACAAACACATCCGGTTCCAGAATACTGCGATCCACATGAGATTCGGCAGCAAAGTTTACCACCACATCCACGCCCTGACCGATCAGGCGGTCCAACTCCTTCGCATCAGTGATATCTGCTTTGACGAAGTTATGCCGCTTGTTGCCTTCAAGTGATTTCAAATTCTCCAAATTTCCCGCATATGTGAGTGCATCCACGTTGATAATCTGATAGTCTGGGTATTGTTGGAGCATATACATTACAAAGTTACTTCCAATAAATCCGGCGCCGCCGGTAACGAGCAGTTTCATATGGTTGAAACCTCCTAATTACTTCACTTCGAAATTGAAATTGATCTCCGCGTCTTGAAGTAGAGGATGCCTCTGGTCCTTATCGGACAAAATCGGATTAGATGCAGGCCAATCAATTCCAAGTGCCGGGTCACTCCATAATATGCCTCGGTCGTTCTCTGGGGAATAGTATTCGTCTACTTTGTATAAGACTTGGGTGTTAGGCACAAGGGTACAGAAGCCATGAGCAAATCCTTTGGGGACCAATAGTTGACGGTGGTTCTGTTCACTCAGAATAAATCCTTCCCATTGTCCAAACGTTGACGAGCCTTGACGAATGTCTACAATGACATCATAAATAGCACCGAATAGAACCCGAATCAACTTCGTTTGCGCTTTAGGACTGAGCTGATAATGCAAACCTCGCAATACGCCAGGCTGCACAGACAAAGATTGGTTATCCTGAATGAAATGATAATGGAGTCCGTGCTGTTTCATAAGTTGGCCATTGTAGCTTTCCATAAAAAAACCACGGTGATCTCCGTGAACCACCGGTTCCAGCAGAACAGCTCCCTGTAGTTTTAAGGAAGTCACTCTCATTGTTGAGCCCCCCTTTGAATTATAATTTTAACTTTCCAAATTCCTCACCAAAAACAATCTCTTGTGCCAACTCATTGGCACGATCTAGGGATGTATGTGTACCTGCATCCGTCCACCAGCCTTTGAGAATATCGTAGGTAAGTGCTCCTCTTTTAATATATGCATTATTCACATCTGTGATTTCCATTTCTCCTCGGGCAGAGGGCCTTAATGTTCGAATAATATCAAAGACATTGCGATCGAACATGTATATGCCTGTAACCGCGTAACTGCTTTTGGGACGTTGTGGTTTTTCCTCAATGGAAATGATGCTATCGTCCTTCAACTCTGGCACCCCGAATCGCTGAGGGTCCGAGACCTTCTGGATCAGTATTTTGGCCCCATACTTCTGCTCACGGAACCTGTCCACATAATTGCTTATATCATCAGCAAAAACGTTATCTCCCAGGACGACCACCATCTGGTCATCACCTACGAATTGCTCAGCGAGTCCTAACGCTTGGGCAATTCCACCGGCTTCATCCTGAACGCGATAGGTGAATGAAACACCCATATCAATTCCGCTACCGAGCAGGTTCACCACATCGCCCATGTGCTCTTTACCTGTAATCACCAGGATGTTAGTTAGACCTGCTTGCCTCAACTTATATACAGGATGGAAAATCATTGGATATTTACCAACAGGAAGCAAATGTTTATTGGTTACCTTGGTTAAAGGAAAAAGGCGGGACCCGGTCCCGCCTGCTAATATAATAGCTTTCACAATTTTCCTCCCTCTCTTAGTCGCAGGTTATTTATATTTTAAATTCAAAACAGCAGTCCAACTTAAAGCTCAAATATATCGGTAAAGTTAATCACATATTAATATCATTTATTTACGAGTGGTGGTGTAAATTTCTTCCACCACTAAATCCAAATTTTGTTGACCCCGCAACCGGAATTCCAAACTTACATCACCATCAATTTCAAATGGCAATTCAGCGATATAGTATTCCCCATCACGTTTGAAATCACTTGGTGAAAAGTTCTGTATAGCTACTATATTCTCCCCCCCATCTGTTGATATATCTAAAGTTAGTAAGGTTGTTTTATTACTGTATTGTTCATTCATTTTAAATTTATATATGAGCGAGTGCTTTCCTTTTGGATAAGTAAGATAAGGACCATAGACAAGAAAAACACCATTTGCTTCCGAAAGGATATTAATATGATTTTCTTCAGTTGGATGAGCACCAAGTTGAGTACTCATAAATGGAATTAAATTAGTCATATTATTTAATGAACCTTTATCATAGGTGTCAAATTGAATGGATTCTTCCTTAGAGTTCTCACTTTCAAATTTCATAATTAAATTGTTTATTTTCACCTTTTTTGAATCCTCCAAACTCGATAAAAAAGGTGTCATATCCAAGCTGAAACTATAACCACTTTGCTTTTCTTCATTGTAAAAATTGTAATTCAAGTGGCCCTTGTCAGTAACGGTTTTTCTGATTATTTTATCTTCGTTTGTTTCTACTATAAATCGTAAGGAATCATCTGGTTCCGGATTAACTATTTCATAATCAAAACCTATAGTAACATATTTTTTTGCAGGTAAAGTGATAAATTGCCCTTCAGTAATTGTATATCCTTGATTAGTTTTAACGTCAAATTCCTTGCTAGATATTATATTAATTTTATCGTTTGCTCCTAATGAACTGCTAGTATATTTTTTATAAAGTAGTATTTCATCTCTTAATCTTTCATCATCTATAAATGAAGTTGAATATTTTGTTGCAAACATCTCATGGTTGTTTGACTCTATCTTGTACAACTCATTTTTGTTATTCACCTGATATACTATACCTTTCTGAGTGGAATAAAAGACTTCACCATTATAATGTGTAGCGAATATTACAGGACTATCTTCATTGTATTCTCTAAATATACTCCTTCCTTTGTTGCTCGACCATTCTGCTGCATCTATAAAATCCATGACGGAATTAAGTATATCCTTGTGACCAAAGACATCTGTGTTTAATTTTGCACTTTGAATATTAGGTGCATATGCTATACATATCCCCCAATTGGAGCCATAAGGCTGGTTATCAACACCATGAGACTCATCTGACACGAATAAAACCAAGGTGTCGTTAGCAAAATCAGAAGCATTTATATAATCAATAAAATCAGACAGAGAATCATCTAAGTAATTGACCGAAGCTTCTTTACGATCAGAATATTTTGACGAGTATTCATCAGGGACAGCATATGGATGATGAGTACCCACTGTTAGTAAAGTGGC
Source organism: Paenibacillus sp. 276b (assembly GCF_900107875.1). Lineage (NCBI taxonomy): Bacteria > Bacillati > Bacillota > Bacilli > Caryophanales > Paenibacillaceae > Paenibacillus > Paenibacillus sp. 276b. The sequence goes on along the minus strand of NZ_FNRR01000012.1, from coordinate 70,628 downwards.
AAACCATGGCTCCCCTTTACTATTAAGCTCATTCAAATAATCTTGTGCTTGTTTAAAAAAAGCTTTGTCATCTACTCCCCAAGCAAAAGGCACTTCCTTATAAGAAAAGCCTTCTTCACCAATTATAGTATCGAAACCTGCAGCACTCATGAATTGGTCTTTCGACATGAACTCTATGGGAGCTGCTTGAATAAACGCTGTATTATATCCTTTATCTTTTAATAGTTGTGGTAAAAGTTTACTTCTATTAGACGCTTCTTCAATCCCCATATATTCATATGCTTTCGGCGTAGAGGCATCTAACTTTGGATAATCACCACCTAATAAAGAGTACAATCCTCGAATTGTCTGGTTATTATGGGTCAGAAAATTTGGTACAACTATGCTGTGATTTTTTATTTTTTCAAAACTTTTCATTTTCACTGTATTATCTATGCCAAAATAATTCTGAATTTCTGGAACATAAGCTCCTGTTAATCCTTCCATAGTAACAATAAGTACGTTTTTAGAAGACATCTTACTATCACTTAATAATAAGTTCCCGTTATCTATTTTTTTTGAGCTATTAATTTTATCTTCAATATCCACGGGGTACTCTACTATAGTTTCATCCTTATAGGAAGCGATTAAATTAAATACGCTATTATTCAAGGAAGCGTATGTAAAGTTGCTTTCTTTCCAATCATTTGAAGAATTTAAAACAAGAATACTTTCCATTAGTAATATAAGTACACTAATACCAGAGATAATGTAACCTTTACGTTTCTTACTATTCACCCAATTACTTGTGGATAAATTCCCAGTGACCAATGTGCCTATTAAAGAGATCGTTATAATAATGTAGTATAAGGGAAAATTAAAACCAGACAGTGAACCTTTTAGGAATTCAGTGTCGGAAGCATATGAGATATCTTTAAGGTTAACAACATTATTCATAGCGTAGATATATTCGATATTCACCAAATGAAACACAATAAAGGGGACAGATATTAGATATGGTAACCACTTATTCAGCTTACCTGTCCAATAGCACAAAGCTACAAGCAATAATAAAAATATGATATCTTTTAACACAGGTCCTAGAACAGATTCAAAAGAGTAATCTAAACCTTTTGAATTCATCAGTAAGAATCTACCGTATACAAAAATGAATGAAAATAACAAAACAAACAAAAAATAAAGATTTTTCATAAAACATATTACTCCTTACTATAATTCTGAGTTAGTGATTCTGAATTGCTTATTTTAGTTGTCAGCAAGGAGCTGTTAAAACTAATGAATATTATATAAATAGTTTAGGGACTTTGATGCATTTCACCCACCTCTTTCCTTATTGGAAGTCCGCATACAACAGCTTTCTCCGCCGGAAAGAGAGGGGCAAAGCAAGTCATCGGACATTGGCAGGGAGAGTCAAACATTAAATAACCTGCTTCCCTTCGAAATGACCGGAGGTAAGGACCATGATTCGGTTCATGGATACGACACTTAAAGAGACTAAATTAACAGTCTTAAAGGACCGGGTGTATGATACGATATGCAATTCGCGCTCTTCTGACAGAGAACAGGTCTATCCTGAGATTCGATAAGAGAAGTCGCCGAGTGAGTAATCTCGGATTACTCTTCCTAGTATACATTTATCCAAAAAATGTTGATTAAAGATAAAAAACTATACGACCAAGCATGGAGATTTCTGGAAAAACAAATGTATGAAATAACACAAGTGGATGACTACATCAGCCACCCACGTAGCTTCCCAGTATTTTTCGGCTTTCCCTCATCATTTATTTATCGAGGTCTAGTGGATGGAGAAATTTGCAGGATAAGGGTCGCCTTTCGGCGAGTCATGAGTCTTTCTCTCTTATTTTAATACTTCATACAACTGCGTTTTTATCCATCATTCGAAATAGAGTTTTCCACGAAAAGTCTCATTCGTATCTCTAGCCACCCTACACGTCTCTCGACAATAATTGAGGTTTTCACGCTCCTAGTAATATATTCATATTATAATTACATTTTTGAAAATGAAAGGGTTTTGGCCAACTCGTAAAAATCCACTTCTTTATCTGAATAATCTCTATTAAGATTGAAGATTAAAATATCAAGTAACTGATCATTAAGTAATGATTTACTACTATCCTTCAAAAAATCTGTATATTTTTTAGAGATCAATTCTAAATTCAGATGATTTTCGGCGTATTCTATTGCTTTTCTCGAAATAATATCAGTTTTCCCAGGATCATTAATTAGTTCCTTCAATTTTTTATAAATCATATTAGATTCTTCGGTAACCGATAAGTTTTTGGGGTTTGTAAGCTTTACACAAGCATCATCAGGTACTTCCGAAAAACTTCCAAGGTCATTGACTAGAACGCACTTCCCTTTTCCTAGCATTCTCATTAAACTTCCAGACGTTTCACCATTGTAAGGAAATCTCAAATTTAAACATATATTAGCTGTATCCATGTAATCTTCAAAGATTTCATGACTGCTATAGCCAGTAATAATAACTTTGTCAGTTAAATTATTCTCTGTTAGAAAATCTGTAAGTGGTCCTTTAATATGAGGAGCTGGTTTACCTACGAAATATAGATATAAATTTCCAAACTCTTCAGCTAACTGTTTAAATGCATTCAAAATAGGGAAAACTCTTTTAGTTTCATGAATATGACCAAAGGCTGAAATAACTACAGAATCGGTAGATATATTTAATTTGGCCCGAGTACGTACTTTATTTTGTTTTTTAATACGGGCGTAATGATGTATTTTATTCACTTTATGACCAACATTCTTTTCCAATAACAACTTCTTGGAATAATCACTATGAACTATTATTTTTTTTGAATAATTAGTTACTACTCCATTCAGTGGAAGATCATATAATTGTGGATTACCTCGACCATCAACTAATTCACCTACATAAGTTTCAGTAATTTCTTTATCGTAATCCTCAAGTAGGATTTGTTTATATGCTTTAAAATCACCTTTAGCAGCAGTCAGATGATAAATTAAGCCATGCAAATTGTAATCGTGGAGCACTAAAGTCCCTGGGGATTTTTGAATAAAGTCAATCATGTAAGCATGATACTCGCTGTTTCCCATTTGATAAATTATATCTTGATATTCATTCTCCCTTGTAATAAAACTCTCATATACATGTACTTTCACATTAGAATCGAATTCGTAGATAGGCTTATAGTTTTTATCAATGTATATATCTATTTCGAAATAGTCAGACAATCCTTTAATAATATCAACACTGTAATCAGCAATCCCTGATTCTAAAGGAGGGAGAGGGGTGAAAAAGGCTATTTTATTTTTATTTCCTGTAATCTCATATTGAGCTTTCTTTTCCTTTAAAGAAGTCAGGGCATTTAGCGTATCGTCTGCCACTTTGTCCCAAGTAAACCTTCTTACCCGTTCGAAGCCCTTATTAATTAGTTCATCTAAATCTGTTTTTTCTAATATTTCAATTAATCCTCTAGTGATGTCTCTACTATCGAAAGGATCAACAAGCACAGCAGCCCCCTCAGCAATTTCAGCTAAGCTCGAGTTATTAGAGGTAATCACTGGAGTCCCACATGCCATAGCTTCTACTATCGGCAATCCAAATCCCTCATATTGTGATGGAAAAGCAAGAATATGAGCTAAATTATACAGGGAAATTAATTCATTTAACGGGACAAAATTTGTAAGGATAACTCTACCTTCTATTCCATTTTTTTTAGCAAGATTATAATATCTTTCTTCTGAGGCTGAGCTGAGCTTACATGCAATTACTAATTGATATCTATCAATTAACTTCCTTGGCATCTGTGAATATGAATATATTAATTCTGCAATATTTTTTCGATCGTCGTCCCCACCTGTACACATAATATAATCTTGTTTAATATTATATTTACTTCGAATAGCATAATTTTCTGCTTCGGTAACATTAATTTTTTTAAACCAATCATCTGTCCCAGCATATATTATCTCTATTTTTCCCGATTCAATATGAAAATTTTTCACAAGATCATCTTTAACGCTCTGAGATATAGCTAGTATCTTATCAACCTTACGAACTTTCTCTACCCAATTCATGTATTCATCATAAAATTTTTTATCACTTAAATATCTTTTTTTAAAGAGATAAGGGATTATATCATAAACCGTTGCCACTACTTTTACATTGTCGAACCATTCCATTTCATAAGACATATTCCTATCAAATGGAGATGTTATATAAAAAACTTCAATATTATTTTCTTTTATAAACCTTTTAACTAAGTCTCCGATAATCCCTTTAAAATCTTTGTTTTTTGTTAACAATCCATTAGGTCCTAGATAGAAATAAAACTCTCTAACATTATTGGAATAATTCAAAATATTCTTTAACTCAACATTCTCATAGAAATTAATCAAGAAATAATTATTTTCTTTATCCTTTTCAAATAATTTATTAAATTGACTTGTGTTATAGTTTCCAATACCTCTATTTTTTGAATCAGGTCCCAAAATAGCCAGCACATCAATTGCAATATTCATACATTATTTTCTCCTTGCATTATTCAAGTATATATGATCAATAAAGATTGAATTAATACCGGTAAAAGCATATTCTTCATAATCTTTACTTTTCAAAAAATTATACACTTCTGAATTTTTAGTTTGATAGTTTAAAAAAACATCATAGCTTATCATTTCTATTACAATTAGAACAGGACGATATTTATCAAAATCAATTGATCTTATAATTTCGATGTCTTTCCCTTCAATATCAATAGATAAAATAGTTGGTGATTTCCCAAGATAATTCTCAACAATATCATTGTATGAGATTGTTTCCACAAGTTTAGTGTCAACAATCTCAATATTAGGATTAATCTCACGTATTTTAGAGATGGAGTCCTTATCAGGTGTACTCAATCCATCGCCACTTAAAATGTAAAATTCAATTTTATTATTCGAGCTTGTGTCTACTAATTTGTTCAAAACAATATCTCTATGGCGATGAAACTTTAATTCAGGAATAAGTTCAGGATTAGCCTCAACCAGAACACCTTGTGAACCTTTGTTATAAAAGAAAAAAGTATTGCTCATCTCTTTAGCATGATTTGCTCCTAGATCGATATAATTCACTTGATCAAAAGGTATTCCTAGTACATGAATAATATACGCTAATATACTATCTTCTCCAGACTGAGCAAAAGTTTTTTTATTAAAGAAAGAATCATGATCGTTATTGAATAAGTTGCTGACATTTAGCTTTTCTATTATTTCCTCTGCTTGAACTAGTCTTTCAACATAGATTGAATTTTGTTTCTCAATACAATTAATCTGATTTTCCAATTCATTTTTTTGTTTTTCGAACTCTTCGACTACATTAGCTTGTTGTTGAATCATCTTTGTTAATATTTCTGTCTTTTCTTCAAGGTTGTGTATACTTGCTTCAAAACTATGCTGCACTTGCTTAGTACTTTTCATTTGGTTATTTAGCGGCACGATAACTTGAGTTATTCTACCTATAGAAGAGGTTACATTGTTGTTAAATTCTGTTTGTTGGTATGCTACCGGCTCTATATACCATTTCAATAATTTTCTAATTATTTTCTTTCCAAATACAATCAATGGACCAATAAACTTTCTTTGCGAGTGTAGATATCTATATGCAAAGTTTTCCCTAAGTTTTAGCATATTATTTATATATTTGTCGAGTTCAGTGAAATGATTACTTAAATGATCACTATGATCGAAACTTGGAGCTTGATTCTGTATTTCACTACGTTTTTCTAATCCATTAATTAATTTTTTATAAATTACTTTGTGTTCAATGTTTTTGAATTCTTTGTCCATTATGTTCCACCTCAGTTATAAGCAAAAATACTATCAATTAATTTCCCATTTATGCAGAATCGAAAATAATCCTACTGCCTTATCGAGCGATACAATAGTAAAATCCATATAAAATTTAATGAAATCCAACGCCCTATGATCCCCATCAACAATTGCCACATTAAGCTTATAGTTTCCAGAAAGTAAATCACATCTGTCTACAGTGAATTTTACTGTGCCTTGTTTTTTTATATTTTCAATTTTCAATTTTCCAATTTCAGTGTTGTTACCATAAACTAACACCTTATCTGAAGTGTAAAAACCTATTCCAAAGATATATTCTTTTTGAGGTTTATTAACTTTATATTCTATTTCAATTGAGAATGATTCGCCCGCTGAAATAACGTTTGTATTTTCACCATTGCTATTAACTAATCTAGCAGTTAGAATTTCAACCTCTTTTGAACCCCAGCGATTATCGCCAGAAAACTCTAACGAACTTACTGTTGCACTGTCATCGATAATTTGAGAGTTTTCATCGCTTTCTACATTATTATGTTCTTCTTTAAATTCTTGTTGTCGTCGTTCAACAAATTGTTGATTCATATGTTGCACATATAAATCAACTATTCTATCAGGTTCACCTTGTTCAACGATCTGTCCTTCGTTCATCCAAATCACTCTATCGCAAATTTTTTCAATTGTACCCAAATCATGGGCTACTATAACAATCGTTGCACCATTGTTTTTAAAGCTTTCAATTTTATCGTAGCATTTTTTCTGGAAGTTAGCGTCTCCAACTGACAGGATTTCATCTATCAATAGGATTTCTGGGTTAACATTTATTGCAACAGAAAAAGCTAGGCGCATATACATACCGGACGAATAAGTTCTTACCGGATTATCAATGAATTCGCCCAGCTCTGAAAATTTAATGATATCATCAATCTTTTCGTTTATTTCTTTTTTAGATAAACCGAAGATAGCAGCATTGGTGTAGATATTTTCTCTACCAGTAAAATCAGGATGGAAACCTGCCCCTAGTTCTATAAGACTAGAAATCTTCCCTGAAACAGATATGTTTCCGGAATCCGGATACAGAATCTTTGTTATAAGCTTGAGTAACGTACTTTTACCACAACCATTATGACCAATTAAACCAACTGTTTCACCTTTCTTTATTTCTATGTTAACATTATTCACTGCATGAAAATAACTGTAATCGTTACTTCTTAGTCTCAGCAATTTTTCCTTTAAAGAAATAGGCTTATCGTGATATATTTTAAATGTTTTACTGACATTTCTTATTGAAATAGCCAAGTCATTGCTTATCATTAGAGTTCCTCCGCAAAAGTCTTTTCAAGTTTCAAAAATATAGTCAAACCAATGATCAGTAGTATACAACCTACTGTAAATGCATAAAGCAAAGAAGGCCAGTGAGGTGCATTTCCATATAACAGCACGTCGCGAAATGCATTAATAATAGGCACCATAGGATTATATGCAACAATATCAGCAACTATTTTCGGGAAAATATCTATCGCAAAAACAATAGGAGTTAAGTAGAACCAAACCATTGTCAAAATTCCGACAATATGTTCTAAATCTCTAAATCTAACATAAAGAGCTGAAAAAATAAGCGACAGACTTAGTGCGAAAATAAATTCAATAATTAATACAATTGGCAACCATAGTATGTTGAAGGTCAAGGGTACTTTCGAAAGTAGAAGAGCAGGGAACACAATAATTAAACCAAAAATATAATTCATTAAGTTTGTGCAAACTACAGATAAAGGGAGTATTATTCTTGGAAAGTAAATTTTTTTAACAAGATTTGCGCCATTCACCACACTTGTTGTGGCCCCTTGAATTGAAGAGGTGAAAAATAACCACGGCAATAAAGCCACAAAAAGAAACATAGGATAATTCTCTTGATTATTTCGTAAAATCAAAGGGAACACTATTGAGTAAACAGCAAGTTGCAGCAGTGGGTTAACAAAAGTCCATAAAAAACCTAAAAAAGAACCTTTATAACGTGATCGAAGATCCTTCCTCACGGTACTTATGATCATTTGCCTATATGCTATTACTTCTTTATAAGTTTCTATCATAACTTAAGCCACCTATACACTCTCATATTTACTTGTTTAGCCAGTACATATAAATATCATGCAAACTTTGTTTTATTGTTATTTTAGGTTTCCAACCTGTTACATCAAAAATTTTATTATTTGAGCCAAAATACTCCGGTATGTTATTGGGTCTAAACTTGTTAGGATCTATTACGATCTTTACAGGATATTTTGAAAATGAACTAAGCATGTGCAGTATGTCCTCAATAGAAATACATGTACCAGAGCATACATTATAGATCTGTCCTCTTTCACCTTTCTCATAGAGCAGACGATATGCTTCAACGATATCTCTTACATCAGTGAAATCACGTTTACTACTAAGATCCCCAACGTGTATCACTCGTTCAGCTTTCCCATTGGTAATATTCGCTATTTGTTTAGCGAAGTCTGCTGTTACAAATCCCTCAACTTGTCGAGGGCCAATATGATTAAAAGATCTTGTATGAATAATATTCATACCGAAAGTATTGTTATACATCAGAGAAAGGTTTCCTAATGTATATTTTGAAAGACCGTACGGATTAGATGGAGCTGGCATCATTTCTTCAGTAATTGGAGATACGACTCCAAGTCCATACTCCTCAGAAGATCCTATTGTAATTAAAGTTATTTCTTGCCTTAGACTTGAATTCTTGACACTTTCCAGCAAATTTATTGTGTCAAATAAATTGGATTCAAAAGTTCCCTTTAAGTCTCCCCACGATTTCTTAACAGAACTTTGTCCAGAAAGATGAAAAATAACATTAGGTTTTATAGTTTCAAGAAGTTCTGTAATATCTTCAATATCCGAGAAAGCTAATTGGATTTTTTCAACTCCGTCTTTAGAGGCTGTGTTTCCACTTCTACCTGCACCCCAAACTTCATATCCGTTATCCAATAAATTTTCGGCAAGGTATTGACCAGCAAATCCATTGACTCCAGTGATTAATGCTCTTTTCATTTTCCACCCCCACCTTATTTCTCAAGCTTTTTCAAATCACTATCGACCATCATTTTGACCAGTTGCTCAAATCCAACCTCAAGCTTCCAGCCCAATTTTTCTTTTGCTTTCGCACAATCCCCTAACAGAAGATCAACTTCTGCAGGACGGACGAACTTAGGATCAATGACGACATAGTCTCTCCAATTGAGACCGGCATGGTTAAAAGCAATTTGTACAAGTTCTTCAACTGTATGAGTTTCTCCAGTTGAAATAACATAGTCATCAGGTTGATCCTGCTGAAGCATCAGCCACATCGCCTTAACATAGTCACCAGCAAAGCCCCAATCACGTTTAGCATCTAAGTTGCCCATACGAAGCTCACTTTGAAGTCCTAATTTAATACGTGCAACTGCATCGGTTACTTTACGAGTAACAAACTCCACACCACGACGTGGCGACTCATGATTAAACAAAATTCCTGAGCAAGCGTACATATCATAACTTTCACGGTAGTTTACTGTAATCCAGTGACCATAAACTTTAGCAACTCCATATGGGCTCCGTGGATAGAAGGGTGTTGTTTCCTTTTGTGGAGTCTCCACTACTTTACCAAACATTTCACTGCTGGATGCCTGATAAAACCTTGCTTCAGGTTTGATATAACGAACAGCTTCAAGCATACTGGTAACCCCAACGCCCGTAGCTTGTCCAGTAATGCCAGGTTGATCCCAAGATGTCGCAACAAAAGACTGAGCAGCCAGGTTATATACCTCATCCGGGTTGGACTTCTTAACCGCTTGAATCAAAGAACCTTGATCTAGTAGATCTCCATCAATAAATTCAATTTCGTTTTTAATATGCTCGATGTTCTCCATAATGGGTACACTTGTACGACGACGAAGACCATATACTTTGTATCCTTTCTCAAGAAGCAATTCTGCCAAGTATGATCCGTCTTGTCCTGTGATTCCAGTAATCAATGCATTTTTAGTCATGTTCTTAAGTTCTCCTTTTGCTGTGCAGTTATCATATATCAACAAATTACGTAAAGCCTATAAATATTCTTCCATCTTCTGCGTTCTTAATTCTTTTAGAAGCAGCTTCACTTCCTGCGCCTTTTCCTTAGTACAAATTAACGTCACATCTTCAGTATCTACTATAATTAAATCTTCAATGCCCAAGGTAGCAATTAATTTACCATTGCTCTCAATAATACAACGCTTGGTATCCAGGTTGAGGATATTACCACGAATCACATTCCCATTTTCATCTAATTCATTAATTCGTTCAAGAGCAGTCCAGCTACCCACATCATCCCAACCGAATACACATGGAATTACATAGATGTTACTAACCTTCTCCATAATACCGTAATCGATAGATTGATCAGGCATCTTTAAAAATTCCGAACGTATCAGTTCATCACGATTTTCTGAATCAAGTACCACCTTCATGGTCTCCAAAATATCATGCATTTCTGGCATTAATTCTTGTATATAGTATCTAATTGTGTTAACTTTCCACACAAAAATCCCGCTATTCCACAAGAAATTCCCCGCTTCTAGATAGGCTTGCGCTGTGGCCAAGTCCGGTTTCTCGACAAACTGATTAACTTTATGAACTGAGAGTTCATTAACTTCTTTGGTTTGATTGCTACTTTCGATGTAGCCATAACCTGTTTCAGGGTATGTAGGTTGGATTCCAAGTGTAACTAGATTCTTGTTATCCTGGGCAACTTCAACAGCCGTTTTTAGTATCCGTATAAATCCCTCTTCGTTCTCTATAATGTGATCTGAAGGAATTACAATCATTGTGCTGTCTGGAAAGCGATCCTCAATAATAACAGAGGCCAGACCGATACAGGGAGCTGTATTTCGTCCCACAGGCTCAATGATGATATTATTAGCAGGTAACGTAGGAATTTGAGCCTTAATTAACTCAGCATATAGTTCATTCGTGACAATGAATATATGAGAGATATCGATCATCTTCTCCAACCGTGCAATAGATTGCTGGATCATAGATTTATTACCGGAAATATTCAAAAATTGCTTGGGAAGGTTAGTTCTACTCTTAGGCCAAAAACGCTCACCTTTTCCCCCAGCCATGATAACACATGTAATATTCATTTCATCCTCCAAACTTCCACATAGAAATATACTCTAATCTTTTCTGAATCAATTTCCCAATAGTTTGTGGAGAGTAATGCTGCTTAATGTACGCTTCTCCTTTTGACGATACCTGTTCGTAATAGTTTCTATCAGTATTAAGTTTACGCATATAATAACTTGCATGCTCTATATCAGGGTCAGCCCAATATTGGTATGCTTTGTACGGACCGAAGTCTTGTTTCAAATGCACTAGGGTATAGCTCACTAAACATGAATTATCATGATTCATAAAATCTAAGTTGGACGACCACCCTGTTCCTATAACTGGTTTACCAAGATACATAGCCTCAGCAAGTCCTAGGCCAAAACCTTCGCTCCGGTGAAGAGAAATGTAACTGTCTGTTACAAAGATCAATGCATTTGTATCATTTCTTGTAAGGGTCTCTTCAATCAGATAAATATTCTTGTGTTCCCCTATGATTTCATGCAGTTCTTCTAGCTCTTTTTGTGCATATCCAATTCCGTTTACTTTTACTACGAGGCCTACGGACTGATCGTCCGGTAAAAAGGCGGTTTGAAACGCTCTAATTGAAGCTTTCGGATTTTTTCTTTCCTGATAGCTTTTCAAATCATACATCGTTAAAAATAAAAATGCATTCTGCGGTAAATTATAGTACGCCCGGTCTCTCATATGCTGTATGGAAACTTCAATACTATGTGGGATCTTCACTACGGGCACTGGGCTTTTTTGAGCAATGGAATCTGCAATAAACGTGGAAGGAACCCAAATTTCATTAACTAAGTTAAAGCTCTCCTTCCAATCATCTGGAAAATCGGGCAGTTCCCAGTGCCAGTATCCTATGTTATAACGGTTTTTAAAAATCGAATTTCCATACTGAGAATAAACTTCGATCATCTGCTCAGCATTAATATGAAACAAATTAATATTATACTTGGGTTCAGCAATCTCTTTGTGGATCCATGTAATATCATTCATTCTGGCTGAATTAGTCCCCGTGAAATTGATAATTCCAAAATTCATATTATCAACAGCGGTAATACTCCGCGCAGCTATTCTGCAGGATTCTCCAATTCCCATTTCGGCACGAGCATAACCCACAAGATTTATACCTGAGATGCCCTCTCTAAAATTCGTCGATTCATCATTTTTCTGTAAAGGAAAAGCTGTCTTAAGTAGTTTATGCTTAATCTGCTGTCTGACCTTAGTTGAAAAAAACTTAACACTCAAGGGTTTCAATCTAACAGCAATCTTGTAAAGAATCTTATATATTATTGATTTCAGCTCTGCCATTTGACATTTAATCGTCCTTTATATTTTCATTTAGATTCAAAATAACATACTTCTACTACAAGCGTAATAGGACAACCTAAACGTTCTATGATAAAATATTGTCGTATCTACAAGAAAAGGAGAATTATACCTTGTCGAATCCAGTATACGGGAAATCTAATAAGACGTCGAGGAAAGCAACTAGCAACTCGACTACGCCACTGCTATGGACATTGACCATAGGACTCATCTTATTTTTACTCTGGTCCTCTTTCCAAGTTGCGTTATTTAATGGGCAATTGCTTCAATACGAGGGCCCCATTTATTGGGCAGTTGTAATTACAACCCTCCTATTCGTTATTTGGGCAGCTGCCTCTTTCAAGCACATGAAACTAGAAACACAGCAAGATTGGCTTAAGATCGCAGTGATATTATTTCCACTCACCTACGTCTTGTCACTCGTAAGTGCAGCATCAAAATATCTGGCAGTTAACATGATTCTTATTCAATGTATTTATGCCATGATCTTTGTGATGACTATGTACCTACTAAAAAACAACAAAACCAATCATATCATACAATCTTCCTTAATAGGAATTGCATATGTAATTGTCGGATTTGGATTGCTAAATTGGTTGGGTGCATTTAGTTTTGCAGGCAAGCTAGTCGGGTGGTTCTCATCTGGTGTCGTGAATGGCGTCTATAATCAAGCCATCTGGAACGATTCAAACGGCCCACGACTTGCATCGGTATTTCAGTATCCTAATACATACGCTGCATTCCTGATGGCATTTCTGTTTATTACCATTTTCAGTATGATCCGTTCCAAAAAAGTGTACACGCAATTACTGCATGGCTTCATGCTTGTGCCAATTATCTTGTCGCTATTGCTGACGCTTTCCCGTACGGGTCTTGTCATGCTCCCAATTGTCTTTATCATCCTGTTATTACTATTGAAACCTGCTAAGCAAATTCTGTGGTTTATCTATTGTGGAACAGCTGCAATCGGTACACTGGTTGTGTTGAATCCAATAAATACAGCAGGACTTGAATTGCAACAACAATTCTCAAACTCTCTCGTAGCTAAAGGCTGGATGTATTTAATTACTGCATCCATAATTGTGGCTCTCGTATGTTGGGTTATCCAGCGTTGGATTTCACCGCGACTGGAGAATGGTCTTCAATCCTGGTCAGCCCGAAAGGGCTCCAGTCTATGGATTCCTCTAGGGTCTGTTATGTTGACAGTCATTGTTGCTGTGCTTCTGCTTGGTACGAGTGTGCGGAACATTTTGCCCAATAGCATTAGCACACGACTTGAAAACATCAATTTTCAACAGCACAGTGTGCTCGAACGGATTACGTTTTATAAAGATGCCACAAAACTATTTGCAGACTATCCAATCATAGGTGCCGGTGGTGGAGCATGGACCACCTTGTATGAAAAGTATCAGAACAATCCTTATGTCAGTGCCCAAGCACACAACTTCTTCATGCAATACCTCGTTGAGGTTGGGATCATTGGATTTATTATCTTTATGGCATTCATTCTCTTTATTTTCTATCAATATGTTCGTGCGTATGCAAGAAGAAGCGAGGAAGAACAGGAGTCTCATTTTGTGTACTTCATCCTGTCCCTGTCCATTCTGGTACTAAGTGTCCTTGATTTCAATATGAGTTATGTCTTTATTGGAATTCTTGTTTTCCTTGGTCTTGGCGGAATGGCTGCTGCGATGGACCCTAAGCCGATGCGTCGATTGAAGCTTAGTGGCTCCACAGCACGTGGAATCTACAGTGCGATTGCCGGATTAGCTGTAATTATCCTGCTCATTATATCTGTTCGCTTCCTGCAAGCTAACCATTACGCTTATGAGGCAAAAGAGGTAGCTCAAACTAGTCAGGACTTCCAGGAGATCAAAGCGCCACTCGATAAAGATCTGTCGATTCGCAGCACACATACAGATTCGTTGCTGATGCTTTCCTCCCTTTATCAACAGGGCTATCAGCAAACGCAGGATGATCAGTTCTATACGGCTTCTGTACAATTGCTCCAAAGTGGTCTCAAAGCGGAGCCATTTAATAAGGGCATGGTTAAGCAACTCATGGGCTTATACGAATTGAAGGGTGAATCTGACCAAGCCTATGCTCTCCAAAAAGAGTATGCTGCCAACTACATCTGGGATATGGATTGGTACGAGACGCTTATCAGCCGCTCGTTCGATCTCGGATATCAGGCACTTGGACAAGGCGATACGGCTAAGAGGGAATCCTACTTCACTTCAGGTTTGGATGCTTACCAACACGTTGTGGATGGTGTAGAACACCTGAAGACTCTCCCTGAAGGGCAGCTTCAAGGACAGCCATTCGAGCTCACCCCGACAATGATCCTGAACGCTGGTAAAATGAAATATATGTCAAACGATTCCGCCGGAGCTGCTACTATTCTTAAGAATGGAATTGCAGAGGATCTGTCGGATGCTACCAACCGTGAAATTGCCCGTTGGTACCTTGCTGCTCTGACTAAGGATGGACAACAGGATCAAGCAGTATATGATAAGTTGATTGCTGTTGCACCTAACGAAGCAGACGAGATTAAACAGATTGCTGAATTGAACTTCTAATTGATAAAGTGCAACTAAAGGTCCTATTAATATTAATTTCACATCAAAAAAAGGTTTGCCCTATAAAGGGCAAACCTTTTTTTGATCTAATTCATAAAAAATTCGCTAGCTTGACACCACGATCTTCTTTAAGTAATCTAACAAATCCTCCCGCAAATCCGGGCGCTGAAGGGCATAATGAATCGTGGTTTCAATAAAACCAAGCTTCTCCCCAACATCATGACGCAGACCGTCAAAATGATAGGCGAGAATCTGTCGTTGGTCATTCAGACGGGACAAGGCATCCGTTAACTGGATTTCTCCGCCCACGCCAGCAGACTGCTGACCAAGAATATCGAAGATATCCGGCGTCAGAATATAACGTCCCATAATCGCCAAATTGGAAGGTGATTCTTCCGTCTTCGGTTTCTCGATCAAACGACGCGCACGGTACACACGATCTTCGGTGCGAGATACCAATTCCCCGTCCACAATCCCGTAACGTGACACTTCGCTCCAATCAACAGGCTGCACACCTACGATCGGAGATTGCAATTCATCATAAACTTCGATCATCTGCTGAAGACAAGGATGATTGGATTCCACGATGTCATCCCCCAGTAGCACGGCAAATGGTTCGTTTCCGATAAACTTGCGGGCACACCAGATGGCGTGTCCCAGACCCTTCGGTTCCTTTTGACGGATATAATGGATGTCTGCCATCTCGGAGGGTTTGCGAACTTCATTCAGCAGATCCCATTTCTGTTTACCAGCAAGATTCTGCTCCAGCTCGAATGAATAGTCAAAATGATCCTCAATGGCCCGTTTACCTTTACCTGTTACGATAATGATATCCTCAATGCCTGAAGCTACAGCTTCTTCAATAATGTACTGGATCGTCGGTTTGTCAACGATTGGCAACATCTCCTTGGGCATCGCCTTCGTGGCAGGCAGAAACCGGGTACCGAGCCCGGCCGCTGGAATGATTGCTTTGCGAATACGCACGCTAGATCCGCTCCTTCTGGTGGAGAAATAATTATATATTAGATAAATCGAATACTAATTTGGCTAGACTTCATTATACCATCAACAGCTCCCGGATATCCTGCTCGGATAAGGTAGTCGATCCTCGATCTCCGGGTTCAATGACTTCGGCAATCAAATCTTTTTTGCGCTGCTGCAGCTCCAAAATCTTCTCCTCAATCGTACCTTCCGTAACGAGGCGGATAACCTGTACGACTTGTTTCTGCCCCATACGATGGGCACGTCCGATGGCCTGTTCTTCCACGGCGGGATTCCACCACAAATCATATAAAATAACAGTATCTGCACCCGTTAAATTCAATCCGGTACCGCCAGCTTTCAAGGAGATCAGGAACAGCTCAGCTTCACCTTCGTTGAATCTGCGGCACATCTCTACCCGACTCTGTGCAGGTGTCTGACCATCCAGGTAGAACAAATCTCTCCCCTGTGCAGCGAGCGTCTGTCGAATTAGATTCAGCATGCTAGCGAACTGGGAGAAGATGAGAATCCGCTTGCCAGCAGCCAGACAATCCTCTACCGTCTCCAGCAGCTGCTCCATTTTCCCGGAATCCCCTTGATAACCCTCCACAAAGAGAGCGGGATGACAGCACAACTGGCGCAGGCGTGTAATACCAGCCAGTATTTTAATCCGGTTCTTCTGAAAGCCGTTCTCTTCCATATCCTTGGATGTCTCATCCTGAAGCTGAGACAGGTACGCGGCATACAGTTTCTTCTGTTCGTCCTTCAGCTCGGAGCGCTGAACCGTTTCAATACGATCCGGCAATTCCTCCAGCACATCTTTCTTCAGACGGCGAAGAATAAACGGACGGACCATCCGGGCAATGCGTTCAGGAGGCAGATCTCGGAATCTGCGATAGCTTGGAAATAGGCCCGGGAAAACCGCTTCAAAGATCGACCATAGCTCATCCAATGAGTTCTCCACGGGTGTTCCTGTAAGAGCGAAGCGACGTGGTGCCTCAATCTGTTTAACCGCTTGGGCTGTCTGGGAAGAAGAGTTCTTGATAGACTGGGCTTCATCCAAAATAAGCGTATGAAACGTTCTCCCGAGATATGTGTCCAGATCGCGGCGCAATAGCGGGTAGGACGTCACAATAACATCTGCGTCATCCATACCTTCGAGCATACTGGCTCGTTCGTCTTTCTGCCCAGCTGCAATCAGAACTCGCAAATGCGGCGCAAATCGGGCAAATTCATTGGCCCAGTTGTACGTTAACGAAGCTGGTGCAACGACGAGTACCGGGGGATGAGTAGATTGTTGGTCCAACAGTCCGGCCTGTACTTCATCTGGGATGTTATTCCCGAAAGTTCCCTCATCGACAGTGTAATCAACATCACCTGGATTGCTTATGTGCTGTTTCGGCTTTTCTTTCAGTTCTGCCGCGATATAGGCGATACTTTGCAGCGTTTTACCAAGTCCCATATCATCCGCCAGGATACCGCCAAATCGGTAAAATGCGAGTGTACGCAGCCACTGATATCCACTGGCCTGATAATCACGCAACACGGGAGCAAGCGCATCCGGTAATGCAAAATCCATCCGCTCAGGATCACGAAGGTCATCCAGGAAACGTTTCAGGGAACCGCCCCACTTCACATGTCCGGAAACCTCGTCCCGGCCCGGAAGCTGTAACGCCCGAACTGCCGGCATCCGTATATGACTGCCATTGATATCGCCCGACGCCAGTCCAAGGGAATCCGCCATGTGTGCAAAGCTGTCCGCTCCGTCATTTTCGAGAGAGACAAACACACCGCTGCGCAAGCGGAAATACGGTTTCTTTTCCACAATGCTGCGCATAATTTCCTGAAGCTCCAGCTCATCTACACCTTCCATCTCGAATGAGATCTCCAGCCAATCCAAGCCTTTGCCCAGATCTGCCCGAACTTTCGGCGGTGTCGGATAGGATTGCACCATGGCCTTCACCGCATTCGGGATATAGACATCTACCTGCTTCTCAAGCTCCGGCAGCAGATGATACATCACATCGTATACCGCATCTTCTCGTTCACTTGCCCATACACTGCCATCCCGTTCCAGGAAAGAGCGATCTAGTCGGTCGATCAGGTTACGCTCCGCATGACGGTCACGTACCAAAATCACCTTTTTCTCTTCCTCATCGATCAAATATTCGGCCAGCGGATTAATCACCATTACACCGTAATCAAACTCCAGACGCGCAGTAATCCGTTCCCGGTAGAAATCAATATACAACTTTGGCGCAAGCTCCGGCTCTGCGATTCGTTCTCTCACCTGGGAGTCGATCGACAGATGTCCAAGTGTACGCAATTCCGGCACTACATGCTGCACGAATTCATCCACCTGCTGAGCAGAAATATCGATACTTTCCTTGATTCCATAAGAAGTGAGCGCTCTGCTCAAATCCTCCAGACTTCGCATCTGCATCGGCTCCAACATATGCAATTGCCCTTCCACCACGGCAGCATCATAGGCTGGAAGAAGAATTAACTCACGCAATCCGGAAATCTCAAGCTGATATCCTTCATTAGTCCCCTGCGCAATACGATAAAATAATGGCAGTGCCCCTTCACCCAAAGTGAGTGGACCATTGGCTAACCCTGTTCCCTCCATCCGGCTATCTGCCTGCAGCAGCAAATCCAATAGAGGCTTCCAGACCAGAGGAGCAATCAATATATCTCTTCCGTCTGAAGCACCCAAGTAACCGGAGATGGATTCGCGGTAAGCTTCCTCACTCTGCCTCATCCGAATAAGCATAGACAAGATCGCCTGATCCTGTGGCCGAAAATAATGCATTGAAGGGTCGTAGAAAAATAGCTTGGTAAACGACATCGGCTCACCATTCTCAATGCAATTCAGGAATTGCTTCACTTTCTGAACGACATACAGGCGTTTATTTCCTACTTTCAGTTCAAGCGCGAGTTTGGCTCCGCCTTTGTGAACCTGCACAAGCTTGCATATAAATTGGAGCTGCAGCTCCTCCCGCAATGAAGACCGGCTTACAGGCGCAGTGTATTTACGATCATTTGATTGCAGGGGGCTGCGTTCTTTGGCAAACATGGAAAGAATCTGATCTGCTGTGCGGTAGGAAGGTTTATCTGCTGATCTACCCCATCCAGGAGCTGAGCTTGGTCGACCCGCTTGGGCGAAATGTACGGACGGACGATCCATATCCGAATGGTCATCAAGCTTGGATTCGGAAGACACTGGCTCGGCTGCAATGGCCTGAGCAGATGAAGTTGAATGAGATCCCACATTCATTACTGAGTCGGTATTTGAAATGGAGTTTGGACGCTCCCACTCATTCTCCTCCACCAGCGTTCCTACTCTGGAACTGGAGCCACGATCAGGTTTAGACACCAGCTTCGAGGATGTTTGAGAGCCCGTGTCACGCTGTTCTCCCCATTCATGAATCGCCAGCAAAACGGCAGCCACGTGTTTGCAATAGTCATAATATCTCCCATCGCCCGGACAGCTGCATCCGGCAACAACCTCACCTGCATCATCCAGATCAACCGTTACTTTGTATCGTTCTGTACCTCGAACCACAGCTTCGTAATGACGTTCATCCTGACTGGCAACCAGATTGGTCACCCTCCCAGATTGGTTATACGCTTCTCCCCGTTTGAAAGCCGTGACCCCGCACAGCAATTTGATATCCATCATCGTGAATGGCGCCACGGTTCTTCGCCTCCTATATTTCTCTGACAAACAAGATACCACATACGAATTTAGTATAGGTGTAGTTCAAGTCTCTTTTATAGAAAAAACCCCAAGAGCTCCGTAAAGCAGAGATTGGGGTTGCTTCATACTTCATGCCTGTTGCTGTTTGTTCCGGTTTCGATCTATTATTTCACCAGTTGACCACGCGTTACGCCAAGCTGGTTTGTTGCTTTCAGTGTTTTCCAAACTTGTGTACCACTGATCTCTCCACGCAAAGCACGATTGTACAGATCAATAACCTCGCGCACCTGCTCTGGAGTTTCCTCCAGGAATTCAACACGGTAACGGGATACACCCAGATCCATGAAGTTGGTCAGGTATTCAGCACCGGATTGTTCCACCGCATTATACACGGTATTACGGCAACCTTCGTCCACACGTACCGGGTGAGACATGCCGATCCGGTCTTGCAAGGAAGCCCGGTGATCTTCACATGGACGTCCACAGTTCGTAAAGTCCGTTCCTTCACTCATAAACGTACAGTACACACAGTGCTCGGTATGGAACATCGGCAAATGCTGATGAATAACCACTTCGGTCTGGCTTGTACGGGAGTGACCCAGCAGATCAACCATTTGTTGGATGTTCAGGTCATAGGATGGCGTGATCCAGTCACATCCTGCTTCCAAAAACAGTTCTACCGCTTTATGGTTGGCGATGTTCAATGAGAAGTCACCGATCAGTTCCGGG
This sequence comes from Paenibacillus sp. 276b, assembly GCF_900107875.1. Taxonomy (NCBI): domain Bacteria; kingdom Bacillati; phylum Bacillota; class Bacilli; order Caryophanales; family Paenibacillaceae; genus Paenibacillus; species Paenibacillus sp. 276b. Next base: position 50,327 of record NZ_FNRR01000012.1, on the reverse strand, counting down.
TGCTTCGCATCCGGATTCTCCATCCGGTGGCGCAGGTAGAAGTACAGCGCACCCGTATTACGTACGAGCACAGCATCCGGCTGCAAACGCAGGATGTTGTTGTGATATCCGTTCTCGCCAGGCATATGAATGCGTGGTGTTGCCAACGCAATCTTGCGGCCTGCGGCACGAACAGCTTCCACCGCTGCCGGGAACTGCTTGATAAACTCGAAGTCGGCGTAGATCATGCCGACACCTGCTTCCAGCGCTGCCTCCACTTGTGGCAGGCTGCGGCATAGCGCGGTCAGCTCCGCATGACCGCGAGCAACTGGCGCTGCCGGTTTAACTGCATCGCCGTAGACTTCCACCGCCCGTTTCACGTAGACGGGCGGTTTAGGGCGCTCGCCCGCGAGTTGTTCCACCGCCTGACGGCGAATGTTATTCAACTCGCGCATCGGGATGATGACGTCACCGTGCAAGTTGACGTCCAATTCTTCCAGCTGGAAAACAGTGCCGCCCAGACGTCCGAATTGCTCTTCGAGCAGTTCGTGTGTCATTGGACGCTTCTGGGCAATATCCAGTTCCATCTCGGAATTAACACGGACCGTCGTGCCCTTCTGCACGTCCGTCCACCATGTGCTAAGCGGCTGCCCTGGGCTGCCGATAACTTTTACGTTTACCGGGAAGATACGATAAGGCTTCTCGATTTCAAAGCTCTGACGCAGACGTTTGTCCAGCGCCGGATCATTCGTTTTCCATACTTTGTCGCCAACTTTCACGCGGCGCAGGTCCACGTCACTACGGCCTGGTACAACGTCCACGATCCAGCCTTCCTCTGCTTCGCCTTCAAGCTTCACGCCTTTGCGACGTACATCGTAGACACGTCCGCCCTCTTCCTTCTTCGTCGGATCTCCGGCATCAAATACAATTCCGTCTCCACGTTTCACTGGTGCATCAAGCTTCAGGACGACACCATCACGCAATACTTGGTCTACACGACCCAGATAGACGCCACGGCTTTTCGGGAACGTACCGTCAACCAGCTGTTTATTATTCGTTCCGTCCAGGAAACCGTGTGTGAATCCACGAGAGAAGCTCTGCTGCAATTCACGAACTTCTTCCTTACTTGGAGGAGTATTATCTCCATCAAAGTAACGGTCAATCGCTTTGCGGTATTTACTAACCACGTTGGCCACGTATTCTGGCGTTTTGAGACGTCCTTCGATTTTGAAGGAAGTTACGCCTGCTTCGATCAGTTCCGGCATCAAGTCAATTGCAGCCAGATCCTTCGGAGACAGCAGATACGCCACATCGCCCATTGGTTTATGCTCACCATCCACCATCAGGTCGTACGGCAGACGACAAGCCTGTGCACATTCCCCACGGTTGGCGGAACGTCCACCCCACATTTCAGAAGTCAGACATTGCCCGGAATAAGACACACACAACGCACCGTGAACAAATACTTCCATCGGTAACTTCGCCTGTTCTCCGATCTTCTGGATCTGCTTCAGGTTGTTCTCCCGTCCAAGCACGACACGTTCCATATCAAACGGCTTCGTAAACTCCACCGCTTCCGGTGACGTAATCGTCATTTGGGTGGAACCGTGAATCGGGAAATCCGGCGAGATCTCGCGAATCATTTTGACCAGACCCAAATCCTGTACAATCACGGCGTCCACACCTGCATCGACACAAGCGTCAATCAGTTCTTTGGCATCCGTCAATTCATTTTCAAAAATCAATATATTAAAGGTCAAAAAACCTTTTACGCCATAACTGTGCAAAAACGCCATAATCTCTGGCAGCTCGTCCATACGGAAATTGTTCGCCCGTGCCCGTGCATTAAATTTTTCGACTCCGAAGAAAATCGCATCCGCGCCGTTGGCTACCGCCGAACGCATACAGTCCCAGTCACCTGCGGGTGCCAGAAGCTCAACGTCTTCTCTTCGTATTGTTGCTGTTTTCATGTGTATCCTCCCCATAACCGGCATAGCCGGATTTCATCCCTAATACCCTGTACGCTAATCCTGTTCCTTGATTCCATACGCCTGCATTGTCACTGTATCGCTATATCTATACATTATGTCTGTATTGCCTGATTCCCAAGCCTACAGTCATTCTTATTTTTCAGAACAGCAGTCATAACTCCTGAACTAGTATAGTGTACCACTTCTGCAACGACTCTTCTACGCTTTCCTGAAAAAACCACGAAAAACCGGAAGGTCTTGTGACCCTCCGGCAACATACATCTATTTATTTCAGTATTTCGTATTATTTGATAAAAGTAAATGAGTTCACGGCTTTTTCCAGCGCTGCTGCCTGGACTTCCGTCTTGTTGGCGTCATTCAGCCCGCTCGTAATGGTATACGTCGTTCCGTTCTGTTCAAACACGATCTGACGTCCGGTATACGGCACACCATTGTCCACTTCATGATAGATAAAGGAAAACGCAGGCACACCCGCAAACGTCAACTCCTCACTGCTAATCAATTTGAAATTTTTACGCGTTTTGGTTGCTTCCGCATACGCCTCTCTAAGTTGACTGACAGTCATTTCAATGGATTTGTCCTCACTCGCGGCAATGGAGAATTGACCACCTGTGAAGGTATAAACCACAGGAGAATACTCAAACCGATCATTGTACGGCGTCCAGTAACGTGGAATATCTACACTGTAATGATAACGTTTGGACGTTCGTGTCACAGATTTTGTTTTATCCGTCAAATATGGGTCTTCATCCAGCTGTCCGAAATTATCAGATACGGTATCAAAATCAATCTCAACACTCTTCATGATACTCTTAAACCATTCCCGATCCTTCGTCTGCTCCTCAGGGAACGTATACTCTGCATAATAGCGATAGCCATTTTTTTGCAAAAGAACATCGAACTCCGTCTGCCATCCATCGCCAAAGTTATAACGGAACTCATTCACTTCGGCAGTCTCGCCTGATACATCCATCGTATACGAACCTATCGGCTCATAACTTTCCGGCGTGAATGTCTCACGCATCCACTTGTCCAGTTGGCCACTCCACTCTTTGACCGTCGCACCTTTCGGTGCAGATGTAACACGTAGTTGCAGATATGCACCATCCTTGGCTTCGTATATCATCTGGGTGTTGTCCATGGACCAGCCTGCTGGAATCTTCAGTTCAATGCCATAATCATCATTCCAGGTAGAGCGCATACCCTCATCCACGGTTGAAAGATCCTTAATTGTACGATCGGACTGAGCATAAGTAGGCTGGAATGAATTGAGTAGCGCTGCACGTTTGCCCAGATCCTTGTAATTCAGTGCTCCATAATCCGCGAGGTATACGTCATATTGGCGACCATCATGGATATATTGGCGCATTTCCCATAACACCCCGTCCGCATCCTTAACCACAATCCGGGCATAAGGTGTTTTCCCTTTGGCAATCGATTCCCGATCGAGCACCGTATCTCCGCTCTCTTTTGCTTCCTGAACAAGCTGCTGTAACAAATCATCCGAATCCAGACTCACATCCTGGTCACTCACGTACACTTCAAGATAATAACTGCTGTCCTCCGCGCCAAATGTCATCATGCGCTCCTGCTCACCCGTTTGCAGAATCATGAGGTCGGATGGGTAATTAATGGACCAGCCGTAATAACTGTTACCAATTCTCGTTTTGCCTTCGTCCAGATTAATGCCGCCCTCGTCCTCATCCTCCGATTCGTCCGTTTGCAATAATCGAATGACCATTTCTCCTGAACTGCTTGGAGCAAGAGTAGCACCAATCCCCGCAGCTACCGGGCGGAGTGGCACCATGAGCACGCCATTTACCATTTTTGGGGCTGCGCCCATCTCTTTTTTGAATCCATCCACCCAGGCAATCGAACTGCCAATGGTTAAGGTGACAGTATGCGGACCTTCCTTAACTTTGACCACATCATTCTTCTCCAGTCGGATCTCGCTGCCAAAAGCCTTCTTGAATACACCAACAGGAACCATCGTAACGCCTTTGAACTGATATGGTTTGGCGATTGCCTGCTTGCTGCCGTTGATATAGGCGCTCGTACTACCCGCTGTGATCCGCAGCTCACTTGTTATAAGATCGGATGCCCACGCAGGCAATGCCGCTCCAATGCTCAGCATCCCGGCTAACATACCTGTGCTTAGCACACGTAAAAATGATATTTTCATTCCGTTCATTCGTCCTCTCTGGATCCGGATTGCTCGCCGGGCTTTATTGATCTTCATCTACAGTGAACTGCTCATCTTCATCGTCTTGGATATCCGCTCGATCAGCAAGGACCACCGTACGAGTGACAATATCGCCGTCCGTTTGCATTAACAGTTTGACCTTCTGTCCTGGCACATACGTTTTGAGCAGCTCATTGATATCCACCACAGAGGACACACGTGTGCCTGCTACACTGTATAACACATCTCCCTCTTTAATTTTGGCTTTCTTCGCTTGAGCTGACAGCACACCCGTAATCGTCAAAGGATCATCAGTAGGCAGGCCCACAATCGCTGACCAGCTCTCTTCCAGTTGCAAGCCGAGGCTTGCACGCTTGATTTTTCCGTATTCAAAGAACTGATTGATAATATATTGAACGGTATCTACTGGAATTGAAAATCCCATGCTCTCGATACCCACTGCTGAAAATTTCATAGAGTTAATACCAACAACTTCACCTTTGAGGTTGACCAGCGGTCCGCCGCTGTTGCCAGGGTTAATGGCTGTATCTGTTTGAATCAACCGATAGGTAGCCTCCACTCCCCGATTAAGACCACTGATTACGCCCACTGTCGCCGAGTTACGCAAAGAGAAGGAAATCGGTGTGCCGATGGCAATGACGGTTTCTCCAACAGTTGTTTGGGAAGCTTTGGCGAAGGTCGCCGGTTTAAGAGATTTGGCATTAATTTTGATTAGAGCGATATCGCTTAACGGGTCACTGTATGTTTTGGTGATTTTATATGTATTGCCATCAGTCGTCACGACCAACGGATTGATTAATCCATCAACCACATGGGCATTCGTCACAATCCAGCCGTTGGAGCGGATGATCACGCCAGTGCCATGAGCTAGGTTATAGCGATCCGATGTGACGCCATCCTGTAATTCAGTAGATTTGCCGATAATGCCTACAACAGAAGGAGATACTTTTTCAATTACTTTCGGGACTGCTTCACTGCCCTTATACTGAAACGTTCCAGACTTGGCGTCATATTGCCCACTTCCTCCGAGCGCTTTGACCAAATCCTTTGAACTAACATATACTTGTCCATCTACCATTTTGGCTTGCATACTTGATGAAGACTCCGCTGCCCCAGCCGTTGCTGCAACACTGATCGAGAGTACAGCAGCCATCAGTATGGCTACGCCCTTTTTCCCCAACACTCTCATTCTCTCACCTAACCCTCTCTATATATCCTCCGTTATTCAACCGAACCATATGATCCATTACTGAATCTCTTTCTCTATTATCTGCAATACCGGTATCCTCAAATTTAACATACAAATTATTCCTGTACAATCTCTTTAAGACCTAATTTCGATAGAGAAGACCGTATTATCCGAACCACTCTGCAAAACACAAAAAAACACCCTCCTTAATTCTCTGGAAAGTGTTTGTCTGTTCTTCTACTTGCTGTTTTCAAATAAGTTCAGCGGTGTCTCTACGAACCAAACCAACCGGTAATCATGGCATAGTCCGTCAAAAGGAATACCAGCAGACTAACCACTGCAAATCCGATAGCAAACAAATTCTTCTTCGGTGCGCGAACCAGTCGGACAACTCCAATGAAAATCAGGATCGTAAATAAGATGACAAAAATATCAAACGCATTAAAATTCGAAGTACTCGCCGCGGCAGCTTCTGCAAACAGCATGGATAGACAGACCTCCTCACCATAGTTGAACAGCTAAACGCATACCCTAATATCTTCCTCTATGTTATCTGTACCCTGCTTGTAATGCAAGCCCTATCATCCAGAAAAATGAAAAAAATCCAGTTTGGCAGTAGATTGATGGAATGCTTGCTCTACCACATATGTAAACACTTTCACCGATGTCATATTAAGATTGGCACAACGGTAAAATATCAGAAAACCCTTCTCCTCGAAAGAAGAGGACATCAGATCATACACCGATGCCATCTACTTCATGAAAAGAAGGGTTAGATATTCACAAACAACCTGTAAACTGGAGCATTTACTCCGTCAATTGTAACGTCTTGCTTCGTTCCGTATCCCGCTCCAATACTGGTTTCAAGTACTTACCGGTATAGGAAGCTTCCACTTTAATAATATCCTCAGGCGTACCTGTCGCAACAATGGTTCCGCCACCGCTTCCACCTTCCGGACCCAGATCAACGATATAATCGGCTGTTTTGATAACATCCAGGTTATGCTCGATAACGAGTACCGATTCACCGGAATCCACCAGACGGTGCAGGACGTTCAGCAGACGATCAATATCATCGACATGAAGACCGGTCGTTGGCTCATCCAGAATATAGATCGTTTTACCCGTACTACGACGATACAGCTCGGAAGCGAGCTTCACGCGTTGTGCTTCACCACCGGACAACGTTGTTGCAGGCTGGCCCAAGTTAATGTAGCCCAACCCCACGTCGAGCAAGGTTTGCATTTTGCGATGAATTTTCGGAATGTTCTCGAAGAACTGCGTTGCATCCTCTACCGTCATTTCCAGCACATCTGCAATATTTCTATTTTTGTATTTGACTTCAAGTGTTTCGCGATTATACCGTTTGCCTTTGCAGACCTCACAAGGCACGTAGACATCCGGCAGGAAGTGCATCTCAATTTTGATAATGCCGTCCCCGCGACATGCTTCACAACGTCCACCTTTAATATTGAAACTGAACCGACCTTTTTTGTATCCGCGCACTTTGGCTTCATTGGTCTGTGCAAACAGATCACGGATGTCATCAAAGACGCCTGTATACGTAGCAGGGTTGGAGCGTGGTGTTCGTCCGATTGGTGACTGGTCAATATCAATAACTTTATCAATATGTTCCAGACCGCGAATCTCTTTGTGCTGACCTGGACGTACCCGTGCACGGTTCAAATCACGAGCAAGCGTTTTATACAAAATCTCATTAATTAGCGTCGATTTACCCGAGCCGGATACACCCGTTACTGCGGTAAATACACCCACTGGAATTTTTACATTCAGGTTTTTCAGGTTATTTTCCTTCGCTCCACGCACTTCCAGCCAGCGGTCCCCGACACTACGGCGTTCGGTACGTACCGGAATAAACTTGCGCCCACTCAAATATTGACCCGTTAGCGAGTTCTCATCATTCATGATTTCTTCCGGTGTACCCTGCGACATGATGGTACCACCGTGGATACCTGCCCCCGGACCAATATCGATAATATAATCGGCGGCCATCATCGTATCCTCATCATGTTCAACCACGATCAGTGTGTTACCGATATCCCGCATGTGAGCGAGTGTGGAGATCAGACGATCGTTATCCCGTTGATGCAGACCAATACTCGGCTCATCCAAAATATACAGCACACCCATCAGGCTGGAACCAATCTGTGTCGCCAGTCTGATCCGCTGGGCTTCACCACCGGACAACGTTCCTGCAGCACGGCTCAGGGTCAGGTAATCCAGTCCTACGTTTACTAGGAAGCCGAGACGGCTGTTGATTTCTTTTAAAATAAGTTTGGCGATTATTTCTTCTTTCTCACTCAATTGTAGCGAATCGAAGAAACGGCCAGCTTCTCCAATGGACAAACTTGTCACATACGCCATGTTGTGATCGTTAATCGTAACAGCAAGGCTTTCACGTTTCAGTCGCTGTCCTTTACATGTTCCACAAGGCTTGGCACTCATATAACCTTCAATGAATTCACGGATACCTTCGGATGCTGTCTCACGGTAACGACGCTCCAGATTATTCACAATACCTTCAAAGGTAACCAATGCTTCTTTCCGTTGTCCAAAATCATTCTCGTACCGGAAACGAATTTTCTCCGTACCTGTACCCTGCAACAGCTTGTTCATTTGTTCAGCAGGCAGATCTTCTACAGGTACGTTTTGCGGAATGTTAAAGTGTTCGCATACCGATTTGAGGAACTGCGGATAATAGGTGGATGTACCACCTGTCCAGGCATCAAACGCACCCTCTTCAATTGTTTTGCTTCGATCCGGCACCAACAGGTCCGGGTCAACAATCATTTTGACACCTAATCCATCACAATCCGGGCAGGCACCGAATGGGCTGTTGAACGAAAACATGCGCGGCGCTAGCTCTTCAATACTGAATCCGCACACCGGGCAGGCAAAGTTGGAACTGAAGCGCAGCTCTTCCTCACCCATAATATCTACCAGCAGCTGTCCACCGGACAGATTAAGTGCAGTCTCAATAGAATCGGCCAAACGTGATTGCACTTCTTCCTTAATCACGATCCGGTCAACGACGACTTCAATCGTATGCTTTTTGTTCTTCTCCAATTGAATATCTTCCGACAAATCACGCAATTCACCGTTCACCCGTACACGAACGAAGCCCTGCTTGGACACATCGGCAAATATGCTTTTGTGTTCACCCTTGCGTCCAGAGACAATCGGTGCCAGAATCTGCAACCGGGTCCGCTCAGGATATTGCATTATGCGGTCAACCATTTGTTCTACGGTCTGGGAGCTAATCTCCACGCCATGATCCGGACAATGAGGATGTCCCACACGTGCAAATAACAGACGCAGGTAGTCATAAATTTCCGTAACGGTTCCGACGGTGGAACGCGGGTTACGGCTTGTCGTTTTCTGATCTATGGAGATAGCCGGTGACAATCCTTCAATGGAATCAACGTCCGGTTTCTCCATCTGCCCCAGAAACTGCCGTGCATAAGCCGATAATGATTCAACGTATCGTCGCTGTCCTTCGGCATATATCGTATCAAAAGCCAGCGAGGACTTGCCTGAGCCACTCAGACCGGTCAATACAACAAAACGGTCACGCGGGATGGTGATATCAATGTTTTTGAGGTTATGCGCTCGCGCGCCTTTGATGACAATGTTCTCGCTCGCCAATGGTATTCATCCTTTCAATGTTGAAATTCCAACCTTTTTTAAAGGCTTTTCGATCCCTCCCAAACCCTCCCTTCCAAGGGAGGGCCCCAGAGGGCGCAGCCCTCTGGACATCCGAAACAGGCGGTGCAATGGTGAATGGTCGGGTCTTGCTATGTGAAGGTTGTCGTGTGCCCGCAGCTTCGTCCAAGATCCCGGCCAAATGCCGGTCTCTTAGACGGCCGCTCTACAACGAGAGGGCGCTCAAGGCTTCGCCTTGCTCGCGATGGTCGCCATTGCCTTTGGCTCGGCTCCCCTTAAACACCGGACGCTCACGGCTTCGCCTTGTTCGCGATGGTCGCCATTGCCTTCGGCTCGGCTCCTGGGTACACGACTTCCAAATGTTTTCCTATAAACCTTTTAACCAATTTCAACTTTTCTATCAGTATAGACCTGATTTTACGTTTTCAACATGTCTAATTATCGGTAGATATCACTGATTTCCTGACTCAACAAGAGAACGGCCACCCGGCCGTTCTCTTGTTGCAGATCTATCCATGCTGCGACACATTCTACTGTGCCTCTATCTTAAACTTATGCTGTCTGCCTTAATAAGCTATTCTGCGCGCAGTTCCAGCAATGCATCACGAAGTTCAGCAGCACGCTCAAACTGCAAGTTTTTGGCTGCGTCTTTCATCTCTGCCTCTAGGCGCTGAATAAGCGACTGACGTTCCTTCTTCGACATCTTCTCGGCAGCGCCTGTAAGATAGTCTTTCTTGGATTCGGCAACTTTGGTTGCTTCAATCACATCACGCACTTTTTTGCGAATCGTCTGTGGTGTAATGCCATGCTCCTCGTTATACGCAATTTGGATCGCACGACGGCGTTCCGTTTCCTTCATCGCTTTTTCCATCGAATCTGTCACTTTGTCACCGTACAGGATAACTCGACCTTCACTGTTCCGCGCCGCCCGGCCAATCGTTTGAATCAGTGAGCGTTCCGAACGTAAGAAGCCTTCTTTATCGGCATCCAAAATGGCTACCAGAGAAACTTCAGGAAGATCCAGACCTTCCCGGAGCAAGTTGATTCCGATAAGGACATGGAAAACCCCCAGCCTTAGATCACGTAGAATCGCCATACGCTCCAATGTCTTGATCTCGGAGTGCAAATAACGTACCTTGATTCCGATCTCCTTCAGATAATCTGTTAAATCCTCGGACATCTTCTTCGTTAATGTTGTGATCAGGACCCGCTCGTCTTTCGCAATCCGGTCATTAATCTCACCGATCAGGTCATCGATCTGCCCCTTCGTTGGACGCAGTTCAATAATTGGATCAAGCAGACCGGTTGGACGAATGATCTGTTGCACCATCGTATCCGTATGCTCAATCTCGTAAGGACCTGGTGTCGCAGATACATAGATAATCTGATCCATCTTCCCTTCAAACTCATCGAATTTGAGAGGGCGGTTATCCAGCGCAGATGGCAGACGGAATCCGTGATCAACCAGTACAGTCTTCCGTGCTTGGTCACCGTTATACATCGCACGGATCTGTGGAAGAGTCACGTGGGACTCATCGACCACAATCAACATATCATCCGGAAAATAGTCCATCAGCGTGTAAGGTGTATCGCCTCGTTCGCGGAATGTCAGTGGGCCGGAATAGTTTTCAATCCCTGAACAGAAGCCGACTTCTTTCATCATCTCGATATCGTACCGTGTACGTTGCTCCAGTCGCTGAGCCTCCAACAATTTCCCCTGTTCACGCAATACTTCAAGACGCTCTTCCAGTTCACGCTCAATATTCACTAGCGCAACCTTCATCGTCTCTTCCTGGGTTACGAAGTGAGATGCCGGGAATATCGCAATGTGCTCACGTTCCCCAACCAGTTCTCCGGTTAACACATCAATTTCCGTAATTTTCTCAATCTCATCACCGAACAATTCCACCCGAATCGCATGTTCACCCTTCGATGCCGGGAAAATCTCGATAACGTCACCGCGAACGCGGAACGTACCACGCACAAAGTTAATGTCATTTCGCTGATACTGAATCTCCACCAGACGGGACAAAATCTGATTGCGCGGTTTCTCCATCCCTACCCGCAGGGACAGAAGCATGCTGGAATAGGAGTGCGGCGAACCCAAACCATAGATGCAGGATACACTCGCTACAATAATGACATCTCTGCGTTCAAACAATGAACTCGTAGCCGCATGGCGCAACTTATCGATCTCTTCATTGATACTTGAATCCTTCTCGATGTACGTATCCGAGGAAGGAATATAGGCCTCTGGCTGAAAGTAATCGTAGTAACTGACAAAATACTCAACCATGTTATTTGGAAAAAAGTCTTTGAACTCACTTGCAAGCTGAGCTGCCAGCGTTTTATTGTGGGCAATAATCAGTGTGGGACGTTGCAGCTTGGCAATCGTCTGTGCAATGGTGAACGTCTTACCCGTACCGGTTGCACCCAGCAATGTCTGATATCTCTTCCCCTCCTGAACGCCCTTCACCAATTCTTCAATGGCTGCAGGCTGATCACCTTGGGGAGAAAACTCTGATTCGATTTCGAACGTTTTGTCGCTCATTATAATATCGCTCATTGCCGTATCTCACCCTATCGTCTAAAATAATAGTCACTATATATTGTCGAAGTTCCCCGAATTTACATATGGGAAAACTTATAGTAATAGGAATATTTGTTCCCGTATAATTATACCTCGTCTGTGCAAGTGATGCAATCGCGAACTAAAGATAGGAGTGGGTTAATTTATGGATATTGCGACACTTATCGGCATTATTGCCGGGATTGCCGCAGTCATTAGTGGTTTTTTATGGGAAGGTGGCCAATTATCCGGTCTGATGCAAAAGACGGCTGCTCTAATTGTATTTGGTGGAACGATTGCCGCAGTTGTTGCCAGTTTCCCTGCACATCGGCTGCGTACGATTCCTGCTGCCCTCCGCATGGCCTTTGGGCGTAACAACAATGACACAAGCCAGTGGGTTGAAGAACTTGTAGATATGTCTTCAATCGCTCGCCGCTCAGGCGTGCTTGCACTGGAACGAAAAGTAATGGACCATCCGCATCCATTTTTGCAAGATGGTATTCAGATGGTTGTCGATGGCACAGATCAGGATGTTGTTCGCCAGATCATGGAGATGGAGATTGATTCCGTCGAACAAAAATATGAAGGTTATGCCAAAATTTTTGAATCAGCAGGCGGTTATGCTCCAACGATGGGTATCATTGGTACCGTGATGGGACTTATTCAGGTACTCGGCAGCCTGACCGATCCTACTGGACTCGGCCCAGCGATTGCTGTTGCCTTTACCGCAACCCTCTACGGGGTCGCCAGTGCCAATCTTATCTTTTTACCCATTGCTTCCAAAATTAAATCCCGTGGAGCAGACGAAATTCAGACGATGGAAATGCTGCTCGAAGGCGTATTATCCATCCAGAACGGGGAAAACCCTCAGCTTGTGCGTAAACGGCTGGAGTCCTTCACACTTACTCACCGCCAGATTACACGTCCTGTAGTGAAGGAGGGATTGGATGAGTCGGCGCAGTAAACGGCGCGGAAAACGTGAACCTGGAGATCATCGAGATCGCTGGATGATTACCTATGCCGATCTCATTACTCTGCTGCTGATCTTTTTTGTGATCATGTATGCCATGAGCCATCTGGATTCTGGTAAATACGATGTGGTTACTCAATCGTTGCAAAATACTTTCAACCAATCCAACTCCCTGCTCGATCAAGGTGAAGGTATTGGTGGTACAGCTGGACAAGCTATTACCAAGAATCCGCCTTCCCAGATTCAGGGCGAAGACCCCGGAGAAGGCAAAGGACCCTCTTCCGGCTCCGAGACAAGTAAGCCAGATGATGACGATCAGCCACTTACGGAGCGTGAAGAGCAATTCAGATCACAGGAGCAGGAGCTGCAAAATCTGTTCAATGTGATTACCCAGTATATCGAGGACAATAAACTGGAAAATCAGATTTTTGTTGCGGACAAGCCGCAAGGCATCTCTATCACACTCAGCGACCGCTTCCTGTTTGATCAGGGAAAAGCCGCACTCAAAAGTGATGCTTCACCCACACTAAGCAAATTGGCAAGCCTGTTCCGTGATCTGAGCACCGTTGTTAGCATTGAAGGGCATACGGATAACGTTCCTGTCGGGGCGAACGCTACCTATAAAGACAATTGGGAGCTTTCCGGTGAACGCGCACTGTCTGTATTACGATTTTTTCTCGATAAAGAAAAGCTTGACCCTGACGGCTTTCAATATGCCGGATACGCGGATACGCGCCCAACTGGGGATAATACTACCGCCGCAGGGCGGCAAAAAAATAGACGGGTGGAAATCACCGTCTTGCGTCAACTCCAGCCTTAACTTCCAACATTTCGTATGGACCACCTTTGCTCTATTATAAAAAGCACGTTCTTACTGAATTCGATTCAGCAGAGCGTGCTTTTTTGTTTTTACTTCTATACTTTTATTGCAAAAAAGGCGGATCAATTTTTCCCTTCGTTTTACAGCAATGGCACACGATGTGATTACCTTCATCATACAAACGATCAACACATTACGCATCTACGCCTGGCTGGCTGGGACGAAGAATCGCAGAACCCACCGTCAGTAAAATAGCTGCCATGCCAAACAGTATCAGTAGCGGCATTGTAATATCCGACAACGTACCACCAGCAGAGATCGTTTCCACCGCTTGAATCGCCCATTTCTGCGGAACAAAATTAGCGAGTTTTTGCATATAATTTGGCATGACCGACAGCGGCCAGAAACAACCACCAATCATACACGTCGGTGTGATAATCAGAGAATTCAGCATGGTTGCATTTTTGGATTCACGAATCAAGCCGGCAACCGTACTCGCAATCCCCATGGAGACCAGCATAAATGCGGCCAAAATAAGAAGATGGATGCCAAATGGAATTCCCGCATCATAATGAAGCACCCATCTGCTAATCCCCAGTACCAAAACAATTTGGATTAATCCGATCGCAAAACTCCCCAGAAAATTGCCCAGTGCGATTTCATAGGCGCGGACCGGAGCCGTGTAGACTCTTGCCATCGTCCGCAGCCTGCGGTCTTCCATAATAACAGCAACTGTACTGGTCAGCAGACCCATCATGAACATAATCGTAAATCCGGTCACGTTGTTCAGACCCGGTTTGGGATAAATACGCAGCTCAGTTGCTTCACCCGAAATTTGATGTATACCAAGTTCAAGTAACAATTCTTTAAATTTGGCTTGGGCCAGAGTTGGATCAGAAGTCTCATCTGATGCCGCATCTGTCGCTGCCAATACTGCCGAAGCAGATTGTCTCAATCCCGCCGCCAAACCTTCAACCGCAGCCCTCAAAGTATAGGAGCTTTCACTGACACGAAGTTCCACTAGCTGAACTTCAGGTTGTTTGTCTTGCAGTAAATTGTCCGTGTAATGCGCCGGGATAATGAGTCCTGAACTCCCCCTTTGCTGCGCAATGGCTTCCTTAACTTCCGCAACGTTGTTCATGGGTTTGAGCAGATATTCCTCTTTGCGGCCCAGCTCATCCAATATCCATCTGCCTGCTGCACCCTGATCCTCGTTTACATAAGGAATGACCGCACGTGTTCCCTCCTCGCTGCCAAACAGCGCAATTGTACCTGTGACGACAAGGCAAGGAAGAAGAAAGAACGTGATAAAACCGCGTTTGCGCAATATCGTGCGCCGGATCATCAGCCAGGCAATATTCAGGCTATTCATAGCGATATCCCGCCTTTCTATAGATCAGTCCCGCTGCCGCCACCATTACCGCACATACCAAACCAAGCATCATGATGCTGTAAAAAATCTCACTTACAGGAGCGTTCAGCATCATCCGCAGAAAACTTTGCAGAGCCCAGTGATTAACCGTAAATTCGCTTATTCGCTGTACAAAACCAACGGCAATGGGTCTGAATCCACCGCTAATAAACGTCATAGCAATAATGATGCCTTGAAGAGCGGCACTTGCTGATGCGGAATTCTTGAAAAGCAGGGCAACAATCACGCCAAGAGTCATGGAAGCCAGCGTAATCAGCAGACAGATCAGAACAATCAACCCTGGATGTGTGCCCCAGTTCACACCATATAACCAATTCGTCACCAGTACGATGATGATGGCCTGCAAGAAAGCAATTAGGCTGTTGCCTGCAATTTTCCCTGCAAAAATGACCCCATTGCCTATTGGAGCTGCCTGTAAGCGAGTTAGCGTTTTTTTGTCCCTTTCACCAAACAGGCTGTTGCTGGTTGTCAAACCCGAGTAAAGCATGAACATGGCGAGCATGGAAGCCGCATAATATTGTGAAGCGCTATAAGAGGTGCCCACTTCTCCGGGACTGCTTACGGCTATATATGAAGAGTTCGCGCTATTGGTCTGTGAATGCTCAGCCATTGCAGCTACTGCGTCAGGACCTAACACTTTCGCCGCAGCTACTTGTATGTTTAGTTCATCTGTGAACCGCGTAAACAAAGTCTCACCTACAACATTGAGCGTGCCATCTTTGCCCAGTATCCATTGCAACCTTGCCTCTTCCCCTTTCATGATCTGCTCCTCCAGATCTGATGGGACGATTACGGCAAAATCCAGATCACCACGTCGCAGTGCACTTACAGCCTCTTTTTCCGTAGAAATGTTCTGTACCTTCATCATCTCGGCTACCACCGGAGATGTCACAAATGTATTTAAAGCTTCGCTGATCAATCCCGAACCGGAATTCTCTTCTGTTTGAATGATCCCTACTCTCACCGGGTCAGGAATGGCTTCTTTTGCGGTACCCATTGTACTAGAAAGTGCAGTACCCAATATAAAGATGAGCAGCAGCGGCAGAATAAACAGATTCAGCAGAACGGAGCGAATTCTCAGAATCCTTCTCAACTCAAAGATGCAAATATGCCATATGTTCATCTGAGATCCTCCTAGTCCCGAAGCGTACGTCCGGTCAGATTGAGGAAGAGCGTTTCCAGATCAGGCTCTTCGACCTTGAGCGATTGAATGGAGATTTCATGTTTGCTGCAAATGAAGAGCATATCTTGTAGATCCTGCTGTGCAGAAGGCAGCATAACGGTCAATGTATCGTCTGATACTTCAACCGCCCGCACACGGGGGTGAAGCTTCAACTCCTCCACAACATCAGGACCAATGCCCGAAGTGGTGAGCACTATTTTTTCCTCAGATGCAACCCGTTCTCTCAGCTCTGCTTCGGTGCCACAGGCGATGATATGCCCCTGATCCATAATCGCTACCCGGTGACTGATTGCAGCAACTTCCTCCATGTAATGACTTGTATAAATGATGGTTGATCCCATCTGATTAAGCGTACGAACCGACTCCAAAATATGATTCCGCGATTGCGGGTCAATGCCCACTGTTGGTTCATCCATAATGATTAAATCCGGCCGATGCATAATGGCACACGCAATGTTCAGCCTGCGTTTCATACCGCCAGAGAAAGTGGAAGGGGCATCCTTCGCTTTGTCCTGCAAACCTACAAATTCGAGGGATTCCTGTACTCTTTCTTTAAGCATTTTCCCACGGAGTCCATATAGTCTGGCAAAAAAAGTGACATTCTCCGCAGCGGTCATCGTTTCGTATAGAGCCAGATCCTGTGGTACCAGCCCTATTTTGCGTTTTACTTCAAGCGGCCGCTCCTTAACTGATATGCCATCCAACCGAATTTCACCCTGATCCATATTTAAAAGACCGGCAATCATGCTAATGGTGGTACTTTTCCCTGCACCATTGGGTCCAAGCAATCCAAAAATTTCACCTTTACCGACACTCAGATTTAAATGATCCACTGACAGCTTGCTACCGTATCGTTTCACGACGTGATCCACTTCAAGCATAGCCATAGATTATACACTCCTCTTCCGTCCAGCTTCCTGCGACTGGATTTTCATATCTGTATTGTAACGAATTGTGATCTTCTGCGAAGGTACGAAAGGTCATGAAACAAAGGTGACTTAAGTCATCTTCGGATGGGAAAACTGCCTATGATATAATCGACATACATAACCGGAAGGTATACCTTCACTTCTAAAATAAAGGATGTCTCTGACATATGCCGATGCGGTTGCTACAATACGGTTTACTCATAGTTCCTGCGGTTCTGTACATTCTGGTGCTACCCCTGGAAAAAGAAGATAGCTATACTCTGTATATTATCATTGCCCTAGGACTCGCGGTGTGGAAAGACTTCTCCCGTTCAGGTATGCAGCGTCTGCTGCTTGCGGCCGAAATCCTCTTCAGCTGCTGGCTGATCGCTCTATATGGCCCATTTATGTTTTTCCTCTCCTTATCTGCGCTTTATGTGTACATGTACAGACTGGATAGGACCCAACGGTGGTTAATGCTCGCCATTCAGCTTATCGCCAGCAATACCGCGTTACATTGGTATTACGCCCCACCACAGGAGCTTCATGCATGGCTTACACTTCACACCAACACGGCCATTCCTTTTAGCTTCACCCAAGAGACAATGGCTCGGGTTGCAGGTAACTTGCTTCTGCTCATCACCGCAACACTCTCTTGGCAGGGTTCTAGAAGCGCCAGCAGCCGTGGGCAGCTTGAACAGGTATACGATGAGCTGCGTAGTAAACATTACGAGCTTCAGGAGGCACGCGAACAATTGCTGCAATTCACGAAGCAACTTGAAGGAGCGGCACAGGTTGAGGAACGTACCCGGATATCCAGACAGCTTCATGATGATATTGGTCATCGCTTAATTCGCACCAAAATGATGTCTGAGGCAGCCCTCCTCACCCTACCTATACACCCAGAACAGGGCACGGAAATGGTGAGACAGATTCGGGATCAATTGGCCGCCAGTATGGATGACATGCGAACCACGCTTCACAAATTGCGGCCTGACTCTTATATATCCGATGCCTACGCGTTAGATCGTCTGCTTGAAGACGTTGGAAGGGAAACGGGTGTTAAAACGCGTTACGAAGTGCGTGGGCATTCACATGTACTCTATCCCAGTATGCAAATCGTTTTGTATAAAAATGCAAAAGAGGCCCTGACCAATGCCCTCCGTCATGGAAATGCCACTACGATTACAGTGGAACTGGAATTTGGAGAAAGAGAAATCTGTATGTCTATCAGCAACGATGGGAAGATCCATACCCTTTCCACCAAGGAACAAACGAAAGCAAGACATGAAAGATCTCGTGCTAACCCGGGCGTAAAGATAGAGTCTACAGGACTCGGCATGGGGCTCGAAGGAATGCGCCTACGCACACAGTTGGTTGGTGGGAAACTTGAGATCAAGTCGGACTATCCCTATACGGTGATTACACGCCTACCCATGGCAAACAAAGCTGAACTGATCTGAAAAAGGAAGTGATTTGCTCATGTCTGACCTGAATGAATTAAATAACTCGAGCCATTCTGTTCACCCTCAGTCCATTCGGCTGATGCTTGCGGATGATGATTCCTTTATCCGTGAAAGTCTCAAAGTCCTGCTTGGACTCGATCCCGGTATTAACGTTACAGGTACAGCTTCAAACGGACGAGAAGCTTTGGAACTGTTGGAGTCAGGAACACCTGCCGACGTTGTACTTATGGATATTCGCATGCCAGATTGTGACGGAGTTGAAGGTACCCGAATCATTAAAACACGTTTCCCTGACGTGCGTGTACTGATGCTTACTACGTTTGACGATGATGAGTATATTATCCAGGCTTTGCAAAACGGAGCCAGCGGTTATTTACTCAAAAATGTGCCACCTGACCGGATCATTCAGGGCATCAAGACTGTACATAACGGGGATATGTTGATTCATCCTGATATTGCTCGTAAGCTCGCGAGTCTACTTCGTCCTACTGCAGCGCCTCAGACACATGAACCCATTGGCTCTTACGGACTAACCCGTATGGAACTGGCTGTTGCGGAGGCTATATCAGAAGGGCTGTCCAATAAAGAAATTGCCGCGAAGCTATTTTTAAGTGAAGGCACGGTCAAAAACTATGTTACGGATATTCTCGGCAAGCTTAGTTTGCGCGACCGGACTCAAATCGCCATTTTCATGTTGAAAAAGTAGCAAAAAGGGTATTTCCCTCGCCTAATATGGCGGAGGAAATACCCTTTCTTCATTACATCTCTACAGATCTTTGCTCCCCCGCCGGGGCGGGTGGCAATGCTAGTGGAGCCTCAACATTAAGCTGATCTTTCCGACGTCGTGCGAACAACTTGAGACTTACGATATGAAATAGAGTTAGCGGACGCAAGCGGAGCGCCCAGGCTTCATGATTGTCCGGGGCCATGAGCACCCCGAGCTGATGATGCTCTCCTTCATAGATCGCCCGTTGCATGAACTTGCTCTCACCCTGATGATTGCGTACCTCCAGCTTACAAAAGGCCGGATTCATACGCAAAGCGCGATGTAATTGCTCCGGCGAATGCACCAATACGCCATTCACCTTGTACAAGGTCTCCCCAGCTTCAATTCCCAGTTCTTCTGCGGGACTATCAGGAATGACACCCAGTACCTTCAGGCCGTGCTCAGGGTGTACAAACAGCGGGCTGCGGTTTTGCTCCTCGAAGCCACTGTACCACACCAGGAACTCATGCCCAATGAAAGCAGCCAAGGCTGCAACAACCATGAGTGGAGACCACCATGCAGCCAAGAGACTGAGCACAAGTAGCCCTGTCCCATATAGCAGCAATCGTTTTGCGGAAATCTGGACTTTTTCCCCGGGGAGCATACTTTGCGTAACTTCTCCGAATCCCAGCATAATCGGTAGCGCAACCAACATGTAGCCATTTCCTCCGCTGATCAAAGCGGTCCATGGCAATTCGGCCCCGCCCGTAACTGGAACAAGAATCAGTAACGGAATCGGCCAGAAATGCTGCAACTGGTATCCTCCAACGAGCTTGCCGCGTTTACCTTCGAAGAGCAAAGGCGATGCCATGGATACCCCTTGCATACGTACCATCAGTGCTTCACCGATATGTAATACTGCTGCGAGCACAAGAAGTGCAGGCATATCCAGCGCACGTAATGCTTCAGTGACACTTCCCATCCATCCTGCCGGCTGCCAGCCCGAAGCCAGATTTAAACCAAACTGCAACACGCCAAGCAAACCTGCAGCATAAGCAAAACATAAGTATCGGATACGGAATAATGCCAGAAATAACGTAGCTGCCCATATACAGATCAGGCTGCTCAGTGTAAGATGTGCCCCAAGAAACAACGACACGATTGAGACCATTGCACCAATCACAATACCTCCAAGTACTGCACGAATGGTCTGTGTGATCGAGCTTTGCAGACGAACGTGGAACAATTTACGTTCCTGTAAGAGTTGACGATGATAAACGAGAGCAATCAAGATTACCGCAATATAATAAAACGGCTGAATAAACAACTGCAACAATGCTTCTCCTAATGTGGTCAACCATGGCCAAGCCCATTCCATTGTGGACGGTCACCCCTCTCCTTCAGCCGGTTCAGAAAAAAAGAAGGCTGAAAATCAGCCTTCTTTATGGCTTCGACACTGCGGACGAAATATCCTTTGAGACATTTTCGATCGCGCGCTTCAGCTGTGCATCATATTGAGGATTGGCAATGCGTTCAATCAGAGCCGCTTCCAGTGATTCCGCGGTTTTCTCATCAATCTGGCCAGTTGCCTGAATGCCTTTTTGTTTCTGGAATGCTTTGACCGCTTCTTCTGTCTTCTGGTCATAGTATCCATCTACACGATCCGGCTTAAAGTCAAGTCCTCTCAGCATCGTCTGCGCACTTTTCACATCCGTGCTATTGCTGTCGTATTTCAAAGGTAATTTTTCTTTGTTGATTGGTGCCACCGAGAAGTAATCCGGCTGGTTCACCGCAATATCCGGTTTGATCCCTTTTTCGTGAATCCAGTCTCCGTTCGGAGTCAGCCATTTCGCAATGGTGATTTTCAGCAGACTGCCATCACCCATCTGCTTGTCATAACTCGTTTGTACGGTTCCTTTACCAAAGGAGTTTTCTCCAACCAGCGTTGCGCCTGCCGACTGTTGCAATGCACCAGCCAAAATTTCCGACGCACTCGCGCTTCCTTTGTTCATCAATACCGTAATTGGGTACGATTTACCTGATCCGTTCGATTTGCTTTGTTCCTTTTTACCGTTCTTGTCTTCGACTTGAACAATAACTTTGCCTTTCGGAACAAATTGCTCTGCAATATCAATAACGACCTGCAAAACACCACCCGGGTCATTACGAACATCAATGATCAGGCCCTTCATGTTCTGCTTCTCCAGCTTCGCCAGTTCTTCTTTGAAGCGATCTCCTGTGTTCAGCGAGAATTGGGTGATCGTAATAACACCAACACCGTTATCCTCCATGTGGGCGTACACCGTCTCCAGATCAATGTCATCACGTACAATGACAAAGTCAATCAGTTCGGAAGATCCGGCACGTTTAACCTGTACCTTCGCTTCACTGCCTTTTGGACCTCTGATTTTGTTAACGGCTTTGTTCAGTTCCAAACCTTGCAGAGATTCACCATTCACGGACATGATCATGTCTTTCGCGCGAATACCCGCTTTCTCGGCAGGTGATCCTTTGATCGGTGATACCACTACGACATTCCCGTCCTGTGAGGATACCTCTGCGCCGATTCCGGTAAATGAACCTTCAATCGACTCCTCGAACTGGGCTGCTGTTTCCTGCCCCATATAGTTGGAGTACGGATCACCAAGGGATTCCATCATGCCGTTGATCGCACCATCAATCAGTTTGGTTTGATCCACGTCTTTATAGTAGTTGCTTGAGATCAAATCCATCGCGGTTTCAATCTTCTTCAAATCGTTCTTCTGCTGCGAACTGCCAGTAACGCTTGCGAGCAATCCTTCCCCAGGTGTCGTCTGTGCCAGGCCAGGAGAGCTCATCAGCACCAGCGTAAGCAGGCTGCCTCCGAGAAGGGCTACAATGACAAGCAGCAGGGCCGATCTTTTCTTCATCATCCGTTTGTCACCGCCTTTAGTATTGAAGCGTGTCAAATTCAATTGTTCCGTGAATCATTCCCTGAACATGCCAGCTTAGTATATGCCTAGCTTGTACGGAATATGTTTGTTCCATTCCAACTGTTGGCTAAAAACTACAAATAGTTAAATGGATTCACTGCTGTTCCATTATCACGTACTTCAAAATGCAAATGCGGTCCAGTGGAGTTGCCTGTACTGCCTGATTCAGCAATTATATCGCCACGGCTTACCGTGTCACCCTTGCTAACCTTAAATCCGCCTTCACGTAAATGACCGTATAGCGTCCATAATCCGCCTCCGTGGTCAACAATGATGGTGTAACCATATCCACTATACCATTCAGCCATGATGACGATCCCGCCTGAAGCGGCATGAACGGACGTTCCTTGAGCAACAGCAAAGTCTACACCTGCATGCATTTTACCTACTTCGCCCGTGATCGGGTGAATACGAGGCCCAAAACCGGAAGATACACGCGCACCTGATACTGGCATCCCAAAGATGCCGTTACCACTGGAGTATGTGCTACTACTGCTGTTGGAGCTGACCTTGGTCGGCGCCTTCGCAGCAGCCGCGGCACGTGCAGCAGCTGCTGCTTTTGCTTTGGCGGCCGCCGCCGCTTGTTGCTCACGCAATTTATTTTTCTCTTGCAGAAGGGCCGAACGCTTGCTGGCAATCTGCATCAATACATCTTCCTGTTCTTGCGTCAGCTCTTCAGACTCTTCAATTTTAGCATCATAGGAAGCGAGAAGCACTTGCTTCTCCTGTTCCTTCTCATTCAATTGGGACTTACGCTGTTTCTTCTGCGCATACAGACTCTTGGCTTCTGCATATTGCACATCGAGTTCTGCTTTTTTGTCCACGACGAGCTGCTTGTCCTTTTTGTGTTCATCCAGCAGATGCTGATCCTGATCCACAATCGTTTTCAGTGAATCGGCACGAGTCAGGAAATCAGTGAAGCTTGTGGAAGTTAACAACACATCGAGATAAGAAACGGCACCATCTGTATACATCAGCCGTACACGTGATTCAAGTAATTTCTCTCTTGCAACGATACGTTCTTCTGCAGCTTGCAGATCTTTTTTCGTTGTCCGGAGATCCTCTTCCGTATTTTCAATCTGCAAGGATACGTTTGCCAGCTCATCACTAACCACATTGATCTGCTCCATGACGACTTTCAAGTAAGCATTGGTCTTGTTCTTGTAATGCTGGGCTTCCTTTTTGTTGCTGGCAGCCTTTTGCTGCTCTTTTTTGGCCGAAGCCGCCTTGCTCTCCAGTTGCTGAATCTGCTGATCAATGTCGCTAATGCTACTCTTGGCATATCCGTCAGAAGGTTGAAGCGTCAAACTGGCCAATAACGTTAGAGCCAGTAGCGAAGCTGTTTTTTTCAAAATGTGATCCCCCATCCTATGAATTCACAAGAAAGCAACCTGCACAGGTGGTGAACAGCATGTTCTTTGCTTTCTTTACACTAAAGACTCCGTCTTTACTACATATCGTCAAACAGCGTTCATATATGAACCTGCTTTGCCATTCTTTTTCGATTAAACGTTAAGAGACTTACGGATGGACAATGTACTTCCCAAAATACCAACCAGCACACCCAGTCCGATCAACAATGTTCCAAACAACAGCCAAATATCACCGAGTGGAATCAAATTAAGCATCTGCATGAATACATCCTGACCGATTGTGGCCATCAGGCGGCTGTAACCGAAGAACAGTACCGCTACCGTAATCGCCGAACCGATCAATCCAATCAATGCCCCTTCGACAAAGAAAGGCCAGCGAATGAACGTGTTGGTTGCTCCAACCAGTTTCATAATACCGATCTCCCGGCGCCGGGCCAGAATCGTTACGCGAATCGTATTCGAGATCAGGAACATGGACATTAATCCCAGTCCCCCAACAAAAATAAATCCGATATTCCGGACAAGCTTCGTAAATTTGAACAACACTTCCACTGTTTCCTTGCCGTAGTTCACTTTCATGATCGGCTTCTCCGGGTGTTTATCGTTCAATGCTTCGATTTTTTGCGCCACAAAAGTGACGGTTTCCGGTTCAATAACCTCTACTTCAATGGTCTCCGGCAGTGGATTGTTATCCACATCGAAACCGCTTAGCACATTGTCTGCACTTTCTCCGAGACGTTCACGGAACTCTTTGAGTCCCTCTTCTTTGGAGACAAAACGAATTTCACTGACTTCAGGCATCGCACTGATTTCCTGCTCCAGCGTGTTACGCAGGTTCTCATCCACGTTCAGCTCAAGAAACGTACTGATCTCGACCTGACTGTCCACCTGGTTGGCCATGGAATTCACATTGAGCACCAGCAGCATGAACACGCCCAGAATGAGCAGAGACACGATAATGGACATGATGGAGGCCACGGACATCCAGCCGTTGCGGAATACGTTCTTGAATCCCTCCCGTAAATGGCGCAAGAGAGTACTAAAATTCATAACCGTATTCCCCTCTCATCTGATCCCGTACAATCTGTCCCCGTTCAATCGCAATAACCCGTTTACGCATCGTATTAACGATATCCTTGTTGTGGGTTGCCATGACAATGGTTGTCCCGCGGAAATTAATTTCATCCAGCAGTTGCATAATGCCCCATGACGTCTCCGGATCAAGGTTGCCCGTAGGCTCGTCCGCAATAATAACAGACGGATTGTTCACGATGGCACGTGCGATGGCAATACGCTGCTGTTCCCCACCCGACAACTGTGAAGGTTCACGATTCGCCTTGCTGCGCAATCCAACCAGATCAAGCACTTCCATCACTCGTTTCTTAATGTGACGCTTCGGTGCTTCAATAACTTCCATGGCAAATGCCACATTCTCAAATGCCGTCATGCGTGGCAGCAACCTGAAATCCTGGAACACAACGCCGATATTCCGGCGTACGTAAGGAATTTTGCGTGGCTTTAACTTTCCGATATTAAATCCGTTAATGGATATTTGTCCTTTGGTCGGAACTTCTTCCCTGTACATCAATTTCATAAATGTCGATTTGCCTGCGCCGGACGGACCGACGATATAGACAAATTCATTGCGGTCGATCTTCACCGACACCCCTTGTAATGCGTGGGTACCATTGGCGTAGGTCTTCCACACGTCCTGCATTTCTATCACATCATCACTTCCCGTTGCATAGTTAGCCATTATCATTTCGACACAATCTTGGCATTTCCTTTAAAAAGACCTGAATTTCATCAGGGAAAATCCATTTCGCCCCTTTTTCGATGGTGAAGCATGGATTCATATGAATTTTATTGTAACAAATTTGTTACCTATTGAGTACCCGAAAGTTTTCCATCATTGGATCATATATATGGAAAGTGTTACGAAATGCGGAACAACAGAAGTACAAAGGAGCGTACGGATATGAAAAAAATACATTTGATGGTCATTGCACTGTTCTCCATCCTATTACTCGGTTCCGCGTCCTATGGATTGCTGTATATGTACGTGAACCAACCCGCCCTACCGGAAGGGGTACGTGTTGCGGAGTGGTCGGTTGAGGGCGTGAATCGCAAGGAAGTTCTACCGGCACTGGATGAACGATTAAAACAAATGGAAGCATGGCCGATCACCCTGGAGGTTGACGATCCTACACCAAAAACAATGATGTTCACCGCCGCCCAGACAGGCGCAAGCTACAGTGCTGATGACTTCCGGACAGCTGTGCAGCAATTGGATGAAGGCAATCTGTGGGAGCGCGCGTATGCCCGATATCATTTCATCAAGGAGTGGTCTCTGAAGCTGACTTACAATTCAAAATCGTTGAAAGAGCAACTTACCCCTGCCTGGGAAAAGGAAACCTTCGGTACACCCGCGAACGCTGTTCGCCGCATTACCGCAAGTGACAAGGTCCAGTACATCCCGGAAAAAGGCGTCCGCCGGATCGCCTGGGATGAACTCGCGAGCCAGATGCAGGCTAAGCTGCACCGGGATTTCGCTCCACTGGACCATGATGCGAAGCCCAACCCGCTGTTGATTCAGCTGCCGTTGTATACACTGCAACCCGAAGTGACTCTCGATTCGCTGCGCCAAGAGGGAATTGACCGGAAGATCATTCAGTTCTCCACTGGCCTTGGAAACAGCAGTGCAGGCCGGATACATAACGTCAGCGCAGCAGCGCAAGCCGTTAACGGCATGATTTTGCCGCCAAATGGTACTTTTGATTATGAGAAGGTCATTAGGAAGGCAGAGGAAGACTATGGTTTCCGGGAAGCCCCGGTTATCGTGAATGGGCAACTGACCCCCGGCATTGGAGGCGGCATCTGCCAGGTATCAAGCACCGTTTACAACGCAGCCCTGTTGACCGGACTGGACATTGTAGAACGCCGCAACCACTCCCTGCCCGTCAAATATTTGCCGAAGGGGCTGGATGCCACGTTCGCCTCAGGTTCCATCAATTTTCGGTTCAAAAACAATACCGGCAAGTCTCTGCTCATTCATGCCAAAGTGGAAGGTGGAAGCTTAACCGTCAAATTTTTCGGGACCTTCCCGGAGAACGTCAGTTATGCCCTGGAATCCCGTACAATTGAGACATTAAGTGCTCCCGTCAAATATGTATCGAGTAATGTGCTGCCTGACGGCGCTCAACAGGTGCTCCAAAACGGTCAACCCGGATATATTGTGGAGACGCTGCGCACCAAAAAGGTAAATGGTAAAATTGTCGAATCCAAAACCATTACACGTGACACATACAAAGCCCAGAATCGCCTGATTGCCCGCTCTGGTCATACTAACCTGCCTGATCCCAAAGAGCCATCAGTTGTAGAGGATGGCATCAGCGACACGAAGCAGCCTTAATCTTTTTTTTCACATGCGTGCACATGGATAGGATAGGCTCAACTCAGCAAACGAATTACAAATAGAAAAAGACACATCTCCTGTTCCCCATTCGGGGTCCCTCGAGAGATGTGTCTTTCGTTTGTTTTACAGATACATATTGTGTATTGATTAGACTGAAACCTTTTAATGTCCGCCTGTGTACTCTTTCTGCTCCTCACCGATAACCATCTTCTCATTACCCATGAAGAAAGCAGCAATCAACGCGAGTGCAGCCGGGATCGCAGCCCAGGCAAAGAGCTGCACGATGGATGAAGACAACGCATGCGTAATGGTATCCAGCACCTGAGGCGGAATCGCTTTTCTCAGCTCTGGCGATAGCAGCGCATGTGGATCACTTAGATCCACTCCCTGAGGCACGCCGCCTGCAGGAGCACCAGCGCCCCCTGCTTCCGCCGCTGATCCGGCGAGGGCATCATTCATTTTGCGCGTAAATACCTGGCTCTGCACGATACCAAAGATCGTAATGCCCATCGTCATCCCAAGTGAACGCAGGAAGTTAAGTGTGGAGCTTGCCGCTCCGCGTCGTTGCGGTTCAAACGCGTTCATGGCTGCATTGCTGAGTACCGAGAACGACGCCCCTACACCGAGACCAATCATCACCATGAATATACGTATCGTCCATAGAGATGAAGTTTCATCCAGTGTCGTCAGCAATCCAAGACCAACCACAAGCAAGGCCAGTGTAGGAATCATAATGTTGCGATACTTGATTTTGGTCATCAGTACCCCACCCATGGAAGCCGTCACAACGGACCCCAACATCATGGGCAATAACACGAGACCAGAGTTGGTCGCTTTGCCACCGAGTACCCCCTGGATGAAGATGGGAATGTACACGGATGCGGTAATAAACGCCGCACCACTGAACATGCCAATAACGTTACTGGACCAGTACACCCGATTGCGGAACATGCCGAAGGAGATAATGGGCTCCTTGGCTCTCGTTTCTGCAAACAGGAAGAGCAGCGCTAGCACCACGAATCCGGCAAACAAACCAAGGATCTGCCATGAGCCCCAGGCATACGTTTTGCCACCCAGTTCAAGCCCGAAGATGAGACAGACTACCGCACCAATCAGTGTGATAGCACCCAGCCAGTCAATCTGTTGGGATTGATGCTGATGAGATTCCTTGTAGAAAAATGCAATAAACACAAACGCAATCAAACCAAGCGGCAGGTTGATATAAAATACCCATTCCCATGTCGCATACTGCGTGATGTAAGCACCCAGCAGCGGACCAAATACGCTGGATAAACCAAACACAGCTCCGAACAAACCGCCCAATTTACCCCGTGATTCCGGTGCGACCACATCAAACATGATCGTAAAGGCAATCGGCACCAGAGCACCTGCACCAATACCTTGAATAGCTCTGTACATCGTCAGCTCAACGATTGATGTTGCCGTTCCACATAATGCGGATCCGAGCATAAATACCAGTATTCCGAAAACAAAAAACTTCTTCCGTCCGTACATGTCGGATAACTTACCAAATATTGGCATACCGGCCATCTCGGCCACCATGTAAGCGGAGGTCACCCATACGAACTTGTCGAGCCCACCTAGCTTCCCGACAATGTCGCCCATAGCTGTTGCCACGATGGTATTGTCCATCGAAGCCATCAGTATGCTTAGCAGTAACCCTGCCAGCACCAATCCAATATTATTTTTACGTGTAGCCATTCTACTCAATCTCTCCCATTCACATCCGATTCATATGACTGAATTAGTATATCCGAAAAGTTACGGCGGATAATCAGTCCAAGGACCGATTGCTTTGCACCAAAACTTCCGATTGCGGATGAATTTGCAGAGAAGAGCGGTATTCCACAGTACCAATTCGGCACCCAGGGCCAATTTTTATTTTATCTCCTCGTACAACCTCGGCCTCCGTGTTCTCAAGTTCAATTTCGTCGCCTTCGATTAGATTGGCCTTGAGAATAGACTTGTTACCAGTGAACAAACCCTCCAGCAGTTTTCCCCGCGAATTCTTTACTGATATGATGGAACCGCCCATTTCCTTGACCTCGGATGGACCCATAATTTTAAGTGTCATACTTTCGGCACTGAGCATACCCGTTATCGTAAAACGGCCATTCAACTTCATATTCTCCACCTGACAATCGCCTGACACATGAAGCTCGCCTACTACTTTCATATGTTCAGCTTTTGCATACAGGTTAGAAGTATAATTGCCCTCCTGATCTTCGTCGCGGGCAGCAGCCCGCTCTTTCAGGGTAAGGGTTCCCGTAATTTTGATATCCGTTGATTCCAGAGATCCGTATATGACGGATGTGCCAGTGCATTTGAATTGATCACAGATCAGATTATCATTAAATGAGGAATCCCCCACTACCTTGACCTTGCCGTACACACCGCCAGAAGAACTGCCGTCGCCGATGATGCTAATGTCATGTTTTTTATCCAATGAACCAGCAAAATGGTTATTCAAATCCATCACATCCCTTTCTTTTCATATCAAAATTTAAATCCGCTGACTGCTGCCCACCTTGGCATCTGGATCAACCTCTAGTTCACCCGAATATTCGACCAACCTGATGTTACAGCCACGACCGATATGAACCTTGCTACCACGAACAATATCAGCCTCGGTATCTTCCAGCACGATTTCATCCCCCTCAATCAAGGATGACTTGAAGGACGGAGTACCGCCTAGGCCAATACTTTTCCAAAAACCAGTCTGTTCCTTACGCCGAATATCAATGCGTTCCCCGCCAATCTCTCTCGCCGAAGAAGATGTATGCAGCCTGATCTCTACCGTTCCCGCATTCAGAAAGCCACTAATTTTAATATTGCCCTGTACGTTCAAAGACTCACATTGTACATCGCCCTCAATATCAATCACGCCACCAATATCGATGCGTTCCCCATCTACCCGTCCGCGAACAGTACACTTCCCGTTGACTTCAAGCTCAGGGCTTCGGAGGTCTCCGTTAATGGTTGTTAAGCCATCCACACGAACACGAGAACTAATCAAGGGGCCGTTCAGCGTGCACATGCCGTTGATCGTTGCACTCTCTGAGCTCAAAGCACCGTGCATCTTCAATGTTCCATTCACATTCATGGAGGTACAGTCCAGGTTACCGTTTACTTTAGCCATGCCATCGATAGATACCCGGTGAAAATTCCCGCCTGCCGTTTGGCTCATGCCCGCTACGTTCAGATCATTGCGCAAATTACGTTCCTCCATATATGATCCTCTCCTTATCCCAATTTGAGTTTTAACTCTTCCATGAACGTCCCCATCGACTGCCTGAGAACGACCTTCACACCATTATCAAAATAAAGCTCTGTTCCTGCTGTTACCAGCATGAATGAAGGGACACCCATCTTGCGAATAAGCACCAGCTCGCTTGGTTTGCCTGTGAAACGATAATAATGCTCGGACATGACATCGATTAGCAGCGTACCCTCCTGCCGGGTAATATCTCCGCTCATTAGCAGCTTATCGAGTACATAAAGCATCATGATCTGCTCCAAAGCATACAGCGGCCGCTCCCGACCCGCTTCTTTCAACAGCTCAAGCGAAATGTTCGAAACAATGTTTCGCTCTAACAGCTCCTGAGCGGACATTTCCACTTCACCCAGCGTTGGTGAAAACACGTCTGCCAGTTCATCCAGTGACAAGCCGTCTTTCATATTGAGAATCTTGTCAATCCGCAGTAAAATCTGTTGTTTTGGAAAAAAAGTTTCTTGTCCCGTATAGGACGACTTCCGAATAAACCATTCCTCCGGAATGAGATTCTTCCGTTTCCAGCGGTACAACTGGCCGTAGGAGATACCCGTCAGGTCCAGCAAATCTTTTTTGGAGATCAAATCATCCGTCATATATGGTCCCCCTTTGTGTTGAAAAGAGTGTAACATAACATTGTTACGCTGTAAAGAAGATGAATAACTAGTGGTGAATTTCTTATTATTGCAATGAAAAGACTTTGCGTATAACCTGTTTATTATAGATACTATGGAACCATTATGGATTCAGATCCCATCCTATTGAATCGGGTCAGAACACATCGTTAATGGACTTATGAAAGGGGTTTCTCCTATATATGGCACTTATTAAATGTGACTTTTACTCCGACACGCTTGGTCTAAGCACCAGTATGCATGTTATTCTTCCACAACAGACCCACAATCAGATTGGCATGGAGAACGTATCCGGCCAAGGGTTACATCCCACGCTGTATCTGCTGCACGGCCTATCGGATGATGACTCCATCTGGCTGCGTCGTACATCCATCGAACGATATGTTGCGGACCTTGGTATTGCTGTTGTAATGCCTCAGGTCCATCGCAGCTTCTATACGGATATGGCGGAAGGTGGACGCTACTGGACATTCATCAGTGAAGAGCTGCCTGCACTTGCACGTTCCTTTTTCCCGCTATCACACAAACGTGAGGATAACTTTGTTGCCGGATTGTCCATGGGTGGCTACGGGGCATTCAAGCTGGCACTTCACAAACCGGAGCAATACGCCGCTGCGGCAAGTTTGTCCGGAGCACTCGACATGGTAGCGCATATGGATAACCGAATTGTTAAGGCATTAAGTGATGCTGAATTCAAGCGGATTTTCGGAGCAGAGATTAAAGGTTCGGAGAATGACTTGCTGCATCTGCTCGAAGAAAGCAAAGCAATTCAGGGCCCAAAACCTTTGCTCTACCAATGCTGTGGGACAGAAGATTTCCTGTATGAAGAGAATCAATCGTTCCGTCAAGCTTGTGCACAGACCGATTTCCAACTGACGTACGAGGAAGAACCCGGTGGACATGACTGGGGATATTGGGACGAGAAGATCCAGAATGTGCTGAAATGGTTGCCTTTGCGTGAACGTGAATAGCGAACACTGGCACTCCAATGACAGAACAACCTTCCGATCGCTGTTATCGTGTAAATGTTGAGTTGAACATTCTAGATCGTTGTAACACACAAAAAAGCAGGCCTTGAGAAGAAATTCTCGGCCTGCTTTTGCGTTGTATATCTTTATTTCATTCTAGTAACTGTGGCATTATCCCCGATTGGTGATCCATTGCTCTGTAATTTCCAACACCTTTTCACTCCGTCCAATCGCCTCAGCCACCTGATTGGAAGCTGTTCCGCCGTAAACATTACGAGCATTTACAACCGCTTCTGGTTGCAGCACGTCGTAAATACGCTCATCGAACAACGGAGAGAACTGACGGAATTCATCGATGGTCAGATCCAACAGATACTTACCGTTCTGGATACAATACAATACCGTCTTACCGATAACTTCATGCGCTTGGCGGAATGGCAAACCTTCGCCCACGAGGAAGTCCGCAATATCTGTAGCGTTGGAGAAATCCTGATTGACTGCTTGACGCATCCGACCCTTGTTGACCGTCATCGTTGCAATCATCGGAGCGAACAATTGAAGTGCACCTTCAAGCGTCGCTACCGTGTCAAACATGCCTTCCTTGTCTTCCTGCATGTCTTTGTTGTAAGCGAGCGGCAGAGATTTCAGCACTGTCAGCAAACCGATCAGGTTGCCGTACACACGTCCTGTTTTACCACGAACGAGTTCCGGAACGTCCGGATTTTTCTTCTGTGGCATAATGCTGCTGCCCGTGCAGAATGCATCATCCAATTCAACAAATCCAAACTCCGTGCTGC
Source organism: Paenibacillus sp. 276b (assembly GCF_900107875.1). Taxonomy (NCBI): domain Bacteria; kingdom Bacillati; phylum Bacillota; class Bacilli; order Caryophanales; family Paenibacillaceae; genus Paenibacillus; species Paenibacillus sp. 276b. Next base: position 17,775 of record NZ_FNRR01000012.1, on the reverse strand, counting down.
TCCAAAGTACCAACTCTTCGCTCAGACGGGACAAGTGAGTCATGATCAGTGAAGCGGCTGCCAGGAACTCTACGATAAAGTCACGGTCGCTGACCGCGTCCAGACTGTTCTCATATACACCATCGAAGCCCAGTTGTTCCGCCACAAAATGACGGTCAATTGGGAACGTTGTGCCTGCAAGCGCACCTGCACCCAGTGGCAAAACGTTAATGCGTTTGTAGCTGTCCATAAGACGCTCTGCATCCCGTTGGAACATCGATACATACGCCATCAGGTGATGAGCGAACAGAATCGGTTGTGCACGTTGAAGATGCGTATATCCCGGTACAATCGTATCAAGATTATCTTTGGCTTGTCCGATCAGCGCTTCCTGCAACGAATGCAGCATGCCAACAAATCCAACTACGCGCTCACGCAAGTACAAGTGCATATCGGTTGCCACTTGGTCATTCCGGCTGCGTCCTGTATGTAATTTGCCGCCTACAGGGCCGATGGTATCGATCAGGTTTTTCTCAATATTCATGTGGATGTCTTCATCCGATACGGAAAATTCCACTTCGCCTGCACGGATTTTATGCAGAACAGTGATTAAACCTTCCTTAATCGTTTCTACATCCTCTGCTGGCAGAATTCCACATTTGCCCAGCATCGTGACATGAGCCAGACTTCCTTGAATATCTTCCTCTGCCAACGCTTTGTCAAAGTTGATTGACGCTGTATATTCCTCAACCAGGTGATTGGTTTGTTTGGTAAAACGTCCTCCCCACAGCTTGCTCACAGTGAGTACTCCCCTTTCGCTCATGGACAAAGCCGCTCCTGCCAGATGTGCAAGAACGGCCCGCCTTGTCAGTTATTATCGTGATGCTTTATATGCATAATGAAAAATTAGTTTTTGTTTTGTTCCACACCGGAATTTACTTTCAAACGTAATGCATTCAGGCGGATAAAGCCCGTTGCATCTCCTTGATCGTAGGCTTGTGTTGGATCAGCTTCCATCGTGGCAATGTCAGGGTTGTACAGGCTGACAGGGCTTTTCACACCTGCGCCGATGATGTTGCCTTTATACAGTTTCACTCGAACGGTACCTGTTACATTTTTCTGGCTTTCGGTCACCAGCGCTTGCAGCGCCAGACGTTCCGGTGCGAACCAGAAGCCGTTGTAAACGAGTGTGCTGTAACGTGTGATTAGGCTATCACGCAGGTTCATGACTTCACGGTCCATCGTGATGGATTCCATTTTGCGGTGCGCCGTGAACAGAATTGTTCCACCTGGTGTCTCGTATACACCACGGCTCTTCATGCCGACGAAGCGGTTCTCTACCATGTCCACACGACCGATACCATGTTTGCCACCCAGCTCATTCAGTTGCTCCATCACTTGCAGTGGGCTCAGGCGCTCACCATTCAGTGCAACACAGTCACCTTGTTCGAATTCAAGTTCAACATATTCCGCTTGATCCGGCGCATCTTCAGGTGCACTGCTAAGCAGGAACATGTCTTTGTTCTCGTCCGCACTTGGATCGAACCAAGGATCTTCGAGCACGCCACTCTCATAGCTGATATGCAGCAGGTTACGGTCTGTGGAGTATGGTTTAGCCGCCGATGCGGTTACCGGAATGCCGTGTTTTTCTGCGTAAGCGATCATCTCGGCACGTCCAGGGAACTGATTGCGGAATTCTTCCAGGCGCCAAGGCGCGATGACTTGGATGTCTGGTGTCAACGCAGCTGCGTTCAACTCAAAACGAACCTGGTCATTCCCTTTACCCGTAGCGCCGTGAGCAATTGCTGTAGCGCCTTCTGCACGAGCGATATCCACCATACGTTTAGCGATCAGTGGACGTGCGATACTTGTGCCAAGCAGATACTGTCCTTCATAAAGGGCACCAGCTTGGAACATTGGATAGATGAAATCTTTGGCGAACTCGTCACGCAGATCATCAATGTACACTTTGGAAGCGCCTGTAGCGAGAGCTTTTTCCTCAAGGCCGTCCAGTTCATCCTTTTGTCCAATATCCGCCGTAAATGCGATAATCTCTGCATCATATGTTTCTTTCAACCATTTCAAAATTACAGATGTGTCCAACCCGCCTGAATACGCGAGTACAATTTTTTCTTTAGCCATGTTCAATGGTCCTCCCCAAGATCAGTTGCTATAAACTTTTATCTATCATCGCGAAATCTGCGCCTAAAATCAACCCATTCAGGCAAACAGCATCTATTCGCTCATTAACGCAGCCATCAATGCTTTCTGCGCATGCAGTCGGTTCTCCGCCTGATCAAAGATCAGGGAGTTTGGCCCGTCAATCACTCCAGCACTCACTTCTTCTCCACGGTGAGCTGGCAGGCAATGCAGGAACATATAATCCGGCTTCGCGCCTTTCATCAGTTCCTCATCGACCTGATACGCAGCGAATGCTTGTTCACGAATCTTCTGTTCCTCTTCAAAACCCATGCTCGCCCATACATCCGTATACACGATATCTGCATCTTTCACAGCTTCCTGTGCACTGTACGTTACAGTCACCTGTGAGCCGCTTTCCTGTGCAATGCTGCGCGCTTGCTCTACAACTGCGCTGTCAGGCTCATATCCTTCCGGAGTCGCTACCGCAACATGCATACCCATCTTCGCTGCACCAAGCATAAGGGAATGAGCCATGTTATTGCCGTCTCCGACATAAGCCATTTTCAGACCTTCCAGCTTGCCTTTGTGCTCCAGCACAGTTTGGAAGTCTGCGAGTACTTGGCACGGATGTGCTGCATCGCTCAGTCCATTAATAACCGGAATATCCGCATGTTGTGCCAGTTCAGTCACATTATGGTGTCCAAAGGTACGAATCATGATGCCGTCCAGGTAACGTGACAGGACTTTGGCTGTATCATGTGTCGTTTCCCCGCGACCGAGTTGGATATCATTTTTGCTCAGGAAGAGCGCGTGTCCGCCCAGTTGGAACATACCGACTTCAAAAGATACACGCGTACGTGTAGATGATTTTTCAAAAATGAGTCCGATCGTTTTGCCTTGGAGTGGCTGATACGGCACACCGTTTTTTTGTTTGCCTTTAATCTCAATCGCAAGGTCCAGCAAATAGCGGATTTCCTCCGCTGTATAATCTGTAAATTCAATGAAATCTCGGCCTCTAAGATCGACCTTCTGTACCTTTTCCGTCTGTTGCGCTTGTGTCATGTTAGTGTTGTCCTCCTTATTTCCGGTTCCCTGCACCCGCATGGGCAGAAAAGTGTAGAAGGTTGATATCTTGCCATCCGACTACTCACTTTCATCTTCCGCTAGTTTACCGCGCGGCTACAGGGATTCATGATTCATCATTTAGTTCCGCTTCGAGGCCCATGAAGGCCCCGAGTCAGAAAGGTTGTATAAAGCCTTATTAAGCGTTCTTCGCCGCAACATGCTCTTCAATCAACGTAGCAACCAAGGATACCGCCTCATCGATCTCTTCCTTGCTCACATACAAGTTTGGAAGCAGACGAATGACATTCGGTCCTGCGGAAACAAAGAGAATGCCTCGTTTCTGACCAGCAAGCACGATGTCGCCTACCGCTTCAGCACATTCGATTCCAACAAGCAGACCCAAACCCCGAACTTCTTTTACAAACGAATTACCAGCCAAACGCTCCCGCAGAGAGTTCATCAGGTATTCGCCCATTTCAGCTGCACGCTCTGGCAAATGATCTTCGAGCATGGTTTCAATCGTTGCAATGACCACAGCAGAAGCAAGCGGTGTACCGCCAAACGTTGTTGCATGACTGCCCGCAGTAAACGCATCCTTCAAATAACCTTTACCCAGCATCGCACCTACAGGGAATCCACTACCAATACCTTTGGCTACCGTGAAAATGTCCGGCTCAATGCCATAATGCTCATGCGCGAACAGTTTGCCTGTACGTCCCATTCCGGTCTGTACTTCGTCTACAATCAACAGCAGTCCGTGCTCTTCACACAGTTTGCGAACGTGGTGGACAAAATCTGGTTTGACCGGATGCACGCCACCCTCGGCTTGCACCATCTCCAGCATAATCGCTGCTGTATTGGGTCCGATCGCCGCTTCGAGAGCCGCTGTGTCATGCAATGGTACGGTTACGAATCCGGCTGGCAATGGCAAAAATCCTTCTTTCACCTTATCCTGCCCAGTTGCTGTCAAGGTTGCAAGTGTCCGTCCGTGGAAAGACTGGGCAAATGTAATAACTTCGTACCGACCTGTGCCTTTTACCTTCTGATGATAGCGACGCGCCAGTTTGATTGCCGCTTCATTCGCTTCTGCACCACTGTTACAGAAGAATACAGCGTCTGCGCACGTATTTGCAGTCAACAAAGCCGCTGCTTTTTCCTGACCGGGAATCTGGAACAGGTTGGATACATGCCACAGCTCATCAATCTGAGCTTTCAGCTTGGCTCCGACTTTCTCCGGTGCATGGCCCAGACTCGTTACAGCCAACCCGCACATGAAATCAAGATAACGATTGCCTTGATCATCCCACAGCCAGCTGCCTTTACCTTTGACCAAACTGATTGGATAACGGGCATACGTTTGGAAAAGAGAGCTTTCCGTCTGTGCCGCTGCACCTGTCGCTGCTACGCCCGCTACTGCTGTGCCAGAACCTGGCTGTTCATTGCCTTTTGCCATCACCTATCACTCCTTATTTGTTGGTATGAGTACACTAGGCAAACCATATAAGCTAAACCTGCTTTCCACAAGGCCACTCCGATTGCAGTCCACCTTCCGAACATATGCATACTCCCACTTCGATGACAGAACAACCTTCCGATCGCTGTTATCCCCAGATTTCTTTGATTAATTGTTTAAAGGTGGAAATCCAGTGATAAAGGCGCACGCTCCGCTTCTTCAGGTTATTTCTGTCCTCTCCGTTCTCGCGTTTTTGTTTCTTCAGATTGGTACTGCACTCTCCGTTCTCGTGTCATGTCCAGTTCATCTTATATAAAAAATGCCGTGTACATAATGTTGATTCCTCTGGTTATCACAACTTCACCTTACTGCATACGGATAATTCGGGTTCCGATCGTTTCTCCGCCGAGCACACGGCTCAGGATCTGTGGTTCGCTGCCATCTACGATGATGACCTCACGCACTTTGCCGTGAATACAAGCGATCGCTGCACGCACCTTTGGAATCATGCCGCCATAGATTTCTCCGGTTTGGATCATATCCTCAATTTCCTGAACAGAGACGGATTGCAGTACTTTTTTCTCGCCGCCTACATTCTTCATGATGCCAGGGACATCGGTTACTACGATCATCCGACTCACTCCGAGATGGGAAGCTACCGCACCTGCGGCTGTATCCGCATTGATGTTATAACGCTGACCGGATGCATCCACACCAACTGGCGCAATAACTGGCATATAGCCCATTCCCACAATACCTTGAATAATCTCCGCGTTAACGCCAGTTACGTCACCTACCCAACCGATCTCTGAATGGTTGCTAACCGGTTTCGCCTGGATCAAACCACCGTCCACACCCGACAATCCCAGCGCACGTCCACCAACACGTTGGATTAAACGTACGATCTGTTTGTTAATACTCCCCGCAAGAACCATCTCCACGACGTCCAGCACGGGTTCCGTTGTTTTGCGCAATCCATTCACAAATTCGGTCTCAATGCCCAGCTTCGCCAAATTATCCGAGATCGCAGGGCCGCCGCCATGTACAATGACAGGCTGAGTTCCCTGGGACTGCAAGTCACGCAGATCTGCAAAAAAGGATTCAGGCAACGCCGCCAGCGTACTGCCTCCACATTTCATTACAAACGTCTGCTTCTCGGCACCTGCTTCAGTTCCGGTACTCTCATTTTGCAATGTTGAATTCATGAGGGCACTCCTTTCAATTCAAATGTTCTAACGAGATTAACACTTCATTGATGCAATATTCTTCGGCTGACTTTCCGAATCCGGATCGTTCTTTCGATCGCTGTTGTCTCCAGGTTTTTTTTGAATCCCCTCTTTTGAGGGGAAAACCCGGAGACAGCTTATGCTTCCGATGCAGCTTTCTTTCAGAAAGCTTTTAGGCGAACGCTTCGCTTCTACAGAATCGATTCCGACTCCTCCACTGCCTTCGCCAGTTGTCAAACACCAAGGATGAGTTTAAATCTCATATATAATTTTCAACATATTTTACGAAGCAGCTACTCATAGGAAAGCTGCATTCTCCGTTAACTTGTAAATATAAATAGTTACTTATTACGTGCGGTATGCCGCGTTAATTCGTACATAGTCGTACGTCAGATCACAGCCCCATGCAATGGCTGTTCCGTCGCCGTGGTGCAGATCGACTACAATACGTACGGTATCGGTCTGCAAGTAGGCCAGAGCCGCTTCTTCGTCAAATACGACTGGACGGGATTGGGAGAGTACAGCGATTTCTCCAAGACGGATATCAACCGTTTCCGGGTTCACCGGCTGTCCTGCTCGCCCTACGGCTGCAATAATTCGTCCCCAGTTGGCATCTGCGCCAAACATCGCGGATTTCACCAGGCTGGACCCAATGACGGTCTTTGCAATAGCTTGCGCAGATTCATCACTTACGGCACCCGTTACCTGTACTTCTACCAGCTTGGTTGCTCCTTCGCCATCGCGCGCAATGGCTTTGGCAAGCACCTCACATACATAAGTAAATCCGGCAGCAAAAGCTTCCCAATCCGGATGTTCCATAGTCAGTTCTTCGTTACCTGCCAGACCACTGGACATTGCTACCAGCATGTCGTTCGTGCTCGTATCTCCATCCACTGTAATCATGTTAAATGTATGATTGGTCGCCTGGCGTAACAGCCGCTGCAACGCTTCTGCACCAATGACCGCATCAGAGGTCATAAAGGCCAGCATGGTCGCCATATTCGGATGAATCATCCCCGATCCCTTGGCGGCACCTGCAATGGTAATCGTTTTACCGTTCACCTCAACGGAGACGCAGGCTTCCTTTTTCACCAAATCAGTTGTCAGAATAGCTTGGGAAAAATGCTCCGCTTCTTCTGCTTCCTTGCCCAAACGTGCCGGAAGTCCGCTAATCCCCGAGTGTACAGCGTCCATCTTCAGCAATTCACCAATGACACCTGTAGAAGCGACAGCAACATCCTCTTCTGCTACCCCCAATTCACGTGCAGCCGCCGTACGCATGGCGTAGGCATCCTCTTCACCTTGTTGTCCAGTACACGCATTGGCATTCCCGCTGTTCACGATGACTGCCTGAAGGCGTCCATTGCTCAAGCTCTCACGTGTGACTTTCAAAGGTGCAGCCTGGAACACGTTCGTTGTATACACCGCAGCTGCAGTTGCCGGCACGTCACAGCGGATCGCTCCGATATCGTTACGAGACGTTTTTTTCAATCCGCAGTGCAGTCCACCAGCAGTGAACCCGTGCGGGGTTACAATCGTTCCGTTCTCAACTATAGTAAAAGCCTTTTGCTCCACATTTGTTCCCATATGTTATCCCCCGTTATGCGTTCGGCTGCATGCCGATTGTCCGCTTGCTTTGCCTGAACCGTCTTCCCCACGTGGTTTCGGAATTGCGTCTAGACACTCTCCCAATGATTCAAACCTTATGGATATACCGGCGTCATGTTCAGCCCGAGGTTCTCCTCCCATCCCATCATCAGGTTCATATTTTGAATGGCTTGCCCGGATGCACCTTTTACCAGGTTGTCGATGACCGAAATAATCGTCAAACGACCTGTACGAGGGTCAGCTGCAAATCCGATATCACAATAGTTCGATCCGTACACTTCCTTCGTTGAAGGCCAAATCCCCGGCTCACGTACACGCACGAACGGCCGATTCTCATAATATTTGCGGTACAGATCAACGATTTCACGGTCACTGTGTTCACCAGTTAGATTGGCATACATCGTACTCATAATTCCACGAGTCATCGGTACCAGTTGAGTTGTGAATGTTACAGTGACTGGAGTTCCAGTGATATTCCCCAGCACTTGCTCAATTTCGGGAATATGCTGATGTTTGTTCAGTTTATATGCTTTGAAGTTCTCATTCATTTCTGCATAATGATTCGTCAAACTTGTTCCCCGTCCCGCACCCGACACTCCAGATTTGGCATCAATAATAATACTGGAAGGATCAATCCATCCTGCTTCAACAGCTGGAATCAATCCGAGTAACGTAGCCGTTGGGTAACAGCCTGGGTTGGAAATAAAGTTCTTGCCCTTCACTTCGTCGCCATACACCTCTGCCATGCCGTATACCGCCTGTTCCAGCAATGATGCAGATGGTGCCGGATGTTTATACCACTCTTCATACACCGTTCCATCCTTGAGTCTGAAATCTCCAGACAGATCAATGACCTTAAGACCTGCTTCAAGCAGACTCGGAACGAGCTTTGCGCTTACACCAGACGGGGTTGCTGTGAACACCAGATCTGCACGACTTGCGATCTCAGCCGGGTCTACGCCGTCGAGTGGCCTCTGAATCACGTCCGTCAAATGCGGGAATCCATCTGCGATGGACTCACCACTGCTGGATGAAGAGATTACCGAAGTAATTTCAACCTGCGGATGGTTCTGGAAAAAACGAATCAGCTCCACCCCGCCGTAGCCGGTGGAACCGACGATTGCCACTTTTAATTTGTTATTCACTCTCGCTCCCCCAATCTTGTCGTATGCGCTACTTATACTGTTCTCCTGCTCCCAATGAGCTTTCATACAGCAATTCCGTCGCTTCTATGCATATTTGTGTATTATTATACGACTCTAGTTATATAAATACAACACTCTATCATCAATTTTACATGGATTCTCATCGCTTCCGAACATATCTTTCCAACATCTGCGGACGAACCCGTATACTTCTGCTAAAATACGTATTATAGGAAACATTACAACCAGGATCTAATTCATAATCAATCTACACGATAAAGGGTTTATGAATGGATTCATGATGGTCATTATGAGACATGGGGGACTACAGTGCATATCGAATCCATTTTACTTGTTGTACTCCTGGGCCTGAATATTATTTTCGCTGCAGCGGTCGTTTTCTTCGAACGAAAGGATGCCAGTGCATCCTGGGCTTGGCTGCTCGTCTTGAACTTTATTCCGGTGTTCGGGTTTGTACTCTACTTATTAACAGGGCAAAACCTGACGCGCTACCGACTTTTCCAGTGGAAAGAGCGCAAGAAGCTTGGGCTTGAAGAACGTATTGCTGCCCAGCTTGCACAGCTGCAAGACAATAGAACACCTTTCCGTAATCAAGCGACAGAGAGTAGTCAGGACATGATATATATGAACCTGAAGCAAAACGATGCTCTGTTGACGGAAGACAACGCGGTCGAGATTATTACCGACGGAACAGACAAATTTCAGCGGTTGCTCGATGATATCGAGGCAGCAAAAGATCATGTTCACGTGCAATATTACATTTATAGAGGCGACCGACTCGGTAAAAGAATCCGGGATGCACTTATTCGTAAAGCGCGAGAAGGTGTCAAAGTTCGTCTGCTGTATGACGCGCTGGGATCGCGGCGGGTATCCAAACGTTTTTTCAAAGAATTACGCGAAGCAGGCGGTTTAGTTGAGGTCTTTTTCCCATCCAAATTCAGTTTGATCAACCTACGTATGAACTACCGAAATCACCGTAAAATCGTCATCATTGATGGCAACCTTGGATATACAGGCGGGTTTAATGTAGGGGATGAATATCTCGGGTTGAATTCCAAGTTCGGTTACTGGCGCGATACTCATTTGCGTATTCAGGGTAATGCTGTTCATGCTCTTCAGACTCGTTTTCTCCTGGATTGGAATGAAGCGTCCAAGCAGCACGATACACCATATGTTCCGGCGCATTTCCCTCATATTGAGGGCACAGGAACAACTGCTATGCAGATTGTATCCAGCGGACCGGATGCAGAGACAGAGCATATTAAGAACAGTTATCTGAAAATGATTAATGGAGCCAAACATTCGATTCTGATCCAAACACCTTATTTTATTCCAGATGCCAGTGTATTCGAAGCCATTCGTCTTGCGTGCCTGTCAGGAATCGATGTTCGCATTATGATTCCAAATAAACCGGATCACGCCTTTGTATATTGGGCTACGCTATCTTATATCGGTGAGTTGTTAAAAGTGGGAGCAACCGTGTTCATCTACGATAACGGCTTTATTCATGCCAAAACGCTCATTATCGACAGTATGGTCGCATCTGTGGGAACCGCTAATATTGATTACCGCAGCTTCCGATTGAACTTTGAGGTAAATGCATTTATGTATGACGAGGCGATTGCGACTACTCTTGTGCAGACGTTTGAGCATGATCTTCTTGTATCCCGTGAGATGACGCTGGAGGAATACAATAAACGCAGTGTGAAGATCAAATTTAAAGAAGCGATTTCTCGTCTGCTGTCTCCGATTCTGTAAATACAGTAGTTATAGCAGATACAGTAAGTAGTACAGTGATTTTCGTTCCAAAAGACAAAACAAAAAGCAGGTACTTCCTTTCCAGCTATTTCTGGTGGAGGAGTACCTGCTTTTTTAGATTATATCTTTACTTGCTCAAAGTTAAACGAATGACCTTTACACTGATCTCCATTATCAAGTGAATGTTAAGTTCAATTATAGAGTGCCCTACTCGCTGTACCTTACAATTCCCCACGCTTAAAGCCTTCGCCCAGTACTTCATGCGCATTGCTAATAATGACAAAAGCCCCAGGGTCCACTGACCGAATTAAAGCTTTTAGTCTCGGCACCTCATTCTGTCCAACGACCACCATCAGTACGGTTCGCTGATCATCGGTGTAACCACCTTTTGCCTCCAGCTTCGTCAGTCCGCGATCCAGATCATCCAGAATCACCTTCGTAATCGGTTCGGTCTGGTTGGAAATAATATAAGCTACCTTGGAGTTACCAAGCCCCATCTCGACGGCATCAATGACTTTTCCTGTAACGTATAACCCGATCAGAGCAAAGAGTGACTGCTCCAATGACAATACAAAGGCTGCCATAATAATGACCGTAGCATCCATCATCACAACGCAAAGAGAGTAACTCAGTCCGCTGTATTTCTGAACGATTCTGGCCAGAATACTCATGCCCCCTGTTGAACCTCTACCTCGGTATACAATTCCAATCCCGAGACCAACCCCAATTCCTCCATAGAGAGAACCGAGCAGTGGATTTGTTGTTGGAATGGCCCAGTCTTTCGTAAGATATACAAACAGTGGCAGTACAACGCTGCCGAGTACAGAACGTATACCATACTGCTTGCCAATCAGGAGAAAACCAGCGATCAGAAGCGGAATATTAATAGCCCACTGGGTGTATGCCGGCTCAAGTCCCAGCCAATGTTTGCCCAATATCGATAACCCGGATACCCCACCTGAAGCAATCTGATTCGGAAGTAAAAATAAATTAAAGGCCACGGCAATCAAAAACGAACCTAAAATAATGGATACGGTATCTACAACGTTTCTCCATGGGCCGTTCAGGGGAATGAGCGTGGTTAACCTCTTCTTGCGGTTATTGTGTAACTGCTGTTGCTGTTGCATGTCATCTTGCTCTCCTTTTTTGTATATATGCTCAAAAAAAAGCCCCTGTATACACCCAGCATACGCCTACACGTATCGGGTCTATACAGGAACTTTTGATTAATCGGTATCTACTTTAATCTGGCTGCGCAAATAACCATCGATGAATCCATCGAGGTCGCCATCCATTACTGCTCCTGTGTTTCCAGTCTCCACGCTCGTACGGTGATCCTTTACCATACTATAGGGATGGAACACATAGGACCGAATCTGGCTACCCCACGCAATATCCGACTGTTCTCCTCGGATTTCGTCCAGATGTTGTTTTTGTTCTTCAATTTTACGCTCATACAATTTGGAACGAAGCATCGTCATCGCCCGCTCACGGTTCTTGATCTGTGACCGTTCATTCTGGCACGTTACAACCACACCTGTTGGAAGGTGAGTAATCCGTACCGCTGAGTCGGTGGTATTGATATGCTGTCCACCCGCGCCACTCGCACGGTACGTATCGATCTTGAGATCTTCTGTCCGAATGTCCAATTCAATGGTGTCATCAATCTCAGGAACCACATCACAGGATACGAAGGAAGTATGTCTGCGTCCTGATGAGTCAAAAGGTGAGATCCGTACCAATCGGTGGACACCCTTTTCGGCTTTCAGATACCCATAAGCATTATGCCCCTTGATGGATAGCGTGACACTCTTGATGCCTGCTTCATCTCCTGCCAGATAATCCAGCACCTCAACCTTGAAACCACGTTTCTCGGCCCAGCGTGTATACATCCGCATCAGCATCTGTCCCCAGTCCTGTGACTCGGTACCACCAGCACCCGGGTGAAGCTCCAGAATCGCATTCATCTTGTCATACGGCTGATTCAGGAGAAGCTGTAGCTCGAACGCTTCTACCTTGCTTACGATGGCTGTCACGCTGTTGCCGATCTCCACAGCCAGATCATCGTCGCCTTCCTCGTCAGCCAGTTCTGCCATCATCACCGCATCGTCATAATCCTGCTGCAGCTTGGTGTATTGATCCACAGATCCCTTTACCGCGTTCAGCTCAGCGATTAAAGATTGTGCCTTATCATTATCATCCCAGAAATCCGGGGCGGACATCTTCACTTCGAAGTTCTCAATCATCTCTTGCTTAAGATCTAAGTCAAAGAGACCCCCTAAGATTTGTTAGTTTCTTGCCTATTTCACGCAGGTCCTGCTTCACGCTTGGATCGATCATGTGCAATTCCTCTTTTCATTAAGATAAGCTCCCCGCATCCAGGGCATTCCTCTAGATCAAGTTTCCGATGTTTCACCTTGGAGTCTGGGTTACCTTTATGTCGGCAATCCTCTTCTCCATGTTCATGGTCACATAGTTATAACTATGCACCAATTACAGGTTATGCATCCTTCACTTGATCATTTGGAATACCCGGCTGCAAGGAGCCGTTCATGTCATTCTATTTAAGTTGATCCAGCATTCGTTACACCTTACCACTCCAATTGCAGTAGCATCTTCTGATCGCTCTTATCCCCAGATTTTCTCGATTTCCTCTCACAAGGGAAAAATCCGGTGATAAAGGCGAACGCGTAGCTTCTCCAGATTGCTTCCGCACTCTCCGTTATGGTGTAAAAAATTTAGATCCAACTTATACACAGGGTAATATAAGAGAGTCTACTCTTGACCGTGGCAGTGTTTAAACTTTTTGCCGCTGCCACATGGACAAGCATCGTTACGTCCGATTTGGTCAGACACTTTTACCGGACGTTTCTCCGTAGGTTCGCCGCTTGTCGAGATCTGACTTTCGTCAACAACCGCTTGACGTTCCTGGTTGCTCTCGATTTGTGCTCTCATCACATAGGTTGCTACTTCTTCCTGAATCGAAGCAATCATCTGATGGAACATTTCAAAGCCTTCGAACTGGTACTCACGAAGCGGATCTGTACCGCCGTAGGCACGAAGGTGGATACCTTGACGCAATTGATCCATCGCATCAATATGATCCATCCATTTGCTATCTACTGCGCGAAGCACAACCACTTTCTCGAACTCACGAACCATCTCTTCACCGATTCGCTCTTCACGTGCATTGTACTTGTTCTGAACTTTCTCAAACAGGTAGTCGATAATCTCTTCTGCTTCTTTGCCCCACAGATCATCTTTCGTTACAGAGCCTTCATCCAGCAATTTGCTGTTCATGTAGTCAGCAACTTCCTGCAGCTCCCAGTTTTCCGGAATATCATCACTGCAATGAGCTTCAACGATACGTTCAATGGAAGGCTTGATCATATCCATAACGATCTGTTTGATATTTTCGGACTCAAGCACCTCACGGCGTTGTTTATATATAATCTCACGTTGTTGGTTCATAACATCATCATATTGGAGAACGACTTTACGTACGTCAAAGTTATTACCTTCAACCCGTTTTTGTGCCGACTCGACCGCACGGGTAATCATCCGGCTCTCAATCGGTTGGTCTTCTTCAAAACCAAGACGCTCCATCATGTTCAGTACATTGTCTGCACCGAAACGTCTCATCAGTTCATCACCCAGTGACAGGTAGAACTGTGTAGAACCTGGGTCACCTTGACGTCCTGCACGTCCACGCAGCTGGTTATCAATCCGGCGAGATTCGTGACGCTCTGTACCGATGATATGAAGGCCGCCCACTTCAGCTACACCTTCGCCCAGGATAATATCTGTACCCCGTCCAGCCATGTTGGTTGCAATCGTTACTGCACCGGCTTGTCCAGCTCCTGTGATGATCTCCGCTTCTTCCGCGTGATATTTGGCGTTCAAAACCTGGTGACGGACACCACGGCGTTTCAGCATATCAGAAATACGCTCCGAGTTTTCAATGGAGACCGTACCAACCAGAACCGGCTGGTTCTTGCTGTGACGTGCCACGATTTCTTCCACAACCGCGTTGAACTTGCCATCGATGCTCTTGTACACCACATCAGCCATATCATCCCGTTTGTTTGGACGGTTGGTAGGGATCTGCAGTACTTCGAGACCGTAGATTTTTTTGAATTCTTCTTCCTCGGTCTTCGCTGTACCCGTCATTCCCGCAAGCTTACGGTACATCCGGAAATAGTTCTGGAATGTAATCGTAGCAAGTGTCATGCTCTCGTTCTGTACTTCAATGCCTTCTTTGGCTTCAATCGCTTGGTGCAATCCATCGCTATAACGACGTCCTGCCATCAAACGGCCTGTGAACTCATCGACGATCAGTACTTCTTCATCACTCACCACATAATCGACGTCACGACGCATGATTACATTGGCTTTCAATCCCTGTACGATGTGATGGTTAAGCGTAACATTGGCATGATCATACAAGTTTTCGATACCAAATGCTTTCTCAGCTTTCGCTACACCAGCTTCTGTCAGCGCTACGGATTTCACCTTGATGTCCACCGTAAAGTCTTCTTCTGGAACCAGACGTTTCACGAAACGGTCAGCTGCATAGTACAGATCCGTAGATTTCTGAGCTTGTCCGGAAATGATCAGAGGTGTACGTGCCTCATCGACCAGAATGGAGTCCACTTCATCAATGATACAGAAGAACAATGGACGTTGTACCATCTGCTCTTTGTACAACACCATGTTGTCACGCAGATAGTCAAAGCCAAATTCATTATTCGTACCGTACGTAATATCACATGCATAAGCATGTTGTTTCAAAGCATGGTCCATACCGCTCAGGTTAACCCCTACCGTCATGCCCATGAATTCATAAATTTGTCCCATTTCCTGGCTATCCCGTTGAGCCAAATAATCATTGACTGTTACCACGTGTACACCTTTGGACGTCAATGCATTCAGGTATACCGGGAGTGTTCCTACCAGTGTCTTACCTTCACCCGTCTTCATCTCTGAAATCCGGCCTTCATGCAGGGCAATGCCTCCGAGCATCTGTACGTCATAGTGACGTTTGCCCAGTACACGGCGAGATGCCTCACGTACGGTTGCAAATGCTTCAGGAAGAAGTTCATCTGTTGTTTCTCCCTTTTCAATGCGGGCACGGAATTCATCCGTTTTGGATTTCAGTTGTTCATCAGACAGAGCCTGAAATTGTGGTTCCAGTTTATTGATCACATCGACTGTCTTCATCAGACGTTTAACATCACGTTCATTCATGTCGCCGAAGATCTTTTTGACAAGTCCTAGCATGGTATACCCCTTTCGTGCAAAACAGAATAGACCCCCTGTTGCCGCCGCGCGACACCATCGGATGGATATGCATCCACTTGCCCGGGGGTGACAAACGATATAAAAAATAATATGAATGAATCAACTCCAGGCTTGCCAAGGTTCCCTCATGAAGCTGATTCGGTATTCAACCGGATCCGGTTATTAGAAATAAGCCGAATACCGAGCCTTATGAATCATGTTCATGGTGCTGTGCCTGTCATTGATTATGATTAGCGATCATTCGTTGACAATTCCCCATCAGGACAATGATTCTCTTGCATAAATTGTAACAGTTTGTAAGGGTCGCCGCAACACGCCACGGCACACTTCTTTGAACTTCTGAAGCCTCTTCGATGGAGTTTAAGTGCAAAAAATCATAGTCGTTAGCGGAAGCCCTGGATTCTATCGTTTCATTTTCCAGTTAGATAAGGCATGTTCACGAATTTTGGTGGTAAATTTGGATGAAAATCTCAATATAGAGAAAAAGAATACATCTTCAACGACTTATCCGTGAGTACTTATAATTTTGCTTTCACTTTGCACGGATTGGCCTCATTCCTACTATCTATTAGACGCAGTAACATGGGAAATAGTTTCACAATCTTGCTTCAGCGACTTTTTCCAGCTCCACTGCGCACAAAAGAGCCCCATCCCATAAAGGATGGAGGCTCTTGTTAGTTTAATCCAATACAGGAATCCCACGTATCCCTGTCTTCATTCGTTATCATTAAGGAATCATTTTTCATTTCAATTCATTGGTTCAACCTTGTTCAATCAAACCGTATTTACCATCGTTCCGTTTGTACACAACGCTGACTTCTTCGTTCTCAATGTTGGAGAATACGAAGAAATTGTGGCCGACCATGTTCATTTGGAGGATAGCCTCTTCCACGTCCATTGGTTTCAACATAAACCGTTTCGTCCGCACCACTTCCAGGTCATCATCTTCGGTCTCCGCATCCAGTTCAGCGGTAGCTACTGTACCTGTCGGATCTTCGACGAAGAGCGTTTTCAGGCTGCCTTCCTGGCGGAACTTACGGTTAATTTTCGTTTTGTGTTTACGGATCTGACGTTCCAGCTTGTCCACCACGGAGTCAATGGAAGCGTACATATCGTCACTCTCATCCTCGGCGCGGAGCACAATGCCTTTCAAAGGGATCGTCACCTCTACTGTATGCAAGCCTCTCGTCGTGCTCAGGGTAACAGCACCGTCAGAGTTAAGGGGTGCATCGAAATACTTCTCGAGTCTACTCAACTTTTTGTCGACATAATCCTTCAAAGCATCGGTAACCTCGATTTGTTGACCTCGAATACTTAAATTCATAGGGCACTCCTCCTTTTCCTTTGCCACTTCATTATAACACGAATGTAAGCGCCATGTAAAAACTCCCGGTGACCGAATAATGACATCTGTTCAAGCCACATCAGCCAGCATAGGCTTGCCGCCATATTTCGCGATATTTCACCATTTTGAGGCATAATCGTTAATTAACATGGATGATCTTATTAGGCGCTTGATGATGTAATTAACCGTTTCCGAGCTCCTTCAATCTATTAGGGTATACTTCATAGAAAAATAGCCCTATGGATGTTCTCTCTCCATAAGGCTACACAGTAATATATTTTCCGAACTATATTAAACACTAAAAATTTCGCTTCTTTAGCTTTTGCCTTCTACTACTGCAGTGCTTATAATTGTCCTACTCTGACTGGAAGGACTCAATCACAGCATTTCCATCCTGATACATTGCAATTTTAGCGGCTTTGACTTTCGTACCGTCCTCCACCAATGTAATGCGGTACGGAATTGTTTTATTGCCGTTTGCCTTCACTTTGGCCCAATCCGCTGGACTCAACACACTTCCTGTAATGGAGATCTGTCCATCTACAACCGAAATGGCTTCTGCATTGAACGATACTTCATACTTGTTCTTGATATATTCTTTGATTTCTCCCAGGGTGCTTGGCACTTCGGCACCACTCTCATTAACTAAACCTGCTGCTAAGAACTTCGCTCCAGTTGCGGTTACTCTGGCAACGTTAAGCGTTTTTAATCCGTTCGCTGGCGCGGCTAAAT
>NZ_FNRR01000013.1:0-68645 GCF_900107875.1 Paenibacillus sp. 276b | reverse complement strand
GCACCGTGTTTCTCGTGTTTTCTTGGCCGGAATTAGAATATACCATGTACAGATTCGGAACGCAAGCTTTATTTTCAATAAATTATATTCAGTCTCTCGTATAGCTATTCACTTAATGCCGGAGTTATTTAAGATCCCTTCAATCCTTATTAAACACTCTCTTCCCAGAACATGTGATTCACCTTTCCTCCATGGATAATCCGCATGTTCCTCCCGCCCTATCCGATTATATGTTACTTCAATTTCTCCACAGGCATCTTTCGCGGCCATAAGCTATAACTGAAGCTGATTATAAAATCGATCCCCAGTATAATCCCCCATACTCTTATGAGATTAGAAAATGCCGCAGTACGCTCCGTATCCCCAATCCACCAGATCATCGCGAGCAAGAACAAGCTACCTATGCCCCAAGCCAATAGATGTCTAAGCCATCCCACTCTTTCACGACTAGCATGCTCGCTACCATACACCTTGCTGCTCCGAGGATTATCCCCTCCCTTAAACCAGTAAAGGAAATAACGATCAGCCCAAGCGATCATCTGATGACCATAAGCAATACTCACACCTATATATGTAGCTGCAATGCCGTGAACCATACTTGCCGTAGCACCCCGTTGAAGATCCATCACCGTCGCTACCATAAGAAGAACATCCACAATGGGCGTTGCCATTAACAGCGCGACCCCTGTCCGTTTCATCCCAAACAGATAACGCACACTTAGACCTGAAGCGACAAATACCCAGAAGGCAATCTCACATCCAATAATAAAATAGGCAATCAAACGATTCACTCCTTTTATAATACGAATGTATTAAATATAATTTAACACGTTTGTATTATAATAATCAACAATGATATAATCTTTTTATGCCTAAAATAGTTGATCACGATAAACAACGTCTGCTCGTAGCCGAAGCGGCTTGGCGTGTCATCCGAAGAGATGGCATGGAACAGGCCTCCGTTCGAAATATTGCGGTAGAAGCTGGAATATCGGCCGGGTCTATGCGCCACTACTTTTCAACCCAATCAGAACTACTCCTATACGCAATGAATCTGGTATCCGAACGTGTATCGAATCGAATCACACAGATTTCCTTTGATGCATCTCCTTTGGAGAATATGAAGCTTCTGTTGTTAGAACTCTTGCCAAGTACGGATGAAAAAATGGCCGAAATGGAGGTGTGGTACGCTTTTACAGCCAAGTCCAAGACTGACCCTGTTCTCAAAGAGCATGCCGACAAAGTATATGATGAACTCAGACACGCGATGGCTAAAGTTATCACCTACCTCATGGAACTCAATCTCTGCCGAACAGACATCGACAAGGAACTGGAAATTGAAAGGCTGTACGCACTGGTCGACGGTTTGGGTATTCATGCGATTCTTCGTCCTGACCAGATGAACACCAAGATTATGGAGAACATCCTTACCACACATCTTGCAACGTTATGCCGGGATGCAGAATAACATTCGATCCCATAATTAAATACAGCTCAATCCTTCGTACCAGCAAGAAACAAGTAATTGCTTCTATGAAACAAAAAAACCGTCAGGCATTAGTTGTAACTAACCTATTCCATGATAGGGTTAGTCCTAGATGCGTGACGGTTTTTCTTTTTATCCAATAATAATCCGGCCCTCCGGATGGCGATACAGCTTTTTCTCTTTGCGCGGACGAAGCGCGTATGCAATGGTTAGTGGTCCAATACGTCCGATAAACATCGTGAAGGCGATAATCACTTTTCCCCATACCGTTAATTCATGTGTTACTCCCACCGACAGACCTACTGTCCCAATCGCCGAGGCCGCTTCAAACATAAGTGAAAGGAACGGTGCATCCTCTGTGGTAAGTAGTAGCATTACTACAACCATGAATATGATCAAGGAAACCATAATAATCGTCAATGCTCTCATCAGCAAATCTTTCGGAACACGCTGACGGAAAAATACAATATCTTTATTGCCACGAATCATGGCATACACCGCTCCAATCATGATCAGGAACGTTGTCGTCTTGATCCCACCCCCGGTTGATCCCGGAGATGCCCCAATGAACATCAACAGAATGAAGAAGAACTGAGTGGCCTGCCTCATCTCGGTAATATCAATGGTGCTCGTACCCGACGAACGTGTAGAGACCGATTGGAAGAACGAGGCGTATATCTTTTCACTCCAACTTAGAGACGCCAGTGTGTGTCCATTGGTGAACTCAAATACAAACAGTACAATTGCTCCAATACCAATCAGTGCACCTGATACGGACAATACCAGTTTGGACTGCAACGATAAGCGACGGCGCTTGCGGAACTCAAACAAATCATTCAGCACCACAAAGCCGAGTCCACCCGATACAACCAGCACGGAAGCTGTCAGGTTAAACAACCAGTCCCCTGTATAATACTGAAAACTGTTGCCAAACAGATCGAAACCACCATTATTAAATAATGAAACCGAGTGAAACGCCCCATAGTATACCGCCTGCCAAAAGGGCATCTCCGTTGCCCAGCGTAGTGCCAATATAACAGCAGCCACCCCTTCAATGGTAAACGAAAAAATGAGCACTTTGCGGATAATACGTACAATGCCTTCCATACTGTCAGCGTTGATAGCCTCTTTCAGCAGAAGCCTGTCCTTTAGCGAGATACGCTTACCCAATACTAATGCAAACAACGTTGCGATGGTCATGAAGCCAAGTCCACCTAGCTGCATAAGCACCATAATCACGATTTGACCAAACAGGTTGAAAGTCGTCCCTACATCCACAACGACCAGCCCGGTTACACATGCAGCAGAGGTAGAAGTAAAAAGCGCATCAATAAACGCCAAATGCTCGCCGCTTTGATTGGAGATAGGTAACATGAGCAGAATCGTACCGATCATGATAATAAGCATAAAACCACCAACCAGAATCAATGGGGGTGATAGGAATTTAGCAATGTGAAGCCTAAACTTCATGGAGGGCACCTCTTTTAACATAATACAAGCAGGTAGGCGAACAAATTCTGTCACCACACTTTGGTAAGACATGTTGTTTCGACGAATCTGTCACTTCGATGCCTATGTAAACCTAAAGAGGAACTTGCCACCAGCATCATACTGAACGGCAGGTTCCTCTTCTATTATGAACGAGTTAAACGTTCCTTATTTAATCCTGTGTACGAGGACGCATATGCGGGAAGAGCAGTACGTCACGAATAGACGGCGAGTTGGTCAACAACATGATCAGACGGTCAATACCGATCCCCAGTCCACCTGTTGGTGGCATACCATATTCGAGCGCACGGATGAAATCATCATCCATTTCGTGTGCTTCGTCGTTCCCGTGTTCTTTCTCCAGCAATTGTGCCTCAAAGCGCTGACGTTGATCGATTGGATCATTCAGCTCCGTAAATGCATTTGCATGCTCACGTCCAACGATAAACAGCTCGAAGCGGTCCGTGAAACGTGGATCTGAATCGCTCTTCTTCGCCAGCGGAGAAATCTCAACCGGGTGCCCCATAATAAAGGTTGGTTGAATCAATGTCTCTTCTACAAAATGTTCGAAGAATGCATTCAGAATATGACCAAATGTCATATGCTTTTCAACCGGAACTTTATGTTCTTTCGCCAAACGATGAGCTTCCTCGTTCGTCATGTGCACGGAGAAGTCCACGCCTACAACTTCCTTAACCGCGTCTACCATCGTTACACGGCGCCATTGTGGTGTAAGATCCACTTGATAGTCTGCATATTGGATAACTTGCGTACCAAGCACTTCCTGTGCGATGTGAGCAACAAGATTCTCAGTCAAACGCATAATATCCTGATAATCGGCATATGCCTCATAAAGTTCAATCATTGTGAACTCAGGGTTATGACGTGTCGACATCCCTTCATTACGGTATACACGGCCGATCTCATATACCTTCTCCAGACCGCCTACAATCAGACGTTTCAGGTGAAGCTCAATCGCAATCCGCATGTACAATTCCATATCAAGCGCATTATGATGCGTGATGAATGGACGCGCAGCGGCACCACCAGCGATGGTGTGCAGCGTCGGAGTTTCGACTTCCAGATAGCCCAGAGAATCTAGGTAACGGCGCATCGACTGAATGATTTTGGAACGAGTAATGAAGGTCTGCTGCACCTCACGATTCATAATCAGGTCAACATAGCGCTGGCGGTAACGCAGCTCTACATCCGCGAGTCCATGATATTTATCCGGAAGTGGGTAAAGTGACTTGGACAATACTTCGAGATTTTGAACTTTAACCGAAGTTTCACCTGTCTTGGTTTTGAAGATTACCCCAGAGACACCTACAATATCCCCTAAATCGAGCAGGCTGAACGCGGCGTATTTGTCTTCCGGTACAGTATCCTGACGAACATAGATCTGGATTCTGCCGCTCAGGTCCTGAATATGTGCAAAGCTCGCTTTACCCATTCCCCGCTTCGCCATAATCCGTCCGGCAATACTGACTTCGATGTGCTTCTCTTCCAGCTCTTCCTTGGTCAGTTCTTCATACTTCTTCAGAATGGAGCCGGCTTCTTCCGTACGTACGTATTTTTGGCCAAAAGGGTCGATCCCCAATTTGCGGAGCTCGTCCAATTTGTCGCGGCGAATTTGTAAAAGCTCACTTAGTTCGGTTTCGGTTTCCTGATTCAAGACTTCATCCGTCATGATCTATATTCATCTCCTTATTTACATTGCAGGCATCTTCAGAGGTATTCTGCCTCAAATGTTGAAAAAAGCTTCCCTAAGGAAGCTTTTGTCTCTGTACCCGACTGCTTCATTGCTTATATTACTTTTTGATGTCTACAATTTTATATTGAATTACGCCAGCAGGCACACTTACATCAACAACCGTACCTTTTTTCTTGCCCAGAATGGCTTTGCCAACAGGGCTTTCGTTCGATATTTTGTTTTGCAGCGGATTGGACTCCGCAGAACCTACAATCGTATATTCCGTGATATCACCGAATTCCAGATCTTCTACAGTGACTGTTGCACCCACGCTTACAGCTTCGGTATCGATCTCGTCGCTGTTGATAATCCGTGCGTTCCGAAGCAATTTCTCCAACGTAATAACGCGGCCTTCAATGAAAGCCTGTTCGTTCTTCGCGTCTTCGTATTCGGAGTTTTCACTAATATCTCCATACCCGATGGCTACCTTAATCCGTTCAGCCACTTCGCGGCGCTTCACTGATTTCAGCATTTCCAGTTCTTCTTCAAGCTTCTTAAGACCCTCTGGTGTAAGGATAACTTCCTTATCGCTCATCTCAACCGATTCTCCTGTCATGGGAATAATTTGATTGCACGGCAACGGAACCAGTGCTGTTTACAGAGCTCCGCCCGCATACATCTTCAAAACTATATGAAGTTCTCCGGAGAAACAGAACGTTCCTCCTGATGCACTAGCCTTATGACGCACATGGCGAATTTATACTGTGAAATTATAGGGTAACGGTCTCGAAAAGTCAATGTTACGCCCCCTATAGCTGTAAACGTTTTACAGCAGGAGATCAGGATGCATTTTCGGCTAGTGCTGGTTCTGACTCCAGATTGCCTTCCATATGCAGCTGGCCTACAAAGTTCTCCAGAATGTGCACCATCTCATCACGTTTGGTTTCTTCCATAATAACGTCTTTGATACGGGCAGATCCTTTCAGACCTTTCAGATACCAAGCCAGGTGTTTACGCATCTCGCGAACAGCAACAGCCTCACCCTTCAGTGCTATCAGACGGTCCATATGCAATATGGCAACCCGAATCTTCTCTTCCCCATTCGGGTCAGGAAGCAGTTCCCCGGAACTCAAGTATTGAATGGTCCGATACAACATCCATGGGTTACCCAGGGCGGCACGACCGATCATAACTCCGTCACAACCCGTTTCATCCAACATACGACGGGCATCTTCCGGTGAAGATACATCTCCGTTCCCGATAACCGGGATGGAGACAGCCTCTTTGACATTTTTGATGTGTGACCAGTCCGCTGTGCCTGTGTAGAGCTGCTCACGTGTACGGCCGTGAACACTTACCGCTTGTCCGCCAGCACGTTCAACCGCAAGTGCATTCTCAACTACGTAGATATGCTCGTTATCCCAGCCGATCCGCATCTTGACTGTAACGGGCTTATCTACAGCGTCCACAACAGCAGATACCATTTCATAAATTTTGTTCGGATCAAGCAACCAGCGTGCACCTGCATCACAGCTCGTCACTTTTGGCACAGGGCATCCCATGTTGATGTCGATGATGTCAGCATTGGTTTCTTTGTCCACAATTTTGGCTGCTTCTACGAGGGCTTGACGATCTCCCCCCCAAATTTGCAGGCTCAGCGGTTTCTCACGCTCATCTACAAATAACATCTCACGTGTACGCTTGTTACCATGCACGATGGCTTTGCCACTAACCATCTCCGCACATACGAGGCCTGTTCCAAATTCTTTTGCGATCAGACGAAAAGCCGGATTACACACGCCAGCCATCGGCGCAAGTACAACCTGGTTTTTCATTTCAATGTCACCAATTTTAAGCATGGTAGTCGTTCCACTCCTTTTTAAATCCGACTCTTGCATGAATCCTGGTTGTGTTTTAGTTTGTATAAAATAAACGAATAATGACGATATTTTCTTATTAGTAAAAAGCGACCTTAGTTCCCCTGTAACTCCTCAATGCTGATCGACAGCACCCCGGCAATTAGATTCAGCTCCCGTTCAACTACTTTGCGGTTGCCTCGTTCAATCATACCCAGAATGGCCAGCGATATGCCCGTCTCAGCAGCGAGTTCCTGTTGTGTTAAACCTTTCAGCTTCCGGAAAGCCCGGATTCGATTGGCCAATTGCACGTTTTCCAAAGCTGTATTCCATCCTTTCCATCCAGTACAGACAACGATGATTGTACAAAGGTATACAAACCTGAATGCTCATCTTCGGTTACGATATCAGCCAGTGGCACCAATACAAACGCCCGTTCACCCATCCGTGGATGTGGTAATTGCAGCCGGTCGGTATCACTCGTCTCTCCATCCATCCAAAGCAGATCCAAATCGACTGTACGAGGGCCCCAACGGATATCACGAACCCGCCCAAGCCGTGTTTCAATATCCAGCAGTTCCGTGAGCAGCTGCTCCGGCAAAAGTGTAGTCTGTACCGCAGTTGCCATATTCAGAAACGCTGGCTGGTCCACATAACCTACCGGCTCCGTTTCATATAGCGCAGAACAGCGCAGGACAGATATATGAGGATGTGCATCCAACAACGTTAACGCCTCAAGCAGCGTCTGTTCCCGGTCACCCAAATTAGCCCCTAAAGCAATATAAGCCTCTGAAGATTCAGAGGTCGAATGTGCAATCATGATCGGTTCTCACTTTCTTGTGCGGCGAAGCTCTACAGTTACGCCCCCAAAATGAATATCGAAAGGCGGATGCGGCTTCGTCACCTTGACTGTCAGTGCATTGATAATAGTATAAGTGTCTAGTAAAGAAGATGCAATATGTTCGCCCAAAGCTTCAATTAACTGGAATGATTTATTTTCAACGATCTGTTTGACCAGCTCATGGATCTCCGCATAATTGATGGTTTTGGTTAAATCATCGTTACGCCCAGCCTCACCCAGATCCATATCGATCTCCAAATCAATATAATAACGCGCCCCCAGCTTCCGTTCCTCGGCAAATACGCCGTGATATCCGTAATACTCCATTCGATGCATTACCATTCTATCCATAAGTTCCGCCTGCCCTCTATATAATGAATTCATGGTTCGATGTTTGTTCTTATTGCAAAACGCTGCGCTTCCACTGCACGGGTCACTTGACCCGCCAGCATCATTTCCTCCGCAAGCCTGGAGATGCATACAACATGGCATCACACATGTCCACCGTGCGCCGAATCGGCTTCACATCATGGACCCGGACCATCTGGCATCCTTGGGCTATGCCAAAAGCAACCGTAGCGGCTGTACCCTCCAGCGCATCATCCGCCTGTACCTGTAAGGTGTTCTGAATGAATCTTTTACGCGAGGTGGCAAGCAAAACGGGATAGCCCATCTCATTGAGCAACCGGAGCGATGACATGAGCACTAGGTTTTCGTTCAGATCTTTCACGAAGCCAATGCCCGGGTCCAGAATAATCTGATCGGGATGTACTCCGGCCTCTAGCGCAATCTGTATACTCTCCTCAAGATTACGGACTACATCAACCAAATAGTTGGTATAGTCTCGTTCTTGCCGGTTGTGCATTAGGATCAGAGGACATCCCAGTTCTGCCGCAGTGCGTGCCATCTCCGGGTCAGCCTTGGCACCCCACACATCATTGATGATGTGCGCTCCAGCCTGAATAGCCTGGCGAGCGACATCCGCTTTATAGGTGTCTACCGATATCGGAATATGTGGAGCCTGCTGCCGCAGTGCTTCAATGACCGGAATGATCCGGCTGAGCTCTTCATCAGCGCCAACGATATCTGAACCTGGACGTGTAGATTCCCCGCCAATATCAATGAGATCCGCGCCATCTTCCATCATCTGAATGGCGTGAGCCACTGCACGCTCCACATTGATATAACGTCCCCCATCCGAGAAGGAGTCCGGTGTGACATTCAGAATGCCCATAATAAGTGTACGTGTGCCAAGTTTTAGCTCTGCTGGACCCCACGCATAATTCCGTTCATAGATGACTGGTGTAAGTGTCATGAAGTATACCCCGCTTTCTGCCGGTACATACCCAGAAGTACTTCTGTAACCGGGCCTATATGTCCGCTGCTGATTACCGTTTCCGTTCCATCCTCATCCCGCAATGTAGTAATTGGAACGATTTCAGCAACAGAGCCTGTCAAAAAGATCTCATCTGCCTGTAACAGCTCCTCCCAAGGGAACAATCCTTCCTGGCAAGGTATTCCTTGGTGAACTGCAAGCTCCAGTACAACGGCTCTGGTGATTCCCGGCAAAATGCCAGTCGCAAGTGCTGGCGTGTAGAGTACGCCCTGTCTCACCCAGAACACATTGCTGACAATCCCCTCAGCTATGTAGCCATCTCGAGTTAATTGCAGACCTTCCGCACTTTGTACATGCTGCCCGTATCCGTTCAGTTCCCGTTTCGCCAAGATGCTGTTCATGTAATGCAGCGATTTGAACCGCACTTCTCCTTCAGGCGTGTTACGGGGCGTCGACAGACGTTGAAGCATTTTACCATTTTCATATAGAGATGGAGAGGGTCCAGGTAGTGCTTTTGCCAATACGATATGATTGGGTTTCACATAATCCCCCGAAGGTAGCCCCAGCGGGGCTTCGCCCGCAGATACCGTATATCGCACATAGGCATCCTGGAGTTCGTTAGCAAGCAGCACACTTTTGATCCATTCCGTTACCTCCGCTGCTGTTGCTGTGAAAGGAATGCCCAGTTCACGACACCCTGCAGCCATCCGCTCCAAATGACGTTCCAGCAGAAAAGGAACTCCCTGATACGTTCGAAACGTCTCGAACAATCCGAGTCCGTACAAAAAGCCGTGATCCGTCACCGGAACCACGGCTGCCGCCATATTGACCAATTCTCCGTTTATCGCGGCATATTTCATCTCTATACCTTTACCTGCTGAGACAGGAAGTTACGCAGCATTTGATGACCGTGATCCGTAATGATGGATTCGGGATGGAACTGAACACCTTCAATCGCATATTCCTTGTGACGCAAGCCCATAATCTCGCCTTCCGCCGTCTCGGCCGTAATCTCCAGACAATCTGGCAGACTGCTGCGCTCCACGATCAAAGAGTGATAACGCGTTGCCGTAAAGGGAGATGGTAATCCGGTAAATACGGATGTTCCGTTATGATGCATCTCCGATGTTTTGCCATGCATCATGCGGTCCGCACGAATAACATTACCTCCGAAAGCCTGTCCAATCGCCTGATGTCCCAGACATACGCCAAAGATCGGAATACTACCCTTGAATTGATCAATGACCGCCAGACTAATGCCTGCCTCATTCGGAGTACAAGGACCGGGTGAGATCAAAATATGATCAGGTGCCAATGCCTCGATGCCTGCCAGATCAATTTCATCGTTACGGCGAACTTCCACCGTCTCCCCCAGTTCACCCAGATATTGAACCAGGTTGTACGTGAAGGAATCATAATTGTCGATAACCAGTATCATATCGTTGTTCCTCCTGTTCTTCCGTCCACACAGGGGACGGCTGCTTGATTATTTTAATTTAACGGCTTCAGCTTCCTCGCTGTAATTCACAGCCCTCATCATGGCTCTTGCTTTGTTCCGGCACTCCTTATATTCCCGATATGGATCGGAGTCAATAACGATGCCTGCTCCTGCCTGTACATATCCCACTCCATCTTTAATGGAAAGTGTACGAATGATGATGTTCAATTCCATATTGCCACTGTAGTCCAGCCACCCAATCGAACCTGTATACGGTCCACGACGCACAGGCTCCAGTTCTTCAATGATTTCCATGGTGCGAACTTTGGGTGCACCCGTAATCGTTCCACCTGGGAACGTCGCTGCGATTACATCAAATACGGATAGTCCCTCGGCCAGCGTTCCCTCAACTTGAGACACCAGATGCATAACATGCGAATACTTCTCGATCGTCATCAGTTCAGGCACATGCACTGATCCATAAGCTGCAATTCGTCCGATATCATTCCGCTCCAGATCGACCAGCATAATATGCTCTGCCCGCTCCTTCTCACTGTTCAGCAGCTCAGCGGCCATCAACTCATCCTCAGCTTCATCCCGGCCTCTTCTCCGTGTTCCTGCGATCGGACGAGCACTCACCTTGCCATGATCCACTTTGACTAGCAATTCAGGCGAACCGCTCACCAGTTGGAAATCCGGACTACGCAGCAATCCCATGTAGGGAGAGGGATTTACTAGACGAAGCCATTCATAGATGTGCTCTGCACTGGACTTGAGACGTTTTTCCTGCCGCAAGGACAGATTCACTTGAAACACATCCCCCTGCCGGATATATTCCTGCACTGTACGTACCGCCTGCTCAAAGTCCTCTTGAGGAAAGGAGGTGTGCCATCCTTCCGTTTCCCGCTCCGAATCCGCTGATTGCGCAGTGAGATGAATGTGGCTATGGCGATGCTCCAATGCCTGCTGCTGCTCTTCCGCCTGGGCAAAGCCCAGAATATGCAGCCATCGCTGCTGCATGGCTGCTGCTCGCTCTTCTGCTTCTGCGTACAGCTTGCGAAGCTGAGCTTCATCCTGATCCGGCTGTACAGTCAGATGAACCATGCAGAACAGCGCCTGCTGTTCATGATCATACGCCCATATTTCTTCAAAACGCATCCACCAATAATCCGGAAGTGCCGGGTTGTCTTCTGCCAAGGTTGGCAGCTTTTCCAGGGATCTGGCTACGTCATAGCTTAGATAGCCTGCACATCCACCACCAAAGTCTGGAGCCCCGCTCACCTTTGGTGCCTTGTATGGCGCAGCCCACCTTTTTAATACTTCAAGTGGTTTACCACCGTCCGTTCGGGTACCTCCTTGAATAAGATCATGAATAACAGCTTCGTTGCCCTTGCCGGAGATAACGGATACCGGGTTTAATCCCAGAAAGGTATACCTTCCGCCTTTACCATTCTCCAACACCATTGCATAGGGTGACGCCTGCTGCCAGGCTGCTTCCCACGTTAACGGTAAACCGCCATGATACGGTCCCTTATCCGACTTAATCATATACGGCATCATGGTCCAACCTTTTCCGGCCCACTCTGTCCAGTCGGCGTATGTTGTCATCAGGTGTGTCATTGCGGTTTGCCGCCCTCCATCTGTCACTAGTTCTATTGTCTGATAGTATACTAAAGCGCCGCTGCTTTTAAAAGCATTCAGCAAAAAATCCTCCACACCCGGCATGCGGGCAAGGAGGATTTGTTTCATCACTTGTTAGGCTTAAGCTTCGAAGTTGTAAAGTGGTGTACTGAGGTAACGTTCGCCGTTACTTGGCACGATCACGACAACGCGTTTGCCTGCACCCAACTGTTTAGCCACTTGCAGACCTGCGCGGATGGCTGCACCGGAAGAAATACCGGATAGAATACCTTCTTCCTTCGCTACCTGACGAGCCGTCTCGAACGCATCATCATTCTCGATGTGAATGATCTCGTCATAGATTTCCTGATCAAGAATCTCAGGAATAAAGTTAGCACCGATCCCTTGAATTTTGTGAGGACCCGGTTTGCCACCTGCCAAGATTGGCGAAGCTGCTGGTTCAACGGCAACGATTTTAATCCCAGGGTATGATTCCTTCAATACTTCACCTGTACCTGTAATCGTTCCGCCTGTACCGATTCCTGCAACGAAAGCATCCAACGTACCGCCTACAGATTGAATAGCTTCAACAATCTCAGGGCCAGTCGTTTCACGGTGGATCTTCACGTTAGCTTTATTTTTAAATTGCTCAGCCATGAAATAAGATGGATTTTCCTTAAGCAATTCCTCAGCTTTTTTAACTGCACCATTCATACCTTCGGCTCCCGGTGTGAGCACAAGCTCAGCTCCATAGGCGCGAAGCAGGTTACGACGCTCCATGCTCATCGTTTCCGGCATAACAATAACAGACTTATAGCCTTTGGCTGCAGCCACCATAGCCAGTCCAATTCCTGTGTTACCACTTGTTGCTTCGATAATGGTATCACCCGGTTTCAGCTTGCCTTCTTTTTCCGCTTCTTCCACGATGCTAATCGCGATACGGTCTTTGACGCTTGAACCTGGATTCTGGTATTCCAGTTTCACGAATACTTCAGCACTGCCTTCAGGTACGATACGGTTCAGACGAACAAGCGGAGTACCTCCGATAAGTTCTGTTACGTTATTAACTACTTTAGCCATATGAATGCCCTCCTTAGTGGGATGAATACTACTTAAGTCCTGTTGCCATATACATGTGTGGCCGAGCAGCCTCTAGATGTTATAGAAGAACTTCGGAAATCCGCCTGAGTTCATTCCGTCTGCAATAAATCGGACAGAACCTGGGTTTTCGAAGATTTCTTTGTTCATATAAATGGTTTTATTCCGAGTAAATGAGTAGGTTTTTGATTATTTTTATCTTATCAACGTTACACCCTATTGTCAATATGAGTACTCAAAAAAATACTCCGCCCTGGGCCCTAAGGCCGTAGACAGAGTATTTTTATCAAGATGCAGTAGGACATTCGTTTGCAGGATAATCAGGATGCCGGAATTTCAGCGATGATGACAGCTTCATACTTGCTCCGCAGCCTTTCCTCCACCTGGGGCAGGGGATCAGCCTGGCTGAGAGCAAGCTGCATCCGAATTTCTTCGCGAACCTCTTCTGCAGGTTGCACCTGACGCTGTTGTTTGTCATTCATTTTAATGATGGCGTATCCTTCTTCCACCTTCACCGGCCCTGCAATATCGCCAACGTCCAGTTGAGCTGCAAGTTTGAGGATCGCTTCGGACTGAAACGGATCGTTCTGCTCAACCCATCCCAGACGACCACCCGCATCACGGGAGTAAGTGTCCGTCGATTCATTACGCGCGGTTTCTTCAAAGTCTGCTCCCTTGTCGAGCGCATCCAGGACTGATTCAGCCTGTTCCTCTTCCTTCAATACAATGATAGACAGATCATATTTTTCTGGGGAAACATAGTCTTCATGGTGTTCGTTCCAATAATGCTCAATATCTGCATCCTTGATCTGTATACCGCTCGTCGCGATTTTCTCAAGCAGAAGTCGGTATCCTGCCTCCAACTCAAGATCTTGCCTGGATAAACCCAGTTGGGACTGCATCTCGTCAAAATATGCCTTCTCCGAATCATATCCATCCATGGCCGCGGCAAGTTCCTTCGCAATTTCTTTGGGAGTCACCGTCAGATTACGATCGAGCGCTTCTGCATATACAGCTTTACGATTGAGCATCTGGAGCAGCAATTCACTGCCATAGCGCCGTTTCAATGCCTCGGTCCATTCCTTGTCGGTGATGACCTCCCCATTGATCGTTGCTACCGCATTTCCCTCTTCTTGATTGGTATCCTGAGGCGAATCTGCTCCTTCACGTCCATTTCGTAAGCCTTGCACAACCATAACCGAACCCATCACCAGCATTCCAAGCGTCAAGACAATTACAGCCGCCCATAACCCTTTTTCCTGTCTTGTCATTCCGCGTCCCGTCCCCGCATAAAATCAGTTCTTGGCTTGCTCTAGGATGGTTTCAAGTTGTTCCTTGTTGAAATCGTAAGCCTCATTGCAGAATTGGCAGACCACTTCAGCCTGGCCTTCTTCCTCAATCAATTGTTCCATTTCGGATTGACCCAGACTGATCAACGTTTTCTCTACCCGCTCACGTGAACACTCACAGTGGAAATGAATATCCATTTCGTCCATGACCTGTACATCAGGCAGTACGCGACGAAGCAGTGCTTCCAGTTCAAGCCCCTCAGCCAACAGAGACGTCACTGGCGGCATTGTACCAATGGCATTTTCAATCACCGTAATCTCATCATCCATCAAACCTGGAAGCAACTGTACAATGAATCCACCGGCTACAATAACCGAATTATCGGTATCCACTAGTACACCAACGCCTACAGCAGAAGGCGTCTGCTCCGATTTGGCAAAATAGTACGTAAAGTCTTCGCCAAGTTCCCCTGAAATAATCGGCACACTGCCGCGATAAGGCTCTTTCAGCCCCAAATCCTTCGTTACGTTCACGAATCCCTCTGTTCCGACTGCGCCAGCAACGTCCAGTTTGCCCATACTGTTGCTCGGCAGATGTACATGCGGATTGCTTACATAGCCACGAACTTCACCCTTCGCATTAGCATCGGCAACAATCTGTCCAATGGGGCCGTCGCCTTTGACTTGAATTGTCAGCTTCTCTTCTCCCTTAAGCATAGCCCCCATAATGGATGCTGCTGTAACCGTACGCCCCATAGCTGCTGTAGCCGTGGGAAACGTATCATGTCTTCTGCGCAATTCCTCAACCAGTTCCGTCGTTTGAACAGCAAAGGCCCTAACCCGTCCGTTCATTGCTGTACCGCGAATTAACCGGTCTTGTTTGTTGTTGTTTTCCAAGTCATTCAGCCTCCTTTGGCGTAATCGCCAGTTATAGAAAAAACGGCATAACATATAAGACTGTAACCTCAGCCCGCTGTTTGCCGTCTCTGTTCTTACCTTTCCCGGTTCCGCTCATAAACGATACGCAGCCCTTCAAGCGTAAGCAGCGGATCCACTTC
The DNA here is from genome assembly GCF_900107875.1 of Paenibacillus sp. 276b. NCBI lineage: Bacteria > Bacillati > Bacillota > Bacilli > Caryophanales > Paenibacillaceae > Paenibacillus > Paenibacillus sp. 276b. Next base: position 53,442 of record NZ_FNRR01000013.1, on the reverse strand, counting down.
ATCGATGCTGCGTGTTTCTTCTGCAATCAGCTTGGCAAGGCCTCCGGTTGCAATGACTCTAGGCTTGGCTCCCATTTCCTCGCGAATACGCTCCACAATGCCGTCCACCTGTCCTGCATAACCAAATATAATGCCGGCCTGCATCGCATGAATGGTGTTGCGACCAATGACTTTCTTGGGCTTCTCCAATTCAATACGAGGTAGCTTGGACGCTCGTTCATAGAGTGCTTCGGTTGCAATATGGATGCCGGGTACGATAGCCCCACCCAGATAATTTCCTTTCTCGTCAATACAGTCAAATGTAGTCGCTGTACCAAAATCGACCACAACGAGAGGGCCGCCATACTTCTCAACGGCTGCTACTGCATTAACAATGCGATCCGCGCCAACTTCACGAGGATTCTCATACCGCAGGTTCAGGCCGGTTCGAATACCAGGCCCAACGAGTAGCGGTTTTTTGCCTACGTATTTCTCACACATGGCTTCAATCACATTCACCAGTGGTGGAACCACGGATGAGATGATCACACCTTCAATGTCGCGTGTTGAAATCCCCGACATATGAAATAAATTATAAATCAATACGCCGTATTCATCCACTGTCGACTGACGGGATGTACTCAGGCGAAAATGGTGGAGCAACTCCCGGCCTTGATACACGCCGAGTACGATATTGCTGTTGCCCACGTCTACCACAAGAATCAAAGAGGTTCACCCCTCTTTCTTTTCGTTTAAATCCAGGCTGATATCCAGGCTCTCAAAAGAGTAGGTTAACCTGCCAACTGAAATTACATCCACTCCGCTCTCTGCAATACCACGAATGGTATTTAGCGAGACGTTGCCCGATGCCTCAACTTTCACATGCGGAGCCTGCTCACGAATAAGAGCGACGGCCTCACGCATCCGATCTGGGTGCATGTTATCCAGCATAATGATATCTGACCCAGCCTGCAAGGCTTCTCTGACCTGTTCCATGTTTTCGGTCTCTACTTCAATGGTCATTGTATGCGGAATGACGGCTCGCGCACGCTGTACCGCTTCAGTGATCCCGCCTGCGCCCTTGATGTGGTTATCCTTAATCATGACGGCATCATAGAGACCGAACCGATGATTTGCTCCGCCACCAACCCGCACTGCATATTTTTCAAGCAAGCGGTGTCCCGGTGTTGTTTTACGAGTATCGACCAGTCGTGTAGAAAGGCCTTCCAGCGCGTCAACATAAGTACGTGTACGGGTAGCGATACCAGACATGCGCTGAAGCAGGTTAAGAGCCAGACGCTCTCCTGTCAGCAAGCTATGTGTGCTTCCTTCTACCTCAGCCAGAATCGTACCATGTGTAACTGCATCACCGTCTTTTACCATTGGTGTGAACGCAAGACCAGGATCCACTACCTGAAACACGAGTTCTGCTACCGTAATTCCTGCAATGATTCCATTGTCTTTGGCATGTATAACGGCCTTGGACTGACTGCCAGCGGGAATCGTCACATTTGTTGTGACATCCCCTGCACCAACATCCTCACGAAGCCAGTTTTTGATTGATTCGATGAGTCCTTCATTATATCCGTTCAGTATCATGACATCAATTCCTCCACAATCGCTTGTTCTCGCTGCTGCAGACTATGCTTCTGCCATACGGCTTCGTCACGCTGCGGGAAATCCTCACGGTAGTGGGCTCCCCGACTTTCCTCGCGGTGTAATGCTCCAGTGGTAACCAACCAGGCACAGGTCAAAAGGTTGGCATATTCCATCTCTTCTTTGTGAGTAAACTTCTGATCAAAAAATTGCAGTTCTTGTTGCAGTTTCTCTATTGCTGCTTGCAGGTTAGCGCCATTCCGGCGCAGCCCCACTTGACGCACCATCATTTTTTGCAGACGCAAGCGTCTTTCGGACACCGGCTTCTGCTCTTCCTTTATGATCCTGCGAATAGTTGTTAATGTGGGAATATTTGTCTGGAGTGAAGCAAGCGGAGGAAGGGATTGAATACGATCCACGATTCTCCGGCCAAATACGATTGCTTCAGACAGAGAGTTGCTCGCCAGGCGATTGGCTCCATGTACTCCAGTAGAAGATACCTCACCGCAGGCAAATAACCGGCCAATGCTGCTCTCCCCACTGAGATCCGTCTTCACTCCGCCCATCATGTAATGTGCAGCAGGAGCAACCGGAATCCAGTCTGTGGTCATATCCAGTCCGTATCGCATACAGGTCTCATAAATAGTAGGAAACCGATGCTTAATCATCTCCGCCGGTTCATGAGTGATATCCAAATATACAAAGGTGCTGTTTGTCGATTCCATCTCACTGACAATTGCCCGCGCGACGATATCACGTGGTGCCAGTTCAAGCTGTGCATGATACCGTTCCATGAAGCGCTCGCCTTTCACATTGCGCAAATAGGCTCCTTCGCCACGTACCGCCTCGGACACCAGGAAACGTGGTGCTCCCGGATAACAAAGGGAGGTCGGGTGAAATTGAATAAACTCCATGTCCCGGACAACTGCCCCGGCACGATAGGCCATCGCCACACCATCTGCTGTAGCCACTTCCGGATTAGTCGTATATCGATACAATTGTCCAGCTCCGCCAGAGCATAGTACGGTTGCCTCTGCCTTCACAAATACTTGTGAGCCGTCAGCCTTCTGAACCAGCGCACCTACACATTCTCCCTGCTCTGTAATCAGGTCAATGACAAAATGCTCATCCCACACTTCAATCCCCGGATGTTCATTCGCCTGTGCAGCCAGTGCACGCACAATCTCATATCCCGTTGCATCCCCATTGGCATGCAAAATACGGCGGTGGCTGTGCGCACCTTCCTGCGTCAACGCCAACTCGCCGTTCTCCAGATCAAACAAAGTACCCAGTCGAATCAGTTCTTTCACTCCGTCCGGGCCCTCGTTCACCAATGCTTCGACTGCTTCGGAGCGGCATAATCCCGCTCCTGCAACAAGTGTATCCTGCAAATGGTAGGCAGGTGAATCATCCTCAGCAATAACCGCAGCGATTCCTCCCTGCGCATACCGGGTGTTACTATCCAGTAACGACTTCTTCGTGATCATCAACACACTGCGTTGTTCACTCGCCTTGATCGCAGTAAACAAACCAGCAATGCCCGAACCAATAACCAGCACATCCGTCTCCACCATCGGCAGCGCGGACAGATCAAAATCCACTAAATATTGCGGTATCATGTTATTTCACCTGTCTTGGAGCAAGAGTAGCGCATGCTACTTCACCAGTAACATGCGCTCTAGTGATTCTCTGGCTTTGTCGGCAACCGCTGGCGGTACGTAAATTTGCGGCTTCATCGTTTCCAGACATTTAACCAGCTTTTTCAAGTTGTTGACCTTCATGTTCGGGCATACGAGGAACTTGGTAGCAAAGTGGAATTGTTTATCCGGGCTATCGAGACGCAGTTGGTATCCTGTACCATCCTCGGTACCTACGATAAATTCTTTAGCGGACGAATTCTTACAATATTCCAGAATGGCGGTTGTGCTACCTACGAAGTCACCCATCTCTACAACCTCAGGACGACATTCCGGGTGAACAACGAACTCGGCATTTGGATGCTTCGCTCTCATCTCAACCACGTCTTTGACCGTCAGCATATCATGGGTATTGCAGTAACCTTCCCAGATAATCATTTTCTTGTCTGTATGTTGTTGCACATAATGTCCCAGATTTTTATCCGGTACCCAGATGATTTCATCGGAATCAACAGATTGAATGACTCTGACAGCATTGGCCGATGTACAACAGATGTCGGTCTCTGCCTTGATCTCAGCTGAAGAATTGATGTACGTTACAACTTTGGCATTCGGGTGCTGTGCTTTCAATTTACGTAAGCCTTCAACGTTCACCATGTCTGCCATTGGGCAGCCTGCACGCTCGTCGGGGATGATAACCGTTTTGTTAGGGGCAAGAATTTTAGCGCTTTCACCCATAAAATGAACCCCGCAGAAAACGATAACATCCGCATCGGTTTGTGCCGCCTTCTGGGCCAGCAAAAACGAATCTCCCCGGAAATCAGCGACCTCCTGTACCTCGTCACGTTGATAATAATGGGCAAGAATAATGGCATTACGTTCCTTCTTCAACTCCATCAGCCGCTCGCGCAGCTCCCGGTTCATCTCAGCCTTGCGCTCTAAAGCCAGAGCTTCCACCTGTGATCCTCTCCTTATCGGGACAGCCTTATACGCTGTTTCATATGGCAAATCCAAGTCGTTATTTTCGCTTGAGAAACGAATCACAAGCGGTTTAACACCTAATGTACACAACGTTCACGACTCTGTCAATAAATGAAAACGCCCCAGAACAAGGGCATAACCGCCCATTTCCTACGTGGTTCGCCCTATAGCTCCCCGTTATCATTATCTATACAATTTAAAGGAATATATAAAAAAAGAGAGCCCGAAGGCTCTCTTTGTTCATCTGCCACTATAAACAGATGGTTGTTATAAATTAAGACGTTGGCTTCGTTCCACCATCATCCGGGTCATTGCTGTTTCCTTTGTCCAGATTCGGAGCTTCGTTAGGAATATCTCCGGCTGGTGGCTCAGGCGTTTCATCTTTGCCTTGGATACGGACGCGTACATCACCGATGTTGTCGATGATCGCCTCTCCGCTTTCGCTAGGCGTGCCTTCTCCATCATTGCTGTTCTCACTTTTTGGAGTCAGGGAACCTGTCTCAATCAATTCCTTGATCTGATCCATTTCCAATGTCTCCACTTCGAGCAATGTTTGTGCGATCAGATGCATCTCTTTCGAATGTTTTACGAGCAAGTCCTTACATTTCTCGTAACAATCGTTAATGAAGCGTTGCATTTCCTGATCAATCTCATATGCGATGGAATCCGAGTAATTCTGTTCATGACCAATATCACGGCCCAGGAATACCTGTCCCTGTGAACTTCCGAATTGCATAGGACCCAATTTCTCACTCATACCGTACTCCATAACCATACTTCGAACAATACCTGTCGCTTGCTGGAAGTCACTGTATGCGCCAGTACCAATTTCACCAATGAACAATTCTTCTGCAACACGGCCCCCAAGGAGTCCCGTTATTTTGTCCAACAGCTCCTGCTTGGTTACAAGCATACGATCTTCTTTTGGCAACATGATTACATATCCACCCGCGCGTCCACGCGGAATAATGGTAACTTTATGTACCATATCGGCATGTTCCAGGAAGTAACCTACAATGGTGTGACCTGCTTCGTGGTAAGCAATGATACGTTTCTCACGATCACTGATGACACGGCTTTTCTTCTCCGTACCTACGATAACACGGTCAATCGCCTCGTCTACCTCACGCATGGAAATATCTCTGCGATTACGACGTGCCGCAAGCAATGCCGCTTCATTCAAGAGATTTTCCAAATCTGCACCGGAGAATCCGGTAGTACGCTTCGCAATAATGTCCAGCTTCACATCTTTGGTGAGTGGTTTGTTGCGTGAGTGTACTTTCAGAACCGCTTCACGACCTCTCACGTCAGGGCGATCAACCGTGATTTGACGGTCAAAACGTCCTGGACGCAGCAAGGCAGGGTCCAGAATATCAGCACGGTTCGTTGCAGCAACGATGATAATACCTTCATTGGCTCCGAATCCGTCCATTTCAACAAGCAACTGGTTGAGTGTTTGTTCACGTTCGTCGTGACCACCACCAAGACCAGCACCACGCTGACGTCCTACAGCATCGATCTCATCGATAAAGATGATACATGGGGCGTTTTTCTTCGCATTTTCAAACAAGTCACGTACACGAGATGCACCGACACCGACAAACATTTCAACGAAGTCAGAACCGGAAATACTGAAGAATGGTACACCCGCTTCACCGGCAACAGCACGAGCGAGCAAGGTTTTACCTGTACCCGGAGGACCTACAAGCAATACGCCTTTAGGAATCCGCGCACCTACTGCTGCGAATTTACGAGGGTCCTTGAGGAAGTCCACGACTTCAACCAGTTCCTGTTTCTCTTCGTCAGCACCCGCAACATCTTCAAACGTAACCCGTTTCTTCTCTTCGTTATAGAGACGAGCACGGCTTTTACCAAAGTTCATTACTTTACCGCCGCCGCCTTGAGCCTGATTAAACAGGAAGAAGAACAGCAGGAACATAATGATCAAAGGAATAAAGGAAGTCAGCAACGTCAACCAGATGCTGTCACCTTTCATAGGTTCCTGATGATATTCAAAATTGTTCGTTTCGCTTGCAGCTACAAGCTCACTAATCGCCTCATCCGTAGGAGGAATATACGTTGAGAAATTTTCTGATTTGGCCCCGTCAGGTATCTTTCTGTATTGACCGGTCACGAGGTACGTCTGACCGTTGAATTGAACCGTCAATTCAGAGACGTTGTTGGCCTTGATTGCCGTGCGCAACTGATCATATCTAGGATTATCGGTGGCTTCGCCGCCATTGCTGACGAACTGGACTATCCCCACCACAACTAAAAAAAGAATCAAATAAAAACCAGAATTCCGGATGAACCGATTCATCCCCTACCTCCTCTCGAGACACTTTAATTATTTTAACATAGCCCGACATGGCTTCTCAACAGAAGCCACCAACAGATATGGGCTTGGAACTAGCTTAAGCATTAGTTGCTGTAAACTTCCGGTTTCAGAATCCCGATGTAAGGGAGGTTCCGGTACTTCTCGGCATAATCCAAACCATAGCCAACGATGAATGCGTCAGGAATGTCAAAGCCGGTGTAATGAGCTTCAAGTTCGACTTTGCGACCTGAAGGCTTGTCAAATAGCGTAACCACACGGACGGATTCAGCACCGCGGTTCTGCAAGAGTTCGATCAGATAACTGAGCGTGAGTCCACTATCAATAATGTCCTCTACAATCAGAACCTCGCGTCCCTCGACGGATTCATCCAGATCCTTAATGATTTTAACAACGCCTGATGATTTGGTGGAAGCGCCATAACTCGATACTGCCATGAAATCCATCTCAACAGGTACCGTAATGTTCTTAACCAAATCAGCCATAAATATAAACGCACCCTTGAGCACACAAATGACCAAAGGATTGCGATTTGCATATTCGGCACTTATTGTTGCGCCTAATTCCTTGATTTTACTCTGAATTTCTTCTTCACTGATCAATACTTCCTGAATGTCGTTCTGCAACTGTGCGAACCTCCTAAGTTATACATATGAAAGCCTTACCTGAACCATAACCACTACCCCTGAATCGCTGAATCGCCTACAGTCATGTACAGGATTGCGGAAGTATCCTCCCTGACAGGAGCTACACTAGACCGGCGAACACCCGGTAACCAGATGACATTGCCTGCTCCATCACATACCACGGGAACCCGTGAACGGACAGATGGGGGAATTTTCTCATCGATGAAAATATTTTTCACCTTTTTGCTTCCGTTTAATCCCATCACTTTCATGGTATCTCCAGGTAACCTTGAACGCACAACCAGCGGCATAAGCAGTTGATCCGCATCAAATGCGGCATGATCCGCCGATTCCGGTACATGATAGTCCTCGGGACTCATCGGAACGATCCGAACATGCCGGTCGATTTCCGCGAGAGAAAGCTCATAAGTTCCGCTCCATTGAGCAAGACGATATTCGTAAGATTGATCCTGTACGTCAGTCCGTATGCCGAAAGAGATCAGATCATACTCCCGGGTGCAGGCGAGTGTCTGTCCTATATCCAGGCTCCAGGTCGTCGCGTCAGGCTGAATTACCTTGCGGCGAATGGTCTCAATACGGGTAAAGTCGACAAAATCACTGTCCAAAGGCAGATAATTCAATATTAGTTTAATCAACCTTCGTTGTAAAGCGACATGTAACTTCAAAAAGGAAGGCACCTCAAAGGTTTGCCTTCCGCCGTTCGCCTGCACTAGACACCTGTATGCGTCATATGCACCTTGTTCCATGAAATCGTCTTCATCGCCTACAATTTCGGCAAGTCGATTCAAAGACGGCGTCAACTGTCCATTATATTGCCCCAAAAAAGGAAGCACATCCAAGCGAATGGCATTACGCCGATATTTACGCAGGGAATTGCTTTCATCATTAAAATACAGAAAACCCTGGGTATTACAAGCTTCTACAAGGTCTGTCTTGTTTATACGAAGGCATGGACGAATAAGTTCCACATTTTTTTCTCGCCGTTTAAACTTCATTCCTGCGAGTCCGGAAAGACCACTTCCTCGCAGCAAATGGAGCATAACCGTCTCTGCCTGATCGTCGGCATGATGGGCCAGTGCAATGCTCGCCGCATCGTATTTGACAGCCACTTCATGCAAAAACTCATATCTTTTGTTGCGCGCAGCTTCCTGAGAGCCTTGACCGGTAAGCTTCATATAAGAAGGTACGTCGGCCTTAACCCATTCAAATGCAATGCCAAGTCGGTGCGCAAGTTCCTTCATCATCTCGGCTTCATGATCGGATTCAATCCGAAAACCATGGTGTACATGGGCGCAGATCAATTCCAGCGGGACATGCCTGGTACTGATCTCATGCATGATATGCAAAAAAGCTACCGAGTCCGGTCCGCCCGATACTGCGACGACAATCCGATCCCCGGGAACCCATAACTGATGCTCTTCCGCTGCATCCAGCACGTTATTCACCAGCTTGTTCCAGCGTAAAGCTTCCATACCTGTTCCTCATTCCTTACGTTATGTATATGCACTCTCACAGGTCAGAATCGCAGTGCATAGATGAGTACCCCAATAAGTAATATAACGGAGACGGCAAATGCATTTTTGAGCCAACGCGGAGTTGTACTCTTGGAACGGCGACGAAGAGGAGAAGGGCGTGCCATCATCTCTTTCCAGACCTTAGCCGCGTGTCCGGCATCCTGAAATTGACCTCGTAATGCCTGAATAGTCCAGTTTCGAAAAGGGCGGAGACGTTCGCTGCGCTCCACGAGAGCTGTGAGCTGATTTACACTTCGCAGTTGAGGTAATCCCTCTGCAGCTAGCGCTTTGAGTGCATCAGCTTCAAGTACATGAATCAATAATAGCGCAAAAGCAAACACATCATAGGTACCGTCTGCTGTTCGACTGCCTGCATTCCAGAATCCGCGATCATACCATTCAGTGAACTGCTTGACGCTCCGGCCGATAGAAGTCACTCCGCCATAGTCGATAAGTTCTACCTGCCCATAATCCGATACCAGTACATTTTGAGGTTTGAGATCGCCAAACACCCATCCAGCCTGATGCAATTGAGCCAGCTTTTGCAATAGTCTGAGTCCAACCAGAAGTGTCCAGTCCGTTCCCTGACGCCGAATGAAGTGGTGCAAAGACTCCCCCCGAACGTAACGCATCACATAAAAGGGAATATCACGACCACGAATAGCGTAGTCATCCACATCTTTCAGATAAGAAGGAATGCCACTCTGCCGAAGGGCCTCATGATTACGCTGTAATTGAAAAGATTTGAGCACATTAATTTCCGATTGCAGATCTACTGGGTCAAATCCCATTTTAAGCGCATAATGTTTGCCATTCTCACCCCGCTGGACAAGAAAAACGATGCCGTTGGCTCCTTTGCCCAGCAGCTTCCGAATCGTATAACGGCTGCGATTCCATTTCCCTGTGATGACTGTTCCTGGCGGGAAAGAGGCGTCAGACAACGTTGTCACCGAGCATCCCTTCTCTTTCAATGCGATAGTTCCCTTCTATTTCCTGCTGTCCCTCCAGTGTACCATAACGGTAAAAATCAATCACCCTTTGAATCGCAGGACCTGTCGGCGTCGCTCCCTTCATTTGCAAACGTCCAAATAGTGAACGAACACGGCTCGGGTCAACTGTCCAGTCGATATCCATGACAGCTTCTTCTCCGCTATGGCGCCCAGGAAAATGAAAGACGGAAAGATGGCTCTGACCCATACGTGCCTGCAAGCTAAGCATTAAATCGCGAATCCCTTCCTCCACCGCAGCAAGCTTCGGCTTCATACTGGCACTTACGTCAATGAGAAGCACGACCTGAAGTGGTGTTGTCTCGGCCATATCATCCATCACTTCAACGACCTGCGCACGTTTTGCCGGTTCAAGGTCTGTTACCGTTTTCGGCTCGTGCTCTCCCAGAATTTGTGTTAACTCTCTATTAACCGCCTGTTGAATGGTCTGAACCACCGTTTTTCTTGTCATCATCTGCATCGTATGGGCAAGCTGTCTTGTGCCTACGATCTGACTAATTCCACCTCCGGCTTTGGCAATATCCTCGATCTCCCGACTACCCAACTCACCAATGGTTCCATAATCAATAACGCCGACCACGTTGACCGTAATTCCTTCTTCTCGCGCTTCCGCCGCAGCCAGCACTGGACTTGGGCCTACATTGGAACAACCGTCGGTGATCAACAAGATTTGTTTCATCCGATATCCCTCCGTTTTGGGTTACTCTCCAACTCTATGACTAGCATTGCCAGAATGAAGAGACTTCAAACAGAGGAATATGCAATTAACTGACAGTGCGCGGACGCTCCATCCGGCTTATTCCGGGTACTCTCAATGTGGCCCACTCCGGGCGATAATGTTCTATTTTGCCTACAATTACAGTCATATCATCATAGATCTCATGTTGCTGATAACGTATAACACTTTCAAGCAGACAGTCTGCTACCTCCTGAGGATCATCACTATCAATTTCCTGAATGAGCCGCTTCATCCATAGTTCTTTATTGACGGCATACCCCGGTGCATCATAGATACCATCTGTCATCATAATTAAAACATCCCCTGGCTGAAGCTGTACGGTTACCAGATCCACCTCAATATCTTTGATAATGCCAATCGGCAGATTGCTTGCCGAAACCTGAATAACCTCCTGCCCTCGTTTAATAAAACTTGGAGTCGAGCCGATTTTCATAAACGTGGTCTCTGCCGTATATTCATCGATCAGAGCCATATCCACTGTTGCATACATTTCTTCAGGAGAACGCAGCATCAGAACGGAATTCACCGATTTGATCGCCAGTTTCTCATCCATGCCCGACTGTAACAACTGCTCCAGTATGTTTAGAGCAGCACTGCTCTCCATGCGTGCCCGTTCGCCATTGCCCATGCCATCGCTAAGCGCAACTGCAAAGGTCCCATTACCCAGTTCAACCGTGCTGAAACTGTCCCCGGACATCACATCTCCCCCTTTGGCGGCAGCAGCAACACCGGTTGTTATCTCAAACGTTTTGGCAGAGCCAAATGTGACTGTCGCCAGCCCTTGGCGAGGATCGAGCATGGTCTCATTCAAGACGGCAATATGCTCGTCCAGTACATCCGAAATCAGCGGAGCGATCATTTTCCGGCACTCGTCAAATCCGCGTGTATAGGCATGAACAATCTCTATTTCCACATTCCCCGCTTCCAGATTAATGATTTCAATAGAATGTATGGACAGACCCAACGACTCAAGCGCATCCCGAATCTGCTCCTCCTGTTGTACCATCTCCTCACTTTCCCGTTGAATTTCTTTCGCCAGGTCCTCCATCACCTGGGATACCCCTGATAATTGCTCTGCAACCAGCTGTCGACTATCTATAATCTGACGTTTCCATTGCATGTTATGTTGATGCAGACCATACTGGGCACGCATCACTTCAAGTACGTCCTCCGGTTTCGCACATACCCTGTTCCATTCCACCGGAATCTGCTTGCCTGACATCTCCGGGTTGGCTTCAATGGAACTCATCACGTCCGTCATGTATTTATAGGTTTGAATAAACTTCGCATCCCAACATTGATCCTTCTTAAAGCAACCCGAACATGTGCCTTCGGCTACGGCATTCATGAAGTGTTCCATCCCGCCTTCGTTCTGTACCGGCTCCCCCGCACCGGACATCTGATCGAAGCTGCGTGACAACTGACGGAATACCTGAGAGAAGCGGGTAACCCGTTCTGCGGTGACATCCCGAATTCTCTTCGCATATTCATGTTGCGATTTCGTGTGATCCTGAGTGCCAGGAACATATTTGGAGATGGCCGTCAGCATACTTTTTGGCGTTAACATAAACAGAACAATGGCTGCGCATGTCTCCCATAAGGAGTTCATGACATCTCCCGGTCCACCCAGGTATATGGATAGAATAGAGGAACCGAGCAGCATGCCCAGAGCAACCGCCGCACGTTTTCCTTCCCGGAGCATACCCGCCAGCATGCCAGCAAAAGCAAGCAGACTCATCTGATATACCGCCGACATATCGGCCAAACTCAGAATGAGACCAGTAATGACCCCAACCGATGCTCCGAGGGGGGCTCCGCCCACCAGCGCGAAGATTAGAATGAGATAACGAGAGAGCATATGCTCTACAGACAGGGACTGGATCGTCCAGCCCACCGCCCCCGTCATTACGGAAGCCAGCAAGATGATCAGACAGAGGATCTCCTCGTTCTTTAGGTTGAATTTTTTTTTGCGATACGTGAAAATCGGTATGGCCTGTATGAAAACTAAGGTAAGCACAAAGCTGAGTACGGAATCCATCGTGAGCATTAGCATGGCGTACCAGCTGAAAGACGGCCCAATAACGACGGCGAATAACTTGACCATAAAAGTAGTCGTAAACACCATCGTTGGCGCATAAGATAATTCAGCGCGGTCATAAGACTCCAGTCCTCTGAACAACAGATAGAAGATAGCGAGCTCCGAAGCAACAATCAGAGGTACCGGAAACGGGGCGAAGAGACTTCCTGCCAGCAACGCAGCTCCTACCGGAATAATATAATCCCTGCGCATGAAGGCGATAACCGCAAAGTAAGCAATCGCAAAGGGTGATAATTCATTCAGAATCATGGCCTTACCTAGCAAAAATCCCATAAAGGTAAGAAGCAGCACCCATTTACGTGCTGCAACGATCTGGACGGCCTTGCGGGAGCTAATCCACTGTTTGAGACGTACCGACAGCTCCTCCCGAGCTTCTGTACCTCCTTTACCAGCTTTCATTCCCGGAAATTGAATGACATTCCACTTTTCCATCATCCTCAAGGCACCCCATTCGATTAATTTAATTTTCGTGTTTCGTTCTCGATGGTTCTGATTATAGATAGAATAGAAGACGTAGTTTGTCACAATTGGTGGGTAGGGTCCAAAAACTTTACGACAAAAGAAACAGACGCGGCGCGGTGGTGCGAAACCCCCGGCCTTATTGTGGTTTCATACATTTGCCATAACCCTTGCCGACAAGGCACTTGTCTGATTTTGAACCGGACGCGCTTCGTCCTCGCCACGATTTGAGCAGGATACCTGTGGAATGCCACGGAAACCTGTCGGTAAAAAATGGTAGACGACAAATGTTCTTATGTACTTTTTTTCTTGTGCAGAAAAACTGGGGATATGGAGCTTCACTTTACAAAAACGGCTATGAATCCAGTTAATTGTCTATATCTGAACGGTTAAACTCCAAAATTAAAAACAAACGCAAAAAAACCGTCAGCCCCAAGGCTAACGGTTTTTCTTATATTTTAAATCAGGTTGAACCAGATTACACGCGTTTGGCTCCACGGCCACCACGTTTGCCTTCTGTGTTCTTCTTCAGCGAAGAGATTCGTTCTTCGCTATCTTTCAGGAAGCGTGACATTTTATCCTCAAATGAAGGTTTGCCTGCTGCGGGCTTGAAAGAACGGCCTCCGCGGTCACGGTTAAAACCACCACCACCGCCACCGCCTCCACGGCCTTGGCCACCACTTGGGCCTCCACCGCTGAATCGTTCGCGATCTCCTCCACTGCGTTCCGGTCTAGGAGCTCTTGGGGGTCTGGACTGTGTTTGTTGCTCAACCGGTTTGTCAACAGCTTGCTTAATGGAAAGCCCAATCTTGCCATCCTTGTCAACGTTGATGACCTTAACGGTAACGAGGTCATTAAGCTTCAGGTGGTCGTTGACATCTTTGACATAATTGTCGGCGATTTCCGAGATGTGAACGAGACCCGTGACACCTCCTGACAGATCCACAAATGCTCCAAAATGCGTGATGCCTGTCACCTTGCCCTCTAACTTGGTGCCCACTTCAATTGCCATAGAATAAAATGATCCTCCCTTAAAAATATACAACCCGATTTTTTTGAATGCCAAAATCAATGCTGTGCTAATTTAATTATACCTTATGCCGCAAACCAAGGTCAACTGAGCACTACCCCTTAAGGTAGCCTATTTTTTCCGGTATAACGGCTTCAGACATATAGATAACAATCCTTGCTCGATAATGAGCCAAATTACATCAGTTCCCTGACTCTTCAACCTGAATTGGTGTTTCCTCAGGCAGATAGTATCCTTTTTTCCGAGCCAGCTGTCCTATGTATTCGGGATCCTTCAACCGACTGACTTCGTACTTCAATTGATCCAGCTTCTTCAACGTCTCTTCCTTTGAAGATTGCTGGGCAGCCAGATGAGAACTCTTGTCCGAAATTTGCGCAGTCTGCACAAGGAACGTATATCCTGCCCAAATGATAAACACAACCATAAAGGTCATCCATAGCATGAGACGCCTTTTGGCACCTGCAGATTTTCCTTGGCCTGCTGGAGCTTTTGATTTGTTCATAGGTGTTTTACCCATTATCGGACCTCCTTAAAACCAGCGTTTCCACATCGCTGCGATACTTGAACCCGCACGGATCAGGAAGTGTGGCGTAACCCAATGTTTCAGGATTGGCCTAAACATCCAGCGGAACAACTTGCCGAAAGGTACCAAACATTGCAGCACCAGCTTACCCAGGAATAACAGTATGGCGAGTACGAAACCAAATAATACACGCACTAGCTTGTAAAGTCCTTTAGCGGGCATAACGATCAGGATGTTAAGGATATGTCCACACCAATGAATCAGCGTTCTTGCGAGTTTAATTAACATTACCACAAAACGCTGGGTTGTAACACTTAAAAGCCAAAAATAGAAGCAAACCCCTATAATCAGCCCCAAAAAGACATAAAACCGCAGCTGTCCGTGGTTTCCGGCGTACAGCATCCGGAAGACGAACAGCGCGGAAGCGACCCAATACAACAGATCTAGCGTATGGACGCTCCATCTCGGGAACCGTAGCTGACCGGACAGTACCCGGTAACTGTCGTAGGCCATCCCCATCACGGCTCCCGACATCAGCATCCACATCAATGTGATCCATTGAGTATCCGGACTCATCGGAACATCTTGCCGAACAGGCCTTTACCGTTTTTGGACTGAGAACCGGGGTCCAGATATTGAAGAGAACTGACAGTGCCCTCGATGGATAACAAACCGTCCTCCAGGCTCAGGTTTTTGATATGTAAATTGTGCCCCCGGATGGTCAGATGCCCAAGTTCAGTTTGCAGCAAAAATTCCTCACTGTCGAAGCTCTCCACATTGGAGACACCCGTCAGATCCAGCAGTTTCCGATTCTGCATGCTCAGATGATGCTGTTTCGTCTTACTTTGCTCAACCATGGCATGTACCCCTCCTTCTTAACCCTAGCTTATGGACCAGAAGTGCAGAATAGAACCAAGGTTGGATGAAAGCAAATGTCCGGATAACGGTTGAGCACAAAAACGCCCTTCCCTATACGGGAAAGGCGTTTCTTTTCATTTTGCAATGAATGTGTATAAAAGTATATCAGGCATCCCTGTTACCAGTTCAGACCGTTATCCTTGGCGATCGGCTCTTCCTTAACCAAGGTGTAGAGGCTGCTCGCCTCATCCTTCTTGGTACTCTCGGCAAGACGTTCCACCTTCACGGTGACCAGCTTTTGACCGAACTGAACCGTAAGCTCATCGCCCACTTTGACAGCGGCGCTTGGCTTCGCTTCACGTCCGTTCACCAGCACACGTCCCTGTTCGGAAACGTCCTTGGCTACGGTGCGGCGTTTGATCAGCCGGGAGACCTTCAGGAATTTATCAAGACGCATTATTTTACGGCTTCTTTAAGTTTGTTGCCTGCTTTAAACGCAGGAACGGTGGACTCAGGAATCACGATTTCATTCCCTGTTTGCGGGTTACGTCCGGTACGACCGGAACGTTTGCGGGTCTCAAAAGTGCCAAAGCCGATCAGTTGTACTTTGTCTCCGCTGGCAAGTGCATCTGTAATTTCTCCCAAAAAGCCGTTCAATACGGACTCAACGTCTTTTTTAGTCAAACCGCTTTTGGTGGAAATGTTGTTAATCAGATCTGTTTTGTTCATTTTTAAAAGCCTCCCAAATTGAAAAAAAAGTATCTGCGAATCCGTGACAACAGATCTGCTGCTGCTGCTGGCTCCGCGCAAGGTTACTACACATGTATTCTGGCTTGGCATCTGAAATCCTGCCTCGGTCTTCGACTTTTTTCACTTTTTGTCGGTCCTGCCCAAGAACAGTCTAAGTCCAGTACCCGAAACGCCTCTGCATTAATCACACGGTTTCTCGTGCAACCCCACCCGAGATGCTTCGACGACACGATACGTATGATGCAACTAATGATATCGGATCAGCGCCCAAAATGCCAGAACCCTTTACAATCCAGCCTTCTTCGCTGCCTGCCAGTATTGCTCCATTTCATCGACATTGCTGTCTGATGGAGTTCTTCCCTGTTCACGCAGACGCTCCTCAATATACTGGAAACGCTGAATGAATTTCCTATTGGTGGCGGCAAGCGCCTCCTCTGGATCGGTATCAATAAATCTCGCTACATTGGCAGCTGCAAACAGTAAATCGCCCAGTTCCAGCTTCCGTTCTTCCGCAGACTGGTTATGCTGCACTGCTTCTTTTAGCTCTGCCAGCTCTTCCTCAATCTTGGCAAAGACACCTTCCACGTCATCCCAATCGAAGCCAACTTTAGCCGCTTTTTTCTGTAATTTGTACCCTTTCATCAAGGCAGGCAAGTCGCGGGGAATACCGTCTAGCACAGAAGTCTGCTGTAGATCCTGTCCCTTGCGCTTTTTCTCCTCTGCCTTCATCTGTTCCCAGTTTTGCAACGCTTCATTCGCATTCTCTGCCTGTTGTTCACCGAATACGTGCGGATGACGGAAAATTAGCTTGTCGTTCAACCCTTCGATAACGTCGTACACGTTAAATGTGCCAACCTCTTCTTCCATCTGGGAGTGCAGCAAAATCTGCAACAGGAGGTCGCCCAGCTCTTCCTTCATGTGATCAGGGTCATCTTCATCAATCGTTTCAATGACTTCATAGGTTTCCTCAATCAGGTTTTTACGAATCGACTGGTGGGTCTGCTCCTGATCCCATGGACAGCCACCTGGACTGCGAAGGATATTCACGATTTCATGCAGTCGTGCGAAGGAGCGCCGACGAAGCGCGTCATCCGTATTCTTGGGCACATATATCAATGAGAGATTACCGTACCCTTCAATCCGATCCAGATCATGCAGCGGCACCTTGTGTATGATCTCCTGTCCCTGTACACCCAAGGCATGTCCGACAAATACCGGATAATCGTCAGGGTAAACGTCCATCAGGCACAGTTTTACGTCGGAAGCGGTAAACACATCATATACTTGTCCAATCAAGGTATGAAGCTGTGGCTGCACCAGTTCCGTATTCAGACTGCTGGCATCGAGAAGCTGGAAACCTTCAATCGGATCGAATCCAAGACGAATAAACGCTTCATCCAGAAAGCTTTCCCCACCCATAACGCGCAGCGAAATGCCCATTTCTGGGCAGCGCTCCTTCAACAGGCGTACACTCGCTTCAGCGACCATGGGATGCCCTGGCACGGCATAAACGATCTCGGTACCCGGCTCACCCTTGCGTGCGGCCTCAATCAGTCGATCTGAAATTTCGTCGTACACTTCCGGAAAAGAATCCTTCGCCTCATAGATGGCATCGAAGGATGTCATCTCCAACCCTTCCTGCTTGAGATCATTCAACACGGGATGATCCAGTGTGCGTACATACAGCGTCGCTGCATGTTTCATTTTTTTGATGATTCCTACCGTTAGCTGATCTGCATCTCCAGATCCAAGACCGACTACTGTCAAAGCTGCACTCATCTTTATAAGCCTCCATCCGAACTATCCCGTTCCGACTCCCCATCCTTGGTCAACCAATCTTGGATGGGTTATACATAGTACAGAACAGGGCTCTATAATTAAACGTATTATACCAGAATTAGACGTTATCCTATAATTGCATTTGCATATGACACGGTGTGACTCATTCAATCACTTTTGCTCCGCTTTAATGTGGGAGCCGGGTTGAATGGCTGACGTAGCGCTAACTGTAGCAGCGCAACGCGAGGGTTAGCGCAGCACACGCAGTCTGCGCAGCAGCTTCGCCAGCAGCGGCCCCAGCTTAGGCACGGCCGCCAGCTCTGCGGCGCTCAGCAGCCCCGTCCGGGCCGCGGCCAGCAAGAACACGGCCGAGCCTGCGGCTATGCCAAGCAGGCTCACGCCCATCGCGGCCAGCCTACGATCGGCCGCGATACCGATGCCGCCGAGCACTGCTTCGGCGGCCCAGGCCGTGCCTGCCGCCGCCAGGCTCACGGCGGCGATCACCAGCGCCGGCTTCGCCAGAACGGCGCCCGGGGCCGGGCGCATGGCGACAAGTCGCGCCAGCAGCGCCACATTCAGGCCAGCCGCCAGCATGTAGGCGACTGCGCCTGCCAGGGCCGCGCCGCTGATGCCCAGCGCCGGCACAAGCAAGACGTTCAGCAGCGCCTTGACGCCTGCGGCGGCCAGCATGCTGAACGCGGGTGCGCGCACGGCGCCGAGGCCTTGCAGCAGCGCCGCCGCGATAATGCTGACGGTGCTGCCCGCAGCCGTCAGCGCCATGTACCGCAGAGCTTCGGTGCCTGCGGCATCGCCGTACAGCATGCGGTTAATCGGCTCTGCCAGCACCGCTAAACCTGCGGATGCCGCCAGGCCGATCAACCAGAACCAGCGCAGCGCAAGGCCTGCTTGTTGCCTCACGGCTTCTGGCCCGCCTTTCAGCCGGGCTTCGGCCATCGCCGGAATAAAGAGCACAGACAGCGACGTGGCAAGCATCGTCACCAACTGAACCAGCGGCAAGCCCCGGTTGTAAATCCCGAAGGACACCATAGATTGGAGCTCATCCAACCCTTCTCGTCTTAGCAGTCGGGGTACCGTAAAGGTATCCACCAAATTCATCAATGGCACAGCCAGTGATCCGAGACAAACCGGAATGGCATAGATCAGTAGCGTCCGCATCCACTCACCGTTGGATCGCCGCTCCTCAGACAGAAGGCTGCTCCCCCCGCTTCGGTGTTCTTTGGTTTTCTCCATTTGCCCAGCTGTCTCAGTACTTTTCATAACAGCGAGCCTTTCCCCATTTTTCCGTCGATGATGGTACACATATCCAAGCATCGTAACTAACCCGGCAAACCCTCCTGCCACTGAACCAATCATGGCTCCAGCTGCAATGGTCTCCAATGAAGCGTCCTGTCCCATGAGCCACAACAACAGAACAATCATCACCGTGACCCGAACAGTTTGCTCTACCACCTGGGATACCGCCGTAGGCACCATTTGCTGCAACCCCTGAAAATATCCGCGCAAGCCTGTCATCACCGGTACAAACAACAATGCCATTGAAGCTGTGCGAATGGATGGTACGACACTTCCGTTTCCAATCAGATCTCCAATAAGCGGTGCACCTATGTACATCAACAAGGCCAGCGCTAGTCCAATTCCACCGAGCAGCATCGAGGACAAGCGTATAACCCGTCTGCCCTCCTCCGGTCGACCAAGAGCATTCTGCTCGGCTACGAATTTGGATACAGCCACAGGCAGCCCTGCAGCAGCAAGGGTAATGATGAGCATATAGAACGGGTACACCGTATTGTAGATGCCAAAAACACCGTCTCCCCCCAGATTCTGTAGCGGAATCTTCTGAAAAGCACCAATGATTTTGGATATAATGGCGGCAAGCCCAAGCACAAATGCGCCCTGAAGCAATCTTGAGCCTGTAGACAACTGTTTCATATGTCCCTCCTGCGTATGTCCGTGCATTCATTCCTTCAAAGTATACCTAGCTATTATACCTGTCCCAAGGCGCACAGACTAACCCTTCAAGACACCATGCACTTCAGGACATCATCCACACTATCTACAGCTTCCCTAAAATGCAAAAACTCCTGGTTGCCCTCTGGGCACCAGGAGTTGATCTGCTATTTATTGCTCCATCTGTTTGCCAAGGAACCCGGCAGCTGTCTCGGACATTTTAATTTCCATCTGAGACATCTTCACCGATTCATCCTTGTTGAAAAGGATAACCGTTCCGATGGGGTCACCACCTGAAATGATCGGGGCAATAACAAAAGACGATAACGTCTCGTCATGATCTTTGCTAAGCTCATAAGAACCATTGTTGGTCTCCAAAATCGTCTTCCGGTTTTCCATACAACTCTCTAGCAAAGGACCTACCTGCTTGTCCAGATACTCTTTCTTGGAGCCACCTGCCACGGTAATAATCGTATCACGATCAGAGATCATCGTTACATGGCCTGTACTTTCATACAGCGATTCTGCATATTCTTTGGCAAAATCACCAAGTTCGCCAATCGGCGAGTATTTTTTAAGAATAACCTCTCCATCGCGGTCCACAAAAATCTCAAGTGGATCGCCTTCACGGATACGTAACGTACGGCGGATTTCTTTCGGAATGACCACTCGACCGAGGTCATCTATACGGCGGACAATACCAGTAGCTTTCATTTCACATGTTGCCCCACTTTCTCGAGAAGATTTTTCAACTACTGTTCCTTAATGGGTAGAGGAAAGTCCCAGAACGTTTAGTGTGATATCTTGACCATAGTATTCATCTGTTCCCATTTCCTTATACATACTTTGGAGAATATAGTTGTGTAAACTTCCACAGAAGGCGACCATGTACCCACTTTGCTTCATAGATACAAGGAAAAGCAAGAGGGAGGCCTTAAGTCCCCCCCTTGCTTTTCTGTATGGTTGTCCATATTAGAAGCGTTCAGTGTATCAT
This sequence comes from Paenibacillus sp. 276b, assembly GCF_900107875.1. Taxonomy (NCBI): domain Bacteria; kingdom Bacillati; phylum Bacillota; class Bacilli; order Caryophanales; family Paenibacillaceae; genus Paenibacillus; species Paenibacillus sp. 276b. The sequence goes on along the minus strand of NZ_FNRR01000013.1, from coordinate 32,548 downwards.
CCAGACAAACGTATGTGCTGAATGTATGCACTCGCTATCTTACTTACCGCTTGTATCTGTACCTTCACCTGTTGTTGTATCTTTGTCGGTTCCAGTTGTTCCTTGATCCGTTTTGGTATCCGTACCCGCATCGGTTTTTTCACCCTCAGTACCTTTTTCCGTTCCTGTACCGGTTGTGCCTTCAGTTGTGCCTTCTTCAGCTTTGTCTGTTTTCGGCAGTTTTACTTCTTTAACGATTTTGTCCAGTTCACTGGTCATGAATGTGTCGATCTCAGCAGCGGCCAATTGACTTTTCAGTGTTTCTTTTTGTTCAGCAGTCAATTTCGTGTAGTCCGCTTCTGTACGTTTTTCTACTTTCATGATGTGATAACCATATTCAGTCTCTACTGGATCACTGATTTTGTTCAATGGCAGTGTTTTGGCCGCTTCTTTGAACGCATCTACCCAGCTGGCTACAGGTGTATCTTCATACAAGCCGCCTTTTTCTGCAGAACCTGTATCTTCGGAGTATTTCTTCGCGATTTCAGCAAAGTCTGCTCCGCCGTCCAATTTCGCTTTCACTTCTTTCGCAAGTTTCAGAGCATCTTCCTTTTTACGCTCTTTTTGCGTTTTTGGATCAGTGAAATTGATCAGTACATGACGAACAGACGCCGTTGTGAACTGATCTTTATTTTTCTCAAATTCAGCTTTAATCGCATCTTCAGTAACGCCAGTTTCTTTATCCTTAATTACCGTCATGATGCGAGTCATGTAATCCTTAATGTTCTGGTCTGTCAGATTCTGAGCTTTCAGCATCTCAGTCCATTGGTCAGCTTGAACAGAAGCTTTCATTTTGTCGAATTGCTCTGTCGCTGTTTTGGCACCCTCGGTTTTGGCTGCATCACTTGCTTTTCCACTCAAATATTCATAAGCAACTTCCTGTTTTACCAGGTACTCCTTGAAATCATCCATATCCATCATTTGTGCATATTCCGGATAGAGGAATTTCATGACCCGTTGCTCCATGTCGAATTCATTGGCTGTAATTGTACCGCCATCATACGTAGCGACTACAGCACTTGTATCCTTCGGTTCTGTTTTCGCTTCTTCCTTCTTGCCACAAGCAGCAAGCAGTGATAAGGACAGTACTGCTACCATACTCACAGACAGTACTTTCCCTACTTTTTTATACTTTGCTAACATCCTTTAGTTCCCCCTTTGATTTAAAAGCACTTTTCATGGACTCCAGAAATTTCTCTACCAGCTCCATTAGTTGCTTGTCCCCAAGCCCTTTGCCCTTGACATGAATAAGCATATGGGGTCCTTGTTCAAATTGTACACGTCTTTCGAACTGATTTCCAATGTGTGCGATTTTTGAGAGCTCAAATGCATGTTCTCGACCTTCGTAGAACTTCACTGTAAGATCATCTCCGCGTTGGGAGATTGATTCAATACCGTAGATCTTGCCATAGACTTTCATTCTGGCTACCGCCAGCAGATTGATCACGGCTTCCGGCAGATCTCCGAATCGGTCAACCAATTCGTCTTCCAGTTCCATTGCATCGTCGAAGGAGGCAATAACCGCCACTTTTTTATAAATTTCAATCTTCTGAATACTGTCATAAATATAATCAGACGGCAAGTACGCATCGATACTGAGATCCAGTGTTGTGTTCCACTGATCGGATGGCACCGGCTCTTCGCCGAGCATCGTAACTTTGCGTTTGTTAATTTCCTCTGCCAGCATCTGAGAATATAGATCGAATCCGACAGACGCAATAAAGCCGTGCTGTTCAGCTCCGAGCAGATTACCCGCGCCGCGGATCGACAAATCACGCATCGCGATCTTGAATCCCGAACCCAGTTCGGTGAATTCCTTAATCGATTGCAGACGTTTCTCAGCAACTTCGGTCAGCACTTTGTCCCGTTGGTACGTGAAATAGGCATACGCGATCCGGTTGGAACGTCCCACCCGTCCACGAAGCTGGTACAGCTGGGAGAGCCCCATTTTGTCCGCGTCATGCACGATCAGAGTATTTACGTTAGGAATATCTACCCCAGTCTCGATGATGCTAGTGCTAACGAGTACGTCGTACTCACCATCCAGGAAGTCCAAAATAGTCTTCTCTAGCTCCGTTTCCGACATCTGGCCATGTCCCACACCAACCTTGGCCTCAGGCACCAATTCGGAAATTTCCGCAGCCATCTCCTGAATTCCCTGAACACGGTTATACAAGTAGTAGACCTGACCGCCACGAGCCAATTCACGTTCAATCGCTTCACGAACAAGTGCCTGACTGTGTTCAACGACATACGTCTGTACCGGAAAACGGTTTTCTGGCGGAGTCTCAATAACCGACAGATCCCGAACGCCCAGCATGGACATGTGAAGGGTACGCGGAATCGGCGTTGCTGTCAGTGTCAGCACGTCCACGTTTGTTTTCAGCTTTTTCAGTTTTTCCTTGTGCGTTACACCGAAGCGCTGCTCTTCATCTACAATTAACAGGCCAAGATCCTTGAAGACTAGATCCTGTGACAACAACCGATGGGTACCGATGACGATATCGACGGTGCCTGCCTTAATGCCTTTGGCCGTCTCGTTCTGTTCTTTACGTGAACGGAATCGGCTAAGTACATGAATGTTGAATGGATAACCGGAGAAACGCTCACGGAACGTTTCATAATGCTGCTGCGCCAAAATGGTTGTAGGGACTAATACAGCAACCTGTTTCCCCTCAATGGCAGCTTTAAATGCAGCACGGATAGCGACCTCGGTTTTGCCGTAACCGACATCCCCACACAATAAACGGTCCATCGGACGATTTTGTTCCATATCCTTCTTAATTTCTTCGATGGCACGCACCTGATCACGTGTCTCATCATAAGGGAACATATCCTCGAACTCCTGCTGTTCCGCAGAGTCTTTGTCGAAGCCAAAACCTTTTGACGTCTGACGTTCCGCATAAAGCTTGATTAGATCATCAGCAATATCCTGTACAGATGTGCGGACTTTATTTTTAACCCGTGTCCACTCATTGCCGCCCAGCTTATATATTTTCGGCTCTTTCTCTTCCGAACCGACATATTTCTGAATTAGATCAATCTGCTCAATCGGTACAGACAGTTTGTCTCCACCTGCATAGAGAATATGCATGTAGTCCTTGTGAATACCGCCAACCTCAAGTGTGCCGATCCCGAGATACTTACCAATCCCGTGATTCTGGTGAACGACATAATCGCCCACTTTCAGCTCACTATAGGATTTAATTCGTTCAGCATTGTCCACATTGCGAATCGGTTTGCGTACTTTGCGCTGCTTCTGTGAGAACATCTCGCCTTCGGTGACGACAGCCAGATGAATAGAAGGCATTTCAAAACCCGTTTGCAAGTTGCCAATAAGCATCTCCGGCTCAGGGATATCATAGTCCATGAGTACCCGGCGCATCCGATCAAGTCTTTCCTCACCGTTAGCCAGCATGAGCACCTGAACTCCGGCTTTCTGCCAGCGCTCCATCTCTGCTTTGAGCACGTTCATCTGACCATGGAAGTCCTGCATTCCACGGCTGATAAAGTTGAGAATATTCTGCGGCTGGGTATGAGGAACCTGACGCAAAAAGATGGACATAAACAGCGTCTGGAATGGACGTTCATATATCAGATCATCCCCATCGGCCGACAGATGCAGGTCTGGAAGGGTCTTCCCGTTTTGCATCAAATGCAGATTCCACTCCGACTCATCTCGGTCAAGCTGTTTCGACGTCTCCGCGAGCCTTGCTGGCTCGTCGAGTACAAGCAACGTATCTTCTGGCATGTAGTCGTAGATCGTCTTGTTCTCCGGATAGAGCGGTGAAATATATTTATACATTTCGGAGAAATACACATGCTCCCGCAGAAGTTCGATCTCGCGATGAATTTCTTCTCGCAGACGCAGCTTCGCCTGCCGGTCCGTCATTTTCTCCAACTGTTGGTCAAGCAAAATAACGGCCGCATCCGCAGCCTTCTCCATACGTTCACGATCTGCAATTAACTCTTTGCACGGCAGAACCGTTACTTCGTCAATTCGTTCAATGGAACGCTGATCTGCAGGATCAAATGTACGAATGGAATCGATCTCATCATCGAACAATTCCACACGATACGCAATGGACGATGTGACTGGATAGAAATCAATAATTCCTCCACGCACGCTCATCTCGCCGCGTGATTCTACACGCTCTACACGTTCATATCCGAGCTTCACCATCTCCAGCAGGAATGCATCCAACTCGAGCGTATTGCCTTGTTTAATTGTAATCTGAGCATTAGCCATCACTTCTGGGAGCGGAACATAGCGCCGTACCCCGGAAAACGGGATAACAACAACGCCCCTAAATCCCTGGGCGCAACGGACCAACACGTCAATACGCTGACCCAATGTTTCCGGACTGGAAACAGCAGCTTCAGCGGCAACAAGTTCGTTGGCAGGATAGAGCAACACCTGATCAGGTGAAAGCGCTTCCTGTAAATCTTCTGCGATTTTTTGAGCGGAAAACATATTGTGTGTCACAACGAGCAGGGGTCTGTTCATTTCCTGATGTAGAGCAGCCAGCATAATCTGACGCGCCGAACCGGATAAGCCCGAAACCAATTGCTCTTTCATGCCGGATGTAATCCCGGCCGTAATGGACCCGAAGTCCGGATCTTTGGAAAAAGCCTGTATAAGTGCTTGTAACAAAAGGGGCACCTCTCTTATAACTTACTTGAGTATCTCACGCATGCGCGCAGGTTCACCACATTAAAAATTGGATACAAATTCCTTTTTGTCCTGTTTCATCATAAAGGATTAATCGCTACTTTGCCACATCCGTTTGATGTGGCTGGGGGCTAATTTGGATATAGTCTGGTTTCATCCCAACTGAAAAGAAGCCTCAGCAGGCTGCCAAGGCTATAAAGGTGGAGCGGTATTCCGCAGCCGCCATCATCTGTCATAAGTTCTTGCTGCGGGCGAGTTAATTATTGAAGCGGACTCGCAAGCAGGCTCAGCTCAGGATTGAACTCCAGAGCTTCTTTGCAATAATCACATGTAATCCGAACGGTTATATCGCCACCGGAATTATACGCTATTATATCCCTCCGCTCGTCGGGGGTCAAGAAATGAAAGCCCAATTGCGCTTCCGTTATCCGGGCAGAATCGATTCGTCCAATAAAAGTACGGCAATGCCTACACACATAATTCACTGACATGTTTATGCCTCCTGAACATGGTTTATACGTCCAGTATGCCCATTAAGACCGAATCGAACCCGAATCTTGATCATTTTTCCAGTGTCACTTGCAGCGGTTCATCCGTTGAACTTGGCCATCGTCTGCTCAAACGTATGATCCAGACTATATTCCAACGCATCACAGGTCTGTTCGATCGTTTGATCGAGCGCTTCCTTTTCGTTCTTCATAAACTTCGACAGTACGTAGTCTACAATGGCATGTCCCGGTTCTGGTCGGGATATTCCCATCCGTACCCGGTTAAACTGCTGTGTACCGGTATGCTGGATAATGGATTTGATTCCATTGTGACCACCTGCACTGCCCTGGTAACGCAATCTGACTTTGCCTGTTTCTGTGTCCATGTCGTCGTAGACAACAATCAGGTCTTCCAGACTAACTTTATAAAAGTCCATATAAGCCCTTACCGACTCACCGGACAGGTTCATAAACGTCATTGGTTTAATCAGCACCGTTTTGACGCCACCAATTACACCTTCTCCAATCAGCGCCTTGCATTTGCTATGCGTTATGGAAATATTATGGCGCTCTGCAAGTCGATCAAGTGCCATAAAGCCAATATTATGACGGGTTTTAGCGTAGTTCGGGCCTGGATTTCCGAGGCCGACAATCCACTTCATCTTGTTCCCTCCTTCGGATCAGCCTAAGGTGAAGCATAGACTTCGAATGTTATATTTCATATAATATCAACAAAGTGAGATTCGAATTGGTTATATAATTTGAACGATAATTACACCTAATCACTCCGATAGCAGTACCATCTTTCGATCGCTCTTATCCCCAGATTTTATTTATTCTCTTGATCCAAGGGAAAAATCCGGTGATAGCCTATGCTTCCGAAGTAGCATTCTTGCAGAAAGCTTTCAGGCGCACGCTCCGCCTCTTCAGACTGGTTCTGCACTCTCCGTTTTGGTGTAAACGTCAGTTCAACTTATATTATTTTTACAGCTTTTATTCATCAACCCAGGAAGGTGAGCGGGTTTTGCGCGAAGACAACGGACAACTGACTCAACATAGCGATTTTATCTATCATCTGGAATATCATATACCTGTACAGGTATATGACCGCGACACCCATATTGAGATCGGACTAATCACACGTTTCGATAATCAATTTGTCGAAATTGCCGACACTCTTTTTCATCGGCGCCGGTTCCGTTTTATCTCCCGCCCCGGATACTAGAAATCCGGCAGGCAACTGCTTCACTTCCAATATAACGGAACGCCGACAGGGGTTACATTTTCCATTGATCCGGAAAACGTAACCCCTCTACTACATTATGCAGACATCCTTATTCAATTTCAAACAGCTTGCTGATTGACAATTCCTCATGAACCCGGATAATGGCTTCTCCGAGCAAAGGTGCTACAGACAACACTTTAAGTTTGCTTGTCGGGTTAGCATGCGTAATCGGAATGGTATCCGTTACGATAACTTCCTTCAGTGGTGCATTCTCCAAGCGTTCCATCGCAGGTCCGGACAATACTGGGTGAGTACAGCAAGCGTATACTTCCTTCACGCCGCCTTCCATCAGAGCATTCGCTCCCAATACAATCGTTCCCGCCGTATCAATGATGTCATCGATCAGAATTGCTGTTTTACCTTCGATGTTACCGATAATGTTCATCACTTCGCTGACGTTCGGCTCTGGACGACGTTTGTCGATAATTGCGAGAGGTGCATTCAGGAAGTCCGCCAGTTTCCGAGCGCGTACTACGCCGCCGTGGTCAGGCGATACAACAACCGGATTTTCGATCTGTTTCGAGCGGAAATATTGAGCCAAAATCGGCACGCCGAGCAGATGATCAACCGGAATATCGAAGAATCCTTGAATCTGCATTGCATGCAAGTCCATCGCGATTACACGGGTTGCACCCGCTTTTTCGATCAGATTGGCAACCAGTTTGGCTGTAATCGGGTCACGCGAACGGGCCTTACGGTCCTGTCTAGCATAGCCATAGTACGGAATAACGACGTTAATCGTCTTGGCAGATGCCCGTTTAAGTGCATCAATCATAACGAGCATTTCCATCAGGTTGTCATTAACCGGCAAGCAAGTAGACTGCACGATATAAACGTGACAGCCCCGAACACTCTCAGAGAGTTTCACTTGGATCTCACCATCACTAAAGCTAGTTGTGTGAGATTCACCCATAGGAATTCCGATATAATCAGCAATTTGATGGGCAAGCTTGGGGTTAGAATTGCAAGTAAATATTTTTAATTTCGAATCAAAATAAGTCATAAAATAAAAACCCTCCGTGCTGGTTCATTGGAATCTATAAGCGTCTGCGACATGTCGGCACCCCCCGATGTTCGGGAGGCAATTCTTAATATCAATACCCCTTATTCGGGTTTGGCATTTTGTTTCTTGGCTTTGGCACGACCACGGATTTTCTCCGCATATCCAGGTTTGTTCTCCTGGCGTGGGCGGGCAATCGCGAGATCATTGTCGGGAACTGAATGGGTAACGGTAGAGCCCGCAACAACATATGCGCCTTTTCCTACCGTGACAGGTGCAATCAGATTGACATTGCTGCCTACGAACGCATCGTCTTCAATCGTCGTTACAGCTTTATTATATCCATCATAATTCACCGTTATTGCCCCGCATCCAACATTTACGTTTTTCCCTACTTTAGCATCCCCAATATAACTGAGATGAGATACTTTGGAGCCTTCATCAATTGTAGCATTTTTCACTTCAACAAAGTCACCAATTTTTACTTTACGGCCCAGTTTGGTACCTGGACGCAAATAAGCAAATGGACCTACAGTTGCTTCTGATCCAACCTCGGCTTGTGACAGTACAGAATGCTTAATTGTAACCCCATCCTGAATGATACTGTCTTCCACATCTGCCTGAGGACCAATATGGCATGCTTCACCAATGGTAGTTGTACCTTTGAGTATGGTACCCGGATACAATACTGTATCTGATCCAATGGTAACATCCGCCCCGATATATGTCGATGCCGGATCGATGATTGTAACACCGTTCAACATATGTTTTACCGCCAAACGTTCACGCATGAACGCTTCTGCTTGTGAAAGAGCAAGTCGATCATTAACTCCGATGGATTCCGCGATGTCATCTGACATGTAGGCTTCCACCACTTCTCCATCATTACGGAAAATGCCAACCACGTCAGTGAGATAGTACTCTCCCTGAGCATTCTGGTTCGTCACTTTCTCCAGCGCAGCGAACAACTTAGCATTATCGAAGCAGTACGTACCTGTGTTGATCTCGTTCACAGCATCTTCCTGCTCCGTGCAATCCTTCTGTTCCACAATGCGCTGTACAGAACCATCTTCTCCGCGAATAACGCGGCCGTACCCTTTGGGATTGTCCAGTTCAGCTGTGAGTACCGTTGCTGCTGCTCCGCGGCTCTCATGGAGTTTCATCAGTCCTTCCAGCGTCTCGCTGGTCACAAGTGGTGTATCTCCACAGACAACGATGGTTGACCCTGCTTCACTGCCGAGCAGAGATTTAACCTGCTTCACCGCATGTCCTGTTCCCAATTGTTCAGCCTGAAGCACGTACTCTGCTCTGGAACCCAAAAATGACTGCACCGCTTCGGCACCGTGACCGACCACAACGACACTGCGTTCAACGCCTGCGCGAAGAGCTGCATCCAGCACGTGACCCACCATCGGTTTACCGCATACGGGATGCAGTACCTTGTACAATTTCGATTTCATTCGTTTGCCTTGCCCTGCCGCAAGAACGATTGCCATTCTTTTCAAAATTTACGACCTCCTGTTCTGAAAAACCCATCGTCTGACCTTACCTGTATATATCCGATGAGTAACGTTCAGCCGGCCCTGCGCCGGTCTTGTTCATCGCCTGCTGTCTCTGTAATCACGCGTAACAACGCGGACACCAACAAATCGTGACCTATATGTATACGCCGTGTACTTGCGAGCTTAACCGATTCCCATGATTCCTAGATGCCGCCCTGTTACCAAGCGCACGCTGCGCTTTTTGTTCTTTCAACATTTTGCAACATTTAAGCTGCAAAAATGCTCTTCTGTGAATAAACTCAATACTGAATATATCTTATTCCGGTCAAAAAGAAAAGAGAGCCATAAGACATGGCTCTCTTTTCCTTCGAACCCCAATAATGTTCTCAGGCACCTTCTTCAATGACTTCTTCCTCAGTTGCTGCGCGATCATACTCAGTCAAAACAGCTGCTTGAATCTTCTCGCGAGTACCGGAAGAGATCGGGTGGGCGATATCACGGAATTCTCCGTCAGGAGTCCGCTTGCTCGGCATAGCAACAAACATTCCGTTATTGCCATCGATGACGCGAATGTCATGAACGACGAATTCGTTATCGATGGTAATGGATGCGATAGCCTTCATTCTCCCCTCAGAGTTAACACGGCGGAGTCTGACATCCGTAATTTGCATGTGTGTGTTCACCACCTTTTTCCATCAGAACTTGGTGTATAATTCCACACAGCACATACGAACTCCTTCTTTTTATAACCACAAAAATGTCCTAATTTCAGGAATTTTTTTATTTAATACACAATTCGACAATGTTAGTGCCAGGTCGATGGAAAAGAACCTTTCCCGACATGTAATTCGTCATGATTCTACAGGTCAAAATAGTTGCCAGGCTTGACGGAAATGTGTCTGCTCTTCGCATCAACCGCCGTCAGCTTCGCCAGAGATATGTAATCCGTCAGCAGTCGTTCTTCCGAATCAACCGATCCAGATTCTACTAATACGCCTACCCCAGCTACCGTGGCATTAAACTCGGCCAATAGGTCGATCATCCCTTGGACGGTTCCCCCAGCTTTCATAAAATCATCTACAATGAGCACTCTGGAGTGCTCACGCATTGCCCTGCGAGATAGGGACATGGTATGTAGGCTTTTATGGGACCCGGATACATAATTGATACTTACGGCCGATCCTTCCGTAGCCTGATGGTCCCTGCGCACGAGCACTACAGGCAGGTTGAGCTGGGCTCCGGTCGCATAAGCAAGTGGAATCCCTTTGGTTTCGACCGTCATCACCACATCAATATTCATATTGCCAAAGGCCGTTGCAAAAATCTTGCCGGCTTCATTCATCAATGCGGGCTGTCCAAGCAGGTCGGACATGTACAGATATTCACCAGGGAGTATCCGATCCGGCTGCGCGAGCTGGGTAGAAAGTCGTTCTGCAAAAGCCAGTGCCAGTTCTCTGGACACCTTTGGAATCCACTTTACTCCCCCGGCTGCTCCAGCCAGTGTATGCAGTTCTCCCGAACCACCTTCTTCGAACACTTCCTTGATAATCGCCAAATCTTCACTGATCGACGACTTCGCAGCTCCATAGCGTTCGGCAAATGTAGTCAACGGAATAACCGTATGCGGTCTAGACAATAAGTACTGCGTCATTTCAACCAGCCTTGCGCTTCGTTTTAATTTCTTCACAGAGATCCATCCTCACGATCACGGAAAACATCCAAATCCGAATAATTATTTAAAAATATACCACCTTTATACGTGTTTGTACATTATAAAAGCGAATTTTAAGTTAGCATACGTACGGCATATACTTCTTTACAGAAGCCTCGTAGTCCATTGTATATCCGAGCAACCTTGGACTCCTTAGAGACCAGTCCAAACACAGTTGGACCGCTACCTGACATTAATACTCCGTCTGCTCCAAGCCGAATCATGGCATCCTTCAGATGCTGAACTTCCGGATACAGCTTCAACGTTACGTCCTCAAGCACATTCCCCATCTGCCCGCACACTTCGGCAAAGGATTGGTTGCGAATGGCCTGCTCCATTTTGGCAGCACTCGGATGACGAACAATCTTGTCGCTGCGGAAACGTCCATAGACATCGGCTGTAGACACATTAATCGGCGGCTTGGCCAAGATCACCCAACATTGCGGGGGATTCGGAATTGGTGTCAGCTTCTCCCCACGGCCTGTGGCGAGTGCTGTTCCGCCTGTAATGCAGAAAGGCACATCCGAGCCCAGTTCTGCTCCAAGTTCCTGCAGCTCTTGATCCGGAATGTTGAGACGCCAGAGGCGATTCAATCCACGCAGCGTTGCTGCTGCATCACTGCTGCCACCAGCAAGTCCGGCGGCCACCGGTATTTTTTTGTCCAGATGAATATGAACTCCGGTTTTCACGTCGTAACGCTCTTTGATAAGCCTGGCTGCCTGAAAAGCCAAGTTCTTCTCATCCAGGGGGATATATCCCGCCTGACTAGAGATAAAGATCGTGTCACGAGGCAGCTCAGACATTTCCAGTCGATCGGCAAGATCCACCATCGTCATGATCATCTCAACTTCGTGAAATCCATCTCTTCTTTTATGTAAAACGTCTAGCATCAAATTGATTTTAGCAGGCGCTTTTTCGTAAATTTTCAAGGCGTTCACCCGTCCTCACCTTTTCCCTAAGACAACTTAACATATTATATCAAAATGGGGCTGTCAAGTCATTTCTATTCCGCATCCATGGGGAAAAAGCGAGGTCATTCCTGCCGGATTGCCCCGCTCTCCAAACCGATTGAACCGGATTACGATTTGCGTGCCGCTTCTTCCGCAAGTTGAATGGCCCGTTTCACCATATTGCCCGCATCCTTCGCTTTGATCCCGCCCCAACCTTCCTGCTGGACGGTATCATAGAATCCTAGGTCTTTTGCCAGTTCATTCTTGAGTTCATCCGACATTACACTTCTTCTTCTCCGGCTCATGGGTCATCCTCCTCGAAATAGTTCATTCATGATAAGTCCATTTGTATCCGGGACTATTTGCCCCCAGGCCAAGAAAAATGCCTTGAACCTGTCCAAATAGTATGCCGCTTCTTCCCCAGACTCATTCCTGATCAACTATGCCTCTCCGATGAATCGAGCGGGATTATTGCAAAAATAAAAAAAGCGACCTGCCCAAGGGGGCAGAATCGCCGTAAATCGATACTTACGTCTCCATGTAGGAGCTATGCGTCTGGCTGCCTGGATCAAATACCATGACTTCCACCGATTCCGTAAGTATATCAGCATAACTGTAGGATACTCGCTTGAAAGTTTCTTGCTCCTCATCAAGCTTAACAATAAAAACAGAAGGGTACGTTTCTTCCAATACACCCGTACGCTCAATGGTCTTACGGCGGCCACCATTAGCCCGCAGCATAATTTTCTGACCGATATGTGCATCGAGATTGCGTTTGATATCCAATAGCGTATTTTTAGCCATTGTCGACGACCACCTCTTTTCTTGTCCATTATACCGGATTTTACAGTCATTGTCAAATCAAAACTAATTATTATATCAGTATCAAAAAGTTGTTGTCAATGAATTTTTTTGCAAACAAAAAAAGCCCCTAAATGGGACTTTCTTCTGCCATCATTAGACGGCTGATGGATTCACTTTTAACGTGGATAGATCGTTCAATCCGGGCAGACCTACCCGATAACTTCCCCGTGTCTCTACGCCACCCACACCCTGGCTACCACTAATCGTGTTATGCAAAATATCATTCATGTTCACCGTTTCCCGCACCGACGTGAAGGCTGCCTTAGCTGCCACATAGACCGGGTCCAGGGCATGGATGAGAATTCGTCCTGGTGAACTGGCAAAGTTCGCTCCAGCCCGCAGCAAGGCCTCAAAGTGGGACTGACACGCGCCAGCTACAATCGTGAGCGCATCGAGATGACGTTCATATTGCCTAGCCACCTGAATAGCGGATACAAAGTTCTGCGAATTCTTGTAGCTTCCCAGACTATATAAGTCATAGGGCTGACGGGTCTTGAGTACCCCGTCATGGCCAGTAATGACAACGATATCCGGACGCACTTTGGGCAGCAGACGATATAAAGTGTCCGCCATGGCAGACTCGTGTACATATTGACCCTCTGCGGGAACACGAAGCTGCTCATAAAGGTTCATGCTTTTTTTTAGATAATTAGGATCGCCATCCAAGTGCAGCACTTTGCCAGGCATCTCGAAATAAGCCGGGTCTTGTTGAACAGACCATTCCTGAACCAAACCTTCACGATTGCGCTCCGCCTGTTCCATTCGATTTTGCTGCAGGCGTGAGAGCGTCTGATGTGCCTTCACATGGGCCTGCCTCGTCTTCGCACTCTGCGGTTCATAAGGAACCTGTATCAAATCGTCCACAGGGGAATCGGCTAACAGCCGGAACTCGGTCCCTTTAATGATGGCACCGTCCGACTGGAGGCCTTCCAACCGGAAAGTCACATCTCCACCGTATGACTTTCGAACGACCAAGTCTCCGATATTCATCAACATAATCACCTCTACCCCATCGTATGGGCAGAAACCCGGATTGGTTCATCCGAATTTTACAGAGCTGATCGTACCCCAGCTTCCCACATTACGGTACTGAGTGTCGCATACTCCTGCAGGCTCAATGTTTCTCCCCGTCTTGAAGGCTGAATACCGGCCTGCTCCAACAACTGATCAGCCTGTTCTCTGTTCTCCTTCGTGAAGAAACGGGCTTTCAGATTATTGGAGATGGTTTTTCTACGCTGCGCAAAGGAAGCCTGTACGACTTCGAAGTAATGTGCCTCGTCGGGAACTTCAACCGGTGGTTGTTCACGCACCTTTAACTTAATTACAGCCGATTCCACATTAGGCTGCGGAATAAAGACCGTGGGCGGAACAATACAGACCAATTCCGGCATACTGTAGTACTGAACCGCAATGCTCAAACTGCCATAGTCCTTTGATCCTGGTGCAGCAGCCATGCGTTCAGCCACTTCCTTCTGGATCATGACCACAATGCTGTCTACAGGCAGCTTCTCTTCGAGCAGCTTCATCATGATTGGCGTCGTTACATAATAAGGCAGATTGGCTACAACACTCACTTTATCTACCGTTCCAAAATCGGTATGGAACAACTCAGCTAGATCCAGCTTCAGCACATCCCCGTGATGCACACGAACGTTTGGATAAGGCTGCATCACTTCACCCAGAATCGGGATCAATCGCTGATCAATCTCTACAGCCGTTACAGGACCGGCTACCCGAGCCAGACGTTCTGTGAGTGCGCCGATCCCTGGTCCGATCTCAAGTGCGCCCTTGGACTCGTCCAAATCAGCTGCATTTACAATTTTGTTCAATATATTTTGATCGATCAGAAAGTTCTGACCTAAGCTCTTCTTGAATGAAAATCCGTGTCTTTGAATAATTTCTTTGGTTCGTTTGGGTGTTGCAATTTCTACGGTTTCTTCCATGCCTTTCATACGCTCACAATCCTTCACGTTCAATTTGCGATAATGCTTCGGAGAACTCTTCCCGGGTAATCTGGAATACACTCAACCGCTTGTGGAACTGCTTGCCATTGCAATAACCTATGCCCAGCAGATTGCCCATCTCCATACGACGTGCAGCAGCCTGTGGGTGCACAATCAGTCCCGCCGCAATCAGATCCTCCCAATCGATCAAACTTGGTGCGCCTTCATATGACGTGTGTACACGTGCTAATGCATGACGAATCGCCTCCGGTGAAGCGTTCTCCACTCCGATGTCGCCTTTGCGCGTAGCATCTGCCTCCGGAATGAAAGCATGCTTGCAACCAGGTACTTTATTGGCGATGATTTTACGAATACGTTCACCAGCATGATCCGGGTCTGTCAGTACGATGACACCACGTCTCTCTTGAGCAAGTGCGATCCGCTTTAGAATGCGCTGGTTGATGGCGGACCCACCAGTCTCGATCGTATCTGCCTGAACCGAACGTCGAATGGCTACGGTATCGTCACGGCCTTCTACCACGATCACTTCTTTTATCATGTTCCATTTCTTCCTTTCTAACGCAAAAAGAAGAGGAATATCCCTCTTCTCTGCCAAACGGCGGGGAGACTGAATTCAGACCCCTCCGCCGCATATTCCGCATGAATCATTCATGCTTATATTTTATAGCATTCCCATTTCAAAGTAAAACGATTTTAGTTCGCTTCCGGCTTCACCGGACCAATCACATATACCGTCTTGCCTTTCTTCCGTCCGAAGTTCAGGGCATGCTTCACACTATCATAATACACATCAATTTTGTTGCCTTTAATGGCACCACCTGTGTCTTCCGCACGACGGAAGCCAAGGCCCTCGATATACACCCACCAGCCAATCGGAATGATTTTGGGATCAACCGCAATGGTACGTCCCTCAGTTACCCGAGTACCTGAAGCTGTTTTTGTGCCGATACCAGGCTCTTCAGAAGAGTATGCCGTCATGGATACATTTTTCAAGACTTTTGAATATTTAAAAGAACTGCCTGAGACGGTAATTACTTTGCTGCCCGAAGCAGCGGTTTTCTTCGAGTTCGTGGTTGTTGCTGTTTTTGTCGTGGAAGTCTGCGCCGATACCGTCTGAATCACTGGCTCTTTCACAACAGGTTTGGCTTTGGTACCAATGGCAATCACTTTATCGACGCGATTCGTTGCGACCGATTTACCCACCATTTTTTTGGAGACCAATTCTCCATCCTGAAACACTTTTTCAATATGCTGTACAAGTGTGCCTTCTTTACCGCTCACAACGACACGATTGTCGCCTTTGTACAAGCTAGGGTCAGCCGTTTTGATCACTTTATAAGCAATCGGATGTTCCACTTCCACCGTACGCTTTGTTACCCGCACTACACGGATTTTCATATCCGCTTCAATAGTGGTTCCAAGCGCCGGATATACTTTGTCTTCACTTGCAATTTGAATACCTGATTTTTTAATCGCATCTTTTACCGATGAATCGGTTGTATACAGAGTCTTGGTGTCCCCGTCTGCCGTAATATTAACTGGAACGGCCCGCTCAATAACGATGCGGTCTCCATCTGTGATCGCCCCATTCAAGGGCATGGATACCTGATCGTGAGGGCTGACTGTGATTGACTGCTCCTCCAGCATTTCCTGAAGCATTCCTGTACGAGTCTCTACCGCTTGAGCTTTGCCATCAATAACCAGTGAAATTTGTTTCCCGGCCTGACCGTAAACGACTAACAAGATCATGATTGTAAGCGCAATTGAGAAAATCGCGATCAATGCCATTTGACGCAAGTTCTCATGCTTCCACCGCAACGCGAAAGACTTACTGGATGATCGTGACTCATGGGTCTCTTCTGGTTGGAATGTGCCCACTTCTCCGTCCTCCTTCATAGCCTCGCCGTCTAAAGTAATGCATGATGTCTTTGACGCGACTATACCAAATTTTCTACAGAACACAGATCGGACCAACATAATCCGGTTCTGCACCATGAATCAATCTTCGCAACATGATGTCATCCTCCTGAATACTTACCGTATGATGACCGTATTTCTTTTATTCAAAAACAAAAAAGCCAAAGAAAGAGTTTAAGAGGAACTCTTTCGTGGCTTCCGAATGATTCTGAATATCGGAAATTCATGCACGAGGTTGCCTCTCTTTTTCCGCTTGCGAGGTTAGCTGTCGGGTTCGGGCGAAAGAGAGCCGCCCTATCTCCGGTCATCCGCTCATGGCGGACGCCCTTGAATTCACCCCGAGACCCAAAGAAGAAATCAAATACGGCTTCGCAGATTCATACGCTGCTTTTGGGTCAGCGCATGTTGCGCATCGGCTGCAATCACCGATGTTTAAGCCCTATTGGTTCCCCCGCTCTCCGTTAACGGAGACTCAGCGAGACTGATTCATGAAAGTAATGTTGTTTCATCGGAAAGTGTCCCTTTGTTCATCCCCCGAACATCTGTCCAATTTTCCGCACAACAATTCACTGAAAAGATGATATCCTGTTTCTATGCATGTTGTAAAGCGTTGTTCAAGTACGTTTTTCTAAATATTTGGTTAAAATATTGTAATATTCTTGATTTATTTGGATCAAAAAGCAAATTAACTCCGCTTAACTCACTTTTTCACCCGTTTTGCTCGATCTTTTAACGAATCCCAAATCGTTCCATGGCATTTTTGGTCGTTATTGCTGCAATTTCCTCTACCGAAATGCCTTTAATTTCCGCAGCTGCTTCTGCAACCAGACGTACATGCGCTGTCTCATTTCGTTTTCCACGATAAGGGTGCGGTGTCAAATAAGGAGCGTCCGTTTCGATGAAAAATCGGTCCATAGGAACCTTCTCAAGTACCTCTTTGGGCTGCTTTGCATTTTTGAACGTGATTGGCCCTCCGAAGGAAAGATGAAAGCCTAAATCCAGACACATTTTCGCCGTTTCCCAGCTGCCAGAGAAGGAATGCATGACACCGCCTACTTCTCCAGCTTTCTCTTCACGCAGAATCTTTACAATATCCTCATGCGCATCCCGGTTGTGAATGACAATCGGCATATTCAACTCACGGGCAAGACCAATCTGTTGTCGTAATACGCGATGTTGAACCTCTTTCGGTGAAGTGTCCCAGTAATAGTCTAGACCAATTTCACCGATGGCTACCACTTTTTCATGCTTGCATAAAGATGCAATCCATTCCAGATCACCCTCTTGCATTGTGATTGCATCCACTGGGTGCCAGCCTACGGCAGCATATATAAAATCATAGGTTTCAGCCAGCTTCATCGTGGTTGGAATGGTCCCCCGGTTAAAGCCCACATTAATCATGCGACCAACGCCTGCATCCACAGCACGCTGAATCATTTCCTCGCGGTCCTCGTCGAATTGTGGTGCATCCAGGTGTGTATGTGTGTCGAACAACATCATGCTGTATTTCTCCCTTCATGTCGAATAAACGACTATCTCTTTTTAATCCATCCTGCAGTCTTAACCAGAACATAACTATTACTAAATTGGATCATGTTTTTTTATATTTCTTTCATTGTTTGTTGAGCACAACATGTAGAACGAACAAGTTCCTTCATATCTATATGTGCTCATTTTTAGGCAATCGGGTTGTATTCTAATTACTTTGATTACAAAATTATGTCGATCTACATGTACTCTCCATTAAAGCAGATTACTGTATCATGAAAAATAGCTCTTTTCGAAAGCTTTTTTGCATCATGATTCTTGAACAGCATTGCGCATCATTTAATGGGAGAAATAGGGGCGTATATGAGACGGTAATTCATGAACAATCGCATCCACCTTATTTTGCGGATAATACAAATGATGCTTTCCACGATGAAGACCACTGATTGAACGGACAATGTCGGACACCTCTGACAACTCATGTAACTTGTCTTGCCGATCAAGCAGCAGAATCTGCTTGTCCGTGGATTCATCCGGACGAAACACATCATACGGATTATCCGTTGGAAAATCAATTTCAAGATCATACTCGGGATTGAGACCGGCTACAGTGAAGGCTTCCCGAATCTCTTCAATCATGTTTACGTCGATCTGTTCAATCTCTACATACTTATATAATTTGCGATCTATAAATCGTTCGCATAACTCACTCAGAACAGCATCGTCCTCTTTACGCCACTGCATAAATGCCGTCTGAATCAAAGCTTCGTCCAGTTGTAAATATTCATCCACCGATAGATCTCCAGCGAATAACTGGGGTAGTGGATCAATCATGAAGCGGAATTGAAAACCTTGCTGTATGAGACTTTTTGCCCGCTTAAATATTTGCCGCAATATAATTTCCGAACTTCGGGTAACTGGATGAAAGTAAATTTGCCAGTACATCTGGTACCTGGACATCAAGTAATCCTCCACGGCGTGCATGCCCGACTCCTTGACCACAATTCGTCCGTGATATGGACGCAGCATACGCAAGATACGGTCAAGGTCAATCGTCCCATAGTTTACACCTGTAAAGTAGGCATCCCGAAGCAAGTAATCCATGCGGTCCGCATCTAGCGGACTGGTAACCAAATTAACAACAATAGGTTGCTCATACGTTTTTTGAATAACAGAAGCCACTTTCTCGGGAAAATCAGGAGCATACCGTCTTAAGATCGCCCCTACTTCGGTATCACCTGTAATGATCCGACAAGTCCAATCCTCATGATTCATATCGAAAGCTTCTTCTATAGAGTGAGAGAATGGCCCATGTCCAAGATCATGGAGCAATGCTGCACAAAGGGCTACTGTTTTTTCCTCCTTTGGCCAATCTGAATAGTGACTTCTTTCGAATTGGGAAATAATCTTACGTGTAATTTCGTAGACGCCCAAGGAATGTGAGAAGCGGCTGTGCTCTGCACCATGGAAAGTAAGAAACGAAGTCCCCAATTGACGGATTCGGCGTAAACGTTGAAACTCGGGCGTGTTGATCAACTGCCATATAATTGGATCTTGCACATGGATATAATTATGTACCGGATCTTTAAACACCTTTTCTTCCGTTAAACGCTGTTCCATGTCTATTCACTCCTTTAAATATCGTTTGTATTTGTCGCTTTTCAGTATAATACCACCAAGGATTCGACAGGCTTTGACGAATCTTGTCGAATAAGGTAGTTTTGTCGTTTTCCAAATCGACAAAGATGACATTGATGTTTAAATACGAAAAATGGCTTCCAATCCCTTACCACTCGTAATCTTATCAAAAACAGCCTTTATTTTAAGCTAATTTTAAGGTTGACTGTTTTGGGAATCGTTGGTATGATGAGTATCATAAAACATAAAATAATGTCGAATAATGACAATGATCGTTAGCTGAGAGGAGCACTGATTATAATGATGAAATCAACAGGTATTGTAAGAAAAGTGGATGAACTGGGACGGGTAGTTATTCCAATCGAATTGCGCCGTACGCTCGGTATTGGTGAAAAAGATGCTCTTGAGATCTATGTTGACGGCGAGCGCATCATGTTGAAAAAATACGAACCAGCTTGTATCTTCTGTGGCAATGCAGAGAACGTTACTTATTTCAAAGGTAAAATTGTTTGTAACGAATGTATTTCCGAAATCCCTGCACCTGTGACAAAATAAGAAATATCAGGTATAATGGTCTTATTAAATTGTTATTTCTAACCTTTTTATATTCCTTGATCGCCTTCCCGGTGTGAACCCCACCGCTGGAAGGTATTTTTTTGCTTTATTATTGGTTTTCATTACCCAAAAAATCTAGCTACGAGTCTGTTCAACTCCAAAAAGAAGAGCGGTGACGTTCGTAATATATTTTTTCTCCGCTCTGCTCGTTTTCATATTCCATTAAGGTTGGATCTAAGGTCCCTTTAAGTTTATGTTCCCTATTCCAGCATAATTTTTGTTGATTCGTTATTAAATTAAAGCGTTATATACATCTCGTTTCGTCAAACCTCGATCCGTTGCCGTTTTCTTCATCGCATCTTTACGACTAAGTCCTTCATTCTCATAATGGCTCACATGATCCTCCAAGGACAGCAGTTGCCACCAGGCTTCCCGCTCCGCCTTACGCTCTTCTTCCCTGATACCTTCTACAAGCAAACAATATTCCCCAAGTGGCGGGTGTTCCTCAAGCCATTCTATGCAATCTTGGATACTGCCTCTCGCGAACTCCTCATGACGTTTCGTCAGTTCACGTGCCAGTACGATCGACCGATCACCCAGAATCTCTTCGAGATAGGCCAAAGTTTTGCGAATACGGTGAGGGGACTCATAAAATAGCAACGTACCGTTGGACTCATTAAAAGCTTCCATCACTTTTCGCATGTCTTTTTTCTCCCGCGGCAAAAAGCCGCCGAATGTGAAACGCTCCGTCGGTAAACCAGATACGATCAGAGCTGATAACGCGGCATTGGCTCCAGGGATGGGAATGACCGTAATTCCAGCTTCAAGCGCAAGTTTTACAAGATCGGAACCAGGGTCCGAAATGGCCGGCAGACCGGCATCACTGACGAGTGCCAAATTTTTTCCTTCTATTATATAGCGTATGAGTTCAGGCCCACTAGCTCCCTTATTATGCTCATGGTAACTGAACAACATCGATGGTGTAATTTCAAAATGGGTAAGCAGCTTTCGGGTCTGTCGTGTATCCTCCGCTGCAATGATGTCGCAGCTCTGCAATGTTTTAATTGCTCGAAATGTCATATCATCCAGATTACCGATTGGTGTTCCTACCAAAAATAGTTTACCGGCACCACTCGACTGCTCCGCGTAGCTCTTCTGAATATGCAATGTCATCTATAACCCTCCTTCCGTTGTTCGTTGTGCATGCTGTGCACCGTAATATATGTCCATGATTTCTTCGCAGTATTTCCCTTCTTCATTGTAAACAATCAGTGGTGGAAGCATGCGTACCTCCGGTTTCCCATCCTTAAGCGCTTCAATCAACACCATATTGGCTTCCAAATGAGCACGGGGATGTACCATCCGAATCCGCTTTGGTTCAAGTTTGTACTCACGCATCAGAGAGAGGATCTCTCCTAAACGCTGCGGACGATGAACCATGGATACTTTACCGCCATTGCGCACCAGTCGATTGCAGGCCTGAATGACTTCCTCCAGCGTGCACCCGATTTCATGACGTGCCATTGCCTGATGAGTGTTCATCTTGAGGTCACTTCCATTCAAGGGCATATACGGAGGGTTAACCGTTATAGCATCGTATACAGCATGGCCCGTTTCTTTCACGAGTTCACGCAAATCACCTTCATGGATCGTAATGAATTCTTCCAATGCATTCAGTTGAACGCTGCGACGTGCCATATCTGCCAATCGCGGCTGAATTTCAATGCCTTCCAGACTCGCCTGCGTTCGTGTGGTCAACAGAATGGGAACAACCCCATTGCCTGTACACAAATCAAGCACACGACCCCGTTTCGGTACTGAAGCAAATCGGGCCAACAATACGGCATCCATCGAAAAACTAAACACTTCATCACTTTGAATAATCTTCAAATCATGAGAGAGCAAATCGTCGATTCGCTCCGAATCTTGCAATTTTACTGATATTTCTGTCATATGATACACTCATCCTCCGGTACTCTATATCTCAGACAAGGTTCTTAACCTTGAAAAAAAACCGTAGGGGATCCCTACGGCCACTTTATTTATTCAAAAAAGACAGGCAGAACAGACAATCGCCTTCCGTCCGCAAATGTCCATAATAGACATTGCAGATATGGAATCCTTCGTGATACAACCGAGCCAGGTTATCATATCCTTCACCTACAACATCTTCACCAGTAGCTGGACCCGCAGGCCTTGCTACCGGAGCGAGCGCCGATGCGATGGGCAAATCTGCCGGGGCCTCACGCTTCAGCAGTTTGCGTAACTGCTCATTCTCGATGGTAAGCCGCTGATTATCTTCAAGCAGCTCTTTAACAATCATTTTTAACTCTCCTAAATCACTGTGCAACTGACCCAATTGGGTTTCCATTTCATGAATGTGCGTAAACAGATTTTTCTTTTCCAAGTTTCCACCCCGAAGCAACCTTTATGGTTTACTTGATAACGACGTCATCCAGCGGAAGTTCTTTGACTTTACTGATGTCGAACAGTTGAACATGGACTGTGCGATTACCGGCATTGATGCCGACAACTTTTCCTTCACCCAAAGAGGTGACGACCAACTTGCCTACAGCCGGCAATTCTTCTCTCACACTTTCATAGTTATCATGCTCAAATTTCAGACAACACATGAGTCTTCCGCACAACCCGGAAATTTTCGTCGGATTCAGTGACAGGCTCTGATCTTTAGCCATCTTGATTGATACCGGCTCAAAGTCTCCCAGCCAGGAAGAACAACATAATACTCGGCCGCAAGGTCCGATCCCTCCAAGCATCTTTGCTTCATCACGTACACCTATCTGTCTCAGTTCGATCCGTGTCCGGAAAATGCTTGCCAGATCCTTGACCAGCTCCCGGAAATCTACTCTTCCTTCAGCTGTAAAATAAAAAATAATTTTATTGCGATCAAACGTAAATTCCACATCGACCAGCTTCATTTTCAGGCCGTGGTCTTTGATTTTATTTAAACAAGTACCGAATGCTTCTTTTGCTGCACGCTTGTTCTCATCTACGACACGGGCATCTGTCTCGCCCGCCACCCGGATGACCTTTTTGAGCGGCAATACCACATCAGACTCGCCTACTTCTTTCTTGCCAACGACAACCTTACCGTACTCTACCCCCCGCGCTGTCTCCACGATAACGCAGTTTTCTTTTTCAATGGGAAGGTCCAGGGGATCGAAGTAATAAATTTTGCCCGCTTTTTTGAAACGGACACCCACTACACTATACAAAAAATTAACCCCCTCGTAAGCCAATCCCACTTCGTCTGAAGCCCTGTCTTCTTAGGGAACCCGCCGAAGTTATAACCGTTTGCATATGATTGGAACAAAATCTGTCCTCTCCCAGTCTTATGCCAAACCGATCAAAAATTGCTCCAGACAAAGCTGGCCATTGACATTGAAACGCAATTTTTTTCTGCATGCTGCGGCCATATCCATGTAGGAAACCCACTGCTCGATGCTGCGGGTATGGGCCAACTGAGACAGCATGTCCAACTGATCTATAAAAACGATATGTTCATGCCTACCATACTGGACATACAGCATATCCCTGAACCATAAATGGAACAGGCTAAGCATCGTATCCAGGTGTTCTGAGAGTCCGGTTTTAAAAAGCTTCTGCTGTGCAGAGATCAATGATGTACTTCCTCTACCCAGGGACTCCTTCCCTAATTGTAACATTACGTTTCTAATTTCTGCAAACCAATTCTGCTGGAGAATTTCTCTACATGCTTCCAGTCCTGACGCTAAATGGACGGCAGAGCGAGCCAGATTGGCAGGGTGCCCTTCCGCAATCAGCGATTGCAGCATCTCTTCCGGATTCAGAGCACCGAAAGGAACCAATTGAGAGCGTGAACGAATGGTGGGCAGCATCGCCTGTCCATTATCCGTAATCAAAATGCCTACCGCGGGCACCTGAGGTTCTTCCAGAAACTTCAGCAAACTGTTGGCCGCTTGAACAGTCATTTTCTCGGCCTGTTCAATAATATATACTTTGGGATGCCCCGCCTCTGAACGGTACGAAAAGATACGCTGCAGATCCCGAATTTGATCAATTTTAATGTTATTCCCATCCGGTGCAAGCATGGTTAGATCCGGATGATTTCCATGTTCCACCTTACGACATTCAAGACACTGTCCGCAGGCATCATCTTCAAGCTCTGTACAGAATATTGCTTTGGCAAATGTGATCGCCGTCTGCAATTGTCCACTGCCGGATGGTCCGCTAAACAAATAGGCATGACTTATGGCATGACGTCTCAAACTGCTCTGTAACATTTGCTTGGCTGCCTGCTGACCCATAATTTGTTGAAAGGACATACTTCCTCCTCAGAAGCTTAAATTAATAAGCATTCCCCGAATTTCTCCTACTTGCTGTAACAACGTAATCTTGCCTTCCTCTGTTTCCAAAAGCTCATCAGCCATAGATAATAAGGCAGAGTCAATCTCATCAATTAACTTGTAACGCTTCCCTCTTCCCCGACGATCCCATCCCCGCGTCTCTTTCATAGACACACCACGACGAACCGTTTCCTCCAGAAATCTTTTTACAAGCTGCTTGTATGCTTTCAATTCACGAATGGTCATGGAACGAGACAAACGGTCACCCTGCATCTGGATCTCACTTAATCGGCGGGTAAGTTCAGCCTGTGATGCCCGTTCACCCTGGTGATTCATCATATCAGAGAAATTTTTGGATTGAACCGGTTTGGAGCCGGAATCGGAAGAACTGAGTCCACTCTGCATCGGTCGGAATCCAGGATTGATTTTCATGGAAACGCCTGCTTTCTACCTTAAGTAGGCCAATCGCCCATCAGCACAGTGCGCGCTGCGCCTGTGCGTGGAGGAGACCTTATATATGTGCTAGATCATACTCTATATATAATAGTAGTTAAATATCACCACATGGATCTATTCGTTGTTAGTCAACCTCTGTCCGAAATAAGATCTTCCCTGATCGAAAAGTTTATCCGGACAGAGAACGCGATTCTTGATTACAAGAAGGACCCTCAATAGGATTTATGGGAATTGCATCATTAAAAGTGTTCGAATCGATCTACCGGAAGAACAAACACGGTAGCTCCACCTACTTGAACTTCGACAGGTAGCGGCAGGTAAGAGTCGGTTGTTCCGCTCATCGGAGTGACTGGAGTCACGAGCTGTTCACGAACCTTACAGCTGCTGCGAATGACGTTCATTACGGATTCGACCTGACCATCATCGACACCGATCATAAACGTCGTGTTGCCTGCCTTCAAAAATCCACCGGTACTGGCCAATTTCGTAGCCCGAAAATTTGCTTTGACCAATGCGCTGGATAATCGGTTGCTGTCTTTATCCTGTATAATCGCAACAATCAGTTTCATCCTGCATAACCTCCTTCAGATAATAAGCACCTTGTGAAATGCCCTGTCTATATATTAGACAATTACTCGTCAAAATCCTTCAAAATCCCTGTCTCAAGCGACAAAATCATTGCTGCTAAGACCTCATCTTGCTTTTGAGAAGCATCGATGACTTTGATCCTGTCAGGAAACTGTTCCTTCAGTAGAAAATAGCCTTCACGCACTTTGCGGTGGAACTCCAGACTTTCGAGATCCAGGCGGTTAACTTCACGTCCATCGTGAGCATCAATGCGGGCGAGCCCTGCTTCAGGCTCGATATCCAGATAGAGCGTAACATCTGGCATCAGTTCACCTATTGCAAACCGATTGATGGCCCAAACATTCTCTACACCAAGACCACGAGCGTATCCTTGATAGGCCAGACTGCTGTCGACAAATCGGTCACAGATAACGGTCTTCCCTGCCTTCAATGCAGGCTCCACTTTCTCTGCCAGATGCTGGCTGCGTGCAGCTGCATAGAGCAGCGCTTCGGTTCTTGCATCCATTGCCGTATGAAGAGGATTGAGAATGATGGCACGTATTTTCTCCGCAATTTCAATCCCGCCAGGTTCCCGAGTAACTACATATGGTATACCCTGTTCTTCAAAGTAAGAACCTAGCTTACTGATCATCGTTGTTTTGCCGGACCCTTCTCCCCCTTCCAACGTAATGAATTTACCTCTGCCCTGCATATGCTTCCCTGCTTTCTATATCGATAATTGCTCCTAATTGTGCTGCGATAACTACAATCTCGATCCTCTCATACTCCAGACTATGAATGAGCCCGCCCAGAGGTGTATGTTCATGATCAATCCGTAGATTGTTTCGAGTTTGGTACAAGCTTCTTATTATAATACTATACATGATCCCGCGTTAACGGTCAGCTATTCTCCAATATTTCCGATAAGGCACATAGCCTGATCAGCCGTAAATCAACCATACCCATAGAGGGAGCATGACAGAGCCGGCAATAGCACTGACAATCATGGATACGGAACTCAGCGCTACCGCATTTTCTCCATACTCAAAGGATCTTGCCATACCCAATGCGTGGGAAGCCGAGCCGAGTCCGATCCCATACGCATTTTTGCTGTTTACTCTGGCCCATTTTAAAATCATGGGTCCCAATAATATCCCCGAAAATCCGGCTATCATCACAAATAACGAAGTGAAGGATGAATTTCCTCCCACCTGATCAGCCAGTTGAATGGCAACGGGTGTCGTAATGGATTTGGGCAATAATGCGATAACGATATCTTGCGGATAACCGAGCAGCAGCGATATGGCGGCCCCTGTGGACATACCAACGATGCTTCCACCCAAGGTCCCCCCTAATATCGGGATAATATTCCGTTTCAGTACATCAAGGTGTTTCGCCAAAGGGAATGCCAGGGAAACTACAGCCGGCCCCAATAACTCCTGTATCCATTTGCCACCAAGCATGTACGTATCGAGCTTAATACCGGAAATGATCAGAATCAGTACAATTACAGTCGTTGCCGTCAAGACGGGCATAAGGATCGGCCACTTCAACCTTCTATATAAATGAGTCGCAGGAATATATATAGCCACGGTCAAGGCAATCATTCCGATTCCGAGGATGAATGCGAGCATGAGATCGCCTCCTTCTTACCTTGATGCGTCGATCTCCACGCCATGAGCCATTCACTGATTTTCGCAGACAACAGACAAGTAATTAATGTACTAACGATTAACCCCAGAACAAGCAGCAGCGTATTGGCTCTAAAAAAATCAAAATGATTGATAATGCCCACCGTGGGAGGGATAAACAATAATTGCAAATTCGATTGAAGCCAGGATGATCCTTCTTCGCCCCAACTTATTCTGATCCATCCCAGTTGAATGACGATGAATAGAAGCAGCATCCCGACAATACTTCCTGTTAACGGCAGATGCAGTACAGCCTGAATCAGGTTTCCTATCCAATAAAACCCGTACATCAGTATGACTTGCAGGACTATTCCCGTATATTTTTTTAGCGGAATATCCAAAGTTTGTTCCCTTCTTTCTTATGTCCAGACAACAATGATGTCTTAACTTGTTTGAGCATTTTGCATAAATCCAAAGAACCTGTTTCAATCAACAAAGTTATATATCCGAAATGCTTATTCGTCTATAGATTGTACCCGTAGTTGAATCGAATCAAATGAAGCAAAACGCTCGTTTTAATGCCGGCTGACTCCTCAAGTTCTTTGCCCATGCTTTAACTCCATTATTCCCGAATGATTTTCAATGATTGCAGTGAAGTATCCGATACACCGTGGAACCTTGCTCCTTCGTCTCTCAGCAGCTTAGTTCGTGCTGCCATAGCCGCGCTTATTCGCTCACCAGCGTATACAAGAGGTATGCCAGGTGGATACGGAATGACCATCTCCGCCGAGCGAAGACCAATACAGTTTTCGATGGATACTTCTGTTGTATCCTCTTCCATAATCGGCTGCAACGTAAACGGGATAGGCTCCGAAAAAGGAGTTCCTTCTTGAAAATTGTTCCACGTGGAAATATAATTTGCAGAATCTTTTGTAAAACGCTGTGATTGCTCACCAAGAGATTGGCCCTGCTCCTGCTCAAGGCCGATTTGGTGTAAAGCCTGTAACAAAAGCTCGGCATCGCGCAGCGTCGAGCCCAGGCTAAAGAGCAGGACGACGTATCGTTCGTCGCTCATTTCGGGCACACAGCCGTATGCTTCCAGCTGCTGCTGCAGCCCATAACCGCTCAGCACCCCTGTGCCGTCATAAATGACGGCCTTGAACGGGTCCTGAGCGGTGTATCCCGCGGCTGAAGGCAACGCCGCCGCGGGCAGAGCTTCAGGCCGCCCCGGTGCACCGGCGGCCTCGGACTTACCGCCAGTTGCCGGCTTCGCCCCGGCTGGCGGCTCTTGCTGCAGCAGCTGCCCCGGCTGCAGCAACTGAAAGCGCGGCAGCTCCGCAAGGCCGCGCTTAAAGGCGTCCACGGCGGCAAGCCCCGCCGTGAAGGCATTCGCGCCCTGCGTATGCAGCAGGCGGCGCGCCAGATCAAGCGAAGCCATCACCGGGTACGATGGGCTTGAGCTTTGCACCATAGCCAGACGCTGACGCAGCAGGGACCGGTTTAACCGTGGTCCCTGAACGTGCAGCATGGCTCCCATGGTGAAAGCAGACAGCATCTTGTGGGTCGACTGCACCACACCATCTGCTCCGCAGGACAGCGCAGAGGCTGGCAGCTCCGGATGCTGCCCATAATGGGCGCCATGCGCTTCATCCACGAGCAGCGGCATGCCTGCCTCATGGCACACCTCAGCAATGGGCTTCAGATCAGCGCCCATGCCGTAATAATTGGGCAAAGTCACAAGTACTCCCTTTGCCTCAGGATATGCCTGGACAGCGGCCTGCACCGTCTCAAGCGACGGCATCACCGCAAGTCCACTCGCCGGATCAACCCATGGCTCCAGGAATACAGCCCTTGCGCCTGCCAGCATCAACCCGTGAATGACTGACTTGTGCACATTGCGCTGTACCAGTACAAGACTATTAGGTTCATTACATACGGTCAGTAGCAAAGACAAATTACCAGACGTACTACCCCCAACAAGGAAGAAGCTCTCCTCTGCTCCAAAACAATCTGCTGCCAGCTGCTGAGCCTCCAAAATAACCCCTTCTGGATGATGCAAGTCGTCCGTCCCCGAGATTTCCGTTACATCCATCCGCATCATCTCCAGAAACGCACTCACCGGTCCAACATCTGCTGCAGATGCGTCAGTTTCATTCTCAGCATGAACCGTCAGCCCGTCAATTTCATTGCCATGCCTTTTTTCCTCAGCTTGTCTGAAGCACTCTTCCCCATCTGTTACTGAACAACCTAAACTTTGTTTTCCCTTTGCCTCACCCTCATTACGGTGAATTTCACTAGCTTTCCCATCTAACTGCTGCTGGTCCGCTTGCTCCAGTAACCCGCGATAGACTTGTCCGTTCTTATGCCCAGGTACATGAAAAGAACGCTGCCCTGAATCACGATACGCAAGCAACGCTTCATATAAAGGTGCGGTATTTGATTTATGCTCCATTGAATAATCATCCTGTACATTCATAAATTTTGATATTGTTCGTACCAATGCTCTCTCTATACAACAGACCTCTCCAAGCATGTTTCTATCCTACGATCTGCTGTATTCAAAACGTGTAGGTAAAGCACTTCTCCTTTCATTATATCAGGAATTGTCCAGCCCCCGTGCAAACCACCGTTTCCACCGATGCAGCAGCATCATATCCAGTTACCCCATGGGTCCTTTCCATGTCCATTTTCCCCTTCTTATTTCCCTGATAGAAACAGAAAAAGGCCCCTAGGGCCTCAATGCACATTGATACAAATCAATGTGATGTTTCACTAATATGATTTAACGCTCTTTATGCGTTCTTTTGCACCCAAATCTGCTTCATCTGATGGATAAAATAATTGTACTTGGCATCCTGTGCATCCGTATGAACCATTTCTGCTTCGCAAGCGTCACATATAAATTCAGATACAATAAAAATGCCTTCTCTTTTGGTCTGTTCGCAGATAATGCATGTGTGTTCGGCGTGTCCTTCCATCAACCATCCCACCTTGTTTAACGTATTACTATCAGTATTGCACAGTTTCTATTATTTTAAACCTTTTCATAGTGCTTTCTTTCTATAAAATATATATATTCGCCTACCCCTCTATGGGTGTCTGTACCGAAAACAAACAAAAGAAAAATGCCATTCGTTCTGTACTTCAGCCAGACAGCCTACATTTGTTGCCCATTCTCCTTACCTTATAACGTAGCTAAAACCTCGCAGACCTGCAATTTCTTCTATTATATGAAAAGCATGAATGGACAGTCATTACAAGAAACATCCCCGCACTTCATTGTATTTCTCATGTGATTACCTACTCCTCCTACAGCTTTGAAAAACTTATATACTATAATCTTAAAAAAACTTGGATTTTCAGCCGATATATAATACATCACCATCAGAACCTGACAGCCAGGTCGTTCAAAGGTATACTTGTATATGATTAATCTACTTCCATATCTTGTACATCAATCTGGAGTCCATACAAGGTTCATATATGTAACTCTGCGTCATCCATTTCCTTATTTATGAAAACGAATACCTATTACAAATGAACGTGATCCCAGAAGGAGGATTTGTAATCGTATGATCGCCGAACCGGAGAATAAAGCAACCTTTTATCAATACCGGCTTCTGAAAAAAAAGGCCATTGCCCGCAGCGTAATCTTTAGCTATCTGTCTTTGCCTGTCATTATGCTTTTGTTTAATCTGTTAGCATTCTCCTGGACCGGCCTCTTCTACTTTATCCTGGCAGGACCGATCACACTATGGATTCATTATGTCATTGCCAGAACCATATTACTGCTGGTCCGTACCTCCTATGCACGTCGTTGGCGCTGGAACCTCAAAATGCCTTGGTTCGGCTATATTCCAGACCAACATTTCAGCTACCGCATGTTCGT
Organism: Paenibacillus sp. 276b; assembly: GCF_900107875.1. NCBI lineage: Bacteria > Bacillati > Bacillota > Bacilli > Caryophanales > Paenibacillaceae > Paenibacillus > Paenibacillus sp. 276b. Next base: position 1,586 of record NZ_FNRR01000013.1, on the reverse strand, counting down.
CCGGGTCCACCTCAATATGAGCTGGATTGGGCTATGTATCATTACCGTCTGTTTAATATGGTCACCCTTGTCCTTCACCCTATCGTTGATTTTCTGGCATCTGTGGCTTCTTGTACCACGTCTATATGTTGTACTTGTTCTTTCACGCGAACGTAAGGACGGGCTTATCAAATTAAATGAACAAGATGTCTCCTACTACCTGCAATAATTGTTCTTCTATCCTTTACCTATAACCTTGCCTAACGCAATGTATAGTTGAAACCAGTAATACATAAAACGCTAAAGCTCATCCATACCTTCTATTCAAACTGACGCAACCACTCCTATGACACTCTTTCTTGATTACTGCGTCATGCTTCCAAACCTTAAAGGTTATCCACAGTGGATAACCTTTATTTATTTCACCTCTCTTTTTCCCTTATCCACAGCATGGGTATAGTTAAAACGGTTATCCCCAACGCATTACATCCATTTCCGTTCTGCCACGTCCTAGCTTGTTGAATACCTTTTCTGATATTGAGTACGTAGTAGGCTCATATTCGACCTCCTTTCGATATCTTCCCCCTCTTCTATGTTTACTTGCTCTATAGACGACTGATACCAGCCTCTACAGGCACCTACTATCTTTGCTATCTATGCCTCATGTCTACTGTGTGAGTGCTGTAGGCCTGCCTCTCTACAGCTCCTGGTTAAGTCACCGCCAAAAGAAAACCTCCGAACGATCCATTGCTCATCTAATATGATTCATGACAGACAAAAATAAATACAAAAAGCCCCCGATCAGAGATCGGGAGCTTTACTATCATACGGACCATTACACCGTTAATTGTCGAACCATTACATCAAAACACAACTCATTCAGTCATCATCATCAAGTGATTTTACTGTCGTCTGGGCAGCTTCACTTTTCGGAACCATCACCGTGAAGAAACCATCATGTACAGCTAGATGTACAGTATGCCCTTCTTTAGCAAATACACGTAGGGAACTTGAGTCATTGGAAGTACTCTTGGCTTGCTTTTCTGTCCATCCCCAGCTCTTAATCTCGTCTAGATACACCTCAGGAATACTAGTGCTCTCACTAATACCAGATAGCGTATATCGAACATAATCCATATCCGAATTGTTTTCAGACTGGTCAGATTTATTCGCCACTTTAGGAACCGGGAAACCCTTCTCGTTTACCGCTCCTTCATAAGAAGTCCATGCAGATCCTGCTTCACCGCATCCTACAAGCACGCCTATCAGGCCGAGCAAGAGAAACGAATGAAGAACTAGTCTTCGCCAACTTATCACACACACCCTCCTTTTCACAGCTGCACATTCCAGCTCTGTGGTCAGGTACTTTTAGCATATTTAACATAGTCCTATTATACTGGTTTCGAATGCGTTTTCCGTAACAAAAATGTTACCTTCATTTCAAGACTTTTTTAAGTCATTCATTTACCCTCTTTTGAAAGTCAATCCACCCTCTATTTATATCAGCTTCCAAAGCAAGAATTAAATCCATCCACCACTAGCTATTCCTGCATTTTTGCTTATAAACAAATAAAAACCACCACCGAATAACATCGGCAGTGGTTCTT
>NZ_FNRR01000015.1:0-50055 GCF_900107875.1 Paenibacillus sp. 276b | reverse complement strand
GCGTTTGGTGGCGATGGCGGAGGGGTTCCACACGTACCCATCCCGAACACGACCGTTAAGCCCTCTAGCGCCGATGGTACTTGGACCGCAGGGTCCTGGGAGAGTAGGACGCCGCCAAGCAAAGAACCACTACCGATGTTATTCGGTGGTGGTTTTTATTTGTTTATAAGCAAAAATTAGCATTAACTATTAGTTTAGAAATAGTACACTAAATGACTTAACATAGATAAACGCCACTCGTTATGAGTGGCGTTTCATATATATAAAATGAACCTGTCCGTATGACAAATACAGTTGTATGCATCAGGCAATACACCTAATATAACCAGGGAGTTTCCCTTGACAGTCTAAATAACGCTTTGCTAAGATGGCAATAATAAATTTTTCAGAAAACGTATTTTCGGCATGAAATACAGCCTGAGATCTTCGGGTTTTGGACCGTAAAGCTGAGCAAACATAAGGAGGAACGCCCGCGTGTGGGAAGATAAATTTGGTAAGGAAGGTTTCACCTTCGACGATGTACTGCTGGTGCCCCGGAAATCCGAGACACTGCCTAAAGAAGTGGATGTATCTGTTCGTTTGAGTGACAGCGTTAAACTGAATATTCCTTTGATTAGTGCTGGTATGGATACTGTTACGGAAGCGACATTGGCTATTGCCATTGCCCGTGAAGGCGGTATTGGTATCATCCATAAAAATATGTCTGTTGAGCAGCAAGCGGAGGAAGTGGATCGGGTTAAGCGCTCGGAGAGTGGTGTTATTACCAACCCGTTCTCATTGACAGCGGAACATCTGGTTTCTGATGCAGAATCGGTTATGGCAAAATATCGCATTTCCGGTGTACCGATTGTTGAAGGAGATCAAAAGCTTGTTGGTATCCTGACAAACCGTGACTTGCGTTTCATCCACGACTTCTCCATTAAAATCAGCGAAGTCATGACTCGTGAGAATTTGGTTACTGCGCCTGTAGGTACTACACTGCAAGAAGCAGAAGGCATTCTCCAGAAGCATAAAATCGAGAAACTTCCATTAGTAGATGAGTCCAACACACTGAAAGGTCTCATTACTATTAAAGATATCGAAAAAGCAATTCAATTCCCTAACGCAGCTAAAGATGCACAAGGACGTTTGCTGGTTGGAGCAGCGATCGGGATTTCCAAAGACACCTTTGAACGTGCTGATGCATTGGTTCAAGCCGGTGTGGACCTGATTACGGTAGACTCGGCACATGGACATCACATAAACATCATTGATGCGGTTCGTCAGCTGCGCGAACGTTTCCCGAACCTGACCATTGTTGCAGGTAACGTTGCTACAGGCGATGCAACCCGTGAATTGATTGAAGCTGGGGCATCGGTTGTCAAAGTGGGAATTGGTCCAGGTTCCATCTGTACAACTCGTGTAATTGCTGGTATTGGTGTTCCTCAAGTTACAGCAGTATACGATTGTGCAAATGTAGCACGTGAATATGGCGTACCAATCATTGCTGACGGTGGTATCAAGTACTCTGGTGAGATTACTAAGGCTCTTGCTGCAGGTGCTCATGCAGTTATGCTGGGAAGCTTGTTTGCAGGTACGGCAGAAAGCCCGGGAGAAACGGAAATCTTCCAAGGACGTAGCTACAAAGTTTACCGCGGCATGGGTTCAATGGCTGCAATGAAACAAGGAAGTAAAGATCGTTACTTCCAAGATGATGACAAGAAACTGGTTCCGGAAGGAATTGAGGGACGTGTTGCTTACAAAGGTCCATTATCTGATACGATTCATCAGTTGATTGGTGGTCTACGCTCAGGTATGGGATACTGTGGTACAAGCAGTTTGGAACAGCTTCGTAACAACACTCAGTTTATTCGTATTACAGGTGCGGGGCTTCGTGAAAGCCATCCGCATGATGTACAGATTACGAAAGAAGCCCCTAACTACTCGTTGTAATCTGAATTGTGTTAATCATTTCCAGGACAGGCTTGGCGATTTTCGCCGGGCCTGTCTTTTTTTGCGGATACCCCTGTGATAGAATAGAACAAGCGGTAATGATCCTTTAATGGATTAGGGCATTGCGGCGGTTTTTTGACGTGAGTCTATGAAACTGCTTCTGACAATGAATTTTGAGTGATTGAAAAAGGTTGAAGGTAGCCCAGCGAAAAAAGAAGCGCGGACGTCCTTTTACATAAGCATTTCATTTAATGCTAACTAAGTGACAATCGATTCGAACTTTAGGAGCAATGACATTGCTCTTTCGATACAGCGCATATACGACACACCTCACACATCATCTCCACTTGTTAGGGACTAAGAAAATATTGCAGCTCAAGCTGTACTGAAGCACACAATAGAAAGCTTCGGACCGAAGGGAGTATTCATCATTGAAAACCAAACAAATGAATAAGAAAAAACGTCAAATGCTCAAAAAAAGCGTAGCCTCGGTTATGCTGATTAATATGCTCTGCATGTCTGCGGTAATGCCTGTTATGGCTGCTGCAAACGATTCAGGGCAGGTATTGACCGCGGCAGCTACAACAACGAAGACTGAAAAAGCCGTGGACATTCCTTCGGCAGACTCACTGGGACTCGATGTTAAATCAGCCATACTGATGGAGGCTTCAACGGGCCAGATTCTGCTCAATGTGAATGCGGATAAAGCTATGCCGCCAGCAAGCATGACCAAAATGATGACCGAGTACATTGTGGCTGAACAGGTCAAACAGGGGAAATTAAACTGGGATGATGTCGTTACAGTTAAAAAGAACGCAGCGGAAAGTACTGGATCACGGATTTTCCTCGCAGAAGGTGACCAACATACAGTCAAGGAGCTGTACATTGCTATGGCTGTTGGTTCTGCCAATGATGCTACAGTGGCTTTGGCTGAACACATCGCTGGCTCCGAGCAAGCTTTTGTGAAAATGATGAATGATGAAGCGAAGCGTATGGGAATGAAAGATAGCTACTTCATCAACTCCACAGGACTGGATCGTGCAGATATGCCTGCGGACTTCCGCCCAACTGAGGATAAAGAAATCGTCATGTCGGCACGGGATGCGGCCATTTTGTGCAGATACATCATCATGGATCACCCGGACTACAAAGATTTTACAACCATTCAATCTTATAAATTCCGTCCTAATGACAAAGATCCAATTGTTAACTATAACTGGATGCTGGAAGCGAATAAAAATATAACCAACTTCAAAAGCTATGCCTATGAGGGTCTGGACGGGATGAAAACGGGCCATACCACAAACGCTGGGAATAACTTTACGGGTACGGCTGAGCGTAATGGCATGCGTCTGATCAGTGTGGTTATGGGTACCGATTCGGAGCCAGCGCGTTTCAGAGAAACAAAGAAAGTATTGGACTTCGGATTCAACAATTTTGAAGTGAAACAGGCGGTTGCTGCCAAAACTAAAGTCACAGGCTGGGAAGCTGTACCTTTGAAAAAAGGGAAGGAAACAACAGTACCTGTTGTGACGGATAATGCAGTAAGTTTCGTTGTACCTAAAGGTACTCAAAACCTGGACGTGACATTTAAAGCGAATGTAACTGAAGCTGATAAGCTGGTTGCTCCAATTAAGGCCGGAACCAAGGTTGGGACGGTTACTTATACGTACAAAGCTGAAGGAATTGAGCCACAAGAGAAGACAGTGAACCTCATCACCGCAGAAGAAGCCGAAAAAGGCGGTTGGTTCCGTCTCTTCTTCCGTGCAGTGAAAGATTTCTTCGTTGATCTGTTTGATGGCATCAAAAACCTGTTCTAATAGATAAGGTGAAAGAAGACGGGATAATATGACATTTTCAATATAGTGTCGTTAGACCATTGACAAAATACAAGTAATTCCGACCGGATGGATTGTATATTTACAATTTTTCCGGTAAAATATCAAGTTAGAATTCTACGTATAAATCAGTTTAAAAGTCTATTGTTCTTCTAACTGACAATGCATATTTCACATCCTGTTTATGGACAAGAACGACACATCCATTACGGTAGATTGGGGTATGGAAACGGGAATAGCACGCGTAAAAAGAGGTGCGAAAGCGCGGATCGGACATTATGTAGCGCCAAGGACTTGGGTGAAGCGTTGCGCCGGATTGGCGAAGGTGCTTCCATGATCGGTACCAATTCCAAACTTGCACCTTCCGAGCCCATGCAGGATCGCGGCTGGTAAGAGAAAGGTGGATTTTAAATGAAGATCGGCGTTTTAGCACTTCAAGGGGCAGTCACCGAGCACATTCGTAGTATTGAACGGGCCGGAGCAGAAGGATTGGCTATCAAACAGGTTCAACAACTTGATGAGCTGGATGGGTTGATTCTTCCTGGCGGTGAGAGTACCACGATTGGCAAACTGATGCGCAAATATGGTTTCATGGAGGCCATTCGGGCATTCGCTGCTGAGGGTAAACCGGTATTCGGCACCTGTGCTGGTTTGATTGTTATGGCCAAACATATTGAAGGACAAGAGGAAGCTCATCTGGAGCTAATGGATATGACCGTCTCCAGAAATGCATTTGGACGGCAGAGGGAAAGCTTCGAAACGGATCTTTCGGTAAAAGGCATTGAGGAGACGGTAAGGGCAGTGTTTATACGGGCACCCCTGATTGAGAGTGTAGGAGAAGAGGTAGAGGTTCTTTCCACTTACAAGGATGAGATTGTCACTGCTCGCCAGGGGCATCTGCTGGCTTGCTCCTATCACCCTGAGCTGACAGATGATTATCGAATGCATGCTTACTTTGTGGACATGGCTAGGTCGTATAAACAGCCTGTACAGAACCAATAGTGGTTGATATACAACCTATGATCTGCTGGTGAACCGGATCAGTCCTTCAGAGGCTTTACACGGCTTGCTGGCAAGGAGCTGTCTGGTCAGATACCTGATGTTGCCCGTATCTGCTTCCAAAGCGGGAATCGCAGCGTAGGGTAGCGCCGGATGTCATAGGTTGTTTTTTTACCATTGAGGAATGATGAAGCTATAAGGCTGCAAAGTTTTTACAGGAGTTAATAAGGAAGGTTTCTACTTTGTGGTGTTATTTAGGAGGGGTATTTAGTGCTTGATGTGAAAATATTGCGGAATGAGTACGCACGTGTTGAAGAAGCATTGACGAAACGTGGCAAATCGCTGGATCTAATCGCTGGGTTCACGGACATGGATGCCAAGCGTCGTGAGTTGCTGCAAGAGAGTGAAAACCTGAAAAGTCGCCGGAATACGGTATCCGGAGAAGTTGCCAAGCTTAAAAAGAGTGGTGAAAATGCGGATGAGTTGATCCTTGAGATGCGCGAAGTCTCCGATCGAATCAAAGCAATGGATGAAGAAGTGCGTGAGTTGGAAGTGAAGATCAACGATCTCACTATGGCGATTCCGAACATCCCTAACGAGAGTGTGCCTGTTGGTGCGTCCGAAGATGATAATGTGGAGATTCGTCGTTGGGAAGAGCCGAAGTCATTTTCATTTACACCAAAAGCACACTGGGAAATCGCACAGGACCTTGACATCCTTGATTTTGAAGCGGCTGCCAAAGTAACAGGCTCCCGTTTTACCTTTTATAAAGGGCTGGGTGCACGTCTGGAACGTGCTTTGATCAACTTTATGATGGATCTGCACAGCGATCAGCATGGCTATGAAGAGATTCTACCTCCATACATCGTTAACCGCGATAGCTTGTTTGGAACTGGCCAACTGCCGAAATTCGAGGAAGACCTGTTTAAGCTGAAAGATACCGAGTATTATTTGATCCCTACCGCTGAAGTTCCGGTAACGAACTATCATCGTGAAGAGATTTTGAATGCTGACCAGTTGCCTAAACACTTTGTAGCATACAGCTCGTGTTTCCGATCCGAAGCAGGTTCTGCTGGACGGGATACACGTGGCTTGATTCGTCAGCATCAGTTCAATAAAGTTGAGTTGTTGAAACTGTCTTCTCCTGAGACCTCCTATGAGGAATTGGAGAACATGACTCAAAATGCGGAACGTGTGCTTCAATTATTGGGGCTGCCTTACCGTGTTCTGACGTTGTGTACAGCAGATATGGGCTTCACGTCTGCCAAAACATATGACATTGAGGTCTGGTTGCCGGAAAGCAATACGTATCGTGAAATCTCGTCTTGCTCCAACTGTGAAGACTTCCAAGCACGTCGAGCTAATATCCGTTTCCGTAGAGAGCCAAAAGCGAAACCGGAATTTGTTCATACGTTAAATGGTTCAGGACTGGCAGTGGGGCGTACAGTAGCTGCTATTCTGGAGAACTACCAACAAGAAGATGGAACAGTGGTTATTCCTGAAGCACTGCGTCCTTACATGGGCGGAGTCAGCGTGATTGCCCGTCGTTCCTAAGATGTTCAACTAAATGAATGAAATAAAAAATCGTCTCCTGACAAATGGAAGTTTACAACGTTCCATTTACACAGGGAGACGGTTTTTTTAGTATACAGAGCAGGGCTGAACCGATTCTGAACAACCATATCAATCTTCAGGTAGCAATGTTTACCGGTAGTTAGTAGGTGGAATTTCCCTTTTTGATGTATCGAACAATAAATCTTATAAAAAGGTTGCTTTCTGTCATACAATTATGGTATGATCTATTTCGTGGCAAGTTTATAAAAGTTAATGTCCTGGAGAGGTACCGAAGCGGTCATAACGGGGCGGTCTTGAAAACCGTTAGGGGGCAACTCCACGTGGGTTCGAATCCCACCCTCTCCGCCATACTACAATTATGATAAGGGTTCGAGCGATAAGCTCGAGTCCTTTTTTGCATTTATTTGTACATTTAGCACAGCCGCATACCCGCTGTATTTACAGAGCATTTTTACGACAAGAAATCAGTTTGTTTGAATATCTATGTGATGCATAAAAACATTCAAATCGCCGCACTTTATATAAGAGTGGAGGTGGTAAGATGAACCGCGAATTAAACATAGATCAGACGGAGCTCGTAGGTGCTTGGCAGGAAAGATTGCCTGAGGTCCTAAATGTCGGAGATCGGGCTCAAGTTATGGCTGACGAGGCTGATCAACAGGCTATTCGAATTCACATCGCAACAGCGGGACACCAGATGTACTCTTTTGATTTCAAGTGTGCCTATGTGGATTCTCGTGAAGTCAGTGTACAACTAATTGATGTGGAGCGCGATGGAAGTACGACGGATGAGCGTACAGAGCCTATTCAGGAATTGGCTCAGGATTACACGCGTCATATTCATGAATGTGCCCAGTCGTTGCAAACCAAAACCAGACATTAGGTAGACGTCAAAGGAGTGGTAATACGTGAGCAAAGCCAAAGCTGGAACAGATAAAAACCTGCAAAGTGTAGTCGCAGATCTGGATCAGACACCTGTGAATAGTCACCATGCCCAGCAAATTCAACAGGACTCGAATGACCGTCGGCATCAGGATTCCATAAATCATGATAAAACGGAAGATATGGACCCATCCCATTCCTAATCCAATGAAGAGGGGGGAACAACATGAGTAAACCCAAAACAACACCTGTGCCTGAAGCTCAGGCTAATGTGCAGCACCGAAAACCTGAAAAGCATTCTTCCATGCAGGAACCGTTGTCCGGCTCCAAAAAAGTGAAAAACCAGAATCATGTAGATCATCACAATCCTCAAGGCTAAGTTAAAGGAAGATTCATTCCTTTCTTTAGCACATATGAATGCATAACTATAACCTATAACTCCGGTTAACAAACCGGGGTTTTTGCGTGTTCATACATGATTTAGAGGAGCACACCATTGATATCTAAAGCTTACATAGGTCTTTGTAGCCAATTTAGAGAGTAAAGCTCACAAATTTCCCAAATCGTGTTTCCGTTTCAGAATAAATGGTATATCATTGATATTGAATTATTTTTTTTGGGGTTATCACGAGAGGAGAGAAACAAATGACTAAACGTATGGGGGCGCTTCTTCTTACGTTGCTGTTAACCGTATCCATGGCACTGACAGCATGTAGCAGCAAGCAAGAACCAAAAGAGGCATTGAAGACGGCGGCAGCCAATGCTTCCAAACTGACTTCGTATGAGATGAGTTCTAACTTCACTATTAATGAATTGAGCTATAAAGCTGCAGACGAGTCACAACAGGATCCAACGATGTCTCAGTTTATGAGCATGCTGAAGGATGCTCAGTTGAATGTAACTGGCGTATACCAAAGCGAGCCAATGCAGACCGAAATGACGGTAGGTATTGAGCTTAAAGGCGATATGGGTATGACATTTACGATTCCGATGGTTATGACCGCTGAGAAGTTATATGTTAAGGTACCAAGTATTCCGTTCTTCCCGATTCCGGAAACGGTTGTTAATAAATTCCTGGAGCTGGATTTGAAAGAACTGGCTGAGCAAGAAGGAACGGAATGGAATCCGGATGCTATGGATGCAGCGAAAACACAAAAGCTGAGCAATGAAGTTATGGATGCGGTCCTGAGCGAGTACGATCAGGATAAATTCTTTAAAAACCTGGACGTGAAGGATGCGCAGCTTCCTGAAGGTTTGGATGCCAAGCAAGTTGTTCAATTTTCGGTCAACAATGACAATGTGAAAGAAGCTGTTACTGTCCTGGTAACCAAAGCATTGCCAAAAGTACTGGATATCATCTCTAAAGAAGAGTATCGTGACATGTTGCAAATGAGTCAGGAAGATATCGACAAAGCTAAAGAGGATCTGAAAATTACTGAAGCAGATCAAGCTGAAATGGCTAAAGATCTGGACCAGTTGAAAGATACACTGACCATTAACCAGTTCCACATTGATTTTGCTTTGGACAAAAAAGATTTCCCGGTATATCAAAAGTTGGTTGCTGATCTGTTGATTAAACAACCTGATACCAAGGATGAAGTTAAACTTGCTTTCACTGGTTCGAACACTTACACCAAAATTAACGAGAAGCCAGCATTCAAAATCAATATTCCTACTGGCGAAGACGTCATTACAATGGATCAGTTTGAAGAATTAATGAACGCATCTTACGGATACTAAGTTCTCAGTTTCATGTTAAAGCAAAGAGCCGCTCGACCTTAGGGTTGAGCGGCTCTTTGTATGTTGTAACATGGTATATTCAATTACTGTAAAGATTCACCCAAGTCCTCGGCCAGCACAGCGTAGATCTGATGATCCTGATACTCTCCGTTAATCTTGAGATATTTACGAGCAATGCCCTCAGCCTGAAAGCCGTTCTTCTCGAGAACACGTTTGGAACCCGTATTGGACAACAGAATGGCTGCCTGAACACGATTTAACTTCAGGGCACGGAAGGCGTAGGATACAGCGAGTTTTACGGCTGCGGTCATTCGTCCTCCGCCTTGGTAATCTGGATGGATGAAGTATCCCATGTCTGCATAATTGGCAACGCCCTGAACGACATTGTTCAAGCTAACCTGACCGATCAGAATACCATCGTCGATTGTAAAAATTCCGAATTGATAACCTGTTCCTTCTTCGGCCGCCTGTATTCTATCCTGAATGCGTCTGGTTTGCGCCTGCAGCGTATAGAATTCATCATCCCGGATAGGCTCTACAGCTTGGTAGGGATGACGTGTAATTTGAATAAGAGCAAGATACGCCTCTGTATCTTGTGGAGTAAGTAAACGGAGACTTATTCCTTTTGGTGTGTCGTATAGTGTAAGCGGCATGGAATGCACTTCCTTTCCAGATGGGTGTAAGATTCTATTTTTTGCGTAAACGCCGGAAAAATTGAGTCAGCATGGTGGAGCACTCTGGTTGCAGAATGTCAGCAACCACTTCGGTTCGATGATTAAAACGAGGTTCCTGCAGCAGATTCATCAGCGTTCCTGCGCATCCGGCCTTGGGGTCTGCGGTACCATATATGACTCGAGGCACTCTGGATTGCACAATGGCACCTGCACACATGGGGCATGGTTCCAGTGTGACGTACAGACTGCAATCCAGCAGTCGCCATGCACCGATGGCTTCACTGGCCTGCCGGATGGCTACCATCTCCGCATGTGCTGTGGAATCAAGTGTCGTCTCACGCAGGTTATATCCACGACCAATAATACGGTTATGTTGAACAATTACAGCCCCGATCGGCACTTCCCCGAGTGCTTCTGCTTTGTACGCTTCAGCAATGGCTTCACGCATCCAGTGCTCGTGCTGAGCCTCCTCGGAGAGATGCGTAAGATCAGGTTGGAGAACGTCATCCTTCATTAAAATGTAAAACTCCTTCCAAAGAGCATTTTGTGCGGCGAACAAACATTCGTTTGTTAACATGTTGTGTATAAGTCTGTGGATAACCGACGAGTTGCTCACATAGTTATGAACATACTATCCACATGCCTGTGGATTTGTGTATAAGTTTTAGTGGTTATTCCCATTGTAGGCATGGAAAAGACAAAATACAATTGATTTCGCGTTTTTCAGCCAAGCGGTAACTTTTGGACAAGGGTCAATTATCCTTTTCAAATAGACATACAACAGTTATGATGGATATAGGTTTTGCCATATATCGCCAGAGGGTACAAGCCGAGAGGTGAACGAAAAAGTTGTCTATTAAAACGAAATTATCCATGATTATGTCGTGCTCAGTGCTCGTCATTTTAGTTTTAAATATAGCACTGAGTTATTATACTACAGAAGAGAATTTAAGGCAGGACAGCGAAACCAAGATGGTGCTTACGGCCAAACAGATTGCAATCGCTGTCGAACAGAGTCAGTCCAGTTCAGAATATGTAAAACGACAAATTGGGAACAATCTATGGCTGGCCTCAGTAATGGCAGCGGAAGAACTGGACCCGAATATTAATAATATCACAAATGAAGACCTGGTTCGCATGAGCGAGAAAGTCGGTGTCTCCCACATTTCATTGATGGAGCAAACGGCTGATGATATTGTGGTTACCCGGTCTTCCGATCCAAAGGAGATTGGATTGTCTACCAAATCCATGACGTACTGGTATCAGGCATTTAAACAGCTGTTCGAAAACCATCAGGTTACGATTTCACAGGGACAGAAATTGGACCATTTTTGGTCGGATGGATTCGAATACTCTACATCCAATCCGTCAGATGTTGATATCTGGGGTTACTATCATGATGGGAAGAGGAATTACATAATCAATCCCTTCTATAATAATGCCGCTGTTGACGACTATGTGAAGATCTCTGGTCCAGACGAGATTTTGAATAAGATTCGCGAAGTGAATTCATCGATTCTGGAGATTACAGGTATCAATCCATTGACCTTCGGTAGCTCGAACATGAGCAATGACGGAAGGGATACGAACCACAACAAGTTGAATAACAGGCCTATTCGTTTCGGTACATATCAATATGGTGCCGCAGAAGAGGATCACAAGGCGGTTGTACGGGCAATTCGTACTGGGCAGAATGTATCTTTTGTCAGTGAAACTCATGAACAGAAGGTGCTCAAAAGTTTCATTCCGATATTTACCCCCAATGAATCATCTTATGTGATTAGTATTGTCATGGACTATAAGCAAATATCCTCTATGGTATCGGAACAACTGGTTAGCCATGCCTCGATTTCGCTTGTGTTGCTGGAGATTGTGATCTTTGGTAGCTATTTGCTTGCGGGTTACATTACGCGCCCTATTCAATCTATTCTGGGCAAAGTGAATGATGTGGCTGATGGCCATTTTGATTTCCGTCTAAAAGTGAGAAGGAAAGACGAATTGGGCCAATTAGCGAATCGCATTAATGCGATGATTCGTAATTTGGGCCATTATACGAATCGTCTGAAACAGATGTATGAAGAAAATCGTGCGGTAAAAGAGCATTTGGAATCGATTATTAACCAAACGGCAGATGCGATTCATATTACGGATCTGGATGGAAATGTACTGCGGGTAAACCGTGCCTTTGAGCAGTTGTATGGCTGGCGCAGTCGTGAAGTTGAAGGACGTAAATTGAAAATTATCCCTCCTGGTACTGAAGAGGAGATGGAAGAGCAGCATGCCCAGTTGATTGAGGGCATGTCAATTACGTCTAATGAAACGACATGGATGAAGAAGGATGGTAGCCGTGTTGAAGTCAGCGTGAGTACAGCACCAGTCCGGGATGAAGCAGGAGAGATTACAGCACTGATCAGCGTATCAAGAGATATTACCAGCCGTAATCGTATGGAGGAACTGCTCAGACGTTCCGAGAAACTGACGACGGTTGGTCAGCTGGCAGCCGGGGTTGCGCATGAGATTCGTAATCCGCTTACGACCTTGCGTGGGTTTCTTCAGCTCCAACAAGAGACGAACAAGCTTAATCATCGTCACCTGGATTTGATGCTGTCAGAGTTGGATCGAATTAATCTTATTGTGGGTGAGTTTCTGATACTGGCCAAACCACAAGCGGTTCATTTTCAAGAACGGGATATTCGCTTCATTCTGGGAGATGTTATATCATTGCTGGATAGTCAGGCGCATCTGCATGGTGTGGAATTTGTATTGAATGCTTCATCGGATTCAGCTATGGTACACTGTGAAGAGAACCAGTTGAAGCAGGTCTTCATTAACTTGCTGAAGAACGGCATGGAGGCCATGCCAGACGGAGGTAATATTCGAATTAAACTCAATCATGACGAAGAGAATGGTCGGGTTCGGATTGAAATTAAGGATGAAGGCACTGGAATTCCAGAAGAACTGATGCCTAAGCTGGGGGAACCATTCTTCACAAGCAAGGAATCGGGAACAGGGCTTGGCCTGATGGTCAGCCAGCGCATTATTCAATCACATAAGGGCATGATGGATATCAAAAGCGTCATGAACAAGGGAACGACCGTCATTATCGATCTGCCTGCCTCCCCACAGCAAACGGAGAGTATAGAGGAAGAGCATAAGACGGACAATGAACCTACAGACGAAGAGAACTAGATGAGGTGAGATTACCTTTTGCGTATTAATAAATTTATCAGTGAAACAGGTTTTTGTTCCCGTCGGGAAGCCGACAGATTGGTGGAAAGCGGGAAAGTAACGATTAATGGAGTGACGGCAGAGCTGGGCAGTCAAGCAGAAGATGGCGATGATGTAAGAATTAATGGTCAACCTATTAAGGAAAAACGGAAACACGTATATATTGCGCTTAATAAACCTATTGGAATAACGAGTACAACCGAACAGCACATTCAAGGGAATATCGTTGATTTTGTAGGACACAAAGAGCGCATCTTCCCAATTGGTCGCCTGGATAAGGATTCGGAAGGTTTGATTCTGATGACCAATGACGGTGATATTGTCAATCGAATTCTAAGGGCAGAAGGACGCCATGAGAAAGAATATATTGTCACCGTCGATCGTGCGGTAACGCCGAGTTTCTTGAGAGGCATGAGCACAGGAGTCAAGATCCTTGGCGAAATGACGCTGCCTTGTACGGTGACTCGTATATCAGAGCGGGTGTTCCGCATTATTCTGACAGAGGGAAAAAACCGTCAAATTCGCCGGATGTGCAGTGCATTTGGCTATGAGGTTCGGAAGTTGAAGCGGATTCGTATTATGAACATTCATCTCGGTGAACAGGCCACAGGGACCTGGAGAGAACTGACACCCGCAGAGAAGTCGGAATTAAGCAGTTTGCTAGATTATAATATGGAATAAATGATGATTGTCCAAGGCGCTGCTTCCCCTCAAGGGAAGCAGCGCTTTTTCATATCAGTGGATAGAAAAAAGTCACTCCCCTGGTATAAAGGAGAGTGACATAAGCTTAGGCATTAGTTTGCTATAACGAACGATTCTTTAGTTACCTTGTCCGACTGCTTTCACGGCCGTGTTGTTACTCTGATATTTCCGGATAATCGAAACTTCTACCCGGCGGTTTTGAGCTCGTCCAGCATCCGTTTGGTTGCTAGCGACTGGGTGATACTCTCCATAACCGCTAGGTGTGAACTTCGAAGGGTCCAGCGCCTCATTCAATAACAGAATTTTGAGGAAATTCAGTGCTCGATCGGCACTCAAATCCCAGTTATCCTTATATTGGCTGTTCGAAATGGGAACATTATCAGTATGGCCAGACACAACGACTTCATATTCCGGGAACTCCTGCAGCATGCTCGAGATGGCTTTGGCCAGCGAGCGTGACTCGGGTTTAACATCAGCCCGGCCTGAGGAGAACAGGGCGTTATCACTGATCGTGATTTTGAGCTCAGACTGATTCAGCTTGGTATTCAGCTGATCGGAAAGCCCATTTTTCTGAATATATTGATCAAGCTGTTTCTTGAGTTTCTCCAGATCTTCCTGTTCTTTCTGAGCCATCTGCGCATCCGTAATCTGAGCCGCTGTCTTCTTGGTGATTTCTTCAGGCTGCTGTTTGTTCTTGCCCAAATCTGTAGTAGATTCTGTAGGGTTCATGGAGGTATGATCCAGTACACCCGAACCACCATTCAATGCGCTGCTCAGTGCGGAAGCCATCTGTTCAAACTTCGTTGCATCTATAGAGCTCATAGAGAATAATGTGATAAACAGAGCGAGCAGCAACGTCATTAAGTCGGAGTAGGGAAGCAACCAACTCTCGTCTATATGTTCTTCATGCGGTTCGTGTTTTTTAGCCTTTTTCACCTGATGAGCCCTCCTTCTCTTCCAACTGTCTACGTTCGGAAGGTGTCAGGAATACAGATAATTTTTGATTAATGGCAATGGTGGATACACCAGATTGTATGGATAACAAGCCTTCAACCATCATCAGCTTGATTTCCATCTCTTTTTTGGACATCCGCTTCAGTTTATTGGACATCGGATGCCACAACACGTAACCACTAAAGATACCGAGAAGTGTCGCGATAAACGCCGCTGCAATTGCATGCGAGAGCTTTTCCATATCACTGAGATCGGCAAGCGCTGCGATGAGGCCTACAACGGCCCCGAGTACCCCGAGTGTTGGTGCATACATCCCCGCTTGCGCGAAGATCAAGGCACCGCCACGATGGCGCTCTTCTGTAGCATGAATATCTTCCATGAGTACATCACTTACAAATTCCTGATCATTGCCGTCAATAATCATACGCATACCGCCGCGCAGGAACTGATCATCAATATCTTCGACTTTCGATTCAAGTGCAAGCAAACCTTCACGACGGGTGGTGGAAGCCCAGTCCATAAATGTGCCAATTAGAGAAACACGGTCAATCAGTTGTTGCTTTTTGAACAGTACCCCGAATAGCTTGGGGATTTTTTTAACTTCAGACATGGGAAATGCCATGAAAATAGTTGCTGCCGTACCAACAAAAATAATAACGTAGGCTGCTGGGTTGTTAACCAGGTTGATAAGGGGCGCACCCTTCAGGAACATACCCACTACAAGTGAAACCAGCCCTAAAACTAGTCCGATAATCGTTGAAATTTCCATCATACACCTCATCCATGAGATAAAATTGAATCCTTTCAAGCGGCTTTATTCGGGCTTCCGGACGAACGTTACACCGCAATCCGTTTAATGTTAGGCATCCTTTAGGGTTGCAGAAACAGTTAAAACGGTCATGTATAGTATTTATCGACCAGATGGCCTTTTTTTTTAAGGGTTATTTTCAGGTATAATAAGATCAAATCTGCTCCTTAGGGGCTAAATAGGAGTGAAAAGCCAATGGGCGTAAAGCATGGACGAGATTATGAAGGAATATTGACAGATTTGACAGAGGCTATAGGCCGAATACCGGACCGCTATGTTTTCTTTGAAATGGATGAGGAAGAATGGTCGCGCCTTGGTGTAACAGAGCAACTCGAAGTGGATGAGGCATTGGCGGAAGATCTGTTCTATGCACTGGGTGAGGAGTCGGTCATTCCGGTAGGAAGTGGAGTGGTCATTCATGACAAGGATCAGCACCGAATTCATATCTTAATTGGGGAAGAAGAACTGACTTTTGTACCGCTCATTTAGTATGCTCCTATAAGATATTTTGCATGGAAAACCGAGTTGGAGAATCTCCCTAAAGCCTTATGGTTAGTGGATCTAGCGCCATTTGTACTATTGGAATTTGAGGCTTGTCCGTGGTAAGATGATAGTCATGAAACGGGCGAACCGCAGGGCGGTGGACCTATGCGTTTGGGTTGCTATGGGTAGCACCAAAGGTTTCGGTGGCAGCATGGACAGTTGTCTGTGATAAGCCATCATATGGGGAGGAAGATAACGTATGGTTTTTTCGCAAGAGGAAGTCGAAGCTCATCTGGGAAGGCTGGAAGGCTGGGAACTGGAAGAGGGACGATGGATTGTCCGCAAGTTCGTATTTTCCAACTACATGAAAGGGATTGCATTTGTGGACGAGGTCGCAGCGATTTCGGAAGCGTTCAATCATCACCCTTTCATTACGATTGACTATACAACAGTCACACTGCGTCTCACATCATGGGATGAAGGTGGCATCACATCTGTAGATATTAAAGAAGCAGAGCAATATAATGAGGCTTTTGAGAAAATGAGGTCGGAATAACCTGGATCGGTTATATCGCACTACCGGAAATGAGTGAAGCATACATGTCAGACGATAATCAGAACAAACCTCTTATTGCTGTCGTAGGCAGCCTTAATATGGATCTGGTGGTGAAGACAGACATCATTCCTGAGGAAGGCGAGACGGTGAGTGGGGAGGAACTGCACTATTTGGCCGGGGGCAAAGGCGCCAATCAGGCGGTTGCTGCTGCACGACTGGGTGGACAGACTACGATGATTGGTGCCGTAGGTTCGGATGGTTTTGGTGAACGCCTGTTGCACAGTCTAACGGAAAGCGGGGCGGATGCCTCGCTAGTTCGCATTCTGGATGATACCGTTACAGGTACGGCCTCTATCTGGCTCTCCAAAGGAGATAACCGGATTATTGTTATTCCTGGAGCGAATGGGCAGGTTATGCCTGCGATGCTGGAAGAGGCGGATACGGTAAAAAGCCTGACTGCAGCCGCAGCGGTGCTGCTGCAGCTGGAGATCCCGCTGCCTGCGGTCACCTGCGCCGCCCAACTGGCGGCTGAAGGCAGCGCATTGGTGGTGCTCAACCCGGCGCCTGCGGTGCCGGGTCTGCCCCAGGAGCTCCTGCGGTGCGTCGACGTCGTCACGCCGAACCGCAGCGAGCTCGCCGTGCTCACCGGCCGGGATGATCTCCGGCCGGAAGACGTGGATGCGGCGGTCGCAGAGCTCGCCGCATCCCTCGGGGCCGCTGTCGTCACGACGCTCGGCCCCGAGGGGGCTGTGTACGCGGCAGCGCCTAGCGGCCGCGTTCAGGCAGAGCGTGCCGGCGCGTGCCGTGCGCCCGGCTACGCCGTAAGCGCCGTCGACACGACCGGCGCTGGCGATTGCTTCAACGGCGCGCTGGCAGTAGCCCTCGCGCGCGGAGAGACGCTGGACGCGGCGGTAAGCTCCGCCATGGGCGCAGCCGCGTTATCGGTGACGAAGCTCGGCGCCCAGTCCGGGATGCCGTCCGCACGTGAAGTGCAGGCTTTCCTTGCCGAGCAGAAGGCAAAGACCCAGTAATATATGCATACTTTAGGTGAATCAGAGGCAGGCTGGAAGGATACGCTAATGCATCTATTTAGCCATAGCATGGTGGATGTTTTCATCGGAGCATCCCTGAAATGACCAAGAGGCTCTTACTTCCCAGTACGGGAGAGTAAGAGCCTCTTGTCTGTATGACCATTGATAAAACGAGTAACCCTGTATTACCAATAAGGGTTGACTACGTTGCGCGTCTAGCGCCAGCGTGGTTTAGAGCATGAGTAAAGAGCAGAGGATGATTGAAGCCATCACACTCTCTATACATGCCCCTGCCACAAACTGATCGCCTTGAACATCTTGGATTACTTCTTCTCCGCCAGCCACATCGCAATATTCGCGATTTCTTCATCCTTCAGCTTGTCTTTGAACGAAGGCATACCGCCGCTTTTACCTTTGACGATGGTCGTATAAATCTTCTCCACATCGTCCTGGCTGCCAATCTTCTGCAGACTAGGGCCCATGCCCCCTTGAAGCTGATCACCGTGGCAGGTAATACAGTTTGCTTTGACCAGTGCCTCAGCCTGTCCTGCATCCATTGTAACTTGCGGCATCGTCGGTTTCGCTTCTTCTGCAACTTCCTCTTTCCCTGGAAGCGTAAACATTAGTACAATAGCTAAAGCGCACGCTGCAAAAAATACCCCGCTCATGATCCATTTGTGCATCCCTTATGTCCCCTCCAGAATGAAAGATCATCTAACTTGAAACTATCCATATCATTATAACGGAACCTGTAGTGACATCATAGCATTTTGTGGTAATTTTTTGAACTAATCACATAACCGGGGACTTTTTGGGGTGATTTTAAGCCCTAGTTATTCGCGAGGACCTTCATAGACCATACAGTAAAAAGGTTTCAAACCACTCGGTGTCTGTCGTTCGTATGTATCCTGCGTAACAAATCCGGCTTTGAGATAGACACGAATAGCCCGGTCATTCCAGGTCAGAACTTCCAGATCAATTTCGTTTGTAGGGTTCCGGCGAATGGCTTCCTGCACAATGGCCGAGACAAAAGCCGTTCCTTGACCATGACCACATCGATCGGGGTGCATGCCAAGTCCGATGCGGGTTACACCTTCAAGCGGGAAGTATTGAGCAAAACCGCAAATCTGCTGATCCTCTCCCAGCACCACCGCATATTGTTCTTTCCGTAGCTGGGGATCGCCGAATTCCACTTCAAGTGCTTTCATCTGCTCCCAGGGCAGCCAGCTATAAATATTATAAGGCGGGTCATACTGCCAATCGCAGATTAGTTCCGCGTGTTCTTCTTGCATGGGCACAACGTGAAACGTCACAGGGGCTTCATCCATACAACTGCACGCTCCTCTCATTGTGAACAAGCTATAATGATTTTGATTTGTCCATATACATATGTCATTCCATATCTAAGCTTGTTTCCACTCTACAAAAGAGGCGTTCATTTGGCAAGTCCTCGTTTTTCAAAAAAAGTGAAACAAAAGTTCCGGTAATTTCGTTTATATTATAGTGGGATGGGTAAAAACATTATAAGAGCACGGACGAAGCAATGAAAATTAACTTTAAAAAAAGTTAAAGTTAGGTTTGGTAGCTATCCCGAACGCATTAAAGGAAACGAAGCACAAAAAAACCGCCGGATACATTCCTGCGGAGAATGTACCAGACGGTTCTATTATGCTTCGTTACAGTAGTGTTATTGTTACAGCATGACGTTGCTCAGCTTGTCCCTAGTCGATGGCCAATGTCTCATATGCGTCCGTGCTCATAATGCGTTTAGCGCCAACATAGCGGTTAGCCCAGTAGCTTTCGCTTAATGCGCTGATTGTAACTCCTTTGGAAGAAGAGGAGTGTGCAAACTTTCCATCCCCTACAAAGATCCCTACGTGCGAGACCCCTTTGCCCGTTGTATTGAAGAATACCAGATCACCTGGTCTCATTTCCATCCGGGATACCGAATCACCCATGTCGAATTGTGAACTCGATTGGCGAGCCAGATCAATGCCCAGCTTGTCGAATACATAACTTGTGAATCCAGAGCAGTCAAAGCCGTTAAGCGTTGTTCCTCCGCTTTTGTATGTAGTCCCCATTGCTGAATCAATAACTTGGTCCATTTTCGAATCTGCGAATGCGCTGCCTGCTCCAAGCGATAATGCGAATGTGAGGCTGAGTACAGCTGCGGTTAATTTCTTCTTAAACAAGAGATATACCCCTTCCAATGCCTGCGAGGTTAGCTTAAGGATTCGGTTGAAGGTCCCCTATGATCCCTCTGTTGCAAGATCAATTCACCCATAACTGGTTCCCCCGCTTCCCAGGTGCTAGGAATTTGGCTATGCTAGTTATGCACCTGCGAAATCAAGAAATGACGATTAAATTTTAAGTAGTTACAAATATGAAGGTAAAGATTACAAAGTTGTTACTAAAAACTCACTGCGATTATTGTAACAGAGGTATATCACTTTGGCAACGTTTAACAACAAAATTAACAAAAAAAACCTCGACCTTTGACGGGGAAAGGTCGAGGTTTGCTTGTTTAACGGCATTTGAAGAATACAACTTTACATAGAGATGGTAACCGTTTTTAACCGTTTAATTTAATCTTTGACCGAGTTGGACTGCCATAGGCGGAAATGGGCACATATTTTCCACAGACTCAGCAAGCACCGGGCAAGTGGATACGTTTGTTGTAGTATAAGACCAGTTAAGCCGGTTAGTAACCATGAAGCTGAAGTAAAGGCACCAAAGACCAACAGATGAAGGCCGCCCAGCAGGACAGCAATGCCGATTAGAGTGATGACTTGGCGTAGTGCAATCCATATAGCTTGAAACGTACCACGTGCTCCGCCTTCCCCATCGGGAGCTGAGATACCAAACTGCATGTACAGTAGGACATGATGGATAACCCACCCGTATACAATCCAACCAGCAACATAGGGAATACCAGGCAAGAGCAGATGGAGGGAATGAAAACCTTCCATAAAGATGGAATAGAGCTTTGGCGCGAGCCAATAAGCGGGTAGCAGCAGTAATATAGTCCGAATGGTGTGGAGCAACAGCATCGGTTTCCATAAATTTTTGATACCGCGAATGAATGGAATGCGCTCTTCCGAATGGTTATAATGCTGGAGCGAGTAGAGCAGCCCTGCCTGAATGAGTGGGCTAATCAGAATCCGTATCAGCAGCATAGCCCCTAAAATCCATAAATAGCGGTGAACCTCCGGATTCGTTGTCAGACCGAGTTGGCTCTCCATTTTAAATAAAATCGTACTGAGTTCCCCTGTATCAGGGTCAGGATAACGCAGGAGCAGCGGAACCACAGCTGACTGCACCATCCGATAAAGAAAGTATCCCCATACTAATTGATAGAGAAATAAGAGTGCCGCAATGAACATATGCTGACGGACGAGAAACCAGCCTTCACGTATTTTCGCTTTCACTGTATCCACCTCACCATGACAGACTTCCGAATATGGCTTCTATAATTTTGGTTGCGCTCATGCTCCAGCGGGATTTAGTTGGCTCATCCAGTCCGGCTTTCAGAAAATTGTTCATATGATGGTTCTCCAGCACAATCGTGTATAGCGGATCAGTCATAGCCCAGGAAACAGGGGAAGTATAGGTCAGTTTGTAGGTAATGCGCTCCTCGCTACCATCCCATTCTTTCGTCATGGTTTTCCCATCTTCGAACATAATTCGAACAGGAACCTTCTTATATTCACTCCCTTTTTTCTGCAATGTAACCGATGACTCGTACAACGTTTGGCCGTCTTTCAGGATAGGATTGATTGCGATCTTTTCCACTGCAAAGTCAGCCATGCCATCGCCGTATACATACTGATTAAAATAATCGGTCCAGGATGTACGCGTCACTTGTTCCACGACCTTTTGAAAATCAGACGAAGTAGGGTGTTTGAAGCGGTATTTATTCACATAGGTCGAGAGAATACGCTCCATCGTTTTAGCACCAACCTGTTGTTCTATTCCAAGTAATACAAGCTTGCCTCGTGTGTATACGTTTGCTGCATATTGATTCTGGGAATCAAACTTCCAGGAGTCCTGTGTCAGTGAAGCTGGAGAAGTAATGAGACCAGCTTGTACGGGCAGATTCGGGATAAGTCCGTATTCCTGTTCCATTACTTTGTCTTCTGCATAGGAGGTGAATCCTTCGTCCAGCCAAGCCTCTTCAAATTCATTACTCGCGACCATGCCGTAAAAATACTGATGCCCAATCTCGTGCACAACCGTGCGTTCCAGATCGTAGCCAGGAGCAGAATCATCTGCACCGAAGGCGGTGACCAAGGTAGGGTATTCCATTCCCCCTGCGCCATTCCCTGATTTGGGCGGGACAACGATGGACAGTGTGGAATACGGATAAGGGCCAAACCACTTGCTATAATTGGATAGCGCTGCTTTGGCGGCGTAGAAATAACGTTCCTTCAGATTCTCATGAGCAGGGTCGAGATACAGCTTGATTCGAACGCCTGGCACATTGGGAGCAGAGAAGGGTTCTTCTGCATAAACAAAATCAGGAGAGGCTGACCAGGCAAAATCATGCACATCATCGGCATAGAACTGATATACTTTTTCGCCGTTCTTCACAACCGCTTGCTGGGTTGGGAATCCAGTAGCAGCTACTTTGTATGTTTCCGGTACCCGAATACGCACACTATAGATACCGAAATCGGCGTAAAACTCTGAATTACCGTGATACTGATGCAGATTCCAGCCTTCGGTCGTTTGACCTCGTGTGCCTACTGGCTCATATACGCTAAGTTTAGGGAACCACTGACCTGCCATAACGAAATTATCTGCTGTTCCCATGCGGGCAAAAATTTTCGGTAGCTTGACCTCAAATCGGGTGTGAAGCGTGATGCTTTCACCGCCTTTAACGGGTTTGGGCAGCCGTACCTTAATGAGGGTAGTATCTTTCATGTTTCCGTCATCCGGTTGCACATACTGCATCCGATGTAAGAGAGAAAGCCCATCCTCTGTTTTCATTTCTGTAATATGCATGGAACCGTAACCGTTAGTGGGCATGACATCACCTCGAAGTTTCCCTCCGGATTCTTTCATAAAAGTGGTGTCGGCAGAAGAGAAGGCATTGGGATACATGTGAAAATAAAGCTCGCTGACGGTTTTCTTACCTGGATGTGTCCAGGTGATCGTCTGAGTCCCTTGCAGTACATTCCCGTCTACCAGCTTCACATCCATGTGATATTCCACTACGCGGTTGCTGAACACTTCAGCGGTAGGTGTCTGTATACTTTCCGGAGATGTTTGGGTTTTGACGGGTGCCGTAGGCTTGCCCGATTCCGGGGCGAGCGCAGGCAAGTCAGATTGAATGGAGCGTGTGGAGCCCAGACCAAGCCATATCCCCCCGGCAACTAAACACAGGGCTATAATTGCGGTGAGCCAGCTCTTGGCGCGTCGTGGAATCATCGTTAAATACCTCCCGTTGACAAGCATCTACAGCATGTATATGTTTGCATTGGGGCGATTATTAGTTAAAATATTTGTATCAACCCTTGGAGGCTATAAAACATGGACCAAAACGAGCAGAACGGCAAAAAACAGATTGCCTTGAATATCGTTAGTGCAAAGAGCAAACACAAAGGTTTCGGTGCAGGCTCCATTGATCTGAATAACCTTTCCCCCGTTATTATTGATAACGGTGAAGCAAAGATTGATGTGGGCGCGATGCATGCGAAGAGCAAAGTGGAGCGCAATATCAAGTTCTCGACTAATCGTGAGGATGTGCCCAATGGACGCCAAGTATGGCTAGTATGGGTAGCTGTGGACCGTAACGAACAGGGGCAGTTCTATGGTGGAGCAACTGCGTGTGAGATGTGGATTGATACAGAAGCGCGTCGTGGATGGAAACTGCTTGCCGATCATGTGAATCGCATGGATTATGCCATGAAGCGCCGGTTCATGCTGGATGATCTTGGACCTGAGGATCGCGCGGCACTCAAGACGTTGCTGACTACGCATAACGAAGAATGGTGGAACGCTTCTCCGGATGAATTGAAAGAAGCGCTTGCCTAATTAATGAATGTTTCAAGCTGTTCAAAAAGAAGAAGCAAAAGCCCCGTGACCGAGATGATCGGTTCGGGGCTTTTGCTTTTATGCTAAATTGAATTTTACGGGTGATGACGCAATTACGTCATTACGTATTTACGTCACTTTGGTTATTCCACCCACCAGCGTTTGAAATCCTTCCACCATGAATGCTTCTCTTCCTGTATTCCCTGCTGGGTTTGCACTTCTCGAGTGTCTTTATCTTTCTCTGAACCCGAATCGTCTGAAGCGCTGCGGCAGACCTCGGTCGGTTCCGTGCCATCAATAAAAACTTCCAGCCGTTTCTCGGCGCAGCCATTGCCAGCCAGTTTGCCGGATTCGGGATCGATATATACACTGACGACGTTATCCGGTACAGTAAAAATCTTCGGTGGAACACTGGCGAGGGCCTGTTCCGTAAACTGGGCGAACATGGGTGCCGCACGACGCCCGTCGGATGTGGAAATGGCTTTGCCTTGATCGTAACCGACCCAGACAGCCGTTGAGAGCTCTGGGGTGAAGCCGACTAGCCAAGCATCCGTATTGGTCGTCCCCGTTTTGCCGGCGACAGGCCGTTTAATCGTTGCAGATACCCGATTACCCGTACCTCCATTTTCGAACACACTTTCCATCAAGCGTGTTAATACATAAGCGGCAGCGGGTTCAACGACCTTCTCGGCCTTGGTCTGAGGTGCTTCATAGATTACTCGTCCTGCGGCATCCGTCACTTGCAGAATGGCTACAGGAGGTGTCCGCTGTCCACTTGCGGCAATAGCGGAAAATGCTGAAGCCATCTCCAGTGGACTAACAGGCGAGGTGCCGAGTGCAAGGGAGGGTACCGGGCTCATGTTGCTCGTAATCCCTAGATTCTTGGCCATCTTCACCACTTGTTCAGGTCCAATCTGCATAATCGTATTTACCGCGTAGATGTTGTCCGAAGCGGCGATCGCCTGTCTCAGATCAATCTCACCTAAATACTTATCCCCGAAGTTGCCGGGTTTATAGGTTTTGCGATCATTGTCATAATGAAACAGGGTCGGCTCGCTTTTAAACATGGACGCACTGGTGAGCTGTTTCGATTCCAGGGCAGCCAGATACATAATCGGTTTAAAAGCAGATCCCGGCTGGCGTGTAGTCGCCAGTACATGGTTAATCTGATTGGTGCGGTAATTTTTGCCGCCCACCATCGCTTTGATATATCCGGTACGCGGATCGATCGATACCAGAGCCGTTTCGAGCTCACTTTTGGCGTCCATGCCCTTGGCTACGGCATCTTCCGCCGCTTTTTGTACACGCAGATCCAGCGTGGTGTATATATTCAATCCCCCATGATCCAGCATCGCTTCGCTGATTCCCAGCTCCTTGATGGCTAGATTCCGGATATAATCGCGGAAATAGGGTGCACTTTCTACGGTTTTGCGTTCACTTTCCGGCTTGAACGAGAGCATTTCTTCATAAGCCTTGTCTGCTTCCGCTTGCGTAATTTTGCCGATGTCAGCCATGGCATTCAATACAACCTTCTGCCGGTCCTTGGCGTTCTTCATATGATTATATGGAGAATAGTAGGTCGGACCCTTTGGAATCCCTGCAAGCATGGCACTTTCGGCAAGCGTCAACTGTTTGGCGGATTTGCCAAAATACATCCGTGAGGCTGCTTCGATCCCGTAGGCGCCGTGACCGTAATAAATTTCATTCAGGTACATCTGCAGGATTTCATCCTTGCTGTATTTCATCTCCAATTGTGCCGTGTACATCGCTTCCTTGGCTTTGCGGGTCCATGTCTTTTCATGGGACAAATACAAGTTGCGCGCGAGCTGTTGCGTTAGTGTACTTGCGCCCTGGGACATCTGCATATGTTCCAGGTTGACGAGTACAGCCCGTCCCATTCCTCGGATGTCGAAGCCGACATGATCATAGAACTTGCGGTCCTCTACAGCAAGTGTAGCGCTAACCAAATCAGGTGAGATATCTCCCAACTGCACGGGTACCGAGTCTTTGCCGCCTGCCGAGAAAGTGGCAATGACTTCGCCCTGGCTGTCCAGCAGCCTGGAATTGCGATCGGAGTCGGCCAGTGGCAGGCTGGTGGCGTATAGATAGACCAATGCTGCTGCTGTGGCGATTAGGCCGAGAATAGCGAGCAGAGTCAGGCTTTTGATGACTTTCCATATTTGGAACCCGCGTTTGCGGGTCTTTTGGCTTGATTGGGTCATGGAACGGGCTCCTTTCTTTTCTTTCCAGTATGGGAATTCAATGACACGGATATTCAATCCGGCCGTTTAACGGTTTAAAATATAGCTTTTTTGCAGGAAAAAACCGTTTTGCAGTATAAACGTCAATCGCGTATAATGCAAAAGGGTAATGAAAAGTAACAGTTCGGCACAACATACAATAGGCAAGGAAGGTCGAACAGTACCCATTGTCAGTGATTTGATTCTTTGATTAGTCAGACGCTATGTACGCTCTGGTCAATTTAATCTATATAAACTTTACGGAAAGAAGGTAGAGATTATGGAATTGTGGTTTACGGAGAAACAGACCCCCGCATTCGGAATCACCGCGAAGATTAAACAGACCTATGTAAGCGAAAAGACGGATTTTCAAGATCTGGCTATGGTAGAGACCGAAGAATTCGGCAATATGTTGCTGCTTGACGGCATGGTGATGACAACGGTGAAAGACGAGTTCGTTTATCACGAAATGGCGGCTCACCCTGCACTGAACACACACCCGAACCCGAAAAAGGTGCTGGTTGTCGGTGGCGGTGACGGCGGAGTTATCCGTGAAGTCATTAAGCATGCTGATGTAGAAAAAGCAGTTCTCGTCGAAATCGACGGGAAAGTGATTGAATATTCCAAAAAGTATCTGCCTGAAATCGCCGGTAAATTGGACGAGCCTAACGTTGAAGTGCTGGTGAACGATGGCTACATGCATATTATAGAGCATAAAAATGAATACGATGTAATCATCGTTGACTCCACAGAGCCTGTAGGTCCGGCTGCTCCGCTGTTTGAGCGCGGTTTCTACCAAGGTATCTATGAAGCGCTGAGAGAAGACGGGATCTTCGTTGCTCAAACGGACAACCCGTGGTTCAAAGCGGATCTGATCCAAAAGGTAAACAAAGACGTTAAAGAAATCTTCCCGATCGTACATGTGTACGGCTGTAATATCCCTACGTACCCAAGTGGTCTGTGGACTTTTACAATGGGTAGCAAAAAACATAATCCGCTTGAGGTGGACGAGACGCAGATTCCAGAGATGGATACGAAATATTACTCTCCACGTCTGCACAAAGCGGCGTTCGTTCTTCCTAAATTCGTGGAAGACCTTACGAAATAAGGAGGAATAATTAGATGAAATTGGATCAAGCTTATTCAGGTAACGTATTTATTTGCAGTTCAGAGGATTACGAGAACTCCAAAGCAGTCATTTATGGTATGCCGATGGATTACACCGTCAGCTTCCGTCCAGGGTCCCGTTTTGGTCCTTCCCATATCCGTCAGGCGTCGGTTGGACTTGAAGAGTACAGCCCTTACCTTGATAAAAGCATTGTGGATATGACTTACTTTGACGCTGGGGATCTGCTTTTGCCTTTCGGTAACGCAGGACGCAGTCTCGAAGTCATCGGAGAATACATCGGTGGCCTACTGGCTGACGACAAATTCCCGATTGGACTCGGCGGGGAACACCTCGTCACTTGGCCTGTTATTCAGCAAATGTACAAAAAATATCCGGACCTTATCCTGATCCATATTGATGCACATGCCGACCTTCGTGAAAACTATGAAGGCGAGCCATTGTCCCACTCAACGCCAGTGCGTAAAGCAGCTGAACTGATGGGTGGCAAAAATATTTATCAGTTCGGAATTCGTTCCGGTTCCCGGGAAGAGTTCCAATTCGGACGGGAGAACATCAACTTCTATCCGTTTGAAGTGGCAGCTCCGATGAAGGAAGCTCTTCCGAAAATGGGTAACCGTCCGGTGTACGTTACAATCGATATCGATGTGCTTGATCCATCTGCAGCTCCGGGTACAGGAACAGCAGAAGCGGGCGGTATTACGTCCAAGGAATTGCTTGAAGCCATTCACATGATTGCAGGATCAGATGTAAATGTGGTCGGTTGTGACCTGGTTGAAGTGGCTCCTATTTACGATCACACAGAACAGACACAAATTGTGGCTGCGAAGATGATCCGTGAAATGCTGCTTGGATTCGTGAAGTAATCGCAAAATAACAGCGTCCTCTGTCTGCGTCAGGTTGAAGCCTGCGTAGGAGAGGGCGTTTTTTTATGATCGTCTTCTGATCTCATTCGTGAAGTATAGGGTGATCGGGTTCGACCATATACTAAAAAAGAGCCTTCACCGGGCCAACGGTAAAGACTCTTAGGACTCCGAAAGGCTGTGGATTGCCACAGTGTGCAAGAATTAAATATTGCTATTCAAGCAAAACCCACCGTCAGGCTTCCGACCTTATGAGGTGGGTTTTCGCTTGCTATGTAAAGTCCATAATATCGATTACGTTCCCGTACCTCTACCATTTGTTGTATATATGATTCCGCCCGCACGTTAAGCGAAAACACGTATTTGGGATGACTCTATCTTAATATTTATGTATAATATGGAAATAGAGGAAAGGAGTTTTTGTTATGCATGCAATCCGGGCTCAATTGAGTATGTATCCCAAATGGTTCATAGCGGTACTTATGATATTTACCATCAATCTTATAATAACAATGACTTTGTTCATTAACTTAACGCTAATACTGGCTAATCTAGCTATGTTATATGTTTCCTTTAGCATCAGAACACTCAAATACAATAAATTGCATTTTGCCCTTTGCCTTGTTTTAAGTATCACTTTTGTGATCATTGCTTTTAAGACATATCCCATTTAAATCAGCTCTTAGTAGAGATTAATGATCAACCACTCATGCCCATGAGATAAAAATTGTGGGCATGAGTGGTTTTTAATTGCAATAATGTTACGCGTGATAAACAAATTGTTACGTTAAATCCTGCAAAATAGGGTAAAAACATAGAAGGAGGTGTCACAATGACAACAAAGAGCAGAAAGACATGGAAACGGATTGGCGCACTCGCATTATCAGTTACACTGGCTTGGGGACTGGGACCGGTACATACTCTACCCGGCGCTAACGCTGCATCCTCCCCAACGTGTGGAAGTGGAGATCACGGATTAACGGCTACGTTGAAAAAAGGCAGTGGTGTGGAAGACCAACGACTGCAATTTACGGATATCGATTTTCTGAACAATACAACCGGACGGGCTGGTGGTGAAGGCTTCCTTATTGGCACATCGAATTCTGGCTGCACTTGGCAGTCCATCTATACAGGCCAATGGCAGTTCACACAACTTGATTTCCCGAATAATGTGAATGGATTTGCTTTGGCACAGGTAAAGGATTCTCCAACGACATATCTCATCCGCTCAACGGATGGCGGTGCGCACTGGACACGGATGGATACTAAAGGTATACAGTTTAAACGAATTGATTTCCTCAATAAAAACGAAGGCTTTGGATATACCTATAATGGAGCTTATTTGACGAAGGATGGCGGTGCAACATGGAGCCCGATCTCCACACCAGCCAATACACGCGGAGCTGTGTTCACGACACAGAAGCAAGGTTATGCCATTGTAGTGGCTCCTGGTTCGGGATACCGTATCATGCAGACAAGTAACGGCGGCAAGAACTGGACGCAATCGCTGAAGGTAGCCTCAGCAACTTGGAGCGGTGGAGATTTATACGCAAGTGGTAACCAGGTATGGGCCCTTCTGTATGGCGACGCAGGAATGTCTCAGCAGTCGTATTCTCTCTACGCGAGTGGAAATGAGGGCAAGAATTGGAGACAGGTCTTTGCTCAATCCACAGCAGGTGGTGGCCCGGCTCCAGGTGCAAACAGCACAGGGAATGGAAAAGGCCCCGCAGACCCAGGGGGTCACCCAGGGAACATGGCGTTGATCGGCAATCAGACGGCCTATCTCTCCGCAGGATCACCTGCGGCGGGCAAAGTGGGGATTGGACGTTCATATGATGCAGGTTCCACGTGGAAAAATATCGACCTGAAAGATCCAGGTTATAGCTCCCGCATTTCGTTTCCTTCTGCCAAAACAGGTTGGCTCGTCGTAACAAGCGACAATTATCCTGCGATTTATGAGACGACAGATGGTGGAACAACATGGAAGCAAAAAATGTTATTGCCCGCTGTAAACGAGTAAATGACGTTATGCCATGGAATAATTTTAAGGCGATTTCAATCTAAAATGGTATAAATCTCAACTAATTTGGCCTGATGAGGCCAGCCCAAACAAACAAGTCTTTTCCGGACAAATGAAACCGGAGAGGGCTTGTTTTTGCTTGAATAAAAACGGTTGAATCCTGTTTAGAAACACGTTATTGTAAGCGGTAACAATACTTTTGAGGAGGTTGAAATAATGGTTGATGTTATTCTAAAGGCGGATTCAGAACAAGGATTAATAAATCGCAATATATACGGTCATTTCTCAGAGCATCTGGGACGCTGTATCTATGAAGGCATTTGGGTGGGAGAGGACTCTCCTATCCCCAATACGGAAGGCATCCGAAATGATGTGCTTACTGCACTGCAAAAACTCCATATTCCCGTACTTCGTTGGCCTGGAGGTTGTTTTGCCGACGAATATCACTGGAAAGATGGCATAGGTCCAAAAAGTGAGCGCGCCCGGATGATCAATACGCACTGGGGCGGAGTAGAAGAGAACAATCATTTCGGCACGCATGAATTCCTGAGACTATGTGAGTTACTTGATACGCAGCCATATATCAGCGGCAATCTGGGCAGCGGTACGGTGCAGGAGATGCAGGAATGGGTGGAGTACATCACGTTTGATGGGGAATCACCGATGGCGAACTGGCGGAAGAGCAATGGCCGTGAAGAGCCATGGAAGCTGAAATACTTTGGTGTGGGGAACGAGAACTGGGGTTGTGGTGGTAATATGCGTCCGGAATACTACGCAGATGAGTACCGTCGTTATGCTACATATGTACGCAATTATTCCGGGAATGAAATTTATAAAATTGCCTGCGGTCCCAATGACAACAACTATCACTGGATGGAGGTGTTAATGCGGGAGGCCGGTCGTTTTATGGATGGAATCAGCCTGCATTATTACACCATTCCAACAGGTGAGTGGGCAGATAAAGGTCAGGCTACAGGTTTCGGAGAAGCTGAGTGGTTCACTACATTGAAAAAGACGCTATATATGGAAGAGTTACTTTTTAAGCACTCCGAGATTATGGATAAATATGATCCTGAGGGCAGAGTCGGTATTATCGTGGATGAGTGGGGAACGTGGTATAACGTTGAGCCGGGTACTAATCCTGGGTTCCTGTATCAACAAAATACGATGCGTGATGCTGTACTTGCAGGGATCAATCTGAATATTTTCAACCAACATAATAAAAGAGTGCATATGGCCAATCTGGCCCAGATCGTTAATGTTCTCCAGGCGTTGGTCTTGACAGAAGGAGAGAAGATGCTGCTTACGCCTACATATCATGTGTTTGATATGTATCAGGTGCACATGGACGCGCAGCGGTTGGAACTGAATTACGAGAGCCCTGGATATACTTTCGGGGAAGAGACCATCCCTCAACTTAGTTTGTCAGCTTCTCGTAGCAATGATGGCGTTATTCATGTGACGGCGTGTAACCTTAGTCATACGGATGAGCTTGAAGTGGTTTGTCAGATTGAATCAACGAACGCTTCTGCTGTATCGGGACGAATTCTGCATCACGCAGATTATAGTGCGTTCAACACATTTGAACAGCCGAATCAGGTTCAACCTGCGGACTGGAAGGGTATTACACTCGAAAATAACAAACTGCGTTTTGTACTGCCTCCGGCCTCGGTTGGAGTGGTCGCTATAATAAAGGCTTGATCAGATGGATTCATCCGTGCAGAGTAGAAGTGCTGGGAAACGGGAGCCATGCAAGGGATGTAACGATCAATATGATGTGAAAATTAGTGAAGCCAAGATGGCCCGGCTCGTGGAGCTGGCCTCACGCTCACGTCCGGTCGTCGATGATGCTGAATATGAGCGGCGTTTATCCATCTGCTCTGATTGTCCAGGATTACAATACGGTACGACCTGCCGCTATTGTGGCTGTCTCGTACAGGTGCGCGCCAAGTTGGTAGAGTCGACCTGTCCATTTCCATATGAGCCGCGATGGACCTGATCCAGAACGTATTTCTTTATTAATGAAGCAAGGCAGAGCTGCACTTTACGAGTGTGGCTCTGCTTTTTTTGGCATTGATGGGCAAAAACTCTGAATTTGGATTTGAATTGAGCGGGTGAACTGGATATAGTTATACAGTAGAGTGTAGGATAGCGAGCTATCCGGGAATATGAGCGCGTATAGCGGCACAACAATACAGGAAGGGCTGTTCTCACCGGCCGTGCCTGATTTTGCGTCGCCTCGAATATAATGGAGGTTAACATTCATGTCGAACATGCGACCGGTTCAGATCCGGCTGCACAGCCGTTATGAAGGTGAAGATGTACTGCAGGAAATGCAGGGTGAAGCCGTATTGAAGGGATCTGTGCTCTATGTTCGTTATGAAGAGCCACAGGCTGGCCCCGAGGGCGGTATTACCCGAACAACATTGAAGCTGGGCGGACAATCCATCAAGATTATACGTCACGGTGAGGTGGAATCGGAGCAAACATTTGAGTTAAACCGCAAGCTCTCTGGTTTTTACCGCTCGCCGTATATGTCGTTTGCCTTGTCCACGCATACACAGGAGCTGGAACTTTCCATTCAGGGATTGAGCGCACGCGCAGCGTGGAGCTACGACTTTTACCGCTTTGACGAAGAATCCGGACATTTCGCGATTAGTTTGCATATACAGGAGGAACCAATTTCATGACACGTAATCCATTAGATACGATTAACGAACGGGTAAGTACAGCCATCGGCAATGCCATTGTTGCTGCTGGCATTGTTACGCAGGAGGATCTGCCGACCATCACCCTTGAAGTACCACGCGAGAAAACACACGGCGATTTGGCAACC
This sequence comes from Paenibacillus sp. 276b, assembly GCF_900107875.1. Taxonomy (NCBI): domain Bacteria; kingdom Bacillati; phylum Bacillota; class Bacilli; order Caryophanales; family Paenibacillaceae; genus Paenibacillus; species Paenibacillus sp. 276b. The sequence continues at coordinate 17,532 of NZ_FNRR01000015.1, read as the reverse complement.
AATGCCGCTATGCAACTGACCAAGATTGCCAAGCGTAATCCACGCCAGATCGCAGAAGAGATTATTGCCAATCTCAACCTGGCTGAAGCTGGAATTGAGAAGGCTGAGATTGCCGGACCGGGATTCATTAACTTTAAGTTGGACAAGAGTTATCTCTACCCTGTGCTGGGGCTTGTACATGAGCAGGGTGAGAATTATGGAAGAATCAATGTTGGTGAAGGGCGCAAGGTCGAGATGGAGTTTGTCAGTGCCAACCCGACAGGCAGTCTGCATCTGGGCCATGCGCGTGGAGCGGCTGTGGGTGATGCGCTTTGCAACATCCTCGACTATGCCGGATATGATGTAACACGTGAATACTACATTAATGACGCGGGTAATCAGGTATTTAATCTGTCTCGTTCCATTGAAGCTCGCTATTTGCAGGAACTTGGCCAAGACGCAGAGATGCCGGAAGATGGTTATCATGGTGAGGATATCAAAGGATTCGCCAAGGAGCTAGTGGCTGAGAAAGGCGATTCTTTGCTGTCCATGCATCCAGGTGACCGTGCAGCTTATTTCCGCGACTTCGGTTTGGAAAAAGAATTGGACAAGATCAAACGTGACTTGAATCGCTTCCGTGTCAATTTTGACATCTGGTTCAGCGAAACTTCGCTGTATGATAACGGAGAAGTGTTGCGTGTACTTGACGAATTGCGTGATCGTAATGAAATCTATGAGCAAGACGGAGCAACTTGGTTGAAAACCATGCAGTATGGTGACGATAAAGAGCGTGTTTTGATTAAAAATGACGGCACGTACACGTACCTTACACCGGACATTGCTTATCACCGTGATAAATATGCGCGTGGATACGACACGATGATTAACATCTGGGGAGCGGACCACCACGGTTATATTCCACGGATGAAAGCGGCCATGCAAGCACTGGGCAACGATCCTGAGAAATTGGTCGTGCTGATTGCACAGATGGTGAGCTTGTTCCAGAATGGCGAGAAAGTGAAGATGTCCAAGCGTACAGGCAAGGCGGTAACGATGGAAGATCTGATGGACGAAGTAGGCATTGATGCCATTCGTTACTTCTTTACCATGCGCAGCATGGACTCTCATCTGGACTTTGACATGGACCTTGCGATTTCGACGTCCAATGAAAACCCTGTATTCTATGTTCAATACGCTCACGCTCGGGTATGCAGCGTATACCGTCAGGCAGAAGAACAAGGCATTGAGCTGTTGCCATTGGCACAGATCGACCTTTCGAAGCTGACAACGGAACATGAATATGACCTTCTTCGCAAAATGGGTGAACTGCCTGAAGAAATCGCGACTGCTGCTACGGGATATGCGCCGCATCGTATTGTTCGTTATGTATATGAACTGGCATCCCTGTTCCACAGTTACTATCGTGCAGAGCGCGTCATTACTGAAGACGCGGGACAAACTCAGGCGCGTCTGGCCCTGATCGGTGCTGTACGCACCGTCATCGCAACAGCGCTTCGTCTGGTGGGCGTATCCGCACCGGACAAAATGTAATTCAAGCCCTGGCGGTGCACAACCGCCCTATGGCTTTAGCAAAAAGTCTCCATGCACCACGCTTGCAATCCAGCGTGGACAGGGAGACTTTTTGTTTTGCCCGCGGCCGAGTTCATAAGGCCCCGAGGCACCCAGAGCCAGCGCTGCCTGCCGCCGTGGGCAATCACCGTGAAGCATCACACCGCGCAGCAGTGCTGCGCTTAGCGAATGCTTCACGGAACGGCTCCCTGCGGCAGGCAGCGCTGTTTACCCTCCGCCCTCCTGCATCAGCTTGAGGACGTCAATCTCGCCACCGCGTATTTTGCTCTTCGCGGTGGTTGTCTTGCGTGCGCGCAGCGGAACGGTCGCGCGCTTTACGAGCGTTTTGATCTCGGCTGGCGACAGGCCTGGATGCTTCGCAAGCAAGAGCGCTATGGCGCCACTGACGTGCGATGTCGCCATGGAGGTACCGCTCATCTCATGGTGCTTGCCTTGCACCCAGGATGAAACAATTTTGTCCCCTGGCGCATATACATCAACGTATGCACCTCGGTTACTAAACGAGGCGATCCGCCGGTTTTTGTCGGTTGCCCCAACCGATATCGTTTGCGGATAACGTGCCGGATAATCAATGCTGCGGCGTTTGCCGTCATTTCCTGATGAAGCAACAATGACAATTCCGGCTTGATGGGCACGGTTCACGACATCAAGCAATGCTTTGCTACGCGTTTTCATGCCAAAGCTCATATTGATAATATCGACCCGATTGCGTACACACCAATCGATGCCAAGCACAATGTCTGACACGAAGGCCGAACCATTATGGTCGAATGCCTTCACCGGATAGATCAGGGAGCGAGGGGCTACGCCAATCATACCTGCCGTACTGTTAGCTGCGGCAATGGTTCCGGCAATATGGGTGCCATGACCGTTATCATCATGAGGAAGCAGACTGCGGTTTAACAGATTGATTCCGCGTGCCAGCGAATAGCGAAGATCCGGGTGTTGATAATCGGCACCTGTGTCGATCACGCCGATTTTGATTCGATGTCCCGTGGATACGGACCATACTTTGGGAGCGTGAATCTGTTTGACGCCCCAAGGTATGCCCTGAGCACTGCTCGGTTTACTGTGAAGCGCGGTGGCATGCAGTGAGATGGATACATCTTCTTCTACCGTAATCTCATTGCTGTAGCGAGATAATTCTTCTGGGTCATGCACCGGGGCGATAATGGAGCGGGCCAGCCGGGAGGAGCGTACCATACCAAGATCCGTAAATTCATTCCTCATCCGCGACAGTTCCACGAGGCAGGCTTCATATTGCTTCGGTTTGGCGAACCGTATCAGGTACCGCCGCCCCTGTTCTGGTTCGGGACGTTGCATTCCTTCAACCAATTGATGTAGAAAACCAGTATAGTCCATAATGGGCAGCCCCCTTCGGGATGAACATGCTGAGGTATTCTATGAATTCATTGATCCCGCCGCATGGGGAACCTGCCCTTTTTTTACAAAAACACATTCTCTTCGTGTCAAAACGGGCGCAGGGACATATGATGGATGGAGGGCTAGAGGGCTCTCGCGGGGACCCTGGTGAGGAGCGATCCTTCAAGGGTATACAGTCAGAAGGCGGAGGGGACTCCGTCTTTTTTATATGATCATGCTTTTTTTGCAAAAAGGACGATATGCCCGCGAGTTAGCGGTCTCTTACGGGTCTATACATTGCTCGTTTGAAGTCGCTTCTTGGAATTATGAGACATCCATACATAAAAACTTGCTTTTTGAGGCTAAATAGGTTTTACTTAGGTTTGTTAATGGATATGTTATATGTAACATTCCAGTTCGTAGGGATATAAAGTGAATTTTGTGTGAGAGGAAGTGTCTGTCAGTGAGTACCTCGCTCAATTTGAAAATTGATAAAGAAAAGGTCAGAGAGATTCCTTTGGTGGACCTCGCCTTTATGGTGCTGAAAGCGGCCAATACGCCGTATTACTACCGTGATTTGATGAATGAGGTAGCTAAACAGCGCGGAATGACTGATGAAGAAATCAACGAGTTTATCGCCCAGTTATATACCGAGATTAATATCGATGGCCGTTTTGCTTGCGTCGGTACAAGTCTGTGGGGCTTGAAGCGCTGGTATCCGGTAGCTGGATCGGAAGATACCATGACGGGTGCGAAGCGTCCGCGCATCATCAACGATGAAGACGATGATCTGGAAGATGAGGACTTCGGGGAAGAGGAAGACAGCTACAACAGCGACGAAGACTTCGACAATTCTGATGATGATCAGGACGAAGATGATGATGACGATGATGATGACGAAGACGACATCTTTGACGAAGAAGATGGCGAAGAAGAAGTTCTAGTTGAAGATGACGATTTGGAAGAGGAAGACCTCGAAGAAGACGATGAAGAAGAGTCCGAAGACGAGGGTGAATTTGACGACGATTCCGATAAGTAGCAGTCATTTTTGACATCGATAGTTTACCCGTTTTCCCCGCATAGTCAGCCTTGACAGCAGACGGGGTAACGGGTAAACTATTGCATGGGCTTATGAATGAGCGACAAAATATTTATGTTTTTTATAAAAAGTGCCCCGTCCTGCGGGAGTACTTTTTTTGTATTTTTAGAGGCAGAATTTTGCAAAATGATTTGAATTCCGCATGCTCCCGGCCAACAATCCGTGGTCTATTTTTGTATATCCAAAACACCAAATGGATCGATGCAATGATATCTATTTAGGGACAGGCTCGGTAGTTGGCTCCCGGAAGGTTTGCACCATTCTACGCTGTAGAACAACGTTGTTTACACACGGTCTTCGCATGAAAGAGCAGTTCGCAGATGCAGGGAATTTCTGCCATTGCTCTTTTTAACGATGATTACCTGGGAAACGGGTTACGATAATACCATATATCGCCTGAATTTCTGTACTTATATTAGGAGGGTAATAACAGTGACAAAGTATATTTTCGTGACGGGCGGAGTTGTGTCCTCCCTGGGCAAAGGGATAACGGCTGCCTCGCTGGGCAGATTGCTGAAAAACAGAGGGTTGAAGGTAACTATTCAAAAATTTGATCCATACATCAATATCGACCCGGGAACAATGAGTCCTTATCAGCATGGTGAGGTTTTTGTAACGGATGATGGCGCGGAAACGGATCTTGACCTTGGCCACTATGAACGTTTTATTGACATCAACCTCTCCAAAAACAGCAACGTCACGACTGGTAAAGTATACTCCTCCGTCATCAGCAAAGAGCGGCGCGGGGAATATCTGGGCGGAACGGTACAAGTCATTCCACACATTACGAACGAGATCAAAGAGCGCGTATTCCGCGCAGGACGTGAAGCGGGTTCGGATGTTGTCATTACGGAGATCGGCGGTACGGTAGGTGACATCGAGAGCTTGCCGTTCCTGGAAGCTATTCGTCAAATCAAGAGTGATGTAGGTCGTGACAACGTGATGTACATCCATGTAACACTTATTCCTTACATCAAGGCTGCCGGAGAAGTGAAAACCAAACCAACGCAGCACAGCGTGAAGGAATTGCGCAGCATCGGTATTCAGCCGAATGTCATTGTATGCCGTACAGAGTATGAGCTGTCCAAAGACATGAAAGCCAAAATCGCTCTCTTCTGTGACATTGATGAAAATGCCGTGGTGGAATGCCGTGATGCAGACACATTGTACCAAGTGCCTTTGAACCTGCGTGAAGAAGGTTTGGATGAGATCGTGGTAAACCACCTGAAGCTGACTACTCCTGCACCGGATATGAGCGAGTGGGAAGGGCTGGTTGACCGTATCAATAAGCTGAAGCATACAGTGGAGATTGCCATTGTAGGTAAATATGTGGCATTGCATGATGCTTATTTGAGTGTTGTTGAATCCTTGTCTCATGCAGGATTTGCATCCAATGCAGATGTCAAGATCCGCTGGATTCACTCCGAAGATATCACCGATGAGAATGTGGGCGATCTGCTGCACGGCGTAGGCGGAATCCTCGTTCCAGGCGGATTTGGTGATCGGGGTATTGAAGGTAAAGTATCTGCGATTCGTTATGCCCGTGAGAAACAAATTCCGTTCTTCGGTATTTGCCTGGGTATGCAGGTTTCTGTTATTGAATATGCACGTTCCATCGTTGGTTTGAATGGAGCAAATAGCTCCGAGATCAATCCAGCTACAGAGTTCCCGGTGATCGACCTGTTGCCTGAACAAAAAGACATCGAAAACCTGGGTGGTACAATGCGTCTGGGTCTGTATCCTTGTAAGCTTCAGGAAGGTTCCCTGGCAATGTCTTGTTATGATGATGAATTGGTCTATGAGAGACACCGTCACCGGTACGAGTTCAACAATGAATACCGTGAAGCGATCGAAAAAGCCGGTCTGGTTATCTCGGGTACATCCCCGGATGGACGTCTTGTTGAGATCGTGGAACTTCCAGGACACCCGTGGTTCCTGGCAGTACAATTCCACCCGGAATTCACTTCCCGTCCGAACCGTCCGCAGCCATTGTTCCGTGAGTTTGTAAAAGCTTCTCTGGAGAGCGCTGGAAAATAAGTGTTGATCATTAAGCTATAAATAAATGGATGTTCTTGGCAGCCGATAAGGATGCTGGGGACATCCTTTTTTAGTGCATCGAGATGAGCGAAAATGGTTTTTGGCATTTTGGGATGTAAGCAGGATTTCAATGGGTAAGGTAGAATACTTATCATGACGACTATGGGATTGTTATCCAGATTCAGACGTACATGCTTTCCTAATTCTAGGAGGTTACTTAGTGGAAAATAAAAAAGTGTTGATTGTTGATGACCAAAACGGTATTCGAATCCTGTTAATGGAAGTGTTCAGCAGCGAAGGATATAATACGTTCCAAGCGCCTAATGGGAAGATCGCCCTGGAGATAGTAAATAATGACAAACCTGATCTTGTGCTGCTTGATATGAAGATTCCTGGCATGGATGGCCTAGAAATTCTGAAACATATTAAGGAAATTGATCCGGATATCAAAGTCATCATGATGACGGCCTATGGTGAACTGGACATGATCAAAGAAGCTACCGATCTTGGAGCGCTCATGCACTTTACGAAACCGTTTGATATCGATGAAATGCGAGTGGCAGTCAATATGCAGCTTCGAAATGATACTGCAAATAAGTGCAGCTGAATCCTGTAGATACAGGATTTTTTTGCGTGTGAAGCTGTGAGAGTTTACAGGTGGGCATACAGGGTATTTCAGTCAGGCATCCGGGGAATATTGGAAATAGGGACGTCGTCATGCTGTGTCTATGAAAACTGTGCTGCAAAGCACAGCATTTTTGCAAATGCTTGTTTAGTATTTGACATGGGATGTGGTATAATAAGCCCGTATGTGATTTCGGCTAAAAACCATAGACACAACCCAACACCCCTAGGAGGATTGAAACCATGCCATTAGTATCTATGACAGACATGTTGAACAAAGCACTCGAAGGAAAATATGCAGTTGGTCAATACAACATCAATAACCTTGAGTGGACTCAAGCGATTCTTGCTGCAGCAGAAGAAGAGAAATCCCCAGTAATCTTGGGCGTATCCGAAGGTGCAGCACGTCACATGAGCGGTTTCTACACAGTAGTTAAAATAGTAGAAGGACTCATTCACGACATGAAAATCACCGTTCCAGTTGCTATTCACTTGGATCACGGTTCCAGCTTTGATAAGTGTAAAGAAGCGATCGATGCTGGATTTACATCCGTAATGATCGACGGTTCCCACCACTCCATCGATGAAAATATCGAAATGACTAAAAAAGTTGTTGAATATGCACACGCTAAAGGCGTTTCTGTAGAAGCCGAAGTAGGTACTGTTGGTGGACAAGAAGACGACGTTATCGGTGGTATCATGTACGCTGATCTGAACGAGTGTGTACGTATCGTTAAAGAAACAGGTATCGACACATTGGCTCCAGCTCTTGGTTCCGTACACGGTCCTTACCATGGCGAGCCTAACTTGGGCTTCAAAGAAATGGAAGAAGTTCGCGATGCAGTTAACGTTCCACTGGTACTGCATGGTGGTACAGGTATCCCTAAACATGATATCGACAAAGCCATTTCCCTGGGGACTTCCAAAATCAACGTGAACACTGAGAACCAAATTTCGTTCTCCAAAGTGGTTCGCGAAGTGCTTGCAGCTAAACCAGATGCTTACGATCCACGTACATTCATCGTACCAGGCCGTGATGCAATCAAAGAAACCGTTAAAGGTAAAATTCGCGAGTTTGGTTCCAACAACAAAGCGTAATTTGTCTTTACCAGTTCCATACTGTGTAAGTGGAAAGAACACCGCCTAGCCGGTGTCTTTCCATTTTCACGCCTTATTTCTACATCGAAAGCCAACAGCACGTATTGCCGTTAACCGGCTGCAAAACACGTAGGGGGACATTAAGCTTTATGGAAAAATTGATGATTAGTGGCGGACGTCCGTTACAGGGAACTGTAACTATAAGCGGCGCCAAGAACAGCGCCATCGCGCTTATTCCTGCAGCATTGCTTGCCGAGTCAGAAGTCGTGCTGGACAACCTGCCGCTTTTGAGTGACGTGGCGGTTTATGCAGAAATTTTGGAGGAACTCGGGGCTCGTGTACATTGGGAAGGCAGTCAGATGAAGATCGATCCTTCCGACATTAAATCCATTCCTATGCCGAATGGTCCCGTGAAGAAGCTCCGTGCTTCGTATTATATGATGGGAGCATTGCTTGGGCGTTTTAAAGAAGCAACCATTGGTTTACCCGGGGGCTGCAACTTTGAGCCTCGTCCGATTGATCAACATATCAAAGGGTTTGAAGCGCTTGGCGCAACGGTAACAAACGAACACGGCTCCATTCATTTGCATGCCAAAGAGCTACGCGGAGCAAAGATTTATCTTGATGTAAGCAGTGTAGGTGCAACCATTAACATCATGCTGGCGGCTACTCGTGCCAAAGGCTCTACAATTATCGAAAACGCGGCTAAAGAGCCTGAGATTATAGATGTAGCAACACTTTTGAATTCAATGGGTGCCAGCATCAAGGGTGCCGGTACCGAAACGATCCGTATTGAAGGTGTGTCGGAGCTTAAGGGTTGCCGTCATTCCATCATTCCGGACCGTATACAAGCAGGCACGTATATGATCGCTGCGGCTGCAACGCGTGGCGACGTTCTGATTGACAATGTCATTCCCAAACATCTGGAGGCTTTGACGGCAAAGTTACTGGAGATGGGCGTTGGCATTGAGGAGCTGGATGAAAGTATTCGTGTCATTGGCAAACCGAGCTACAATCATGTAGACGTTAAGGCGCTCGTATATCCCGGTTTTCCGACGGATTTGCAGTCCCCGATGACCAGTGTGTTGACACAGGCAACGGGTGTGAGTGTCCTGAGTGACTTTGTATATAGCAATCGATTCAAGCACGTTCCTGAGTTAGTACGCATGGGTGCAAAAATCCGTGTGGAAGGGCGGTCAGCTATTATTGAAGGCAGTGCATTGAATGCGGCCAAGGTAAAAGCATCCGATCTTCGCGCTGGTGCAGCGCTGGTGATCGCAGGTCTCACCGTCAGTGAAGGTGTGACCGAAGTGACAGGCGTGGAGTTTATCGATCGCGGGTACGATCATCTAGTAACCAATCTACGTCTGCTAGGTGCAGATGTGTGGCGAGAAACCGATTAATTCTGTATTGTATGACGAGTTTTACGGCATTAAAGTGATTATTTTGACAGAACTGCATATCCTTTCAGTAATTGGGTAAACCTGTTTTAATAGAGTTCTCAGTCTCTCCGGGATAAGACGAAATGTTCCTGTTTCCTTTACCGGAGGGTCTTTTTTTGAGTCAGACTTCATATGGCTTTAAGAACATCATTTCCTTTTCCCCAAACCCCGGTTTTGTTTGAACTGCGCTCCATAGCCGGTCTGCCCGGATCGAACGCCTCAAGTATTCGTGTTCACTCACTAGCGGATCTTGCCGAAAGCTGGCCATCCCGCCCGGAAACTTACACTCAAAGACAAGTATTTGCATTATAACGGTTACATTCCGTACAATGGACAGAAGAGAAATGCAGAACGATGCTGCTCTTATAGCCGGAACATCAAGCGAAACTATCCATTTCACGGACTTATTAATTGAATAGGTGGTTATTATATGGATCTACAAATTTCCGATTTGGAAGAAATGAAACTAACGGACCTCTACAAACTGGCCAAAAAATATCAAATTCCCTACTACGGCACTTTAAAAAAGAAAGAATTGATCTTCGCTATATTACGTGCACAAGCTGAACAGAGTGGATTGATGTTCATGCAGGGTGTGCTCGAAATTCTACCTGAAGGCTACGGATTCCTTCGTCCAATCAATTACCTGCCAAGTACGGAAGACATCTACATCTCAGCCTCACAGATTCGCAAGTTTGACCTAAGAACAGGTGACCTCGTATCAGGTAAGTGTAGAACACCTAAAGAAAACGAGCGATACTTCGGTTTGCTGCAAGTCAACGCTGTAAATGGTGAGAATCCATCAGCGGCTGCGGAAAGACTTCACTTCCCGGCATTAACCCCATTGTACCCGCAGAAGAAACTGGTTCTCGAAACATCCCCCAGCCATTTGTCCACACGCATTATGGATGTACTCGCCCCGGTAGGACTGGGACAGCGCGGATTGATCGTAGCACCTCCCAAAGCGGGTAAAACACTTCTCCTCAAAGAAATCGCCAACAGCATCTCAACCAACAACCCAGAAATTGAACTATTTGTCCTGTTGATTGATGAACGTCCGGAAGAAGTTACGGATATGTCGCGTTCGGTTAAAGGGGAAGTTGTAGCTTCTACGTTCGATGAGCTGCCAGAAAACCATATCAAAGTTGCGGAATTGGTGCTGGAACGTGCGCTCCGTCTGGTTGAAGCAAAAAAAGATGTCGTTATTTTGCTAGATAGCATTACGCGTCTTGCTCGTGCATACAACCTGGTCATCCCACCGTCCGGACGGACACTTAGTGGCGGTATTGACCCGGCAGCATTCCATCGTCCGAAACGTTTCTTCGGTTCTGCTCGGAATGTAGAAGAGGGTGGAAGTCTGACGATCCTGGCTACAGCTTTGATTGATACGGGCTCACGTATGGATGATATCATTTATGAAGAATTTAAAGGTACGGGCAATATGGAGCTTCATCTGGATCGCAAGCTGGCAGAGCGTCGTATCTTCCCGGCTATCGACATTCGTCGTTCCGGTACACGTCGCGAAGAAGTGTTGCTGAGCAAGGAAGAACTTGATACAATCTGGGCGATTCGTAAAAACATGAACGATTCCCACGACTTTGTCGAAGGTTTCTTGAAGAAACTGCGTAATAGCAAAACGAATGCTGAGTTCCTAGCGGCATTTGATACAGCTGGCAGCAGTCAGACCAGCAACTCCGGAACGACTACGACTCGACGTTCGCCAAGACAGACTGCGGCGTCCGGTACAACTACCTAGCATTACGTCGTTGATTTAACTCAATTTTTGCAGCGCTGCTGTTGATTAACAATATACTCGTCGTTTGGCTTTAACCCATTAGATGTGAGGAGAACATCATGTATTTAGTATACGCAGATGAAAAAGGTAATGTATTTGATCACCCTTCCCTGTACGGGCTGGCCCGCAGTGGAGATATGATCGTCGAAATTATGGAGGATGAGCTGATTCCTTTGCCGGAAGGTGCAACGCTGGTTGGACTGCCGAGTACACGTCCGATTGGTATGGACCCGGATACTGGCGAAATGCTGCCAATGCCTAGTGATACACAGGCGGTTGGAGCTTTGCTTCCGCAAGGATTCACTCGGTTGTGTCTGCCGGGGTATGTAAAAACGGATAAGGAGTACAAACTGCCTTTGTTCGGTTACTCGGCTGTTGTTTGGAAAGATGGTCAGTTTTACGTCACTGCCCGGATGTCAGATCATCCGGATAAATGGAACCCACTGAACTGTGATCGGGATGACGTACGTGCGGGTGTTAAACGTTTAACGAAGCAATATCCCGAAAATCGTCTCTATACCCATTTGTCCAATTGTGCGCTCGGGTATGAATGTCTGACTTCTTCCAATACCTTCCTGAATCGTTGGGAAGGCGGAGTTCCAGTATCCTATTCCTGCAACGCAGGCTGTTTCGGATGTATTTCCGAGCAACCGGATGACAGTGGCTTCGTTTCCCCGCAGACCCGGATGAATTTCCGTCCGCGTGTAGACGAAATCGTTGAAGTAATGCTGGAGCACTTGAAAACGCCGGAATCGATTATCAGCTTTGGTCAAGGTTGTGAAGGGGAGCCTTCCACACAGGCTAAATTGATTATTGAAGCCATCCGCGAAGTGCGTTCCATTACTGACATGGGATATATCAACATTAACACCAATGCCGGTTTGAATGATCACATGAGAGGTATTGTTGATGCTGGGCTTGATCTAATGCGTGTAAGTACAATCAGCGCACTGGATGACCACTATAATGCATACTACAAACCTCGTGGATATACACTGGCCAATGTAGAAAAATCGATGAAATACGCTGCTTCCCAGGGTGTATATACGTCGATCAACTATTTGATCTTCCCGGGAGTAACGGATCGTGAGGAAGAGATTGAAGCGATGATTGAGTTTGCTCGCAGAACCGATTTGCGTCTTATTCAAATGCGTAATCTTAATATAGACCCTGAGAGCTATCTGGAATTGATTCCTCCAGCTCAAGGTGATATTTTGGGCATGAAGCAAATGATGGAGATCTTTGAGGAAGAGCTGCCTGATGTCGTTATCGGCTCATACACGCACGTTCCCCCAGCTGGAATGGCGCGTCCGAAACGTCTGATCACCTCATGACAATAATGGATTGCAACCGGCATTAGGCCGTGTTATAATCTTCGATGTTGTGCCATTTACTCTGGGTCCGCTTGAGGCTCAGGGCGGAAAGAGGTGAAAGGTAATGAAAGCAGCAATTCATCCTAAATACACGATTGGTCAAGTATCTTGCGCTTGCGGGAATACTTTTGAGACTGGTTCGGTTAAAGACGGACTTCGTGTAGAGATTTGCTCCGCGTGCCACCCGTTCTTCACAGGTAAACAGAAGTTTATCGATGCTGGCGGCCGTGTTGATCGTTTCAAGAAAAAATACGGAATCTAATTCAGCAATTCCCTGGGAATTGTCTGACTATTACATCCAAATCACCTCTGCCGTTCCGGCAGGGGTTTTTATATGTTTTTATGTGATTGTATTGCTGCTCTTTTCGCTCTGGTTGCAATTTAGACAACCTTAAGTTATACTATTTCTTACCGTGCTAGATGGGGAGGTAGCGGTGCCCTGTAACTCGCAATCCGCTACAGCGAGGTTGAATTCCTGCTAGAGGTTTTGTCGATGTGAGGTTTGGTCCCTTAACGTGGTGTTGACGGTTGGGTCCTCCGCAATGAGTACTCATGAACCTGGTCAGGTCCGGAAGGAAGCAGCCATAAGTGAGATCACTCTTGTGCCGGAGGGTCGCCTAGCCCGAGCTGTTGTTAAGGGGTGCCGCTTGGATCGCAAATATCGATAGCAGGTGCACGGCTTACCATTTAAATGTAGAGACCTTTGCAGTTGTATGTATGCAGAGGTCTTTTTGATATGTCTAAAAAAACCATGCATGATGAGTCAGATAAAGTTTGGATTCACCCCGGAATATAGTATAATGGGGGAACGACAAAGGACTCGAATGCGAAGTGGAAGGAAGGTAACGCATCATGGAGCATATCGCGTTATACCGGGCTTGGCGTCCCCAGTCGTTTCAAGATATGGTGGGACAACAGCATATTATTCAGACCTTGCAGAACGCGATTCGTGAACAGCGGACTTCCCATGCCTACTTGTTTAGCGGGCCCAGAGGAACAGGGAAGACGAGTGCCGCCAAGATTTTGGCCAAAGCTGTAAACTGCGAGCGCGGGCCTGCGCCTGAGCCTTGTAACGAATGTGAAGCTTGCCGCAGGATTACGACTGGCGCTGTGATGGATGTGCAGGAAATTGATGCCGCATCCAACCGTGGCGTTGAAGAAATCCGCGATCTTCGGGAAAAGGTGAAATACGCCCCGACTGAAGTCCGGCAGAAAGTGTATATTATTGACGAAGTGCACATGCTGACGACAGAGGCATTCAATGCGCTACTCAAAACATTGGAAGAGCCTCCGCCACATGTGATGTTTATTTTGGCAACAACAGAACCCCATCGTCTTCCGGCAACGATTATTTCTCGCTGTCAGCGATTTGATTTTCGCCGGGTGTCCCTGGAAGAACAGACAGCACGACTTACGCTGATCTGTGAACAGGAAGGTATGGAAGCTGATCAGGACGCACTCCAGTATATTGCTCGTCTGTCTGACGGAGGGATGAGGGACGCACTCAGTGTCCTGGATCAGATCTCCTCCTATACAGATGGAAGGGTAACCTATCAGCAGGTTATGGATATGACCGGAGGCATTCCTTCCGAACAGTTTGCAAAGTTGGCTGCTTCTCTGCTCAAAGGCGATGTAGGTCATATTTTGCAAATGATCGAAGGGTTCATGCATGAAGGTAAGAGTGCGGACAAGTGCATGGAAAATTTGCTTTATTATTTCCGTGATTTGCTTATGATTAAGATGGTACCGGATGCAGATAAACTGACGGATCGGGTGCTTAATCCCGAGTCGTTCCGTGATATGGCGGAATCATTCACCAAGGAACAGCTGTTCCAGATGATTGATACTCTTAACCGGTACCAGAGTGAGATGAAATATGCAGTTCAGCCGCAGACGCTGTTTGAAGTAGCTCTCCTTAAACTGTGCAGTATTCCTACTCAAGGGGCGTCATCGGGTCAGATGGCGGGTTCGGCCGGCGCTGCTCCTGTTGTATCCGCGCCAGCGGATGGCGGGGAGATCAACCGACTGAAGCAACAGCTTGCTGAACTGGAGAAAAAGCTGGATCGCGCGCTTAAGGGCGGTTTGTCTGGTGGGGACGCTGCATCAAGTGCTCCTTCACGCCCGGCAACACGAGCTCCAGTGTCGAGAGGCAATTCGCCAGCGAAGCTGCCTGCACAGCTTGATCAGTACGTTGCACGTAAGGGATCTCCTGAGTTTGCGGAGGTTAGCAAGAAGTGGGGGCAGATCCTGCAGCGCGTCAAAGAAGAGAAAGTAACCGTTCACGCCTGGTTTATGGATGGTGAACCGGTATCGCTGCTGGAAGACAATGTTCTGGTGGCGTTTAAGAACAACATCCACCGTGAAACTACGGAGAAGCAGGCTAATCGTGAAGTGATTGAACGGGTATTGTCTGAACAGCTTGGACGTTCAGCGCGTCTTGTGACGATGATGCTCAAAGATTGGACTGGAGCGATGGAAGGGGCTACTGAAACGCCAAAGGAGGACTTTAAGCTCGAACCTGAGCATGAAGACGGCGGTTCAGGCAACAAGCAGCCTTGGATTGATGAAGCCATCCAGCTCTTTGGTGAGGACCTTGTAGTGATCAAAGAATAGATATACATGCGCCTGGCGCGATAACTATAACAAAGGAGATGAATAATCATGAACAACATGAACCAAATGATGAAACAAGTGAAGAAAATGCAGGAGCAAATGCTGAAGGCGCAGGAGGAACTGGCGGACAAAACAGTCCAAGGTACTTCTGGTGGCGGTGTTGTAACTGCTGAAGTTAACGGACATAAGAAATTGCTGGCTATCACTATCAAGCCAGAAGCGGTTGATCCAGAGGATGTAGAAATGCTGCAGGATCTGGTTATGACAGCAGTCAATGACGCAATGACCAAAGCTGATGAAATTGCGAACCAGGATATGGGTAAATTCACAGGCGGTATGAAAATTCCGGGATTATTTTAATTAAATTTGATCCTATCAAAGGAGACGCAATCGATTGTATTATCCCGAACCGATAGCGAAGCTGATTGACGCCTTCACCCGTTTGCCGGGTGTTGGCCCCAAGACTGCGGCGCGACTAGCTTTTCATGTGCTTAAAATGAAGGAAGATGACGTTATTGACTTTGCCAAAGCACTCGTCAGTGTGAAGCGGAATCTTCATTACTGTTCGGTGTGTTGTAATATTACGGATACTGACCCGTGTCGGATCTGTCAGGACAAATCCAGGGATGTCTCGGTAATCTGTGTAGTTCAGGATTCCAAGGATTTGGTGGCTATGGAGCGTACCAAGGAATTTGACGGATACTATCATGTGCTGCAAGGCGCAATCTCTCCTATGGAGGGAATAGGTCCGGATGATATCCGTCTGAAGGAACTTTTGACCCGTTTAAGCGATGAGCGAGTTAAAGAACTGATTCTGGCTACAAATCCGAATATCGAAGGTGAGGCCACGGCGATGTATATTTCCCGTCTGGTCCGTCCGTTTGAGATCTCGGTGACTCGGATTGCCCATGGATTGCCTGTTGGGGGCGACCTGGAGTATGCGGATGAAGTGACTCTTTCCAAGGCGCTGGAAGGGCGCAGGGAGATGAGATAGTAGTGCGTGTTTCTTAATGAGAGCATGCGCCTATAATGATTGATTTCCTAAAGAAAAGAATAGATAAGTTTGGATTACTTAGAGAGCCCTTTAGGCTCTCTTTTTTTGTTTTAATACTCTTTTTAACGTTGCCTAAATGTGAAGTCTCTCATTTCTACTGATGTATGGTTATTAATCCATAGAATGTCGTTGAGATTAAAATAACGATTCATTAATTTATTTAGCTCAGTTCTAAGTTTGTCCTTTCCCTGATATGTATGAGAATATGCTGTGCTGATCAGGAAGGGGATGGCTTATGTTTACATGGCGAAATGTAGGGAGATCGGTGGAGAAGCGCGAAAGAATGCTAAAGGAGATGGAAGAGGACCAGATTTATTCAGATATACAGAAAGCTAAGGCAGAGTGGGAACGGGCTGTTAGACAGTTTGAAGAGGCACAGGGGCAGGATGAAATCGATTATGCGATCTATGTGCTGGAGGCCGCGGAGCGTAAATATCAGATTCATTTGAAGCGCGCTAAACGTGTAGGGATTAATAAGGCAGTTATAGGTGATCGAGGAGTGAGCATGTAGGCGGAGGTGTGACATTCAATTATGGAGGTGTTGAGAGTATGAAGAGTCTTATATTAGGCAGTTTGCTGGTTGTGTCGTTACTAGGGTTGATAATCATCTTGTTTAGAAAACGGATTGGGTTATCATTTTTTACATCATTCGGTATTCATCTGGTGCTGGCTGCGGTAGGGATATATGTAGTTAACTATTCAGGGTGGATCACCGGAACTTACATTCCACTGAACCCAGCTACAATAGGTACTGTGAGCATTTTAGGGTTGCCGGGTGTTGGTTTATTATTGGGTTTGAAAATTTCTTTGTTTGGGTAGTTGACTCCTTCGATATTTATATGGTACATTATATCTCGTTGCTTTGCTTGCTTGGTTAAATGCTTTTGACGAAATGACTGAGTTCAATAAGAACTCGAAAAAAGAATTTCAAAAAAAGCTTGACTGAAACAAACGAAGTATGATATATTATAAAAGTCGCCGCTGAGAGAAAATGGTGACGAAAAAGCAAGAAAAATATCAAGTTTGATCTTTGAAAACTGAACAACGAGTGAGTAAACATTCTGCTTGCAGAATGAACGCGAAAGTTCGAGACAAGCCTTGGCTTGAATCGACTGGAGCATAAATGAGATTTTTAATCTCGTCAGTTTCAAAATGAGCTTATCGCTCTTTTCAATACTTTATTGGAGAGTTTGATCCTGGCTCAGGACGAACGCTGGCGGCATGCCTAATACATGCAAGTCGAGCGGACTTTCTGAGAAGCTTGCTTCTCTGATGGTTAGCGGCGGACGGGTGAGTAACACGTAGGCAACCTGCCCTCAAGTTTGGGACAACTACCGGAAACGGTAGCTAATACCGAATAGTTGTTTTCTTCTCCTGAAGAGAACTGGAAAGACGGAGCAATCTGTCACTTGGGGATGGGCCTGCGGCGCATTAGCTAGTTGGTGGGGTAACGGCTCACCAAGGCG
>NZ_FNRR01000017.1:0-14629 GCF_900107875.1 Paenibacillus sp. 276b | reverse complement strand
CCAGTAGTTCCAGTAGTTCCAGTAGTTCCAGTAGTTCCCGTTCCTGTTACTCCTGTCACTCCAGTTACGCCCGTAGATCCTGTTACCCCAGTTAAGCCCGTTACACCTGTGGTTCCGGTTGCACCGGTAGTCCCCATCTCTCCCATGGATCCTGTTGCTCCCGTTATTCCAGGATCGCCCGTGGCTCCTGTTATACCTGTGGTTCCAGTCGTTCCGGTAGCCCCAGTCACACCTGTATTACCTGTAACACCTGTCACTCCAGTGCTACCTGTGGTTCCAGTTACACCTGTTGTGCCCAATGCTCCAACGGCTCCAGTTGCTCCCGTCAAACCTGTGGTTCCTGTGGCTCCTGTTTCACCAGGATCGCCCGTTGCCCCAGTTATCCCTGTCGTGCCAGTCACTCCAGTGCTACCTGTAGTTCCCATTCCAGTTGCGCCGGTTACACCGGTTATGCCCATTGCTCCCACGGCTCCGGTTGCCCCAGTCACACCTGTATTACCTGTAACGCCGGTCACTCCAGGATCGCCCGTCGCTCCTGTTACCCCTGTCGAGCCTGTTGCGCCTGTCGCTCCTGGATCACCAGTAATTCCCGTGGCACCTGTTACACCTTTTATCCCTGTAGTTCCGGTTGATCCAGTCGCCCCCGTAATTCCTGTAACGCCCGGATCACCAGTTGTACCTGTAAGTCCTCGGACTCCGGTTGATCCCGTTATTCCTATCGAGCCAGTAGCTCCCGTATTCCCCATCCTACCTACTATTCCCATTGCTCCTGTGATTCCCGTAGCCCCGGTTACACCTGTCTTTCCTTGAAACCCTCTATATCCCCTCGGTCCACGTAACACAGGACATCTGGATCTGACAGCTCTTTTCTTTTTAAGCGCAAGCTTCTTTTTGGATTTACATTTTACTTTTCTTTTAATAGAAACACGAGTGCCTGCTTTTTTTAATTTGCGTTTGGTTGTACTGATTGAGGACATTTTGCGCTCCTTTTTGGACATATAGCTCACAAGAAAATCCCCCCTCCTTGTACACCGTATCTATTCTCCGCTTTTGCAATACTACACTCTATGTCTAGGACAGGTTTTGTGCACCGCCCATTAATGAAGTCATATCAGCATTCAGCATTTTGGTTTAGGTCGTAAGCATTAACCGATTCATAACGCAATTTAATTATTGATTGATCAATTACAAATCGACATAACACATTTATTTCTTTTGCAGCTCACCTATCGTCTGTGTAATCCCTTCTTCAAAAGAAGTCATCTTCACCGGCCCAACCTTGGCCTCGTATTTCTTTTTACTCAACACCAGCGGTTCTTCTGTCAAATATAACATTTCAACAATTTCTTTCATTACCGGTACGGCCAATCCAAGCAGTGAAAGCCCTGTTTTGCCGAGGGCTATGACCGGTTTCGCTTTACCCGCCGCCTGTTGTGCAATACGTACGATTTCCTTACCAGATATTATCCCAGCACCAGGGATATTCCAGTTCTGCCGATAGGCATCATCTCTGCTCGCCAACTCCACAACCATGACCGCTGCATCTGGCAAATAGATATATTCTCGTGGCATTTTCATAGTTCCGATAAAAAAAGTCATTTTCCCTTCCGCTATTGCTTCAAGCGTAGACCCCAGGTAAGAAGCCTGATTGGCAGTAGGACCATAATAATCAGGCAAGCGAACAATCATCACTTGCGCTTTGCACCATTTGCTGCTAAATAACATCTGCTCATAGGCAAGCCGAGTCTTTCCTTTTCGAGTATGCGGCTGCTTTGGATGTTCTTCAGTCACTTCTTTCATTTGTCTTCTGCCATACGGATAAATCCCGTCAATGACGACCACCTTTAGGCCCAATTGTTCTGCCGCCTCCATAACGGATTCACCCAGAGGAATCAGCTTGCTCTCCATTTCGTTATAAGGTACATTCGCGCAATGAAACATTACATCGGCTTCTAGTGAAGCAGCTATAATATCATCGAATCGGAATGCATCTCCAACAGCGATCTGTAGATGATCAGGCGAACCCAGTTTTACCGCAAGTTGCTCCAGTTTTTGACGTGAGCGACCAAAAATGATTGTAGAAATACCACGTTTAATCAATTCCTCTGTAATCGCTGATCCCGTTCCACCTGTTGCCCCAACCACGATTGCTCTTTTCATTACATCTCAACCTCTTTCTCTCAATTAGTTATTGATCAATTACTTACTTCAACACAATATAACGTATATTTAGTGATTGATCAATAACTAAAATGAAAAAAGGGACTCTTCCCTTTCTATCTATCCATAAGCTCTGGCATATCCAGTGCGGTTGATATATTACATAACATGCCGATTGCCAAGAATATCAACGTTCTTTGCTTTGGATTGGCACTGCCTGCCGCTGTAAAAGCTTCCAATACCATATCTCGCACCTCTGCGAATCCTTTTTGCATTGCTTGACGGATGACTTCTTCCTGAACCGTCTGCGCCTGCATTTGCAGCAAAATTTCGTTCTTGTGAGATTTAAGAATCTCTTCATAGGCTTCTGTTAACTCGTTCTCCAACTGATCTGGAGTAGCTGTCTCCACCACCGCTCGGAATGAATCAATCACTCGCGTCCAGGATACCTCAAGTGCTGTTAACAGCAAAGCTTCTTTGCTTTTAAAAAAACGAAAGATATACGGTTGCGAAATATTTGCTCTTTCTGCTACCTGAGCTGTGGTCGCCCGAAAATAGCCAATTTCAGCAAACACCTCAATCGCTGCGGATATGATATCACTACGTCGATTAACCGATACCGCTGCATTTTTAGCCATGTTATCACACCTCCATTACATAGTAATTAATTGATCAATAGCTTGAAGTATATAGGAAAGTCTAATGCATTGCAAAGAGACTCATCCCTCCAATCTAAGCACAGCTTAGAAGCTCTCTATGTTTAAACATTTCTGTGACGTCAATTTCATCCGTATGTATATCGCCTCATTACAGTTTATAATTATTCTCAACCACAATATAAATCGATATAAAGTTACTTGAATGGATAACCTACACCTACGGAACCAAGAAGAATATCGCTTTGGAATAGATGGATTTATCTTCTCATGACTACCCTGTTGCAAAATCAAAACACCCATGATATATTAATTGAGCCATCAATGATTGATGCATCAAATATTGATACGTCAAAGATTAACTTAGCAGATATTACTGACTAAGCAATGGCACTTTATAATGGCAACTTTATGTATTCTGTTCACATAAGCCGTTGTTCATGGTCGAGATTCACCCGGGAGGTCTAGTCATGACACGTGTGTTTTCCAAGGAGGAGCAGATCATCAATCTGCTCAACGGGCTGGGTAACAAGATCAGCCCCAAGTTCGAACGCTGTACGGGCATCAGCTCATCACGCTTTGAGATTTTGCATGAGTTGGACCAGGTGGACGAGATTAATCAGTCCATGTTGCAAAAAATCATTAATATCGACAGTGCGGCGATCACTCGCCATCTGAAGCAGCTTGAAGCCGATTCGATGGTCACCAGACGTAAAAATCCGGAAGACAACCGCGTTACCTTTGTCCGCCTTACGGATGAAGGACGGAAGCAAATCGAAGGTTATAAAGTTGAGAAAACCAATTTTATCAATCAGATTCTACAGGATTTTAGTGAAGAAGAAGTTCATCTGCTTGCTGATTTCCTGGAACGAATGCAAAACAATTTCTAAACCCATATATAGAGGAGAGAACCATACATGAGTACATTCCAAAGCACTTTTCAAAAGACAAATGATTTTAATGAAATTACTTACGGTCGCCGATCTGTAAAACTATATGATCCTGAAGTCAAAATCAGCCGTGAAGAAATGACAGAAATTCTGGCAGAAGCTTCTCGCGCTCCATCTTCCATCAATTTGCAGCCTTGGCGTTTTCTCGTTGTAGATACGGCTGAAGGCAAAGAAAAGCTTGCTCCTCTCGCGAAATTCAACCAAAATCAGGTTTTGACTTCCGCGGCAGTTGTTGGTGTATTTATTGATATGAACAATGTCGAGTACATGGACGAAATTTTTGGTAAAGCTGTCGAGCTCGGTTATATGCCACAGGAAGTCAAGGAAATGCAACTCAAAACTGTAATGCCTTATTATGAAAATATGCCCGCTTCCGCTCTTCGCGATGT
This sequence comes from Paenibacillus sp. 276b, assembly GCF_900107875.1. Taxonomy (NCBI): domain Bacteria; kingdom Bacillati; phylum Bacillota; class Bacilli; order Caryophanales; family Paenibacillaceae; genus Paenibacillus; species Paenibacillus sp. 276b. The sequence continues at coordinate 10,474 of NZ_FNRR01000017.1, read as the reverse complement.
CAATCTGATTGACGCGGGTCTGGCTTCCATGCAATTGATGCTCGCTGCACGTGCTCATGGGTATGATACCAACCCAATCGGTGGTTATGAGAAAGATCAAATTGCTGAAGCATTCGGTATGGATAAAGATCGTTACCAACCCGTTATGCTGATCTCGATCGGTAAATCGGCCAAAGAAGGTCACCCTTCCTACCGTCTGCCTGTTGAGACAATTACGACTTGGGCATAATATCAGTCAATGTTTTTACGTGCTCCAGCACCATTTACATTTCAAACAATAACAACATTCTAAATACACTAATGGAGGTTGAATATTATGATTATCATTCACGCTCACTTGCAAGTTAAACCAGACCAGGAACAAGCTTTTTTGGAAGCTACAAAAGTGCTGATCCCTGCAACACGTAATGAAGAAGGCAACATCAGCTATGATCTCGCCAAAAGTACTGAACGCGAACATCACTACACGATGATTGAGCTGTGGAAAGACGAAGCCGCTACAGCTTCCCATAATGCAAGCGCCCATTTCCAGACTTTCGTTCAACAAGCAGCAGCATTCATGGCCGCTCCAATGAACGTTGAAGTATTCGCTGGAGAAGCGGTTAAACACTAAAACATGAGCATTACATTAATTAATTAAGCAGACCGACGAGATCGTCGGCTTGTGAAAAAGAAACCGCTCCTCGTCATGCTGACGGGTGAGCGGCTTTTTTGATATTGAACGAATTTTTTTATGATGACCATTTTAGTTTGTTGTATTTTATTTGGTATATAGATGCTTCATCAGCTCACGGTTTTTCTGCGTGAACAAGTCATTGTGCGAGGAAACCATTCCATGTGTATTGGCTTCGGGTGCCACGTACAGTTTGGCTTTGTTCACCGCATTGGCTGCGTCCTGGAACGCTCCTGCGATCAAATGAAGCTTCCCTTCATGATGCAAAATATCTCCCGCAGCAAAAATGCCCGGTACGGATGTTTCGCTGACTGGTGTGCCTGCGATCCAATGATCCTTCATATCAATCTTAATATGACTGTTCACAAGCAATTCCTTGTCCCTCTCATAACCGTAGTTAATGATGACCTCATCCACGGCCAGCTCCAATGAAGCTCCGTCCTCATTACGTTTCAGCACAACCGTCTCAATCTGTTGATGATCGTCTGTAGCGATCAGCTTCTCAATCGTTGTATTGAGCAAGCATTCGACTGAACTGTTCTCAAGACGTGATATTTCAGCTTCATGGCCTTTCAGCGTATCTTTCCGATACGTTAAATAGACTTGTTTGGCAATAAGGGCAAGCTCGTTTGCCCAATCAATCGCCGCATTACCGCCACCCGAGATCAGAACCGTTTTGTCCTTGAAACGGGACAGCGATTTGACTGTATAATGTAAGTTCGTTACCTCGAAACGTTCTGCACCTTCAATTTCCAGTTTAATCGGCTTCAGAATTCCTCCACCAATAGCTAAAATCACAGTTTTGGAGTAATGTTTTTCCTCAGAAGCGGTGTGCAGTACGAAGTGTCCTTGCTCATCCTTGGATATGGACGTGACCTTTTCTCCAAGAACAACCTCTGGCTGGAAAGTCAGTCCCTGATTGACCATTTGCTCGATTAGTTGTTCGCCCGGAACGGGTTGTAAGCCCCCTATATCCCAGATCATTTTCTCAGGATACACATGTACCTTCCCGCCAAGATAGGGCTGGAATTCAATGATTTTGGTTTTCATTTCACGCAAACCGCTATAAAAAGCTGAAAATAATCCGGCAGGCCCACCACCAATAATCGTTACATCAAACACTTCATGATCTTTCATCTTGAATACCCCATTTCCGAATTGGTTTGTCCAACATTCTTCTTCCATTTATTCCTGCATGGTTAGAACGGCCGAGGACGCATCGAGAGAAAAAAAGAGCTTTTATTGTATTCATCTCAGTCAACCTTCCAACCTTTTATAATAATGATTCTCATTATCATTTAATACTATAGCAAGGATCATTGAAAATGCGAATGCACAAATCACCAATTTGGGATGTACTATTGTCTAATGGAGGCTTAATTAAGATGCGTGTATTCCGAAGGAGAAACACCAAATTTACTTTTAAAAATTCGACTGAAATAGAGCGGATTGGTATAACCAACACTGATCGCAACATCGCGAATCAAATAACTACCTGATTTCAGCAGCTCCCCTGCCCTCTCCATGCGATAATGGATGACATAGTCAATTGGGCGGAATCCCGTGTATTTGTGAAAAAAGTAGGAGAAACGCTTTGAACTCATGCCATGTAACTCTGCTAGCTCATCCAGTGTCAACAGATTCATGTAATGTCCATGTATATAAGAGATGGCTTGCTCAATCACCTTTTCACTCGGCGAAGTTCCACTCTCCCGTTGACTGCAGCCTGTAAAAACCTGAACCATGATGCTCAAAAATAATTCTTTGACTCGAAGTTTGCCAATTCCCCCTTGCACGTGTAATTGTTCCTGCAGCATAACCAGTAATTCAACAACCCTTGGATTGGCCCCGGAGTCCAATTTGAAATGAGAGTCGCATTCCTGAATGCTGTCGCCCTTTTCCAATAGGTCAAAACTATAAAATACTAAATAATATTCATACTCTGAATGACCATTCACCTGTGAGTCCAACTGCATGCCTGGTGCTGCATGAAAAACGGACCCGGGCTGTAATTCGTATATCGTTCCATCTACTGACATACTGGCTTCTCCCCGTACCACAAAAAGAAATCCATGATTTAATGTTCTGAAATCACGCAATATACTTTTGGGCTGTAAAACCAATCGATTGATTCCATCTATTTTAAAAGAATTATCTGCAAATATTGAAGCTAATTGATCCATATCTGTCATGGTAATTCCACCTATCTTTTAGAATCGGTTTAAACTGTGCCTATTTTATCTTATCACACGAATCAAGTCATACTGGGTTGCTTAGTTCACCTTTCCCCCGTCAAAACTACAAACAAAGGCCATCCCTTGTCTTGACGACAAAAGATAGCCTCATTAGCTATGTGTTCAATAATCTAAAGATTTTTAGATTATTTCTTCAATAATAAATAGACAAAATACGGCACACCGATTAGGGAGACCATAATTCCTGCTGCAATTCCATCAGGATCAACCAGGTTGCGTCCAACCGTATCTGCAATTAATAGAAGCCAGCCTCCAAGCAGAACGGCTACAGGAATAAATAACGAGTTACGTGGACCGACCAGCGCTTTGGCGATGTGTGGAGCCATCAAACCGATAAACGCGATCCCTCCCGTAACCGATACAGCAGATGCAGCAGCTGCAACAGCAATCACCATGAGTACCAAGCGTTCCCGCTCCAGCTTCAACCCCACTCCGATTGCCGTTTCTTCGTTCAATCCCATGAGATCAAGCCGTCTGGTTCTGAACAAAGTAAGCGGGATTAACACAATCAGCCAAGGCAGCAAAGCCCATATGAATGGCCAGTCTGCCCCCCATATGTTTCCGGAGATCCACTTGGCAATAAAGTCGACCTTCGATCGCTCCGCCGAAGATATGATGACAATCATGATGCCTGACAGCGCCATCGAGAATCCAACCCCGACCAACACCATTTTTATGGGATCAAGTCCCTTGGTCCGGCTATAGGAGAACAGATAGATGAGCGCGGCTGTCAGTAATGCACCAATAAAAGCAGCTAACGGTAACATATAAACGAACGTGCCCACTTCAATCGGGAAATACAGAAAGAAGATGGCAACGGCAACACCTGCACCTGAATTGATTCCAATGATGCCTGGATCGGCCAAGTCATTACGTGTAATGCTCTGCAAAATAGAGCCTGACAGCGCAAGCGCCATACCAGCTAGTAATGTAATAAAAATTCGAGGTAATCGGACCGAAAACAGAACAAAGTCTTCTTTAAATGTACCTTGGCCAAATAACACTGGAATTACCCTTTTGAAAGACAACGAGGAATACCCCCAGCTCATACCTACCACAGCCGTGATGAGGATCAGCAGCAAACACACGAGCAGAATCAGTCGTTGCTTGCGAATTCGCGCAGACATTGTCATGAGAACGCTTTGCCCCCTCTACGCACAACGAACAGGAAGAAAGGTAAACCAAGCATGGAAGCAATGGCGACCACAGGTGTTTCGTAAGGTGCATTTATCGTTCGACCCAGTGTTTCGGCAAGCAGCATAAACGATGCTCCGGCAAAAATGGATACGGGTATAATATACCGATAATCCGTGCCCACCAATTTACGGACAATGTGCGGGATCATTAAGCCGACAAAGGCCATATTTCCGATCAATGCAACCGACGCTCCGGTAAGCACGATGACCAGCAGGAACAGAACAGTTTTGACGAGTACAAGTTTCTGCCCCAGTCCAGTCGCCACCTCATCGCTCAGGCTAAGAATGTTGATCTGGTTGGAAAGAAACGGAACTACAGCTAAACCAATCAGTATGACAGGCGCAATAGCTTGAATCTGGCCCCATGTCGTTCCGATGAGTCCTCCCGAAGTCCACATGGATACATCCTTGGAAATTTTGAAAAAGATACTGATGCCATCCGAGATGGCATACATAAAAGCGGATACAGCTGCCCCGGCAAGCACTACCCGAATAGGGGATAAGCTCCCCCTCCGCATCGAGCCGAGCACAATAACCAATGCTGCTCCAAGTGCAGCACCAACAAAACAAGCGACCATAATTCCAAAATATCCGAGTGATGGCATGAAAACAAAAGCCAGGGCGAGTGCCATATTGGCACCTGAAGTCAGACCGAGCAGTCCAGGATCAGCCAGCGGATTGCGAGTAATTCCCTGCATGATGCCTCCGGAGACGGCGAGAGCCGCTCCGATCAGCATGGCAGCGAGTTCCCGTGGGAGTCTGATCTCTCGCAGAATAAGAATATTATCGTTCTTCGTCGCAGAGGTCAGGGTCAGCCATAGATTGCGGAATGTCGTTTCTTCTGCGCCAAACATCATGGCGATGATGAAACACACGATAAGTACGAGTACACTACCCAGCAGCTTGGTTGCAAACCGAAAAGGAAGTCGTTTATTTTTCATCGCGTTCAAGTTTTACTTGCCAAGAAAATGTTCGATAAAGAATTCCAGCTGGTATTCCATGCTGAGTGGATCATTGAAGTAGAATGCCTTGGCATCGGCTTCAAATACTCGATTATTTTTCACCGCATCAATATTTTTGTATGTTTCGGTATTTTGGAACGAATTGTCCTCATCGGCATTTTTACTGAATATTACATAGTCTCCCATGTAGTCTTTCAATACTTCGTTCGATACAGCAAAGAATCCGTCTTTCTTAGTAGCTTCCTTGACCTTAACTGGCATACCTAAACCGAATTGATTATAGAGTATTTCCGTTCCACGTCCGAAATTTTCGCCATACACATAAAGTTGTTTATTGAACGTTTCAATAACGGATACAGTCGCATTGTCGCCAATTTTGGCTTTGATTTCTTCCCCTACTTTTTTGCTTCGAGCGTCAAAATCGTCAACCCAGGCCTGTGCTTCTTTTTCTTTGTTCACAAGCTTTCCGATCTCCAGTTGTTGCTTGAGGAAGTCCACCTTACCATATGTATAGGTGACTGTTGGAGCAATTTGCTTCAGCTTATCGATGTTCTTGATATCAGACAGGCCGATAATCAGATCTGGGTTCAATTCAATAATTTTCTCCAGACTTTCGTCGGTAACCGCCTCAGTATTCGCCAGTTTATCTTTGAAATTCGGGTTCTCCTTGGACATTTCATCCACACCAACCAGCGGCACATCCAGTGCCATCACGTTTCCTGTCAGGAATCGGGTCAGCACAACCACACGTTGCGGGTGGGAAGGAACTTCCACAGGACCTGTCTCCGATTGATATGTGAACGTACCCGAATCTGACTCGGATGAAGAACCTGTTGAATCCGTGTTCGAAGAAGTGGATTCGTTGGATGTAGTTGCATTCTCCGTTGTATCTTTGGCTGAGTTGCTTCCACAAGCGCTAAGCAATAAGACCAGAACTAATATAAATGGAACAAAAAGCTTTCTCATTAGATGACTCTCTCCCTTTTCTCTTTGAATATGAAAATCATTCTCATTACAATAGCTAATTATAGGCATGCAGGATGAACCTAACCATGCCTTTTTGTTTGAGAAAACCTTTGGATTATTGGATGCCAGTCCATAAGGATACAGCCCGTCCGAGCTGCAAACGAATGGAAACCGGGTTGTAGGGTATCCACTCTTCCTGCTCCAGATGATAGATCCGATTTCGCTTCACTGCCTCAAGCCCTTTCCAGTATTCCGAGTTAAATATACCTTCTGAATGAGCCTTGGACCCTTTTTCATCTGGAAAAACAATGACGAGCATACGAGTGCCCTCGTAATCCTGAAGTTCCGACAGTTGGATAGAGACCGAATGAAATTGGTCGCCAAACCTCTGTATTTCCTGGGCAATCTTGGCCGGAGGACGTAATCCGAGTGATTGATACATCACATATCCGACATTTCTGATTCCATATATTTGTAAAGTATCCGGTTTTATGACGAGAATGGTCAGCGTCTCATTCACAATCTGGCTCGTCTGAATGGCTTCCCGTGCCTGCTGTTCTTCCCTTTCAAAGTCTGCCAGCCATTGTTCTGCCTTCTCCCCCCTTTGAATGGCCTGTGCGATAAACCGCAGATGTTCTTTCCAACCAAGCTCCATCCAAGCAATTTCAACAATAGGAGCGATGGATCTCAGACGTTCAGAACTTAATCCGTTCATATGTAGATGCTGATTTGCTGCAATGATGAGCTCAATATTAGCATCTAGCAATGCGGACTTTATTTGTTCAGGTGAACTGTCAGAATGGATAAAACGTATCGTTTGAGGTGGGCTAACTCCCTCTGTGCTTACATATTCGCTGCTTTCCGAGATGACGACCGCTGGTTCCAATCCAAGTAACATTAGATGGCTTGCATAAGGTGCACACCACACAGCCACTCGTTGAGAAGGTCTGCGACGTGTGTAACCTGAAGGACTCTCTCCTGTCTGCTGCTTGAAGCGACGACTAAGATAGAATTCATCCTTATATCCGACCTTCAGCGCGATCTCACGAAGTGAAGCGGACCCGCCAATTAATAACTCTTTGGCACGGTGAACACGCAAGCGTGAGAGATACTCATTGGGTGAAAATCCAGTAAGCTGCTTAAATAGGATGGAGTAGTGAGAGCGACTGACTCCCGCAATTTCGGAAAGTCCTTCGGTTGTTATCTTCTCACTAACATGGTTTTCCATAAATGTGATGCTGCGTTCCATAGATGGTTGCTCACTCGCAATATATTTTGCTTCCATTCGTTCCAACAGACTCATCAGTACTTGATGAAACAGAATCTGGTTACGCATATGCCTGACTTCATTGCCAGGTAAACGATACATATAGAGCTCCTCAAGCTGTGCTGCAATCGCAGGTTCATAGAACTCAATAAGAGTTTCTGTTGCGAGCACACTGGACCGTCCCATGGCTATCATTGGCAGTGATCTCTTCTGTTCTTGCGTGCGAATGGAGAGGGTGTATATATGAAGTGGATGCATCTGATTCCCCTGTATAACGACATCACTCTGCGCCGGAATAAGGATTACCATGCCATCGGTGAGTTCGTATATGTGATCGTCGAGATGAAGTGAACCCTTACCACTTGAAACGGCCAACAGAACGGTTAGGTTCTCATGGATCCTATGTATCGGCATGGTTGACGTACTATACAATGATTGAATGCTGTCTGCTGTATATATTGGAAAATAGGACTCTGCCCATTCCGAGTTGTTCATTTTCTTATCCTCCGTGACTGTTATGACTGTTAGCGGAAAACTAAAATAATCGTTCCGTTCTGGGGTCACTCAGTCCACTTACTGATGATGGGATGATGCCTGATAAACGGCTCTGCATGACTATTTTAACATTAAGGCTTCCTTCAGAATACTAGCATTCCGATTATAAATAGCTTATACGATTGTCGCCATAATTATGGGCACAAATTTCAACCGCATTCTGCAACGCAAGTTACTTTTACATAATGGTCTTAAATAAAAGATTCCATCCTATCCTTTTTTAACTCGAAGCTCAATCATGTTGCGGGGAGAGCCGATTCAGGCTGCGAACGCAAGAAGCCGGGAACACCTGATTTCAGGTGTTCCCGGCATGAGAGCCTGGTAAGATGGTAGCTATTTTGACGGAAAGCCCAAGCGACTCATCTGTTAAAATAAACTACACAGTCTTATTCTCTGTTTACATTCAAAAAAAGGTGTGCTACATTATTTTTACGGATATAGAAATAACTACAGTTAGAAAAAAGGTGAATTTACGATGGTAGAAGAAAATGCGAATGTGCGTCAAGCTATTAAAGTGTACAAAGCGCTCGGAGAACCCACGAGAATCAAAATTGCCTTACTCCTTACGGAGGAGACAACTTTGTGTTGCTCGGATATCGAGTCTAAGCTGGAATCGGTAGCCAGCTCAACGCTTTCCCATCACTTGAAGCAATTGACAGACTGTGGACTGTTGAACCTCCGTAAAGAAGGAACGTATATCTACTACAGCGTAAACCGCGAAATGGCACAGAAATATGCGCCTTATTTGCTGGAGTAAATTTTTTTAAACATTATTTCTATAGAACTAGAAATATAAAACATTGAAGTATAGAGAGGAGCTTTACCCGTATGTCGAACGCATTGAAAATTTATATATTGGCTATTATCAGCTTTCTAGTTGGGACATCCGAATATATTATTGCAGGGATTTTGGATAAGGTAGCTGTAGATGTAGGTGTCTCCGTATCGGTCGCAGGTCAGCTGATTACCGTTTTTTCGCTGGCCTATGCCTTCGGCACACCGATCGTCATAGCCGTCACTGCACGTATGGAGAGACGTAAACTTCTCCTTTATGCGCTTGGTGTATTTGCAGTAGGCAACCTGATTGCCATCGCGTTACCAGGCTTTACATTCTTGCTCGTATCACGTGTTGTTCTCGCGATTAGTACCGGCGTGTTTCTTGTTACCTCATTGACGGTTGCTGCCAAGCTCGCTGCACCTGGCAAACAAGGAAGTGCGATTGCAACACTTATAATGGGCTTCAGTGCCTCCTTAATTATCGGAGTTCCACTTGGAAGAGTCGCCGCTTCGGTTTATGATTGGAAGCTTATTTTCGGCGTTATCGGTCTACTAGGTTTGCTTGCCATGTTCTTAATCCTTATTGCTATTCCCCAATCCAATGGCGAGGCGCCTGTTCCGATTCGCAAACAGTTTGCACTGTTGAAGAAACCTGAAATTGCGATCGCGTTGGCTGTCGCCTTCATGTGGATTGGTGGATACTCTGTTGTTTACACCTATATTTCGCCCTACTTGCTGACCATAACCAAATTAAGCGAGCAAAGCGTAAGCATTGCACTCTTCTCTTTCGGTATCGCCAGCTTGTTTGGCTCTAAATTCGGCGGCTACAGCACCGATAGATGGGGAGCTCCTCGCACATTAGTCATTGGAATGCTGTTTAATACCATGGCTCTAGTTCTGCTCTCACTAGATGGACAATCGCCGTTGATCGTAATCCCTCTTCTGATGTTTTGGTCTTTTACAGTTTGGTCTTCCAGCCCTACCCAGCAATTTTATTTATTGTCACTTGCTCCAGAGGCATCCGGCATTATGCTTAGTATGAATACCTCCGTGTTGCATCTTGGCATGGCCGCTGGTGCTGGTCTTGGCGGTGTTGTCGTCGAGCAGGCATCACTGAGCTACATCAGTTGGATCGGCGCAACAAGCGTCATTCTGGCTGCTGTAACTGCTGCTACCTTCTTCCGTATTTCCTACTTGCGAAAACGCCGCGAAGAAGTAAAATGCAGCCTAGTCGAGACTTGTGCGTAATTCAAATCTTCCCAAAAAGCCAGGCTGCTAATTTTGAACTGCACCCCATTTGTTAGACACGACTAACAATGGAGGTGCAGTTTTTTTGCCTAAATTCAGTTTAGATGAGAAATTGAAAGCCATTCATAGATATCAGAATGGTACTGAAGGAGTCAAAAGTATTGCAAAATCATTACGGATAAATCATGAAACTTTACGTATGTGGATTAGGCAATACGAATATCACGGCGTCAAAGCTTTTGAAAAGAGCTATACAGCTTACACTAAGACATTTAAACTAGACGTACTCACCTATATAAACGAGAATGGGACGTCTCCAAATGAAGCTGCGGTCATTTTCAATATACCCTCTCCTAGGATTATTAGAAAATGGCGTATTCAATTCAATGAGGATGGAATGGACGGCCTGAAATCAAAGAAAAAGGGGCGTCCACTCATGAAAAATACGAACAAAAATATAACGAAGAAGCTAGAACCTGGCGATGAATCAGTTGAAGCTCTACAAGCTGAATTAGAACGTTTGCGTATGGAAAACGCCTATTTAAAAAAGTTGAATGCCTTAGTTCAAAACAAGG